>JBBEEC010000083.1:49968-51428 GCA_040880975.1 Bacteroidota bacterium | reverse complement strand
TCAGTTCATTGCCACCGCCTCCTTTATCGTGGCGGATGTGAACAACGACTTCGACGTCAATATTGCCGATCTGACCACGATGGTCGATCACATCCTTGAGCGCAGGATCCTTGCAGGAGTGGATTCGGCGAAGGCGGACGTCAATCGGGATGGTGCGATCAACGTGCTCGATATCGTCGTGGTGCAGAACGCACTTCTCGGAACGGTTTCGTTGCCGAAGGGAATTCGTCCCGTAGCGTCGGAAATCAGCGGCGGTGCGGAGGTTTCTCTCGCTCCGGTCATCACCGGGTCATTGGAGATCACACCACTGGGTACAAGGCTTAATCTGACGAACGACGTGCCGATCAAGGGTATCCAGCTTGTCATAGCCTTGAATACCTCTGCGACCGTGAACCGGACGGACGTTGTCTTCCCGAGAGCAAGGGATATGCAGTTCTTCGTCAACTCAAGTGGAGGCGAGGTCCGGCTTGTGGTCTACAATCTCCAGAATGTGCCCATCGACACGGGCTCTGGTTCGATTGTGCGCCTGCCCTTGATGCTTGCGGATACGACGGAGATTGATTCCGTGTATGCGATCATCAGCACAGCGGATACCGCGTTTGACGTCGCGGTTCGCATTTCGTTGTCGGCAGTCCAGAATGCCTATCCTTCGGCATTCCGACTGTATCAGAACTATCCGAATCCCTTCAACGCCGGAACGAACATCCAGTTTGAAGTACCGGATGTGCAGGGCAAGTTCGCCCGGACACTGGTTCAGGTTTTCAACCTGCTCGGCGAAAAGGTCAAGACACTTGCGCGCGGCGAGCATACGGCAGGTACATACCGCGTCACATGGGATGGCACGGACGATCATGGAACCAGAGTGCCGACGGGCGTGTACTTCTACCGGTTGGTTTCCGGAGAATACGTAAGCGCGAAGAGGATGGTGATGATTAAATAGTGAAGGGTCCCGCCTCAGATATCAATCTTGGAAGGCGGGATCCTCGTCCCGCCATCAGAGTTAGTCCCGCCTGCTGGGAATTTCCAAGTAGCGTGCCTAACTCTGGGCGGGACGGGATGAAGGGTGAAGAGGTGTAGATAGTGGGGACGGAGGTCAGAAATCAGAAATCAGAAGTCAGCTTGCCCCGAATTCTGTTTTCGGGGAAGTCAGAAGCTTGCCCTGAGCGCCTGCCCGACTGTTTAGTAGCTATAGAGGTCAGGCGGGAAGCGAAGGGTCAGAAGTCAGAAGCTTGCCCTGAGCGAAGTGAAGGGTCAGAAATCAGAAATCAGAAACAACATAGGTAGCCGCAAGCTTAGAGGGAGGGACAGTACCAAAAACAAACGGCCCGAAACCTTAAACCTTAAACCTTAAACCTTAAACTCTCAGCAATTCATTTGTTTTGATTGCCCGTGCCCTTGGGAGGGGGCCGGGCTAAGGAGGGGTGGTTGTCCTGCAAGGGATGGCTGCCCCTTCGCTTTTT
>JBBEEC010000083.1:36279-49868 GCA_040880975.1 Bacteroidota bacterium | reverse complement strand
GCCGGGCTAAGGAGGGGTGGTTGTCCTGCAAGGGATGGCTGCCCCTTCGCTTTTTTTAATTATTGGTCTCTGGTTATGCATTTTGTTTCGAACAAACGCTGCAACCAGAAACCATGAACTTATAACCAAAAACCACCAACCAAGGACGCTGTTCCGTTATCCATTGTCCGCCGTTCTACTTTCACCGTTTACGAGCTTGAATCCGATACGATATTTCCCAATGTTCAGAGTACCAATCAAATCATTTCTCTCTCCATGACTTTACAATTTCTTGGCGCAGCGCAGACCGTCACCGGCTCCATGCATCTCGTTTCGGTCAACGGGGTGCAGATTCTGCTCGATTGCGGATTATTTCAGGGCCGGCGAGCTGAGGCGTACGAACGAAATCGCACGTTTCCCTTCGACGCTTCAACAATTGATGCCGTCGTGTTATCCCATGCGCACATCGACCACGCGGGCAATCTCCCGAACCTCGTCAAATCCGGATTCCACGGTCGGATCTATGCCACCGCCGCTACGCGGGATCTCTGTCAGATTATGCTGTATGACAGCGCCTATCTGCAGGAACGAGACCTCGCGTTTTTGAAAAAGCGGGGGAAAAACGCGGATCTCCCGAAGGAACCTCTCTACACGTCAAAAGATGTCGACCAAACGATCGACCAGTTCGTCGGTGTTCCGTACAGAAGATATTTTGATGTGGCGGATGGTATTCGCGTGAAATTCTTCGATGCAGGCCATATCCTGGGATCTGCGTCTGTCCTTGCAGAGATCACGGAAGTCGGAAAGAAAACGCTCCTCGGGTTTACGGGTGATCTGGGCCGGAAAGACATGCCAATTTTGAAAGATCCCGAACATATGGGAGATGTCGATCTTCTCATATCTGAAAGCACGTATGGCGGAAAAGTCCACGAGCCGGTCACCGAAATGAATCGTTCCCTCCTCGAGGTCATTCGCCGAACGGTGGATAGAGGAGGAAAGGTCATTATTCCGGCTTTCAGCGTCGGTAGAACTCAGGAAATCGTCTATGCGACGTTCGAATTATTCAACGAGGGAAAACTCCCGGCTGTGCCGGTTTATGTGGACAGTCCGCTTGCTGTAAACGCAACAGAAGTGTTCCGGCTCCATCCGGAATGTTTTGACGAAGAAACTCTGCGGTATTTGCATCATGACGACGATCCGTTCGGTTTTGGCAGACTGAAATACATCCGGTCTGTTGACGATTCAAAGCGGCTGAATGGAAAAAAAGAGCCTTGTGTGATCATCGCCGCTTCAGGAATGTGCGAAGGCGGGAGGATCCTTCACCACTTGGCGAACAATATCGAGGAGAGCAGAAACACGGTGTTGGTCGTGGGATTCATGGCGGAGCACACGCTCGGGAGGCGCCTGGTGGAGCGGCAGCCGGAAGTAAAGATCTTAGGGGATGTGGTCCGGCTCAACGCAGAAGTTGCCATTCTGAACTCCTTTTCTGCGCACGCGGGTCAGGACGAATTGCTCCAGTACATCGGACGAATGGAGAAAAAGAGGCTGAAGGGTATTTATCTCGTACATGGGGAAATGAATCAGGCCGATCAACTTGCCGTAAAGCTCAGGGAATCCGGGTTCACCCATGCGGCCATACCGGCAAAGGGAGAGAAGGCGGATTCACTTGCATGAAGGTGCTTGTGACAGGCGGAAGCGGCCTCGTGGGGAGGTTTGTCGTCGATGAGTTGGCGAATCACCACGAGGTCGAGATCCTCGATCTTGTTCCAAGTCATCGCCCGGATCTGAAGTTCCACAAGTGTGATATCCTGCAACTTGGTGAGCTGAATCCTTCGATCTTCAACCCAACCAGCCCTTTTGATGCCGTCGTTCACCTGGCCGGAATTCCGCATCCGCTGAATCATCCCCCGGAAGTGGTTTTCCGTACTAATGCCATTGGCACATTTCATATGCTCGAGGCGTGCGCCAGAGCAGGCATTCAAAAATTCGTTTTCATGTCCAGCGAGTCTACACTTGGATTTGCTTTCAGCACCACCCGCCTGTGGCCCGTCTACGTCCCCATCGACGAAGAGCATCCGACCAGACCGCAGGACGCATACGGTCAAAGCAAAGTGACGGGAGAGCTTCTGTGCGGTGGATATTCGGCCAAGACCGGAATGCAGACCGTTTGCCTCCGCGCGCCGTGGATCTGGTGCCCTATCGAATCCGAAATCGCCCTCTACCGAAAGCTTGTAAACGAGTACGAAAACTGGTATAAGAACCTGTGGGCCTGGATTCATGTGTTCGATGTTTCCCGTGCAATCGCCACTGCTCTGGATGCTCCTTTGCCGACGGCCCACGAGGTCATGTTCATTTGTGCGTCGGAGAATTGGGCGGGGAAGGAAAGCCGGGGTTTGCTGGCGAGGTTTTTCCCGGAAACAGCAAACATCGGCGGAGGCCTTTCCGGTGCTGCATCACTGATTTCGTCGCACAAAGCGCAGGCTGTTCTTGGATTCACACCGAAATATCGTGTATCGGACGTTTGGCTCTGATTTCTGAGGTCACACCATGACCTTCACACTTCGAAATTCGACATTCGACATTGCTTCTGCTTTTCACCCATCACCTTCACTTTCTTCATGCCCCGGCCCATCCTCATAGACACTGATGCTGGAGTTGATGATGCTCTTGCGCTGATCTTCGCCCTCCGATCCTCCGAGGTGTCTGTGAAGGCCATTACCACGGTGGCAGGAAATGTGGAGGTGGGGAAATGCACGCGAAATGTCCTTCGGATCCTCAAATTGCTCAGTCCGCCACAGGACATCATTGTTGCCAGTGGTTCTTCGAAGCCCCTGCGGCGATCCCTCGTAACTGCCCCCGAAGTCCATGGCCGCGACGGTCTGGGCGACGTGCGCCCTCCGCTGCGGGCCTCGGCGCAAAAGATCCTTCCAAATGCTGTGGACGTGATTCTGGATCATTGCGATCATTACAAAAACCGCCTTACTATTGTCGCTCTCGGCCCTTTGACGAATCTTGCCCGCGCATGGCAACGCAGGCCGGCATCGCTCAGGAAAGCCGGCCGCATTGTTTCCATGGGCGGAGCTTTCCGGGTTCCGGGGAATACCGGCCCTGTAGCGGAATTCAATTACTTTGTTGATCCTGAGGCCGCGGATCTGATATTGACGAGCGGGCTTCCCCTCCGGATCGTTCCGCTCGACCTGACCGAGCAGATTGTTCTGATGCGCGCCGAACTCGAGTACCGCGCAAAGCGCAGGCCGAATCCGGTTTCACGTTTCATCAGGCGCTCCACACGGTCCTACATGGCCTATCACAGAACAACCGAGGGATTTAACGGCGGATACCTGCATGATCCGCTCGCTGTTGCAGCAGCGATCGATGAATCATGGTTCCGATGGACACGAACAGAGGCGCGCGTCGAAACGAAGGGACAATGGACGCGGGGGATGACGGTGGCGGATTTTCGGAAAAGGTCCGGGGCAAACAGGCCTGCGGTCTCCGTTGCACTGAGTGTTGAGAAAGAGCAATTCCTGAGGGCCTTGCATGCGCGGCTCTGGGCTTAAAGCCCCTCAAATTTGTCTGTGCATCTTCCTTGTTGCAGGCCTCGCTCCCTGCATTCAGGCGCAGGGATCAGCGGATACCACCGCGTCCGTGTCCTTTGGATTTGACCGTTCGCTCGAGACATTCCGTTGGACAGAACGCCTGCTCCTTAATCGTTTCGTCGGCGGTATCTCGTTCGATGTCGATCAAAATCTCCGTTCACGCCTGATCAAGACAGGCCGGAATGCGATCCAGGATGAGCTGGGGCTTCGCCTGGCCATGGGTATTCCCCTGACAGAAGACTGGGGCATCAGGACATCAGTTATTTCGTCGGTCCTTTCAGACAACACCCAACTTGACCTTGGAAACCGGTCAGAGCACCAGATGTTGGCAGGACCCTGGGCCCGCCTGACACCGTTGATTTCGCTTGGGGTCATGGGCGGCTACGAGTTTTCCGGCCAGCAGGGTATTCATGACCGGGGATTCTCCGCCCTTTTTGAATTGCGGGCGTCTCCTCTTCGTCTCGATGAATTTGATATTGCCGCCGCCGGGCGCATCGGACGTTCCTGGCTTAGTCCAAGGACAATCGAGGCAGATTCGGCCACGGTTTCCATTGTTCGCGCGTTCAGCGAATCGGCCAGTAATTCATTTTCCCTTTCCTACGCCGGCCAGGTGCGCGAATTCTACGCACGGGCCGATCCCGGCATTCAGCAGGACTTTCAAGTATCGGCGAACATCTTCCGGCGGGCATCGAGGGAGTTCGGAATTGCCGATACGCTCACCTACCAATCAGGGCTCACGTTGTTCAATTTTCACGCTGCCTTTGCAAGCCGCACGATCGATCGTTCGTATCGCTTCAAGAGTGTTTCCAATCCCGCAAACGCCATTCTTGATGCCGCGATCTCGGAAGAACGGATCGTCGGCGGCGGCATGGTGCGAATGAGCCCGCTTTCATGGCTTTCGACCATGGTCACCGCCGAATTTGAGGAGCGGCAGGAACAGCACAGGGTCCGGGATGATCCGACGGTCCCCCGACCGACGTTTGACCGGCAGAACCTGGCGGCTCGTCGGCTCAGCAATACGGTTCGCCGATCTACGCTCGGGCTCGGCGCGTCGGCTATTCTCGGTCAAAAAGATTTGTTGAATCTCTCAGGATCGGCGAGCATATTACGCTACGACACACCCGATTCACTGAATACCGACGACCGCGATGAACTTCTGCTTCTCGTGTCTGTCGAGGAAACCCATCGCTTCAGCGACGCGCTGTCGCTCTCGGTTCTGGCTGACGCGGCTTTGAGTCACCTGGTGTATCTGAGCCGCTTCCAAAGCGCGAACAATACCTGGAACCGGATCATTCGCCTGAGACCTGCTGTGACGTTCACTCCCGTTGCATGGCTCGTTTCCCGGACCACAGGGGAAGTTATGGCGAATTATACGGTGTACGATTTCGAGGACCAGGTGCAATCCGTACGAAGTTTTTCATTCCGGCAGGTCACGTGGACCGATTCGACCTGGATCCGGATCGGCCGCTCGCTCGAGGCGCTCTTTCAGGGATCGGTGAGGGTGTATGAGCGCGGGATCCTGCGATGGCGTGAGTTCCGCGAACGGCCGGAGCGATACTTCGTCGAGCAGTCATGGTGGCCGAGGATATCGGCTCGTGTTACGGATCACCTCCTTATGGGCATCGGGTACCGATATTTCTCCCAGTCGCGGTACCGGTACGAGGGAAAGAATCGGGCCTTCGAAGGCCGGCTGATAAGTGCAGGGCCAACCGTGAGCGTGTCTTGGCGCGGGCCAGGAGGAGGGCGGGTGGAAATCGAGGGTTGGCGGGAGTCGCAGTCGGATCACCTTGGAGCAGGGCGGAGTTATTCCAATCTTTCATTCATTGTGGCAACGATCCTGTAGCGTATGGCGAAGAAGAAACGAAACCCCGTGGTGGCCAAGATCGAACAGAAAAACGGCGATCACCCCCACACCATGTTTGAGATGGAGTGCATCAGCACGCCGGCGGAGATCAGGCGGGTTGAACAATTTCTTGAAGCGGTGAACAAGAAGTCCCGGCTGGACGACGGTACGTTCCATCGCCTGTTTGTCTCGGCAACGGAAGCGGTCAACAACGCCATCCTTCATGGAAATAAATCTGACCCTGCAAAGAAGGTGTGCGTTCGATGCCTGGTGAATAAGGATTCAATCGTGGTGAGCGTGACGGATGAGGGGGGAGGGTTTGATCCGGCGAGTGTACCGAATCCCCTCGATGAACAGAACCTGTTGAAAGAAAGCGGAAGGGGTATCTTCTTGATCAGGTCAATGATGGATCGGGTTGATTTTCAGCCTACGGCAACAGGAACAAAGGTGGAGATGGCGATTAACTTGAAGAGATTGCGGTAGTGGGGCGATTCCCCCCCCCAAAAAAACGTAGACTCCCGGAATCTTCTCATGATAAACCTTTGAGATTCCGGGAGTCTTACACTGTTCTTTGAGGGGGAATCGCCCCCCTCTTAAAACGAGTAAGCGGCCGTCAGCACACTTCTCCGTCCAAGTATCGATCCCCCAAAGATCTGATAATGTTCCCGATCCAAGGCATTGGAGATGCTGAGAGCGAGCATCAAATTCTCAGTCGCATTGTACGTGCCGCTCAGGTCCAAGATCGTATAGGCCGGGATTGGTCCCCGGAAAATTCCCGCCGCCCATTCAAACGTGGGTATATACTTGATTCCAATCCCTACATCACCTTTCCCGTACGAATAGGTCACGCCTCCGCCGACGCGGTATTCGGGGGAGTTCGGAATGAGAACGTCGTTCACATTTTGTTCGACAACTTCAAAAAGATAGCTGGAGAAATTCGCCCGGAAAAGCCATTCGTCCGAAAAGTAATAGTTGGCGCCGATTTCAGCGCCCGCTTCGCGGACGTGCCCGGTATTCACATATGACCAGATTGTCCGGTTCGGGCCACTTGAATATATTCCGTCGGCCGGGAACCGCGGGTTGACACCCACCGCGAGATCGGTCACGAAATCAGTTAGTTCACTATAGTACACGTCGACCGTCAAGAACAGCGCATTCGAAAACACTCCTTTGTAACCCAATTCGTATCCGACGATCTTCTCCACGGTCATATCCCTGAGCGGCCCCGGTTGAGCTCCGCTAACAAATCCAGTCAATCCGGTTGGATTTTCCACCATGTTTCCGTAGTAGGCAAGGTTTCGGATTGGGTGTCTGACGTGGAGAAACAGCTCAGAATAGTTCGGGGACTGAAAGGCCCGGTTGAAGGTGGCGCGCAGCGAATGGCCCTCGAGAAATGAATACACGACGGCGGCTTTCGGCGAGATTTGGCTGTCGTGGAGCGTGCTGCGGTCCCAGCGGATTGCGAACAGCGCTTTGAGGTTGCCGGTGATCCTGTACTCGAGTTGACCGAAGATGCCGCTCATATTGTCGTGCCGCGTTTCCTGCATCAATGTGCCCTTCGTACCGATGTCGACCATTCGATGCGAAGCGCCGACGACCAAGAGAAGTTGTTTGTCGAAGGCGTCAAAAGCGTACTGGGCTTCCGCCTGGGAGATGAGCGCATCCTGGTAGAGGTCAAGCCCGGTGGACAAAGAAACTTCCGGCTTCACATTGACGCGTGCACTCGTCCACCCAATGAAGCTGAACCCGTGTCCCGTATAGGCGATCCTTGCCCAGGGGCGCCGTGCATGTTGAACCTGAACGCGCCCAATGCCCGTCACAATGACCTCGTTTTTCACCTCAGCGATGCCTCCTTCAGCCGTGGCAACTGACCCGTCTGCATAGTCATAATCCAACCGTGCTGAAGCGTACATGTTCTGGACCGGGTCGGTATTCAGGTCCTTCAATTCGTCGTTCAGCAGTGGATGCATGACGTATTCGAATTGCCTCCCGGTTCGTACCCGGCTGAATGTTTTTCCGGTGATTGCGCCAAGGTTGATGCGATAGCTCCAGGGTCCGACCGCTGCTGCATGACGCACGTCTCCGCGAAACATACTCAGCTCGCCGATGCCAACGATCGCCTTCGTTCCCTGAGCTGCTCTCGGTGGTATAGAAGTTATGTTCATCACGCCGTTGTAGGCGTTTGCGCCATACAGGGCTGACCCTGGGCCACGCACGAGTTCAATTCTCCCAAGTTCTTCGAGCGGGATGGTCAGTCCGTTCCATTCCGTCGCTCCGAGAAAGGCTGTCCCGAGATCGCGGCCGTCAAGAAGGATCAGCAATCTCCGGTTGAGGGAACTGTTAAATCCGCGTGTATTGATATTGAAGTCATACAACCCGCTTTGCACCATGTCAACGCCGGGTTCCGCTTCGAGCAGTTTGGGAAGCTGACCGTGGCTGGCGTTCCTTGCAATGTCGTTCGCCTCGACGATGGCGATGGAGGCCGGAGCATCTGTGATCCGCTCGCGTCTTAGAGACGCCCCGTAGACGAGCACTTCACCGAGTTCAACCATGGAATGAATGAGACGGAAATCCACCGTGAAGGATGCGCCGGGATCGAGTCGAAGGGTGATTTCCGAGGTCCGGAATCCGACTGCCGATGCCGAGAGGGTGTATTCGCCCGGTGGAATAGACCTGATGAGATATCTTCCTTCCTCATCGGAGGCCGCCCCCAGCTGAGTTCCTTTGATCACGATATTGACGAAGGGGATCCCCTGTCGGTTCTCATCGTCTTTCACAATCCCCAAGACCTGTGCGGTTCCCTGTGTTTGAGCGAAAGAGGGTGAAGCTGTGGCAAGGGCTAAAGAAAGAAGGAGTGTTTGACGAATGATGATCGGAAATTTCACGGATGTCTGTCTCCCGCCGGCGGACCGGCTCAATCGTGGGCATAGATTCAACAAACCCCGACAGGGATCGTCGGGGCTTGCTGAAATGTTCTGAGGAAAAGGAAGTTAGAAGTTCTTACTGAGCAGGTTTCGGTCAAAGCCGGGGGTCTCGCCGTCGGAATTGAACAGGAATTTGACGATGCCCAGACCGGGAACGAGGTACACAGTCGCTGTGGCTCCTTGCGAGACGGGTGTTGGAGCTCCGCCGACGTATACAGAGCGCGTCGCAGTCAACTTGTAGGCCTGATACGTTTGGCCATTCACCGTCACTCCGGCCAAGCCGTCAAACACGCAATCGATTCTCAGCCTTGCTGTTCCCACTGCGCCGGATGAGCTGGTATAGGAACTATCGAAGGCCACCCACGATTCTCCGACTGTCGCGTTTTCTTTGACCAGAAGGATCCACTTGAGCGAATCCACTCGATTGACAAAGGTTTGCCGATAAAACCGTCCTGCGTTCGTGAGAAAGTAGAAATCGCCGGAGGTGGAAGAGGTCCTCTTGACATAGAATCCGCTGACAACCCATACCGGAGCCGGGTCGACCAGCGATGAATCGGAAATGAAAAACGTCGTCCCGGCGAGCGTAGCGACATTCGGCGGAAGCGGTGGGGCGGCAGGAAGAACCGTCATGATGCCCCTATAAAAGCCGCCGGTCACCGTAATATTGGTATCATTGACGGCATGGCGAATAAAACCATTGAACGTAAGCTTGTGGCCGGCTGTCAAAGGGAAAAGATCACCCATGACCTTTTCGGCCTCTGCGGGGTCCGTCGACTTCTTACAGCCTGGTGCAACAATGAGCATGCTCGCTACAAGAAAGAGGAGCAACGCGTGTCCGTACTTCATGGGGCCTCCTGTGAATTGAAATGTGTTCGAAACAAGTAGGGTCATGTTAAGAAACGGGGATTTCAGATGCAAGGGTGGGAATAAGGCTTTGCTGGAAAATTCAACGGTGGGGGCTGAAAAGCAGATGAAAATGCTCAAAGGCATCGGCTTCAATTCGGGGAAGCACACCTTTCAGAAGCGGTACCGGAATCCCGGGGATTTCCGAAACATCGGCGAAGGGAATATTCATGCCAAATCCGCCATTCATCGTGCGGAGCATCTCGTTCGCTACAATGCCGTATCCGCGCGATGATGGGTGCACACCATCAAGGCTGAACAGGCCTCCGAGTAAGTAATCCGATGTGAACACTTCCCCAGCAATGAAATAACCATCCTGCTGGACTCTTTTCAACAGAGTGTTGGCGTCGAAAAGCAGCGCGCTGTTCTGTGCTGCAGCCGCGGCGATAATGTTGTTGAATGCGGTGACGGCCGCTTGTGCCGTTGCGATCTCTGTTGCATCGAGTATGACATGATTGGGAAGTGGGTTCAATCGGGCGAGACCTTTTCCGGATGCGAACGAGCTCTGGGCGAGGAGCGTGAGGAGATTTGTTTGAAGCGACATGAGGAGCGTATCGCCGGTCGAATGGATGCCCCACGCTTGCGTGATACCCACAGACTGGAGGTACGGTCCCACGGTCGTAAAAAACGGAATCGAAGTCACATCAGGGATATTGCCGACAAGGATCCTGGCATTCGGTAACGCACTCCGGAGTGTGTCAAGCGCAAGGGCATACTGCGCTGCGAACACGCCCGCGTCGGTCGGCGATGATGGACTTACTCCGCCACTGGTCGCAAAACCGAGGACATCATTGTTTCCCAGCCAAAATGTGATCAGGTCGGGCTGAAGGGCAACAACCTGCTGGAAGACGCTTTTCGGCAGTGTTCCGCCGGGGCGGAGAACGTGGTTCGTGAAGAACCCAAGTGCGCCGGGAAACGCGTTGGTAGTGTCCAGGAAACTCAGAAGGGGGGCGTAGGGAATTCCAAGGTTATCGTAAGGCCTTGCAAGGGCCGCGTTGAGAGCCGTTCCGGCGGCCACGCTGCGCGAACCAACCAAAGGCAACGATCCGGAAAAGCCCAGGATCTCAAGCCGCGCCGCCGTTCCACCCGCTGTATCCGGCGTGCCGGGATCGCTGACAAGTGGTTGTTCGAAAGTCCCAAGGTTCGCTCCGGCCGTGCGAAGCTGCCGTGCAATCAGAGAGGGATAACTGTACGATTGCGAGGATGCGTATAGCGCGTTGGATTGATACCCCGCCGTCAGGCTGTTCCCGATGGCAACATACTTCGTTACCGGCACGCTTCCCAGCCCCGCGACAGGACCCGTTGGCGCGGTTTGGGTACAGCTCCCTGCTGAGAACAGAATGAGCACACCCAGAGGAACCAATTTGTTCTTTAACCGACTCATAGGTTGGTGATGAACGGCTCCAGTCCTACAGCGTGTAGGTCAAACCAATGCTCAACAAACTTGCCCTTGCCTGATACGTTCCGTCAAAATTGACCACCGTTTGCTCTGCTTTTCGATCCTCAAAAATTAAAAACATATATGCCGCATCGATGCTGATCTGTTCTGTGATAGTGTAACCCAATCCGAGATTGAGTCCGTTTCGGCTCGCATCCGGAAGCAAGGGGTCGACGTAACGGGTCTGCACGGGGGAATGGTCATAAAAATAGCCGGCCCGCAATTGCAGATTCTCCATGGTATACTCTGCCCCGAATCGCAAAATGTAAGTGTCCTGGTACTCCTTCGGCTCGACTACGCGTGAACCATCCGCCTTGAATTCGATCACGAGCTCTTTGTAAGACGACCAGCCGACGTATTGATAATCTGCTTCCACCACGAGGTTTTCCAGAACGGAATAAGCGATACCAAAATAACCGGTCGCAGGAAGCGTTATGGAGGATGTCACGTCTCCTTCGGGGTACACCGGACGGTTCGGCGAAAAATCTGCCGTACCGGTGGCATCAAGCCGAACGGAACTGCGGTACGAAAGCCCCAAGGAAAGGTCCGTCGTGGCTTTGTAGAGGATCCCGGCGTTGAAGCCGAAGGACGAGGCATCAAGTTTCATGCTGATCGTCGCGTGGGGGTCAAATGGGTCGCTCACGACGCGGTTGATCGCAACACTGCCGAAGACATAATTGAAGCCGATTCCGATCGAAAGATTGTCTGCGATACGATAGGCGACCGTCGGCGTGATGAAGTAGGATTGAAGATCTGCCTGAGTAGTGATGAATTTTCCCGACCAGTCGTCGGGCCATTTTGTCCCAAGGCCATACGCACTATTGACGCCGATGCCGAAATGCAGATCATCGGACCAGTGATACGTGGCGTAGAAGTTGATGGGAGTGAAGACCTGGCTCGTCATTTCGGTCTTCTCATTGGTGTTCAGTTGATACGGACCGAAAAACGCTATGTCGGGGAAAATGATTGTTGTGCCGAGGGTGATCTGATTCTTAACCTGAAAACCAAGTCCGGCAGGATTGTAATAGAGAGCCGAGGGATCATACGCCCGGGCGGCAAACGCGCCGCCGAGCCCTACAGCCCTGGCCCCATGTTCGTTCAATTGAAATCCGCCACAAATAGCATGAGTGGGTACTGTAAGGAAGATGAAAGCGAGGCGGAGACCCCAGCGGAGGCCCAAGTAGTCACCTGTGAGTGGTTACCAGTCCTTCGATTCTACCAAAAACCCCCCTCAAAAACAAGTAGTGTCTCGGTTTGCCTTTTCGTAGCGTTCTTGGAAAGAAGTCGTTGAAACGACTT
This sequence comes from Bacteroidota bacterium, assembly GCA_040880975.1. Lineage (GTDB taxonomy): Bacteria > Bacteroidota > Ignavibacteria > UBA10030 > UBA10030 > JBBDYD01. Next base: position 37,883 of record JBBEEC010000083.1, on the reverse strand, counting down.
ATCGTGGAAGTAAAGAGAGGTGTCATTACCTTCAACTTAAGTTGTGGGTAATGACGGTCAGGACGGACTTCCTTGAAACCGTTCAACGGTTTGCCTCCTTCAGCGAGACATAAAGGACGTCTGAAATAAAAACGCCGGACACACGGTCCGGCGTTCATTATGAATGCGGCAAAGTGACTAAGTCATTACTCAACGACTCACATCTCACATTCTCAGATGCTCAACTTCGCAATACTCGCTTTCACATCTGCAGCAGATTTATTAAGCGCCGCCTGTTCATCGGGCGTCAGTTTGATCTGAATGATCTCTTCCATGCCGTTTCGGCCAAGCTTGATGGGCACTCCGCAGTACACGTCTTTCTGTCCGTACTCGCCTTGCAACCATGCCGCGCAGGGGAGAATCCGCTTCTTGTCTTTCACAATGGCTTCGATCATTTCGACCGCGGCAGCCGAGGGGGCATAATAGGCGCTTCCGGTTTTCAAATGGTTCACGATCTCGATACCGCCATCACGCGTCCGCTTGACCAGGCGGTCAATTGTGGCCTGATCCATGAGGTCCGGAAGGGGAATACCCGCAACGGTGGAATAGCGCGGAAGGGGAACCATCGTGTCACCGTGTCCGCCCAGTACAAACGCCGACACGTCTTCCACGGAAACGTTCAGTTCCATCGAAATAAATGTGCGGAAACGGGCTGAATCCAGAACGCCGGCCATTCCGATGACCCGGTGGCGTTCAAATCCGCTCACTTTTTTTGCGACGTAAGTCATGACGTCGAGCGGATTGGAAACCACGATGATGATGGCGCCGGGTGATTTTGCCACAGCCTGTTCGGTCACCGATTTCACAATACTCGCGTTGGTGTTCTGCAGGTCGTCGCGGCTCATGCCGGGTTTTCGGGCAATGCCGGCGGTGATCAGAATGATGTCGGAATTAGCGGTTTGGTCGTATGAATTTGTGCCTATGACCTTTGCATCGAAGCCCTCGACAGGCGCGGATTCGTACATGTCGAGTCCTTTGCCTTGAGGCAGCCCTTCGACAACATCGATCAGCACGACCTCATTGGCAAGTTCTTTTTCGGCAATGCGCTGTGCTGCGGTTGCCCCGACGTTGCCGGCACCGATGACTGTGATTTTCATGGGAACTCCTGAGATGGTCACCCCGGATGGATCCGGAGCGGATGGTTTCAAGGAATAAAAAAAAGTCCCCGGGCGTCGGGGACTTGAGGGGGGGACTAATTTGCTGAGTAAACGCTTATGCGTTTCTTGGTCTTGCTGACCCGTTCGAACTTGACGATACCGGTGACGAGGGCGAACAGGGTATCATCGCTTCCGAGCCCGACATTGATGCCCGGCTGAAATTTCGTCCCGCGCTGGCGCACGAGAATGCTGCCGGCGGAAACCGTCTCCCCGCCAAACCTTTTCACGCCAAGCCGTTGGGCCTGACTGTCCCGGCCGTTTCGTGAACTTCCACCGCCTTTTTTATGAGCCATAATTCCTCAGCAATCCTCAGATAAATTCGAAATTCGAAATTCGAATTTCGAGTTTTGTCTTATGCTACTTTCGTGATCTCGAGTGTCGTGTAATCCTGCCTGTGACCCCGCCGAA
>JBBEEC010000083.1:0-36179 GCA_040880975.1 Bacteroidota bacterium | reverse complement strand
TATGCTACTTTCGTGATCTCGAGTGTCGTGTAATCCTGCCTGTGACCCCGCCGAAGCTTGTATCCTTTGCGCTTGTTCTTCTTGAAGACGGTGACCTTCTCGTCTTTCAAGTGTTTGACCACCTTCGCTTCAATCAGGGTTCCGGCGACATACGGAGCGCCGATTTTCGTCTGCTTGTCGTCTCCGACGAGCAGCACCTTGTCGAATGTGACCTTCTGCCCGACCTCAGATTCCAATTTCGGAACGTCAATCGTATCGGCTTTGGCGACTTTATACTGCTGACCTGCAATTTCCACAACTGCGAACATGACAGAGACCTTGATCGTTTTAAGACAATTGTATGATTAAACAGGCCTTAAAGATAGCAAAAAGGGGGAAAAAAGTCAACGAGAGATTAGATAATTGAGTTATTGGTTACAGAGGAGAGGAAGCCTTCATTTCATGCCACGGAGAGAGTGATTTCTTCATACTCCCAACTGCCTACTCCTTACTCTCCGTTCGCCCCCAGGCCAACAGTCTCAAGCTGTTCAAGACGACAACCAATGTTGCCCCGTCATCTGCCAGGATGGCCAGCCAAAGACTGGTAAGTCCCATCACCCCCAGCCCGAGAAAGAGCGCTTTTGTCGCCAGGGCGATCGCGATATTCTGTTTGATAATTGCCAGAGCCCGCTTTCCAAGTCTGATTGTCGCCGGAAGATGCAGCAAGTTGTCCGACATGAGGACCACATCCGCTGTCTCAAGCGCCGTGTCAGAACCGATTCCGCCCATTGCGAATCCCACGTCAGCGGCGGCGAGAGCGGGGGCATCATTCACGCCGTCTCCGACCATGGCTGTTCGCCCATACCGCTGCTTCAGAGAATGAACGACCGCGAGTTTTTGTTCGGGGAGGAGTTCCGCGTGGACCTCGTCTGCTCCCAAGGTTCGTCCTATCTGCGCGGCAGTTGCGCGGTTGTCACCGGTAAGAAGGGCTACATGCGCGATCCCGAGTTGCCGCAACTGGTTCACCGCTTCGCGACTTTCAATCCGGACCTGGTCCGATATGCCCATCACGCCGATCGGCCCGTGATCGTTCAGGAGCACAACCGCCGTCTTCCCTTCACTCTCTAAAGATCCCAGAATGCGCTCGAGTTCCGGGTTGCAGAGCCCGAGTTCCTCCACAAGCAGATGATTCCCGATGGTAAATTGTTTGCCGCCCACCAGCGCTTGAATGCCCCTCCCGGGGAGCGACTGAAAATTTCGGACCTCCGTCGGCCGGATGTCAGTACCGTTCATTTCGGCTTTTCGCAGGAACGCCTGTGCAAGGTGGTGCTCTGACTTTGCCTCAATTGCCGCGGCGATCCGCACGACCTCGGACTCGGAGAGGGAGTCAACACAGATCACATCGGAGATCACGACGGTACCCGTGGTTACCGTACCGGTCTTGTCGAATCCGATTGCTCGGATGTCTGCGAGTTGTTCGAGATGCCGGCCTCCTTTGATCAGAACGCCGTTCCGGGCCGCGCTGGTGATGGCATTGATGACGCTGACCGGAGTGGAGATCACGAGGGCGCACGGGCAGGCGATCACAAGAAGGACAAGGGCCCTGTAAAACCAGTCGTCAAAACTTGCTCCGAAGAAGAAAGGGGGAATGACGGCCAGCGCGAGAGCGAGAACAAATACCGCTGGTGTGTACACCCGGGCAAACCGTTCAATAAAGGTCTGGGCCGGAGCCTTCCGGGCATGTGCCTCTTCAACAAGCCGAATGATCCTCGTCAGCGTGGAATCTTCTGAGGTCTTTGTCACCCGAATTTCAAGGGCGCCTCGTTGGTTGAAAGAGCCCGCAAAGACGGAGTCGCCCGGCGATTTTGCCACGGGCAGGGACTCGCCCGTGATGGCGGATTGGTCGATTGTCGATCCGCCTCCCAGCACGAGACCATCGAGAGGCACGCGTTCTCCGGGGCGGATGATGATGACGGCGTCGACCGGCACTTCCTCAACGGGCACAAGCACTTCGCGATCTTCAAGTTTCACCAACGCCGTGGATGGTGAAAGGTCCATGAGCGATTCGATGGCTCTCCGACTTCGTTCAGTACTCAAAGCTTCAAGGAGCAGAGAGACGGCAAACAAGACGATCACGGCCGCGCCTTCGGCATACTCCCCAAGAGTCAAAGCTCCAAGGACAGCTATCACCATCAGAAAGTTCATGTCGAGTGAGAGATTTCGAACGGATTTGAAGGCCCGGAAAGCCGGCCGCCATCCGGAAAGAAGGATTGAAACAAGGAACAGGGAAATCGTGATGATCTCCGGCTGGTCAAGTGCGGACAGCAGCAGTCCGACAACAAACGAGCTTGCCGCGGCGATGGTTGAAGCAATCAAACCGCGGAGGGTTTTGTTTGTCGCGGGTTCTCGGTTTCCGCTCGCTACCGTTCCCGGCAGGCCGACGGAATTCAATCCGGCAAGGATTTCCTTCGTATCACAGGAATGGCGGACTTCCAACTTCTTCGAAACGACATTAAAACGAAGTTCGTCGATACCTTTGAGCGAAGAGAGCTTGCTCCTGATAGTATTCTCTTCAGTCGCGCAGCAAAGGTCGGCAACGATAAATGTGGTTGATTTGGTCATAATGATTCAATACTTCGACATTCGAAACTCGGCACTCAAGAGTGCTTTTTATTTCCGTGGAGCAACAATGTCCAATGCCCGCCCGACCTAACGTCTGAGTTAAATTTGAACGGTCGCCCGCCCGACCGAACGCGATTGAAGCAAACGCGGTCGTTCGGGCGGGTTCGGGCGGGTCGAACGCTCAATTTCGAATTACGAAGTCCTTGGCATCTCAAAATTCGCAATTCGACATTCAAAATTATTTCTCCCCGACATGTTTCTCTCCAACTCTGAGCAAATCTTCAATATGCTCATCATCGAGAGAATAAAACACCATTTTCCCCTCTTTCCGGTGTTTGACCAGGCGCAGGGTTTTCAGAAGGCGCATCTGATGCGAGATCGCTGATTCACTGATACCCATCAGGGAAGCGATGTCGAGAACGCAGAGTTCTGTACGCAAAAGGGCCTGAACGATCTTCAATCTTGTCGGATCGCTGAGGACCTTGAATATCTCCGCCAACCCGACGACCGTGTCGGGATCGGCAATGGTTTTGCGGGCTTCCCGAATGGCAGCCTGGTGATTATGGCGCATCGGTGTCTTCATAGAGAAACAGTTGAGCAAGTGTTCAGGTATTATACGAAAAAAAATCCAACAGATCAAGATGCGGGTGGGGTGCAGAGATTCAGAAGGATTGCCACCTGCCCCCGGTGGTGGATTTCGTGATCCAGATTCCCGCGAACAATGAACCACCAAAGCGTGACTTCCTTGTTCACCCTCGGATCATAAATCCGGCGATCGTGGATATCCGGCGAACATTGCTGGATGAAAGATCGCCTGCGTTCCCCGGAGGCATGAAGGGTCCCCAGCAATGTCTCAAAGTCTCCCCGGGAACGGGCTTGAAACCGACTCTGTGTAATTGGAGGAAGCGGATTTCCTCCAACCATGTCCAACATCCATTGGTCGCATTCGACGAGATGAAACGCCAGATCTGCAAAGCTCATTTTTCCCGCCTGGTATTGCCAGTTCTCCATGCCCAACGGTACTTTGCTGAATCTCTTCACGCTCGATTCTCTCACCACGAGAGAAAAATCCGCCAATTCCAGATTCATCACAATCAATTCCTTTCCGACATCTCGCCCTGACATCCAACCCTCAATACGCCACCCCCACCGCTTGCCGAAGATACCCGTCGTTCTCCAGTTGATTCAACATGAAATCCGCCGTATCCGCCCTGGAAATTGATACCGTCCAAATGTAATTACCGATCTTCAAACCGTGACGATACTCTCCGCGCTTACGGCCGTTCGTCAATCGGCCGGGCCGAACGACCACCCAATCCAAACCGCTCCCCCGGATGATCTCTTCCTGCCTCTTTTTGTCCCTAAAATAGAAAAACACAATAACAGGAATCACAAAAAGAGTATAGTAAAGCCCCAGTCGCCCCCGTGAATTTCCCACGCCCAACGAGGTCTCGCAAACGAATCGCTTGACCCCATGCCGTTTCATGGCATCGACAACAATTCCCGTGCCTTGTGAGAGAATAGAGGAGGGAATGATCCACCGTTTGTGCCCCAGCGCGGACAAGACGGCGTCCTGGTTTCTTACCGCATTCTCAACCGCGGCCGGATCGAGAACGTCTCCCTGTGCAACAGTAAGCCGCTCGTGCTGGATGGTCATGTCTGCAGGGTTCCGGGCGAATGCGGTGACGGCGTGCCCTCGTTCCAGCGCCTGCATTACAAGTTCCCTGCCTGTTCCGCCGGTCGCTCCTATGATGAGTAATCTCATCGCTCAGTCATCCCTTTTGCTCGTCTTGATGTGTCCTCTTCGGAGTGCACCCAAATCCCAGTCCAAACGCCGATCCGATCGCGATGCCAACGCTGATCCCAACGGCGAGGTTGTCGATCGCGGCTCCGATTCCGGCGCCAACAGCTATTCCTGTCCCGATACCGACCGCCAGCCATTGCGGGTCGGGGCCTTTTTGCTTCCCGTGTTCAGTGTTTTCCATCAACGCTTCTTCCTTTGTAATGTCCTATCGTGTTGCCAGCAATCCCCAGGAGAGATCGGAAAACTTCTTGAGTGAAACATTAAATCCCTTTCGGATAAGCTCCGGTTCCGCTGTTTCGAGGTCCCAGAAGAACTCATCCTCTGCATCCTTCACGAGGTCAGGATACGAATTTGAATATCGATTGATGACTGCCGCACGGTCCAGTTTGTTCTTGAACATCAGGTCAACGACTGCTACCCGGCCTCCGGAATGGAGGCGGGAGGAAAAGAGATCAAACAGCTGACTTTTTTCATCATCGGGGAGATGGTGGATGGCATAGCCTGAGACAATGATTTCGAAGGGCTCCGGCGCGCGGTCGAAGAATTGCATTATATCGGAAAGGACGAAACGAACATTACGACCCGCGAGCTTCTGAGCGGCAATCTGGAGCATGTTGGGGGAAATATCGACAGCGGTGACATGGCAGGATTCCGGAAGGGCGAGGATGGTATTCCCGGTTCCGCACCCAAGATCGAGAACAACGGCGTTCTCGGGTACTTGTGAGCCTATCCACCGTTGTGCTTCCGCATACCCCCGCCTTACAGGGTGTGATTCATTTCGCACTTCCTGATCATAACCGGGGGCGTCTCCATCGTGGCAAAAACACGACCCAAACCTGCTTTTCATTATTTTCGCCCCCCGCGCGTTGCTCCTTGCATGGGACAATGTAATGCATGAAGTTTCGGAAATCAACGGCGGGCTTCAGGATCGATCGCGTCAATTCTATTCGCAGCGTACCCTGCGATAGGGAAAGTCCGAACTGCGCACCTTCCCATTGACCGTTCCTTCAATCCTGGCAATCAACGAATCGGGCGTGATAAGGGTGTAGAAAATCCTTTGCGGAAAGTCATGAGTGGGGTTTTCAAAAATTGCCTGTCTGCGTTCCGTTTTTACAAGGAGAAAAACAGTTTCGGATTGTCCTGAGGGATGGGCAATATATCGGATTGAGCCGTCGTCCGATTGCTCGATACGTATGAATTCAAACGCGACACTTTTCCCGTTCTTGACCGTTCGTGAAGTCCCGAGCATCATGCCGCCTGACGGCTTTATCCATTGCTCAGATACTGTCCGCCCGTTGGCAAACGATCCTTCCCAGCAGCCGCCGAGCCATTCAAGCGAATTGATGTGAGCGGAGGGTTCTTGGAGCCACATTGTGCAGCTGACAATGAGCATATTGATGGTCAAGGGTATGGTTGTCATGAACGCTCCAAGAAGTGGGACGGAAAGTTACCGTGGGCTCCTTTGAAGATTAATCTTCTCGAGCCAGCGCTCGGCTCCGTTCTGATACCACGTCCATTGTGACGAGAACGACGTGCTGTCCGTGAAATGGTAAACAACTTTGTCCATATGACCTTGATCCCGGGATGGAAGGTTCGTGGCATCGAGAAATGTGAAAACAGCCCTGGTTCCATCGTCGGAAATTTCTGTAAGCTCGAGTCGCGGCTGATTTCGAGCGACACAATAATGCGTGATGAGAAGGCGGTTGACATCCATGTGGATCAAGGTCAGCATGGTTTCGTTGGGGTGTGCATCAAAGGAGGTGAATTGCACGACGGACCCCCCCGCGATCACGCGAATGGAAACCTCTTCGGTCCACCCTTTTGTGCTCGTTCCTTGCCAGGTGCCTTGCATTCTCTTCAATGCCTCGAAAAGTGACCGCGCGGCTTCAGGCTTCACGCCCGGAACCGGGCCGGTTTCTTCACGGAGTTGGCTGTTCACTGATGCACGCTGGCAGCAGGATCGCGGCTTCGGTGGGCCGTCCACAGCGAATGCTGTGTTTAGAAGGACGAACGTGAGGACAAGAGTCATGAGGTCGTTCCTGTGGTTCGGTGAGGATCAGGTTGGGTCGATTTTTCGCACTTCTATTTTGCCCCCGTATTTCAAATGTGGACAGCCAGATGCGATCGTCATCGCTTCATTGTAGTCCTGTGCCTGGATAATGAAGAACCCGGACAGGTTCTCGGTGCTGAAGTCGATTTCCTGAGCCTCTATGCCATCGTTTGACTTCATCAGGATTTGCCCGTCCGTTCCCAGCTTTTCCCCCGTCACGAACCTGCCGCTGGTGTGCAGGTTGCGAGCCCAAAGGGAGTATTCCGCCACCAACGCTTTGGTGTTTTCCCGGGGATCGATGGTTTCGTGAAGGAAGAGTGCGAACATTGGCTGTTGAGCTTGAGAGGACTGCGGTGTCTCTGAGGGGCTCAGGAAGTAACCCGCAGCGCCGCCGGTGAGAAGAAGGGCCACTGCGGCGGCAATACGAGAGAGGGAGAAGAAGCGAATGGGAGGGTGAAGGAGATTACGGTCTCGTAATTCCATAATGATGTTCTCCTCAAGATCTGATGGGGGTTTTTGGATGCGGGAGAGGGAGGCGAATTGCTTCCGCTCTTCCGGAGAAAGTTCGGGAATGTCATTCATCGATGTACTCCGTTGTACCATGTGGCCTTAGCATTGTTCTGATGGATGCCCTCGCCCGGGATAATTGACTTTTTGAAGAACCGATCTCGATGTCGAGGAGTTCAGCGATCTCTGCGTGCTGGAGTCCTTCAATATCATGCAGGATCAGCACTGTCCGATATCCGTCGGGAAGGAGCCCGATCGCCGTTTCGAGATCTACTTTCTCGTGAATCGGGCGGACGATGGCCGAAATACTCTCCACGGCCGGTTGGAGGTCGCGTTCCGGCCTTCGGCGGTTGAATTCCCGACAGCAGTTCAAAGCAATTCCCATGAGCCATGTGTTCAATGTGGAGTTCCATCGGAACTCGTGCATTCGTTCAACGGCTCTCACCCAGGTTTCCTGGACGATGTCATTGGCATCTTCCGTTCTCCGACCGGTCATTCGCCAAACAAACTGATAAAGCCTGGGCGTGCAATCCCGGTACAACGAACGAAACAAATCCTCGCTCCTTGTCCGAAGGAATTCCTGGACAAGCGCTCGGATTTCCGACGGCTCCGCACGTTCCGGTACCGGTTTCATACTAAGTGAGTGAGGTTAAGTGTAAAAGGGTTGCTTGGAGTATAACGAAAAGGAGGAAACTACCGGGATGGCTGATTAGGGGGTTTCAGGGGAATAAGTCGCAAACCGCCCTGCCTGACTGTCCCACGCAAACGTGGTTCCGTCGTCACCGTAGAATGTGCCGACGAACAAATGCCGTCCCCGGACGATAAATCCGCCCTCATGCAGCCAGGTCATCGTCGAGAAGTTCTCCGGGCGCCGGTACTCCGTCACTGATCCCAAAAAAAACCACAGGTCATATGCCCCCGCCACCTTTGTTGCAATCACGAAGTCGAGATAGCCGTCTCCGTTGAAATCTGCCTCGGCGTAATACGGGGTGTAGCCCGGGTTCTCGGATTGATACTTCTCGAGCTGGGGACTGGTGCACTCGTCCGGTTGAACAAGTTCGGCGTTTTTGTGTTCACGGAGCAGATCTTCGACGGCAAACCGCTGAGCGGGATTAAGAATACTTTCAACAGATCCATCGGAACAGGAGGCGAGGAAGAGGAGAAGGGGTGCAAACTGAGAGGACTTCATGCAACAAAAGTAACGAGAGAAGCGACGAAAATCAATTGAAACTGCACCCCCATCTGACTGTTATTTTCTCGGGTCGAGTTTTCGGTTCATGTATCCCGAATAATCGATAAGAATCGGGGTGTAGTCAGCCGTGATGAGCGGCGAGGAGATCATGAAATCCGCCGTCGATCTGTTGCACGCGGTTGGCACATTGTACAAGACCGCAATCCGAAGGAGAGCCTTGACATCAACATCATGTGGTTGCGGCTCCATGGGATCCCAAAGGAAGATCAAAATGTCGATCTTGCCTTCCGATATCAGAGACCCGAGCTGCTGATCACCGCCCAGGGGTCCGGACTTCAGTTTCTGAAGGCTGATGGTTTTGGAAGAACCTTTCCCAAGCTTCTCCTGAAGAGCCTTTTCCACGAGGGCTCCGGTCGTGCCTGTGCAGACCAACTGATGCTCCAGCAGGGAATTCCAGTTCCATTCGACCCACTCAATGAGATCTTTTTTGCGGTTATCGTGTGCAACAAGGGCAATCCGCTTGTAATGCTTCATCGCCACCTCAGCCTTTCACTTCAATTCCCAACGGAACCTCTCACCCTCATCTTCTTTACCGATTTCCTGATGAGCGTTTCCAGTACCCTCATATCAACATCGTCCAACGATTTCACATACAGGCACGATGACCCGGTTTTGTGTTTTCCCAGTTTCTTCATCAGATCACCGTATTCTTTGAATCCCGGCATGATATACAACGTGAGATTCTGCACCCTTGGCGAGAATCCCGTCTCAAACCAGTCACCCTCTCGTCCGCTATCGTACTTGTAGTGATACGACCCGAATCCGACGATAGTGGGCCCCCACATCGTCGGTTTTGACCCGGTGGCCGACTTCATCATTTTTACGATCGCGGCACAGTCCCTCTTTCTTTCGGGGTCTTTGATTCTCGCCAGAAAGGATTGAACGCTTCGTGCATTGGGTTTCGTCTTGAGGTCGACTTTTGCCATGATCATCTTTCCGCCGCGCAAATGAAGCTCTCTGTCCAGAGCTTCGAAGAATTCTTGGCCTCGATCTGCCGGATGATGCGAATGACCGCGCGTATCGATTTCCACAGGAACGTGCGCAGTTTGCCCTCAAACGTGTCCGGGGCCGGGCCGGTCTCCGCAAATCGGATATTCCGGAACCCCGCGAGACCAAGGATGTGCTTGAGGGAATCCTGCGCGAAGATCGTCAGATGTGTCAGGTCCCCATGAATAACCTGGCCGGGAAAGAGGCCCTGGCCGTTTGGTGTTTGGATCAGAAGAACTCCGCCCGGTCGGAGGGCTTTGAAGATCAAGGGGAAGAGAAGCAGGAGTTCGCTTTTGCTGAAATGTTCCACAAAATCGATGGCGAGGATGGCCGCGTACTGTGCTTTTTTTGACCGTAGGAATTTAAACGCATCTGCGACACTGGCGTTATTGCCCCGTTTCCGGGCAAGCGCAATCTGTTCCTTCGAAATGTCGATCCCCGAGCATTGGGTGTAGCGGCGGTTCTTGAGAAATTCGAGAATGTATCCCGGGCCGCATCCGAGTTCCAAAACAGGCTGATCGAGCGGTACCGACCCGAGGAACGGCAAATATTTGTGATCACACCAGCTCCAATATGCCCGAAGCCATTCATCACTTCGGTGCATTTCCCCGGTCTTGAACCGGGAAACATATTGCCGGTACAGTTGTGCACGGATGTCATCCATAGGTTCTTCTCTCGTTGTCCCCGCTCAGTGCTTCCTGTCGGCAGCTTTTCTTTTTTCGACGAGCCGCTTGTACGCGTCCGGATCGGCCGGTTTGGCACAATCGAAGCCGATTTTTTCCCAATCGGTATCCTTGGGATCAAGCCCCATGGCTTTCACCGCACCCCATTCACACACAATGAATTGGTTTTTATACGGAAACAGGTAGCCGCCTTCCTGCTCGAGGGATTTCTTCGCCTCCTCATACCGCGCAAACCAGCGGTTCAGGTATTGATCGAGATGTGAGGGATACCAGATGGTTGCTTCAGATGATTCCATAGTTGGCCATTCCGTTTCGAGTCGTAAAGAGTAAGGAAGAAACAAACAATTAACAACATCCCCGGGACAGGCGGAGAGCAAAAAAAAGGCACAAAGTCCCGAGTATCGGCTTTGTGCCCTCTTTCCCTTGTGTTTCTCTTCACCGCGAAAAAACTATGCCGCTTTCACTGCTTCCTGAACTTTGTTGAACTCGGCCAGGATCTCGATCCGCACTTCATTGCTCACCACAACACCGCCTGCCTCGGTTAACGCGTTCCATTGCAGGCCGAAGTCAAAACGATTGAGCTTTGTCCGGATCTCAAAGCCTGCAACCCTGGCTCCGCCGAATCCGTCCACAGTTCCGTTGTAAATGACATCCAGCGCGACGGGCTTCGTAACTCCGCGAAGGGTCAGATTCCCGCCGACCTGCAGCTCATGGCCGGAGAGCTTCTTTACAGAAGAAGAAATGAATGTGATCTTCGGATGTTTCTGAGCATCAAAGAAATCCGGCGATTTCAAGTGCCCGTCGCGTTGTTCGTTTTTCGTGTCGATCGTTGCAACGTCCGCTTCAAAGGAGATCTTCGCGTCGCTGAAGTCTTCCCGTTCTGATTCGACCGCTGCGTTAAAAGTGTCGAATCGGCCTGAAACCGTCGAGACGACCATGTGTTTGACCTTGAAGGTAACTTCCGAATGTGCGGCATCGATTTTCCAGAGTGCCATGAGTGTAACCCTTTCAGCGTATGATGGTGATTGGTTGTTGATGTTGACACAACCAATATACCATGGAAGGGCACCCCGGCGCATGCACCGATGGTAAAAAATGGAATGAACCTATGGTAACGGGGGGAATAGATTGCCAATTGTCAATTGCCGATTGTCAATTGTCAATTGGAAATTGAAAATTGGAAATTGAAAATTGGCAATCTGCTTGCGACCTCAAGCGCTCACCCCCGCTTTTGTGAGAGTTCCTTGCGGATGCGGCTGAGGGACTGCGGCGTGATTCCCAGGTAGGACGCAATCTGACTTTGGGGCACTTGCTCAACAAGAGCCGGATAGGTCTTGAGAAATGAAAGATATCGCTCTTCCGCCGATGAGCTCAGGGTTGCGTTAATGCGGCGATGGGTGGCAACGTAGTTCGACTCCTGGAGAAGCCGGAAGAAACGCTCCATTTTCGGAATGGACTCGAGGAGCTGATCGCGGGCGGATTTTTCGAGCAGCAGGACATCGGCATCATGCACCGCGTCGATCGTGTACGTCGACGGCGATCCTGTGAGATAACTGTTGAGATCCGATATCCACCAGTCTTTGATCGCGAATTGCATAATGTGCTCTTCGCCTTTGTGGTCAACAGCGTAGGCCCGAAGGCACCCGCTGTTCACGAACGCAACATGCTTGCAGATCTCGCCTTCCTGAAGGAGAAACTGGCGTTTCTTGAGCGATCGACGGGTAAAGAACCTCGAACAGGTGTGAAACTCTTCTTTTGTCAGGCGAACTCTCTGTTGTATGTGTTTCTGCAGGAGGTCGAACATTATTCAGGGAGAGAGTCAGGCTTATCGCCGGGTGTATTGGTCCGGATGTGTATGTCTCTTTGGGGAAAGGGGATTTCGATCCCGTTTTTCTGGAAACGCTCGTACACTGCAACGTTGATCTTGCTGATCAACCGCCCCTTGCGGTGGGTAAGCGTGCCGCTCCACACCCGAAGCTCAAAGTGCAATCCACTGTCCCCAAATTCCCTCAAAATCACAAATGGGGGAGGGTCATCGAGGATATCATCATCCTCGGCAGCCACTTCCAGGAGAAGTTTCTCAACAAGTTTGATATCGCTCCCATACGCGACGCTGAGCGGAATTTTGAACCGCACCACCTCGTCATTGTGGCTCCAATTGATAATGTTGTCCGATATCAGCCGTGCATTCGGAATGATGATCGTAATATTATCGTTGGTGACGACCGACGTGCTGAGCGTGCCCACGCGGGCGACATCGCCCTCCACGTCACCGATCTCGATGCGATCCCCGATCTTCACAGGTCCTTCGAAGAGAATGATCAACCCGCTGATGAAGTTGTTGGCGATGGTTTGTAATCCAAAGCCCACTCCAATGCCAATGGCGCCGGCAAGCACATTGAGCGTCGTCAGGTCGATCCCAGCGGTCTGGAGGAGAACCAGCAATCCGATCACCACGACCAGATAGCGGAGCATCGACCCGATCGCGATACGCATTCCGACCTGCAGGCTGCTTCGTGCCAGGAGCCGGCCGGAAACCCAGTTCTTGAGCTTCCCGCTGATGTAGATCAACAGGAGGAGGAATACAAGGAGATAGAGGAATGTCCAGAGCGTAAGCTGGGTTTCCCCGAGCGTAAAGATGGGGACGCTGAGGAAATCCTTGATTGATCGGAAGATGCGTTCGATTGATTCCATATGATTTAGCTCTGATGTCTTTAAAAAGGCCAGTAGACCGGAATGAGGATTGTGGCCAGGATCCAGAATAGGAGATTGAGAGGAGTCCCAACCTTCAGGAAATCCGCAAACCGGTATTGTCCGGCGGCGTAGATCATGGTGTTCGTCTGGTACCCGACGGGTGTCATGAAGCTTGCCGAGGCAGCGAACGTCACCGCCATCAGAAGGGGACGCGGGTCAATTCCCAGCGTTTCCGCAGAAGCGATGGCGATCGGCGCAAGGAGGACAGCCGTGGCGTTATTGGACATTGTCTCCGTGAGAATGGTTGTAAGGAGGTAAAATGCGGCGACAAGTGCAACAGGGCCCCATCCGCCGACAGTGTCTACGATGAAATTCGAAAGAAGAAGCGCCGCTCCTGTTTTTTCGAGTGCAACGCCGAGCGTCAATGCGCCGGCGAGCAAAAAAATGACCTTCCAGTCAATAGCCTCGTATGCTTCCTCCAGTGTGATGCACCCAAGAAGGACCAGAAGAACACACCCGGCAATCGCACTCACAACGATAGGGGCGATCCCCAAGGCGGCTGTGCCGACGATCCCAGCGCCAATGAGAAGTGCCGGGATCATCTTGGATCTGCGGAATTGGGGAAGGCCGACTTCTGAGACAAAGACAAACACTTCCTCTTCCTGAAGTCCCTGAAGGCGGTCCTTTCTGACGTTGAGCAACAATGCATCTCCCGCGTTCAATTTCACAGCATTCAAATGGGTTCGCATCAGTTTGCCCCGGTGCCGGATGGCCAGTGCCGTCACACCGTACATGTCACGAAATCGGACTTTCTTAAGCGATTTTCCTTCGAGGCGGGTGTTGGGGGCGATGATCGCCTCGACTAGTACCATAGTATCTTTGGTGCCCTTCCATTTGCGAAGGCCTTCTTCTGCCTTCAGCTTGATTCCCTCCCGCTCTTGAAGCTTCTTTATCATTTCTACATCCCCTATCACCCGAAGAACGTCATTTGCCTGGAGAGTGATGCGAGAAGGTGGAAGGGCAACGCGTTTGCCTCCCCGAATGACTTCGAGAACCTCGATCCCGACATCCTCAACAAGAGGTGATCGATTCAACGGCATGCCGACGGATTTGGCTTTGGGCAGAATGATGATTTCGGTCCTGTAGTCCCCCATACCGAATCGTTCGGTAAGTTCATCGTCGCCGCGGCGCTTCGGAATAAGGCGGACACCGACCAGCATATAAAGTATTCCGACACCGAGGAAGACCACTCCGACCGGTGCAAATTCGAACATTCCGAACGCAGGCAAACCATGGCGAACGGCGATGGAGCTCAGAAGGATGTTGGTCGATGATCCGATCAGCGTACAAACGCCCCCGAACATCGAAGCAAAAGAGAGCGGCATCAACAAGAGCGAGGGACTCTTGCCGATCTCCCGCGCGGCACTGATGAGAATCGGTATGAAGATGGCCACGACGGGTGTGTTGTTAACAAAAGCGGACAAGGCACCAACGAGGAGCATCATGGAAACCAATCCGAACCAGAAATTCTTCTTGAATGCCCGCGTCGTCAGGACTCCGATCGAATTCACCGCTCCGGTCTTGAATAACGCGGTGCTGAAGATGAACATGGCGCCCACGGTAACCGTGGCTGTGTTGCTGAATCCGGAAATACCCTCCTCGGGAGTAATGATTCCACTGATCAAGAGCACCCCCATGATCATCAAGGCAACGAGATCGATCGGAAGTTTCTCGGACGCAAAGAGCCCTACGGCGACCGCGATCAGAACAAGAACGAAGATGATCTCAATGGTCATGGTATCGGATTGCTTTCTTTTTTGATTACATGAATTTTATCGACCCTCAAACCGTCCATATCCAGGATCTCAAATGTGAATTGACCCCAGGACACGGTGTCTCCTTCGGTCGGAACGCGGCCGAGCAGCGTCATGACGAACCCCCCGACAGTTTCAAACGAACGCGACTCTTCCTGCGGGAGCCCGCCCGTGTGAAGGATCTCCTTAAACTCGCCAATGGAAAGCACTCCGTCGACGAGCCAGGTTCCGTCCTGTCGGAGCAGAGCCCGGGGTGCTGCGACCTTCGCAATATCGCCCAAAAGGGCTTTGAGAATATCGGAGGGCGTTATGAGCCCCTGCAAACCGCCATACTCATCGAGGAGAAGGGCAGTTTCTTTCCCGGTCTTTCGGAATTGCTCCAGGAGTTTGAGACTTTGGATCGAATCCGGAACAAAGAGCGGCTCACGAACGAGGCCTTTAAGGTTCAGCGGCTTTCCGGTAATGGCCTGTAAGAGTATTTCCCGGGTATGGACAACCCCAAGCACATTATCCATGGTCTGATCACAGAGCGGAAATAAGGAATGACCGGTCTTGAGGATCTTTTGATGCACCAGATCCGTGGGATCAGAAATGAGGAGAACATCGAGGTCCTTTCTGGGGGTCATGATGGTGCTGACACGCCTGGCACCGAGACGAAAGACCCGCTCCACGATGTCCCTTTCACCCTTCTCGATGACTCCGGCGTCGGCGCCTTGTTTCAACAGGATCCGGATCTCTTCTTCCGTGATCGGGGGATCGGCGGATCGCTTCATTCGAAAAAGAGCGAGGATCCCATTCGTGGAGACTCCGAGGAGCTTGACGACAGGAGTAGAGACCCGTGAGAGAAGACGCATCGGTCCTGCGATGAAAACGGCAATACGTTCCGGATTATTCAAGGCAATTCGTTTGGGAACGAGTTCGCCGAGGATAAGAGAAAGATACGTGATGCAGAGAACAACAATGGCGACGGCAATCGTGTCGGCGTAGTCGGTGAGTTGCGGAAACATTCCAATGGCGGCGGAAAGATGTCTGGCGATCGTCGCTCCGCCGAATGCACCGGCCGAGATTCCTATCAGGGTGATGCCGACCTGGATGGTGGAGAGAAATTCATTGGGTGAGTTCGAGAGTTCAAGAGCAAGCCGGGCCCTTTTATTTCCCGCTTCGGCCCACTGTTGAAGACGCGCCTTGCGTGCCGATACCACCGCAATCTCCGACATGGCAAAAATGCCGTTGCAGAGAGTAAGAAAAACAATGATGAGGATTTCAACTATGATAATTGACATGGTACACCTTCGTTCTCGATGAAAGTATCACATGGGCACAGTCCGTCCCGCCAGAAGGCGGTGGACATAGAAAAGTGCAATCGACAATTCCTGCCTCACATTAGTTTCATGCAGCCCGCATTCCAAAATCCGCAATCCGAAATCACTCTGTTTTATCATAGCAAAGAATTCCCATTCTTACCAAATTCACTTTGACGGACGATCCTGCATTCCTTCGGATTTCCCTCCATGCCTGCCGCATTCCGCCTGACCACAGAATATCGTCGAAGACCACCATGGCCTGATCGGACAAATGTGGTTTGATCTGATTGAAATACCGCAGCGTGGCGTCCCGATCATGATGTCCGTCGATGAAGGCGAAATCAATCGGGCGGTGCCTCGTTAACGTTGATTCGAGTGTATCTTGAAACCGGCCCGGGATGACGGTAGCCGTCGTGAGACCCAGGGACACAAGATTCTTTTGCGCAAGGGACGCAACTGATGAAGCCCCTTCGAGCGTGATCACAGTCCCGCGGCCGTTGAGAATACATGCGGCACCAAGATAAGAGGCAGATATTCCCAGAGAAGTTCCCAATTCGAGGCATACCGAGGGGCGCGTATGACGAACAATTTGAAACAACAGGATGCCCCAGCTGCGCGTTATCGAGGAACTACGGCAAATTTCCCCGACGGTTCTGTCTGACGATGCGTCCCGGGTAGCCCCCGATGCCCCGGCGCCGAAATCCTGAAATGAGACCTGGTCACTCGAAGCGGCCAGTCTTTCCCGCAATTCCTCAATTCGAGTGATCCATGACGTTTCTGTATCGCTGAACTTTCTGCGCCGGGCAGCATTGAGTGCCGCGGCAAGCATGCCGGCCGTTTTGCTGCCGGGCGGATGTGTTCGAAGGCTTCGGTCCAGGCTGCGTTTGCCGACGAGAAAAATCAGGCTCTGAAAGCTCTCAATCATTGGTGGGAGGAGGAGTTACGAGGCAAGGAGCTGATGCGTCATCCTGGTATCTCTCACTCTTCGATCAAATACAATCTGTTGTCTTCGACTTTGTAAAGCATCGGGGCCACGGGGATCTTTGGATACCGGAGCCGAAGGCGTTTCACCTCGCTGAGAATAAAATCCACTTCGTTGCCGATCTCAAACATCGGGGCAAAGTGGTTGAAGTGCTCCTCGGCTGCCTTGGATTCCCACCCGGCTTGCTGCACAAGGCCGTCGATGAACAACTGCTTCCTTGCGATGATGTTGACCATGCCGCATTGATTATGCCCGATGAGCGCAATGCTGCGAATCCCTCCGACCGCAATGGCATAGGAGACCTTGAATTCGCTATACCGGAGGTTCGCTCCGCCCGCACGGATGATGAAAGCAAAATTGTCCGGAATGTGCAGATGTTTGCGGCTGTCCATACACATGCCGACAAGCAATTGGGCGTTTGTATAATTGTCGTACGTTCGGTCGAGATTGTGATATTCGAGCAGCAGGCCGACGGCCGTTTCGCGGTAAATGGGGGGGATGTCGCCGGGAGTGTTAACCGGTAGTAGTCGTTTCATTCTCGGGTATGATATTTGGTTTGAAAAGGGTAGAGCAGAAGGAAAATAAAAAGAAGTCGGCGTGAATCAAACTGTCAAAGGAAAGGCGTTTATAGTTTGTGGTTTTTGGTTGTTATTTTTGGTTCCCAGTTCTGGTTGGATAGTCAGAGGTGGTTCTCAGCCCTCGTTTTTTGAAGCGATTCAGCAATATCGATGATCTTTACAGCAAAGTTGACTCTCTTCCAGATCGCATTTCATACGCCCCCGAGGTTTTTGTTGGATATTCTACATTGAGCGTTCGACCCGCCCGAACCCGCCCGAACGACCGCGTTTGCTTCAATCGCGTTCGGTCGGGCGGGCATTGGACATTGCATTCCATCTCCACCCAAAGCAATATCCAACGCCGAATGTCCAATGCCCAATCAAGAATGTGTCAGCGAGGCAGGTACTTTCGCGGAAACTTCGCCACGACCGTGTATTGCGGATCCACAATATTGGACACGGTACTGGTCCCAACCTGCGAAAGAACCTGATAGGCCTCCCACCGGTCGAATCCGTATTCCTGTTCGAGCCACTCGACGAGTTCCACGTGGGCAAGGCGGAAGGCATCAATGAGCGGCCGTGCGCTCCCGGCGACCATGATGTACTCGTCGTCAACGAATCGGGGCCAGTCAATGGGTTTGTTCTTGATAAGGTCGAACTGAAGCACGACATCCATGGTTGTCTCGAGTCCCGTGCCGGCCACTTCACCATGTCCCTGCAGCGCATGCCCGTCGCCAAAATAGAAATACGCGCCTTCGTGGAAAATGGGAAGATGGACGGTGGTTCCTTCCCGCAACTCGGGAGAATCCATGTTGCCGCCGAAGTCGCCGGGCCAGAGGCCGGGGAAGGACTCCTCATTCTTCGGAGCAACAGCGAGACGGCCGAGCATGGGAGCCAGAGGGACCTCGATCTTCTTCAACTTGCTCTTGGGAAGGTCAAGCATGCCGACGTTCCTTCGACGATCCAGGCGCCAGAGGAATCGCTGGTTTGGGATAGGCGGATTCAGCAACCGGACGCGAATGTCGCTCTGGAGTCCACCGAAGTTTCCGCTGATCGCCGCGGGGGCGAGGTCGCGGTTGGGGCGGACTCTGATGATCCTGACGACCAGTTGATCATTCGGCGTTGCGCCTTCGATGTAAATGGGGCCGACTTCACCCGGCCATGCTCCTCCTGCCTCCGTATAATAGCCGCCCATCAGTGTTTCGCTTACGAGCACCTGGCCCGGCTTGATCCGCAACACCGGCTCCCGCACCTTGAAGGCCTGGTAGCCGAGCTTGGGAGTGAAGCGGATCGTATCCTGCGAGAACAGCGGGCAGGTGAAAAGAAGGAGAATGAACCCTGCGAGGTGAAGTCGTTGAGTTTTCATGAGAGGCAATGTAGGGCGGGGGGAGCTAAAATGCAAGATGGTGGGTGGTGTCCTCTTTTGCCTGCCGCGCTGCAAGAAGTCGTTGAAACGACTCATGGAATTGGAAGCGAGCGGGTATTCCCCCAACTTCCTGTCCGCCGAAGTGCGCTGTATGCACGCAGGCGGAAAGTTGGGGGGAATACAACCAGCACAATGTGACGAGGAACCGTTTTAACGGTTTCCCGTTACGGTAGAAACCCAAATTGAGGACACTACCAGATGGTGCGTCTAAGAAACCACACCGAGAGCCACCATGATGAAACCGCTTCCGTTGTACAATCCGTGAATGATGATCCCGAGCCAGGTATTCTGTCGTTTTTGTACAACGTAAGGCACGATGAATTCTATCGGCAGGAGAACGATGGTAATGCGCCATCCAATTCCTATGTGAAAGATCGCCCACAAGAGGCCGTTGAAAATCCAGGCGTAGCGGCCGATTGTCGCGCTTTGTCTGGGAAGCAGATACCCTCTCCACATGAGCTCCTCTCCAACAATGTTGAAGAAGAAGTAGGGGAGCCACGCCAGGAACAGCCAGTATTCGTCTGGCTTGAGTTTTTCCATCCGCAGGAAAGAAGCGTATGAATCTTGCGAGAGCAGATTCAATGAGAACAGTTTGTCGAACGTTGTCACAACGATCCCTGTCAGGAGGACCACGCCGAGCAATCCTCCAAACGCCCACGCAACATCCGTTTTGTTTAACGTCCGAATGTTGAGAGCAAGAAGAATCTCTCGAAACGACCCGGCTTGTGTTCTGTGGCGGGCTGCGAGAATTGCCCCGACAAAGAGTGCAAGAACGATGACGCCGCTTGCCAGCCACCAGCCGATCAGGGGGGCAACGCCATAGGCATCGTAAAGATGCGGAATGCCATATTGGACGGCGATAAAAAGAGTAACCGCTCCGCCCAGGAAGTAGCAAAGGGATTCGATGAGGACAGTTCTTCTATTCACACGGTAACCTCTCTTGCATTAGGATTGGCGGTTGTCTATGGCGCATAAAGTCTCGGCAAACAAAGCCGTCCCGTTCGGCAATGTCATTCCGGAGGTAACGGCTTCTCAAAAGACGTATGTACACCATTCACTTCGTTTCCATGGTCATTGCCGGGGCACCGCGTTGTCGAGTGGTCAGCTTCCCTGCAAGATATCCCATCGGCAGATAGGCTCCCACCAGGTCAAGAAGGGTAAACCAGGCCGGCGAGGGGAGCATGAAGACGCTGATAATTCCGCCGATGAGGAACCACGCACTGACACCCAGGGCAAGCTTCGTTTTGTGAGTGACCGCAAGAGCACCGGCCGCCAGGGCACCAAGGAATGCACCAATTGCATGAGCGAGGAATGGCATGATGAAATGTTTCGGTTCGAAGAGAGGCATTGATTCTTTGAGGCCCTCCATGGTGGACACATCAGCGCCCTCCGGGGGAGGGACGATGGAACCGCCTACCGCGAGGATGGCCATATTCACGACACTGCCGAGAAAAATACCGGCAATGACGGCGAGGATATTCCTGAGAAGGGGGTTCATGAGTCTTGTCTCTCCTCTTTGGTGGTCAGCTGGCCATTGCTTGCGTGCTATTCGATTGTGGCGCCCACCCGCTGCATGGCCGACCGCGTTATATCTTTGCATTCCAAAATGTTCTTCGCGTGGCCATGCTGTGCAACATGGATCATCGACCGTCCGACGTCCTCAAGAGTGCATACATACCCTGGCAAGAGAACCTTCAGGATTGGATACAACGGTGAGAGCGGTTTGGCAAATGCCAGCATGTTCTTCAGTCCGGGCGTCGGCCTGATGAAGCCCGGCCTGTACGCATAGACGGCCTTGAACGGAAGTTTCCGCAGGTCATTCTCGGTCTTTCCCTTCACGCGGGCCCACATGCTGCGCCCTCGTTCGGAACTATCCGTGCCAAGTCCGGACACATAGCAAAAGACCATTTCAGAATTCAATCGTACCAACGTGCGCGCTGCCGCCATGGTGAGGTCGTAGGTCAGTCGCGTGTATTTCTGCTCATCTTTTCCGATGGATGTGACGCCAAGACAAAACAGGCATGCATTGTAGCCGGTGAACTGCTTCTCGATTTCCGAATAATCATAGAAGTCGGCGTGAACGATCTCGCGCAGTTTCGGATGCGAAACATAACACGGCCTTCGACCGATGACAAGGACGGACTCCACTGAGGGGCTTTTGAGGGCTTCATGAAGCACACCCTCACCGACCATTCCTGTAGCGCCGAATATGATAGCTTTGATGCTCACGGATGTTAGGCGATGTCGTTGTTTGAGTGGTTTCGCCCGCCAACCCACTGGCCGATCATCATTCTATGGCCTTCCGGTGACCGAACGGAAAAATCTCGCATCTTCCCAGGCTTGTTTCAAGTGGGAGAGAGGACCTTGACTCCCTTCGCTTCGAGTTCTGTCGGTCGGGCAGGCATTCGAAATTAGCACTCACCTTTTTCTCGCCGTCTCACCCTTTCCCAGATAGAAATTTGTCTCAAGCTGATGCGCGCCAGGATGCACGAGGAACTCATTCGTGTGTGCCCGTGCCTTTTGAAGCATCAGGAAAATCCCCCAGGCCATATTGGGAAACAGCGAAGCCAGCGGCCTGGCCATAAACGGGGGAAACGGATAGAAATTGCTGCCGCCGAATTTCCTGAGGTTGTATCCGCCGGGAAAGCACATCCTGAGGAATGTGAGAAGGTCGTTTTTTGTGTACCCTCGCACATGGGCAGAATGATTCTGGAGACACGTCGGCTGCCTGCCAAGAGCGAGGAGGAGGCGATTATGCAGGGATGCGAGATTCGGTACGCCGATGATGAAATGGCCCCCCGTCCGGAGTACTCTGGTTGCCTCGTGGAAAACCCAGAAAATTTCCTTGACGTGCTCGAGAATTTGATTTGCAACGACAACATCGACGGATTCGTCCGGAAATGGAAATGGATCGCGCTCGATGTTTAGAGGATGAACGATGATCCCTTCCTGTTTCAGGGCCTTTTGATATTCCGGATAGACCTCAATGGCATGAAGCTCACAGGAAGGATGATGATCTCGCGCCAGGCGCAGATCGCCGCCGCGACCGGCACCAATGTCCAGGACGGCTTTCACCGGATGGAGGGTTGCCGAGGAGAGAAAATCGCTGATCACATGACGCCCGTAATTCAAGGAACGGTCGATGACGCTGTTGAACGGATCATTCTGGGCCATGGAAATTCCTTAACATTTCAATTCCGAAACCGGCCCTTCAAAATTCGCTCTGTGATACTCGACATCGGGCATTGTCTTTCTCAAGTCTTACGCAACAGGTACAACACCAGCCCTCCGCCTCCGACCATCTTCTCCTGTTCAACAACAAGTCCGCTCGACGCAAGGAGAGGGGGGAGTCCGCGGATGGACATGAAATGGCGGTAATTGCGGAAGTGCCTTCGGCCTGCAACGATTTCGGAAACGAAAATCACGGCTTTCGTCAGCCATCCTTTAAGAAAAAGATACGGGCCGGTGTGGAAATCGATCAGCAAAATGCGGCCGTCCTTCTTGACAACACGCTTCATCTCTTCGATCACCCTCGGCCGTGCGGCATCATCCATTTCGTGCAACATCAGCATCGAGATCACCAGATCGAACGACCCGTTGCGAAATGGCGTCTCGCACGCATCGGCGATCTGCAGATCCGCTGCACCGTTTAGCCTCCTCCGCGCCCGTTGCAGCATCGATTCGGATGCATCGATGCCGTGGAGGGTGCATTCAAATTTCCGGTACAATTCCAGGTGAGTCCCCGTCCCGCATCCGACGTCGAGGATCTTCATTCCCTTGGTTGGCCTGTACATCGCCCTTCCGATCAATCGGAGGCCCCGGTTCATCGGCTCAAAGAGGATGTCAAAAACTCCGGCAAGATGGCTGTAAGGGTCTTTGCTCATGTTGCAACCTTTGGTGACCGGGTGGAATCATAAATGTTGCAGGCACCGATCAGGTCATCTAATTAACGGAGAAACCGATGAAAAGCAACCGCGCCGTCATAGCAATCGTTGCAGTCAACCTCGATGTCCTGATGTTTGTCTTTGCCGAAAAGGGATCTGCCCTCGAATACGGGTCGATCCTCCGCGGCAGGGGGCTGGAATTGGCGGATGCCGGCGGCCAGGTCCGGGTGCGGATCAACATGGGGTCTACGGGTGAAGTTGTCATGCGATTGTTCGATGAGAGTGGAACCATCCGCGTGAAGATGGGGGCCTCGAAGGACGGGTCGGGACTGGTGCTTCTTAATGACTCGACGGAGGTTGGAGTGCATCTTCTCGCGAAAGTCACCGGAACCAGTTTGAAACTAATGAACAAGGATGGGAGAGAGCGGTTGGTCTCGCCTTAGGGTCTCCCAATGTATTAAGATTTCATATCGACATTAGTTGTCGGACTCAATCCTCACGGCGTAAAACGTAAATAGCCCAGGGCGAGATCTTCGTTTCGTTGACCCATCGGTACGGTTCAGTCTCATTTCCCAGAGGTTTGTGGACGGTCACGGAAACCAATCCTGCAAGTTTGTACGTCTCGAGGTAATCGCGATCCGTCCAGAAGATATCCTCGACCGGACGGGGGTCATTCACGTCGAGCATGACGATCAACACCTTGTCCCCGCTCTTTGCCGTCCGGTTTCCGGGAAAATCTTTTGTTGAAAAGGACGTCCATTCGTTGACATAAATTTCCGGCGCCGAGACGACATTCATAATGTGCCCGTCGCGGTTGAGCAAGCGGTTGAAAGATTTGAACAGATGCACCTTCTCTTTCGCGGGCACGTTGTCAAAGGTGAACGCGGAAAGCACAAGATCAAACGCGCCTTCCTTGAATCCGCTCAGGTTGCCGTCCGAAATCAGTCGGTAGTCGCCGTCCGGATCGCGTTTTCGGGCGAGCGCGACCATTTGGTCCGCGATATCCACGCCGACAACGTCAAATCCGAGTTTCCGAAGAAACCTCGTCGACCTGCCCGCTCCGCATCCGAAGTCGAGCGCCTTTTTTCCCTGAACATGCCTGCCGATGAGTGCAGGCAGATCCCGATAAGCCAGATAGTAGGTGCCGGGAAACTCGAGGCTGTCATAGGCCTCCGCGCGCGCTTTGTCGTTGTAGACGTTATGGAATGGTTGGCACATCTTGATTATTTCACAGAGTTCCACAGAGGAAAAGAAAAAGAGAGAGGTCCACAGAGGAAGGCTGTTCTCCGTGTCACTCTGTGACTCCTCCCCGCCTGACCGCTTAGAGTGCAATCACAGTCGGGCAGGTGTGTCTCTCTGCGTAATTTCTTTTCCATCGTTAACACCATCTCAAAAGACGTATCGTTTCAACCCGTTCTTGAGCACGGTTACATTGAAGTTGATGAGCAGGCCGATGGATTTTCCTGAGAATTTCAAGTAGGTAAGAACCTGGGCCTCGTGAACAGGCGCAAGACCATCAACAGATTTTAACTCCAGCAGGACTGTATTACGCACCAGGATGTCAATCCTATAACCAAGATCCAGCTTTACTTCTTTGTAGACGACAGGAACTGGCTGTTGTCGTTCAATCTGCAGTCCCCGTTGTACCAATTCATATGCCAAACATTCCTCGTACGCCGATTCAAGCAGGCCTGGGCCAAGCTGTCTATGCACCTCTATTGCCGCGCCAATAATCTCCGCCGTGAGTTCGTAGTTGGACATGGTACCCCCCAATTAAGATGTATTGTGTAGTTATTTTGTTCGCCCCTTTGATACCTTGATTATTTCACAGAGTTCCACAGAGGAAAAGAAAAAGAGAGAGGTCCACAGAGGAAGGCTGTTCTCCGTGTCACTCTGTGACTCCTCCCCGCCTGACCGCTTAGAGTGCAATCACAGTCGGGCAGGTGTGTCTCTCTGCGTAATTCTTTTCTCAAGTGTTATTTCACAGATCCGAGGACCGTTGTCAGCGCCTTCGTCATCGCTCGCCAATACAAATCTACTCTTAGTACCTCTAAGATGTAACGGTTCGTCGGTCCCGTCGTCTTCTTCCAATCCGTATGTCCCCGGTCATCGCAGCGTATCTCGATTGGCTCAAAAACAAACAACGGGTCCTTCACTCCGTCTGCGATGTTCCTGATCGTTCCCTGCGTATCCGCGTATTGCCCAGCTACATGAAGAAACCCCGCGGTGCACCACATGTTCCGTTCGAGACCCGAGAACGTTTTGAGCAGTTCCGGATCCGGCTCACGTTCAAGGTACCTCAACCATTGCGAGGATGTGTCCCTGCTCAGCATGAACAGAAAGAAGTTCAGCAATCGCTTTGAGAGCTTCGGGATCACATCGCCTTGCAGGAATTTCCAGTAGCTTCTGTGCTTACCCGCCTTGTTCCCATCTTCCGTTACATGCCAGCAGGGAAGCCAGTACACGGGGCACGGTGCGTCGAAGATGGCCGCATACGAAACCGGATCCAGTTTGACGTTGTATTCCAATTCGTTCTGCTCGTTCACAAACGCCGATCCGGCATTCAGGTAGATCGCTTTGCACTTCTCTCTGAAGACTTCCGGCTCTTTTTCGAGGCAACGGCGACATCCCTGGCCGATCCGATAATATTAATAACGACCGGCTCTTGCGATTGCCGGAGGGCCTCAATGATGCGGTTCACGGCCTGATGGTCCTGCGGGGGGCATCAGACTGAGTGTCGTTCCTTGATCGCATCGGGTTCTTGTTGCCGATCCACACCGGAACATTCAGCCCCGTGAGATAATTCAGCTGGGCAACGCCCATCACATCGGGGTCGCCGGTTCTCTCCGCCGGCGCGTAGTCGATGACGACCCCGCGCAGGTCGTACAACCCCTGAGCCGCCAATGAAAAGACCGTCGCCAGATCGTAATGGTCGTCGGGATCGGCATGCGGATGGAACAGATCGGTTGCGTGGATAACCGGAACAGGAGATCGCGGTTGATTCCGAATGCTCAGCTCTTCAATTGCCTTTCTGGGGTCAATCTTGGCAGCCACGGAGCCGGCCGCAGCGAGCGATAAGAATGTTCGTCGTTTCATCCTGTTTTGCGGTTCTCCTATTACCGAATCACAGCGAGTTTCCTCGTCTTAACGAAGTCCTCGGCCTGCAAGCGATAGAAGTACACCCCGTTCGGCAAATTTCCGGCATGCCATTCGTGCGAGTGCCTTCCGGAGTGTAATTCTCCCAAAATTACAATCGAAACCTCTCTTCCCAGCAGATCGAAGATCTTCAGCGACACGAGAGATCGGGCGGGGAGAGTGAAGGTGATGGTGGTTGAGGGATTGAAAGGATTCGGATAGTTCTGGTCAAGAGCGAAGTTCAAAGGCCCATTGTCAGGATCAGAATCAATGGAAGTCACGATCTCCGACAGTGATCGTTTCCACACTCCGGCATTATTCGTGCCGGCAAAAAGTTCCGTGCCGAAAACGGTCAGGGAGTGAATAGGGTTACCCGTCAGTCCGTCATTGGCTGAAGTCCAGTTTGCGCCGTTGTCGGTGGTGACATGCACGCCCTCCGTCGTTCCAGCGAAGAGAGCTGAACCGTTTACCGTGAGAGACAATTTGGTGATGCCGGCAGAAAAGCCGTTATCAGCCGCTATCCAACTTGCCCCGTTGTCTGTCGAACGAAAGACCTGATTGGTACCTCCGGAATTATCCGTAACGCTCGCGAATATGGTATTGTTGATCGTGGCGAGAGTTGGGACAAATAAATTGGATGGGAGTCCGGTATTCACTGCGTTCCACGCCCCGCCGTTGTCGGTGGATCTGAAGATCCCTCCATTCGTTCCAACAAACATATCAACTCCCACAAAAGCGAATGCATAGATGGTATTATTTGTGAGTCCCGTATTAACTTCGCTCCAGTCCGTTCCTTCGTTGGTGGAGCGAAAGACACCGTGAGTCGTTGTTCCTGCAAACAGATACGGTTCGCGGTATGCAAGTGCCTTGATCGCATAAAACGGAACGCCAGGTGAGGTCCAGCTCGCTCCGTTGTCGCTGGAACGAAAGACCCCGTTCCCGAAGAAACCGTCTCCCCTGGTACCGGCATAGAGATTCATACCACCTGCCATGTTCGGTGCGACCGCCAAAGAATGGATAGAACCGGCTGCGGGTCCCGCGGATGCAGATGACCAGTGAGCGCTGCCGATTGGCAGTCGAAACACCCCGTCGAAGTGAGTCCCGGCAAACAGATTTGTACCGCTGACGATCAGGGCGGGAACAAAAGTGGTTGGCATTCCGATATGACTCCACTGGGAGCCGTTGTCCGTCGAGAGAAATGCGCCAACATTGGTCCCGGCGAAGAGACTTGCCTGGTTGACCCCAAGAGCCTGCACAAAGGTGTTGGCCAGCGACGTTTGTTCCCAATCTTCACCGTTGTTGGTGGATCGAAACAAGCCGGGACCTTCCAGTCCGGCAAAGAGGGTGGTTCCGCCGGACCCGTCCGGAACCGCAGCGAGGGAAAGGACGGAAAGGAACGATAGACCGGAATTCTTCGGCGACCAGCTTGTGCCGTTGTCCGTCGAGAGAAACACCCCGCCCGCTGTCCCGACAAGGAGATTTGTTCCACCACCGCCATCGGAGGCGACCGTGAACGCACGGGCAGCGGCCGTCGTGATGCCGGATTCGAGGAGGGACCAGCTTGCACCGTCGTTGGTGGAACGGAAGACTCCTCCTTCGGTTCCTGCAAAGAAATCTGTGCCGTTCACCAGAAGAGCGCGGACCAACAGGTTTGTTAGACCGGAGTTGATTGGGGTCCAGTGTGAGCCATTGTTGGTTGAACGATAGATCCCAGCGTTTGTGCCTGCTATGAGGTCGGTGTTCCTGACAGCCATGCAAAAAACCCCGGTGTCCGCCAGGCCGGCAGATATCCAGTTCTCTCCGTTGTTGGTGGAAAGAGAAACTCCGGAAGATCCTGCAAAGATATTGGGGGCATCACCACCGGCAGGAATGACGGCAAAAGAACGGACATTACTTCCCGGCAGGCCCGAATTGACAGCTGTCCAGGTGGAACCGTTATTCGTTGACCGAAATATTTGCCCCTGTGTACCTGCGAACACATAGGGATCACTGAATGCAATGGCAAGCACGACTTCCCTCGGCGGCCCGCTGGTTTGAATCCATTGAGCCCGTAGATCCGTGTGAAGGGCGAGGAAAAGGGAACAAAAGAAGAACGCGAAATTGAATTGTTTCATGGTAGTGCCCGTTTCACAAGAAGATAGCAAATCCGGTACCAAGTGCCAGCGCAGAGCCGCCCCTGTCGGTATCTCCCAGATTTTGGTGCATCCTGGTATAAGTGAGGGCAATCTGCAAAGCCCAGTCGTTCGAAAGGAAGATTCTCACGCCCCCGTCGATGTTCGGAACAATGATCGTCGGTTTTGACCATCCGGTAGTGTAGAGGGCTTTCGGGGCACCGGCGAGCACACGTTGCCAGAGAATGCTTGCGGAGACAGCCGCAAAGGGTACAACGGTACCGTCTGTTATGAAATGGTAGGTGATTCCCGGTGTAAAGCCGAGCCCATAGGATTCGGATTCGTAGGGTCCGGTGGCAAAGGGAAACCCGTCGATAAAGATGAGCCCGGGCTCGAGTTTCGTGAGTGCGACGAGAATTGACGGGCCAACCGTCACCTCAAGCGAGGGAATAAGAAACAAGCCCACCTTTGGCTGAAAGGAAATGCTGTGTGATTTGTTCAGAGAACCAAACGTCTTTGATGAAGAATAGGAATAACCGACCGAACCTCCAATCTGAAATCTGCCGCTGAGGTCCGTTTGCGCGAAGGAACTGAATGTTGCTACTACCAGAATTGTGAGAACGCTGATAATTTTCATTTGGAATGTTTCCTTGGGAACCTGGGAGGGTGAGTATGTTGGATGGGGGTCGCGTAACGTTGATATTGACTACGGTGGAAATACTCGATCGATTATCTCGTCTTGAGATTTAGAGCTCGACCAATTTTCGAAACGACCCGCGGCTGGTTCTTGTGCGTGAGTTCGTGTTCCCAAATTCTCAAGACTCGCCACCCGATTGATCTAAGAGTTTTTGTGACAAGGCGATCACGATTTCTGTTCGTTTCGAACTTGCGGAGCCAGAATGACCTGTTATTGGCAGGAGTATTGGAGTGTTGGGGACACGAATGCCAGAAACAGCCGTCGACGAAGAGGGCAACTCTCTTCTTGTAAAAAACAAAGTCGGGTTTGCCAAAAATCGGGGAATGCCGTCTCCACCCATTGATTCGATTTCTTCGCAAAAGGTTGAGAACAACCCCTTCAGTTTCTTTGTTGTCACGTCCCCGAATTCGCGACATCACGTCTGACCGTTTCTTCTTTGAAAAGACGTCGACCATTTGTACTAAGGTTGCTTCTTTTTTACAAAGTCGATGAACTCTTGGAGAGAAAGTAAGGCCTTGCGTTGATTGTCAGTATAAGTTTCGAGCAATGGTGAAGGAAGGACCAGGGTGAGGTTTTGACGCGTCATTTCTTCTGTCTGTTTTGTGGAAATACCGGGTTCAAGGGTACAAAGGTGTTTTGAGGGGATTCGATCCGCTTCAACCAAGACTTGCCGCCATCGATCTTTGGCTGTCGATTTTGCTCCGAGCATCACAAGCTTGGCGGCACTGAATCTAGGGTCGTGATACTCCTTTTCTCCCGGAAAGAGAAAGTCCGGCTTATTATTGCCTTCGGTATGGGCCTGTGCATTGAATTTCAGTTTATGGTATGAAAAGATTTCTGACAATTGGTTTTGGAGGGCAAATCCCATTCGAGATTTTCTTCTGTTTTGCACAGACAGCGAGTACTTTACGAATTCATCGACACTTGTGATACCGTGTTTTAGTCTCTCAAGAATGATCACACCTTCCAAAGCCCGGAACAATTGTTCTTCTCTTTCCAACCATTGAACCAAGGTTCGGTCGGGATCATTCGGATCTACTTCGACATTCAACCGTGCGAACTCCGACATTTCCTTGGTTTGGGGGAAGGTCCTCCCAAACTTTTTCAACATTAAGTCTTCATCGTTGGGCCTTGTTGGGACGGAGACCTCAAGCCCCAATTCCCCTAAAATCTGACTTTGAAGCAATCTTATTTCATTTGAATTGAGCGAATCCTCTGAAAGTGACTTGAATTCGGATTGTGATTCCGGAATTGCAAAGAGCGCTTTCCCTGCACGCATCCAAGCCGATGCATTTTGAAAGACGAGTGCGAGAAATTCACCTTGTTGAGTTCTGACAAGGACGAGCCAGTCGTTTACACCTGCGTGCTCAAGGAAACTGCCCGTGTAATAGAATCGCCATTCACTGCGTCCTGTCCGATCAGTGCTCTTCTTCCGAGCATCATAAAATTTGAATGAGCCGGATTCATTTATAGGGTCTACATCATCAGCGAAATAGTACCACCGAATGGGGGCCTTTTTGCTCTCGTGAGTTCCGAAGAAGTCCTTTAATGCTGTGACCCCATTGAGCTCGTGTTGGTGCGAGCCTGCATGGGGCAGGTCTACGGCGACAAGTTGTTTATGAGCGACTTGGGAGAATATGGAGGAAAGGGAAACGCTCAAACCTTGGTGAGTTTTCTCTGTGTCAGATATTTGAAGGGTTTCTTATGAAACGGACTCTGCTCGTCATTTCCAGTTAAAACCAATTCTGGCCTGAAATTGACCGGCCGGCGCAGGGCAGCAACGACTTCCTGAGCTATACGTTGGACAACTGGTACGACAACAGAATTTCCTAGTTGCTTGTATGCCTGAGTATCAGAAACCGGCATTTTGAATGTTGAAGGGAATCCCATCAGTTTGGCGCATTCCTTGGGAGTCAGTCGCCGGGGATTCTTCTTTGGTCCTTGGGAGATTAGGATCTCGGAGCCATCTTTGTAGTATCGGGCACTCAATGTGCGGGCGACATCTTCACCTGTGAAGAGCCCAAACCCAAATCCATTACCCGCGGCGCGATGTTTTTTGGCATAAGCTTGGAGATATTGCCAGAGATGGTCCGACAAAGTGTATTTTGGATCCGGTCGGGGGTCTAGGATCGAGGAAAGCCGCGGCCCATTAGCAGGCATTTTTGGGAATTCGAACCATCGGTCCTCCCTGAAGCCCACGAGGAAGATTCTTTCGCGATGCTGTGGAACAACTCCTCTAGCATCGATGATTGCCACGTGCACATAGTACCCTAACGCCTTCAAATTGTCATGAATGATCTTGAACGTCCTCCCCTGATCGTGGCTCCTGAGATTCTTGACGTTTTCAAGGACGAAAGCTGCGGGATTGTGAAATTCAAGAATATCGGCAATGGAAAAGAACAGATTACCCTGATTCTCGTCATCGAATCCATGTTTTTTTCCAAGGCTATTCTTCTTTGATACTCCTGCAATGCTAAATGGCTGGCATGGGAATCCGGCGCATAGAATTTCATGTTTCTCAATCTCATTGACAGCAATACCGTGTATGTCACCTTGCGGTTCTTCGCCAAAGTTCGTCTTATATGTGACCCGAGAATGCTTGTCCCAATCGCAGGAAAACACACACTCTCCCCCGGCTCGTTCAAACCCAAGCCGAAATCCACCAATTCCACAAAAAAGATCTATAAATCGGAGCTTCTTTGGGTATTTTTTCCGGTCTACCTTGTAGGAAGAATGTTCCCGGATTTTCGAAGTTTTGTTCTTTCGGGATTTCGTTCTGTAATTCTTTGAACCCATCGGTTTCTGATTGAAAGAGTGAGTGTAAGTCAGGAATAGGCTGGAAGGCAAAGTATGAAATTACGCTGTTACTTTCAACATTACACCGACGTCGCGCCGTTTTGGCGCGATTAACTCTTTTGATGCCGCCAGCAGTAACGAGAACCTTCTTTGGCGCGTCTTTTACAACGGGTTCTTTTTTTGTTATTGCCTGGCATCGGCCGTCGTTCCCGGTGTTGGATTGAATCCAACGCTACTCCTCGCTAGCATAATACCACACCCTCAAGATCTTTCCGCCTTCAATCTCATACACGCCGAGCCCAGACTGGGTCTTTTCTTGTCCGTTCTGAGTCCAGGTCACCCGTTCCCGTATTACTACAAATCGGCCTGTTACCGTGGCTTCCTCAATTTCCGACCGAACGGTGGGGAATGACTCAAAGTAACTCTTCATCCCGGCTTCAAATTGCTCCCGACCCCGGACCTCGACCGACACTTTGTCCCCATCGATGCTGTACCAAACGAAACCCGTATCAAGCCTGGCCGTCAAGTCTGCAACATCATGCCAATTGAATGCCTTGAAGTGCTTTTGAACCACCTCAAGCGACGGACCCGCAGTCCGATTTCCAGCACAGCTCCAGAGAAAGAGCAGGATCGCAAACCCGTTTCGTACCGCGCGGCGAACGACTTTCATAGACTACCTCTTATAGCATCAGCCAAAACGCAAATTTCACCACCGAAAATACCCAAACAGCCAGTATCGTATTGAAGGCCATAAACAGGCCCAGTCCGCTTATTGCCGCCCGGAACCATCCGTGATCATACACGGCCCGGAGCGACAAGGTCAAATGAACAAGGGTCCCTATGACAATGATCCCTGTTATCGGGGACTGCCCGGTTTCCGCAGTGGGCAGGAATCTGTCAAACGACATGACCAACATGAAAAAACCGATCCAATGAAGAGCAAAGATCACGTGGATCATGAACGGCCTGCGCGGATTGAAGAGCCAGACGGCCAGCGCGAATGCAACGATCCCGCCGATCATGAATTGCGGAAGACTCTGTGTCACCGACATCCTGAATCGCTCTCGGAAAACCTCCGGCGTAATCCCCGTCGCCATGAGCTCTCCAAGCTCCACTTCATCTAGTCCCTGCCCAAGCTTCATGGCGCTTAAAGAGCTGACAACCTGGTTCTTTTCCGTGATGGTGACGAATGAGCGGTAGGAGTTCGCGAGGAAAAACACGGCGGCACAGATCGCATAGATCTGGATCGGATTTGCATATCGCACCCTCTGGCCAGAGATGTACTGGCGTGTGAGTGTGCCGGGCTTGATGATCAAGTAAACCAGACTCCGGAGTGTCTTCGAGCGAAAGCTGAAGAGCTGATCGAGGGCGTTGGCGAGAAAGGTGCGAAGCGAAAGCGGCCGGTCAACGGCCTCCTGACCGCAGGCATGGCAGAAAGGTCCCTTGAGTACCTCACCGCAATTGAAACATCGGGGAATGGCCGGGGTTTGAATCAATTACCTCTCTTGCGATGGAAGAAGAACATCCTTCCTGGACCTTAGGGGCTGATTGAAGCCTCTTACGGCCAGGAAAGCGATACGCCAGATCCGCAGACAACTGCAGGTTCAGAAAAAGACGATGCGCATCGGAACTTAACGAAGAGGATTCGGAATGTCAACGACGGGAAGGTGCCTGGCCCGTGAGCACGAGGGAACGAACAAATTCTGATAATCCTGTAATTCTGAAAATTCCGATTCAGACAGCTTGCATTGTTCGGGTTGGATTGTCCTTCCTACCAATAGGGCGCCCCTACGGGGATTACCAGGAATACAATCCAGTTGAAGACAGCCAGGAAAACGATTCCCGAAATCCTCAATCCGAAATTCGCAATCAAACTGCGCTATCCAGAGGAATACCTCACATCGTACCTCAAAAACACAACAAACGCCCCGCCAAACGCCATCAGCGAGAACAATCCCAACATTCCGAAATCCACGATGCTCTTCTCAAAAACCGATGCGACGGTCGTTCGTTGACTTTGGAATTCCGGTACTCCAGTCAGATCTAACGCGATCTCCCGGCCTGTATCGATCTTGATTCCCCGATCACTGTCCACCGAGATCCGTATCCCGCCTGTGGCTCCGGTTTCTTTTTGCTTTTGCTCCTTATACTGATTGAATGTTGTCCGGTAAATATTCAACGCATCTTCGTAGCGGGCCTTCAGATTTACATCCGTGGAGGCCAGGTTCATCACTGCGAGCTGAAATGACGAAACGGGCGAGAATCTCGATAGCACAAACGCCATTCGCTCCTGCTCCTGCTTTTGGTTCCGCAATTCCTCTTTCAACACGCGCCCGTTCTCATCGATCACATTCTGCACCAGCTTCCGCCTCTTGTCGTCTTCTTCCGCCCATTCCCATTCCATCTCTTCCCTCTTGCCTTCTCTCTGCTTTTCCGGAAACTGCTGCAGCCATTCCGACCTCTTCCTCCAAACCTCTCCCAGTTCCTTCATCTGCCCGTTCCATTGGTCCTTCGCAAAACTGTCCTGCCGGCTCTCAACCTCGGCGACCGTCGGCACGTTGACGATCTGACCCGCCAGCATGACCGCGGCACGAGGGATGATCAGCACCACCGCGACCCACGCTACCAGGCAAAACAAAAACGACACGCTCGATCGCCGCGTCACGGACGAGACGAAAATGCCGAACGCCGTGAAAAACGTGAATAACAACAACGCCGCAACCATCAAAAGGCCCACCCGCATCCAGTGCTCTCCTGTCATCGGAACGCCGAATATGGGGAGAAGGAACAGGCTCAGGAATACCGGAATCGTCAATGGTATGACGAGTCCGAGCCAGGTACCGGCGAACTTGGCAAGGATCAGACTGGACCTCGGCACCGCCTGCGCCGCCATGAGCTGGAGCGTTCCGCGCTCGCGCTCTCCGTTGATGGCGTCATATGTGAACAGGATCGCAAACAACGTCAGCACCACCTGCACGATGAACGTGAAATCGATGAAGCGAAACAGCGCGAAGATTGGATCGTCGCTGTAGGTGCTGTTGATGAGCTTGATGGGCTGCCAGGCGCTGATGCCCGATAACCGTCCAACGTCATTATGAACGCCCGAGACGAAGATCTGCATCGGATCAGGTTCGCGGTAGATCCGCGAGTTCAATCCCATCCAGCTCCTCGACTCGCGCATTTCTTGGCGCACGAGTTCGTTGGCGGATTCATACTGCCGCGTGTACGATTGGTATTCCCGGATGCCCACGAACACGCTCAGCAGCATCAGCAACGACGCCACGCCGAAGGTGACAGGGAATTTGGGGCTCAAGAGGATGGAGCGAAGCTCTTTGTTGAGCAAGAGTGAGAACATTGCTGGTCCTTGGTTAGTTACACAGAGTTCCACAGAGAAGGCACAGAGAGACACAGAGGAAAGCTTTTCTTTGTGGAACTCTCTCTTTTTCTTTTCCTCTGTGTAACTCTGTGATATTTCTTGTCGTTTGACTCAACGCATCATCTCACATCATACCGCAGAAACGACCAAAACGCTCCCGCAAAAAATACCAGGCAAAACAACGCCAGGATTCCCATGTCGATCGCGATGGTCCCGAGTGAAGCAGACAGGGGAGGGGCCTGGAATTCGAACACGGGCAGTTCATTCGGATTGATCGGCTTCTTTTCGGCTTCGTTGTCGGTGGTGACCCTGAACACCATTCCGCCGCCAGGCATCACTCCGGTTTTCCCTTTGATGAATTCCCCGAAGGCCTGCTGATATCTCTGTGCCTGGGCTTTGTATTCGTCTTTCAAATGAGTGCCCGTTTCTGCAATAGAAGTGCTTGCAAACGAAAACACGGCGGACGGCGAGCAGCGCGCCAGTCCGAACGCCAGCCGCTCCTGCACCTGCTGACGGTTCGTCCGCTCTTCATTGAGGCGAGAGGTGAATTCCGCCATCTTTTTATCCCGCTCTTCGCCTTGCTGTCCCATGAATTTCTGAAACTCCTGCATCATGCGGTCGGGCGGAGTGCCCTCGGGAATGCGGAAATCCGCCATGGCTTTTCGCTGCTCGTTCCAGAGCGAGGCAGAAAACCGCGACCGCTTTGACGCGATCTCGTCAACACTCGGCACTTCGACTGCTCTTCCCGCCAGAAGGACCGCCGATCTCGGAATGATCATGACGGAAAAGATCCAGATCACGAGGAGCATGAGAAACGAGCTCGACGATTTCTGCGTGGCCGACGAGACGAAAAGCGACACGGCAAGAAAGGCGCCGAAATACAAGTACCCCGAAAGAACCACGAGTGCAAGGCGCACCCAGTCGTCCGACGTCATCGGAATGCCCATTACCAACAGGATCAAACAGCCGATCAAAAGCGGAATCTGGAGCGGAATGGCCAGCCCGAGGAACGATCCGGCAATCTTGCCCAGAATATAGGAACTGCGCGGCACGGCGTTGGCAAATATGAGCCGAAGCGTACCGCGCTCTTTTTCTCCGTTCACAGCGTCATAAGCGAACAGGATCGCAAAAAGCGAGAGGACAATCTGAATAATAAACTCAAGGTCCAAAAACCGGAAGACGGCAAAGATCGGATCCTCTCCGTACCGGCTGTCCTGCGCCGCAATGTCGCCGCTTCCGCGGATATCCGCCGTCCGGCCGATATCGTTGGAAACGCCGCTGACCAGCGAAGCAATGGGGCGGGGCGGAAGGAAGACCCGATGGTTGCGGACTTCCGACCAGTCGGTCATGGTTTCCATGGACCGGAGATTCTCCCGCTTCGAAGCTTCATACTGCTCGGCGCTGATCTCGAAATTCCTTGCCCCGACATAGAACGACAAGAGGATCAACAGCGAGCACATGCCAAAGGTAACGGCGAATTTGGTGGACGAGAGGATCTCGCGGAGTTCTTTGAGGAGAA
>JBBEEC010000082.1:0-10125 GCA_040880975.1 Bacteroidota bacterium | reverse complement strand
CCCGAAAACAGAATTCGGGGCAAGCTGACCTCCCCGAAAACAGAATTCGGGGCAAGCTGACCTCCCCGAAAACAGAATTCGGGGCAAGCTGACCTCCCCGAAAACAGAATTCGGGGCAAGCTGACCTCTGACCATGTGTGGCATTGTAGGATATATCGGAAATCGAAACAGCATTCCCATTCTTCTTGAGGGACTCAAGAGGCTGGAATACCGGGGTTATGACTCCGCCGGTATCGCCGCGCTTTCCAAGGGTGGTATCGAGTCCCGCAAGAAGGCGGGGAAGGTCTCTGATCTGGAAGCTCTTTGGAATGGCAAAGCATTTTCTTCGCAGGTGGCGATCGGCCACACTCGGTGGGCAACACATGGAGAGCCGAATGATATCAATGCGCATCCGCATCTGGATTGCCATGGCCGGCTTGCCGTGATCCACAACGGGGTCATTGAGAATTACCGGGCGCTGCAGAAAAGCTTACTCGGCGCGGGGCATGTGTTCAAATCAGAGACAGATACGGAAGTGATCGTTCATCTTATCGAAGA
Source organism: Bacteroidota bacterium (assembly GCA_040880975.1). GTDB lineage: Bacteria > Bacteroidota > Ignavibacteria > UBA10030 > UBA10030 > JBBDYD01. The sequence goes on along the minus strand of JBBEEC010000082.1, from coordinate 9,588 downwards.
GATTAGGAAAGACATCAAAGATCTTGGAGAGGCGGTCCGGCTTGCGCTCCTTCAATTGGATGGTACCTACGGTCTTGTCGTTCTGAGCGCCGACGATCCGGATAAGCTTATTGTGGCACGGAAGGGAAGTCCGCTCGTCATAGGATATGGAGAAGGGGAGACCCTCATCGCTTCCGACGCTTCAGCACTCGTGGAGCATACCCGAACCGTCACGTATCTTGAAGACGGACAGATGGCGGTTGTGAGAAGAGACGGCGTTTCGATAAAGACTCTCGATGATGCGGAGATTCCAAAATCGGTTGAGCATATTTCCTTCAATCTTGAACAGATTGAAAAGGGGGGATACGACCATTTCATGCTCAAAGAGATCTACGAGCAACCGGAGACGATTCGGAACGGCATGAGGGGGAGGTTATTCCCATCCGCTGGAACCGTGAAACTTGGCGGCCTTCAGCCGGTTGAAGATCAATTGCGGAATGCAAAGCGCATTATTCTTGTCGGCTGTGGTACGTCTTGGCATGCGGGGCTGGTGGGGGAATATATGCTCGAGCAGATCGCAAAAGTGCCGACAGAAGTTGAGTACGCATCCGAATTTCGTTACAGGAATCCGGTTCTTGCCAAGGGAGACATTGTTTTTCTGATTAGCCAAAGCGGAGAAACGGCCGATACCTTGGCGGCTCTTCGGGAAGCAAAGCAAAAAGGCGCCACAGTTCTTGGAATTGTCAATGTGGTTGGAAGTACGATCGCGCGTGAAACTGATGGCGGTGTTTATGTGCACGCAGGGCCTGAGATCGGCGTTGCATCAACAAAGGCCTTCACATCGCAATTGACGGCCCTTGCTTTGATCACACTCATGATTGCCCGGTCCCGGGGAATGCCGGCAAGCGATGCCGCTGTTCTGGCAAGGGAACTCGACGCGATTCCCGAGAAAGTACGTTCAATCCTGGTCACGGCGCCGGCCGTGAAGAAGATTGCCGAAGAGTTCAAGAATGCCGACCATTTTCTTTACCTCGGCCGTGGGGCCAATTTCCCGGTTGCCCTGGAAGGGGCCTTGAAGCTGAAGGAAATATCCTACATCCACGCTGAAGGATATCCCGCGGCAGAGATGAAGCACGGTCCGATCGCGCTGATTGATCAACACATGCCGGTGGTCGTCATTGCCCCGAAGGACGCGATCTACGAGAAGGTCATCAGCAACATTCAGGAAGTGAAGGCACGCAAGGGGCGAATCATCGCTGTGGCGAATGAAGACGATCATGAGATTGATGCGATGGCGGAATTTGTCATCCGCGTCCCGCGTACGTTCGGGTTCTTCGGTCCGATCCTCAATGTCATTCCGCTTCAATTGCTATCATATTACATTGCCGTAGCACGGGGAACAAATGTGGATCAGCCAAGGAATCTGGCCAAAAGCGTAACTGTGGAATAGCCGCAAAATTCTAAATTCTAATATCTAAATTCGAAACAATATCAAAATACTAAGCACGAAAAGAAATCAATTATGATTTAGAATTTTGAATTTGTTTAGGATTTTGATATTAGGATTTCGTATTTAGATTTATCTATTCTTGATTTTCCCCCAAATTCTCGTATTTTACACCACACATCGAACTGAGAGAAAACGCCGTGAACACTGATCTTCGTTTCAAAAAAACAGACTGGGCCCTCATTTTGGGTGCATCGAGCGGATTTGGCGGGGCGACTGCTGTCGAGCTGGCCAGGCATGGAATGAACATCTGTGGTGTGCATTTCGACAGGGCGGCGACGATTCCGAATGCCGACAAAATAAAGAAGGAGATCGAGTCCTTTGGGTCCAAAGCCCTTTTCTTCAACGTGAACGCGGTGGATGAGGAGAAGCGGACAGAAGTCCTTGAAGCACTGAAAAAAGAAATTGATGGAACACCCGGCGGGCATGTGCGCGTTCTCATGCACTCGCTCGCTTTTGGAACGCTGAAGTCCTATATAGCCCCAAAACCTGCCGACATGATGACAAAGGCGCAAGTGGAGATGACCATGGATGTGATGGCGAATTCCGTGATCTATTGGACGCAAGGTGCTTTTACGAGGGGATTGTTCAAGAAGGGATCGCGGATATACGGGATGACGAGTTCCGGAGGTCAATCGCAGCTCCCAAGTTACGGTGCAGTTTCTGCCGCGAAAGCTGCTTTGCAATCTCATCTTCGTCAGTTGAATATGGAGCTGGCGATGGACGGGATCACAGCAATGGCGATCATGGCGGGAGTGACGAACACACCAGCTCAGCAGAAGATTGCTCATGCAGACACTATGCTGGATGTCGCCAAAGCAAAGAATCCGCATTTCAGACTCACCATACCCCAGGACATAGCGAAAGCAATTGTATTACTCACCCACGAGTACGGAGATTTCATCGGCGGCAATGTGGTTTCAGTGGACGGTGGCGAAGAAAGCGTCGCGTTTGTGGGGCAGAAGAACGTGCGTGATATGGGATAGCGCGCTCATCCCCCGACCCCTTCTCTCAGAGAGAGAAGGGGAGTGGTTCGCAATTGACTTTTCTCAGATTCTTAGCTAAGTTTGTTGTCGAATTGAGGATCCCGCCCGCTGGTTCTTGCATGCGGAGGCGGGATTTGTTTTGAATGGGTGTGGCTCAGGACTCCGTCCCGATAGCAAGGAGTCGTTTAGCACAGGGGATCCCGACAAAAAGCGTCCCGATAAAAAAATCGGGACAGTCCCAATTTGACCAAACTTAACGTTTTGTGTTAAGTTTGACGCCGAATTCAGAATCCCGCTTGACAGCTTCGCAAATGGAAGCGGGATCGGTTGCAGATGAGGATATCCCGCCCAAAAAGCGGGCGGGATCCTGAAAGTTTCAACAAACTTAGCTTCGCCCTTCCAGGGCTCGCTAAGTTTGGAAACTTTCGGACAGGTAGCTCAGTTCGAATTCGGCCAAACTTAACGTTTTGTGTTAAGTTTGACGCCGAATTCAGAATCCCGCTTGACAGCTTCGCAAATGGAAGCGGGATCGGTTGCAGATGAGGATATCCCGCCCAAAAAGCGGGCGGGATCCTCAAAATTTCAGAAACTTAACTTCACCCTTCGGGTTCGTTAAGTTTCGAAATTTTGGGACAGGTAGCTCAGTCGGTAGAGCAACGGCCTGAAAAGCCGTGTGTCGCCAGTTCGATTCTGGCCCTGTCCACCAAACATTGGGTAATTCGGTAATTGGGTAATTGAGTAATTGGGGAATGTCGCCAGCTTGCCCCGTGCTTTTTACGGGGCTTGCCCCGACGAAGTCGGGGTTCGATTCTGGCCCTGTCCACTTAAAATCGCCACTTTTGACCGAGGGTTAGTGGAACTGCTAACAGTTCTGCTAACCCTTTGTTTCTTTTTGAGGTCATTATGGCAACCCTCTTCCGCCGTTCCAATGGCATCTATTACCTCGTTACCAAAATCGGGGGCCGGCAAACTTGGAAGTCAACTGGTTCAACGTCCAAATCCGGGGCACTCAAATTCGTGTCGGATTTGGAAAGGAAGGTATTGCAGAAACCGGAGATCAGCCTAAGACAGTTTGCTAGTCAGTTCCTCGAGACTGCCAAGGTAAATCTTGCCCCTACCACTGTTTCATTGTACAAGCAAGCCTTCAAAGCCTTCGAACGGATCGCTGGTGACAATAGCCTCGGTCGATTCATACTCCCCGACCTCGATCAGCCGATTATGGGAGTCGTATTTGTTGTAAACAAGCTCTAATTGATTACCATTCCAGATTTCTGTCTCGAATACGCCCATACCTGAAGGTTCAGTCGAGGTGAAGACATAGTTGTACGTTCCCTTCGGAAGGGTGACGGTCACGCTCCCATAGGGGTTGTTCACGTTACAGGTAACCAACGCCAACCTTGTACCTGTTGTAGTCTTGAGTTCAAGTGTTAATACTTCTAAATCAGAATCGAATGAATCGATCCACCCCCCCATGATTACTCTTGCCGGCGATGATACCGTAAAGGAGCCGGCTTGAGAATCGTTGCCGAAAAGTGTGTAACCAAAGGTGTTGTTATTTGCCGAACCAGTATGGTTTGCGTCCTTAATCATCCTTAGGTTGCCGTTCTTGTTGGTTCCAATAAAGCTCTGCAAGGACCGTAGAGTATCTTTGAATGACATCCGTGTTTATGTTGCCTTGTCGTCATTCCAAGGCTCTGGCCGGATTTGCTTTCCGACCATAGAGCAGATCTCTGAGAGGAGTGGAGTCAATACTGGAATTATTATTGGGCGCATTGAACACCTAAGGAAGTTGGGTTACATCGAGCGGGAAACCCATCCGAGGACCCGACAATGGGTCTTTCACGTTAGACGTTCGCTGTGTTACGATCCTCAGCCGAAGTTATTGAATTTGCTTGAATATGCGCACTTCAGAACCAGCGAGTAATGCTTATGTAGATTGAGCAGGATCCGCTACTTCCATATTAAAACAATCTTTTAAAACAAAAGTATAAAACAGGCATCTTCGATGTCTATCTTTTTGTGAAAGGGAAAAAGCATGAAGTCTAGATGGCAAAGTGAAATATTTGGTATTGTACCTATTGCTGTTTGTTGCGATAAGACACTCTCTCTTAACGACTTGAGAGTCTATATCGCCCTAGCTTCATTTCAAGGGGAGAAACAACAATCATTCCCCAGGAGAAGGAAAATATCAGAAAGAAGCGGTGTTCACATAAGCCATATTTCAAAGCATACCTCAAGGCTTAAGCGGTTTGGCTACTTGGAAAAAATACAGCGTGGGAGGGGTATTTCTAACGTTTATTCGATTGTAAGTAAGCGTCTCGAGAGCCAAAATAAACCTGATGGACAAGTCTTTACGTCATTGTCGAGATAAAACCTAACAAAGACTTGAACAGGACACATTAGAAGGTTAACTTGGCAACGCAACATCGTTAAAGTTGTTGCAAAGCATTTGAGCCTTTCATTCTTGGGGTCAACCGAACAAGGAAGTACCCCGGCCTCTGGGGTTCACTGAGATTAGGATTGAAATGGGAAATGGTATCAAAATCCGCCCCGTGCGGAGGATGACACAGGCAGAGCTTGACAGCTTTCTTGAAAAGGCAGCCGATATCCTTCGTGGCAACGTGGACCACTCCGAGTTCCGTAGCTACGTGTTTGCGCTGCTATTCTTCAAGCGAATTTCAGACGTTTACTTGGAGGAAGTCCGTAACCTGGCCAAAAAGCTCGGCGACGAGCAGTTGGCCAGAGACCCCAAGATGCACAATTTCGTTGTACCTGATGGATGCCTGTGGCTCGATCCGGCTGATGAGACAGAGTCAGATCCGGCAAAGAAAAAGAGCGTTGCTCGTAAGAACGCTAACCAGCTTGGCACGGCGCTGAACGAAGCAATGCTCGCCATCGAACGAGCAAACCGGCCAAAATTTGACGGCATCCTTACAAATAAGGTTGATTTTAACAAACAGGATGAACTGCCGCGCTCGAAACTCGTTGAACTCATCAACCATTTCAGCACCCAGAATTTTGACAAGGCGCATGTGCCAGATGATCTGTTTGGCAACGCCTACGAGTATCTGATCCGGGCTTTTGCCTCAAAAGCCGGAAAATCCTCTGGCGAATTTTACACGCCTAAGGAGGTCGCCTACCTTATGGCGCAAATCGTCGAGCCGAAACCGGGGCATCACGTCTGCGACTGGGCCAGCGGATCTGCAGGGCTGCTCCTGCAATGTCGCCGCTACGTGAACAAACATCAGAGGGGGCGGGCTAACGAGCTTTTTCTTTATGCTCAGGAATCTAACGTTGCGACCTACAACATAAGTCGCATCAATATGATCTTGCACGGCGTGAGCCAAATTCATCACGCACAATCCTATTGGATGCATCCCACCTGTAAGCCTCCAAGTGTCGCCGGGAGCAATGGCAACATAAGAGGATGTTGCTTATACCTTGCTTGACCACCATCGTTAATGAGTTTTGTTTGCTCGAATCCAATGTCCGGAAGCGATGATGCATATCGGTCATATTCGAACTTGAATGTTTGTTGAAGGGTATGAATCTGTTTGAGCATGAGTTTCGCTTCGGTGTTCTTTGCCTTGGTGACAACGGGGAGAAGTCTGGGTAACGCAAGCAGAACAAGGACGCCAACAATAACAAGCACAACCATGAGTTCGGTCAAAGAAAAACCGTTTTCAGAATCCAATGACCCTCGCTTGTTCTTCATTACTTTCTCCTTGGCGAGATGCCCACAATTCTCACTTTCCCTTGCAGTGCGTTCGACACTTCAGAAAACAGTACGCCCTCAAGAACAGCTATCACTTGAAATTGTCTTGTCCGCCAATCCTTTTGGCGGAAATCCTGGCCGGATTGATTTTTAGAGAGCCCCCGAGATTCTACGGTAGTCTGGGTGGCCTATGATCCTTGCCTGGTTACATTACAGAATCGCACATTCCGAAATCTCACGGTTGGGAGCTAAAATGCAGCGACGACAGCCTCTACTGAAGTACACTGCTTTCGACTCCACCAAAATTCAAAGCTGAAGTAGCGGGCCGACCCGGCACTTATCTCTATGGCCTTTGCAATCTGAATCTTCCAAGAAAGATATCTCCCCCACGGCTGTCGAGTTGACTGTTTCCTACCACAACACTACCGGAATAGAATCCAGTCACATAACCTCCTCCGAGTTGATTGACCGAAACAGATGTAGCCTCGCAACTTGAATTTCGAGATCCTTTGGACTGATCTAACCACTCCATATTACCATGCGAATTGTATTTTGCCAGAAACATTTGTATGTGGCCTCTCCTTGAATCGCCTCTAGGGGTTTCCTTTTCCCCCTCTTGAAACGGAACAAAGAAACTGCCTGTAACATAGATTGCTCCGTCCTTGTCAATGTCAATCGACTCCCCGAAATCAGATCCAATGCCAAAGCCATTCACACTCCCCCACATCGACCTTCCGTTGTTGTCGAATTTCATAAGAAACATGTCACGTGTAGGAGGACCCACGCTTCGCGGATCGACTGATGATTGGATTTCAGTTGAACCGGCTCCAAGTTTCCCACTGAATCCTCCAGTTACATACAGGGATCCCTCTCTATCAACTGCAATCCCGTAGGCAAGTCCGTCGCCTCCACCCCTCTTCACCCAAGCCACGCTCCCTTCCAAAGTATATTTTGCTAAAAAGAAATCCGTGTTCCCTCTATCCTCCAGCGTCATCCCTCCAAATTGCGCATCACGTTGAAAGAAACCCGTTACATAACAGTTTCCTTTTTGATCCGCTACAATTCCTTTTGCTTCATCTCGCCCCCTTCCGCCTGCTGTTTGCAGCCAAACAAGGTTCCCTTTCTTGTCAAATTTTGAAACAAAAAAGTCCAACCCCTGACTTGCTTGTTGGCCCCTGGCTAGTAACACACCGTCAAAACTACCGCTCACGAAAACGTTACCTTCTCGATCCACCGCAACTTTCTCTCCTGAAGCATTCCCCTCGCAAATCAGTTGAGTTGCCCATAGTACATCTCCCGCTTTGCTCATTGCAAGGAGAATCACATTACCCTTGGAATGCGATTCTAACTTTCCCCCCGGAAAATTCATCAGCCCGGGATTGCCCTTACTGATGGAACTACCCAGTGATCCTGTAATGTACACAACCCCGGAATTGGAGATCGTTATGCCGCTGCCAGACGCAGTTCCTCGATCCCCCAATGATTTCACCCATGCGACATCGCCTTTCTCAGAGTATCTTGCAACAAACAATGCCCCCTCGTCTTCTACGCGCGCGACTTCCTCGCCGAATACAGTCTCGATGGAGATGAAGCCGGTAACAAACGCACCTCCCTGCTCACTTGCAACTACGTCACGCGCTTGTGTATGAAATCGGCCTCTTAAAGAAGAAACTGCCCAATGCCATCGATCCGCCTTTCCGGCGCCTGAACCTTGTTGGCTCATGTCTTGCGGAATGCAAAACAAGATGGTTAGCATGGCGAATTGAATGCTCGATTTCCAATTTGAACTAACGCCTTGTGTTTCGCGCTGCATTATTCCCTCCAGAATAGGTTCTCTCATAATAAGGGCCCACAGTGTGCAACCCATACTTCATTCGGTCGTTCCAAGATCGAAGATCTCCTTCAAACCGAAAGCTCAGACTTCCCTGTAGCCGTACTGAGACCCACAGAAACGCATGAGCCCCAGGGGAGAGATCGTCGTATAGGAAATCAACTAGTGCCTGTTCGCGCGTGAGGCTTGCCTCATCCCAAGCCCTTGCAGCACTTCCAGAGACTCGGTCTCCGATAAAAAGCTCACGAATCCGGGGGAACATGTCGTCGAAAATGAGTAGATTTCCGCTATTGGTAAAACGAGCTAGCTCTTCACTAAAGGACTTCAACTTTTCCAGCATACCTGAGACAATTGCTGCCCATCCCATCCATTGCACTTGATGCCGCAATTCGATGCGTTTGGCGTCCGCCCACCAATAGAAATCAGTTCTTTGCTCCACCGTCTTATATTCAGACGCCCGATAATTCATTAGATTGAACCAATTCGCTTTCAACCATACCTCTGTTGCAAAGATACGATCATTCACTCTCCAGTCCCCTTGATTCAAAGGACCAATGAAATCATTTGGATATTCCTCGGTCCCCTTCGGGTCGACAAAATAAATGGGATTGTTTTTAACATATTGATAGGGACTCCATGCGGGGATATTGTCGGCCAGCGGATCAATCTGCATCCATCTGGCACTTTTCTCATGGTACTCCCTCGCCCCCGCGTGGTGCTTATCCGACTGCGGATCTTTTTCATGTCCTGTAAATTGCAGCCGCGTGTCTGCTGAACCATCCCCGCTTCGCTGCTCCATCACCATACCGAAGGGGTAGTAGTCCTTGTAACCATCCACGGCTCCACTGGAATTCACGATCACACGAATGCTTCCCAAGTGATCCTTGAGATAATAATATCTCGACCAAGTGGTGTTATTCCGTTTCACCTGTCCGATCACATCGTTCCCCTTGGTGTTATGAATTGCTGATGATCCATTCGAATTTACGATGGCCTCGGTCTGTCCTCCGGGACCGACAACATAGTACTCCGTCCCATTTTCATCATTCCGTATGCGATTGCCAGTGACGTCGTATGAAGAAACGTAGAGTAGTCCGCTCGACTTGCGGTATGTACTCACGGGCTGATTGTTGATATCGTAGATTATGAAGCCAATGTCCCTCTGAGTATCCTGCTGCATGTTGCCATTAGCATCGTACTTGTAATTGCCAGGTGGTTGGTTGTCAATGTCCGTTGCGTACGAGCTCGCAACAACAGTCTCGTCCAACGAGTCGATCTTGTTCGTGTTGCCTATGTATCGATATGTCAGGTTGTCCATCGAGTTACCATCGTGACCGTATCTCTGATAGGTCAGGATATTCCCATTGGCATCATAAGTAACCATCGGCTCCTTGTATTTGTTCGAAGGATTCCAGGAGCCACTATAGGTGTATGTTTGAGCGTTGTTCAGTCGGCTCGCATTGTCGTAGAACAAAGCATACCCCAGCCTTGGGTCAGAGACAACATTCGCATTATACCATCTGAGGCCGGAAATATTGCCATTGAATCTTGCCGTCGTAGTGAGCGGCGA
>JBBEEC010000081.1:0-55225 GCA_040880975.1 Bacteroidota bacterium | reverse complement strand
GCGGCCCGCCCGACCATTCTTCGTGCCGGAACAGGCGGGCGGGTCTGGCGGGGGCGGGTGTGTCTCCCTCTGTGGCTCTCTGTGTAATTTTCTTTAGATCCATGGAACCTGTGGTATTTGTGGGAATAATTTCACAATTTGATCATAGTCGGTTGTTCTCCCCACAATCTGAGGAATGAATTCACACGCTTTGAAAGCTTCCTCTTCTTCCGAGTCGCTCTCCCAACGCCTCCGCACGCTTGCCTACAACCTCTGGTGGACCTGGAATCCCGAAGCTCAGGTCATCTTTCAGGAACTGTCCCCTCTTGTCTGGGAGCGCTCCGGCCATAACGCGGTTGAAGTGCTGCGCGAAATCTCAGAACAGGAACTTCATGCCCGGCTGAATGACCGTGAATTCAGGAAGAAAGTCGATCTGGCCCTGGAGGAATTTGAAGAGTATCAAGGTGAGAGATCCACGTGGTCATCCAGACATGGAAAATTCCGCGGGCCCATCGCCTACTTCAGTGCCGAGTTTGGCCTGCATGAATCCCTTCCTATCTACTCGGGCGGATTGGGCATCCTGTCCGGCGATCACACGAAATCTGCCAGCGATCTCGGAATTCCGTTTGTCGGAATCGGACTATTTTATCGCAAGGGGTACTTCCAACAACGCGTCGATTCGAACGGGTGGCAGCAGGAATCGTACGCCAACCAGGATCCGGATCGCCTTCCGCTTGAGCTGGTGACGCTTCCGGAAGGCGGACGCCTGTTGAATTCGGTCGAGATCGCGAGCCAGGTTGTGTATTTCCAGGCCTGGCGGCTTCGCGTGGGACGGACGCAGATCTATCTCCTCGATACCGATCTTCCGGAAAACGATCAGCATTTCAGGGGTCTTACATCAAGCGTGTACGGCGGGGAGAACGATACGCGCATAGGTCAGGAAATCGTCCTCGGGATCGGCGGAGTGAGATTCCTGCAATCAATGCAGATCCATCCTTCCGTCTATCACATGAACGAAGGACATTCTGCATTTCTGGTCCTTGAATTATTGAGGACGCGATTGGGTGCCGGAGAGTCTATCGGGGATGCAGAGCGTGCCGTTCGAACGCAATGTGTGTTTACAACGCACACACCGGTTCCTGCCGGGCATGATCGGTTTTCACCCGAACTGATGCATCACGCGCTCGGGAAATTTTGGAGCCCCACGGATCGATCCTTCGATGAACTTCTTGCCTACGGCCGCGTCAACTCCAAAGACACCAACGAGGGTTTCACCATGACGGTCCTGGCACTCAAGATGTCCCGCGGTGCCAACGGCGTCAGTCAGCTTCACGGCCAGGTGAGCCGTGAGATGTGGAAGATCCTTTATCCCGACCTTCCGCTTGAAAAAGTCCCCATCGGATCGATCACGAATGGTGTCCATACACCGAGCTGGGCAAGCGCCCGTGCTCACGAGTTCTGGAATAAGCGCCTCGGTTTCGATTGGACCGACAAACTCATGCAGCCGAAATTCTGGGAACGACTCGAAAACCAGGAGCTTGCAGGCGATGATGAGCTTTGGGCTTTGCGCTATACGTTACGCCGGGACTTGATCGAATTTGTCCGCACACGATTGAAGGAACAATCAGTTCGGACAGGCGGCCCCGCTGAAACGTTTGACCGATTTTTGTCTCCGGATATTCTGACCATTTGTTTTGCACGACGGTTCGCGACATATAAAAGAGCTCCCTTGATCTTTCGAAATCTGGATTTGATCATCCCCATTGTCACCAATTCTTCCAAACCCGTACAGTTTGTGTTTTCCGGCAAGGCGCATCCAAGAGATAATGAGGGAAAGAAGTTCATTCAACGGATCATCGAATTGACCCAACACCCCGAGCTGCGGGGGCGGCTGGTGTTCATAGAAAACTATGAGATCAACGTCGCGCGACACCTCGTCTCCGGGGCTGACGTGTGGCTGAACAATCCGAGACGCCCCTTGGAGGCGAGCGGGACGAGCGGAATGAAGGTCCTGATCCACGGCGGTCTCAATTTGAGCATCATGGACGGGTGGTGGAGGGAGGCAAGCAATGGAAGCAACGGATGGGCGATTGGGGACGATCATTCCCAAGCCGACGTCGAGGCCCAGGATGAGCAGGATTTTCAGGACTTGCTTGCGATTTTGACGAAGGAAGTGATCCCCGAGTTCTATGAGCGGGATGCTCAGGGCCTGCCACGTGCCTGGCTCCGTCGAATGCGGAATTCCATGCGAACCATGATCCCCGCTTTCAGTACCGATCGAATGGTTGCTGAATACGTCGAGAGGTACTATAAAGTGTAAACCCCCTGATGTGCCTAGAGTCACCACTCGGTTGACTATCTGACGATGCCTGAATATCTTACGGACTTGGGTATGCATAAGCCCGTAACCAACTAACGACCAAACCACCCTGTCAATGGCAAGCTCCGACCGCGGAACCCGTAAACTTGCGGCAATCATGTTCACGGACATCAAGTCGTTCTCCAAGAAGATGTCCGAGAACGAGGAGCTGGCCATGCAGTTGTTGCGTATTCACGACGATACGCTGAAGGCCATCATCGAGAAGTATGAGGGGAAGATCGTCAAGGCGATTGGCGATGCGTTCATGGTCGATTTCTCCAGTGCCGTGAATGCAGTGAAATGTGCCACCGAGTCGCAGGAAGCATTTTACGCCTACAATAAAGGAAAAACGGACCTCGAGAAGATCGAGGTGCGCATAGGTATCCACCTGGGGGACGTTATCACCGACGGCAATGACATCTTCGGCGACGGCGTGAACATCGCGGCCCGCATCGAGGCGGTCGCCGAACCGAACCGGATCTGCGTTTCATCCGACGTCTACAGCCAGATCAAGAACAAGATGCCGCTGAAGACGTTCCACATGGGATCCATCAGTCTGAAGAATATTCCGGAACCCGTCGAGGTGTACGAGATCCTGATGGATTCCATTCCGGAGTACTCCGTTCCCTCCAAGGGTGCACAGAAAATGCCATCCAAGCGGGTGGCGGAGAAGACGACGAAAGAGGAAGCGAAAGAGGCCGAAGTTGTTGAGGAGACACGGCAGAAAGCGGAAAAAGAGAATCAGGAAAAGGTCCAGAAACTGTACGAAAAAGCGGAAAAACTCGTAGCAAGCGGAAAACCCGAAGAAGCGGAACGCGAACTCAACGAAATTTTCAAGATCGTGGCGTTTCATGCCGGTGCACAGGTTCTGCAGGGAAGGATCGAGGAAGAAAAAGAGAAGAAAGCCGATGAAGGGCGCAGAAAGGGAGCAGCACGACGCAAGATCGAACAACGGATCAATGAGCTTTTGACCGAAGCGCTTTCGATGGTGGAGCAGAATAACTTTACCGAGGCGCTTCTGAAAGTTCAGGAGATCTACAAGATCGATCCCGACCATCAGGGTGCAAAGGATCTTGAAGCCCAGATCGGTGAAGCGCAAAAAGCGAAGGAAGAACTTGAGCGCCAGCGTTCGGAAGCGGATGTTTCCCTGCCATCCGAACCTCCTCCGCCTGTGGTCGGAGAACCCGGAACAGAAGACGCTGGAACAACGGATGTTTCGGGGGATGCCGGGGAGACGATTGAAGCGGAAACAGAATCGGAGAGAAGAACCGGGGCTCCGTCGGCGCGCCGATCAGTCGGATTACGAAAGCCAAAAAAACATATCTCCCCTGCATTACGGAATACGGCTATCATTACCGTCCTGGCCGTTCTTCTCTTTGTGTTTTTTCCGCAAATTCAGAAATTCATCGTCCCGCACGACACGACAATCGTTGTGGCTCCCTTTGAGGTATCGGGAGGTTCGGATACGACCCACATTGGAGCAGCAATTGCCTCTCTGATAGCCGGAGATCTCGCTCGATATCCGGAACTTGTGGTGATCAGGCCGGGTGCGCCCCCCGAACGGCCTGTCTCTCCTCTCGCATTGGCCAAATCTCTTCAATCGCGTTACGTGGTCAGCGGACAGATCTTATCGTTTTATCCCAAGTTGACAATAAGAATGACGCTCAATATCGCTGACGTTCAGGTCACGCTATGGGAACGATCTGTCGAAAGCGATCCGTTTTCACTCGGTCAGGTTCGCCTGGAGATTGCGAGGAATGTCCTCAGCTCCCTTGAAGTGGAGCGCGAGCTGATTGAGCCACCGCTGTTGTCTTCTGCCCCGCTCGTGAATATGCAGTATTTGATGGGAGTCGGCGCGTCACTCCGGCCGCAACGCGATGAAGCTGCGCGCGCCGCGCAACTCTTCCGACAGGTCATTGATTACGATTCAACGCTGGCTCAGGCTCACATTGGCCTCGGCCGGGTTTTGTTACGTTTGTATAAAACAGATGGGGAGAGGGATCGAACATATCTGCGGGATGCGGTCGACAGGGCGCTCGCCGCACGAACTCTGAATCCTTCGTTGGCAGGATCATATGAAGTCCTCGGATCGGCTTATCGGAATGCCGGCAGGTACAGTCAGGCGGTCCAGAACCTGGAACGCGCTCTCGAACTCGAACCGGGCAACGCGGAAGTATACCGCCAGCTCACTTTGATCGCCCTTGTGAAGGGAGACTTCGACCAGGCGATGAGGCATGGGTCGAAGGCAATGTTGTTGGATCCGCGCGATCCTGATTCTCAAGAATTCCTGGGTCATGTCTTTTACTTCAAACAGCAATACACCAGCGCTCTTTCTGCTTACGATCAGTCGATCGCGCTCGGGAACAGCCCGTCCCTCATCACTGCCCGCTTCAAGGTCGCTTTGTGGGGTGCCGGGCTCAGTCCGGAACCCGTGGCAGAATATGGCGACAGGATCCTGCGGGAAGATTCCACGAATTACGTCGTAAGGTATTGGATCGGCAGGGCGTACATGCTTTCCGGATTTTGGACCCAGGCCAAGGGATATCTGGAATCGGGCTTCGAACACCTGAAAGTGGTTATCGAACGGAATCCCGACGACATGTTCGCCAGAGGATATATGGCGCTTTATCGAGCTCGGCTGGGTGAATCTTCACTGGGCCTCGAAGTGATCGATAAGGTCATCGAGCAGAATGGCGAATCCGCGCAGCTCCTGTACCGCAAAGCGCAATTCTACTCAATCCAGAACAACAAGAAAGCAGAAGCACTGGAATGGCTTCGCAAAGCTGTCAAACAGGAGTACGTCCTCTGGGAAATCATGAGTCCCGATTTCGCTTTCCTTGCAAACGATCCTGAGTTCCGGCAAGCGATCTCCCTCAAGATTTCTGCGTCAGAATAACTTCTTCGGTGCTAGGGCGCCCACCAGTACGTCAGTTTTACGGAGAAAACGTTCGCCGGACGCGCCCGCAACATCTCAGAGAAATCCTTCACGAAAGAAAAATTGCCGTTCTGCTCCTCGTAGTTTACCTTTTCGTTTGTCCAGACAAGATAGAGCGTCGATCCGGGAAGATATTCCCACCGAAACACCGCGTTGGCCCTCAGCGACCGGAAATTAAAGTCAGGATTTGAAGCATAGGAATACGAATCGAACTCGTAGCTTGATCGCCGGGCAAGCGAACGGAAATTACTGTAATGCCCCGCCGAGAGATAGGGCTGAAGATAAACCTGGAGACTGGCTCTGGGAGTGAATGTCCAGTTAAGGCGCAGGTCCGCCGATAAGGTTTTCCGGTCGAGTACGGCAAAAACATACCGCGTTCCAAATGTCTCGACGGCTGCAGGATCGGGAATGGCTTCAACAAACTGCGTCACAAGATGATTGCGTGAAATCGAAGGGCTAAAACTCAGGTTGAACGCTGTGCTCAGTTTCCAACTGAGAGAGAGGCTGATGTCATAATCCCAACCGCCGGATTCTCCACGGTCGCCCGAAAGGTACAAAGAACCATTCAGGTCCTTGCGGGAATCGCTGTAGGCGCCGAGAGATCCAAAACGACTCGGCAGGGATTTCATGAGGGGCCCGCCCCGAGTACGTTTGTCATCCAGCACCTCGAGATTATATCCAAGGTACAGCGATCCCCCCCAGTAGTTGTGAAACTCACCGTCCACGGAAAAATAGTAGGTTTCGCCTGTTTTGTCTCCGCCAAAATTATATTCCCTTAATGCCGCAAACGAGACCGCCTTCGTTCGAAAAACCGGATCGGGCTGAAACCATAGATATCCGGAATACGCACTCATGTTGATGACATCGGTGTACGTGTGAAACCCCAGATCGTTGGATTCAAACCCGGGAGCGATCAATCCGAGTGCCGCGCTGAACCGCCAGTTCCCCTTGTCTTTGGAGAGCCATGCCCTGCCAGCCCATCCCGAGAGGGATGTCGCTGTTGAATCCACGGAGACATGGCTAGCATCGGGCTTCTGAAACCAGTGCGTCGTAGACTCCTGGAGTGAGCGAAGGTACGCCGCCGACCCTGAAACAGATGTGAGGCCGGCCCATCCGTTGACCACCCAGTCTCTCGATTCGTCCAGAAAGGTCCAGCCGTCTGCACCAAGGGAGAACGCCCGATTTCCCAGGAGACCCTGGAGCAGCGACTCAGAGAGATCACGTTCCACATACGTCCCAATGATCCCAAGGGATTGACGCGCTTCGTTGAACTGTTTCTGTCCGCGGACCACACCGTAGAATGTCAGCGGCTCGATTTCCTCCCGAAATCTGGTGCCAGCCGAATCGACCTTGCCGTACTCGCGATCCGTCAATGCGGTTAAAGCCGCCAGAGACCAACCGTTGGAAGTCTTTCCACTCACTTTTGCCGCACCAAGGATGGTGGTTCTGTCCGGCGTACTCTGGAATCCGTCATGGCTTACGGAGGCGTGAGGAGCCCTTCCGATCCGCCTGCTGTAGAAAAATCCGGGATCACCCCAATTGTAGTCGATGAAGGATGCTGCCCCGCCGCGCCCGAAGGCGAGAATCTCCGATCCCTCAATGAAGAATAGGCGCTTTTCGGTGTAGTAGGTTTCATAGGCGGTAAGATTCACCACCGCGGGATCGACTTCCACCTGGGCGAAGTCAGGATTAATGGAAGCGTCAAGAGTGAAGTCTCCGGAAAGTCCGATCTTGACATCGGCTCCAAGGGTACCGAGATAATCGCGGCCGAAAATGAACGGATCGGTACGGCCCTGATTGAAAGCGGCGATCGTAGGCGAGGGAAGGAATTTTCCTGTCGCGGTCACGTAGGGGAGGACTTCAATACGAGGCGGAGGCCTGAATCCCCGAAGTCCAGTCAGCGTCGAAAATTGCGAGACCCTGATATCGTCGGTGCGAGGATGAAGGGTGATGAGTGATTCCTCGCTCTTGCGGTGAATTCTCCGGTAGAGATCAACTCCCCAGGTGTATTCGTCTAATTCCTGAAAGCGAAGCTGGGAGAACGGAATGCGGAACTCTGCCGTCCAGCCCCTGCGATCGATGTTTACTGCGACATCCCAGATCGGATCGTACGAAGCATCGGTCTTATTGTCATCATAAAGGATTCCGTCGTTGATCGACCCGCTCGGATTCGTGCCGAAATAGTATCCTGTATTGCGGTCGAGCTTGGGATCGAGGCCGATGTAAACGAAGTCGGATAGAAAATCATCGTCGCGGCGGATGAGACGACCGAGAATGGAGTCTGGAGCGCTGTCGGACAGCCGTACAGCCACGTAGAGCGCGTCGTCATCATAAGCAAACCACGCCTCCGTTGCTTCACTCCCCGGCATCCCCTCGTGCGGCTCGCGCTGGACGAGGATCAACGTGCCGGGCCGGAGCCATTCGGGTTCATCCAGAATGCCGTCGAGGGAAATCGTACCAACGACTCTGATCGCCTGAAGAGAGGGTTTTTGCGCGCAGAGGTCGCCAATGAAAACAAGGTGACAGAAAAGGACCCCACACTGCACCGGGGAGATGGTGATGCTGCGGCAGAACGGTAAGATCATGTGAAATCCATGTTCGCAGAAATATGCCGGTTGGACATACGAAAAGCAAGAATTTTCTAAGAAAATGAAGAACCCTTCCTTGCCTTGAAGTCCATTTTTCCCTATTTTGCTGACCGTCTTTTGACGCAGAGGACCTGTTCCCTGAAGACCCCATGCACGTTCGCGTTGACAATATCGGCTTCGAGTACCCCCGCCTGCCGGTCCTGAACAGTATTTCTTTTGATATTCCCCGTGGTGATTTTCTCAGTATTCTCGGTCCCAATGGTTCCGGAAAAAGCACGCTCCTGCGCCTCCTGGCGCGCATCCTGCTTCCCGGACACGGAAAAATCCTCCTGGAAGACAATCCGCTGAATTCATTTACACGAAAAGAGCTTGCCCGCAAAGTTGGATACGTTCCTCAGGAGGCGCACTGGTTGTTTCCATTTACGGTCATGGAGGTGGTTCTCATGGGCCGGTCTCCTTACATCGGCCGATGGGGGTTCGAAAGCCGATCGGATATCGACCTCTGCCGCGATATCATGCGGCGCACCGATATTGAAGGACTCGCGGAGAAGCCGATCACAGCCATTTCGGGCGGGGAACGCCAGCGCGTCCTGATCGCGCGTGCTCTTGCCCAACAGCCGTCCCTTTTGCTTCTGGATGAACCGAACGCTCATCTGGATTTGTCCCACCAGGCAGGCATCTTCGAGATTCTGGCCGATTACCGCCGGGAAAACCAAGTGACAATTGTGTGGGTCTCACACGATCTCAACCTGGCGGCGTCATTCAGTGAGCGCGTCCTTGTTTTGGCCCGGGAGCATGAATCCGGAGCTCACATCGCAGCCATCGGTACGCCGACGGAAGTGCTCACCGGCGCCACGATCCGCAAAGTGTTTGATGCATCCGTTACTGTTGACCGCCACCCGGGAACGGGAAAACCCAGAATCTATCTTGACCCTGCATCGACAACATCGAGGAATCAATGAACGTTTTTCAGGAATTGGACCAGAGAGGCCACGAGCAAATCGTTTTCTGCAACGAATCCAAGGCGGGCCTTCGCGCCATTATCGCCATCCACAACACCTCCCTGGGGCCGGCGCTCGGCGGAACGCGCATGTGGACATACGCGGATACAGATGAGGCGCTGCGCGATGTGCTTCGGCTTTCCCGCGGAATGACCTACAAGGCAGCAATTGCCGGATTGAATTTGGGGGGAGGAAAGGCCGTCATCATCGGAGATCCCAACAAGGACAAAACCGAAGCTCTCTTTCGCACCTATGGGCGCTTTGTCGAGGGACTGGGGGGGAGGTACATCACAGCGGAGGATGTCGGAACAACGGTGCGGGAAATGGAATGGGTGCGAACAGAGACGAAATATGTCACGGGGATTTCTCGGGCGCTCGGAGGAAGCGGCGACCCGTCGCCGGTGACGGCGCTCGGGGTGTTCGTGGGCATGAAATCCTGCAGCCATGAGGTGTTTGGCAGCGATTCTCTGAAAGGCAAAAAGGTGATCGTGCAGGGAGCCGGCAACGTCGCATCGTACCTTTGCCGCCATCTGGCAAAAGAGGGAGCAAAGATCGTTGTGACGGACATTTTTGAAGAAAAGGCGAAAGCTCTCGCAAAATCCGTCAAGGCCACATTCGTAAAACCCGACAAGATCTTCTCCATGCCCGCCGACATCTTCGCACCGTGCGCTCTCGGAGGGATCCTGAACGACGAAACAATCCCGAAACTGAAAGTGAGAATCGTGGCGGGAGGTGCGAATAATCAACTTTTAGATGAGAAGAAGCATATGCAGATGCTCACGGATCGGCATATTCTCTATGCCCCGGATTACGCGATCAATGCGGGCGGTCTGATGAACGTGGCCAATGAACTGGAGGGATACCGGGAGGAACGGGCACTGAAACAGGCCGAAGGGATCTACGACATCCTTCGAGCGGTATTTGCTCTCTCCAAAGCGGAAAAAATCCCCACATCGGAAGCCGCCAATAAGCTTGCCGAGGCACGGATTGAGGCAATTGCGAGGATCAAACAAACGTACGCGGGCCGTTCGGAATTTGCCGGACGCTTGGGTGAACGTACACAGGGAAGCAGGTAGGTCGGCTGATGGCCTCAAAACGGAGGTTGGTTCGGGAAAAAGTACTCCAGGCTCTTTACGCCTTCGATGTTTCCCGGAATCCCATTGAATCGGTGATCGAACAGATCGTCGCAGACCTGAAAAAAGACAAGGCTACGTACGAATTTGCCCGTCAGCTGATCCTCAAGGTGGTGGAGACAGAGGACGAACTTGATACGATCATCCGTAAACGCGTTGCAAACTGGGAGTTTGGGCGATTGGCCCTCATCGATCGTGTGATTCTTCGGATGTGTATCTGTGAACTCTTGTATTTTGAAGACATCCCTCCCAAGGTCTCAATCAATGAAGCGATTGAAATCGCCCGCCGGTACAGCACGGAAAAGAGCGACAAGTTCGTCAACGGCGTTTTGGATTCCGTTCTGGATGATCTCAAAGAAACAGGGAAACTTCACAAAACCGGGCGTGGGCTCCTCGAAACACCGTCCCGCAAATCGTCCGCGTCATGAACCCATCGGGAACCCTCGCATCACGAGGACGGATTCTCTCCTGGACCCTCTTTGATTTCGCCAATACCGCGTTTTATGTCCTGATCCTCACCGTCGGATATCCGCTTTACTTCAAAAAGATCGTCGCCGGAGGCTCAACACAGGGTGATGCCCTCTGGGGTATTTCATTCAGCATTTCCATGCTTCTCGTCGCTCTTTTGTCGCCGATCCTGGGCGCTGCGGCGGACTACGGCGTCGGAAAGAAGCGATTCCTTGGGGTGTTCACGGCGTTGTGCATCGTTTCGACCGCCGGGCTCTTCTTTGTAGAAGAGTCGATGATCGTTGCCGGAATGGCGTTGCTGATCCTGGCCAATATTGGTTTCGAGGCGGGCTTGGTCTTCTACGACTCGTTTCTCCCTGAGATCACAACGGAACGAAGCTACGGCCGTGTCTCCGGGTACGGGTTTGCCATGGGCTATGTGGGATCCCTGCTCACTCTCATCATCGCCTTACCCTTGTATCAAGGGGGCTTCGAGCCGGAAAACCTGGCAAGCGTGCGGCTGAGTTTCCTCCTTGCAGCGGGAATGTTCCTGGTTTTTTCGCTTCCTCTCTTTCTGTTCGTTCCCGATCGACAACGCTTCGCCCCTCTTAAGTTCGATTTTCTGGCAATCGGTTTTGCACGCGTTCGATCGACCTTCCGGGAATTTGCGAAGTACAAATCGGTTGCCCGCTTCCTTCTCGCCTATTTTTTATATATCGATGCGGTGAATACCATCATTGTGTTCTCCTCAATTTTTGCGGACGAGACTCTGAAACTGGGAGTGGAAGAGATCATCCTGTTTTTTGCCATTGTCCAGACTTCCGCCGTTGCCGGTTCTCTTCTTTTCGGAGTACTCGCTGATAAGATCGGACACAAAAGATCTCTGGTCATTTCGCTCTTTCTCTGGCTCGTGATTCTGGTGCTCGCGTATTTCGTGGTGGACAAGATCGCCTTCTTCGGAGTGGGGATCCTCGCCGGGGTTGCCCTCGGCTCTTCGCAGTCGGCAAGCCGAAGTCTGATGAGCTCTCTGATCCCCCCCGAGAAGAAAACGGAGTTTTTTGGATTCTATTCGTTCTTTGGAAAGGCCTCCGCGATCATTGGCCCCGCTCTCTTCGGCATAGTCTCCTCCAACATGAATCAGCGGGCTGCACTTCTGGCGGTGAGCGTCCTGCTCATTGCGGGACTCATCCTCCTGCGCCGGGTGGAGAGCCGTTGAATAGCGTTGCATTTCCCTCCTCTTCTCGCTACATTTTTTACCATTTCCCAGGAGGCAATACTTGCGCCGAGCCATCCAGATCCTGACATTCTTCTTTCTCACGTTGTTTCCGGCATCCCTTTCGGCGCAACTCGGTCCCGCCCGCCTTACGATCAAGCCCCCGTCGTTGGTGCTCTCAGGCGTGAATTTCGATCTCGAAATTACTGCCGTAGACTCGGCAGGAACAAGAATTTTAGGGTTCTCCGGCGAGGTAGCGATCAGCGGCATTGACCGGGTTGCCATGGGTGAAGCCATCACGGGCAGCATCCGAATGGCTGACGGCATTTTGAAGATCGATGATGCGATGATTCATGAGTCCGGAACCCGGGAAATCGTTGTCGAAAGCAACGGACTCACTGAAAGAGCCACTGTTCGCATCGTCCCGGGCTGGCTTAGCATTCTCCCTCCACTCGTGGCTATTGCCCTCGCTTTGCTGATCCGCCAGGTTGTTATCTCGTTGTTTGCGGGGATTTACGTCGGGGCTGTCATCCTTTTTGATTATGATGTCTTTGGTGGTATTTTTCGCGTTCTGGACCATTTCATTGTCAAAGCCTTGTCGGATGTGAGCCATATTCAGATTGTCCTTTTCAGCATGCTCTTCGGGGGAATGGTGGGCGTGATCTCGAAAAACGGCGGGACGATCGGCATCGCGAACTTGATCACGCGTTATGCCAAAACAGCACGGGGCGGTCAGCTTGCTTCCTGGGCTATGGCGTTCGTTATGTTTTTTGATGATTACGCGAATGTGCTCGTACGTGGGAACCTGATGCGTCCCATTACGGACAGACTCCGTGTCTCAAGAGAAAAACTCTCGTTTATCGTGGACGCCGGAGCCGCCACGGTGGCAAGTGTCTTTATCATCTCCACGTGGATCGGTTACGAGGTGGGGCTGATTGCAGACGGATTGAAAATGATCGGGTCGACAGAGGAACCCTATTCGGTGTTCTTACAGACAATCCCTTACCGGTTCTATCCCATCTTCACTCTCATACTTGTTTTTTTAATTGGATGGATGGATCGGGATTTCGGTCCCATGCTGACAGCCGAACGCCGAGCCCGGACAACCGGCGATGTCCTGCGGCCGGGTTCCCAACCGGCAGTGGACCTCACCGAAAGCACCGGATCCGGATCCGACAACGTCCCAGCCCGTTGGTACAATGGCTTTCTTCCGATTCTGACCATTCTTGTTGTTGGGCTCTCCGGGTTGTATATGACCGGTACATCCGCGCTCGAGGCGGAAGGCCGGTTTACATATTCGGTGTCTGACATCATCAGCAAGTCCAACTCCTAT
The DNA here is from genome assembly GCA_040880975.1 of Bacteroidota bacterium. Lineage (GTDB taxonomy): Bacteria > Bacteroidota > Ignavibacteria > UBA10030 > UBA10030 > JBBDYD01. Next base: position 42,237 of record JBBEEC010000081.1, on the reverse strand, counting down.
TCAGCCTTGCTGTGGGCCTCGCTTTCGGGTTGTCTCGTGGCAATTCTGCTAACCGTTGGCCAGCGAATTATGAAACTGACGGAAACCGTGGATGCCTGGTTTAATGGACTCAAAGCGATGCTGTTGGCAATGATGATCCTCATCCTCGCGTGGTCCATTGGTGCTGTGACCGAGGAAGTCCAAACGGCCTCGTATCTGGTACAGGTTCTTCGGGGTACCATCGAACCCCACTGGCTTCCCGTTTTAACGTTCATTATCGCCGCGGTGGTCAGTTTTGCGACGGGGACGAGCTGGGGGACCATGGCCATCATGATGCCGCTCGTCATTCCGCTCGCGAACACTCTCGGCATTGATGCGGGTCTCTCCGGGCCCGATCTGATGATCATCCTCCATGGCGTGATCAGTTCCGTACTCGCCGGAGCGGTGTTTGGGGATCACTGCTCGCCGATCTCGGATACGACGATTCTCAGTTCCATGGCCTCCGCCGTGGACCATATCGATCATGTGCGCACGCAACTGCCCTATGCGCTTCTTGCTGCCTGCGTGGGCATGCTGATCGGCGACATCCCAACCGCATTCGGATTTTCTCCCTGGTACTCCATTCTCATCGGCACCGGTGTTTTGATCCTGTTCATGCTCATGGTCGGCAAGAAAGTTGAACCACTACCATCACGATAATATGAACCTGTCCTGGAAGGCCATACCTCTTCACCATAAGATTCTCGCAGCGCTTATTCTCGGGGCGCTGTTTGGAGCGATCTTTAGTGTTAGTAAGTACGAACTTACCATCCGGCACGAAAAGGACCGAAAGGCGGAACAAGTTGATGTCGTGGATTGGGCCACCATTGAGTTCCTGAGAGGGGACGAAATGCTGGCATCTTTCGGGTCGGAAGATCAGCTAAAAATCATTCGATACTTCCGGAAGCTCCCGTCCGGTCAAAGGGCTGATCTGAGAATGCGCGTGACGACGGAGGAGGTGTTCATGACCTCCCCGGCAACCCGTATCAGGGATTTCGAGAATATCAAAGACGTGGACAAGGTGACCACGATTGCCGTCCGCATCAAACCCATCGGTACGATCTTTATCAGGCTTCTGATGTTTGTGGCGATTCCGCTCGTTCTTGCATCGCTGATCGCAGGGGCAGCGAGCCTGGGCGATATTGCCAGAGTCGGACGCCTCGGCGGCAAAACCATAACCTGGTACCTGGCCACAACCATTGTGGCGATCACGATCGGGCTCCTGGCAGCCAATATCATTCAGCCCGGAAAACAACTCTCTGCAGAATCCCGGGATCGGCTGTCCGTGGAGTTCGAAGGGGATATTGCTGTAGATCTTCCCCCCGTTGACGTGGTGGAGATGATCGTGAATATCGTTGCGCCCAATCCGATCAAAGCCCTTGCCGAGGGACAGATGCTGCAGATTGTCTTTTTCGCTCTGATGATCGGTATAAGCCTGACGCTCGTTCGCCCGGAAAAATCTAAGCCCGTCATCGATTTCTTCGAGGGCTTGAGTGAAACAATGATCAGAATGGTCGAACTGATCATGAAGATTGCCCCCTATGGGGTGTTTGCTTTGATTGCGACCACCGTGGCAGAGTTTGGCTTTGATATTCTGGGGACCCTTGCCTGGTACGCGTTTACACTCCTCCTTGGCCTGGCATTGCACATGTTCGGCGTGATCGGGCTTGGCGTCCGGGCGTTTGCCGGGATCCCGTACCGGAAATTCTATTCCGGGATCAAGGAGGCAATGCTGGTGGGGTTTACAACGAGTTCGAGCGGGGCAACACTTCCGGTGAACATGAGGGTTTGTGAAGCGAATCTCGGTGTCCCCAAACAGGTCGCAGGGTTTGTCCTTCCCCTGGGGGCGACAATCAACATGGACGGAACTTCGATGTATCAGGGAGTGGCGGCTGTTTTTATTGCGCAGGTGTACGGATTGGATCTTAGCCTCGCCGAACAACTCACGATCGTGTTCACCGCACTTCTGGCCTCGATCGGTACGGCCCCCGTGCCCGGTGTAGGCCTGATCATGCTCGTTATTGTTTTGAGGTCAGTCAATATTCCTGAACAGGGGATAGCCTTGATTCTTGGGGTTGACAGGATCCTCGATATGTGCCGCACGGCGACAAACGTAACAGGCGATGCCGCGATCGCATCCGTGATTGCTAAGCAAGAGGGATTATTGGAAAGCCGGCCGTAGAATTCTTCCCCCATCGATACAAAACAAAAAACGTCCCGGTGTTGCCGGGACGTTTTGTTTGTTCTCTCTTCGAGATCAGATCTCGGGTCCGATCGAGACATAATAGATCGGCCGTGACAATTCGCCCCAATCATAACTCCATGCAATATCAAGCCGGAGAGGGAATCCGAAGAAAAAGAGCCTGGTCCCAATGCCCATGCCCACAAGCAGATCCTTTGTTCGCAGGGAGCCGGAGGGGGTCCGCTGGAATGCCTGCCAGCCTGCCGTGTTGCTCCACGCGGAGCCAATATCCAGGAATGCGGCGCCGAGAATATTCTGGAATCCGATGGGGAGGAGAGATCCTCCGATGAGGTAGCGTATCAAGGGGAAACGAGCTTCAAGATTCACAACGGCATAACGGGTGCCCGTCATTGCATTGTAATTGAATCCTCTCATGGGAAGCACCGGAGTAAGAAACGCATAATCTTCCACATTGACGATGGGGAAAGTACTTCCGTCGAACCTGCGGTTGATCCATCCTTCGTTGCCGCCGATAAAGAAATTCTGACGGTCCCGGCCATTGCTTATTCCTGCCGTTGCTCGGGTGACAAAGATGAAGTCCTTGAACAGCGGATCATAGGTTCGGTAATCCACGGTGAGAGTCTGCAGATCGAGTGCCTGGTCACTGATCTTCGCGCTGCCGTACAAGGTGGCGTTGAACCTCATCCCGTTATTTGGACCGAACCATCCGCCGCGCCAGATGGAATTATCCCGGACGTACGAGAGGAGGGGAAAAATGAAAGACCGTTTCTGCGGACGTTCCTGAGGATTGTCGAGGTTATCCCGGGAAAGATTCAACCACAGGGTCGCAAAATCAAGGCGTCGAAAACGGTCAATGGGGTAGGATGCCATGACACCAACGGCCCATTGCCGGAAGCGATAGAGAACCGGGTAGCCGAGAGCGTCTGTGATGTAGAGGAACCTTGCACTGTGAAATCCCTGAAATCCGTAGTCGATTCGGCCGGGAAGATAATAGTACGAAAGACCGTAATCGCTGTTCTTCAAGTCGAGCAGGAGATTTGTCTGGAAAATAATTTGGTGGTCACCGAGCATGTCGCTAAAGGCCATGATCGTTGATCCCTCAATACCATAAAAGGTGCTGTAGCCTGCGTTCCCGTAAACGAGATCCGGCGTAAAATTCAGTTTATATTTCCGGGGGATGAAGTTTCCTGTGTTATCGACGTTGTCGGCAACATCGAAGAGCGCGGGGTCCGGCAACCTGCTGGCCGAGGTGTCCCGCATGATCTCTTCGCTGAACACGAAACCCTTGAGGTCGACCCGGCCTCCGCCCTCCTGAAAAGCCTCCCGTTGGGTCGTATCTGCCATGACAATCACGTCCCCCCTCACAGACACCGTATCTGTGTAGGTTCGCGTGGATTTCAATGTGACCACAGGCCTTGATTGCGTGGGGAGATCGCGCAGCTTTTTGATGAATTCCGTGGGCTCAAGCTCGGCAACGTTCAGGGAGCGCTCGAACGGAGTTCGCATCACAAAAATGTCAAACCCTGCTTCATTCAACGAAGCAAAGGCCATCTTCGATCCGTCATGAGAGAGAGAGAGCTGATAGATCCCCGTGAGGGAATTCGTAATCGGGCGATCGGTGCCGGTTGTCAGGTCCAGCTCGTAAACGTTATTAATGCCGTTCCGATCTGAAATGAAAAGGACTTTCTTTCCGTCCGGTGAAGCGACGGGGGAGGTTTCATCGCTGTTCGGCGTACCCCCGATTTTCGTGATGGCTCCCGTGGCAACGGAAACACTGTAAAGGTCCTTCCCGCTGTAATCAAACTCGATCATTCGGAAGCCCGGAGGGAGACTGCCATCCGTCATATCCTTCCGATCGGAAGAAAAATAGACCGTTGTTCCATCGGGAGAGATGGTCGGGTCAGAATCAGAAAAAATGTCATTGGTGATGTTCCGCAGTTCCCTGGTCGCGAGCGAATAGAGATAGATGTCGGTTTGTGGGGCCTTCAGGCCGACGAACGCCAGAGTGGTACCATCCTGTGACCAGTCCACCGAGAAAATGCCGTCCAGATCAAATACAATCTTCTCTTCCTTTCCGGTCTCAGCATCGATCACCATGATCGCATCACGCTCCCCTGCCTTGACTGCCAGGGCGAGTTTTTTCCCGTCGGGTGACCATGTGAGCCCCGGGGTCAATAAGTGAAGTTCCTCGAAATTACTGGTCCTCTGCCCGTGGATGACCTTGTCGAGGATCTCCCCGTCTGTCACCGACATAAGATAAACGTCAAAATAATCATCCCGGTCGGAGAGGAAGGCGATGCGGTCTCCCTGGGGAGAGATCGCCGGACTGGTGTTGTAGAAGTTTTCAAGTTTGGTGTGGTCCGTCAGTCGGCGCGCATATTCCGTCGGTTCTTCCCGTTTGGCAATGTCCGGCCAGTACAAAACCTTCTGCTCCTTCTGCCATCGATCCGACAACTCTTTGACCGAGAGCCCGATGGTGCTCCGGAAACCCTGATCGATGCTTCGTGTCCCTTTGATGCGATTGAGAATCTCCGCGATCTTCTGTTCACCATACTTCGTGGCGATGTAGTGCCAGACCCCCTGCCCCCCGCGGTACGCGAAATATCCTCCCAAATAATCAATAGGCGGGAGGTAGTTATGGATGGTTGCGTCGCGGAGGAACATATCCGAATTGGTGTCCCATTGGAGAGCGGAATATTCGGCCAGCCCTTCATTCAACCAGCCCGGAAGCACCAGTGGCGACCTGCTGGCCAGCAATGCCTGAATCGATCCGCCATAGAACATGTCGTTCAGAACGGCATGCACCAGCTCGTGATGAATGACGCGGCGGAAATCATGATAGTCTCCCTCGAACGGGAGGACGATGCGGTTTTTGAAAAGTTCGGTGACGCCGCCGATCCCTTCTTCCATGTACTCGCCGACAACATTCGTCTGCTGGAATTCGTTGTGCGAATTATGGATGACGATCGAGATGCGGTTTGTGATTTCGTAGCGGCAAAGCTTGCGAATGGCGTCATATGCCTCCTCGGAAGCCTGCGCGGCGAACACCGCCAGCTCGTACCCGTCCTGCGCGTAGTACACGTCGAAGTGGCTCGTCTGAATATAGCGCCAATCGAAGGCCTTGTACTGAACTTTGTTCTTGCCGAACGAGGCATTTTGTGCCTGTGCGGGAGAGAGACAGAATAGCAGGAGGAGGAGGACAAACGGAAAGCGCTTCATAACCGTTCCTTATAGTTTCATAATGGAGTGTAGACAAAAAGCCATGGAAACGCAATGAAACGGAGCACAGGCCCTATTGTTGCAACGGCAGCGCCGCGCCCTTAGTTCCTTTTGTTTCGCCGTGGTGGACGGGAGGAATCTCCGCCGTCTGCCTGGGGAATTGTGAAGTCGATTTCCCGTTCCTCGGCGTTCACCCGAACGACTTTCAACGGCACGGAATCTCCAAGACGGTACCGCTTTCCTGTCCGGCGGCCAATAAGCACGTAGTTCTTGTCGTCGTAGACAAAATAGTCTCCTTCAAGATCGCGGACATGGATCATCCCCTCAACCAGCAGGTCTTTGATCTCCACAAACATTCCGAAATGCGTAACACCGGAAATGACCCCTTCGAACTCATCTCCCAGATGACGCTTCATGTATTCCACTTGCATCACCTTGATCGCTGCGCGCTCCGCTTCTACGGCCACCCGTTCCCGCACCGACGAAAATCGCGCGGTCTCAGGGAGGCTGCGAAGCAACTGCTCGTGCCTGGCCTTGTCCATCCCGCGGGAGTACTCTTTGAGCATTCGGTGGATCACAAGATCCGGATAACGTCGGATCGGTGAGGTGAAGTGAGAATAATAGTCAAACGCCAGCCCGTAGTGGCCGATGTTTCTTTCCGAATAAACCGCTTTGGCCATGGATCGCAGAGCAACCTCATTGATCACATTCTCCACTTCGGTCCCGCGAACCTGGTCAAGAAGTTTCTGCATGGCTTTTGAGGAAACGCCGCCCTCGAGTGTGAGTTTGAACCCGAGACGCTCGACAAATGCGGCAAGTTCCTTGACGCGGTCCGGATCGGGGCTGTCATGCACCCGGTAAAGAAACGGCCGGATGTTCTCTTCCTTCCTGAGAAGGCCGACGTGACGGGCTACCGTCTTGTTGGCTAAAAGCATGAATTCTTCGACAAGGCGGTGACTGTCCAATCGTGCCTTCTTGATGATTTCCACGGGTTTGCCCGAGGCGTCGAATCGGAATTTCGCTTCCGACGATTCGAAATCGATGCTTCCTTCTTTCATTCGGTTCGCCGTGAGCGTTTTGCTGAGGGTATGCATGGCGCGCACGCGTTCCAGAATAAGAGGCGGTATTTCCGCTGGGAGCGTTGTTCCCTTCACAATGGCATCCACGTCTTCGTAGGCGAATCTTCGTGCACTGCGGATGACCGACTCGCGGATCTCATAATCCTTGACGACCCCTTTTGGTGTGACCGTCATGAACACCGAGTACGTCAATCGATCCTCGTCCGGCCGCAGGCTGCATACCACGTTTGAGAGTTTCTCCGGCAGCATTGGGATGACCATGTTCGGAAAATACACGCTGGTTCCGCGTTGGTATGCCTCCTTATCGAGATCGGATCCCTCTTGAATATATGCAGAGACGTCGGCGATGTGTACCCCGAGCCGGAAGTTTCCGCCGGGGAGGAGGTCCAGCGATACTGCGTCATCGAAATCCTGGGCATCTTCGGGGTCAATGGTGAAGCAAATGTCCTTTCGAAAATCCATTCTCCGGGCGATTTCCTCTTCAAAGATCGTCGTACTCAACGCCTCTGCGGCAGCGACGATTTCTGGGGGGAAGCTGAGGGGAAGCTTGAATTCTCTTACCACGGAAAGCAGTTCTGCTTTGACTTCCCCGGCTTGTCCCAAAACTTCGATCACCGTTCCTTCGGGATTCAATCGCTTTCCTCCCCAGGAATGGATCTGAACCAAAACCTTGCTCCCCGGCTGCGCCCCATGAAGGTCTTCTGCATCCACGATGATCTCGACGGGAAACTTCTTGTCGTCGGGAACAACGGAGAAAGTCTTGCGATACCGCTGAACGGTGCCTACGAGGATATCTTTGCCTCGGGCAAGGACACGCAGGACTTCTCCTTCTCTTCTCTTGCCGCCTTCCTTCTGGGACCGGCCCTTGGCAAATAGGGAAACCTCGACGGTATCACCCGTGAGGGCGGATCCGAGGAATCCGGGCGGAATGAAGACATCGTTTTCCATCCCTTCCACCGTGACAAATCCCAGGCCCTGTCTCGTCAACTCGATTTTTCCTTGAAAGATCTGCGGGAGCTCAAGATGGCCAAATCGGCCTTGTTTTTCTCTTCGTATGCGCTTTTCCTGTTCCAATTCCCCGAGCGCCGCTTGCATCGCATGGACCTCGTCATCGGTTTTCAAAGACAATCTCCGTGCCAGTTCCATCGTTTTGAACGTTTCGTTCGGATGCCGCGCAAGAAAAGTCAGAATGCTGTTTTTTAAAGTTTCGATGTGGTTCTCCTGGTTATGAATTGTGTGCAGTGATCTGAGGCCACTACACCTAGAATGATATTCTATACAATAAGCGGAGTCCGTTGGATTGACGCCGCTGCTCAAGGCTTTCGGTTCCTTCGGACCGACGTTCAAGCTCCAGGATCAAATTGCGCCATGCCTCTGATCCTGTAACACTGCTCATGGGAAACTGAATGCTCACATTCGTGTTTCTGACGTCCTCCAACACCCGACCCCCAAGACGGATCACGGCGTCTCCGACCTCACCGGTGAGACGGATGTCGGCCGACTCGCCGAACGTCCGGTTGCCCCCGCCGTAGTAGTATACATCGATCGAAGTAATGTATCCGACCTGGTTTCTGACCAGGTCCGTCAAAGGACCCGACAATAACGAAGATCCGATACTTCCAAGCAGACTTGTGGCAAGGAGGTTTCTTTCCTCCCCCTGAGTCATTTCGTCTTTGAAGGTGCCGCTCACCAGGAACGCGATAGCGTCGGACTGAGCATCGGCCCTCTGGGGGAGCTTGTTCCCATCCCGGTCGTACGTTTCCAGTCCCATGATGACTTTGGGTTCTGATCTCGTCCCTGTGATGTCGAGGCGGACGACGACCTTTTGCTCTGATTGCGTCGAGTCCGCCGGGCGATAGCTGCCTTCGTACGTTGCGACGATATTCAATTCAGGATTTGTAATGTCTCCTGTAAAGAGGAGCTTCCCGGTTGCCTGGAGGGTTTTGAAATACTTGTAATAAGATCTTTGGCCGACCTCCAGCTCTCCTGTCACCCGTGATCCTGATTCATCCTTTGTGAAGACCAGCCGGCCCTTTAGATCCGCGGAGAGTTCTTCATTGGTAAGCTGGTTGAATACAAAACGTACTTGCGTCAGCCCTGCCGTTTCCAGGGCAAGGTTATAGACGATGTTGTCGAGAAATGATCTCTGCTCTTCCTCAGTCTCGTTGGTCCGGGCGGGGATTCCACGGGGCGCCGTTGGGGGTGACCCGCCGTTCGCGAGCGCCAGGCTTCTGCCTCCCGTCTGGTCCGTGCTGCTGATACCTTTGCTTGTATCGTCGACGAAATCCACCGTGTACATTCTCGCCCGCTCCAACAGAAGGTCCTGGCTGGGTGGAAACGTCATCGTTGCATTCTTGATCAGAAGATCGCCGGTGACAAAGGATTGTTCGGGAGCTCCAAACCACCGAAGCTCCTTGGCGCCGGTTCCAACGTAGACGTTCCCGTACATCGGAAGGTCCTGTAATCGGACGATTTCCTTCATAACGAGCAATTGGCCGCTTGCAGAAATATCAAACTGCTTGACAACGATTCCTTCCATCGTGAATCTTCCCCCGAAAGACATGGAGCCCAATCCGTCGACAAGTGCCGGTACCCTGTCCTCGGAAATGTTCGAGAGAGTCACCGCCTCAAGCCGAAACGTCTTTCCTTCGGGGATGAGTTGTCCTTGGAGCCGATAAGTGATGCCCAACGGCACGAAATTGAATTCTGCCTGCTCGAAGGAAAGGGAGCCTTCATAGAGCGGGGCGGCGAGTGTTCCGCGCATAACGACATTTCCCGAAACGGCCCCTTTGAGCTTCGAAGTGACCGACACAAAAGGATCCAAAAATTCGAGCCGAAACGCATTGGATCGAAGGGTCAGATTCATCGACTGGTCGCGCGCGGCCGATTCTGTCTTGCCGAGCTGAACGGGCATGGTGCCGGAGACGAATAGTTCAGGAATGGACCCCTGTTCGTTCGGGCGGCTCATGAACTCGAGAAATACGTCTGCCATTCCGCTTCGAAACGTGCCCCGGCCTGTGATCTGTCCGAAAACGGTCTCTTCCATGGTCACGCCCAGTGCTTTGAGCGACAGTTCAAATTCGGGCAGGTCGAAATTTCCCCGAAACGTGCCATCGAGATCCACGACTCCGTTGAAACCGCGGACTTTTTCGATGTACTCCGGGTCACGGGAGAACTCCTGCAGATTGTTCAGAAGAAAACTCTGAATGGAGTAGGCGATATCGGAAGATCCTCCGGGGTTGAACAGGCCGCGGAACGCAACTTCCTCGGCTTCGTGCTGAAGGATAAAGTTGTTGAACAGGAGCCCATCGCGCCCGTATTGAAGCTGCAGGGGTTCCGGGTTCTCAAAGGCATGGTCGGCGATACGTAATCGAAGGGTCGGAATAACGAGATCGATGCGGTTAGGAATAAACTGTGATGTGCCGTCAAATGAAATACCGATCGTCGAGTCGAGAAGGGTCTCGAGGGTATACGAAGAGGAATCATTGCGAAGCTGGTGATGAAAGCTCACCTGACTGAACAACGTTGAGTCGACAAGGATCGCGCCCGCTCCGAGACGCAAGTCTGTCTGAAGCCCCTCAAGCGTGTTCCGGTCCCGGAGTCCTCCGATGGAGAATTCCAGGTTGACGTCGGATAAGTCCAGCAGGGATGACCCGCTCAGGATGAACGAAGGCAGCCTCAGCCCGCCGGAAAGTGAAAGCCCTTCCGATGATCCGTTTACGGTGGTATGCACCTCGCCGGCGCCAAACATCGGTTGACGGAGAAAGGCCCCGAGCGGATAAAGGTCTCTGACCCTGATGGCGACCGTGGCCGAGACGGTGTCGAGGAGAGGACCGATCCTCGCACGGAACGGAGAGGCGCGCGACGCGGAGCTTCCGATTCTGAGTGAGTCAAAAGTGGCAAACCGGTGACTCACAGCCTGCGAGAGTGTACGGCCTCCACGTTCAAGAATCCCCACAATGGACGCAGGGGTGAAGCGGCCCTCGACTTCGATATCAACGGGGTTCGACTGGAGAGAAAGGGATCGTACGGTTCCCTCAGCGTCATACGCGATCACGACATCTTGGTCCTCAAACTCATCATTCCCAAATGATGAACGGAGGAAGTGAATCCTCGCACCGGCTTTCATCGAACTGAAATCCAGATTCTTGCCGCTCAACGCCATCGTGAAGGAAAGATCGCTTGAATGGTCCTCTTCACCCGTTAACGTTGAAAGGTCGAGCGAATTAATGGTTGCGTCAAGGGTGTAGGTCAGGGAGTCGTTCCACAGAAAATTCGAACGGGCGTTCAGATCCACGCGCGTTGGGCCTGCATTCAGAAGAAGGTTGCTTCTGAGAGATTTGTCGGCAACATCCACCACGATGATCGAATTGTTCACCGGAAGGCCAAGAAAGGTCGAGGAGTCCGCCTGAAGGCGTACGACCGTTGTCATGGTACGCAAGGAAGTGCCGGAACCGGAGACCGTTGCGCGTGTATTCAGGTTTCCGGACAAGAACGGGTCTCCCAGAAGCTTTCCGGGATCGAATCCCGTGGTGCTGATTGTTCCGTCGTAGGTGAGATACTTCCCACGAAGGTCAAGGTCGGCCTCCGTGAAAAATTCTCCTGAGTTCAGCCTGCCTTGAACCGATGCCTTGAATTGCTCCGGTGTGCCGTTAAAACTGAAACTGCAGCTGAGCACACCAAGCGGATTAAGATCAGGGAGGTTAAGGCCAGGCAGATATTCGTAAAGGTCGGCAGGGTGAATGATGTTATCGCGGGCCGTCAAGTCCATTTCCAGGTCATCGGATTCATGAAGATTCCGGATGGCCCCGGCAATGTTCAGGTAGGTCCTCGGAGTTCTGAGAATCACTTCTCGGACGGAAAGGTTTCCGAATTCGCCGTTGGCTTTCACGCTAAAGGAAGACGATCCTGCCAGAAAATCAACCGGGCCGGGGAGGAACTGCCTGAATTCCCGGAAATCCAGTTTGTCAACATTGAGGTCAATCTCGACGGGGGTCTTTTCCAATTCACGCACGTCACCAATGGACGTGACGTTTTTCCCCCGCATACGGGCATTGACCGAAAAGCGGGAGTTTGTCGAACGAACGACGAGGGATTTTACTTCGGTCAAGCCGGGTCGGAGCTGTATCTCACCCTTCAACTCGGCAAGATGGAAGCGCGGTTTTGTTGATTGAAATTCGAGGCCCTTGACAGAAAGAACGACCCCGGCGTCCGATACGTGCAACCCGCCGCGAAACGCCAAAGGAGTCAAAGTAACCCGCGCATAATCAATTGCGTCGGCCGGCCGGGAAAGGAGATCTTCTTCGATTCGATGCGACAATGCCACGGAATCGATGATCTCCACAATGGCATCCTCGAGTTCGATCAGGCGGAAATCAAGCGTGAGAGAGGATGAAGATGTATCGGCCTCCGGGTCTGCAAGAACCAGGCGGTCAATATTCCAGTCTCCGTCAAGGCCCCGCCAGAGATGAAAACGCGGACGGAGGAGAGTCAGGCGGGAGAGGGTGAGACGTTGAAGCAGGATCGATCCGGGGTCATAACGGACCTCGACCTGTTCCGCGAAGAAAATCTCACGTCCCTCTTTTGCGAGAACGACATTATTGATTTGAAAGCCGGACACGAGATTGCCTTCAAGCACGCCAAAGTCGACGCTCGCGTCCAACATTTTCCCGAGCTCTTCAAGAACGATCCCTCGAAGGTAAGACCGAAATGTTTTCGTTTGCGTGAATCCGCCGATGGCGATCATCAGGAAGACGAGAATAACGGCAGTGTAATATGTCGATGTCAGGATTCGTTTCACGGCAGATCAGGAACCTGCATGGCCTGGGGATTGGAGACACTTAGTGGCGGGCAAACGAATTCCGGATTTTCTCGATGATCCGGCTTGTGGAACGGTTTGGAAGGAATTCGATGGTTCGGACCGATCCGCCCGCCGCTTCCACAACCTCGCGTCCGACAACATCTTCAACTGCCCAATCAGCACCTTTTGCCAAAACGTCAGGGACAACTGATTCAATAAGCTTCAGAGGAGTCTCTTCGTCAAACAGGCAGACAAAATCAACCGAAGCGAGTCCCGCAAGGACATGCGCCCGATCGTCCTGATCGACTACCGGGCGGTCCGCACCTTTAAGGCGGCGAACCGACGCGTCTGTATTCAGCCCGACAATGAGAACGTCGCCAAGACTCTTGGCTTTTTCGAGATAGTCGACGTGACCGCGGTGCAGAATGTCAAAGCACCCGTTGGTAAAGACCACGCGAAGGTTCTTCTCCTTTAAACGGGTCCTGATGTCCAAAAGTTCTTGTCGAGTGACAACCCTGCCCATCGGTCAGTCCGATCTGTGATGTTCCGTAATCGTGTTGAACAGCGCGGGCTTGTCGATAGGGACTATCCCCACTTCACCGCAAACGACCCCGCCTGCAATATTCGCCAGGGCGGACGCTTCTTTGATTCCGGCCCCTGCGGCAAGACACATGGTGAGCGTGGAGATCACCGTGTCGCCGGCTCCCGAAACATCGGCAACTTTTTTGGCATGAGTCGAAACGTGGGTAACAGACCCCGAACGCTCAAACAGCGACATCCCTTCCGATCCCAGGGTCAGCAGAATGTTCTCTGCGTCGAGTTCCCTCAGGATATCGCGCCCGGCTTGCTCAACCGCCGCCCTGTTGTTCAGCCGGCGTCCCAAGGCCTCCTCGGATTCCTTGCGGTTCGGTTTGAACACGGTGACATGTTTATACTCAAAAAAATTATTGAACTTCGGGTCCACGGTCACGATGATCCCCTTCGATCGTGCCAGGGCAACAATTTCCTTGATCAGCCCCCCGACAACAACCCCTTTGTTGTAATCCTCGAGAATGATCGCGTCAAGAGAGGAAAGTTCATTCTTGAGGACTTTGAAGATCTGGGCCTGAATCGATTCCGAAATATCTTCTTTGACTTCATGATCGATCCGAACGACATGCTGATGGTGCGCGATGACGCGTGTTTTGATCGTTGTCGGACGGGCCGTATCAACGACAAGTCCCGATGTCGGAAATCCGGACTCTTCAATGAGCTTCTTCAGAAGATGGCCTCCGTCATCGTTCCCAATGACGCCGATCATGATCGGAATGCCTCCCAGCGACGAGACATTGTTGGCGACGTTGGCTGCTCCTCCGAGCCGGGTAGACTGGGATTCCACCTCGACGACCGGAACCGGTGCCTCGGGAGATATCCTGTTGACGGTGCCCCAAAAATAGCGGTCCACCATGAGGTCACCAACCACAGCAATGCGTTTGCCGTTAAACTCTCTGAACAATTGCTCCAGACGGGAAGGTGAAAACTCTACCACGGCGATCCTTTCGACAGTTTCGGTCCCAAAAAATGAAATATAACCAGATTAGCCCTGACAAACAACAAATTGAACATCTTCACTCTTTTTGCTATCATCGTGGTGAGTTTCATGGAACATTCCCGCTCCGATATCGCCGCCACCATAGTCCTTGTCTGTCACCGCCTCTCCTCGAAGGGTTTCGTCACCGCGCAGGATGGTAACGTGAGCGCGAGAATTCCGAATGGAAACATCCTGGTCACACCGTCCTCGGTAAACAAAGGAAACGTGACCGAGACAATGCTCGTCGAAGTCACTCCCGACGGATCGCCGGTAACACTCAATCGAAGAGCATCAACGGAACTCGGCATGCATCTTTTCATTTATCGGGAACGGCGGGACGTTCAAGCGGTCGTCCATGCACACCCGACGTACGCAACCGGTTTCGCCGCGGCCCGTGTTCCGATCCCGTCGGCCGTCTTTCCGGAAGTGATCATCGGCCTGGGGACCATACCCCTCGCTCCGTACGCGACTCCTTCGACGCGTGAACTCGCCGATTCTCTTGCACCATTTGTTCACTCGTCTGATGCCATCCTGATGTCCAACCATGGCGTGGTTGCTTATGGTCCTGATCTGGAAAACGCCTATGACAAACTCGAAAAAGTCGAGCATGTGGCGCATATGACGTTCGTTGCTCGAATGCTCGGCGGCGAACACCGTCTTTCCGAACAGGATCTTCAGAAACTGCTGGCGTTAAGCGGACCCGTGTATGGGAAAGTGATGCGTCCGGTCGTTCCTGCGGCACCACGTGTGAAGGAAGAGGGAGGCGACCTCCCGGAGGAGGAGATCAAGCAACTTATCCGGGCCGTTCTGGCCGAGAGCGGAAAGATAAAGTCGTGATGAACGCATTTTCTCAGGAAAAGAGAATCAAGGTCGGAGTGGTATTTGGGGGGCGATCGCCCGAGCATGAAGTGTCACTTGTTTCCGCAGCATCTGTCATGCAGGCACTCGATCCGAAAAAATACGAAGTCCTTCCGATCGGGATCACTCCCGAAGGCCGTTGGCTCGCTTCTTCCGATGCCCTTAGGCTCCTCAAAGAAAAAACCCCCGTCGAACGGTATCCGGAACATACGATCGTGCCCAACCCCCAATATCAGGGACTCATGTCCCTGAATTCTTCTCTCACGGGTCCCGCTCTCTACCATGTCGATGTTCTCTTTCCGGTTCTGCATGGGGTATTTGGTGAAGACGGTGCGATTCAAGGCCTCTTCGAACTGTCTGGCATCCCGTATGTCGGAGCAGGGGTGCTCGGGTCAGCGATTGGAATGGACAAGGTCGTCCAAAAACAATTGCTGCGCCAGGCGGGAATTCCGGTCACACCCGGACTTTGGTTCACGTCCGATGAGTTCCAGAAAAACCGGAAGAGAATCCTCGAATCGGCAGCACGAAAAATCGGGTATCCCGCGTTTGTCAAGCCGGCGAATCTGGGATCCAGTATTGGGATCAGCAAGGCCCGGAATGTCAAGGAGCTTGAAGCCGCCATCAACCTTGCGGCGGAGTACGACCGAAGGATCCTCGTCGAAAAGGCGGTACGCCGCGCACGGGAGATCGAGTGCAGTGTCCTCGGGAATGACAATCCCGTCGCTTCACTTCCCGGAGAGATCGTTCCTTCAAATGAATTTTACGACTATGACGCAAAGTATGTAGACGGAAAATCCACGGCACTGATCCCGGCAAAGCTCCCCAAGTCCGTCATTCGGAAAATTCAGGACCTTTCGGTTCACGCCTTCTGCATTCTCGATTGCGCCGGGATGGCGCGCGTCGATTTTCTTGTGGCTGCCGGGTCCACAAAAGTGTTTCTGAACGAGATCAACACCATCCCCGGCTTTACATCGATCAGCATGTACCCAAAACTTTGGGAGGCTTCCGGAATTTCCTATCCTGACCTCCTGGACCGCCTCATCCAGCTTGCGTTTGAACGTCACGGGACCCGGATGCATCTTCAGACCGCTTATAAGCCCAAATCCGGCTGGTATCGACAGTAACATCCTTGCATGATGATAAAAAGAGGCGTATTTTCAGAATCATGAACGGCGATTTCTACCGAGCCATACCAAAACCCCGCCACCTCCAGGGACTCGTAAAACGATTGCTGAAGAACCGCCGGAGAATGGTTTCCCTCCTCATTGCCGTGGTCGCCGCCGTTTATCTTCTGTTTGACAACAAGGGAATCATCCGCAGGACGTCTCTTGAACTTCAGAAACGGGATTTGACGGAAAAACTGGCTCAGGCCCGCAAGGAAACACAGTACCTTCATGCACATCTGAAGGCTGTTGAAGGCGACAAGAAGACGATCGAGAAGCTCGCACGTGAACGCTATGGCATGGCCCGGGACGGGGAAACGGTCTACAGGGTGAAGAAAGACTGACGGTTGTTGCTTCGTATCATTCGAACATGAAAATGTCCAATCCCGCTCAGGCGGGATTCATTTTTTATCTCGGTCGTTCAAGAGGATCTTATGGCTGATCTGTTTGGCGATCACCAGCTTAATCAGAAACAAACCCGGGCCTTCTCTCCGCTTGCGGAACGTGCCCGGCCCGAATCACTGAAGGAATTCATCGGACAGGAACATCTTCTCGGTGAGGGGAAGCCGTTGCGCCGAATGATCGAGGACGATGCCCCATCTTCGATGATCTTATGGGGTCCCCCGGGAACAGGAAAAACAACGCTTGCACGGCTGATCGCCCATCACACAAAAGCCGATTTTCATCAGCTTAACGCGGTCGCAGCAGGAGTGAAGGATGTCCGTGAGGTGATCGCCCGGGCGGAGAAATTACGCAAGCTTCAGGGCCGGCGCACAATCCTGTTCATCGACGAGATCCACCGATTTAACAAAGCGCAGCAGGATGCGCTTCTGCACAGCGTGGAGGACGGGACCGTGATCCTCATTGGGGCAACGACGGAGAATCCGTCGTTCGAAATTATCGCCCCACTGCTGTCCCGGTCACGAGTGTACACACTCACGCCGCTGGGGAAATCCGAACTCGAAGCAATTCTGAAGCGGGCTTTGGAGCTTGATCCGGTTCTCTCCGCGAAAAACATTGAGATCGAAGACACGGACCTGCTCTTTCTCCTGTCCGGAGGCGATGCCCGAAAACTTCTCAACGGACTCGAGATCGCAGTCCAACTTACGAGGACGGGTGAGAAGAAAAAGACCGTCCTGAAAAAATCCTCGATTGAAGAGGCCTTTCAAAGAAGAATGGCGCTGTACGACAAGGGTGGTGAACAGCATTACGATATCATTTCCGCATTCATCAAGAGCATGCGCGGCAGCGACCCCGACGCCGCCATGTATTGGCTGGCACGAATGCTGGAAGGGGGGGAGGAAATTCGTTTTATCGCGAGAAGAATGGTGGTTCTGGCATCTGAGGATATCGGCAACGCGGACCCCCATGCGCTCGTCCTTGCAACATCCTGCTTCACAGCGATCGAAAGCGTAGGGATGCCGGAAGCGAGGATCATCCTCGCTCAAACCGCCGCCTATCTGGCCTCGGCGCCAAAGAGCAATGCATCGTATCGCGGTATCGAAGAAGCTCTCGACGATGTTCGAAAACTCCCCAACCTTGCTGTCCCCCTTCATCTTCGCAACGCACCGACATCACTTATGAAAGACATCGGTTATGGGGCCGGGTACCGGTACAGTCACGATGACGAGGGTGGTTTTTCCGAACAACAATACCTCCCGGATAATCTTCTGGAGAAACTCTATTATAGGCCGGGTGATCAGGGGAGGGAAAAGGAAATCAGGGAACGCCTGAATTCTCTCTGGAAGAGGAAAAAGCGGTAGCGGAATTGCATTGGCAGGTCGTTCTCACATCTTCACAAATCCATGAACCTCTCCTCGGCATACGACATTCCCGCGAACATTCTTGAGGAGTACCGTCGCAACGGGCACACCATTCTGCGCGGAGTGGCAACAAAAAGTGAGCTCGATGTTGCCCGGCCGCAGATCAGGGACATTGTCGATGAGACCGCACGTCAAAAAGATGCGCAGGGACGGATCAGCGATTACAGTGCCATGTTTACACAGGTGACGAATGTCTGGCGGATGAACGAGGATGTCCGGTCCTTCATCTTTGCAAAGAGGTTTGCCGGGATCGCAGCCAGGCTCATGGGCGTTCCTGCGGTCCGGCTCTATCATGACCAGGCCCTGATCAAGGAGCGGGGGGGAAAGGCAACTCCCTGGCATCAGGATCACTATTATTGGCCCCTGGCAACGGAACACACGATTACCATGTGGATGGCTCTTGTGGACATTCCCAGAACCATGGGCTCGATGAGCTTCGTTTCAGGCTCCCATCGCACAGGTGTCTTCCGGGAAATGCCGATCTCAGAAACCTCCCAGGAGTACTTTGTGCGCGTGATCCGTGAAAAGGAATTACCCGTTGAGAGTTATGAATTGTCGGCAGGGGACGCAACCTTCCATTCAGGACGGACACTTCACTCCGCTCACGCGAATACGAGCAGCCATCGCAGGGAAGTCATGACGGTAATTTACTACGCCGATGGGACCCGGATCATGGAACCCGACAACGAGCATCGAAAGGTGGATTGCGAAGTTTTTCACCCGGGGTTGAAGCCAGGCGATCTCGCGGCAAGCGAGATCAATCCGCTGCTTTATCCATGAGTGCCTCGATTGCCGGGAACGATAACCAAGGAAATAGTCAAATGACGTTTGATCATTGAAAATCTCAACTCTTCCCATTGGTCAGCATTTTTTCTTACCTTGATTTCCATGAGTAACCATGTCATTGGCGTCGACCTAGGCGGGACGACGGTCAAAACGGGCCTTGTATCATCCGAAGGCCGCATCGTCTATCAGAACAAATTCCCCTCCAATGCGGGACTGAAACAAGAGGAAGTCCTTCGTCAGGTGGAGGTGTCCATTCGGGATGCCATGGATCACGCCAACGGCGCAGTCGTGCGCGGCATCGGCATTGGCTCGCCGGGGATGGTGGACGATGACGGCAATGTAAAAGCACCGCCAAATTTCGCGGATTTTGACAATGTTCCGCTCCGAAAAAAACTCGAAAGCTTGTTCAATCTTCCGGTTCAAGTCGAGAATGACGCGAACGCAGCAGCCATTGCAGAGTCCAGATTCGGAGCTGGGAAGCCGTTTCCGGATTTTCTTTTTGTCATTTGGGGAACCGGGGTCGGCGGGGGCATTATTCTCAACAGGAAAATTTACCGTGGTCCCACTGGGGGCGCCGGTGAAATTGGCCACATTTGCGTGGACTATAAAGGAGTGCCCTGTAATTGCGGATCATGGGGCTGCATCGAGGCATATGTTGGTCAAAAATACCTTTCCCAGCGAACCGCCGAAAAGCTTAAACAAAACCCAAAAAGCAAGATCATAGAACTAGTGGGCGGTAACCTTGACCAGATTGAACCCGTATACATCGCCCGGGCCGCGAGAGAAGGCGATGCATTCGCACGCGAAGTATTGTTGGAGGCAGGAATGTTGCTTGGTGTCGCTCTCGGGGCGGTGATGAACACCATGGACCTTCGCGTAAGTATCATCGGGGGTGGAATTTCAGGAGCAGGAGAATTTGTGATGGATGCAGTAAAAAAATCCGTGCAGGAACATGTGCTTAAACCTCTACGGCCGGACATCAAAGTGCTTCCCGCCAAACTCGGCAATGATGCCGGCATTCTCGGAGCAGCAGGATTAGTCCTGTGAAACCCGAAGGCTGCGCGCTTCCCCTTCAGGAGGCAACCGCACTCCTCCGGGTGTTGGTTGTTGTCCTCTTTACGCTGTGCCCGGCGCTCCTGCACGCACAGCAATCCGCTGTTCCCTCTGACACGTCTCTCTCGGTTCCCGATACAACCCGCCGCGTATCAGGCCTTGACACCCTCGTCATTTATCGTGCAATGGATTCCATCTCGTATTCCCTCCGCACACGATATATGAATCTCTATGGCAAGGGCGATATTCGCTATCGCACCATTCAGCTCGAGGCCGATCGTATCGCAGTCAATTGGGATACGGCGACTCTCACGGCCGGGGGAGTTGAGGATACATTGGGGGTGTTTTCCGGTCTTCCGATCTTAAATGATGCGGGGGAGAAGTATGATGGATTCAAGATCGGATACAACTTTCGGACAAAAAAAGGGAAGATCGATCGTGGGGAAACCGAACTCGAAGGGGGATACTATCGCGGTCACGACATCAAGAAGGTAGGCAAGGATGTCCTCTTTGTTTCCGACGGACGCTACACGACCTGTGACAGGGACCATCCCCATTTTTATTTTCTCAGCCCGAAGATGAAGATAATCCCTGGTGACGTAATCGTTGCCGAGCCCGTGTTTTTCTACATTGCCGACGTACCGGTGTTCGCCCTGCCGTTCGGTGTTTTTCCCAACCGATCAGGCCGCCGTTCCGGCATCATTGCACCGGCGTACGGGGAAGATGCTCGTCTTGGAAGATACTTCAGCCATTTTGGGTACTACTGGGCGGTCAGCGACTACCTTGATCTTTCTACGGCTTTTGATTGGTATTCACGTGGCGGATGGGGAAACAAGTCTCACCTCCGATACAACCTCCGCTATGAATTCGACGGCTCGATTTCCGCAGGATACAACCGCCGGACCGAAGGGGAGGTTGGCGATCCCGATCGGACCGAAAGCAAAGATTATAACGTTCAGCTGCTGCACAACCAAACCATCGATCCGACCGCCAATCTGAGAGTGAATTTCACATTCTCATCCGGGAGCTACTACAGGAATTTCAGTACCAATCTGAATGACATTTTGCGTCAGAACATTGTTTCAAATGCGACATTCTCCAAGTACTGGCCTGAATCGAATCGATCGTTCTCTGTTGCTGTGCTTCGTGATCAAAACCTGATCTCCGGAAACATCAATGAAACCCTTCCCTCGATCTCTTTTACGCAGGGGGCGTTTTTTCCTTTTAAAGGCCGGGGTTCCCGATCCGATCCGTCATGGTATGAAACCATCGGCATTTCCTACGGGGCGTCGGGTGTCAACGGTCGTTCCAAAACGGCTTCGACATTGGATTCCATCAAGACAAACGGGGGAATAGGGACGGTCACAGAGTATGCCAGAACCAATGTTCAGACCCTCAACCAGAACGTGCAAATGAGCTTCTCCCCGCGTTTGGGTAATTTCACAATTACGCCCTCCCTCGGATTCTCTGATTCACGGACATTCACAGACCAACGGAGGCCGGTTCGCAACAGCGCTGACAGTACGGTTGTATTTGAGCAAAACAGGCCGACAGTCTCCCAAGGAAACCTGCGGGCATCGCTGAGTACGAGCACGCGATTTTATGGTATTGCCCAGCCGGGCATCTGGGGAGTGAATGCGATCAGGCATACAGTGAATCCCGTGGTTTCGTTGTCCTATGCAAAACAAGTGTACGGAACAACTTTGGGCTCGCCGTCCCTGTCGGCGAATTTCAATATTCAGAATAATTTCGAAATGAAATACCAGGCGAGCGACTCCGCGAAGGAGCAAAAGATCCAGCTTATGAATATAGGGGCATCGGTCAGCTATAACTTCCGTGCACCGGAATTTCGCCTGAGTCCGCTCAACATCAACTATCGCACCTCGATTGGCCAATTCCTTGATCTGAGTGCCACGACGGTCTATAATTTCTATCAGTTTAACACACAATTGGGGCGGCGAGTCAATAAATTCCTTTGGGATGAAAAGGGCTACCTGGCCGATCTCACCAATTTCTCGTTCTCGCTTGGCACTTCTCTGAGTGGTGATAGAAGCAGCAGCAGTTCGTCAACGGTGTCGGGGGGGGATGAGCAGGAAGAAATACAGAGGGTGGATATTACGCGGGGGTATTATCAGGATGCGGATCCCGATTTTTCCATTCCATGGAGCCTTGGGCTCAATTTCAATTTCTCCCAGTCACAAGACGATCCAAGGCAAAAGTTTCGTTCCGCTTCGCTTCAAGCCAACCTTTCGTTCAATCTGACTACCCAGTGGAAAATTTCGGCGCATGGCAACTACGACCTCATACAAAAACAATTTGCCGCACCGGAGGTGCAGGTTTCCCGCGATCTTCATTGCTGGATCATGAACTTTCGCTGGATCCCCATTGGCCCTTCACGATCCTATCGACTTGAGATCAGGATCAAAGCGCCGCAGTTGTCCGACATCAAGATCACGAAACAGGGAAGCGATAAGGGAGTGTACTATTAGAGTAACGCGGGGATTGTCAATTGTCAATTTTCAATTGCCAATCGACAATGCTAGCCGGCTTTTCTCTCTTCGTAGAGGTAGATCGGCTCTTTGGTCTTGAGGATCGTGTCGCGGGTGATGATGCACTTCGAAACGTTCTGCCGGCCGGGAAGCTGAAACATGATATCGAGCATGACGTCTTCGATGATGGAGCGCAGTGCCCGTGCGCCGGTTCCCCGCTCCATTCCCTTTGCCACGACCGCCTTCAAGGCATCGGCTTCAAATTCCAGTTCCACGCCTTCCAGCATGAACAATTTCTGATACTGCTTCGCGAGTGCGTTGCGCGGCTCCGTGAGGATATTGAGCAGCGCTTTCTCATCGAGCGAATGCAACGTTGCGATAACGGGAAGCCGGCCGATGAACTCGGGGATGAGTCCGTATTTCAACAGGTCATCCGGTTCGACCCGCGAAAGGTAGTGGTCGCGATCGGTGGTTTTCTTCCCCTTGATGTCCGCTCCGAATCCTACGGGATTCTGACTGACCCTTCGCTCAATGATCTTCTCAAGTCCTTCAAACGCTCCGCCGCAAATGAAAAGAATGTTTTTGGTATTGATGTTGATGAGGCTTTGCTCCGGATGTTTTCGCCCGCCCTTGGGAGGGACACCCGCGACCGTTCCTTCGAGGATCTTCAGCAGCGCCTGCTGAACACCTTCACCCGAAACATCCCGCGTAATAGAGGCGCTGTCGCTCTTGCGCGAGATCTTGTCGATCTCATCGATATAGACGATCCCGCGCTCCGCCTTCTCGACATTATAATCGGCATTCTGAAGGAGATACACGAGGATGGTTTCAACGTCATCGCCCACATACCCGGCCTCGGTCAACGTCGTCGCGTCTGCAATGGCAAACGGTACATCAAGGATACGCGCTAGGGTTTGGGCGAGAAGAGTCTTCCCGGTTCCCGTCGGGCCGATCATCATGATATTGCTCTTCTCGATTTCCACTTCATCGAGATGATGCATGTGATCGTTGGAGTCGATTCGCTTGTAATGGTTATACACCGCTACGGACAACGTGCGCTTGGCAAGCTCCTGGCCGATGACGAATTCATCAAGGGCTTTCTTGATTTCGGCAGGGGCGAGCGCCGACCGCGAGGTATGCTTACGCGCACGAATGGCTGCAAGGTTGTTGCGGATGATGTCAACGGAGCTCGAGACACAAAGATCGCAGATGTACACATCCGGACCGGCAATGATGCTGCTGACCTCTTCCGGGGTCCGGCCGCAGAATGAACAGGTGATCTTCTCGCCTTGTTTCGGCTTTTGGGTCATGGCCTATTTTTCTTTTTTGGTCTCTGTGCGTTTGACCAGAACAGTGTCGATCAGTCCGTATTGCTTCGATTCCTCAGCCGCCAGGTAGTAATCCCGGTCGGTATCCTTCATGAGCTGATCGTAGGTCCGCCCTGTGTGAAACGCCAGGATCTCGTTGATACGTTTCTTCGTCTTGAGGATCTCTTCGGCTTGAATGCTGATATCAGAAGCTGTTCCCTGCACGCCACCCCACGGTTGATGGATCATGATCCTCGAATTCGGCAGTGCGGTTCGCTTTCCTTTGGCCCCGCCGGCAAGCAGTACCGCCGCCATGCTTGCTGCCATCCCTATGCAGATGGTCGAAACATCTGGGCGAATATACTGCATGGTATCATAAATCGCAAGACCGGACGTGACACTCCCGCCCGGACTGTTGATATACACGTTGATGTCCTTATCCGGATCTTCGGATTCCAGGAACAGCAATTGGGCGATGACCAGGCTGGCAATGGTGTCGTCAATCGGCGTGCCGATGAACACGATCCGTTCCTTGAGAAGGCGGGAGAAAATATCGTAGGCCCTTTCGCCGCGGCCCGTTTGCTCGACAACAATGGGAACAAGCTGGTTGTACAATTCGTAAGGCGACTTCATGCGTGGGGTCCTTTTCGTTATTCGGGATCCTTGTGGGGTGCCTCGGTGATCTTCGACTGCCCGACAAGAAACTCGATCAGTTTCTCATTAACCAGTCGGTCCTTGATCTGGTCGGATGATTTGTAATACTCGGTGAGACGGTCTTTGTCGATGCCGATCCGGGACGATTCCTTTTCTGCCAGTGCCGACAAGTCTTCGTCGGTGACGCCAATCTTCTCGGCTTTCACGATCTCTTCGCGAAGGAGCGCCCATTTGGACTGGTAGATTGCGTAAGCTCTGTTTTCCTGGAAGAACCGCTCGTGGTCAAAATCCTGGGGCAATTGTTTTTTCGGGTACTGGTTCTTCACATCTTCGAGCAATCCCTCCAGTACACTGCGCGTGAGGCTTTCCGGTATCTGGAAGTCGTGCCTTCGTACAATTTCGCTGACCACGGAATTCACGGTATGACGTCGGCTTTTTTCTTTCCAATACTCGGTGAGATCCTCCCGAAGTTTCTTCCGAAATTCCTCGGGATCGCTAACCTTGTCCTTTGTGATCTTCTTGACAAAGTCGGCGTTAAACTCAGGGAGGAGCACCCGCTCAACAGCGGAAACAGTGATCTTGAGATTGACGTCGTGCATGTGTTCGCCGTGCTGATGCTGAAACGCGACGCGATGTTCACCCCCGATCTGAGCGCTCTTCAACGCATCGTGGATCGGTTTTTCCAGTTGCGGATCGGCAAGGTAGAACCGTGCGCTCTGCGATTTCTTCCCGATCAACGGTACGCCCGATGGGTCGAGTTCCTGCATATGCCCCGATACAACAAATTCGTCGTCCGTCACGCTTGTTGCAGCCTCCGTTGTGCTGTCCATTTTTCGGAGACGTACGATCTCTTCATCAACTTCCGCTTCTGTTACGGAATGAAGCGGCTTTTCCACTTCAATGCCCTTGTAGTCTTTCAACTCGATCGTCGGTCGGATATCGTATTGAATTTTTACGCGGAATGTCTCACCGCGATGGTAATGCATGTCCGTGATGACCGGCTCGCCGATAGGCCGAAGTTCCTTTTCCTTCACCACACCCCGGTAGAGTTCGCTGGCGACGGATGAAAGGGTTTCCTGCTCGATCATTTCCCCATAAAGCTTTTTGACCAGATCGAGCGGTGCCTTCCCTTTACGAAAACCCTTGATCTCGACCTTGGGCCGGTACTCCATGTAGGCCTTGTCAAAATGCGTCTGGATCTCTGACGCGTTCGCCGAGATTTCCACTTCGCGGGATACCTCTGAGAGGGTATTGATCTTCACATCCACAATTGCATCCTTACTTAATGATTACTCCAAAATTCATGGACCAGGAGACTTCATACCCGCATCTGGTGGTACGAAGGGAGTCCCACTTGCTCTTGCCGAACAATGACGGGGTCCCTTGTTTAAATTTCACCCGAGAGGGAGAACCCCATGGATTACGCCACTGACTCCTAAGGAGAGTCTACCCGCCGGACCGCCGTTTCCCGGAGTGAAGAAGTGGGTAGAGAGGGACTCGAACCCCCATGGGTTACCCCACTAGCTCCTAAGGCTAGCGCGTCTGCCAATTTCGCCATCTACCCAATTTGGGAAAGGATCTCGTTTGATGCCAGGCGGCCTTCTAACCGCGGGCAGGTCTGCCCCGCTTGGCCGTTCATTGCACAATGACGGTCCGGCAGGCGGTTTCGCCACGTGCCCATAGAAAAGAAAAATCCTCAAAAAAATCGTCCGGGAAAATTCCTGAGACGTTTGAGGATTCCTGGCTGGTATTCTAATATAAAAAGCGGTTGCCTGAAATGCAAAAAGGGACCTTGAATCAACACACCCGTTAACGAAAGAACGAATGACGATAAACTACTTCCCCGATCTCTGAAGCTCGTTCAGTCTCGTTAGATACTCAACAGCCTCTTGTCTTAGAGGATCAATATTAATCGCGTTGTTGAAGTACTCGCGTGCCTTCTGGTAATTCTTCACCGTCTGGTAAGCAAGGCCCAACTGGATATTTGTGGTATAGCTTTGCGGGTTGATGACAAGGGCACGCTCATAGTGCTGAATGGCGCGCGCGGGATCCCCGTCTCCCATGTAGGCCATTCCCAGATTCGATTGAGTTTCCCAATAATCATTTCCCTTGATGAGCGCATTGGTAAGGACGTCGATCATCGGCTTGTAGTTCCCTGATCTGCGGTACAAATTGAAAGATTCACGGTACGCGCTGAGATATAAGGTGTCCGATTCATAGGCCCGCACAAAGAAAGGTTGAGCCCTGATGGCATCACCCTGCCGTCCGTAGTATTTCCCTAATGCGAAAGAGGCATACGCGAAATTGGAAGCCATCGACCCGGCCCTCCGGAAGAGCTCGCCTGCGGCTTCCGGATTTGTCATCTCGAGTTTTTTCGCTTCATCCAGGAGGCGAACCACCTCAGGGGCAAACCGCCCCTGCCGTACCTGAATCATGATGCGCATGTCGTCATACCGCGCAGAGATCTCCGGGTCATAAGAAACTCGGAAAATTCGAAAGATCTCAGTCAAGGCACCATCAAAATCTGCCTTGTAATAGTCATTGACTGCTTTCAGCATGGAATAATACGGCAAACGAAATGACGCGGAATCGCGGTGAACGTTTGCCAGAAATTCAGCAGGGAAAACGCCTTCTCCCGCCCGATAACGGTCATTGGTTAATCGAAGAAATGTATCGTAGGCATCTGTCAGATTGTTCTTCGTCAGGATGGCTCGCATGTCCTCGGAAATGGTGCACTCGAGGGACGTCGCCGCCGTGTCAGAAAACTCGAGCGAAGAATAAGCATACGCGAGAACTTCAAGAACCGTCTGATAAAGGAACCCGGTCCGGCCGGCGACAGACCCTTCAAAAATCCATCGAACATTTTCTTCGTCAAGAGCTTTTTGCAGGGAGTCCCGTTCTGTCGCCAGCCAGGAGAGTGCTTTCGCGTTCTCAGTGAGAATCGCCGCAGCACCGGAATCTGAGGCATCAATTCCAAGTCGTTGGTTGAGGAGCGAATCCTGGATGTAGAGAAACACCGGACGCTCATCGTCGAGACGAGCGATCTTCGTTTTGAGATCAAGCTGCGGATCCGCCGGCGTCTTTGAAACAACAGACCAATGTTGCATGAAGTACGAGCGGAAGGCTTCTGTTCTGCCGGATCGATATCCCTCAAACGACGGGAAGATCCCAAACATAGGGCTCTGGAGGATCCGCTCCATCAGGTGGATCGCCTCTCGGTACTGGCTCGCAGATGTCGCTTGATTCACAAGAGATCCCATCTGTCGGAACGAGGAAAAACCCGGCCAGAGGTTCATCGGGATCGTCAGGCTCGCCGTGTCTGCCATTCCATTCGAGGAAAACATCACTTGAAGTGGTTCATGCAGAGACACTTGACGGGAGAATCCGACAAGAATCGCGGAATCTTCCTCAGCGAATTCGCTTTTCCAGACGGGGGAAAAAAACTGTTCCCCCTGCGCAAGCCGGAGATTGGGAATATCTTCATCGATAAAGTCAGCGTCCAATTCCCAGTCCCCCGCCGGCTTACAGAAGAACACATAGTGAGAGTCGCTATTGACATTCATGTCGGTCAACGGTTCACTCATGGCCTTGTTGCTCAGCCGCACCTCAAGGAATCGCGGACCGCCCATTCCGAGGAAACCGGATTTTTCACGAACTTTGATCTGGACCGAGGGGGCCTGTGAAAAAAGGGCAGGGGGGACGATCAGGAAAAAAACGAGAAGAATTCTCTTCATTGGGAAATTACTCCGTCGGCAAGATGATAGGCAACAAGTGCTGAAAAATATAGAGAAACACGGGCGGAGAATCAATAATGAAATCGGCGGAAAAACTCATTCACCTTGACATTCTCTCGAAAAGGTGTGACATTTTCGACGGATTCTCTCCTCAGCCCTTCTGGTGATAACCAGTCCTGATTCCCAGTTTGACCGCAAGCACAGCTTGGTTTCAGGAAATTTGTAGTTTGGGTGCATATCCCGGGGTTACCTATGCAAAGAACACTTGGAATTTTTGTTTTTTTTATGTTGATCCTTCCGTGGGTGCAGGTGAGTGCCCAGCTGGAGATCTATGTTCAACCACTTCAGTCTGCTCCGCTCCTGTCCTCGTCCATCGTTCAGTCTGTTCGTCATCCCTCCCTGGAGAGGATTGCGTTTACCTCTGCCGGAAAGGAGCTGATCGTCGTGGAGTCCGGTACGATGAGCACGGTGTTCTCCTATCCCCAATTGCCCAACAACCTTGCGGCGCTGCGTTTTTCCGCCCAAGGGATGCTCGTCACGGCCCGGATTGACGGGCAACTGAACACCTGGGATGTGGACCGAAAGGCAATGGAAAAATCGCTCACCGTGCACTCAGGCGGCCTGCTCGATGCCGCGTTCAATTACAAGGGAGACATGATCCTGGCGGGGGCAGATAATGTCCTTAAAGTCTACGATCTGATCAAAGCGGAAAGCATCACCACGGTCTCACTTTCGGAGAAAATCTCCTCCTTTGCTCTTCATCCCGACGGGAAAACCGCTGCCGTGGGGTTTCTCACAAACAAGATCGGAATTTACGATTCATCGCTTGCTTTGAAATCGACCATTGCGGATAATCGCGAGATTCCAACAGCCTTGATGTTCAGTCCCGACGGAACTCTTCTTGTGGCTGGTGGTAACGATGGGACCATCCGTGTTTGGGATTTCAATGGATGGAAGTTCCGCGGAAGTCAATCTGTTCAGCGCGGGGTGATAACATCCATTGCTTTTGATCCCGGTCAGCGATGGTTCGCATCAGTCTCGGGGGACAGCACGCTGACGATCTATGACACGCAAACGCTGGGGGTGGTGAAGTCTTTGAAGCAGGCCGGATCGGCCTTTACGACGGTTCTCTTCACCTCATCGGACTCAATGCTGACGGGAAATTCGACGGGTACGATTGCCCTCTGGAAGGTTCTCGATCGCCCCCCCGATACGACGGCGCCCACTCTCACAATTCTCCGTCCCGCCCGGTATTCGCCTGATGCGCCGGGAAGAGTCTATGCAACAAGCTACGAGGTGTTCGGGCTCGCCTATGATGAGAATGAAATTCAGGAGGTCATGGTGGGAAGTGTCAAAGCCACCCTGAAAGATCCACAAGTTGGAAATTCGTCCGCATCCGAGGCGGGGTTGAAGGGAAAAGAATTTCAGGCAACGGTACCCCTTTCTTCCGTTGGACTGAACAGACTTGATGTGGTCGCAACGGACGCTTCGGGGAATTCGTCAGGGCAGGTACTTCATCTCCAACGGTTGTCAAATGCCGAGGCTGTGGAGATTCTTTCCCCGGTCGAAGGGAGCGAAACCGATAACGTCGCGATCGATGTACACATCAAACCATGGTTCGATGTTTCTTCTTACACCATTTCGGCGAACACGGTGGATTTTGTCGATGAACGTGGTCCGCTCCGCATCAAACCGGGAGATAGTATTAAAGAGGAAATCCCTCTGATCGTCGGTTATAACCAGATTAACGTTTCGGTAACGCGAAAAGGCGGAGAGCGTTTCACGAAGATCGTCGGTGTGACGAGAAAGTTCTCTGCCTCGGTCACGGAAACAAAACGCCGAGCCGATCCCGGATCTCCAAAGAACCTGGGGCCGCAACGTTGGGCCGTCATTGTGGGTGTCTCGGAGTACGGCAACAGAGGGATTCCGGCATTGAAGTACGCCGACCGGGATGCAGAGGCGCTCGCCGCATTTCTTCAGACTCCGGAGGGTGGCGGGTTTGACGCGGACCATATGCGCGTGCTGGTGAACAAGGACGCGACGTTGTCGAACCTGCGCGAGGCAATGATCGACTTTCTGCAGCAGGCGATCGACAAAGACCTTGTGGTCATTTACTTTGCCGGACATGGAGCGCCAGACCCCACACGTCCGCAGAATCTGTATCTCTTGACCTACGACACGGATCCTTCGCGCCTGGGAACAACGGCGTTTCCCATGTGGGACATTCAGACCGTTGTCTCACGGCAGATCGCGGCCAAGAAAGTCGTTGTCCTTTCTGATGCCTGCCATAGCGGAGGCATTTCTGTCGATGTAGCCACCCGGGGCCTGGACGTCACCTCCTCAAATCCCATCAATCAGTACCTTGCGGAACTTGCCCGGACGAAAGATGGCATGGTTGTGTTTACGGCAAGCGCTGCCGGCGAAGTCTCGCAGGAATTCCCTGAGCTGGGGCATGGAGTCTTCACGTATTATCTGCTCGAAGGATTGAAAGGCGCCGCCGACACGAACAACGATCTTCTTGTGACCGTGAATGAATTGATGGGATATGTCGAGGAACAGGTGAAACGAAAAACAAGGGGAGCTCAGAATCCGACAAGAAGTCAAACAACATATGACAAAGAACTTCCGATGTCGGTGCTGAACAAATAAGAGGGTTGGGGAAATTAACGGTTTCGTGGTACATTACTATTCGGATAGAGGAGGAGCAAGACTCATGACACTCGTTCTTACTGCCGTCTTGGCGTTTGGTTTTATGTTTTCCGGGACCTCGTACCGGCCAATCTGGGAATCTGAACCGGGATTCAGCCCTCAGGATAACAAAGAAAACGTCGCTTTTCGATGGGCATTTGGAGCTTTGGTTGGCAAATCAAAGAACCTGGTTCCTATTACGCGCGATACGACACTTGCCTCCGGGGACGAAATGAAGATGGTCGTAGAGCTCAGAAGGGAATGTTACGTCTACGTCATTCATCATAGCCCTCAGGGAGAGATCGGCCTTCTGTTTCCGGAAAGTTTTGGCCAGTTCGCAGGAGATTACAAGCAGGGAAAGAATTATTACGTTCCAAAGGGAAGAACCTGGTTTGAATTGGATAAGAATACGGGCAAGGAGACCTTCTATCTTCTCGCCGCTTCAGAGAGGCTGATTGAATTAGAGGCATTGATCGGAGAATATCAGTCGGCCGCAGCAGAAAAAAAGACGGACCTTGCAAAGCAGATTGTTGCGGAGATCCGCGATATGAAACGGAAATTCAGAACCTTTACGACACTGGCAGAACGGCCGGTCACCATCGGAGGAAACATCAGGGGTGTCGATGAAGCAGACAAGGCGAAGCGACCCGATGTTTCTGTGCTGGCAACCGAGATCTCGGCCAGCAATTTCTACAGCAAGACGTTTACGATCGATCACAAGTAGACTTGAATGAAGGCAACCTTTGTCAACCTCCGGGCCACGGGCATTCTCGCCGTGGCCTCGTTTTTTTTTGTGCACTTCCTGTTTTGGGCCTTTCCCGCCGTCTTTGTGTCCTGGAATTCCCAGATCATCGACCGCATGTTCGTCCTCAGGACGTCACTGCCCTCGTTTGCTCCCCATTATGATTCGTCCGTCGTTCATATTGACCTGAGCGACAGGACGATCGCAAATCTGCGCAATTTCTACCTGACCAGATCCCATTATGCCCAGGTGATATCCAACCTTGGCGTCATGGGTACATCCGCACAGGTGTGGGATTACATCTTCCCGGGACATACAACGCCGGATGAAGACCGAAGGTTTGTGGAGGCAACTTCCCTCGCCGGCAACGTGACGTTCGGAATGAAGTTCTCGCTGTATGAGGATCCGCCCGAGTATCGCGAGGACCCCGATCTTGATCACATTCGTTATCTCGACTCAACGGCATGGAAGATCCATGTGGAGGGGGATACCGCTGATCTGCTTTATGCCGGAAGTTCCATTACAACGCTCGTCGAAGTAGCGCGGGCCTCAAGAGGGATCGGATATCTGAGCTTGAAGTTCGATGGTGATGGAGTGTTTCGCAGGGCCCCGCTCCTCGTCAGATATCACGACGCGTATTATCCGAGTTTTGCGTTCAGGGTCGCGTGCGATTACCTGGGCGTCACGCCGGACCGGATTACGCTTGTACCGGGGGAACACATTCTTCTCAGAGAAGCGAGGCCGCCGGGCGGCGAACCCAAAGACATTCGGATACCTGTTGATCGGCATGCAAATATGCTGATCAATTGGATCGGGCCATGGGGAGCCATGTTGCACTACGATTTCGGAGAGATCCTCCAGGCGTCGGATGACCAGGACGAAATCGAGTTGTTCACTGAAGAGTTGGAAGGAAAGATTGCCATTGTTTCCGAAGTTGCCACAGGATCAGCAGACGTCGGCCCGGTGCCGACGGACAACAACTTTCCGTTGAGCGGTCTCCATGCCAACGTCGTCTATTCCATCATTTCCGATCAGTTTGTGAGCGAGGTCGGGAGCGGATGGATGATCGCCATTGAGGTCTCCGTCCTGCTCATTCTTCTGTTTCTTGCTGTCCGACTGTCCTCGGTTTGGCTTTCACTGAGCATGGTGGGAATCCTGGTGCTGTACCTCGTGGCCGCATGTTTGTTGTTTCTGGGCGGAATAGTCGTCAATCCCCTGCACCCAACCCTCATGATCCTGCTCGGAATGGTCTCCATCGTCGGTTACAGGTTTTTCCACGAGGAGAAAAACAAGGAGGCACTGCGCCGGTCATTTGAGGCCTATTTTCCGCCAACAGTTGTAAAAAAAATCATGGCGAATCCGGAACTTATAACCGCCGGTGGACAGAAAAAGGAACTCACGATTCTATTCAGCGACATCAAGAGTTTTACGACATACTCATCAACGATGA
Organism: Bacteroidota bacterium; assembly: GCA_040880975.1. Lineage (GTDB taxonomy): Bacteria > Bacteroidota > Ignavibacteria > UBA10030 > UBA10030 > JBBDYD01. Next base: position 9,601 of record JBBEEC010000081.1, on the reverse strand, counting down.
AACCCGACGAGATTCAGAAACTCCTGAACGAGTACTTCGGAGCGATGGTGGAAATTGTTTTCAAATATGAAGGAACGGTGGACAAATTCATCGGAGACGGGTTGATGGTGTTTTTTGGCGATCCGGAGCCGCAGGAGGATCACGCCCTTCGGTGTGTGCTTGCTGCCATCGAAATGCAGAAGAAAACACGTGAACTCAAGAAACGGTGGGAAGCGGAGGGGAAATTTCCGATCAGGATCCGGGTGGGCATCAATACCGGACCGGTGGTGGTGGGGAATATGGGATCGGCAAGACGGCTTTCCTATACGGTTCTTGGTGCCGACGTCAACCTCGCTCAACGCCTGGAATCCAGCGCGCCGGTCGAAGGGATCATGATCTCCAAACGAACGTATGATCTGGTGAAGGATCACGTGAAGACGCGGCCGCTGGAACCGGTCATAGTGAAGGGAATTGAGGAGTCGATCGAAGTGTGGGAAGTGGTGGTGGAGTAGGTAGATTGGATATTCGACATTGAACGTTGGACATTCGATATTGCTTTGAAAAGGAAATATCCAATACCGAACGCCCAATAATGAATATCCATCTCGTCCAAAATCCAAAATTTTGAACTTAGTGCCTGATGTTTCAAAATTTCCATCTATGACCGCCATTTCCTCCCTCGACGAATCCTACCATTACTGCGAGCAGCTTGCTTTCTCCCACTACGAGAATTTTCCGGTTGCGTCGTGGCTCATCCCCCGTGACAAGCGAAAGCACGTCGCGGCGATCTATGCCTTTGCGCGGATAGCGGATGATTACGCCGATGAGCCCGGGTTAACCCAGGAAGACCGCCTGCAGAAACTGCGGGACTGGGAAACCCGGTTGTCCGATTGTTACCGTGGGGTTGCCGTGCACCCGGTATTTGTTGCCCTGGGAGATACCGCTCGCCGCTTCCAGATTCCGCAAAACCACTTTCAGGACCTTCTCGCCGCGTTCCGGAGCGACGTGACCGTCCGACGCTATGAATCCTTTGACGATGTTCTTGCGTATTGCGGGAACTCGGCCAATCCGGTGGGCCGTCTCGTGTTGCTGCTCTTCGGCTACAAGGATGAGCAAATGGCCGGCTGGTCCGACAAGATCTGCACGGCACTCCAATTGACAAACTTCTGGCAGGATCTTTCAATCGATCTCGATAAGGATAGAGTATATATCCCTCTGGAAGATTTTCGACAATTCAATCTTGAAGTACAGGATATTCAGCGAAAGCGATTTTCTCCGGCGTTTCGCGCTCTTATGGAATTCGAAGTGCAGCGAACCCGGGAACTGTTCGAACAGGGCAAACCGCTTCTTGCAAACGTCGGAAAAGATCTGTCACTTGAAATGAAACTCACGTGGCTTGGTGGAACACATATTCTCGAAAAAATCAGTCGCCTCGGCTACAATGTGCTTGATCGACGTCCCACACTATCGTTTGTCGATAAGAGTTCTCTTCTTCTTCGCGCACTCATCTGGATCTACCCGCGAACCAATATAACCAATAGCGAATAACTGCTTTTTTGTGACCGTTGACCTTGACAAGGATCGTTCTTATCTTCATTCAGAAACAATGGCAGAAACCAAGGGCGGCTTCGACTCCCGACACGCTTTTTTCTTTGAACCTTGAACTTGCAACTTTGAACTTCAAATCCTCCTGATGTCACCTTCCGCAGCCCATATCCTTCAACCGGATTTTTCTCAGAACAAGCTGAGTAATTTCTACGTGTCGTTCCTCTCTCTCCCCGAGCCGAAACGGGAAGCGATCGAGACGATCTATGCGTTCTGCCGGTACACGGACGATATCGTCGATCAGGATGCCGATCCCAAGGAGAAACACCGGCGTCTGAGGCAGTGGACTAAGGAGGTGCAGAAAGCGCTCTATGGGAATTCGCGATCATCGATGCTAAATCGGCTCGGAACGATCATTCGCAGGTTTGACATTCCTGTGGACCATTTTCATGACCTGCTCAAGGGTATGGAAATGGATCTCTCGAAAACGCGGTATGAGACTTTCGAAGAACTCGACACCTATTGCTATCGAGCTGCTTCCACAGTGGGACTCATCTGCGCCGAGGTCTTTGGTTATCATAAGACACGCACAAAGGATTACGCGGTAAATCTGGGGAAGGCCCTTCAGTTGACGAATATTCTACGGGATGTCAAAAGTGACGCGAAACGCGGCCGAATCTATTTACCATTGGAAGATTTGCGCAGATTTGGTTATTCGGAAGAAGAACTGTTGGCTTCTGTTTACAACGAACGATTCGTTGCCCTCATGAAGTTCGAATGCGACCGTGCCCGCGATTTCTTCAGGAAAGCCAAAGCGTCTCTGGCTGAGGAAGACAAGCCGCTTTTTTCAGCAGCGCGCATCATGGGGAACATCTACTATTTATTGCTGAAGAGGATCGAAAGCCGGAACTACGATGTTTACTCCCGGCGCATCCGGCTCGCACCTCCCGTCAAACTGCTGGTTGCCATGGTGCTTCGTCTTCGGAACAAGCTTCCTAGAAATTTCCATCGCTACGTGCGGACGGAGCTTCCAGCATAACCAGGCGTGCCCCCACTTCCCACTTCTCGCGTCTCACTTCTCACGCCAAAGCTCTTCAATTGATCTACGACGCCATCATCATCGGCGGGGGAGTAGCGGGGCTTTCAGCGGCCGTTCGGCTCGCGAAGCAGGGGGCCAAAGTGCTCCTCCTCGAGCAGAAACCCTACCTGGGTGGCCGCACCTATTCGTTTCGCGACAAGCGAACCGGCGACATTGTCGACAACGGCCAGCACCTGATGATGGGCTGCTATCATGAAACCCGCGCGTATCTGGAATCCATTGGCTCTTCACATCTTGTTTCCCTCCAACCCCGGCTCCGGATCGACTTTCTGCATCCGCATCTTGGCTCTGCATCCCTGGACTGTTGGCCGCTTCCGGCTCCATTGAATGTTCTCAGCGGCCTGCTCAGGCTTCGCTCGATCCCGCTCTTGGATCGTTTCCGGCTTTTACGGATCGGTATGGAACTGCTGTCGTCCTCAAGACAGAAGGAACAGGAGTTGGCGTTGCTGACCGTTGACCAGTGGCTGCAGCAATGCGGACAAACCGGTGAAAACAGGAAGTATCTCTGGGACGTTATTGCCATCGGAACATTGAACGATGATCCGAAGATTGTTTCCGCTCTCTTGTTCTATCGGGTTTTGAAAGCGGCGTTCATGGGCTCCGACTCTGATGCCAGTCTTCTGATTCCGCGTGCCGGACTGAGCGAGATTCTGGTCGATCCTGCGGTTGAACTCATCCGAAGGCAAGGTGGTGAGGTCTTGGCGAATCAGGAAGTGGATTCTTTTTCTTTTCAGGCGGAGAGAACTGAGAAAGTGAGGGTGGGGCGTGAGGTCTACAAAGCCGGTGCCGTCATTGCTGCTGTTCCGTATTTTGCTCTTCAGCCCCTGCTCCAAAAAAGCAGGAGCCGGGAACGGTTTGTTGCAGGTCTTTCCGGCCTGAAATCTTCTCCGATCATCACGGTCAATCTCTGGTTTGAAAAACCGGTATTCGACATGGAGTTTGCCGCCGTGCTGGATTCGAATATTCAGTGGATCTTCAATAGAACGGCAATGCTGTCGTTGGATCGGAAGCGGCAGTACTTATCCGTTGTGATCAGCGGGGCATCGAAGGAAGTCTCGTGGAGTAAGGAAAAGCTGGTTCTGACGACACGCAGCGAGCTGGAGCGCATCATTCCCGGTCTGAAAGGCGTACGGCTGGTTCATTCATTGGTGCTGAAGGAAAAGCGGGCGACGTTTTCGCCGACGCCCGGATCGCTGGCATTAAGGCCTGACGCTCTCACAGAAACAAGAAACCTGTTCCTGGCGGGTGACTGGACCGACACCGGTTTGCCAGCGACCATTGAAGGTGCAGTTTTGAGTGGGCACAGGGCAGCAGAAAAGTGTTTTCCCTCATGAGATAAATTAAGAAAGCCGGCACACTTCGCCGGCTTGTTCGTTGAATCGTTGTTTCGTTAACTCGTTGGTTCGTTAACTCGTCCGTTCGCTCGTTTTCTTACGGTTCACTATTCACTATTTTCTGTTCACCACTCTGAATGGTGAGCCCATTGCCGTTCAATTGAAAGTCGAACCATCACCCTTTACTCTTCACCTTCACTCTTCACCCTTCACTATCCTACATCATTCCCTGTGGATCAACATCGATTGTCATCAACGCCCGTCCGGATGCGATTTGCGATTCAAACCGATTCACCGCTCTTCGGATCGCGTCACGGATCAGATTGCCGCCGGGGTCTTTGGCTCGGTACACTTTCACAATAACATGCTTTCGAAAGAAGTTCTTGATCTTTGGAATCGCCGCGTCCGCCGGGCCGAGAACGTCATAAGCCTTTGCTGAATTTTCCTCTCGCAAGAATTCCGCGAACAAGCCCGCCTGCTTCTGAACGGCATCCTCCGCTTTTGACTTGAATTCGACCAGAATTATCCGCGAAAAGGGAGGATACCCCAGTTCTTCCCGGTAGGCAAGCTCCTCCTTATAGAATCCCCGAAAGTCGTGCGTGAGAACATGCTTCAGACTGTAATGCCGCGGCTGCATCGTTTGCACCACAACCTCTCCTGCAAGGGTACTTCGTCCCGCTCTCCCGGCCACTTGCGTCAAGAGCTGAAACGTCCTCTCCGAGGCCCGAAAATCCGGGAGAAGCATTTGCGTATCGGCTGAGATCACGCCGACAAGCGTCACGTGGCCGAAATCCAGCCCCTTGGCAACCATCTGGGTGCCAAGCAGAATGTCCGCTTCGCGCTGGGCAAACTGTTTCAGAATCTTATCATGCGATCCTTTTCTGCTCGTGGTGTCGAGATCCATACGCAAAACAGCGGAGTCTGGAAATCGCTCGCGGAGTTCTTGCTCAACCTGCTGAGTGCCAAAGGCATGAAACCGGATCTCCGTCCCTTTGCACGACGGACATTGTACTGGCGGTTTCTTGACCGCTCCGCAGTAATGGCAGCGAATATGTTTCTTGGCCGAGTGAAATGTCATAGTCACGTCGCAGTTCTCACACCGTTCCACGTACCCGCACTCGAAGCACTCAACAACATGCGAGAATCCCCGCCTGTTCTGAAGAAGTATGACTCCCTCGTGCCTTTGAATTCTGGTCTGGATCTGGCTCTCCAGAAGCCTCGAAATCGACGATTGCGGCATCTGTTTCGGAAAATCCTTCCCTTCCGCACGAAGATCACTGCGGATCTTCGCCAGCACTTCTCTCCGCTCCCGCGTCATGTCAACGATCTCGACTGTTGGGAGTTGTGCCGAATCAACGCGTTCGGGAAGTTCGAGAAGCACATGCTTGCCTTGTAGAGCATTGTGGTAGCTTTCCACGGACGGCGTTGCGGAGCCCAGGACAACCACCGCGTTGGCGAGCGATGCTCGTACAATGGCAACATCACGCGCGTTGTACCGGGGAGAGGCATCGAACTGTTTGTAGGAGGCCTCGTGCTCTTCGTCAACAACGATAAGGCCAAGGTTTTTCAAGGGAGCAAACACGGCAGACCGCGGACCGATGACGATCTGCACCTTCCCGTCCCGCGCCATCCTCCAGGCGTCATAGCGTTCCCCGGAGGACATTTTACTGTGCATCACTGCGACCTGGTCTTTGAAGTGCGCCCTGAATCTGCGGACTGTTTGAGGAGTCAATGATATCTCGGGAACAAGAACGATGGCGGATTTTCCGCGTCCGAGAGAATGCCTGAGAGCCTCAATATAGACCTCTGTTTTACCGCTGCCGGTCACTCCATGCAGCAAAAAACTCTTGTAATGGCCGGAATCAAGAGCCCCCTTGACAGCGTGAAGGGCTGAGACCTGTGCGGCATTGAGGGTTACGGAATGGATTGGCTCATCGTCGTACTGAACCTGCCGCATCACCTCACGCTGGGTCAATTCCACGAGGCCCTTGGAGGCGAGAGATTTCACAACCGAAAGGGATATCCCGGCTTTGCGGAGAAGCTCTGATGATCCTACCAATGAGCCCGCTTTCTCAAGTGTTGTAACGGCAAGAGACTGCTTCCCCCGCAACGGTTTGGAGAGGCCACTGAGGAGGGATTGATAGTCGGATCGCAGACGAACCGCCGTCTCAGTTTTCACTCTGGCCCTGGGTCCGGGAACGTGTTCTTCGACAGTGACCCAGCCCTTTCGCTCCATTTCCCGAAGTGTTGACCGGATCCCAGAAACACCCGTCTTCTTCTGCAATACAGTGACCGTGAGTGGTCCGGTCCCAAGAAGTTGGAGGATTCTGTTCTGCTGACTCGCCCCGCGGCCGGCTTCTGGTTTCGCATTAGTGTTCACGAGGCTCACAACCGCTTTGCTCTGCGAAGAAAGCGCTTGCGGTGTTGCAACCCGGAGAGCTTCCCCCCACGGAACAAGATAGTAGTCGGCGATCCACCGCGTGAGTTTAAGCATCTCCTCAGAAAAAGTCGGATGAGAGTCGAGGATATCCTTAAGCGGACGGAGCCCCTTCACCTGTGTGGTCTTAGGCAAGGACACAATGACTCCCGTGATGTGCTTTCTTCCGAACGGGACAAGTGCACGCATGCCGGGTTGAGCAAGGGGAGCAAGGTCCGGGGGAATCTGGTACGTGAATAATCGGTCAACAGGAACTGGAAGGGCGATATCGGCGAGGAGTAATGACATCGGATTCAAAAAAAGGGGGGGAGCGCAAATGACCGTAGGCGAAAGAACCCTCAGCGGGGTCTACCGCTCACGATCGCTGGGGTAATTCTCTCTCAAGCTGTTTGTAAACGTCCTTCAACGGGATAGACCGCTCGCGGGAGAGCCGTTTGCATTCCTCAAACTCCGGGACAAGGTATTCCATATCGTCCTTGCGGATGACCTTGACCGTCACCGTTCCAAATGAAGTTTGCACCTGGCGCGATGATCGCGAAATCTTTCTTCGTTCGATGGGCTGGATTCGCACTCCCAACGTTGTCGTTTCAAGAAAAAGAATAGAAAGGATGGGGTCAAGCTTCGAGCGCTCCACCAAAACGGAGAGTAACATCCCGGGACGTCCTTTTTTCATGAGGATGGGAACAAGATAGGCATCATGAGCGCCTGCCTCCATCAGTTTTTCCAAAACAAAAGGATAGATCTCCGGGTTCATATCGTCGATGTTGGTTTCCACCGAAACAATTTCATCGGAGGAGTACTCGGCATCAAGCTGGCCGACCATGATGCGGAGGAGATTCGGAATCTCCGCGATCTCACGCGTCCCGGCACCGTATCCAATACGTTCAATTCGCATGCGCTCGGTGGACAGGAGCCCCTTTGAAAGCGCCTTGATGATCGCTGCGCCGGTGGGTGTGGTCAGCTCTGATTTGATGTCCGTGAGAATTGTTGGATACCCTTTCAGAATTTCAATTGTTGCCGGCGTGGGGACCGGCATCACGCCATGCTGGGTGTTGATCTGGCCGCCGTTCCCCAGCTTTATGGGACTCGAGTATACGTGTTCGACATTCAGATAATCCAGGCACACTGCGGTGCCCACGATATCAACGATTGAATCGAGAGCGCCGACCTCGTGAAAATGAACGCGCTCGATGGTCGAGTTATGCACTCTTGCTTCGCCGACCGCGACTTCATGGAATATTGCCTTGGCGGTCTCCTTGACGCGGGAATTCAACGAGCTGTTGTCGATGATGGCAGAGATGTCTTTCAAATGCCGATGATCACGTTGCTCGCCGGAAATCGTCACATCAATTTTGGTGGCGACGATTCCACTCCGTTCGACGTGGGTGGCCGAGAGCTCGTACCCCTCAAGGCCAAGTTTTTTGAGTTCATCGGAAAGATAATCGATGGGAACACCTGCGCTGACAAAAGCGCCGAGGGTCATATCACCGCTGAGTCCGCCGATGGTATCGAAATAGGCAAAGGTCATGCTGGAAATTTCAGGTGTGGACAAAGATAATCAAGAAACCGGTCTGTTGCCCCGACATTGTGCTTGACGAGGGAAAGAGAAACAGCCCCGGCCTTCGCGCGGGCCTCATGGTTCAGGAAAAGATGTTGCAGGGTCTTGAGGCATTCCTGCTCGTCATGGATGACAAAGCCACCTCCCCTTCCCGCAAGTTCAATCGCCTCCTGAGAATTCTGATGCTTGGGGCCATAGAGCACGGGAATCCCGTACACCGCCGGTTCCAGCACGTTGTGAATGCCCTGCCGGAAGCTGCCTCCGACGAAAGCAACGTCAGCATATTGATACAGCGTCATCAGGATTCCAACGCTATCAACGATGATGACCGGTTCAAGAGCATAATCATTGAGGTCGGAGAAGCGGATTGTACGCAGCCCCAGATAGGTCAGACGTACCTCCAGCCGTTCGAGGGTCTCGATTGTTGGCTCGTGCGGCACAAGGATCATGAGCATGGAAGGGTCTGACTTTGCCATCGCTCGAAATGCCGGCAAGACCACATCTTCGTCTTCCTCCCAGCTGCTCCCAAGAATGAATACCCGTCGATTCCGGAGGACGGTTTCCGGTATGAGATGCCGCAGGCGTGCTTCCTCGCTCCGTTGCCACACCTGGTCATATCGCGTTTCGCCAACGGCGATCAGTTGCGGTCCTGTCAATCCAAACTCCTTGAAAGCATCGACGTCGGTTTCGGAGACGGTAAGAATAGAGGAAAGAGATTCATACACATGGTAATGAAAACTCCTGAAGGGCCATCGGAGTCGGAGGGAGTCTTTTCGCAGCGTTGCATTGGCAATGAGTATCGGGATCCTGCGCCGGGCCAGCTCCCACACGTGGTTGGGCCATACATCGTAGCGCACCAATACCGCCACATCGGGTCGGAGAAGGTCGAGAAACCGCCGTGCATTGCGTGCGGTGTCGAACGGAATATACGTGATAAGGTCCGCGAGCTTATAGTTGCGGGCATGCTCATATCCGGACGGAGAGAAAAAAGTCACGAGGATGTCAAGGGAATCGTACTTCTTTCGAAGGGCCGCGATGATCGGCTTTGCTTGTTCAAATTCGCCAAGGGAGGAGGAGTGAAACCAGATTCGGCGTCTTTGAACGGACGGGTTTGGCTGTTGCTCCAGCCGCCGGAAGAGTCCGCGTCTTCCGGATATTCCGCGGCGGATCTTGCCGTTGAACAAGGCCGCTGCGTGAAAAAGCAACCAAAACCCCGGGATCACCAGGGTGTTGTAAACCAGAGCCCAAAATGGTTTCATGAAGTCAGGTTGGTAATTGGGTCACCCGCGGCTTCCCCGGTGCTGTGCCGGGAATGAGAACAAGCGTGTTTATGAATGCAGTGAGTCGGGAATGAAAAACCAAAATCATGGTAGAAAAAAAAGTAGGGAAATGCAATAAAACCCTCGACCGGACTCTGCCACTTGAACAATTGTCAATCGGCTAAGGTATGCACCGCCACCCTTGAATGGGAAGTGTCCTCATTTGGGTTTCTACCGTAACAGGAAACCGTTAAAACGGTTCTGGGTGACATTGTGCTGGTTGTATTCCCCCCAACTTCCTGTCCGCCGAAGTGCGCTGTATGCACGCAGGCGGAAAGTTGGGGGGAATACCCGCTCGCTCCCAATTCCATGAGTCGTTTCAACGACTTC
>JBBEEC010000080.1:0-1736 GCA_040880975.1 Bacteroidota bacterium | reverse complement strand
CAACAGGTTTGCCGTTCCGCCCATCGATCCGCCGGAATGTGTTATGACCGTTCGTCCTTTGCTATCTTTGCGACTGAACCATCCGATACCATAGCGCGTTTCCCTGCCGTCATTGAGTTTCTGAGACGTGAACATCATTGCAGCAGTTTCAGGCTTCAAGAGCGCGTTCGAAAGCATTGCGTTTCCGAATTTCAATAAGTCTTCCGTGGTGGAGAGGAATCCCCCGCCAGCCCATTTGTAACTGTTGTCCACAAACGGTGCGTTGATGGTATGACCGAGTGAATCCTCTGTGTACCATCGCGCCCTCCAGGAAATGAGGCTATCCGAAAAATCAGCAACCGTGTTCGTCATCCCGAGCGGCGTGATAACCCTTTTGCTCATGAATCGAATGAAGTCCTCGCCGCTCGCTCGTTCGATTGCGGCGCTGATGAGATTCCAGGCGTAAGAGGAATACGAGAAACGCGTCCCCGGTGCAAAGAGCAGGGTATCGTCCTTGAAGATCTCCAACCCCTCCTCCACCGTAAGAAAACGACGGGAAAGAAGCATTTCTGCGCCCCTATAGTGCCGAATACCCGCGATATGACCGGCCAAATGGCGCAATGTGATTGGGTGCGATTTTAGGGGAAAACCAGGCACATAGGCCTGTATGAGCGTGTCGAGGTTGATTCTGCCCTCATCGTAAAGGACACCCAGACCAGCCGCGGTCAAGGGTTTGGAAATGCTTCCAATCCGAAATTTTGTCTCATTCGAGACCGGGACTTTTTGTTCGAGGTCGGCGTAGCCGAAGCCCTCGCTCCAGATCACTGCACCGTTAACGGAGACTGAAACTGACGCACCCGGGATATTATGCACCCGGAGGCTATCCGAAACAAATCGCCTGGCCCGTTCTATCGTTTCTTTGTACCCCAGTGGTTTTGTAGGTTGACCTGGCACTTCCGTGTAAGCGGCCAGAAGAAGGAGAAAGACCAGAGCCTGTTTTCGCATGTTATTCGCGGCCTCTTCAGTGGTGTGAGCGCAAAAAGTAATGTCAAAGTCCTTTAATGTCAATTCCGGTCATTTTTTTTGACCTCCCCATCCGAACGACCGTGTCGTTTCGGTCGGGCGGATGCCCTTTGACTTCCGACCTCCTTGACTTCGTCGGGGCAAGCTGATTTCCGCTCGCTTTTCACGAAAAGTTTTTTTACCTTAGATTTCTTGTGATTGCAGGGGGTTTTCGGCCAATTTTGGTGTTATTTGTTGCTGATCAAGCTGATTTGAAACGCAGATCTCAATAGGAGGAGTGGACCATGCAGCAGGGCAAAGTCAAATTTTTCAATTCGATCAAAGGATTTGGATTCATCACAATCGATGGAGCAGGTGAAGAAATCTTTTTCCACAAATCCAACGTGAAGAACACCGGTTTCAGGGATACCCTGATCGAAGGAGATCTCGTTGAATTCGAGATCAAGGAAGAGATGAAGGGGAAAAGGGCTTATAACATCTCCAGGACGTAGCGGAGAGAAAAATTCCAAATTCTAAACCCGAAATTCGAAAGAAAACTCAAATTCTAAATTCAAAAAACCTGAGTTTTATTCTCGTAATTTGATAGCGTATTAGGAATTGGGATTTGGTGCTTGTTTGGAACTTCGAATTTGATATTTAGGATTTGCTGTTGTGGGGTCGTAGCTCAGCTTGGTTAGAGCGCCTGCCTGTCACGCAGGAGGTCGAGGGTTCGAGTCCCTTCGGCCCCGCTTTTT
>JBBEEC010000079.1:0-10769 GCA_040880975.1 Bacteroidota bacterium | reverse complement strand
GGGGGGAATACCCGCTCGCTCCAAATTCCATGAGTCGTTTCAACGACTTCTTGCGACGCGGTGGACAAAAGAGGACACCTCCCAGCATGTGAGACAATTGCTTTTCCCTGAGGAACTCGGTACTATGGAAGTCCCTTCAGGATCAAAACAAATATCTCTCCCAGGAGGTTCGCCATGAATCACTTACGCCGGTTGTTCTGTCTCACTGTGGCCTTTACCGCAGTCATTACCTTGGCCGAAGGTCAGATGCATGAACACGCGTCCCATGCATCGGAAGCCGTGGCCAAATCCCATGCTCTTCCTCAGGATCCGTCTCTCCCTGCTTCAGAAGAAAATGCTCAACAGGCTCTCAATACATCCCCGCGGCATGGTGAGTGGGTGGATATTCCCGTTGCCGGAACAAAAGATAAAGTCCGGACGTGGGTTGTTTATCCCGAACGAAAGGACAAAGCTCCGGTTGTGATTGTGATCTGTGAGATCTACGGCCTAACGGATTGGATCCGCGCTGTGGCTGATCGGCTCGCGGCGGATGGATTCATCGCTGTCGCGCCGGATATGGTTTGGGGAAAGGGGCTTGGTGGCGGCGGAACGGAATCCGCAACAAGCCGGGATCAGATCGTGGGCTGGATTCGCGGGCTGACGGACGAAGACGTCCTGACCCGATTGAACGCAGCCCGTTCCTACGGCATAGGCCTTCCGGCATCGAATGGCAAGAGCGCAACCATCGGATTCTGCTGGGGAGGAACGCAGAGCTTTGCGTACGCCTGCCTGCAGCCGGGGCTTGATGCAGCAGTCGTGTATTATGGATCCTCGCCTGATTCGAGCCTGCTGGCACAAGTCAAATCGACTCCGGTTCTCGGGTTATACGGTGGGGACGATGCTCGCGTAAATGCGACGATTGAGCAGGCGCAACAATTGTTGAAACGGCGATGGAAGACCTACGAAGTTGAGATCTATGAGGGAGCAGGACACGGGTTTCTTCGGGCCCAGGCGGGCCGGGAAGGTGCAAATCTGAAGGCGACACAAAAAGCCTGGCCGCGAACCGTTGAGTTTTTGAGGAAGCACACAAAGTAGAAGTCTGACTCTCCCCCAAAATGGAGAACTCCGGCTTCTGCCTGTTTCGAGGTGTAGAAGTCGGAGTTCCTGCAAAAGTAAGTCGGACCCGCAGCCGTTGTTAATCCTCGTTCTTCAGCTTGCGGGAGGCGATGAAGTAAAAGATCACCAGGGCAAGCCCGCCAAAGATGAACATGCTGGCGGGGTATACCGAGTCAGCCATGTAATAAAACCTGTCGAGGGCTGTGGCGACCATGATTCCTATTCCGATAAACATTGCGAGCATGCCCCACTTCAGGCTGGAGAGCGGGTTCGGTTTTAAAAAGTCCCTCAAAGACCCTGATTTGAAGTCTGCCGGACTCACGCCCTTCTCGATCATGGCCATCCTTTCCTTGTGACGCGAAGAAAGCCAGGTATAGATGGTCACTCCAAAAGTCGTGAAAATGATGAAAACAACGAAAATGGGTTCCATGAAACAGTCCTTTCTGTGATTGCCGTTGGATTGCTGCTTTAGTAACTTTGACCTCAGTTCCGGGACTAAGGTTTCATGTTTTTATTTGAAACCCTGAGTGTTCGAATGGGGTCTAAGAGATCAGAACACCTTGGCAAGGAATGTCACTTACGGACCGGGAAATAATAGAACGAGTCATCAACGGCGATCGCAGGGCATATGCAAGGCTTGTCGATCGGCACAAAGACAAGGCCATGACCCTTGCTATGAGGATGCTGAAAGACCGGGAAGAAGCCGAGGAGGCAGTTCAGGACGCCTTCCTGCGCGCCTTTAATGCGTTGGGCCGATTCGAATGGAAGTCGAGTTTTGGGACATGGTTTTACAGGATCGTTTATAATGTTTGTTCGACGGCTCTTTCAAGGCGCGGAACGGATCTGACGATTTCCCTCCAGGGCGAAGAGGATGACTCGACGATGGACCTGCGCGACTCTGATCCCACACCCGAAATGAGCCTTGAATCTGAAGAGATGGCCCGGATCATTCGACAGGAAATCGATCTCCTTCCCGCCTCCTATTCCTCGGTGGTTACACTGTTCTTCCTTCAGGAACTGAGTTATGCTGAAATTGTTGAAATAACCGGAATGCCTCTTGGAACCGTGAAGGCAAGGCTGTTCCGGGCACGCACCATTCTTAAGAAAGCAATTCTGCGCAGAACAAATGAAAAGGCCCTTCTCACAAGTACCCGCGGAATCGCAGCGGCTTTTTTGTGAAGGAGTAAGAAAATGCATTTGACACAAAAGGAAATCCAGGCGCTTGCAGATCAGTCCATCGATCCCCGGCGGAAAGCGGAACTGCTGGATCACGCGGCCTCCTGTAAGAAATGTTCAACCGAATTGTCGTTTGACCGGTCGCTTTCGCAGGCGATCCGCACCGCTCCGCTCCATAAAACTTCAGCACAGTTCACAGCGAAGGTCATGGGGCAGGTTGATCCTGAGTTCCAAAATGGTCTTCTGTTCCGGATGTTCGGGGGAGCAGGGCGAATCGTTGCTATGGCAGCAGTTCTTGGATTGATTGCCTATATCATGACGCTGAATGTACCCGGCTCAACGACGTCCGGAGTCGGACCGGCGACAATGCTGTTCGGGGAGATCTCCTCGTACTATGATTCGGCAAAGGAATTCCTTACGAGCCGCTCATCACAGGTGAATCAGACGGTCGATCAACGCGCTTCGGGACAAGGAGTGCAGATCCTTGCGATGACGTTTGTCGTACTTATTGCGCTTGGACTTCTTGATCGGTTCGTTCTCCGGCATTTTGTGCGCATGAAAGTGTAGAAGCCATCGTGCATTTTATGTTTTGAAAAAGGCCGGTTCGAAATTGAACCGGCTTTGTCTTTATTGTCCGGAATGGTCTGTTGGGAAAATCGAAACTCTAATGTCGAAACTCTCAACAATTTCTCATAACTGATTCTGGAACCAATTTCATCTTGTGACCTCGGATTGAGATCTTGTCCAACCGTTCATGGATTCCATTCTCAGGAGACCGACGAAACGGATTTTGGAATTTCGATATGAGGGTTTAGAATTTATCACGCATATTGTCCTTTGCCTGATTTTGCTCTATATTGTGTGTGTTCTGAATCAATCAGACCTCCCGTAAATACCTTCTCAGTCACTGTAATCCGCTCATGAGCCAGCCTTTGAATATCTTTTTTGTCGGAGACGTCATGGGGAGACCCGGTCTCCAGCTTGTGGAGAAACTCCTCAAACAGTATCTCAAAAAGTACGAGGTCGATTTTTGCATTGTCAATGGTGAGAACACGACGGATGGCAAAGGAATATCCGAGGAAGACGCTAAAACGCTGTTCGGGTTGGGAGTACACGTCATAACGACGGGAAACCATCTCTGGGACCGCTGGCAATCCAGGGCGCTGTTGGCCAAAGAAAAGAACATTCTTCGGCCATTAAATTACCCCCGAGAGAACGGCGGCCAGGGGTTTGTCCTTTATGATCTCAAGGAAAAAGGCCAGGTGGGGGTGATCAACCTGCAGGGTCGGACCTACATGCAGGCTATTGACGACCCGTTTAAGTCGGCCGACTGGGCTTTGAGCAAAATGAGCAACAGCACCAAAGTGGTATTCATTGACATGCATGCCGAGGCGACTGCGGAGAAAATGGCGTTGGCGTGGTATCTCGATGGCCGTGTAAGCGCCCTTGTCGGCACCCACACCCACGTGCCGACCGCCGATGCCAGGATCCTTCCGAACGGAACCGCGTTCATCACTGATGTCGGCATGACCGGACCGTATGACTCCGTCATAGGAATGAAAAAAGAGGTAGCGGTCAAGCGGTTTCTCCTGCAGACCCCGCACAAATTCGAGATCGCCTCCGATGACGTTCATCTCTGCGCGGTGTTTGTGCAGGTTGACCCGGATTCAGGAAAGGCTTTGAAGATCGAGCAGGTCATCTTCCCGGAATACGAGACTCAAAAATGACAGCCCGCATCATCGACGGCAAAAAGATCGCAGGGGACATCCGGCGCGAAGTGAAGTCTGCTGCAGACGAACTCAAAAGGTCGCGCGGAATCACTCCCGGCCTGGCGTTTATTCTCGTGGGGAGCAATCCGGCTTCGCAAGTGTATGTCGGAATGAAAGGCAAGGCGTGTGATGAGGTCGGGTTCTACTCGGTTACGGAGACCCTTCCTGCGGATACGAGCGGTGAAGCGTTGTTGCAAAAAATTGATCAATTCAACAATGACAAACGGGTTCACGGTATTCTCGTTCAGCTTCCGCTTCCGAAACAGATCAACGAACAGGCGGTACTCGAGGCGATCCATCCTTCAAAAGATGTGGACGGATTCCATCCCTATAATGTCGGATTGCTTGTTGCCGGCCGCAAAACCCTCAGGCCGTGCACACCGGCCGGAATTCAGGAACTGCTTGTTCGAAGCGGCAACGATCCTGCGGGTAAACATGTTGTCGTCGTGGGGAGAAGCAATATTGTGGGTAAACCAATCACGAATATCCTTCTGCAAAAGGGATTGGGCGCGAATGCCGTTGTGACGGTTGTGCACACCGGTGCGCGCGATATTGGAATGTATACCAAGACGGCGGACATACTCATTGCTGCCATGGGAAAACCGGGGATCATCACGGGTGCGATGTTGAAACCCGGATCCGTGGTCATCGATGTCGGCATAAATCGGGTGGATGATCCCACATCAAAAAAGGGTTTCCGGATTGTCGGGGATGTCGATTTTGAATCTGCTTCGAACGTTGTGGGGGCCATCACGCCTGTGCCGGGTGGAGTAGGCCCCATGACCATCGCAATGCTCCTCAAGAACACCCTCCAGGCCGCTTCGACGGTCTGATTCTGCAACCTCTTCATTATCTAGGCGATACGCTACCTAAGTCCCTAGGCCAGATTTCACCTAATCTGCCCAATCCTCGCCGTTTCTAAGCTTTTGCTGACTAATCCTGCATTTAACGACAAAAATCGTGCAATCCGCTCATCCACCGCTTGACATTCACTCTCCGTGTCTGTAGATTAATCGTGCAAATCATGTAATTCGTCTATAACGGGCAAATTGATATGAAAACTGTGTATTCAACGGCTGAGGTTGCGAATCTTCTTTCGATAAACGACTCTACGGTAAAACGATGGTCCGATTCCGGTAACCTGGAGTGTATTCGGACAATGGGCCGGCATCGCAGGTTCACCTTGTCGTCGATCATGAAGTTTGTCCAAGAGAACAAACTCCAGATGCCCGAGCTGGCGGCAAGGATCTTCGATCGCCCCCAACTCCATGCTCAACTTCTTGTGGGAAACAACGATCCCCTCACCGATGAGATCCGAAACGCCGCCCTCGAGGGCGATGCGGAGACAGTGACGGTTGCTATGCGCATCGGCCTGACTTCCAAGCCGGACCTGCTCGAATTCTTTTCAACTGTAGTTTTTCCTCCTCTTGTCCGTATCGGGGATGACTGGGCCAATGGAGTGGTGTCGATTGAGGAGGAACACCTCGCATCCCGGACAATTCGCGAGGCGCTGATCCGGGTGCAATCCGAACTCCATTACGAGGAATCCAACGGCCACGTTGCCGTTTGCGCCGGCGCCGAGGGTGAACTGCACGAGATTGCTCTCGATTGCGTCGCCGCATACCTGACGGTACAAGGATGGACCGTCTATAACTTTGGAGCCGATACCCCTTCTGTCAATCTTGCAAAAGGGATCGCCCGCCGGGAACCGGATCTTGTCATTCTGAGCGGCGTGATCATTCCGGATGAATGGAAATTCCGGAACGACATCGCCACGATCATCGAACCCGCGGTCAGGAGGGCGGGCGGAAAATTATGCATCGGCGGTCCCAACCTCCGAAAGAGATTCGGCCGCAAACTCAAAGCGGATTTCACGGTGGAATCCATCGAAGAGATCGCTGCCGTGAGCGATGCTATGCATTTTCCCGCCCCCCTTCCTTCCAAATGAATCCGATCATCGTATGGTTCAGAAGAGACCTGCGGGTGAACGACCATGCCGCATTGTTCCACGCCTCCCGAACAGGAGCACCAGTTATTCCCCTTTTTGTTTTTGATACACCCCGCATCGCCCGAATTCCCTCCGACGGTGCCGTATTTGATTTTCAGGCGGAATGCCTCAGTGCACTTGGGGCCGGTATCGCGTCGCTTGGC
Source organism: Bacteroidota bacterium (assembly GCA_040880975.1). Lineage (GTDB taxonomy): Bacteria > Bacteroidota > Ignavibacteria > UBA10030 > UBA10030 > JBBDYD01. The sequence continues at coordinate 4,578 of JBBEEC010000079.1, read as the reverse complement.
GGTTCTCTGGTCTTGCGGAGAGGCGATGTCCTTGCGGTTCACGAAGAGCTCATTCGATCAGTTCAGCCCGCCGCACTTTACGTGAATCGTGATTACGCACCCGCAGAGCGTGACCTCGAGCAGGCGGTGATTTCGCTCCACCGTTCGTTTGGTATCGAAGTGGTGATGTTCAAGGATCATGTCCTTCATGAACCGGAGGAGATTCTGAATAATTCAGGGAACCCTTATGTCGTCTTCACGCCGTTTGCAAACGCATGGAAGAAGCTTCCGGTCATGGTTCCGTTCGGCAAACCAAGGCCATTCTCGACTCCATCGCTTGATCAAGGCCGCATTCTCTCTTCACAGGATCTTGGGCGTCCACGGACGATAAGCAATCCTGCGTTGAGGGGAGGCGAGGGAAATGCGAAATCGGCGTGGCGAAAATTCCTTGCCAACGGACTCCCGGCGTACAAGACAGGCCGCGATGTCCCGGCGCGTAAGGGAACGAGTCGCATGTCGGCCTATCTGCGGTTTGGGGCTATTTCTGCGCGAACGATGCTCGAGAGCCTTCGGCCGATTCTCAGAGACGGGAAGCATCCCGGCCTGCCCTCGGCTTCGAAATTCGTCGACGAGCTGATCTGGCGCGAATTCTACCAATCTGTTCTTTATCATTCTCCGCGTCTGGCGTATGACAGCTATCGCAGGGAGTTTGAGGATTTTCCATGGAAGCAGGACTCGCGAGAGTTACAAGCCTGGAAGGAAGGGAAAACAGGGTTTCCGCTGGTCGATGCAGGAATGCGTGAATTGAACAGGACCGGGTGGATGCACAACAGGGCGCGGATGGTGGTCGCTTCGTTCCTCACGAAGGATCTTCATCACCATTGGCGGGAGGGAGCGCAATACTTCGAGGAGAAACTCCTGGATATCGAAACGGCATCGAATTCGGGCGGCTGGCAATGGTCAGCCGGAGCCGGGGTCGACCCGAAACCCCTCCGGATCTTCAATCCGACCCTTCAGGCCCAGCGTTTTGACCCGGATGGGAAGTACATCAGGGCCAATATTCAGGAGCTTGCAAAGGTACCCGACCGGTTCATCCATACTCCCCATCTCATGCCGCCGGGGCTCCAAAGCGAAATAGGGTGCATCATCGGAAAGAACTACCCTTTCCCCATCGTCGATCACTCGGCCGCTGCGGCAGATTTCAGGATCTCATTGACAGCCCTGCGCCGTCCGCGCCTCACCGGGGCCCGATCTTGACAGCTCAACCCGGGAGGCGCAGACACGTTCGGTTCTAGATGCCCAGCCGCACGCCGGCGTTAACAGCCCAATGGTTGTACCAATCACCGCAGGCGCTGTACGCCGTGTACACCGGCGCAATCTCAATCATACCAATACCCAATTGCGATACACAGCGAGTTGTCTTTGGATACCGGGAGAGGGGACAGGAAGCTGTTCCTGTTTCCTGAGGATACCTCCGCCTTTCAGAAGTACCCGGAGCGTTTTCAGTCGCATGGGAGAGGAGATGTGAAGTGGGAGAGAATATAAGTCTCCCGGAGCAGTTGGTCAAGCTCAAAAAGAGGTGCGAATCAGGCCGTCGGCACGGCGCGCGTGAGCGTGAGAATTGTCAGTTCCGACCGGGCCGCAAGCCGCACCGGAGGGCCCCAGTACCCGGTTCCCTTGCTCACATAGACCCAGGTGTTCTCGTGTTTGTGGAGTCCGGAGATATACGGCTGTCCTACGGCTGCAAGGAAATTCCAGGGGAAAAACTGTCCTCCGTGGGTATGGCCGGAGATCTGAAGGTCGAACTTGAACGGCTGTGCCGCAAAAATGCTTCGGGGCTGGTGAGCGAGCAGGATGCGAACATCGGTCCGTGGAGCTCCCTCGACCGATCGAGCCGGATCCGACGGCCTGGTACGGTCAAAATCGCCCGCACTGTAATCTGTGATGCCGCTCAGGAGAATACTCGCGTTACCTCGCTTGATCACGCGATGTTCGTTAAGGAGCACGGTATATCCGAGCCGATCGACTTCTTCGATCCACGGTTCCACCCCGGAATAGTATTCATGGTTCCCCGTGATAAAAAACTGCCCGCTCGGTGCAGAAAGATGTTTGAACGGTTCAACGTGCTCCCGAAGATGCCTGACAGTGCCATCGACCAGGTCGCCGGTCATCGCGATCAGGTCCGCGCTGATCCCTTCCATTTGCTCTGCCACCATCTCCACAAACGGGCGCTTGACCGTCAATCCTGCATGAATGTCGGTCACCTGGAGAATTCGAAAACCCTCGAGATCAGCAGGCAGGTTCTTGATAGGAACCGCGACCTCAAGAACAGCCGGCTTCCGACGTGCCTCGTAAAGTCCGTATCCTGTGAGAAGGCCGCCGCCGGCGATGATCACCACGTTGGAGGCCTGGAATAGAAACTCCCGCCGGCCGGGATCAGCATTCAGGGCGGCAAGAGAAGCTGATTGGAAAAAATCTTTTGCGGCAATGAGGATCTTTTGAATTCCGGCGGAGGTCAGATGTATGATGTCCCTGAAGACGAGCAAGGTGAAGACCATGGAAACAAATCCCATGCTCAGGTAACTCGCCCATGCGAGGAAATCTGTAAAACTGTTCTCGATTCTGTTGATCTGGAGGGAGAAGGCAATGGGCGGAATGACAAACAAGGCGATCAGAGTGATCCATGCGAAGAGGCTCCACGTACCCGTGAGGCTGGATGATGCAATGAGGCGCCATCCGATGTATGCATACCCGCCGCCAAGTATCACAACGACAATAAGAAAGAAGATGAGAACGTTCATGGGAGATTCTTAGAACGATAGAAATGTTGTTTCAGTTCCGACGCCTGGAGAGGAAGTCAATCCCAGACAAAAGAGAAAAAGGCAAATCACAAAGGGAAATAAAAGAGCAAAAAGAAAAATGAAAACATCCGATCCCCGAAGTGAAATTCCGAGAATGGCCGGTTTCGTTTTTCTTTTTGTCATTTCATTTTCGTTTAATGTTTTCTTTTTCATTCACCCACCTGACCTCCGACCCACGTCACCCCGCCGCCTTATCGATGACCTTCCAAATCTTTTCCGCCCACTCGTCGTGCTCAGATTTCATCAGCACGGATCGGAGGCACACGAGGCGATCTCGATCGCGTTTCATGGCTGCGGGAAGCTCGAAGAGATGCAGTGGGAGTTCTGCCAGGGCGAGATGAAGGTTGTTCTCGGCCGCTTTGCGAAACAGGGCCTTTGCTTCTTCCGATGCCCTGCTCACGCTATCCCCGCGAAGTGCCCAAACGAGGATATCAAGTTCCGGCTCCGGACCGGGAAGGAATCTCTTATCCTTACGTATCAAATCAAAGACATGGATCGCTGCTTTACGGGACTGGTCGAGGGAACGGGCAAAGCTCCCGCTCTTCACCAGTGGCAGAAGCCTCTGGGTTGCCCACAATGCAACTGCGGAGGCTCCCGCACGGGAGCACTCGAGGCTGATCTCGCCAAGATGCAAGTCGCCTGATGTGAAGTAGGTGTACGGCGAATCGTGATGGTAAAATGTGCCGACGACCGGATCGCGGAAAAGCACGCATCCGCATCCGTACGGCTGAAGGCCGTGTTTGTGCGGATCGATAACAATCGAATCGGCCTCATGCAAAAGGTCGAATGACTGTCGGGTGAGCTTGGAAAGTTGGGACGAAAGCTTGAAATATCCGCCGTAAGCCGCGTCGGCGTGAAGACGAAACGGAAATTTCTTTTGCAGCGCAAGGATGGAAGGCAGAGGGTCAACCGAGCCAAGGGCCGTTGTGCCCATGGTGGCGACAACTGTGCCGACATCACCGCGGGCAAGGCGCTCTTCAAGAATCGCGCAATCCATGCGGCCGGTACGATCTGACGGGATGGTCTCAAACGGGAGGCCCAGCACGTTGCACATTCGGCGATGTGTATAATGGGATTGATCCGAGGCGAGAATGAACTTGCCCGGATGTTGTCGCCCGGCGATCCAGAGGGCTTCCAGGTTTGCCATTGTTCCGCCGCCGGTCAAATGCCCAAGGTATTGCTTCCACCCCACCATGTGGGCAATTTCTGCGACCGCTTCTTTTTCCATCGCCGAACTTGCCCTTCCGCCGTCGAGGGCGTGGTTATTCGGATTGATCCAGAGGGCGAGCATATAGGCGAGGCGGGCGATGGGGTGGGGCGGTTTCAACATCTGCCCGGCGTAGAGCGGATGGAAATACGGGAAATTGTCCCTTAATCTTAGAGCGGTTTCTTTGAGAACGTCATCGATGCGATCGAGGTGAGGTTCATCGGCGTTGAAGTCGGGAAGCTTCGCGAATCCACGTTCCAGCACTTCAAGCGCTTCGCGGAGGATCTTCAACGATTCCTTTTCTAATCTGTCATTCGACTTCATAGGCTTCGCCCTGGTGCATGAAACCGGCAAGCACGTACCGGCGTTCAGAATGTAAGGGAAAGAGAGGAATGAATCAGCAGGGAACTTGGAGAGTAATTTCGCAAAGGGGCGGCCTATCCGCCTCTCAATGAAATAATCGCTGTCATGTTTTCACGGTTACGCACTTGCCGGCGGCCCGAACTCAAGACTTTTGGCCGAGAAGAAAAG
>JBBEEC010000078.1:5160-10846 GCA_040880975.1 Bacteroidota bacterium | reverse complement strand
ACAATTTCCAATTTTCCATGTTTGACCAGTGGGATTTCCCCTTTCAGAAATTGACCTGAGAAGGGGTCCCTTCCTCGATTATTCTCAGAAAGGGAGAACCCACGGCCTCTCCCAATTTCGCCCACGAACGTTTTGCGTGGGTGGCTGCGAAATTGAGGACCCGACCGCTTTCTGGCGGGGCAGGGCCACAATTAATATCCACAACCCAATTTTCCATTACCAATTGCAAATTTTCCCTGTTTAGGGTGACCAGTGGGATTTGAACCCACGACCTCCAGGGCCACAACCTGGCGTTCTAACCGACTGAACTATGGTCACCATGGTACAATTGCGGATTGTGAGTCTTTTGTTCCGCTCCTCTGAATCCCTAGAAAGCGGAATCCTGAGAGGCGGGACACCCCGCTGTTAATCAATCTCTCAGCTAAGTTTAGATAAACTGGGACAAAAAATGCCTGTGGGGCGCACAGGCATACAAAAATACGAAAGGTTCAGAAGAAAGGCAAGAACGGCAAATCAGCACCACCACGAAATCGTACTGCATTCGGGGTAAATTTGCCTCCGACTTCTGATCTCTGTCTTCCGGCCTCCGTCTTACCCATCCCTTGCACCTTTCACCAAATGACACTACTTTTGCCCATCAATTTCCCCACAACTCCAGGAGGTCCTTATGGATACTATGGTCCCCATCATGTCGCTGTGGCTTCCAATTTTGCTGTCCTCTGTGTTTGTCTTCCTCCTCAGTTTTATCCTTCACACCGTCCTCACATAGCATTACAAGGATTTCAACCGGACTCCGGACGAGGATAAGGCGATGGATGCACTTCGGGGACTTAATCTTCCGGCCGGCGAGTATATCATTCCGCACGCCGACAGCCCCGCCGCATTGAAATCTCCGGAGTTCAACGCGAAGGTCGAAAAGGGGCCCGGAGCATTTATTGCCATCTGGCCCGGCGGAAGGCCCTCGATGACCAAGAGCCTTGTCCAATGGTTTGTCTTTTCCATTGTTGTGGGGATTTTCGCGGCCTACATCGGCGGGCGGGCTCTGGGACCGGGTGCCTCGTATCTTTCGGTGTTCCGTTTTGTGGGATTCACAGCATTTGCCTGCTACTGCGTCGCAGGATGGCAGGACTCCATCTGGTTCAAGAGGTCATGGGGGAGGACAGTCAAGAATACGATCGACGGATTGATTTATGGACTCGTGACGGCCGGGACATTCGGGTGGTTATGGCCTGATATGTAACAACGAGGTTTTGGGTGATGGCAACGAGGAAAGCCGGCTCGCAAGGGCCGGAATTGCCGGGATCGATTCCATGCTCGCCTCGTCAAATGTCATCTTGAAGTGTTATCTCTGCCCCCGTCATGACCTTCGATACGGGACAGTTTTTCTTGCCTCTTCCACATGTTTTTTGAAGGTTGGCTCGTCGATTTTCGGAACACTGGATTTGGTTTCGAAATTAATGGATATGATCTTGAACCCCCCGCCGTTGGCCGGTTTAAGGTGTACTTTCGCCTCCGTATCGACACGTTGCGGAATGAACCTCGCCCGCTCGAGCATGCCGGAAAGCGCCATCGAATAGCAACTCGCCAAAGCCGACCCCATCAGCTCCCTGGGATTGGTCCCCTTGTCATTGTCAAACCGGGTACCCGCTGAGTAGGTGCCGTCCAAGGCACCACTTTCCGATGTAATCTGACCTTCCCGTTTTTAAGACTACCCTCCCGGTTACTGTTGCAGTCCGGACTGGCATTTCCGTCTCTCCTTTCATCGATAGACAGTATTGTGGATTCGTGGAAACTCTGTCTCCCTTTTTTTTGGAAACAAAATTTCCGGCCTCTGTCAAGTCTTGACACGAAAAATATCAGAAATAACATACTTTTCCCTTCTCATTTCTCGGAATTACTTCCAGAATGTGCAAGTCTCTCGCATCCCAAATCTTCATATTCTAGCTGAAAACCGCACGTTTCCGGACGGCACGCATCTTGCGCCGGTTTCACCTACTATCAGAAGGAACTTTCCAATGAGCAAGGCAACACGTCTGGAAGAAAACGCACCCGGCAAGTATTACGTCACGTCGGCGTGCAATGGGTGCGGAATCTGCTTCTCTTACGCCCTTCAGAATTTCATGTACAGCAACGACGCTTCCTACTATTTTATCTACAACCAGCCCACGGATGAGCGGGAAGAAGCAGACATCCGCCGAGCCATGGAAGTCTGTCCCGAGGCATGCATCATGGACGACGGAGTCGTGGCCTGACCATATGTTCCCCATTCTCGAAAAACAGCTCTTGTCCCCCACGATCGCCCGATTCGTGATCCGTGCTCCCTTTATCGCGCCAAAACGCAAGGCCGGAAACTTCGTAATTGTCCGGGTGATCGAAACCGGTGAGCGTATTCCGCTCACCATCGTGGACAGCAATCCCGCTGACGGCACAATTACGCTGATTGTCCAAGCCATTGGAAAAACAACCAGGCTTCTTTTGACAAAGAAACCGGGAGATTCTCTGGTCGATGTCGTCGGTCCGCTCGGGAACGCAACGGAAATTGTCGAAAATTCCATTGTGGCCTGTGTCGGTGGAGGCGTGGGTACGGCTGAACTTCTTCCGATCACCCGAGCTCTCAAAGCAGCCGGTAACGAGATCTATACGATCGTCGGAGCCCGAAGCAAAGACCTCGTGATCCTCGAAGGCGAGATGCGCGACTGCTCGAACCACTTATCCATCACCACGGACGATGGCTCCTATGTTCGAAAAGGACTGGTCACCGACGCTCTCCGCGAGCTGATCGATATTGGGATCCGCTTTGATGCAGTGTATGCAATTGGCCCCCTCCCCATGATGAAATCCGTTTCGGCCTTGACGAAGAAATTCGGCATCAGGACACTTGTGAGCCTGAACGCCATAATGGTTGACGGTACCGGAATGTGTGGTGGATGCAGGGTCACCATTGATAAGAAGATGATGTTCGCGTGTGTGGACGGGCCGGAATTCGAGGGTCACGATGTGGATTTCGATGAACTTATGATGCGAAACCGCACGTACGTGAACCTTGAACAAGAGGCGATCCGCCGTTTTGAATCACACGACTGCGCCGGGGGAACGTCCTCATGAGTCTGCACAATCCCCTCAAACCCTCCGAACGAATGAAGATTGAGAGGCAGATGTCTCTGGAGCAGAGTGCTTCGGAGAGGGCGAAGAATTTTCAGGAGGTCTCCTTTGGTCTCAATGAGGAACGGGCCTTGCTCGAAGCCGCCCGTTGTCTCGAGTGCAAAGATCCCATCTGTACATCCGGCTGCCCGGTTTCAATCGATATCAGGTCCTTTATTCAGCACATTCTGGATAAGGACTACCCTGCCGCGGTTCGGAAGATCCGCGAAGCCAACTACCTTCCGGCCATTTGCGGCCGCGTCTGCCCGCAGGAAGAACAATGCGAGGCAGTGTGTACACTGGGGAAGAAACACGCTCCGGTCGCCATCGGCAAACTTGAGCGCTTCGTGGCAGATTTTGAGTCCAACCATCAGCTCTTTCAACTGCCCGAGATCCTTGAACGCCGGAAACAAAAGGTCGCCATTGTCGGGAGTGGACCGGCGGGACTGACATGTGCGGCGGAGTTGGCCAAACTTGGATACGAAGTCTCGGTGTTTGAAGCACTCCATGCTGTGGGAGGTGTGCTGCGGTACGGGATCCCCGAGTTCCGCCTGCCGCGGGCGATCCTCGATATGGAGGCGAAACGGATCGAGGCTCTCGGCGTCACGATCTACACGAATTTCCTGGTGGGACGGACAGCGACCATCGACGAGTTTTTTGATGAGTGGGGATTTGAAGCCATCTTCCTCGCCACCGGGGCCGGTACGCCTCATTTCATGGGGATTCCCGGTGAGAGCCTGAGCGGAGTCTATTCGGCCAACGAGTTTCTCACTCGCGTCAATCTCATGAAGGCGGCGCAGTTCCCCGAATTTGACACCCCCCTTCGCATCGGCAAAAGCGTCGCGGTGATCGGAGGCGGGAATACGGCCATGGACGCGGTACGGACTTCCAAGCGGCTGGGGGCAGAACACGCATATCTGGTGTACCGCCGTTCACGCGAAGAAATGCCGGCGCGGTTGGAAGAGGTGCATCATGCCGAAGAAGAAGGCGTTGAATTCCTGATGCTCACGGCTCCTGTACGCATCATGGGGACTTCTGATCATTGGGTGAGGACGCTGGAATGCCAGCGTATGGAATTGGGCGAGCCCGACGAGTCGGGACGCCGGAAACCGGTTCCGATTGTGGGATCAGAGTACCATCTTGCCGTCGACACCGTCATTGAGGCCATCGGACAACAGCCGAATCCCATCATCCAATCCACGACGCCCGGACTCAAGACCGGGAGGAAAGGCGTCGTTGTCACCGACGAGCAGCAGCAGACAAGCAGGAAGGGAATTTTTGCGGGGGGGGATCTTTCCAGAGGGGGCGCAACCGTTATTCTCGCCATGAGAGACGGGAAACAAGCCGCTGAAGCTATCCACTCTTACCTTCTTTCCAAGCACCAGCAACCTCATCCCGCCCAAACCGCCGGACAATTCGCTTAACAAGCACCTGTCCCGGATTCAATTCGCCTTCTCAATAGAAAACAAACGCCCTTCCCTGAGTCGCCTCAAGTTCGGCGAGAGACAACAAGGAAGGGCCATAAAAAAAAGGTGGCGAGTGAACCTGGGGGGGGGTTGCACTCGCCGGTGTACCGTACCTGGTGGGGGGACCCAGGTAGGACAAATGAAGTATACAACACTAATCTCTTCCACGCAAGCAAAAAAACTCCTGCAATGTTCTTTCGCTAAAATTCTTTGTTTATTGTGAGAGTGGTTATTCCTTTCGCAGGTTTCTAAGACTAGCTCTCATGGCGGAGTCAAACCGTTTTATTACGGAAACGATTTTGCATTTATCCATGACCATTGAAAATTCCAACATCCGATAATTCTCATTTTAAGACCATGAATGACGTTGAAAAAGCCCTCGATTATCACCGGAAGGGACGTAAGGGAAAGATCGAATTAACCTCACCCAAGCCCTTCAGGACGCAAAAAGACCTCTCTCTTGCCTATACGCCGGGTGTGGCAGAGCCTTGCAGACGCATTACAGAAAATCCTGAGGACGTGTACGAATATACTGCGCGGGGAAATCTGGTCGGCGTTGTCACTAATGGAACGGCTGTGCTCGGATTGGGCAATATCGGCCCACTGGCAAGCAAACCGGTCATGGAAGGGAAAGCCGTACTGTTCAAAATGTTCGCTGATATCGATGCGATGGACCTCGAGATCAAGACCGAAGACCCGTTCGAATTTATTAACATTGTCCGCAATCTTGAACCGACGTTTGGCGGAATAAACCTCGAAGACATCAAGTCACCAGATTGTTTCGTCATCGAAGACCGCCTTCGCAAGGAGATGAAAATCCCGGTATTTCATGACGATCAGCATGGAACTGCGATCATCAGTGCGGCGGCTCTTCTCAATGCGTTGGAAATAGCGGGCAAGGATATCGGCACGGTACGGATCGTCATCAATGGTGCCGGGGCGGCTGCAATAGCCTGCGGGCGGCTTTATCGTTCGCTCGGAGCAAAACCCAACCTCATGATGCTTTGTGACCGGCAGGGAGCCATTTACAAGGGAAGGCCCTTGGGAATGAACATCTACAAAGAAGAATTTGCCGTTGA
>JBBEEC010000078.1:0-5060 GCA_040880975.1 Bacteroidota bacterium | reverse complement strand
TCACTTCTCACTTCTCACTTCTCGCTTCTCACTCTTTCCCTCCATTTCTTAACGATTTTTAACTGTTTTACCCTGAAACTATTCAGTATACTCATACGTAATAATTGACTGTTAGTCATTTAGCAAGGTGAGATTTTATGGGAATCCAAGAACGAAAAGAACGGGAAAAAGAACAGCGACGGGAGGAAATACTCAACGCCGCCCAACGTTTGTTCTTCGAAAAAGGTCTTCAAAATTCCACCATGGACGAAATTGCCGAGCTCGCTGAGCTGAGCAAAGGCACACTCTATCTCTACTATGGAAGTAAGGAAGATCTGTATCTCGCCGTCATGCTCCGCGGCTTCGACCTTCTTCATGAAATGATCGCTGAAGCTGAAAAGCAGGCCACGCAGCCTGCAGAGGCAATGTGGATGATGGGCAAAGTCTATTACGAGTTCTTCGAGAAACACCGAAATTTCTTCCGCATGTTCCATTTTTTACAATACCCCGGGCTTCACAAGCAAGTCTCTCCGGAAATGATGGAATCATGCAATGGCCAGACCCAAAAGACCTGGAAGCTGGTCATCGATGTTTTCAACAGAGGCATTCAGGAAGGCGTGTTTCGACGCGATGTCAATCCGGTTGAGGCAGCCGTGATCCTCTGGTCGAGCGCCAACTCCATTCTGCTTCGCATCGACAACGAGTGCGACCGATGGAAGCAAACCCTGAACATCGACCTCACGCAAGTGTATTTTCGATCCAATGCACTTCTTCTTCAGGCTGTGATGACTCCCGAGGCTTATGCCCGTGCGTCGTTCGTCAGCGAGGAACTTCCGACCACCATTTCACAATCATGACAATGACGCAGAGTTTTTTCGTTTCGATGTTCGCAGTGCTGATCGTTGCAGCAGCGGCCGCTCAGGATGTACCGCGGTTGATCACACTTGACCAGGCCGTTGCGATCGCCCTCGAGAAAAACAGGGACCTTAAGTCCGCACGCCTCGAAGTGGATCGGGCAGATGCGCGCGTACGGGAGGCGTGGGGGTATGCGCTTCCGGCTCTTGATCTTTCGGGGCAGTATACCAGAGCTCTTGAACGTCCCGTTTTCTTTCTCCCGGACTTTGCAAACCCCGGGAGTAATCAGACCGTTGCCGTACAGATCGGCACGGCCCACTCGTTCGGCCTCACACTGTCTGCGCGACAAACCCTGTTCAATTCCACGGTCATTGTGGGCGTGGGCGCCGCCGGGCTCTATTCCGACGCAGCGCGTCAACTTGCCCGCGGGAAGGAAGTGGAAACTGTCGCCAATGTCCGCAAGGCATTTTATAGTGCGCTCCTTGCGGCGGAGGTTCGTGATCTGATGCGCGCGAATCTGGTGAATGCCGAAGAGAATCTCGCCAACGTCCGCACCCTTGCAAAGCAAGGACTGGTTTCCGAATACGACGAATTACGGGCATCTGTGGGAGTGGAGAACCTTCGGCCTGAAGTGATCCGAGCGGAAAACAACTACGCATTGTCAATCGACGCCCTCCGGGCCGCCATGGGAATCGGGGTCTCCGAATCCATCGAGATCGACGGAAAACTCGAATATAAAGCTGTTCCGGAAGAACGGATGATCAATGCAGTTCAGACCGTTGCAGAGACAAATCCTACTCTTCAGGCACTGCGCCTGCAGGTACTCGTCAATGAGGCGTTTGTCAGTGCCGAGCGGTCAAACTTTCTGCCCACGCTCTCGGCCTTTGGCAATGTCCAGTACCAGGCCGCCAGGAATACGTTCGCGATCTCGACCGGTGACTTCTTCAGAAGCGCCCAGGTTGGATTGACGCTGTCACTGAACGTCTTTCAAGGTTTCCAGACCAATGCCCGCATGGATCAGGCCAATGTTGAGGTGCGCAAATCCGAAGAGCAACTCGCCAGCATGGAAACAAACCTCCGGACAGCTGCCCATTCTGCGGTGCTCCAACTGCAGCAGGCACGGCAACGGGTTGAGGCGCAGGGAAAAACCGTGGAACAGGCCGAACGCGGATATCGCATTGCGACAACGCGGTTTGTCAATGGTTCAGGGACCCAGTTGGAAGTCAATGACGCCCAGCTTGCCCTGACGCAGGCCAAGGTGAACCGTATACAAGCGGTGTATGACCATCTTGTGGCATCGGCCGACCTGGATTTCATTCTCGGTCATTTACCCGGCAATAGCATCAGTACTATCCAGTAATTGAATCTATCTCACGAGGAGTCGTATGAAACACTTTCAATCGATCATGATCACCTTTCTCGCTCTCGCCGGTATGCTGATCATCAGCTCCTGCGGGCAATCTGACGCCCAAACAGGGGGCAGCAGAGAGCAGGCGGAAACCATGACAGTCGTTGCGGTGAAGGTCGAGGAGGTTCAACTGTCCCCGTTTGCCGATATCATTCGAACGACGGGGATCGTCAAGGGCCGGGCGGACGTGATGCTGAGCCCCGAGGAGGGTGGTGTCGTCAAGACATGGCTGGTGGAGAAAGGCGCCCCGGTTCGCGAGGGACAGATTCTTGGTATGCTCAGTGACGAGGTGCTTGATGCAGGCTATAAGGCCGCCATGGCTCAGTATAAGATTGCCGATCTTAACTTCGAAAAACAGCGGGAGGTGTACAGGCAAAAAGGGATCAGTGAACTGCAGTTCCGTTCCCTTCAGTACGCTCGTGACGCTGCCAGAGCGCAGGCCGATCTCGCCAAGGCCCGCCTCGAACGCACGCGGCTCCGCAGTCCGATCAACGGCATCTTTAACGACCGCTTCGCCGACGAGGGAGAATTCGCTCCGCCGGGAGTCCCGGTCGCCCACATTGTGGATGCCCATTCGCTCAAAATCTTTGCCGAGATCACCGAGCGGTTTGCAGGAAACCTGAAAGTCGGCAGCCTCGCTACCATCGTTCCCGATGCCTTCCCGGACGATACCCTGGTCGGCAGAATTCAATATGTCGGCGCCGCGGTCTCTCCCAGTAATAGAACGATCCCGGTTGAAGTGTACATCGAGAACCCCGGCATGAAGCTCAAGCCGGAGATGATCGCGCGAGTGAGCATTCTCCGATCCGATCGAACGAATGCCATACTCGTCGATGAGAGGGTCGTTCAGCTGGTTGATCGTGAGACCCTGGTCGTGTTTGTGGAAAACAACGGCATTGCCTATCAGAGGCAGGTTCGGGTGGGTTCCCGTCAGGGATCGCTCGTCGAAGTCATTGACGGACTCAAACCGGGGGACAAACTCATTGTCACAGGCTACCAGCGCCTCGTCGATGGTCAGCCCGTCACCATTTCCGGTTAATCCAGCAATCCTCCAAAAGAAGAACTTCTTATGCGACCATGGAACATAGCGGTTGATAACAGGGTAGCGGTCTATATCCTTGTCGGCCTGATCATTCTCATCGGGTTTATGAACTACTCGGCAATGCCGCGCGAAGCCGCCCCGGACATCACCATTCCCCTCGTCATTGTGTCAACCCCGTACATCGGAGTGAGTGCCTCTGACATCGAGGGCCTTGTCACCCAACCTCTCGAACGGGCCCTCAAGGCCCTGAAGGACATCAAACAGATCACCTCAGTGTCCAAAGAGGGGCTCTCAACAATCCGCGTGGAGTTCACGACAGGAATCGATATGGACGAGGCCCTTCGTCGCGTCCGCGACGAGGTGAATTCGACCGTTCCGGAACTCCCGACAGATATCCTCGACCCCATCGTCTCGGAAATCAACTTCAGCGAATTCCCGATCATGTTCGTGAATGTGGAAGGGGCTGTCGGTGTCGCGCGCCTGAAAGCCATTGCCGAAGATCTCCAGGATAAGATCGAATCCGTGCCCGGCGTGCTCCGGTCCGATCTGAGCGGAGGGCTTCAGCCGGAAGTGCAGGTCAATGCGGATGTGTACCGCCTCAACGCCTATCAGGTCAGTTTTGATGATATCGTGAACGCCATCCGCGCGGAAAATCTCTCCCTTCCCGGGGGCTCGATCGACAACGGCGAAAAGAGCATCGCCATCCGGGTCCCGGGCGAATTCGTAGAGGTGAAGCCGATCGAGGATGTCATCGTCAAGATCCAGAATGGCAAGGCGATCTATGTGCGGGATGTCGCGGACGTGGATTACTCCTTCGAAGACCGCATCACGTATTCCCGGCTGAACGGCGATGAAGTGGTTTCCCTTTCCGTCCGCAAGCGGGCGGGGGAAAACCTCCTGGCGATCGCTGCAGAGGTGAAGAAGATCGTTGAACAGGAGCAGCCCAATCTTCCCGGCGGCGTCAGTCTTACGATCTCCAATGACCAGTCGCGGAACATCAAACAATCCGTTCACGAACTGGAAAACAGCATCTTCACCGGAATGTTTCTGGTCGTGCTGACCCTTTTCATGTTCTTCGGATTCAAGAATGCGCTGTTGGTGTCCACCGCCATCCCGTTTTCGATGTTCATCGCATTCGTTTTCATGAGCGCATTCGGCATCACGCTTAATTTTGTCGTTCTGTTCGCCCTCGTCCTTGCCCTGGGTATTCTGGTGGATGATGCCATCGTCGTTATCGAAAACATCTATCGCCATCAACAGGAGTACAAGAAGCCGCCGCTCCAGGCAGCAAAAGATGCAACGGCGGAGGTCGCCGTTCCCGTCCTTTCGTCCACGATCACGACCGTTGCTCCCTTCATTCCTCTTCTGTTCTGGCCGGATGTGATCGGCGATTTTATGTGGTATCTGCCGATTACCCTCATTTCAACGCTGGGTGCGTCTCTCTTCGTCGCGTTTATCATCAGCCCCGTGCAGGGGGCACAATGGATCAACTACCAGAGGGACATTAAAAAGGCGCGGCTGAGCCTCGAACATCCGACCTGGTGGCGTAAATACAATCCGTTTACCTTACTCTACCACAAGAGTGATGAGATCTTCTTCCCTTGGATGCAGAAGCAATACACTCAAACGCTTCGATGGACCTTGCAACACCGGGGTCTCACAATTGGAGGGGCCATGGGAGCGCTGGTGCTCACCTTCATCTTGTTCGGAGTGTTCAACAAGGGCGTTGTGCTGTTTCCCAGCGTGGAACCGGCCGCTCTGACCGTGAATATCGAA
>JBBEEC010000077.1:5790-11565 GCA_040880975.1 Bacteroidota bacterium | reverse complement strand
GGTTCTCCTATTGGTACTATGTTTCAGCGTACTACACCGGTACCTTTGACGGACCTGATGGACCCACAACGCAAATAGAAACCCATTATACCAACCGCAACGGATCCGATGGTCTGTGGAAACGGACCTATCCGTTTGCGACGACGAATGCAAACTTCCCGACGTCTGCAGCCGGAAAGCAGGGCATTGGTGCCGTACACATTGTCTCTTCAGCGCTTGCAGCTGCCGGAGATGTGGCAAATGTCGGAGTCAGGCCGAATCCCTACAAGCGGGCCGCACTCCATGACAATTTCTCCAATGTGTACGATCACAAACTGCTCTTCTACAATCTTCCGCCGGAATGCACCATCACGATCCTCGATGTGGCCGGTCAGATCATCGACGTCATCAACTTTGCGTCGGCCGATCCGAACAACGGAAGCGTCTTCTGGGATATGTTCTCCAAGGACGGCATTGAAGTGGCGAGCGGTCTGTATATTTACGCAGTTGAATCCCCCACAGGCGGTCAAAAGATTGGTCACTTTGCCATCTTACGATGACAATCATTTCCTTACAGAGGACATAACCTATGAAACGATTTAGCATATCTCTGGTCCTTCTTCTGATTGTCTGCGGAATGAACCTCGAAGCGCAGAATCGGAAAGCGGGAATCAATAGTGCGGCCTTTCTGAAGGTGGGTGTGGGAGCCCGGCAGGTTGGTATGGGTTCCGCGACCACCGCGATGGTCGGCGATGCGTCCAATCTCTTCTGGAATCCGGCCGGGATTGGTCTGCGGGAAGACAGAATGCAGGTTTCGTTCAGCTACAATAAGTGGATCGGCGAGCTGACACAGAATGCCCTCGCGGCCACATATAATCTGGACGATATCGGAACGATCGGTATCGGCGTTATGACGTTCGGTCTGTCAGGCATTGCTGCCGATCGTGACGTCTATCCCGGCAACCCGGCGCTCCAGGCTCTTCAGATCGATCAGCAAACTTCGTCATCCTACGACTATATGGATCTGCTCGTGCAGGCGTCGTTTTCCCGCTATGTGACGGACCGTCTTTCCCTCGGCGTGTCCGTGAAGTATATCAGCGAGAAGATTGATGACCAATCAGCGGGCGCCATAGCGTTCGATTTTGGAAGCGTGTATTCGATCGGCGTCATGAACTGGAAGATCGGCGCAAGGATCAACAACCTCGGCGGCGACATCAAGTTCTATGACTATGCTTCACCGATTCCGCTGACCTTCAGCATCGGCACTTCCATCGCGCCGCTTCAGGACGAGAACAGTATGCTGACCGTGGCAGTGGATGCTGTGAAGCCGCAGGACGGCGCGCAGTTCTTCTTCACGGGCGTTGAGTACATGTTCATGAACATGATCTCGGTCCGCGGCGGATACAAGCTGAACTACTCCGGTGCCGATGACGGCGGATCAACGTTCCGCGATG
This sequence comes from Bacteroidota bacterium, assembly GCA_040880975.1. GTDB lineage: Bacteria > Bacteroidota > Ignavibacteria > UBA10030 > UBA10030 > JBBDYD01. Next base: position 10,132 of record JBBEEC010000077.1, on the reverse strand, counting down.
CCATCAAGACCACGATTGAAGGCTTCTCGGCCGGTGCCGGCTTCAATACGACGGTCTCGGACTACGGCGTCCGGTTGGACTATTCCTACACGTCGATGGATATTCTCGATGCTGCACATCGCGTGACGCTTGCGGTATCGATGAAGTAGCCTCGCTCCGGCTTGGTGTTGGAGAATCCCTTGGGGTAATCGCCGCCAACTGCTGAACCTCCCGCAGGTCAGTTGACAGCGGTTACCCCATGTTGTTCTTAGTCCGCACAATCACACAAATGCGGCGAATGGCGGGTTGGTGGGGATGCGAATGAAATTGAGAAATGGAAAAAAGAAAAGGACAAAAGGAAATTAAACTGCAAGCCGAAAAAGGAAATCCCCTTTGTTTTGATTTCTGCGGTTTCATTTCGGTTTGATATTTTCTCCTTTCCTGTGTGGCCCGCACTCCCCCGCCTCTTATCACCCTTTACCCTACTGATTGAACGCATGGATCATCGTAAGCAGAATGCACGACGATCGTCATTGATTCGCCCGGCCGACTGGGCTCTTGTTGTTGCCCTCCTCCTTGCCATTTGCGCCCCCGCAGCAACTCAATCGAATTCCTTTCCGCGGCTTCTGGCCGATGCCGTCGACATTCGGCAGGCAAAGGAATGGATGGTGAAGCATGCCTGGTACAAGAACCTGATCGAAGTCCACAAACGAGAGGTCGACGCGTTCATCCGTCATCGGCCGATCTTTGTCTCCCCGATCAAGCAAACCTACGAATACAAAATGTATGCATGTCCCAAGCATGATGCCGGACTGTTGTACGAAGAGAATCGCCCTTCCGACCATCGATGCAGTGTTGACACGACGGAAGTCATTCGGGGGGCGAAATATGACGCCGCATGGGCCGGATGGTACAATCGGGTGCTCGCGACTCGACTCGTCTGGCTGGGAATCCTCTATCAGCTTTATGACGATGATCGTTATGCTGACGCCGGCCGCGAGATCCTCATGACGTTTGCAGACCTCTACCTGAAATACCCTACATCGAATACCATTCTGGGTCCCGCGCACGTATTCTTTGGAACACTCTCCGAATCTTTTTGGGGAGTGGACATGGCCTACGGATACGACCTCCTCTACAATTACAGGGGGTTCTCGGAGGCCGATCGGAAGAAACTGAAGGATGAGTTTTTCTATCCGCTTGCCAACATCACCCAACAATTCCCCGAATCTGCCTCAAACCGTCAACTCTGGTATAACAATGTCTCGGCTGCAGTGGGGTTCATTTACAATGATCGGGAATTGATCGACTTTGCGTTAAAGGGGAAGTATGGTTTCTATTGGCAGCTGGGCTCGGGGACTCCTGAGAGCGGATTCTGGGCCGAGTGGTCCGGATATCACTATGTCGCGCTGCGCGGAATGATCCACCTGGCAGAAATGGCCAGGCACAATGGGATCGACCTGTACCACGTCGAAATCGCCGGCCGGTCCATGAAGAAAATGTTCGATGCACCGTTTGAACTGATCCTTCCGAATTACGAGTTCCCACGCAGCAAGGATAGCGGCGGCGGAAATATTCTCGAATATGCCGTGTACTATGAAGTCGGATATGCTGTCTACCGCGACCCGAAGTATCTTGCACTCCTCAACAAAACCAGCGTCATGAGGGGTACGCAAGTGGTCGGAGAAACCTCGGCGCTGGGCCAGGACACCGCTCCAGTTACCATCTTCAATTTATCCCCTGAACTTCCCCCTTCTTCGTCGGATTTCATCCCCGAACACAGTGTGAACATGGAAGGGAACGGGTTTGCGGTCCTGAGGAACGGAAGCGGCAATGATCGGCGGTATTTGTATCTGGATTACGGCATCATGGGCGGAGAACACGGGCACCCCGATCGCCTGCAAATCGGATACTACGCCAACGGGCGTAATTGGATCGTCGACCCGCTGAATGAATCATACTTTAATCCGAATCTGCAATTGTGGTACCGCCAGAGCATCGCTCACATGACGCCGGTACTGGACCAAACAACGCAGACGTGGACCAACGGATACGGACGGTTTTTCGGGGCGCTGCCGTCTCTTCAGGTCGTTTCAGGCGCGTCCACAACGGCGTATCCCGGCTCTGAAATCACGAGGACGCTCGTGCAGGTCGGCGATTACTTTCTTGATCTGGTGGATCTCAAGAGTCCAGACAAGCGCATGATCGACTGGCCGCTGCAAAGTTTCGGTGCGCTTTCCCTCGAAGGGCTCGATTTAAGATCCGAACCCAGGGACGTCTTCGGTCATGAACCCGGAATTGCCGGTTATGATCAGCTTCGCAATGTCCGTTCAGACCGCAAGGCAATGAACTGGAGCGGCGTGTTCACGGACAAGGGCGGCCACCTGATGGTTCGGGCAGTCGGTGAGCCGGGCACGACGGTGTTTCAGGTTTCGGCTCCAAGCATTGGTGGATTCTACAAGCAAATGGTTCAGGAGCAAAAGCCCATGTCCATGATCATCAGCCGGCGAAATGCCAAGAGGACAAGGTTCGTTCATCTGGTCCATGCCTACGGTGATACTCCTTTTGTCAGAAGCGTGAGAAAAGGAACGGGTCCGGGATTGTATGAAGTTGAGCATGCTCAGGGTGCCGATGTTCTGGATCTCGATATCGAACGGTCTGAGTATCAGATCGTGAGAACGAAGGGTCAGTCAGTTGTATTTGCCTCGGCGCTTAACACAAAAGAAATACGCACCGGCACAAAAGTCCTGATCAGCTCTTCGTCGTCGCTTTCGGGATTGGAATCACGTTGGGAGGGTGGCAGGGTTTCTATTACGGTGCAAGGGCCTTACACGGATCTGAACGTGTTCGCGCCGAATGCAACTTCGGTGGACGTCAACGGAAAATCGGTTGGTGGTGAAAGGGAAGGCGACTACGTTCGGATTAAGCAAAACGACCGTGTCACGATCGAAGTTGTATCTCCGACAGACAGCACGCTCTTTGTCGGGTTGAAGAATCGTCTCAGCGTCCGGGTTGTCAATCCAACAACCTCGCCCGTACGCGGTTCTCTTGCGATCAAGCTGTCATCCGATTGGAAGGAACGCGTCACGAGCCAACTCCAGTGGTGGGGCGGTGTCGTGAACCTGCTTCCGCTGAATAAAGGTTCGGTGCGGCGAACTCTAGAGCCCGGCACATACCGTGAAGATGCCGGTTGGATCGATGGAGCCACATCCGCAGAAACTGAGATCCCGGCAATGGGATCGCGGATCATTGACGTCTTGGTTGACGTTCCGAATAATGCTCCACCTGTCGATTATCGGGCATCCGTGCATTTTTCCGGTGCAGTTCTCGACCGTTCAATACGCGTTGCGCATCCCGTCGCGGCAGACATCAGAATGCCGAATGGAAAAAGCCCGCAGATTGAGATCCTCCTGACGAATCTGACGAGTTCAACGCTTCTTGTTTCGGCTCAAATCCATCCGCATGCATCATGGAAAGCCCGGGGGCCGCTTTCGCATCGCGTTTCTCTCCAACCGTACGAAAAAAAATCTGTGAGCATTCCGGTTCAACTTGCAGCCTATTCGGCTGACAATCAGTATTATCCGGTTCAACTGACGCTGCAATCCGGCGGATTCTCGTTGAAAACAGAGCGAGATCTGTACGCCGGAATCGCGCATTTTGCCGTCAAAGCCCCTTCTCTCGACGGTAGCTGGAGCGGATGGAACCTGTCAAATCCGATGACGATCGACAAATCAACGCAGATCCATAAACTTCTTCTTGGAAACCAGCCCTGGGGTGGAAAGTCAGACCTTTCTGCGAAGATCTATGCGATGTATGATGATCGGTATTTATATATTGGTGCCGAGGTCTCGGACCAAACCGTTATGACAACGTGGAATTTTCCGGCCATGAGTTATCCGTGGGATACCGATTGTATGGAAATAGTGTTGGATACTCGGACCGGAGCAGATCAGGGCTATGATCCCCCGACCCCCGGACTGTATCGTCATGTCTCGCTTGCGGAATACCGAAAAACAGAGTTCACGCAGGATCGCTGGCAGGGTGGAGGAGCGGGCGGGCCGACATTGCCGAAACCGCTGCTGGTGCAGAATGCCGAGACGTACTACGCGAAGGCCGGATCCGGGTATACCCTCATTTGCCGCTTTCCGTTGACAAGTCTGCCGGAGGGAATCGTGAAACCAGGGCAGAAGATCGGATTTGACGTTGCCGTCAATGACAATGATGGGACGACGTATCGGAAGAACGTCCACATCTGGGCCGGTTTCACATCGAATCAAACGTGGTGGGATTTGGGGAGCATCGGTGCGTTGATTTTCGGCCCGAAGAAGTGATTGCCACGAGGTGTTCATCGGATCTCCAGATC
>JBBEEC010000077.1:0-5690 GCA_040880975.1 Bacteroidota bacterium | reverse complement strand
GAACACCAGTAAAGCCAAAAAACAAGCTCCCCCTTCTTCCCACAAGCGTTATCGGAAGCTATTCATTCCCGAAATGGCTCGACGAAGTGCGTGCACTGGCGGCACAAGGGAAGATCACCCCTGCGCAGCTCGAGGAAGCCCATGACAATGCCGTCAAGTCCGTCATCAAAGACCAGGAAATGGCCGGCGTCGACGTGATCACCGACGGCGAGATTCGACGCGAGACGATGGTATATTTCTTCTCGAAACGAATTCACGGTTTTGATTTTGACCATGCAAAGTTGCACGCGATCGGGGATCTCGATCCGAGCATTCAAATGCCCGACCCGGTCGTCAACGAGCAAGTACGGTGGAAGCAGAGCCTTGGGATGGACGTGCACTTTCGTTTCCTGAAGGAACAGGCTGTCGCAGGCACCAAAGTATGCGTCACGGGTCCGCACATGCTCGCCAAACGCGCGACGGATGAATACTATCGGAATGACAAGAAGCTTGTTTTCGATCTTGCTGATATTTTAAACAAGGAACTCAAGGGTCTCGTGAGCGCCGGTTGTGATTTCATTCAGATCGACGAACCGGTGTGGGTCGGTTATCCCAAGGACATGCCGTGGCTGGTCGAGTCCTTCAATCGCCTGGTCGACGGAGTCAAAGCAAAGATCGCCCTTCATGTGTGTTACGGGAACTATCAATTGAAAAAACTCTTCAAAGGCCAGTATGCCGATCTGTTTCCCGCTATTCTCGGAACAAACACGGATCAGCTATGTCTCGAATTCGCGGTCTCCGACGGGATCGGACTTGAATTGTTCAAGCAGTACAAAACGAAGAAGGAAATCGCTGTCGGGGTCATTGATGTGAAGAAGGAGGAAGTAGAGACCCCAGCCGTCGTCGCAAAGAGAATCCGTCAGGCCCTCAAGTTTATCGATCCGCAATCCATGTGGATCGTGCCTGATTGCGGAATGAAATTCATGCCGCGCGAAAGAGCGTACGGCAAATTGAAGGCGATGGTTGAAGGCACACGAATCGTTCGAAGGGAGTTGGGTGCTGCATAATGGGGAAGAAAGCGGGAAAGAGAACCAGGAAAGCTCCCGGGAAAACATTTTTCTGGTTGAGGAACCTCAGTGATTTTCTCGTGGGAAGTCTGCGCACCGCACGGTCGTTCAACGCCGAGGACTACCTGCGTCAGCTTGCGGAGCAGGGATTCACGCACGTGACCATCAACGGCCTTGGTGTCGATAGTCCGTTTGAATCGGGCCCTCCGGGGGACGTGTATTCATGGTTCTATGACTACAGCCCGGACTTGGATCAATTTGTCGACAGTACGCTTCTCAAAGGAACGTATCCGGCGGATTATTTGAGCAAGAACCTGGAATTCCTGAAGCAGAATGCACTATTGGCCCGGGCCAACGGACTTGTGCCCGGTCTACACATCAATTCACCGCGCTCGATGCCGGACTCATTCTGGCAACAATATCCGTTCCTACGCGGAGCCCGGATTGATCACCCCCGTGAGAGCTTTTTGCCCCGTTACACGCTGGCCATGGCGCATCCGGTTGTCCAGGAGCATTACAGGGAACTCGTTCGGAACATCATGGCAGAGGTGCCCGAGATCGGATTCGTCCATGTCTGGACGAACGACAGCGGGGCGGGGTTCGAGTTTACCTCGTCCTTGTATGCCGGAAGAAATGGCGGACCGTACCTCATTCGGGAATGGAAAAGCGACGAAGAGATCGAGCGAAAGGCGTCTGAAAACGTCCTTGCGTACTACCGGTTGTTGAGAGACGAAGGCAGGGCGAAGAATCCTGAGTTCCGCCTGGTTTGTGATCTGGGCCCTTTCTATAAGGAGCGACCCTACATCGTGCGGGAATTGGGGGATGGAATCGACGCAGGATCGTTTGGATATTTTGAAGGACCGGAATTTAAAGATGAGGCCCGCATCCTCAAGAAGAGAGGTGCTCTCACCCATAGAAAAATTGATATCGCGGACATGAATGTCCTTGGGGTCCCTTTCCCCGGCTTGGCGTACGACAGGCTCAAGGAGTCAAAGAGCCGCGGAGACCGATGGATCCTGACATCAACGACTCCGCGTTCGATCGCTCCCTATGACATCAACGGCGAAGTGCTGAGTGCGCTTCAGAAGGATGGAGAGAAGAAACTCCGCGATATCCTGCAAAATGCCGCGGTTCGTTGGGCCGGTGCAGAACGGGCGAAATCCCTGATCGCGCTCTGGAACCTGTCCGATAAAGCAGTTCGTGCCTATCCTGTGGGGATCCCGTACAGCACGTTCGGTTTTCCCTGGTTCCGTCTGTGGGTCCGTCCGTTTGTTCCAAACATCGACGCGATCCCGGAAGAAGAACGCGCCTATTACGAGAAATATCTGATTGCGACGTTCAATAATCCGACACGGGTGGATCTGAATAATGACATGTTGTGGAATTTTCTTTCCGTGAAGGAAGCCGGCCGCAAGAAGACGCTTATCGCAAAGAAAGTGCTGCCACCGCTTGAATCCGCTCTCAAAACATTGGGGGTACTTCGGCAGAACGGGGGCGGTCTCGAAGGAGTCTTCGCGGATCTTGAGATACGCCTGAAGGCGGCCCGATGTTTTTACACGCTCATGCAAAACCTGACTGCGTGGGTTGAGGGAGTGCATGGATCTCTCCAGGCCCGGAATCCGCGGGAAAAGGAACATTTCAAAAAGATCGTCCGCGCTATGGTGGATTCCGAGATAGCAAATGCAAGAGATCTGCTGGCATTGTGGGACATCAGTCCTGTCGATTTCATTCCGGTCTCACAAACAGGAGAATCCCTTCACATGTACGGCAGGAATTTTGGTGATCTGTTGAAAAGGAAGATCGCGTTGATGGAGCAGCATCGGAGTGATGAACCGTTTGTTGATCCGGGATACATGTGGAGAATGAAGTAAGACAGAGGTCAGCCTGTCCCCCCGAAGCCATCAATGAGCTTGACAAGGGAGGCGTAGGCGGAAGGTCGGATGTCGGAAGTAGCGGATTCGCATCATCCTTGAATTGAGCGTTATGCGGAATCAACTGGACATTCGATATCCTCAAGAGGAGATGACAAAAAGCCGTGAACTCCTTGGGCATGTCTTCAAATTCGAAATGCCCGATAGAGTTCCGGTGATCTTGGGAATCGAGGCCCGGTATATTCTGCAAGAGCGCAACGTGACGTTCGCAGAGTACTTCTCCGATGTTAAAACACAGTTTGTTCATCAATTGGAGAATGCCCGGTGGCGGGCGGAACACATTTCGGATGATTCCTTTGCCGAACCTGCTGTCTACGTTTCACCTGATTTTCAGAATGTGGTGAATGCGAGTGGTTGCGGATGCGAGATTTACTGGCAGGAAAACGAGACCCCGCAGAGCAAACCGCGCATTTCTTCAGTGGAGGAAATGGCCCAGTATCGTCTTCCGGAATGGAACCGGACCCTCTGGGGAACGAAGCTTGCGTGGTATTACGAAATGATGAAGTTGGCGGAGGTTGCAGACGTGAGATTGAACGGTGAGCGGATTCCCGTCTCTGTGACCCTGCACATTGGTGGCGACAGCCCATTTATGGCAGCCGTCGATCTTGCGGGAGTACATTTTTACGAATGGCTTCTCCAGGCGCCGGCAGAGTGCATCCGGTTTCTTGAACGGATCACGGACCGATATATTGAAGTCGAAACTCATTACCGAACGGTCTCGGGCAGGCCTCTGCAGGATGGCCTGAATTATTCTGATGATTCCGCTCAGGTGATCTCACCCGATCTCTATAGAACCTTTTGTGTGCCGGTTGCAAGGCGATTGTACGACATGTTCGGATGCGGGCGTTTTGACGGGCGATTGATGCACCTCTGCGGTCGGAATGTCCATCTCCACGAGGCACTCAATGATCTCAATATTACCATGCTTCACGGATATGGATCGGCAAACAAGCCGGGAGAGATGATGACGTTGGCCGGGAGGGTCATTCTCCAGGGAAATATTGACCCGATGACTCTGTTTCGGGGAAACCACTCTGAGATTGAAAGGGAGGTCCGGGAAGTCCTCGAAACCCTGGCGCCCCGGAAAGGGATTATCCTGGGGGATGGATACAACGTTGTTCCTGGAACAAGTATCTCGAGCCTGGAGATTCTGAAGAGGGTCAGCCGGGAATTCGGAAAGCCTGCTGTGAATGAGAAGATCAGGAATCGGAAGTCAGAGATCGGAGATCGGAAATCGGGGTAAGTCATTTGCACCATCAGAAGGAAATCCATCCATGCCCGTTATGAGACGAAGCGGTTTCTTGTTGGCAGGTCTGCTTGCTTTCGGAATCTCCTTTGCTCAGGAACGCGTTGTCGATTATCGGTTCGCCCCAGACTATTACCACACGCCCATCGGCTTTCCTGATGATTGGCAAAAGACCATGGTGAACGAGCGCGGAGCCCTTTTGCTGGATTTCGGGCCGGGACCGTATGTCCGGGCAAACACCATTATCGGAGTCGGCCTCGAGGGCGCAGATTTGAAGCAAACATCCCAGCGTTTGGAACGCGGAGATATTCCTGTCGTCATGACAACGTTTGCGGCAGGGAAGGGAAAGGTGAACCTTCAAACATTTGCAATCGTCCCAAGCGAATTGCATTCCACACCAACGAAGGAAAACCCTGGGGTGTACCGGCGGCTCGGTCTTACCGGCGGCATTGGGTGGGCAAATCCTAAGGGAAATGTCGATCCTGCGTTCCGTAACGTTGCCTGGGGTACGAACAGGCCGATTTTGTACGAGGTGAAAGTGGCTCCCGGTTCCCGCAAACGGGTTGCCCTGGGAATCTGCGAGAGTTACCGGACCGTCCCTGGATTGCGCATGATGGAGTTTCATGTGGAAGGGGCGCCGGTCCGGACGATCGATCCGATTGCTGAAGGCGACCGGAATGTTCCCGTGGTGGCTTTTTTCGATGCGTATGATGCCGACCAGAACGGGTTGCTTGTTGTTGAAACAAGGGCTTCGGCTGAGTGTCGCGATCCGAACGTCATTTTGAACGGCATTTGGGTCTTTGCCGAGAACTCCCCGATCCGTGCAGAAGAGGTCATAGGAGGGAACGGGAAGAAATCCGCCGAAATTGTTGTTGATTGCGGGCAAGAGCCGGAGGTGCAGAATTTCCCGACAAGAATCGACGCTCTCATGGTGACCACGGAACGAATATCCGGACCGTTGATGGTGTCAATTCAGTCTCCCCGCGAGCTTGACTATGATTCCCAATCCGGTGTGTTGAAGTTTGATGGCAGGCCTTTTGTTACTTCCCGCCCAAAGGCAACTTCTGCACGAAAGACGGAAAACGGTTGGGAACTTGTTTTTTCAAAAGGGGCGCGGAAGGTTGAAATCATCACCATTCACGGTTCGCGCTTGCCCGCCAATATCACGACGGTTCCTGACCTCGTGAAAGAGCGCAAACGTGCGATTGAATGGTGGCTGAATTCGAAGCTCCCCGTGGGCCGCATCAATCTTGCGGACAAAGAAATGCAGCATCTGTTCGATGCAAGCGTTCGCACGTTGTATCAAAACCGGGATATCGTGGATGGCAAGCCGAATTTCCAACCCGGATCGACAGTTTACCGGGGACTGTGGATCGGTGATGCCATCTATTGCCTTGAGCCGGCAGCGATGCTAGGTGATACGATGAGCGCCCGGCTTGCCGTGGAGGGCATGTTCCGATTCCAAGA
>JBBEEC010000076.1:0-237588 GCA_040880975.1 Bacteroidota bacterium | reverse complement strand
GTCTCCAACGGATTCACGCCATAGTAGGGATTGGGAAACACATTAACATTTGCCAGGCTCGCCGTCACGGCCGTCGCACTGCCCGCAACCGGTGCGAAGGCAGCCGTATTGACCGTGTAAGCATCCTGATCATTGAGCGGCTTGGTGGTCGCAATCCGGATCACGTTGCCCGTGGCTGGCATTGTGGATGTCAGGTTGGCCGGGAACGAGCCATCAGCGACGGAACCACCATTGAAGTTCACCAAAACCATCCTGTGAAGGGCAGGCTTAGTGTGCGGTTGAGGATCGCCATACGGAGGGCCATAGAGAAACGCCCAACGTGACCCTGCTATAAACGCAGCCGGATCGGCCTGCGCCAACGCAAGAATCGCCGCATAGTTGTTGCCCGGATCCGCATCCAGTGGCTCAACCATATAAATGCGATCCGTTCGCGGGTCATTATCACCGCCGGAAACCGGGTGGTCGTTTGCGGTGATGCTAAACGTTCCATCCTCGTCGTCATCCAGCACCAAACAGAAGATCTGGCGGTCGTCAGAAGCATCATTCGGCGTCTGGCCCGTATTCCACACCTCAAACGGAAGGCTGATGAACTGTCCGTCTGTAGCTGTCGCAAATGCCGACAGTCCAGTGGAACCGGTAGCCGTAAACCGAATCTCGTAGTCGTTCGGAACCAGCGCCTGCATTCCTTGATTCGATTCGCCAAGACCACCGGAGTACTGAGTGGTATTGGCTACGAAGTTGGCATATGTGCCCGATGCCCCAGCATAGTGGACACCCCAAGCGCCACCACCCCAATCATCGATGGGACGATCGCCGCCATTCACAAGCGGAAATCCCGCGAAGCCGAAACCTGCAGGCGTCTCAGGACTGATCGCACCAGAAGGCCCGGCAACATGCATAATCGCCTTGAAATCCAATGGTGCATTGATCGTCTTCCACTGGATGCCTTCGTAAATCGGGGCCGTGGCATCGGTCAAAAGCGCTAGTTTAACTGTCGCTCCCGTTCGAGCAACAATAATTGTGTCCGCGTTTCCAGTGTTCTTATAGGAAGCCGTGCTCGTATCGACCGTGACCGTGTAAGTTGCGCCGGTGACCTTCAGCGGGTCGACAACCGTCGTGACCGGATAGCCATCGGACGAGCCGCTGACCTTGGTATACGGTACTGCATCACCAAATGAAGACGTTACCGTGGTACCGTACGCGCGCTGAGGCCTGACCGTCAGAATGGACGGGGACGATTCCAAGGCCTTTGTATAGCCCACAGTAACCGGGGTTACCGAATAGGCGGTCACTCCAACATAATACGGCGAGCCATTATACAGCCTGTCAACGCCAGTGACAGCATCTGCGTCAAACACATACGTGTACTGGACACCGGCGTCTTTCCCGAACTGAATGGCAATGTCGGTCTCCGTTCCGTACTCGGGGACGAACTGCCTGTCAAATACAGTCAGGATCCCGTTGACCAGGTCATACGTTGCCAGACGTTGGGCGTCGGACAATTGAGAGGCCAACGTCGGGAATTGATACACGTTATAACCCTCAAACGCATAATCTCCAGGCTGATTGATCTCATTCTCAGTCCTATAGACTCGTGCGAGATCACTGCCCCACTCGAGAATCACCTGTCCGTCGAGTTCGGCAACGACCACGTTCGGCGCTGCCGGTGCACGCGTAACCCGGAAGAGCAGGTCATACGTGCTCTGAACGCTTTGGTCAACACCTTTGAGCGCCGTGACCGATGAGAACCGGTTTGCACCAAAAGCCGCAAGCGTTCCAACGACGATTTCCTGCGTATCGCCGGGAGACAGCAAGAAAGGACCCGAGGCAAGAATAATCCTTCGATCGCCAGGCGTCGGTGAATATTTCAGGCCATCAGCATCCGTACCAGTGTATGCTCCGATTCCACCGTCGATCCATCCTGTCCCCTGCTGAGATTCGGGATCGCTCGGGAAAATATACTTGGGATTAAATCCGGGCGGCGTCGGGAAGTTCTTGTCGGCGTCACCAACCAACGTTGCCGTCGGAGCAAACCCACGAAGAAGTTGCCACCACTGGCCGGTACCACCATTGTACTGAGCTGCACCGCGTGGCGGATCGGTGTAATCGCCGCCTGCTGCAAAATACGAGAACGATGTCATCGGCAGGTTCACAAAGCCGGGCAGGTATTTCAAATCAAAAACCGCCGTGTCTCCCGCCACCCCAACTTTTATTGGTCCCTGCAAGAAATCATAACCCACAGCCGCATGAGGTAATCCGAATTTTGCAAAATTGGCGTCTGTTCCTGCCCCGTTATACGTATAACCAAGGCTCAAGCTCGTGTCTGTGCCGGACACGTCGTTACCCGCATCGCCAAGATCAGGATCGGACCACTGTGCGACATACATGCTGTCGATCCAAAAGGCACCCTTGTTGGTTGCATCAACAAGAACACCGCCCTTGTTGATGATCTTGTACTTTGCGAAATAGGACTTCCCCAAAGCATCGGTTCTCTTGTAGCCCCAAACGGTCTTCTGCACTTCAAGTCCGAGCGGCAGGGAACCGTAGTTGACTTTCGATTGGTCCGTATCCAGATCGTTAAAGACCATCCAAATGATCTGATCGGCAGGTGAATTCGGATCGGCGCCAGCAAGTCCGGGTTCATCTGAACCGAGCGCAGCTAAATCCTCCCCGCCCATGTTCTCCCATCCTGCAACAGGATTCCAAGTTCCGCTGCTGTCTCTGTCGACATAGGGAGCCCCATACTGAATGGGCCATTCTGCCCAGTCCTTCACATACTGCGCGCGAACTTCAGCGATTTCAGCCGCCGTCACACGATCGACCGACTTCTCATTCACACCGGCTGCGTCGGTCGCGAGAATCGCATCGCTTGCTTCGATGAAGTCACGGCGGATTCGCCATACCCTGAAGCCCGTCTCACTTGCACGAACAGCCGTTGCGCCCAGACCGGTCACGTTGCCAGTCCGGGTGCTGATGCTATAGGTACCCGTACCGCCAACTCTGATCGTCTGGCTGGGCGGGTTTGTCGTCAAACCGGCATCGGTGAACATCTTGCCGCCCCAGATGATACCATCCTGGTAAATGACATTGACTCGTCCCGATGGAAACGTCGTGCCGTCGGATGCACCCGGGCTTTGATTCGCCTGACCGTCCGCGCGATGCCACGTTCCAATCGTTCCGATGTTGATATTACCGTACTGCGGATTGAGCGCCGTACCTTTGCTTAGCGTCGAACCTTGCTTCTTGTCCGGATCCTTGTCTGCCGCTGCGACAATACCCAGCGAGAGAACAAGTAACAGAACAGAAAAGACAGTGGATTTCATGTTCACTACTCCTCGTTAATAGTTGAAAGAGTTTTTCTCCATCCTCTTCAAGTCCTAGTACTCGAACCTCAGTCCGAACTTCATCTGACGCGTGCTGCCATACACATCATTGGCACCTGCGCTCAACAACGCCCAACGGTTCTGCAGATTGATGGCACGATAGAACGCCTCATAGTTTTTAGCGCTCGTGTATTGCCCGGCACTCGGATGCTTCAACCAGCCATCGTCGTTCGGTGAGCCCGTCGTGGGATACACGTTCACGACATGCTTCGTGTTGAGAAGATTGGTGATGTTTGCATAGAGCTCCAACGAGAATGCGTCGAAAAAGAATACCTTCGACACGTTGAAGTCAAGATTGAAGAACCAGGGAGTTGTGGAAGCGTTCACCGCCTCGATGGGGTGACTCTGCCGGGAATCCGACAGGGTCTCGACTCCAACGTCCCATTGGTTCGACTGACCAAGGGCAAATGAAACCCTGGTGTAGGGGTGACCACTGTTGAACGTCGCAAGAAGCATGGCGCCCAGGCCTTCAAGGATCGGGCCGCCATCGCCTTGTGCAAACCGGTAATCCACGGTAATGGCGCCGCGATGCGTCTGGTTATATGCAAGCGGAATGATAACGTTCGGAGCTCCGCCATCCGACGGGCTGTCCGTCACGCGATTCTGGGAGGAGCGCCGGTCTGAACCGGTTCCCTTGGCATCCGAGAGCGTATACGACACGTTCGCAGACATCCGCTCTGTTCTGCGCAACACCAGCGTCATTTCCAATCCCTTCACCGTTCCAAAGTTGTAGTTCTGGAAGGAGGTTCCGATCGGATCTCCGGCGTTGTTGTAGATAATTGCAATCTGAAGCTGATTTCTCAGGTCCTTGTAGAATCCGGTAACCGTGAAAGCGAGGTTATCGGTAAGAGCCTGCCGGAAGCCGATCTCAAACTGGGTATTCCGCTCGGGCTCGATTGTAAAGCCGAAGGTGGAAGTGCCCAAGTTGTACGGCGACCGGGTTCCCGGATCAAGAAGCTGACTGATTCTGGTGTAGGATGTATACAGCAGGTTCAGATCCGGCATTTGGGCATACTGGCCGTACTGAGAGTAGAACACTGTATTGTCCGTAACAGGGAATGAAAGATTGATGCGGGGAAGAAGCATGGTGAACGATTCCGACTTCGTCACGCCGCCCTTTCTCAGGAACCGCAGATCGCCATCCCATACCTTTGGATCCGGAGTGTTCACAGTGTAATAGTTGTAATCGTAATCATTGTTCGGAGTCGTCACGGGCACACTGGCATTCGGAGCGAAGTGCTCGAGCCGGAAGCCCGCGTTGATCGTCATGTCAGAAACCTCATACTTACCCTGCACGTAGCCGCTGGCAAGGAACGGCTTACCGGGTCCCTGGCTCATGATGTTGTCGCCGTCGTACTCATCATCGTCGACGGTCTTTGAACCATCATTCCACTTGTAGCCAAGGGAATACACTGTTGCAGCTCGGCTCGCCCGGACTCTCCTCTGGTACTCCGTGTAGTTAAAGTACTCGTCTGCGCTACTGAAATTACCATCAAGATTGTTATCGTACGCCGTCCGGTATCCGGAAGTGCTCCCCACATAGAACCAACGGTAGGTCCACCAATCGAGATTACCACCGACCTTCAACTCGAACTCCCTGGAAAGCTGAGAAACTGCGTCGATCTTCAGACTGATGTTGTCCTGATAGCGAGAATCATAGTAGTTGTTCCTTGCATAAGGATGAGCAATGCCACTGAATCGGGAAATGATCGAATAACTGCTGGGTCCGGAATACCGCTGAATGAAGTAGCCCGATCCGTCAGGTTTTGTATTTCCCACTCCCACGTGGGCTGCCGAGTCGGAATACGCGTACCAATTATTCCCGAATTGCTGATCCTTGTCCTTTCTCTTGTAGAACTGGTATTTCGCTCCGATTTCGACAAACGTCGTCGGGGATGCAATATAGGTAACCCGCAGGTTACCAAAACCATTCTGCTCCCTGCGGACCATGTACCGATTTTCGTTCCGGAAATAGTTGGTCAAGAACGTCGGCCAACCCGTGCTGAGCGGCAGCTCATCGCTGTCATAGCTTCCCGTAAACTTGATCTTGAACTTTTGTAAGGAATAGAACAGGTTCCCCTGCAGGCCATAAACTTCCTGCCAGTTGTTGGGAAGTGTGTTCCGCTGAATATCGATTGTTCCGCTGTCGCTTGCCCAAGGGCTTTTCGGAAGAAGCGTTCCGAGCGGATAGTTCAGACCATCGTCGCGCAGGTTCGTGAACGTGAACGGCTCGAGGAACCTTCTGCTGCGATTCGCCTGATAATTGTATCGCCCCGCACCAAAGAACGTGAGGCCCTCGACGCCAGGGACGCGGCCACCCAAAGTGCCAACCATGTTGGTGTAGCCGTTTGAATTTGCACTTGATTCAGTCCCACCATCATTCTCGAGAGTAAGGCTGATGTCGAATTTCGACGCCTTGCCTGTTTTCATTGTTGTCTGAACAATGCCAGAGCCTGCTCCTGCACCGCCGTACTCTGCGGTGTAACCGCCGGTCTGAACAGCCATCTCCTGAATGGATTCCTGAATCACGGTGATGTCGTTCCGTGAAAGATCAGAGCCGCCAAAAGGATCTGTGCCCAGCGGGTTCGTCGTTGTGGCACCATCAAGCATATAGGCAACTTCGCCTACGCGACCACCGCGAACGAAAATTTGTCCATTCTGCTGAACCACACCGGCGTTCAGGGCAACGATGTTCGCAACACCTCGGAGCGGAAGGTTCTTGATGTCCTCTGAATCAGTAATTCTGACTGTGTTGGTGGTGTTACGCTGAATGAGGGGCCGTTCGGCGACGATCTCCACTGCATCCACCTGAATAGCGGTGGAGGACAGCTGGATGTCCTGCGTGGTGGTAAGATTGGAACTTACCCGAACGTTGGAAATTGAGAAAGGAGCATAACCGATGTAAGACGCTCTTACGGTATATGTCCCTGGAGGAATGGCGAGGATGATGTAATCGCCGTTGATATCGGTGGACGCACCGAGGTTTGTTCCCTCGATGACGACGTTCGCACCGATGAGTGGCTCACCCGCTTCCTTGTCAGTCACACGGCCGCGCAACTTACCGTCTTGCGCCATAACCAGTGCGGGTAGAAGGAACCCGAGGGCGAAGGCAATCACGAGCTTGCGAAACATAACGTACCTCCTTCATGATGGTAGAGATGTTATTGAGCTGTTTCCTGCGAACCAAGATCGCCGTGAAGCGATCTGGAAAAGCGAAAGGGAATATTGGAGAGTTGTGTCAAGGGTTGCAGTCACTTCCCGGGGGAATCGTGCTGCAGGTCACCTCCTTTTACAAGCTATTGAAATATGAATGGGTTATAAGCGTGGGGAAAAATATAGGGGAAGCTATACGCTTTGTCAAGCCCTTTTTTATGAACTACCTGGAAAGTTTCACTGTTCGTCACATTCTCGGGTGACGAATGGAGGCCCAAAAACCATGATTGCAGGCAATCCTTCTGCAGGCTCATTGACCATTATTGAGTGTTTTCTCAGAGTTTGACCTGTTTGACCTCAAAAACACCCTCAATTTCCTCCAGATTCTCAAGGACAACAGAGGGAATGGGCGTGTCTATATTAATGATGGTCACCGCTCGTTCGCCTGGTTCATTCCGGCCGAGAGCCAACCCGCCAATATTTATTCCGGCCGCTGCGAGGACTGCACCAACACCTGCCAACATTCCCGGGCGGTCGATGTTTCTATAGAAGAGAAGATTCCCCTCAGGAAGGATTTCAAGAAAATATTCATCAACACGAACAATTCTCGGATGTGAACTTCCAAAAACAGTTCCCGCGACAATCCGCTTTCCCTGTTCAGATTCATACTCAACTTTGATCAAATGCGTGTAAGATCCACCGTCTGCCTCTTTGTGTTCTGACAGGACAACGCCCATTTCTCTCGCGAGGACGGGGGCGTTGATGAGGTTCACGGGTTCTGTAAGATGATGGGAAAGGACCCCTTTCAGCACTGCGGCGGAAATAAGCTCGCCCGATTGCGTCACCGAGGGCCCCGCAGTCGTCACGGTGATGCGTTTCAGCTTCCCTCCTGCAAGCTGAGCCGCAAGGCTTCCGAGTTTTTCAGCAAGATGGACGAACGGCTTGATATCCTGCCGAAGCGACATCTGCACCACGTCGGCATTGATCGCGCCGACGATCCCCCGCTCCTTCAGCATGTCGGAGATTTGAATGGCGATCTGCCGCGCGACCTTCTCCTGCGCCTCCTCTGTCGATGCCCCAAGGTGCGGAGTCGCAATGACCCGGGGATTCATGAGCAGGCGATTTCCGCGGGGGGGTTCCTCGACAAAAACGTCCAGCGCGGCCCCGGCGACTCTTCCGGATTCCAACCCTCGGAGCAACGCCCCTTCATCGATGATTCCTCCCCTCGCACAATTGATGAGCCGAACACCCTGCTTACACCGCCCAAGAACCGAATCATTGATCAACCCGCGGGTTTCATCATTCAATGGGGTATGCACGGTGATGAAATCGGAACGGCGGTAAAGTTCTTCGAGAGCGACCAGTTCGATATTCAGTTTCGCGGCCACATCTGCTGCGAGGACAGGATCGAATCCTATCGTAATTAATCCGAACGCCTGACATCTCTGCGCAACTTCTCTCCCGATTTTTCCAAGTCCAATGATGCCGATGGTCTTTCCCTGCAATTCGGTTCCGACAAATTTCCCCCTTTCCCATTCCCCCTTCCGTAACGATTCGAACGCTTGTGGAATGTTGCGTGAAAGCGAGAGAAGCATGGACATGGTATGCTCGGCTGTGGAAACGGTGTTTCCACCGGGCGTGTTCATAACCACGATTCCCCGTCTCGTTGCAGCGTCGCAGTCGATATTATCGACGCCAGCCCCAGCTCGTCCGATGACTTTGAGACACGTTCCCGCCGCCAGCACATCGGCCGTGACTTGAGTTGCACTGCGAACCACAAGGGCATCCGCATCCCGAATCTTTTCTTTCAGGGCATCAAGAGTGAGCCCCGGGCTTTCAATGACTTCAAAGCCTTCCCTTCGAAAAACATCGGAGCAAACCTTGTCAACCTGGTCGGCGATGAGAACCTTCATGAATGTTCCGCGAGGAAAGCGGTCTGCGCGGCACGGATCCCTGCCCCCGGCTCAAAGCGATACCCACATTCCGATAACGTCATTTCAAGGGCTGAAATGACCGTGATCATGTCCAATTCGTCATAGTAGCCAAGATGGGAAATTCGGATGACCTTCCCGGCAAGTTCCCCCTGACCACCCGCCGCTGTGATCCCATAAGTATTCTTGAGGACGGAACTGAATTGTTTCGCATCTACAGACTTTGGGATTTTCAAGGCCGTTAACGCATTTGAAGGCCTTTTTGCGAGAACTTCCAAACCGAGGGCATCGGCAGCGACCCTGAGGGACGCGGCGAGTTTCGAGTGCCGCAACCAAACCTTTTCGAGACCTTCCTTACGGATCATGGAAAGTGCGGCGTCCACTCCAATCACGAGAGAAATGGCCGGTGTCCAGGGTGTATCGTTCGATCGGAGGGCTTTTCTGGCTGCAGGGAGATCAAAATAAAATTTTGGCAATCGAGAAGCCTTCATCCTTTCCCACGCCCGATCACTAACGGCTACAAAAGCAAGGCCGGGCGGAATCATGAGCCCTTTTTGGGAACCTGTGACCACAATATCAAGGTCCCATTGCTTCATGCGTAACTCCATGGCCCCAACGGCAGTGATCCCGTCAACAATGGTCAAAGCGCCGGACGTGCCCCGAACGAGCCGGGCAATTGCCTGCACATCCGTTGCTGCTCCGGTCGAGGTCTCGCTGTGGGTGAGATACACGGCACTTATTGAGGGGTGCTCCTTCAGGGCCTTTTCAATATCTTCAATTCTCACGGATTCTCCCCACGGAACGGTGAGTTCAACCGGCTCCACGCCATAGACCTTAAGAATCTCACCCCATCGTTCTCCGAATTTTCCGCCGTTGACAAACAGTGCCTTTTCCCCTGCCGAATGCACATTGGCTACCGTAGCCTCCAGGGCGCCGGTTCCCGACGACGTCAACGTGATGACATCGCCGGTTGTTTGGAACAAGTATTGAAGGTTCTCGTGAAGGCGTGCGAACAGCTGCGTAAATTCAACATGCCTGTGATGAATCATGGGCTCGGCCATCCGGAGCATCACGGATTCCGGAACCGGGGTAGGACCAGGGGTGAAGAGTCGCTTTTTCAATGTAGATCCTCTCTTGAAGGAGAAAAAAATACCACTTCCTGAGTCGAGATGCAAGAAACGAGGCTTTTGAGGTATTCGGAACTTTGATGCACAGCAAAAAAAAAGCCCCGAAGCATTCGGGGCTCTTGACTCTCTGCGTACTGATCTCAAACAGCTTCCTTCTTCTCTCTCCGTCCCAACTTCATGCTCCCTTCGATCATTTTCATCAGATCGTTCTTCCCCTCGCCTGAGACAACGGAAAAAGGGACAATCCCTCGGCAGCATCCTTCAATCAACTGGCTCTGGAACCGGTCCTTGTAGGCTTCGATCTGCTTGCCCAGTTTGCTGACGGGAAGTTTGTCGGATTTTGTGAGAATGAGGACGTAGGGGATTTCGTAATATTCGAGCCAATCCATCATCATCAAATCGAGAGGCGTAGGTTCCTGTCTCGAATCAATGAGTTGCATGGCAATGGCGATCGGCTCCCCTCGTTTCAGGAAGTCCTCGATGAGTTTTTTCCATCCTGCCCGCATCTGCTCGGGAACCTTCGCATATCCGTATCCCGGGAGATCGACAAAATACTGATCGTCATTAATAAGATAATAGTTAATCTCCCTCGTTTTTCCCGGCGTGGCGCTGGACCGGGCGAGATTCTTGCGGTTGCAGAGCTTGTTGAGAAGGGAAGACTTGCCAACATTGGAGCGACCGATAAACAGAATCTCTTTGAGTTCCCGCTTCGGGAGCTGGCGGAGATCCGCCACGCCTTGAAGAAATTCAGCTGAAGTTATTTTGATCATTGATCGTATCTCTCCTTAACCATGCCGTGGCGAATGACTCCGCCCGGAATGCATTATTGATTCTTCTCCGACGCAACCGCCTCCGCCTTTTCCTGGGACTTCTCGCCGCCCTTTGCTTTTCCGCCCGTCTTCTTCTTCCCCACAGGTTTGGCTTTCTTGTCGGTTGCCTTCTTTGCTGCTTTTTCCTGACCAGTATTGTAGTCTACAAGTTCCAGAACCGCGATTTCCGCACCATCTCCACGTCGCTGCCCAAGCTTGACAACGCGCGTGTATCCACCCTGCCGGGCGGCGACTTTCTGCGCAATATCGGAGAAAAGAACGGAAACGGAATTGCGGTCACGAAGAAAGGAGAACACTTCGCGGCGCGCATGCACATCTTTTGGCTTTCCTTCGCCCTCCTTCGACACCGCTCTTTTTGCACGGGTGATCAGCTTCTCGACAACCATCCTCGCTTCCTTGGCTTTTGCCGTCGTCGTTTGGATGCGCTTATGGTTGATAAGGGCGTTGCTCAGCGAAGAGAGGGTGGCTCTTCGATGGCTTGCGGTTCTACTAAGTTTTCGACCGGATTTCCTGTGACGCATTGATTCTTCCTCTTGGGCTTATTCGTTTCCGTCTTTCAAATATCTGTCAACATCCATCCCGAAGTTCAGCCCCATTTCTTCAACGATCGCCGAGAGCTCAGCGAGGGACTTCCGTCCAAAATTGCGGAATTTCAGAAGCTCACCCTCATCACGCCGAACGAGGTCCGCCAGTGTTCTGATATTTGCTGATCGAAGACAGTTATGGGATCGAACGGACAATTCCAGCTCGTCCACCGACATTCTGAGTTTTTCGCGCACTTTCGACGTCTCGGCCTCATGTTCCGCTTCCACTTTTTCCGTCTCCGGCTCCATATCAAAATTAATGAATAGCTTGATATGATCCTGGAGGATCCGGCCGGCATGGGTCAGAGCGTCACGTGGAGAGACGGATCCGTCTGTCTCGACTTCCAGAATGAGCTTTTCAAAGTCCGTTTGTCCACCCACCCGTGTCGGCTCCACAAAATAGCGCACATTACGAATCGGCGTAAAGATGGAATCGATGGCGATCGTCCCAAGGGGCTGATCCGCCATTTTGTTCTCCTCCGCCGGAACATATCCCTTTCCGCGTCCGAGCCTCAGTTCAAGCTCAAAGTCCGCCTCTTTGCTCATGGTGGCAATCCGCATTCCCGGATTCAGAACCTCGATTTCAGCGGAGGCCTTTTGAATATCGCGCGCAAGGAACTCGCCCGATCCGTTGAGTTTCACAACGACTTTGGCGGCTTTTTTGTTCAACGGCTTGATACGGACCTGTTTCAGGTTCAGAACGATGTCAGAAACGTCCTCCACCACTCCTTTGATCGTCGAAAACTCGTGGTGGATTCCCTCGACTCTGATTGCGGTGATCGCCGTCCCGGGGAGGGAGGAAAGGAGAACGCGGCGAAGCGAGTTGCCGATCGTTACACCAAAACCCTTTTCAAGGGGCTGGACGATAAATCGGCCGAACGTATCTGATGAACCGTTTTCATCCAATTCGATTTTTTCAGGCATCTGCAGAAGGGCGTTGCTCATATCATGATTCTCCTCAAAGCGCCGGAATAGCATCCGGCGTAGCGTGCAAAAGTTGTTTGCCGGCGAGGCCGGTTTTCATCACTTCGAATACAATTCAACAATCAGTTGTTCATTTGCATTTAACGGGACATCGGCGCGCTCCGGAATGCTCAGAAATGTTCCGGTCATGCTCGCCTTGTCGAGCGTCAGCCATGCGAACATCGATGTGTCCTTCATCCGCTTCATGGAACCATGGATCACATCCAGTTTTCTGCTGGCCTCGCGGACCTGGATCACGTCGCCCGGATTCAAGAGATACGACGGGATATCGACAATCCCATGATTCACGGTGAAGTGTCTGTGCAGAACAAGCTGCCGGGCGGCCTTTCGGGAAGGCGCCAGACCAAGCCGGTAGACCACGTTATCCAGCCGGCGCTCAAGCGTTTTCACCAGCTGTTCGCCCGTCCGTCCTGTTTGCTTCAATGCCCGCTCGAAATAGTTGCGAAATTGCTTTTCCATAAGGCCATAGGTTCTGCGGACCTTTTGCTTCTCTCGCAACTGGACACCGTATTCGGAAATCTTTGAACGGCGATTCTGACCATGCTGGCCGGGGGGAAAGTTCCGCTTTTCAATCGGACACTTTTCCGTGTAGCATTTTGTACCCTTCAGAAATAGCTTCTGCCGTTCGCGACGACACAGTCTGCAGCTGGCATCAATGTATCTTGCCATTGTTCTCCTTAGAAAGTTCTGATACTTCGTTTACACCCGGCGCCGCTTTGGCGGACGGCAGCCGTTATGAGGAATCGGTGTGATATCCTTGATCATCGTGACTTCCAGCCCGGAGGTCTGAAGCGACCGGACAGCGGCTTCGCGGCCTGCGCCGGGGCCCTTGATAAACACTTCGACCTTCCTCAGGCCAAGGTCATAGGCTTCCTTGGCAGCCGCTTCTGCGGAAACCTGTGCGGCATACGGGGTATTTTTCCTCGAGCCTTTGAATCCGTTCTTTCCCGCCGATGACCAGGCAATCGTATTGCCGTACAAATCGGTGAGAGTCACCTGAACGTTGTTGAAGGTGGCCTTGATGAATGCCTTCCCGCTGGAATCAACATGGACCTTCTTTTTCTTTTTTGTGACCGGTGCTGCTGTCTGTTTTGCCACTCTTGTTCTCCTTGCGTAGCTCTGATCAAACTTTCAACGAGGGATTGAGATTACCCTTCCTGCTTATTTCTTCTCGAGCGTCTTCTTCTTGCCGGCGACGGTCTTGCGCTTGCCTTTACGCGTTCGGGCATTGGTTCGTGTCCGCTGGCCTCGGAGGGGAAGCCCCTTTCGATGACGAAGTCCCCGGTAGGAGCCGATGTCCATCAGGCGCTTGATATTCATCTGCACCTCCGACCTCAGCGCACCCTCGACTTTGTGGTCGGATTGGATGATCGACCGGATTTTCGCGACTTCTTCGTCGTTGAGTTCCGCGACCCGCTTCAAAACCGGTATTCCGGCCTTTTCACAAATGCCGCGCGAGGTGGACCGACCGATTCCATAGATATAGGTCAGTCCGATCTCAACAGGTTTGCCTTTTGGTAAATCAACGCCAGCGATACGTGCCATTCTTTCCTCGTGTTAGTCTCGGGCATCGCGAGATCCGAATTCCGAATCTCGGGATCCTCTTAGCCCTGTCGTTGCTTATGTTTTGGGTTCTTACAGATCACCCTCACCATGCCTTTTCGACGGATGATCTTGCAATTCTCACACATTTTTTTGACCGACGAACGAACCTTCATACGCGTGCCTTATTTGTATCGATACGTGATACGACCCTTGGTCAAATCGTACGGCGACATCTCCACCGTTACCTTGTCTCCGACCAGGATCTTAATATAGTGCATCCTCATTTTGCCCGAAATGTGGGCTAAAATCTCCACCCCATTGTCCAATTTCACCCGAAACGTCGCATTCGGCAACGTCTCTGTGATTACCCCGTCAACCTTGATTGGTCCTTGTTTTGCCATGCGTTTATTGACTGAGTATTTCGGCCTCTCCGTTGACGATGGCAATGGTATGCTCAAAATGCGCCGAGGGTTCGCCGTCCAGTGTCACCACAGTCCACCCATCCGGAAGAAACCGTACTTCCCAGGTCCCCGCGTTAACCATTGGCTCAATCGCGAGGGTCATTCCGTTTTTCAACATGTCCCCTTTACCCGGTTCGCCGATATTCGGAACACTGGGTTCCTCATGGAGTTTTTTCCCTACCCCATGCCCCACCAGATCGCGAACAACTGAGAAACCGTTTACTTCCACATGCTGCTGTATTGCGTGTGAAATATCCTCCACACGGTTGCCGGCTCTTGCTTGCTCGATTCCCTTGTAGAGTGATTCTTCGGTGACCTTGAGAAGGCGTTGCTTTTTCTCGTCCAAGATCCCCACAGAAAAGGACCGGGCAGCGTCTCCGAAGTATCCGTTCTTTTTCACCCCCACATCGACAGAAAGAATCTCTCCCGCCTTAAGTGCTCTGTCACCCGGGATTCCATGAACCACTTCGTCATCGATCGAAGTGCACAAAGAGGCCGGAAATGGATTTTCCCGTTTACCATACCCCTTGAACGCAGGCACTGCATTCCGGGATCGGATGTGATCCTCGGCAAGGGCATCCAGTTCCCTGGTGGTCACCCCGGGCTTTGCATGACTTCCGACCAGCTCAAGAACTTCAGCGACGATCCGCGCGCTTTCCCGTATGAGGTCAATCTCGCGTTTCGTCTTCATATAGATCATCGCGCAGACTTACCCGCGGCGGCCGCGAAGTTTTCCGCTCTTCATGAACCCATCGTAGTGCCGCATCAGCAGATGCGATTCCACCTGTTGAAGAGTGTCGAGGGCAACTCCGACGATAATCAGCAAACTCGTACCGCCGAAAAATGATGCAAACCCCGGCGTCACTCCGGCTTTGATCATCATGGTCGGCAAAATAGCGACGATGGCCAGAAAGAACGAACCCGGGAGCGTGATCCTGGTCAGAATATTGTCAATAAAATCAGCGGTGTGCGTTCCCGGCCTGATTCCCGGAATAAATCCACCCTGCCGCTTCATATTGTCCGCCACGTCCTTGGGATTGAAGGCGATCGCCGTGTAAAAATACGTGAAGAAAACGATCATCAACCCGTAGATCAAAGAATATGTCCATGAAGTATAGTTGAACCACTGCGTATTCAGCTCGTTGATGAAATCACTCTCGGGAAAAAACGAGAAGATGATCTGCGGAACGAACATGATCGCCTGGGCAAAAATGATCGGCATGACTCCCGCCGTATTCACTCGAAGCGGAATGTACTGCGTGACACCGCCGTACACCTTGCGCCCTACGACCCTCTTCGCATACTGAACGGGGATCCTCCGCGTTCCCTGCGTTACCAGCACCACGCCGGCAACAACAAGCCCCATGAGCGAAACAAGGACAAGTTCCACGATCAGGTTCTGTCCGATACGAAACTCTTCTATCAACGAAATCGGGAACTGGGCCACGATACCGATGAAAATGATGAGCGAAATTCCGTTCCCGATACCTCGCTCCGTGATCTGTTCACCCATCCACATCATGAAGATCGTTCCGGCGGTCAAGCAAATAACTGTGCTCATCGCAAATCCCAGCCCCTGCACCTCCAACGGAACAATCGGCCCTTCGGGTGTGGTTGTATTGACGAGCTTGATGACAACTCCTGTCGCCTGGAGGACCGAAATAAAGACCGTTCCGTACCGGGTATACTGGGTGATCTTTTTCCGCCCGTCTTCCCCCTCTTTCTGGAGTTTCTGGAAATACGGAACCACGGCACCGAGAAGCTGGATGACGATCGAGGCACTGATATACGGCATGATCCCCAGAGCAAAAATCGCCGCATTGCTGAATGCTCCGCCAACAAAGAGATCATAAAGGCCAAACAGGGTGTTCTCAGAACTCTTCCTGATTGTGTCGGCAAGCAACACGGCATCGACGCCGGGGAGGGTAACATGCGATCCTATCCGGACAACAACCAGCAGCGCCGCTGTAAAAAGAAGACGATCCCTGAGTTCCTGAATCTTAAAGATGTTTGTAAATGTCTCGCTCAGCTTGCTCATCGAGAGAATTCTTCGGGCATTTCCGGGTTATGAAAGAACTGTGGTTTTTCCGCCGGCCGCCTCGATCTTTGCGACTGCGGATTTGCTGAAAGCATGGGCTGAGATCTCGATTTTGCTCTTGAGCTCGCCGTTCCCGAGTATTTTCACTTTTTCGTTTTTCTTGGAGAGAACCCCGGCTTTAAACAATATTTCGGGAGTCACCGGGTTAGCAATCCGTTTGTCGCTGAAGAGTTTTTCCAGCGTTTCGACATTGACAATCTGGGACTCTTCGCGATTCCGCGGAGTAAATCCGAATTTGGGCAGACGCCGGGTCAGCGGCATCTGTCCACCCTCAAACCACAGGCGGAATTTGTGTCCCGAACGGGACTTGGCGCCTTTGTGACCCCGGGTTGCTGTACCGCCGTGTCCCGAGCCCTGTCCGCGACCAATACGCTTGATTTTCCTTCGTGACCCCGCTGCAGGGCGGAGATTACTGAGAAGTGCTTTTGCCATGGTTTATCCTTACTTCACTTCTTCCACCCGAACCAGATGGCGGACTTTGTTCAGCATGCCGCGAATCTGCGGTGAATCGTTTTTGATAACGGAATAGTTCGGCCGCCCCAGCCCAAGGGCCTTTATCGTTCGCTTGGCATTCTCCAACTGTTCGATAATGCTTTTAACCTGTGTGATTCTGATCTTTTTGATTTCAGCCATTGAATTCACCGCTTAGTTCTGATGAAAGAGTTCCTGCAGGCTTATTCCCCGCCGCTGCGCCACGGTGCGGGCGTCGGTTAATGACAATAATGCCTGCATCGTTGCTTTCACGACATTGTGGGGATTTGAAGAGCCCATTTGTTTTGTCAGCACATCCCTGATCCCCGCCGATTCCAACACGGCACGAACTCCGCCGCCGGCTATACACCCGGTACCCGGCGATGCCGGTTTCAAGAGCACTTTCCCGGCGCCAAATTTTCCCATGACCTCGTGAGGGATTGTTCCGCGGAACACGGGGACCTTCACCACGCTCTTTTTTGCATCATCAACACCCTTGGCGATCGCATCGGCAACTTCGTTTGCCTTACCGAGGCCAACACCGACGTGTCCGTTTCCGTCACCAACAACGACGATCGCATTAAAGCTGAATCGCCGGCCGCCTTTGACGACCTTTGCCACGCGGTTGATGTGGACAAGCTTTTCCTTGAGCTCGAAATCCCCTGCCTTGATTTTCGACATTTGCTTCCTGCTGGTTAGAATTTGAGGCCGCCTTCCCGGGCACCATCCGCCACTGCCTTGACACGGCCATGGTAGAGGTAGCCATTTCGATCAAACAGAACTTCTTTGATGTTCTTCTCGAGCGCTTTTTTTGCCGCGGTCATTCCCACGAGCTTACAAACCTCCATCTCTGATTTTGCCGCTTTCGCCTGTGCGCGAAGATCCTTGGAGATGGAAGATATTGACACAATGGTCCGTCCCTGGGTGTCATCGACTATCTGGGCATACACGTGCTTCAGGCTCCGATAGATCGTCAACCGCGGGCGGTTCGTTGTTCCGGCAACCCGCTTACGGATGCCGGCCTTGCGGCGCATTCTTCGTTCGAGCGTATTTTTGAGAATCATGAATTCAGCCCTTCCATCGAATTACTTTGCCGCCGATGCTGCTGCTTTTCCTGCCTTCCGGCGGATATATTCACCTTCATACTTGACACCTTTGCCCTTGTACGGCTCCGGCGGCCTGAACGACCGTACCTTTGAGGCTACCAATCCGACCAACTGCTTATCGATCCCGGAGATCGTGATCGTCGTTTGGGTCGGTGTTTCAATCTTGATACCTTCCGGCGGGGCAAAAAGAATCGGGTGGGAGAAACCGAGAAGCAATTGGAGCTTCTTTCCTTTCATCTCGGCCCGATATCCGACGCCAACGATCTCCAGTTTTTTTGAGAAGCCTGTTGACACTCCTGCCACCATATTTTGGGCAAGAGCACGCCATAGACCATGCAAGGCGCGGTTCTGTTTCTCGTCATTCTTGCGGGCAAGGATGACATCAGAATCTTTGACCTCGACCATAATATTCTTATGAACATTGGCCGAGAGTTCTCCGTGGGGGCCCTTCACATTCACGATGCCGTCCTTGAACGCGACCGTGACCCCTTTGGGTATTTGGATTGGTTTACGACCTACGCGAGACACGATAGACTCTCCGAATAAAGGTTACCAGACAAAAGCCATAATTTCCCCGCCAACGTTTTCGACACGCGCCTTGGCGTCAGTCATGATTCCCCTGGAAGTGGAAACGATCGCGACGCCGAGTCCGCCCATGACCCGCGGGATCTCCGTTTTTCCCTTGTAATGCCGGATTCCCGGCTTACTCACGCGACGCATACCGGCGATCACCGGCCGTCCATTATTGTATTTGAGATTGATACGAAGTACTCCTTGCTTACCGTCTTCGAGGACGGTAAAATTTGCAATAAACTTCTCGTCAAGCAGGATTTGCGCAACAGCTTTCTTTACTTTCGACGCCGGGATATCCACTCGCCGGTGCCTCGCTTTGACAGCATTGCGAATCCGTGTGAGAAAATCAGCAATCGGATCAGTGGTTTGCATTGAAAACTGTACTCCTGTCGTTGGTCAGAATCAAAATTTTACCAGCTCGCTTTTCGGAGGCCGGGAACTTTGCCGTCAAGGGCCAGGCCGCGAAGACAAATGCGGCAAATTCCGAATTTTCGGTAGTACGCCCGGGGCCGGCCGCAAATGTTGCAACGGTTGTGCTTCCGGACCTTGAATTTCGGCGTTCTTTTCGCCTTGACAATCATTGCTAAACGTGCCAAAAGACTTCCTCCGTGCTATGCGGTTGTTTCCGATGATTGAAGGACTTCCTGACGCTTCACAAACGGAAGGCCAAGCGATTTCAGCAGTTCATGGGCCTCGATATCGGTGAGCGCCGTGGTGACAAACGTAATGTCCATTCCGGATATTTTCGTGACCTTGTCCACGTCGATCTCAGGAAAAATAATCTGCTCTTTGATCCCGACGGTATAATTGCCGTGTCCATCGAAGGACTTATCCGATAGACCCCTGAAGTCACGAACGCGTGGAAGGGCGACGCTGATAAACCGATCGAGAAATTCGTACATCTGTGCCCGCCTCAGCGTGACGCGACATCCGATGGGAAGGCCTTCCCTCAGCTTGAAATTCGAGATCGCCTTTTTGGCCTTTGTGATCGCAACCTTCTGCCCGGTGATAGCCTCAAGCTCCTTGACGGTGACCTCCAGGATCTTGGGATCCTGAGTCGCCTGACCCACTCCGACATTCAGGGTGATCTTTGACAGTTTCGGAACCTGCATGACGCTCTTATACTGAAACCGCTTCATCAACTGGGGAACGACTTCTTTTCGATAGTGGAGCCACAAACGCGCGGGAACACCCTTCTCGTGA
The DNA here is from genome assembly GCA_040880975.1 of Bacteroidota bacterium. Lineage (GTDB taxonomy): Bacteria > Bacteroidota > Ignavibacteria > UBA10030 > UBA10030 > JBBDYD01. Next base: position 218,139 of record JBBEEC010000076.1, on the reverse strand, counting down.
ACGGCCCCTTTTTTCTGCGCCGGTTCCGCCGATCGTGTTTTTTCTTGTTTTACAGCCTTTTCCTTTGCCATGAAAATCTCTCTCCGGCCGGTTTAAAACATTTCGTTACATTGTTTGCAGACCCGCATCTTCTTCGACTTCCCGCTTGTTGCATCCGTCACCGACGAATAGCCCACCCTTGTAGGTTTGGCGCATTTCGGGCAGATCACCATGATGTTGGAAAGATGGATGGACGCCTCTCTTTGAACAATGCCGCCCTGCGGATTCTTCTGCGAGGGCCGCGAATGTCGCTTCATGACGTTCACGCCTTCGATGATCAGACGGTTCTTTTCGGGAAACACCTTGAGTACCTTGCCCTGTTTACCAACGGCATTCCCTGCTATGACCTTGACAGTATCGTTTTTCCGAACATTCATCGCATTTTCCTTACAGAACTTCCGGTGCCAACGAAATGATCTTCATGAATTGCCGTTCGCGCAGCTCTCGGGCCACCGGTCCGAAAATACGCGTACCGCGCGGCTCACCCTGCGGGTTGAGGAGAACGGCGGCATTCTCATCAAACCGAATGAATGATCCATCCTTCCGACGGACCTCTTTTCTCGTTCGCACGACCACAGCGCGGGAAACGTCACCCTTCTTCACCGGGGCCCCCGGTATGGCGCTCTTCACGGAAACGACGATCAAATCGCCAAGAGTCGCATAACGCTTGTCGTGACCGCCCAGAACGCGAATACACCGGATTTTTTTTGCTCCGGAATTATCCGCAACAACGAGATTCGTTTCTTCCTGAATCATTCCTTACTCCTTGGGACGAACAGCCTTATTTTGCCTTTTCCACGATTTCAACCAAGCGCCAGCGCTTGCGTTTGCTGAGCGGCCTGGTTTCCATAATCCTGACGACATCGCCCACCCCCGCCTCCCGTTTTTCGTCGTGCGCCATAACGGAAGAAGTCCTTCGAAAATACTTCTTGTAGATCGGATGCGGCACCTTGCGCTCCAGAGCGACCACGATGCTCTTCTGCATCTTGTTGCTCACCACTTTACCGACCCGAATCTTGCGCCGACCACGCTCTGTTGCCTGATCGACTGCGGCTTTCTGTTCCGTGCTCATCGCTTATGCCTTTGGTTCTGGGGATGCGCCACTGTTGCCTGTGGCCTTGATCTCGCGCTCACGCAGGATCGTTTTCATGCGGGCGATGTCTTTCTTGAGATGATTGATCTTCATCGGATTTTCCAACTGACTCAAGACCTTCTGGAACCGGAGATTGGCAAGGCTCTCCTGGTCATCCTGAATGCGTTTGTTGATTTCTTCATCCGACAACTGTCTGACTTCCAATGCCTTCATGGTCATTAACCCTCGTAATCCATGCGAGTCACAAATTTCGTCTTGATCGGAAGCTTATGGGCTGCCAATCTCAGAGCTTCTGCTGCAACCGTTTTCGTGACGCCGCCGAGTTCGAACATCACGCATCCCGGCTTCACCACCGCAACCCAGAACTCAGGCACACCTTTGCCCGATCCCATCCGGGTTTCCGCGGGCTTTTTGGTGACCGGCTTATCGGGAAAAATCCTGATCCACACTTTGCCTTCCCGTTTCATCATACGTGTCAGCGCAACGCGGGAAGCTTCAATTTGGCGCTGGGTGATCCAACCCGGCTCCATTGCTTTTAGACCGAAGTCACCGAAGGAAACGAGGGCCCCTCGCGTGGCTTTTCCCCTCCTGCGTCCACGATGGGCTTTTCGAAACTTCACTCGTTTTGGCATCAACATAGCTCTAACACTCCTTTTATTGCCTTACGGGGGCCGGGCCGAGAATCTCGCCCTTGCAGATCCATACTTTTACCCCGATCGCACCATAGATCGTTCTGGCGGTTGCCGTTGAATAATCAATATCGGCCCGGATCGTCTGCAAAGGGATCCGACCTTCCTTGTACTGTTCTGTTCTTGCGATGTCAGAACCGCCCAGCCTGCCAGCTGTCATCACGCGCACCCCTTCCGCCCCCATCCGCATCGCAGCCGTGATGGCTTGCTTCATGGCCCTGCGGAAAGAGATCCTTCCCTCGAGCTGACCGGCGATCGCTTCTGCCACAAGATGGGCGTCCAGTTCAGGCCGCTTGATTTCGTTGATAAGGATTTTCACTTCCTTCGAAGTGATTTTTTTCAATTCCTCTTCCAGTTGTGCGATTTCTTTTCCACTCTTCCCGATCACGATCCCTGGCCGGGACGTATGGATGGTAATGACCGCACGTTTGGCCGTTCGATCAATCTGAATCCGCGAAATTCCAGCCTTCTTCAACCGGTTGCGGACATAATTCCGCACCATGAGATCTTCCTGGAGCTTCTCTTTGAAGCCCCGTTCATCGTACCAGTTGGAGTCCCAGGTTCGTGTGACACCCAGGCGAAATCCCACCGGATTGGTTTTTTGACCCAAGAGAACCTCCGATTAGGCCTTAGTCGCGGTTTTTGATTTAGTTTTGGACCCTGCTTTTTTGCTTTGCTTCGCTGCAGGTTTTTCAACGACTTTTCCTTCCGTCACTGCCTTCTTCGATTGCACTGCGCCACCCTTCCTTTTTTCCCGCCGGGCGACAACAATCGTGATGTGATTCGAGCGCTTCCGTATCCGGTATGCTCTCCCCATCGGAGCCGGATTGACTCTTTTCAAAACCGGGCCGCCATCCACGAATGCATACTTCACAAAAAGTTCAGCCGCATCCACACGCCCCGCCTCGTCTTTGTTTTGGAAATTCGATATGGCAGAGCGAAGGGTCTTTTCAGCCGTTCGGGCAGCATGTTTTGGCGTGAAGTGCAGGGTGTTCAATGCCTCCTCAACTCCGCGACCCCGTATTAAATCCACCACCAGCCGCATTTTACGGGGCGAAGTCGATACATATCTGTTAATAGCTCGTGCTTCCATGGGTAGTTCCTTGTTTCAGCTCAGGCCGGCGTTGTGGTTTTTTCGGATTTACCGACTCCGGGGTGTCCTCTGAAGAGCCGGGTCGGAGCAAACTCCCCCAGCTTGTGTCCAACCATTGCCTCAGTGACATACACGGGAATGAACTTGTTCCCATTATGTACAGCGAATGTATGGCCGACGAATTCCGGAATCACCGTGCAATCCCGCGCCCAGGTTTTTACGACCTTCTTCTGATTTGACTTGTTCAACGCCTCCACTTTCTGGGAAAGCTTGTCGTCGATGTACGGGCCCTTTTTCAGCGAACGGCTCATAAGAATCCTTGTTTACTTGCGGCGTTTAACAATGAGTTTGGTGGAATGGAGTCGTTTCCTCCGCGTCTTCAGCCCTTTGGCATACTGCCCCCAAGGGGACTCAGGATGCTGCCAACCTCCACCCGACTTTGATCGGCCTTCGCCGCCACCCATCGGATGATCAACGGGGTTCATCGCCATTCCACGTGTTTGCGGTCGGATCCCAAGCCAACGGAATCTCCCTGCCTTTCCATAGCTGATATTCTCATGGTCCGCGTTGCCAACGACACCAATAGTCGCATAGCAGTCGGCGCGCACTTTGCGAACCTCGCCCGAAGGCATTTTGAGGGTCACGTATTCGCCTTCTTTCGCCATGAGCTGGAGCGAGTTTCCGGCACTCCTGCCAAGTTGCCCGCCTTTGCCCGGCTTCAATTCGACATTATGGACAAACGTACCGACCGGAACTCCTTTCAACGGCATTGAATTTCCGGTTTGAACATCGACTTCGGGACCCGAAATTACCTTGGCTCCGACTTTCAATCCCTCGGGGGCAATAATATACCGCTTGTCGCCATCGACATATTGCACGAGAGCGATACGCGATGTTCGATTGGGATCGTACTCCACGGCAATGACGGTCGCCGCAATCCCGAACCTTTGGCGCTTGAAGTCGATCAGCCGATATCGGCGCTTGTGTCCACCGCCTCGGTGGCGGGAAGTTATGCGGCCGTCGTTGTTCCGACCGCCAGACTTTTTGAGGGGTCGAAGGAGCGCCTTTTCGGGCTTATCCTTTGTAATTTCCTCAAACGTGGAAACCGAATAGAACCTGGTTCCCGCTGTCATCGGACGTAATTTTCTGATACCCATGATTCGTATTCCTTACCTTACTTCAGACGTTCTCGAGGTAATCGATCTTATCACCCTCTTTAAGGGTCACCAGCGCTTTTTTCCACAACCGGGTACGGCCTTGAAAGCGGCCTCCCCTGGTCAACTGCGTTTTCTTCTTCCCCTTCACAACCATCGTTCTCACATTGAGTACGGTGACCTTGAACCGCTTTTCAATTGCCTGGGCGATTTCGATCTTGTTAGCCTTCTCTGCAACTTCGAACGCGTACTGTCGACGATCCTGCAGGGCCGTGATTTTCTCGGTTAAAATGGGTCGTGCAATGATCATTCTTCGCCTGCCTTCCTGATGGAGTCCTGCAGGGCCTTCACAGCGCTCTTCTGAAACAGGAGAACCTGGTTATCGACGATTTCATACGTGGAGGCGTTCGCCGCTTCGCGGATACTCAGCGTTGGAATATTTCTGCCGGATCGCAGGAGAATGTCATTCTTCCCCGGTGTCAGAAACAGAGTCTTCTTTCCTGACAAGGACAACGCCTTGAGCACCGACGCCATTTCCTTCGTTTTGATACGATCAAACGTAAAGTCCTCAACGATACGTATGGCTGAATCTTTTGCTTTCAATGTCAAAGCAGACTTACGTGCGAGCTTCCGCATTTTTGCGGGAACGTTGATCACGTAATCATGGGGCTTCGGGCCGAAAATCGATCCGCCACCGGACCAAATGGGAGACCTGATCGTCCCTGCGCGGGCTCTTCCGGTTTTCTTCTGGCGATAGGGCTTTTTTCCGCCACCCCGCACTTCACCACGGGACTTGACCCTGTGTGTGCCCTGATGCTGGTTTGCCATGATCGACCGAACGGCCATATAGATGGCGTGGTCGTTGGGTTTGATCTCGAAAATCGCCGGATCGAGGTCGACCTTTTCACCGCTGGGCGATCCGTCTTTTTTTAACACTTCCACTTGCATTACGTTATCTCCGGTTAGCCTTCCTTGACGATTTCCAAATAGCTGTTGATGGCCCCGGGAACCGAGCCTTTGACAATGAGCAAATTGGATTCCGGTACGACTTTGAGCACCATCAGATTCTTGACCGTAACACGCTCAAAGCCCATGCGTCCGGCCATTCTCATGCCCTTAAAGACCCTCGAGGGAAAAGAGCTCGAACCAATGGAGCCCGGCGCCCTCACGCGATCCGATTGTCCGTGCGTTGTCATCCCAACGCCGCCGAAATGGTGGCGTTTGACAACACCCTGGAATCCTCGTCCTTTGGATTTTCCGGTGACGCTCACGATATCTCCCTGGTGGAAGACATCGACTCGAACTTCCGAACCCGGTTTCGGGTCGGTGGCGCTGAAGTTGCGGAATTCACGCAGCAACCGCATGACCTTGATCCCTGCCTTGCCGAAGTGGCCTTTCAGGGGCTTTGTGGTCAACCGGTCTTTTCCCTCGTCAAATCCGAGCTGGACAGCATCGTATCCGTCCCGCTCCTTTGTTTTGACGTGGGTAATATAGCATGGCCCCGCTTCGATGACTGTGCAGGGGACCGCCTGTCCGTTATCGTCGAACAGGCTGGTCATTCCAAGTTTTTTTCCTAGAATACCGCTCACGGCGTTTCACTCCTTCGTCCGGGCATGAATGCATGACGGACGTTCATAGTCACACTTCAATCAATCCGTGGAAAAATCCGCTACACCTTGATTTCGACATCCACACCAGCAGGGAGTTCCAATTTCATCAGAGAATCGACGGTTTTGTTGGTCGAGTTCAGGATGTCAATCAGCCTCTTGTGGGATCTCGTTTCAAATTGCTCGCGCGACTTCTTATCCACGTGCGGTGACCGGTTCACCGTATAGACACTGCGTTTTGTCGGAAGCGGAATCGGCCCCGAAACAACAGCGCCCGTCGATTTCACGGTCTTGATTATTTTTTCAGCTGATTTATCGATCAGGTTGTGATCGTAGGACTTCAGCTTTATGCGTATTCGTTGACCAGCCAAGGGATCATTCCTCTATGAAAACAAATGTGGTTCCGAATTTCTCCGGAACCACGTCAGTGTCGTTTACTCGATGATTTTCGTAACCACACCTGCGCCGACCGTACGGCCGCCCTCACGAACCGCGAACCTCAGTCCTTCTTCCATGGCGATCGGGGTAATGAGCTCCACAGACATGGAATCCACATTATCACCCGGCATCACCATTTCGACGCCACTGGGCAATTGAACCACGCCCGTCACGTCGGTGGTGCGGAAGTAAAACTGTGGCCGGTAACCGTTGAGAAACGGCGTGTGGCGCCCGCCTTCTTCCTTTGTCAGGACGTATGTCTGGGCGGTAAACTTCTTATGCGGAGTAATGGAACCAGGTTTTGCGATTACCATTCCGCGCTCAAGCTCCGTCTTTTCAATTCCGCGCAACAGGAGCCCGGCGTTGTCGCCGGCAACAACTTCGTCGAGTTCCTTGCGGAACATCTCGGCGCCTGTGACGACGGTTTTCTTGTGATGTCCGAGGCCGATCACTTCGACTTCATCGCCGACCTTGGCGCGTCCGCGTTCGACACGACCCGTTCCCACCGTTCCGCGGCCTGTGATGGAGAAAACGTCTTCCACGGGCATCAGGAAAGGTTTATCGACATCGCGCTGCGGCAACGGAATGTAGGCATCCACGGCATCCATGAGTTCATAGATACACTTGAACGCCGGATCATCCGGTTTTGAGTCCGGACGAACAGCAGCCTCCATGGCTTTAAGAGCCGAACCGCGAACAATGGGGATCTCATCTCCCGGGAACTCATACTTCTTCAGCAGGTCTCTGAGCTCGAGTTCGACGAGGTCCAGGAGTTCTTTGTCATCCACGGCATCGACCTTATTCATAAACACAACGATACGCGGAACACCCACCTGACGTGCGAGCAGGATATGCTCCCGCGTCTGGGGCATCGGACCGTCGGTTGCGGCGACCACCAGAATAGCACCGTCCATCTGGGCGGCGCCGGTGATCATGTTTTTCACATAGTCGGCGTGACCCGGACAATCGACGTGAGCATAGTGACGTTTGTCCGTCGCATACTCCACGTGCGCCGTGGCAATTGTGATTCCACGAGCCCGCTCTTCCGGTGCGTTGTCGATCGAATCAAACGTCCGCACCTGAGAGAGTCCTTTTTTCGAAAGGACCATGGTGATCGCGGCGGTCAGCGTCGTCTTCCCGTGGTCGACGTGGCCGATCGTCCCAACGTTGACGTGCGGCTTGCTGCGGTCAAATTTTTCTTTTGCCATTGGAATTCTCCTATAAATAGACTTGGATCAGCATGTGAGACGGACAATTAGGCCACAATTGCTTCTTTTCCTTTTACTTTCTCGATAATCTGTTCAGAGATTGATTTCGGGGTCGGCTCATAGTGCGAGAACTGCATCGTGTAGAGCGCGCGGCCCTGGGTCATCGAGCGGAGTTGGGTAGCATACCCGAACATCTCTGCCAAAGGCACCATGGCCTTGACCACTTGAGCGTCCTTGCGGGGGGTCATCCCTTCGATCTTTCCCCTTCTCGAGTTCAAATCGCCCATGACGTCACCAAGGTATTCTTCAGGCGTGACGACCTCTACTGCCATGATCGGCTCAAGAATGATCGGTCCGGCTCTCCTTGCAGCTTCTTTGAAAGCCATGGAACCGGCGATCTTGAACGCCATTTCAGACGAGTCCACGGCGTGGAAGGAGCCATCGAACAACTTGACCTTCACGTCTTCTACGGGGTAACCGGCAAGAACACCGTTCCGCATCGCCTCGACAATACCCTGCTCGGTTGGCTTGATGTACTCTTTTGGGACCACACCTCCGACAATCGCATTCTCGAATTCGAAGCCCTTTCCCTTTTCATTCGGCTCCATTTCGATCTCCACATGGCCGAACTGGCCGCGGCCGCCGGATTGGCGAATGAATTTCCCTTCGGCAGTGACTTTTTTCGTAATCGTCTCTTTGTAGGCAACCTGCGGCTTGCCGACATTGGCTTCGACTTTGAACTCACGCTTCATCCTGTCGATAATGATCTCAAGATGAAGCTCGCCCATACCACTGATGATCGTCTGTCCGGTTTCTTCATTGCTGGAAACACGGAACGTCGGGTCTTCTTCGGCCAGTTTTTGCAGCGCTTCGCTGAGTTTTTCCTGGTCCACCTTCGTCCTCGGCTCGATGGCAACGTCGATCACGGGTTCCGGGAAGATCATCTTCTCAAGAATGATCGGATCTTTTTCATCCGTTAACGTGTCGCCGGTTTTCGTGTTTTTCAATCCAATAGCACCGACAATGTCCCCTGCGAATGCCTCCGCTATTTCTTCGCGGTGATTCGCATGCATCCGGAGAATACGGGCAATACGCTCTTTGCGGTCGGTGGAGGCATTATAGACATACGACCCTGCGGAGGCGGTTCCGGAATAAACGCGGAAGTACGTAAGCCGCCCGACAAAGGGGTCGGTCATAATCTTAAATGCAAGTGCAGTGAATTTTTCGCCGTCAGCCACCTTGCGAACAACATCGTCATGTTTATGGGGATGATGCCCGTGAATCTCGCCGCCGTTGACATCCGCTGGTGACGGCAAAAACTCGATAACAGAATCCAGCAACAACTGGACGCCTTTATTCTTGAAGGACGATCCGCACAACACCGGAACGATATTGACCTTCAGGCATGAGCGCCTCAGAACCTTTCGGACTTCTGCCGGGGAGATTTCTTTCCCTTCGAGGTATTTTTCGAGAAGGGAGTCATCTTCATCTGCGACGGCTTCCAACATCTTCTGGCGGTATTCGGCAGCGTGGGACTTCAGCGACTCAGGAATATCGATTTCATCCCATGTGATACCCTGATTTCCCTCATGGAACATCCGCGCTTTCATTGTAATAAGATCGATAACGCCCGCGAACATATCTCCCTCACCCACGGGAAGCTGAATGGGGACTGCGTTGGCTTTAAGCCGGTCTTTCATCATCTGGACCACGCTCAGGAAATCTGCTCCTGCGCGATCCATTTTATTCACAAACGCGATCCGCGGAACACCATACTTGTCAGCTTGACGCCAGACAGTTTCGGATTGCGGTTCCACGCCGCCCACGGAGCAAAACAATGCCACGGCACCGTCGAGGACACGGAGGGAGCGTTCGACCTCGATCGTGAAGTCCACGTGGCCGGGGGTATCGATAATGTTGACGCGATGATCGCGCCAGAAGCAGGTCGTCGCGGCGCTTGTAATTGTGATTCCGCGTTCTTTTTCCTGTTCCATCCAGTCCATGGTGGCTGCGCCGTCATGCACCTCGCCCATGCGATGCAGTACACCCGTATAGAACAGAATACGCTCAGTCGTCGTGGTCTTCCCGGCATCGATGTGGGCCATGATGCCGATGTTTCTCGTATGATCTATTGAATACTCTCGTGCCATAACTTCCTTCACTCCCGGAACAATACCATTCCTCCGGGATCACCTGGATACGTTGATTTAATAAGAACAGCGAAGAGAACCGCAGTTACCACCTAAAATGGGCAAAAGCTTTGTTGGCTTCTGCCATCCGGTGAACATCCTCCCTCTTCTTTACTGCACCGCCCTCACCGGACGCCGCCGCGACGAGTTCTGCAGCGAGCTTTTGCGACATCGACTTATCCGAGCGTGCTTGTGCGTTGGTAATTAACCAGCGGATGGCAAGAGCGGTTCGCCGCTCGGGGCGAACTTCTGTGGGTACTTGATAGGTAGCACCACCAACCCTGCGTGCCCGAACTTCCAACAGCGGGGATACGTTGTTGACCGCTTTCCGAAAAACATCAATCGACTTGTTCTTCGTACGCTCTTCAACCAAATCGAGCGCGGTATAAAGGATCCGGCGGGCAACATGCTTCTTCCCTTCTTTCAAAAGGGAATTGATGAAACGCGATACCAGGACATCCTGGAACTTCGGATCTGGTTCCGTAAACCGTTTGGATGATCGTTTCTTTCTCATGAATTACTTTTCCATCTTCGGCTTCTTTGCGCCATACTTTGATCTCCCCTGCTTCCGATCCTGTACGCCTTGCGTATCAAGAGTACCCCGGATGATGTGATATCGCACGCCTGGGAGGTCTTTCACCCTTCCGCCGCGAATCATCACAAGGGAATGCTCTTGCAGATTATGACCTTCGCCTGGAATGTATGCGATCACTTCCTCGCTGTTGGTCAATCGCACCTTGGCGACCTTCCGAAGAGCAGAGTTGGGCTTCTTGGGCGTCGTGGTATAGACCCTTGTGCAAACGCCTCTTTTTTGCGGGCAAGACTCCAGTGCAGGGGACTTGCTTTTCCAGAGGACCCGTTCGCGACTTTTTCTGACTAACTGATTAATCGTGGGCAATCGAAAAACACTCCGTTTGAATTTCGAAAAAAATTGTAAAACAGCTTATAAAGGTAAGGAAATTCCTTCAAATTGTCAACGTCTTCACCGCCCAAAAATCAGAGAAAATCTCCCAGCGAGGAGAAAAGCGGCCTGGCAATCCACAGCGAAACAACGGACTCACGAAGCCGCGACCTTGGTTTTCTTTTTGCGCTTCTTGGGCTCTGATTCACTCGCCTCTTCTTCCTCCAGATCCAGTTCGTCCGGTGCAGCGGTGACCGGCTCTTTCGGAGTGACCAAGAGATCCCGAAACAGCTTCTGGCCTGTGCCCGCCGGGATCAAATGTCCCATGATCACGTTTTCCTTGAGGCCCAGTAATGTGTCGATCTTGGCCTCAATTGCTGCATCTGTGAGAACTTTTGTGGTCTCCTGGAACGAAGCCGCGGAAATGAAGCTATCGGTCGTCAGGGAGGCCTGGGTAATTCCAAGCAGAATCGGCTCGGAAGTCGCCGCAAGGGTATCCCTCACCTCTGCCGGCTTCTTCCCCTTCTTCTTGATATCGGCATTCGCATCCCTTGACTGCTTCTTGCCGAGCACTTGGGCTGCCTTGAACTTGGTGTCGCCCTTGTTCTCCACAACCACTTTTCCTTGCAGACTATCGTTTTCATCATGAAGCCGACCCTTGTCAACATTGTCACCTTCCAGATACGAAGTATCTCCCGGATCGACGATACGCTCTTTCTGCATCATCTGGCGGACGATGATTTCAATGTGTTTGTCATTGATCTTCACACCCTGCATCCGGTACACCTCCTGGATCTCGTTGACAAGATACTCCTGCACTGCCGTTGTTCCCTTGATCCGCAGAATGTCGTGAGGATCAATGGCACCGGCGGACAGCCGTTCTCCGGCACGAACCACGTCATTGTCCTGAGCCAAAATGTGACGGCCGAGCGGAATCATATACGTCCGGCGGTCTTTTCCGTCGTGACTCTCCACAAAAACCTCACGTGATCCGCGTTTCGGCTGGCCGATCTTCACCACGCCATCAATCTCAGTAACAATGGCCGGATCGGCGGGATGCCGCGCTTCAAAGAGCTCCGTCACGCGGGGTAAACCTCCCGTGATGTCACGGGTCTTGCCGATGTCACGCGCAATCTTCACCAGAACCGCACCCGCCTGAATCTCTTCACCATCATCGACGATCAGGTGCGCTCGTGTGGGGATGGGATAATTGGCCACCTTCTGGCCCTTGGCGTTTATGACGCTCAACACCGGAATGAGGCTTTTCTCTCTGCTGTCTATGACGACCTTCTGGATGTGTCCTGTTTGTTCATCAGGCTCTTCCCGATAGGTGACTCCCTCTTTCAGGTCGACGTATTTTACCGTCCCGCCGCGTTCGGAGATAATAACAGCGTTGTACGGATCCCACTCGTAAATCAACTCGCCTTTTGGGACCGCCTGCCCGTCCTTGATCATGAGCGTGGCGCCATAAGGGACGTCATACTTCGTCAGGATTCGATTATCCTTATCCAGGATATTGATCACGCCGCTCCGCCCGGAGACAACGGGATGCTTTACCTCGTCTGTCCCGTATTCGATGAACTTGATCCCGTCGTATTTTACCCTGCCATCAAACTTGGAGAGGATCTGTGACTGCGAAGCAATCAGGCTTGCGGTTCCGCCGGTGTGGAATGTCCGGAGAGTGAGCTGTGTCCCCGGCTCGCCGATCGATTGTGCAGCAATAACGCCGACCGCCGTTCCGGACTCAACCGGTTTTCCGGTGGTCAGGTCACGACCGTAGCATTTCATACAAATTCCTCGACGGGATTCGCACGTGAGCACCGATCTTATCTCGACGGTCTCAATGGACGTTTCGGATATCCTCTGAGCCTTGTCTTCGTCAATGATTTCGCCGGCCTTCACCAGAATTTCTCCGCTCAACGGATCGGCGACATCGTGAACAGACACACGGCCCAGAATACGCTCGGCAAGAGGCTCCTTCACATCCTCACCCTCTTTGAGGGCTCCCGTCGGGACACCGAGGATCGTTCCGCAATCGTCCTCGGAAATAATGCCATCCTGCGCCACGTCGATCAACCGGCGTGTCAGGTATCCCGCATCCGCGGTTTTCAAAGCCGTGTCTGCCAGGCCTTTCCGTGCTCCGTGCGTGGAGATGAAGTACTCAAGGATCGAGAGTCCCTCGCGGAAATTTGCCACGATGGGGTTTTCGATCAATTCGCCGGTCGCACCGGAGAGGCTCTTCTGAGGCTTTGCCATCAATCCGCGCATCCCCGCCAGCTGGCGAACCTGCTCTTTGGACCCGCGGGCTCCCGAATCCACCATCATATAGAGCGAATTGAATCCATCCCGCGAATGGGAAAGTTCGTCAAACAGTCGTTCGGCGATGCGGTTTGTCGTGCGAGTCCAGATATCAATCACTTTGTTGTAGCGTTCGCCGTTGGTGATAAACCCGCGGTAGTATTGATTCTCGACACTTTCGACATCCTTCTGGGCCTTAGCAACGATCTCGTATTTTTCCTTGGGAATCGTCACGTCCGAAATGGAGACGGACAATCCACTGCGTGTTGCATAGGTGAATCCAAGGTTCTTCAATTTGTCGAGGAAAAGAGCGGTCTCCACCGATCCGGCTCGACGGAACACGGAGGAGATGATCTGAACCAGGCGCTTCTTGTTTAGCAATTCATTGATGTACGGCGCACCTTTCGGGACGATCTCGTTAAAGATGATCCTCCCGGTCGTTGTTTCAACAAGAATCCCATCTATGCGGACTTTCACTCGGGCATGGAGAGCGACGCGGTCCTGATCGTAAGCGATTCTCGCTTCTCCGGGCGATCCGAAAACAGCGCCTTCGCCCTTATCATTAGGCCTGGATTTGGTCAGATAGTAGCAGCCGAGGACCTGATCCTGCGTCGGCGTGACGATTGGTGCGCCATTTGCCGGCGAGAGAATATTGTGGCTCGAGAGCATAAGGATGCGCGCTTCGAGCTGGGCCTCATACGAGAGGGGAACGTGAACGGCCATTTGATCGCCGTCAAAGTCTGCGTTAAATGCTGTGCAGACCATGGGATGGATCCTGATGGCTTTCCCTTCCACCAACACCGGCTGGAACGCCTGGATGCCAAGGCGATGGAGTGTCGGGGCGCGGTTGAGGAGCACCGGATGACCGTCGATAATGTGGTCGAGGATATCCCAGACCTCCGCTCCCTTCTTTTCAACCATTTTCTTCGCACTCTTGACCGTTTTCACAAGTCCGCGCTCGATCAGCTTTCGAATGATATGAGGCTTGAACAATTCGACCGCCATATCCTTCGGAAGACCGCATTCATGCAGTTTCAGCTCGGGACCGACGACAATGACAGAGCGACCCGAATAATCCACGCGCTTGCCGAGAAGGTTCTGGCGAAACCGGCCTTGCTTGCCTTTGAGCATGTCGGACAACGATTTCAACGCACGGTTGTTGTCGCTCCGCACAGCGTTCACACGGCGCGAGTTGTCAAACAACGAGTCAACGGCCTCTTGGAGCATTCGTTTCTCATTGCGCAGAATGACTTCCGGGGCTTTGATTTCGATGAGCCGTTTCAGACGGTTGTTACGAATGATCACGCGGCGATACAGATCATTCAGATCGGACGTGGCAAATCTTCCGCCTTCCAGAGGAACCAGCGGCCGTAATTCCGGTGGAATCACCGGGATGACATCCAGCACCATCCACTCGGGACGGTTTGCGGCATTCGCTTCGCTTCGGCGGAATGCTTCAATCACGCGGAGGCGCTTCAGCGCCTCGGCTTTCTTTTGAGCAGAGGTTTCTTCCTTCACTTGCTCCCGAAGCTGACCGGCAAGTTCTTCGACATTCACCCGTCTCAGGATATCCTTGATCGCTTCTCCGCCCATCCTGGCGATGAATTTCTTCGGATCGTTATCATCAAGGTGGCCGTTGTCCTCCGGAAGACTTTGCAGGATTTCGAGGTACTGATCTTCGATGATAAGATCCAGCTTTTCAAGCCCTGTGGTGCCCGGGCTGATCACCACGTACGACTCATAATAGATGATCTTCTCGAGTTCCTTGGTGGAGAGGCCAAGGACGTAGCCTATTTTGGTAGGAAGAGACCGGAAGTACCAAATATGTACAACCGGAACGGCAAGGGCGATGTGGCCCATGCGCTCGCGGCGTACGCTCTTTTGAGTAACCTCAACTCCGCATCGATCGCAGGTGATGCCTTTATAACGAATGCGTTTATATTTCCCGCAATGACACTCCCAGTCGCGGACCGGCCCAAAAATTTTCTCACAGAAGAGTCCGTCCTTTTCCGGCCGGAAGGATCGATAATTGATGGTCTCCGGCTTTGTGACTTCGCCGTGAGACCGCGACAGAATCATGTCAGGGGACGCAAGGCTTATCGTGATCTTCGAAAAAGCCCGTTTTGCATGTGCGTCCATTGCTTGAAAAGGCATTGGATTTCCTCCAATTTACAATTCGTGATCCCTCAATGAGGGAGTTGATGAGGCGGGGATGTCCCCTCAATCATTCAATCTTGACCTCAAGACCAAGGCCCTGGAGCTCCCGGACCAGAACATTAAATGACTCGGGGATATTCGGTTCCGGCAGGTTTTCACCCTTCACCAGCGCCTCATACACTTTGGCGCGGCCGACAACATCGTCCGATTTGACAGTAAGAATTTCCTGCAGCACATGGGCAGCTCCATATCCTTCGAGGGCCCAAACTTCCATTTCTCCAAAACGCTGACCACCAAACTGGGCCTTGCCACCCAACGGCTGCTGGGTAATAAGCGAGTACGGTCCGATCGACCGGGCGTGAATCTTGTCATCGACGAGGTGAGACAGCTTGAGCATGTACAACTGTCCAACGCTCACTTCCTGATCG
This sequence comes from Bacteroidota bacterium, assembly GCA_040880975.1. GTDB lineage: Bacteria > Bacteroidota > Ignavibacteria > UBA10030 > UBA10030 > JBBDYD01. The sequence goes on along the minus strand of JBBEEC010000076.1, from coordinate 202,845 downwards.
AACGGTTCGCCTGTCCTTCCATCGAACAACGTTATTTTTGAGTGTTCGCTGAGGCCCGCTTTGCGAAGTTCCACCTGGACCTCTTCCCATGTCGCTCCGTCAAAGATCGGAGTTGCATAGCGATTTCCAAGCTTTGTCCCCGCCCAGCCAAGGGCCACTTCGAACAACTGTCCCAAATTCATTCGGGACGGCACTCCCAAGGGGTTGAGAACGATATCCACGGACGTTCCGTCGGGGAGGAACGGCATATCTTCAACGGGAACAACCGTCGAGACGACACCCTTATTCCCGTGGCGTCCGGCCATCTTGTCTCCGACCGCGAGTTTGCGCTTTTTGGCAACATATACTTTCGCCAACTGGACGATTCCTGGTGCCAGTTCATCACCAAGCTGGATCTTGTTCTTCTCATGCCGGTAGAGCTCTTCGACCTCACTGAGCTTCTGGCGGTAATTCTCGAACATACGGGTGACAACCCCACTCTTCCGCTTGTCATCCACCCACGCCTGATTGTAGTCAAGGGAGTCGATGGTATCGAGGCCTGCAAAGGAATCCTCCTTGAGCGAAGTTCCGCTACGGATCGCCACATTCCCGTCCGCGTCGCGGATCCCGATTGATTTCTCTCCATCCAGAAGTGTACCGAGTTTCTTGGCGAGCCTTTCCTGGAGGTCCTTGATATCTTTCCGTCGGGAGCGATCAAGCGACTCAAGTTTTTTCTTGTCTTCTTTCTTGCTTTCCGTGTCCTTCTTCTTCCTGCTGAAGAGTTTGGTGGAAATGACAATTCCCTTCATGCCCGGGGGAGCCTTGAGAGATGCGTCCTTGACATCCCCCGCTTTGTCGCCAAAGATCGCCTTGAGAAGTTTCTCCTCCGGGGTTGGGTCTGTTTCTCCCTTTGGCGTAATTTTGCCGATCAGGATATCCCCTTCGTTCACCTCGGCTCCAATCCGGATAATACCGTTCTCGTCCAGGTCCTTGGTGGCTTCCTCGCTCACGTTCGGGATTTCCCTTGTGAGTTCCTCTTCCCCGCGCTTGGTGTCGCGAACCTGAAGTTCAAACTCTTCAATATGAATGGACGTAAACACATCTTCGGAGACGATCCTCTCGCTGACGATGATGGCGTCTTCGAAGTTGTACCCGCGCCAGGGCATGAACGCAACAAGAATGTTCCTGCCGAGGGCGAGTTCCCCGTTTTCTGTCGCGCATCCGTCCGCAAGCACCTCGCCTCGCTTCACCTTCTGTCCCGGCTGGACGATCGGCTTTTGGTTTATGCAAGTATCCTGGTTGGTCCGCAGGAACTTCGTCAAACGGTATTCCACGCGCCGCTTATCGTCAAAGCTCATCAAGGCTTCAGCACTGTTCTCGTCGATATCGTATTGCACGATGATCGCATCCGCGGTCACCGATTCCACGACGCCGTTGTGTTCGGCAACGATCAGTGTCCGGGAATCACGGGCAATTTTTTCCTCGAGTCCAGTGCCGACCACCGGAGCTGAGGGCCTGAGGAGAGGGACAGCCTGGCGCTGCATATTCGAACCCATCAGGGCTCTGTTTGCGTCGTCATGTTCGAGAAACGGGATCAATGCCGCCGCAGCGCTGACGATCTGATTCGGCGCCACGTCCATGAACTGCAGTTTCTCGGGTTCCACCACAGGATAATCGCTTTCGTACCGGGCCTTGACGCGTTCTTCCTTGAACTTTCCCTTCTCATCGATCGGAGCGTTCGCCTGTGCGATTGTCACTTCATCTTCCTTCTCCGCCGTCAGAAATTCCACCTCTTCGAGGACGCGGCTGTTCTTCACTTTGCGATAGGGCGTCTCAATGAATCCAAAGTCATTGATGCGCGCATGGATGCAAAGCGAGGAGATCAATCCGATGTTCGGACCTTCCGGCGTTTCGATCGGGCACAGGCGTCCGTAGTGCGTGTAGTGAACGTCGCGGACCTCGAAGCCGGCTCTTTCCCTCGTCAAGCCGCCCGGGCCGAGCGCCGAGACACGGCGCTTGTGGGTCATTTCCGCCAAGGGATTGGTTTGATCCATGAATTGCGACAGCTGGTTTGTTCCGAAGAACGCGTTGATAACGCTTGTAATGGTCCTGGCGTTCACCAGATCCTGCGGTGTCGGCGATTCATTGTCGCGGAGATTCATGCGCTCACGGATCGTCCGCGTCATGCGGGACAATCCGATATTGAACTGTTGTCCCAACTGCTCGCCCACGGTTCTTACGCGACGGTTGCCCAGATGATCGATGTCGTCCACCGTTTTCTTTCCCTGCTGAAGAGCGATCAGGTACTTGACGATGGCGATTATATCCTCTTTTGTCAGCGTTGTGACCAACTGGGAGATACTAAGGCCGAGTTTGGCGTTCAGACGATGGCGTCCGACGTCACCCAGGTCGTAGCGTTTCGGGTTAAAGAACAGGCGGTCGATAAGATTCTTGGCCGTGTCGAGATCGGGAGCATCCCCGGATCGCAACTGCCGGTAAATTGTTTCGAGCGCATCCTCTTCGGACCGCGCCGAATCGCGCATGATCGTATTGGCGATGACGGAGACTTCGCTTGCGTCTTCGCTCTTCAGGAAGCGGACCTTCCTGATCTCCGCTTTTTTGATCTGTTTGATATGCTCTTCGGTCAGCTTCGAATCTTTATTGATGAAGACTTCGCCGGTCTTCTTGTCGAAGACCTCGCTGCAAATGGTCCGGCCGATATAATCCTTCAAGCTCACCTTGTTCACATCGACCTCTTCCATAACGTCGAAGAGTTGAAGGATGGCGTCGTCGGAAGAGTATCCAAGTGCCCGCAGGAGCGTTGTGACGGGGAATTTCTTCTTCAGATCGATGTATGCATACATCACATTATTGATATCGGTCGAGAATTCCACCCAGGATCCGCGAAACGGAATGATCCGCGCCGAGTACATCATCGTACCGTTCGGGTGAACAGATTCCGAAAAGAAGACACCAGGCGACCGATGGAGCTGGCTCACCACAACACGTTCGGCTCCGTTAATGATGAATGTCCCCCGATAGGTCATCGCAGGAAGGTTTCCAAGATACACTTCCTGTTCCACGGTATCCGAAAACTCGTTGCTTCCCTCTTTTTTCGAGGAGAGCCGCAATTTGGCTTTGAGGGGAACTGCGTACGTGAGACCACGCTCCTGACATTCTACCACGGAGTATTTCGGTTTTTCGACGTAGTATTCAACGAACTCAAGCAGAAAGTTTTCCCGCGCATCTGTAATGGGAAAATTCGACTCAAACACTTGCTGCAATCCCACCTTTTTTCTCCGGTGGGGAGGGACCTCTGCCTGGAGAAACCTGTTGAAGGAATCGATCTGCACATTCAGCAGGTCGGGGATTTCGATGACCGAGGGAATGCGGCCGAATGAGATGCGGCCGTTTCCGTTGGATTGGTTTTTCAAGTCAACCACTCCTTAGTTAGGAAAGATCAAACTATTGAAACGTGTGTGAAAAGGTGGGGGACAACGACGTCGGGATGTCCATCTTGAGATCCGTACCGGTCCTGAGCATTCTCCCTGCAGAAGACAGCGGAAGCCGATGATTCATGATCCGCCTGTTGGGCGGAAAATCATCGGCTTGCGCGCAATAGCACGGAGATCGGCGCTCTGGAAAACAACGGTACCGGACATCAAGTTCCGGCACGTCGTTTCCCGTTACTTCAACTCGACAGCAGCGCCTGCTTCTTCCAGTTCTTTTTTCAGCTTTTCGGCATCAGCTTTCGAAAGCCCCTCCTTCACAACTTTTGGGGCTCCGTCAACCAGATCCTTGGCTTCCTTGAGTCCAAGTCCCGTTGCGGCACGGACGACTTTGATCACATTGATCTTCTGAGCACCGCTGGATTTAAGCTCAACCGCAAACTCTGTTTTCTCTTCGGCTGCTGCCGCGCCACCTCCGCCGGCGGGCATTGCCGCCATCATCATCGGGGCGGCTGCTGTCACGCCGAATTTCTCCTCGAGTGCCTTCTTCAACTCCGAAGCCTCGAGCAGGGTCAGCTTCTCAATTTTCTCTACGATCTCGTTCACTGCAGACATGGGGATCTCCTTTGGAAAGAATAGTTCAAATGATGTTAGGCGGCCTTTTTCCTGCCGATCTGATCGATCACGCTGACCAGGTCACGCAGAACCGCGTTGACGGCGCCAGCGACGCCGGTTATCGGTGATTGAATGCTGCCGAGGATTCCGGCGATCAATTCCTTTCGTGAGGGGAGCTTTGCCAGTTCGTCCAGTTTGACGCCGACAAACATTTGGCGTTCAACGACGGCGGCCTTTAACTTCAGCTTCCCTGTTTTCTCTGAAAACTTCTTGATGATCTTTGCCGGCACAACAGCATCGTCATAACCAAAAGCGATACCGGTGGGACCGACAAGTTGTTCGGCGACCTGATCACATCCTGCCACGTTCTCAAGCGCCTTCCGTGCAAGCGTGTTTTTGACCACGCGATATTCGATGCCGGACTTCCGGAACTCCCTTCGCAAATCTGTTTCTTCTGCGACCGTGATTCCCGAGAAGTCGGCAAAATACAAGGCATTTGCCTTCAAGGCCTTTTCATTGACCTCGGAGATGATCGCCTCTTTTTCGCTACGTTTCATATGTTCACCTGTCGTTCATTGCTGCCGGTGAGAAGCCCCCGCATGCGGGGCACCGACGAACTGCGAGTGCGTAAATTCTGTGTTAGTGAGCCGCCAATTCGCTTCGGTCGATTTCGACACTCGGACCCATCGTGGACGAAATAAACACGCTGCGGATATAATTGCCCTTGGCCGTCGACGGTTTCAAGCGAACGACGGTGCTGAGGAACGAGTGGACGTTTTCCGCAAGCTTCTCCGGTTCGAAACTCGATTTTCCCACCGATGCGTGAAGAATACCTGCCTTGTCGACTCTGAATTCGATTTTGCCGGCCTTGACTTCCTTGACTGCTTTTCCGATATCCGCGGTCACCGTCCCACTCTTCGGATTCGGCATGAGTCCTCGGGGACCAAGGACCTTGCCCAGTTTCCCGAGCTCGACCATCGAATCAGGGGTCGCAATAATGACATCAACGTCGGTCCACCCACCCTTGATCTTCTCGATATAGTCAGCGAATCCCACATGGTCAGCGCCGGCGGACCGTGCTTCTTCGTCCTTGGGGGGTTTTGCGATCACGAGAACCCGGACGGCCTTCCCGATTCCATGCGGTAGAGCCACCGTACCGCGGACGGCCTGGTCGGCTTTCTTTGGATCAACACCCAGGCGAACGGCAATGTCGACAGATTCTGAAAACTTGGCCGTGGCGGTTTCTTTGACCTTTTTCACCGCGTCGGCGATCGTATACGTTTTTTGTTCAACGACCTTCGCGGCCGCGGTCAACCGTTTGCTGTGCCTCTTCATGATCAGCTCACTTTCTTATTCTTCGACAGTAATACCCATGCTGCGTGCAGTCCCGGCAACCATGGCCATGGCGGACTCCACGCTTGAAGCATTCAGATCCGGCATCTTGCTTTCTGCGATCTCGCGCACTTGCTGCTTACTGACCTTGCCGACCTTTACCCGGTTCGGTTCACCGGACCCCTTCTCGAGTTTGGCGGCTTTGAGCAGAAGCGTTGCGGCCGGGGGGGTTTTTGTGATAAAGGTGAACGACTTGTCATTGAAAACCGTGATGATCACGGGAATGATAAGTCCCTGCTGTTCCTTTGTTCTCGCATTGAACTGTTTGCAGAACTCCATGATGTTGACGCCCTTTTGACCAAGAGCGGGACCAACCGGAGGAGCAGGATTCGCCTGTCCGGCGGGAATCTGGAGTTTGATAAATCCGACGACTTTCTTTGCCATGATCTGCCTCGTTGTTCCGGGTTACTTTTCCAATTCCACCTGACCGAAATCCAGTTCCACCGGAGTTTTTCGGCCGAAAATACTCACCATCACTTTTACTTTCATTTTCTCCGGATTCACTTCCTGGACGAATCCGTTGAAATTATTGAATGGTCCTTCAACCACTTTCACGGGGTCTCCCGCGCGGAAGGGTACTTCCACCATCTCCACATCAACCCGCTCTTCCATCTTCCCGATCAAGCGCCGCACTTCATCCGGCTGAAGGGGAATGGGATTATTCTTGTCCGGAACAAACCCCAGAACCGAAGGCGCCTCCGAGATCATATGTGATGTTTCCTTGTCGATCACCGCCTCGACCAGAATATATCCCGGAAAGAAGTTCTTCACTTTCGCCTTCTTCTTGCCGTCCTTGACCTCGATAACCTTTTCTGAGGGAATAAGAATGCTTCCGATGCGATCACCCAGTGCCTGGCGTACGACATCCGTCTCGAGATACGTTTTTACTTTTGCTTCATGGCCAGAATACGTCCGAACCACATACCAGCGTTTATCCAACTCGGTTCATTCCTTATAAGATTGCTTTCAGCGCTTCGCTGAGCGCCGTGTCGACCACCCAGGTAAACAGCGAAATCACAATCGTCACCACAATAACGACCTTCGTCGACTCAAACAGTTCCTCTTTGGTCGGCCATGTGACTTTCTCCATTTCCTTGACAATGTCGGTGAAGATGCTCTTGAGTTTTTCTTTCATCGTCTTATGCTTTGCCTTTTGAATTCTGAATCATGTCGATTCAATCCGCACGTCAGGAGGGACTCGAACCCCCAACCTGCGGTTTTGGAGACCGCTGCTCTACCAATTGAGCTACTGACGTGTATCAACAGTGACGGCAGGTGGGGCACCGACCGATTCCATCCGGATCCGATTGAGGAGTCCGAGTCGTCTTCGCTACTTCGTTTCTTTATGCGGAGTTCTCTTGTTGCACCAGGGGCAGAATTTCTTAAACTCGACCCGCCCCGTATGCTTCTTTTTGTTTTTCGTAGTGCTGTAATTACGTCGTTTACAGCTCGAGCATTCCAGCGTGATAATGTCTCTCACGGTTTGATCTCCAATTTGTCAAAAGACTTTTCTTACATCGCCTGCCGAGCTTGCGACCGGGATTGAACCGGTGACCTCGTCCTTACCAAGGACGTGCTCTACCAACTGAGCTACGCAAGCAATCTGATTGCGGATTTCGGATTGGTAATTGTGGACTGTGTTTCACAACAATTCGAAATCGAAAATCCGCTATCCGAAATCCGTTGAGCGGGAGACGGGACTCGAACCCGCGACCAACAGCTTGGAAGGCTGTGACTCTACCAACTGAGTTACTCCCGCGTCAGAAGTTGGAAAGATTGAAAAGGAAAAAGTGAAATGACATTTCCAACTTTTCGATTTCCAACGTTCCCGCTCTAAAATTCAGCAAGAGCACTTGTGGGCAGGGAAGGATTCGAACCTCCGAAGGCATGAGCCGTCAGATTTACAGTCTGATGCGTTTAACCGCTTCGCTACCTGCCCAACTCTCAAGGCAGGCCCGCCTACCTGCTGGTTGCCCCGGTCAATCTGCGAATATCCCGACAACCTCGTCAGAGCTGGCGGGCGGACTCGAACCGTCGACCTGCTGATTACAAATCAGCTGCTCTACCAACTGAGCTACGCCAGCGAAGGCCGTTTCCGCAGGAGATGTCGGGGCAACTCTACGACATGACTTGACAGTAAGCGTCCTCGCCTGGATATCGCGAAAACAGCCCTGCTGCATACCTCAACTCTGCGCAGCGCGGGGACTTGCACAACTTGGATCAAAAAGGGATTGTGCGCGGATTTTAGAGACTAGTAATATACTATTTTTTGGCTAAGAGTCAACGGGTTGGTTGAAGGAAAGTCCCCAAATGCGCCCCTGATCGTCACTCCGGAAGTGCGGCGAGGAGTCGAAGGGCCGGAACGTAAGAGGGATCAAATTCGAGGGCCCGCTGCAATGACTTTTTCGCAGCCCATCTCCCCTCCCCCGTCTTCAGAAGCCAAACAGCCCTGAGAGTAAGCAATTTTGCGTACTGAATCTTCAGTCCGGTAGCCAAACGGCTGCGAAATTTCGAGTTTCTAAAGGGAGGATCGAAATCCTTGAGGTCCTTGATTGCCCCTGGAGGTCGAAGCCTTAGGAGTAGACCATCCGGAATCCGCTCGTAGTCCACGGCAAATTGCGGCTCAATTTCGGCCCCAAGATAGACAGGCCCCGCCCGCATTGCCGTGTCAATCATCATATTCACCATTGCATTGAACCGGGCCTCGATAATCGCCCCATTGTAGGGCCGATTGTGCTCAAATCTATACAGTTCCAGCAAGAAAGGGTCAACAGCCGGTCGAGTTTTCTCAATAAGCCACGGCGCAGCCTTTTTAAGTTGAATGAAATACCACGACCGCCGCAGCAGTTCCTTATCGATGATGATGACATCCGGGCGGATTTTCTTTACAAGTTGAAAATAATAAGAGGCAGAGACGAGATAATCCCATTGGTATGTGAACACAACAGCGTTGGAATCCAGCGAACTCAACGTGTTCAAGGTGTAGTCACGTACGAGGAAATTGTCAGACTCGTCCACGAACTCCCGGTGACTGACAAATTCGAAAATCGGGAGCGCCAGGATCATCACGATCGCCACCCGCCGCGGAACGTCCCGCAATCGATTCAGCAGCGTGTGCATGCCAAACACAATGAGGAAACCGGCACCGACATACGCTAGCAGAAAATATGAATCAATATCGTGAATGTCATAATTGATCGAATATCCAACACACACCGCTATCAACAGAAGGATAAACCACGAGACCCGCCCGGAGCGAACCAGAACTGCCCAGAGCCCCGCAACCATGAAAGCGATAGCAACCCAGGAAAAGACCGAAGAAAAATTGTTCGCAAAATACATTAGTTGCTTTTCAGCCGATTCGAATCCTGAAAATATCCAGCTCCGATATTGTTTCCCGGAAACATGCCAAAGCAATCGATCCATGTCGGCAGGATGACCCCAATCAAGGGGCGGTTGGTGAGCAGATCGGATTGGCAAATACGCGTATACCGAGAGTCCGATAAGAAAGAAAGGCGTGACTCGCATCAATCGGCCTAAAGACTCCCGGTTCATTCCGAAGGTTGCTCCATAAAGGTAGAGGGAGGCCGGAATAACCAATATTGTCGTCAGGTGATTCGTGAATGCCAGGCCCAGAAGAAACGCGGCGAGAACAAGAAAGTGCGGAATGCCGCCCTGAGAGGACTCCGTGCGAATTCCTTTCAGAAAAAAGAGGATGAAAAGGAGGATGAGAATCAAATGGAGAGAATACACCTCGATGGAAACCGATTGAGCCCACACGGTCGTCGAAAAGGCAAGGACCAGAGATCCACTCAGGGCCGCCAAAAGAGAGGTCCCTTTTGTTTTCCTTCCGCCAAAAAATTCCAGAATCTCCACAGCGGCCAGATAGAAAACACCAAGAGAACATGCCACGAGAATTACCGCGAGACCGTTGAGTATGGAGATCTGCTCAAACGGTACTATCGTGAGGACAAGCCTTCCCAGGATCGCAAACAGCGGATAGCCCGTCGGATGGGCTATTCCCAACAATGAGGCAACGGTTGCCAGTTCTCCGCTGTCAATGAATGAGACGGTAGGATTCATCGTTTGTGAATATGCCGCGATCAAAACCGCGACCAGGACCGGGGGAATATACCTTTGCTTGCTCTCGAGCAGCGTGAGAAATCCGTCAATCATTGTTCACAAAGCTCCAGTACACGAGAGAAGATCTCCCGGTTTTGATGAGTCACGCCAGCCAGTTGTTTCTCCAACGAAGCAACAGATTTTTTTCCTACCGCGGCGGCCAATGCCTGCCGCCGAAGGGGATCTGCGGGGAGCAGGAATGCAGTGGAATCGCTGTTGAGTCTGATAAATGTCTCCAAGGTCCTGAGAAAGACCATATTGCGTTCCATGTTCCGTACCACGGTTCGATCAATAACTCCGCTGGAATCCAATTCCTTAAGGGCACGGAAACTGTTTTGACTCCGGATAGTCGGATGTTCCCGGCCAAAGCGCAACTGGAGCGCCTGGAGTGAGAATTCAAGATCCACAAGCCCTCCGTTCCCGGTCTTGAGATTCTCCCACTCCTGATTGCGGGATCGTTCATTTGCCATTCGTTCGCGCATTTGCCGCAGTTCATCGGCCCACCCTGCTTTGAGCGGCGCGCCGTAGACGGCAGCCTCTATCAGGACCCGAACTTCCGTGGCAGTATCCTCATCCCCGCAAAGAACCCTTGCTTTCACAAGCGATTGCCGCTCCCAAAGCGATGCCCGGTCCCTTAAGTAGTCTTTATAATAACCGATTTCCACTGCCAGAGGTGAATTTTTTCCCTCCGGTCGAAGCCGAAAGTCGATTTCCCTAAGACGAGAGGACTCATAGAATTTCAGAACTGATTGACCGACCTCTTCTGCGTCCGCGGCGCTAATCTTCTCTCTATTATAGAGCAGAATAAGATCCAGATCAGAACCTGTGGTTATTTCCTTTCCCCCCAGCTTCCCCAGCGCAAGAAGGCATATCTTTCCGAACATTCTTTGCTTCGAACCGATTTCAATGAGCAGTCTTTCAGCAAGGTCTGACATTTCATGAAACGTTGAAATGCACGATCGGTCGCCGGAAAGAAGCGGAATGAGAGCCTTGTGGTCATTATACGCCTCAAATTTTGGTATGTCGTGCTCCTTCAAGAATTCCCATCCCGATCCAACCCGAAATATCTCATCCGGCTGACCGATCAGGGTTTCGAACATGAGAGGCTCGCGCGCGAGGAAATCGGCGTGGGCTCTGCTCCTTGCGGCAACGCGAACCACAAGTCTTGCGAGATTGTCATTATTCCATGTTTGGGCGAAGGCACGGCGAATGGGACCTGCGTTTGCGAGGATGCCGAGAGAACCAAGAGCCCAGTCCGGAGCCCCGGTTTCCCGCAAGAGGTTGTTGATCCCGGAACGGCGGGCGGGATCTGCCAACACCGGAGCTGCTGAAAAGAGAGCCTCCAAATTCATAGCGGCTTTTTCCGGGTCTAGAAACCGAATTCCTCTTACGTTCAGCACCTTCTTCTTTCCCTTCCCCCTTTTGCCGGATTTTCGAAAAAGCTCATCGAAAATCTTTCGAACATTTTTCCGGTACTTGTCAGTCGTCTTCCCAAACGCTCCCGCGGAAACAAATCCAAGCCTTCGTGCGAGGAGTTCTTTCTCTGCCTGCACGGCGGGAATTGAGTGTGTTTGCCCGCCATGCAGCAATTGAAGCCGATGCTCTGCCTTCCGAAGGAACCGGTAGGCCTCGGCAAGCGACCGGGCGCGTGACTTTGGGAGTTTTTTGTTTTCTTCGAGGATCTCCAGAGCTTTGAGCGTGTTTGACTCCCTTATTCGCACGTTCTCTCCTCCATTCAGCAGTTGGAGGCCCTGAACGACGAATTCGATATCCCGAATCCCCCCCTCGCCCAGTTTCAGGTTATGGCGCGTGTCTACCTTCGATTCGATGAGTGCTTTCATATCCGACAACTCTTCGAGCGGACTCTGAAGGTGGGTCTTCTGGTAGATGAAGGGTCGCAGATCTTCCAGCCATGCCCACCCGGTTCCCAAGGCACCTGCGATGGGGCGAGCTTTCACAAGCATTTGGCGCTCCCAGGTTTGCCCCCGGATCTCGTAGTATTGCAAAGAAGCGCCTCTCGAAAGAGCAAGCGATCCAGCACCGCCTTCCGGGCGGAGGCGCATATCAACGCGGTACAAAAAACCCTCGTTTGTATGTTCCGTGAGCTTGCGAACAGCAAATTCCGCCAACCGGTTATAGAACTCGTGAAATGTTCTGATGCGTTCCTGAGGGGCATCGAATTCCCCGTCCTGATCATAGACAAAAAGAAGATCGATATCAGAGCTAAAGTTCAATTCCCTGCCGCCCAGTTTCCCAAGTCCGACGACAGCCATGGTATTCCGGAATTGCGCTCCGGTGCGGGCCGAAAGATCCTGCATGCCCATCTGGATAACCGTTTCCACGATTGCATCTGCGAGGTCTGAAAGCTCGGCAGTCACCGTTACGACATCCGCTTCCTTGAGGACATCCCGTGCGCCGATACGGAGCATTTCGCGGCGGTGGAATCTCTTCAGGGCGTCAAGTCTACGCTCCTGCCTTGAGAACAGCTGCACAGAGGCGAGGGCCTCCTGGAGAAACTCGTTGCGCGACTTCGAGACTTTCAGCACGGGGGACGCCGTCAACCAGTGAAACAATTCGGGATCACGGACCAGGATGTCGGCCAGATACTGGGATTGGGCAAATAATTCCAAAGCAACCTGACGCAGAACGGGATGGCGTTGGAAATCATGCAATGCGGCGGAAGAGAATCCCGTGGAGAGGAAGCGATGGAGGTTGTTCGCAGCCCTGAGAGGATCCGGTGTTTTGGCCAAATCCGCTTTCAAAGTCTTCAAGAACGGACCCGGTGTAATTCCCGCGTTCATGAGAAGCGTTTCGAAGGACTTCAACTGAGGGGTGAATCGGCCCGGGGCGGCGGATCTTTTTTGAGAATTCATGCGGTGGCAAAATAGAAAAAAAGGGAACGAAAAGCAGTAAAGCGTGAAGGGCGAAGAGTGGAGAGGAAAAATGTGAAGTGGGGAATCGTCCCGTGGGATTCAGTTTCCACCGCTCTCAAGCTTGCATCTCGGGGACTCAACTTCTATATTTCACCGCACTTTCTCCTCATCCCCACCTGATCAACGCAGGGAAAAACCATGGTCAAATTGATTGCCCTCTATAAGACGCCTGAAGATAAAGAAGGCTTCGACAAGCATTATGATGAAATCCATACGCCGCTTGTCAAGAAAATGCCGGGACTTCGAAAGCTGGAAATCGCGAGGATTACCGGTGCTCCCATCGGTGAACCAAAGCACCACCTGATCGCCGAAATGTATTTCGACAGTAAAGATGCCCTTGATGCGTCATTGGCATCTGCGGAAGGAAAGGCGACCGGGCAGGATCTTATGAGTTTTGCCGCCAATCTGGTAACCATGTTCTACGCTGAAGTTCGCTGATCGTCATAACCATCAGAACCCGGGAACTATGCGCAAATACACTGGAAGCTCTCCTCGTTCTCTTCGCCTCAAGCACGTCCTGTATACCAAGAAAGACTGGGTGGCCACGATCACCATAAACCGACCCGAAGTGCACAACTGCCTTAATTTTCAGACTCTTGTTGACTTAGGAAGAGCTTTCCAGGATGCCGCCTGGGATGATCGTGTCGCCGTTGTCGTGGTGACTGGAGCCGGAAATCGAGCATTTTGTACCGGAGCCGATATTAAGGAGTGGCATGGAGATTTTTTGAAGAAGCCCAATGATTTCTATAAGTGGATGGGTGTCTTTGTTGAGACGTTTGAACGGTTGCGAACCATCGGGAAACCGACCATCGCCAGGCTGAATGGCATGGTCGTCGGGGGCGGCAATGAACTACAGATGTCCTGCGATCTCGCAATTGCCGCGGACGACGTTATCATTCGCCATGTCGGAACATCCCGGGGAAGTGTTCCTGCTGCCGGTGCCACTCAATGGCTTCCCTTGATTGTTGGTGACCGCAGGGCTCGTGAGATTCTGTTCCTCTGCGAAGAGATACCGGCTCAAAAAGCCCTCGACTGGGGCCTCGTCAACGAGGTTGTCCGCCGCAAAGACCTGGATGAGGCAATACGAAGGATGGCGGCCAAACTCGTGAACAAATTGCCCGAATGCACGCGCTACACGAAGCAGCAGCTCAATTTCTGGCGCGAATTTTCCTGGAGTATGACCATTGGACACGCCCGCGATTGGCTTACGGTCCATACATCGGCACCGGAAATCGTCGAGGGAATCAAAGCCTTCAAGGAAAAACGGCCGATCGATTATGTGAAGATTCGAAAGATGATGGAAAAAAAAGGACGGTGAACGGTGAAATGGGAGATCTAACTTGAACCCGGTTCACCATCATTTCAGCAGTTATCCGTTGCGCCAAGGGAATCAGCCATGCCCTATCAATTCATCCTCATAACAAAAGACCCCGCTGGTTACGCGGTAGTCCAGTTCAACAGGCCCGAAGTACTCAACGCCTTGAACATGAAGCTTATGGAGGAGCTTGTTGACGCATTGGAAAGCCTGGACAACGACGGGCATGTCCGATGCATCATCCTGACCGGAAACGAAAAAGCGTTTGCTGCCGGCGCCGATATCAAAGAAATGGCCGACGCGGGCGCGGTCGAGATGCTTACCCGTGATCAGTTCGCACGATGGGACAAGATCCGTAAGATCAAGACTCCAATCATCGCGGCGGTCAGCGGATTTGTACTCGGGGGCGGTTGCGAACTTATGATGACCTGCGATATCGTCGTCGCATCTGAGAGTGCCCGGATCGGACAACCGGAGATCAACATTGGCGTCATGCCGGGTGCAGGCGGAACTCAACGCTTGACAAGAGCCGTCGGCAAGGTGAAGGCGATGGAAATGGTGCTTACAGGTTCGATGATCACCGCTCATGAGGCACTGCAGTGGGGCCTTGTCAACAAAGTTGTTCCAGTTGAGTACTACTTTGAAGAAGCGAAGTCCCTGGCCGCTTCGATCGCGTCAAAGCCGCCTGTGGCAGTCCGACTCGCGAAGGAGGCAGTGCTCAAGGCTTTTGATACGACCATGGAAGGCGGTTTGGAATTCGAGCGAAAGAATTTCTACCTCCTCTTTTCAAGCGAAGATCAGAAGGAAGGCATGAAAGCTTTCTCAGAGAAGCGGAAGCCGGATTGGAAGGGGAAATGATGATTTCCGATTTCCGATTTTCAATTGCCAATTGACAATATCAACATGAACTTTGAAACTCTCTTATATTCTGTGTCTGATGGTATTTGCACCATCACGCTCAACCGGCCGGACGTGTTCAACGCGATCAATGAACAAATGAAGCGCGAATTGAATGAAGCGATGAAGGCGGCCGAGAAGGACCCTCAGATCCGGTGCGTGGTCGTGCGCGGTGCGGGAGAAAAGGCCTTCTGTTCCGGCCAGGATCTGAAGGAACACTCAGGGAAAGAAAGCAGTCGTTCTCTCAAGGAGTCGCTGGAAACCAGATATAATCCGCTCATCCGCAAGATGCGGACAATGGAAAAGCCGGTGATCGGGATGATCAATGGGGTAGCGGCGGGGGCCGGCATGAGCATCGCCCTTGCCTGTGACATGAGGATCATGGCAGATACCGCCAGATTGATCGAGGTGTTCGTGAGGATCGGTCTGGTGCCGGATTCCGGATCGCATTGGTTTCTCCCGCGGCTTGTTGGCATGGCAAAGGCATTCGAATATTCGGCTCTTGGGCAGGATATCGGCGCTGTCGAAGCCGAGAGAGTGGGCCTCGTCAACAAAGTTGTGCCCGCCGCAGACCTCGAGGCAACGACGACGGAACTCGCACGTCAACTCGCAAAGGCACCCACACGGGCCATCGGACTCATCAAAAGAACACTCAACAAGGCTCTTACCAGCGACCTCGATTCCCTCCTGGATTATGAAGCCGTCATTCAGGAAATCGCATCGCAAACTGAGGATCACAAAGAGGGCGTCAAGGCATTCCTTGAGAAACGACCCGCACAGTTCAAAGGCCGGTAACACATTCCGCATTCCTTCCATTCATTGTTTCTGCAGAATCGCATATCATGATCAAACATCTTGGAATTGTGGGAGCCGGAACAATGGGGGGCGGAATAGCCCATGCAGCGGCCCGGGCAGGTATCGAAGTGACGCTGTACGACATCAATGACACCATCTTACGACAGGCCCTTGAACGTATCAAAGCGGACCTTAGACAAGGAATGACGAGAGGAAAGGTGACGAACGAGGAGATGTCGGGGACGATGAACCGGATCCATCCTAAAACGGACCTCGCAAACTTCCATCCGTGTGAAATTGTCATTGAAGCGGTGATCGAGGATTTGAGGATCAAGAAGGATCTCTTCAAACACCTGGAAACCCACACGAAACAGACTGCGATCATCGTCACTAATACCTCTTCCCTTTCCGTCACCGCCATTGCCTCTGCGCTTCGAAAACCGGAACGGGCTGCGGGGATGCATTTCTTTAACCCCGCCTATATTATGAAACTTGTGGAAGTGGTGCGCGGAAAATCCACTTCGGCCGAAACGCTCAAGAAGGTCTGCGATCTGACCGAACAGATGGGCAAGACGCCGGTTGTCGTCAAAGACACTCCCGGATTCATCGTCAACCGGATCGCCCGGCCATTCTATGGGGAGGCACTCCGCCTTCTTGGAGAGCACGTTGCCACTCATGAACAGATAGACCGGATCGTCAAGTCCAACGGAGGTTTTCCCATGGGCCCGTTCGAGCTCATGGATCTGATCGGGATCGATATCAATCTCTCTGTCACCCAATCGATGTACGACCAATTCTTCGGCGAACCCCGGTATCGGCCGCATCCGATTCAAAAACAAATGGTCGATTCGGGAACTCTGGGTCGAAAAACCGGCAAGGGTTTTTACGATTACGATGAGCAGAAAAAGCGTGGCTAAGGAAATTCGAGGGAAGAAATCCCCCCGCTGATTGAACACGACAATGCCCAAACAAAAAACCAAGGTTACGGAAAAGGAGAAGCAAAAGGCTTCTGTGTATATCGTCGGAGATCCCCGGATCGTCGAAGAATATGCAGATCTTTGCAGTGAAAAAGGGTATCAGGTCTTCACGAGCCGGGTCTCTGGTGACCGCACGACAAAATCGTCCAGACAATCTGAAGCCATTCCGCGGGGAATTCATCTGGCATTGGAGCTTACGAATACCGATATTGAGACCAAGAGAACGAATATCCGCAAGCTCGACGAGAGCCTCCCCTCCACCAGCGCCATTCTCAGTTCTTCGGTCACGGTGAGCGCATCAGAGCAGGCGACATGGATCAGGCAGAAGCACCGGTTGATCGGTTTCGCGGCGTTGCCGACATTCGCGCGCCAGCCTCTTACCGAGGTGGCCCCGACCGTGTTTTCTCCGATCGAAACCATGGAGGTGGTTCGAAAATTCTTCGGCTCCCTCGGGAAGGAATGCGAGTATGTTCAAGACCGGGTTGGGATGGTACTCCCCCGCATCCTTTGTCAGATCATCAATGAAGCATGCTTTGCCCTCCAGGACGAGGTGGCTTCACCCAAGGATATCGATACAGCAATGAAGTCTGGTGTAAACTATCCGCACGGCCCGGTGGAATGGGCTGACAAAATCAGTTTTCAACAGGTGTACGCTGTCCTTGCGGCGATCCAGAATGACCTGCAAGAGGACCGCTACCGCATCGCCCCGCTGCTCAGACAAATGGCGCAAACAGGAGAATGGTGGAAGCGACCCGGCCTCCAAAATCAGGAACCAGTATGAAGAACCTATGTTTTTTACTTCTTTCCGTTTTCGCGTTCACGGTTGTTTCCGCCCAACCATTTGAAGGTGTGATCGCCTTTTCCATAAAAGGACCGGATGAATCCAAGACCCTGCAATATCTCACCAAGGGAGAAATGGTTCGGATTGAGTTCGAGCAGATGCCCGGAATGGCCATGGCAGTCGTTGTCAACAGCAAGACGGGGTCCTCTTTTGTGCTGATGACAGAAAGCAAGATGTTCATGGAGATGAATCTCAAGGACATGTCGGCTCCCGAAGCGTCTAAGAAAGATATCGACTTCCAGAAGACCGGTAAAACCCGGAACATCGCAGGGTATTCCTGTGAACAGATTCTGATGAAGCAGGACGGGGCGGAAGTGGAGATGTGGGTTACCAAGGGGTTGGGAACATTTGTTTCCAATTTCAACGCCGGAGCGGAGTCTCCCGCCATGAAAAAGATCGAGAAAGAACTCACCTCAAAGGGTTATTTTCCCTTATTGATGATCTCAAAATCTCCCGGTCAGGGGGAGTCTCGCATGGAAGCCATTTCCGTGACACGGAAACAACTCGCGAGGAATCTCTTCGCTGTTCCAGACGGCTTCACAAAAATGCAAATGCCCCCGCGTCAATGACACATTCAGGAAGACAGACAATGGAGGGAACGACATGATCAAGATGCATTGGAAGCTTTCGGCCCTGCTTCTTTTTATCGTTGTTTTTGTGAACGGTGCGTTTTCACAGGCGAAGCTTGTTCTCGATTCAAAGGAAATCGATCTCGGAGAGATCTATAACGGGGAGGTCGTCAAAGCGCGCATTGGCCTCAAGAGCGCGGGCAAATCACCGTTGAAAATCGTACGCATCAGCACATCGTGCGGCTGTACCACCGTGAAACAGCCACAGGGCGATATCCCGCCGGGCAAGGCGGACGTTCTTGAAGTCGAGTTCAATTCCAGCGGATTCCGCGGCAAGACCGTCAAGTATGTGTACATAGAAAGCAATGATTCCGACAATCAGTACTCATCAGTCACTCTCTCCGCACTGATCCGGGAAGAACTCCAGCCGGTGCAAAATAACACCCTCATCTGGTTTGGCGATGTTCCCGTGGGAAAGAAAGCGGAGCAGACGTACGCGTTGAAAAACATCACACCCCATGCCATCGCGATTCATCGTATCACCACCACCAATAAATCCATCAAAGTGACATTCGATCAGAAGAATGTTCCGCCCGGGGGCACCGTCACTTTTTCCGTCAACGTCACTCCGGATAAGACGGGCTATCTCAGTGAGACCTTCTTCGTCGAGACCGACAGCAAATATCAAAAGAAGGTGCCAGTGAGAATCAGCCTGATGGGAGTACAGCCGCAGTGACCCGGCACCGTCAACGATTCCGTGAAGCGGCGGTCCTCGCTGCGTGCGCAGTAGTCCTGGGATTCAGCTCCACGGCAATCCGCAGCAAAGGGGTATTTGGTCCGAATGCCTCCGTAGGTCCCACTGCTCAAGGTGTGCGGCCTGATTCCCCGACCATGATTCAGCTTCCCGAGGCAATCCACCTCTTTGAGTCGGGCGAAGCGTTGTTTGTGGACGCACGACATGCATTCGACTTTGCCCGTGGGCATATCCGCGGTGCGGTGAATCTTCCGCTGAACGAATTCGACAGCCGTACCGGCCTCCTGGATTCACTTCCTAGGAACAGAGTTCTTATTACGTATTGTGATGGAGTGGAATGCAACTCGAGCATCGGGCTGGCGTCGCGACTGCGTGACGCGGGGTACTCGGGAGTCAGGATTTTCTTCGCGGGCTGGAGCGAATGGCAGGCGAAGAATCTTCCCATGGAGACCAACACGCCATGAAGGCATTCTTCTCCAATGAATATAACGTGCTCACTGCCCGCATTTTTCTGGGCACCCTGCTCGTTGTCGCGAGCGCCGACAAGATCGCCGACCCGGCTGCATTTGCACGATCCATTGAGGACTATCAGCTCATTTCAGGAACGGCCGCCATGGTGGCCGCAACGATTATCCCGTGGATGGAAATGCTCTGCGGGCTCGCGTTAATTGCCGGGGTTGTGGTTCAGGCCAGCGCGTTGCTCACCGGCGCCTTGCTTCTTGCGTTTACGATCGCCGTCATTTCAGCGCTTGTGCGCGGCCTTGATATTTCCTGCGGCTGTTTTACCCAGGACCCTGCTGTTTCAAGAATCGGCTGGCTGAAGATTGGAGAGAATGTCATTCTCATCGCGGTTACGGCATTTCTCTATTCCGCGCAGAACACCCGCTTTTCCCTGGAACATTACATAGGCAGCCGGCAATCCGGCTCGTAGCTTTTTTCGCCTTTGGCAGACATTCTGAGAGAGTATGCCCGTTCGTACTGACGCTGTGATCACCCATGCCCTTCGGACTCCCGTCGGCAAGTACGGCGGTTCCCTCAAGGATGTTCGCATCGACGACCTGAGCGCCTCCGTACTTACAGCGATCATTGAACGGGCAGGGATTGACCCCGCGGCGGTTGAAGATGTTCTATGGGGTTGCGCCAACCAGGCGGGGGAAGATAACAGAAACCTCGCCCGCATGGCTGTGCTCCTCGCCGGATTTCCGCAACACGTTCCGGGAACAACGATCAACCGATTATGCGGATCAAGCCTCGATGCCATCAACATGGCTGCGAGGGCCATCTGGAGCTCCGATCACGAGATCCTTATCGCAGGAGGCGGAGAAAGCATGACCCGCGCTCCGTATGTTCTGCCCAAGAATGTCTCCGGTCATCCGCTCTTTGGCAACCTCTCCGCATATGACACAGCCCTTGGGTGGCGATTTCCAAACCCCCGAATGGAAAAGCTCATCCCGCTCGAATCGATGGGTGAAACAGCCGAAAATGTGGCTGAACGATGGAAGATCAGCCGCGAAGATCAGGATCGGTTTGCCCTTGGAAGCCACCAACGCGCCGTGAAGGCTCAGACTGATGGCACCTTTGAGAGCGAAATACTCCCGGTGAGTGTCCCGCAAAAAAAAGGCGATCCGACCGAAGTCAAAAAGGACGACGGCCCCCGGCCCGATACGACGATTGAAAAACTCTCGACCCTTCAACCCGCGTTCAGAAAAAACGGAACCGTCACAGCAGGGAATTCTTCCTCATTGAATGACGGAGCCGCGGGGGTGCTCATTATGAGCCACGCGAGGGCGAAAAGCCTTGAGATCACACCCCTCGCCCGTATTGTTGCAACGGGACTCGCCGGTGTCGATCCGAGATGCATGGGAATCGGACCTGTGCCGGCCACCCAGATGGCTCTGAAAAAAGCAGGACTGTCGATCAATGACATTGGGGTCATCGAACTGAACGAGGCTTTTGCCGCTCAATCTCTCGCCGTCATGCGGGAGCTGGGTCTCAATCCGGACATTGTTAATCCTCACGGCGGGGCTATTGCGCTCGGCCATCCCCTGGGATGCAGCGGCGCCAGAATCATGACAACTCTTGTCCACGAAATGAAACGCAAAAATATCCGTTACGGCCTGGCAACCATGTGCATCGGCGTTGGCCAGGGGATTGCGACAATTGTTGAACGGATGTCTTAATCTTACTTCGATTCACTCCAGGAGGTTCCATGTCTCTACGATTCTCTATGATGATTCTTCTCCTTTTCGTTTTCTCTTGCTCAACCCCCAACGGCGACATTTCTCCGGCATTGGAAAGCATCACCACATCCCAACTCCTCGATCACATCAAAGTTCTCTCCGCTGACGAGTTCGAGGGAAGGGCCCCCGGGAGTAAAGGGGAAGAAATGACCGTTGATTATCTGATCCAGCAATTCAAGAATCTCGGATTGAAACCCGGAAATCCCGACGGGACCTACTTACAGCAAGTTCCGCTTATGGGCTTCACTTCGACATCAACCGCCTCGATTCGGGCCGGGAAGAAGACCCTGCGCCTTTCACCCTTGAAAGACTACGTAGCCGTGTCGAGGCGATTCGTCCCGAGCGTTCGAGTGAAGAACTCTGAAATTATGTTTGTCGGCTATGGGGTTGTCGCTCCCGAATACGGGTGGGACGATTACAAAGATGTCGACGTCAAGGGGAAGACGATCCTTATGCTGATCAACGATCCTGCAGTGCCCGATCCGAAAAACCCGGAGAGTCCGGATCCTTCGATGTTCAAGGGAAAAGCGATGACGTACTATGGACGCTGGACTTACAAGTATGAGATCGCCTCAGAACGGGGAGCCACTGCGGCGATTATTATTCATGAAACCGGGCCCGCCGGCTATCCCTTCGAAGTTGTTTCAGGAAGCTGGGGACGCGAAAATTTTGATATCAATCAACCCGACAAGAACCTCGGGCGTGTCGCGGCAGAGGGCTGGATCACAACCGAGGTCGCCGCACAACTCCTGGCGGAAACAGGGATGAATCTCGATGACTTGAAGAAAGCAGCAGTGAACCGAGACTTCAGGCCGGTAACCCTGAATGCCAGTTTCTCCATTGACCTCAGGAACGCTTTGCGGGAAGTTCAATCAAACAATATTGTCGCGAAACTGGAAGGCTCAGAATTTCCAGCGGAGGCTGTGCTTTACACCGCCCACTGGGATCATTTAGGTAAAGACCCCAGCCGTCGTGACGACCAGATATTCAACGGGGCTCTCGACAATGCATCCGGTACGGCGGGGATGCTTGAGATCGCCGAAGCTTTTACAAAACTGCCTGCACCTCCCAAGCGCTCCATTGTCTTCCTGGCGGTGACTGCGGAAGAGAAAGGGCTCCTGGGAGCAAAGTACTATGCTGAAAATCCCCTCTACCCGCTCGCAAAGACCCTCGCGAACATCAACATCGACGGAATGAACCAATGGGGGCGAACAAGGGACCTTGTCATCGTAGGTTCCGGCAATACGACGCTGGAGGATATTCTTGCCTCGGAGGCGACGAGCCAAGGCCGTATCCTCAAAGATGACCCGGAGCCGGAAAAAGGGTATTTCTATCGATCGGACCATTTCGAATTTGCGAAGATGGGTGTTCCAGCTCTGTATACGGATGCGGGCGTCGAGTTCATTGGAAAACCTGAGGGATATGGGGAGCAAAAGCGCGAAGAATATGTCACCAACGACTATCACAAGCCTTCCGATGAGGTCAAAGCCGATTGGGATCTCACGGGAGCCGCGGAAGATTTCCGTTTGTTGTTTCGCGTTGGGTACCGCGTTGCTACCGATCTGACCTGGCCCTCGTGGAAAGAGGGGACAGAATTTAAGGTACTCAGGGAAGCAATGTTGAACACCGAGCCCTCCCACTAACACGCGG
The DNA here is from genome assembly GCA_040880975.1 of Bacteroidota bacterium. Lineage (GTDB taxonomy): Bacteria > Bacteroidota > Ignavibacteria > UBA10030 > UBA10030 > JBBDYD01. Next base: position 180,317 of record JBBEEC010000076.1, on the reverse strand, counting down.
AGATGAGTATGCAGATTTTCTCTCGTTCCGTTTACCTGGTTGTTTTTGTCGTTGCGTTCGGTCAGGCTCAGCCTGATTTCGACGTCAAGAAGCACTACCGGAAATCCGAGCATATGGTTCTTATGCGCGACGGGGTCCGGCTCTTCACGGCCGTGTATATTCCCCTTGACACCGCGCGCACCTACCCCATCATGTTCCTCCGGACTCCGTACAGCGTCGCCCCGTACGGAGTTGACAAGTACCGGGCAACGCTCGGACCCTCCAAATTATTCGACCGGCAGGGATACATCTTTGTCCATCAGGATATCCGCGGCAAATTCATGTCAGAGGGAAAATATGAATACCATGCCCCCATCAGGCCGGAAGCCGACGGCACCAAGCCTGTTGACCATTCTACGGACACTTATGATACCATCGAGTGGCTGATCAAAAACACAAGCCGCCATAACGGCCGTGTGGGCATTTGGGGGATTTCATACCCGGGGTTTCTCGCGGCCCAGAGCCTTGTAGGTTCTCATCCTGCGTTGAAAGCTGTTTCCCCGCAAGCTCCCATGGGTGACACTTTTATCGGGGACGATTTTCACCACAATGGTGCATTCTTCCTTGCTCACGCCTTTGGGTGGCTAGCAGGGACGGCTCCATCCCGGTCGAACAGGGCGGCGGCAGCAGGGCGCTCTCGCGGATTTGACTACGGCACACCCGACGGATACCGGTTTTTTCTCGGGCTCGGGCCGGTCGCAAAAGCTGAGAAGTTGTATTTCAAGGGAGAAGTGCCAACGTGGACCGAATTCATGGAACATGGCACCTATGATGGGTACTGGAAATCGCGTAATGTTCCACAGCATATGAACAATGTCAAACCGGCCGTGATGACCGTTGGGGGATGGTTTGATTCCGAAGATCCCTGGGGCGCCGTGAATATTTATCGGGCCATCGAAACAAAGAATCCCGGCGTGTCCAATATGCTGGTGTGGGGGCCGTGGCTCCACGGCGGATGGGCCCGGATGGACGGTGACACCCTCGGCTATGCGCATTTCGGGTCCAAAACCAGCCTTTGGTATCGCGAAAACATTGAATTGAAGTTCTTCACGGCTCATCTGAAGGGCGATGGCAAGACAGACCTCCCGGAGACGTGGGCATATATGACCGGCGGAAACGAATGGAAATCCTTTTCTGCATGGCCGCCAAAAGAAGCAAAAGCAAAACAACTCTATTTCCATGCAGGTGGAGAGATTTCCTTTTCCGCTCCGGCCGAAACGGATAAATCGTACAATGAATATGTCAGTGAGCCCGGGAAACCGATCCCCTTCACTGCTGCCACCACAACACGGATGGGGCATTTGTTTATGGTGGAGGATCAGCGGTTTGCATCCACGCGACCCGACGTGCTGGTTTACGAAACCGAGGAGTTGGCGGAGGACATCACGATTGCGGGCCCCATCGAGGTGAACCTCTACGCTTCAACAACGGGAACCGATTGCGACTGGGTGGTCAAGCTGATCGATGTTTTCCCCGGCGATGCGCCCGATCCGAAGCCGAATCCGGCTGGTGTAAAAATGGGTCATTTTCAGATGCTGGTCGGCGCAGAAGTGATGCGGGGGAAGTTTCGCAACAGCCTGGAGCACCCTGAACCGCTCAAACCCGGCGAAATAACCAAGGTTGTTTACAATATCCCCGACAAACTTCATCGTTTCAAGAAGGGGCACCGTATCATGGTGCATGTGCAAAGCACCTGGTTCCCGCTTGTGGACAGAAACCCCGGAACATTTGTCGATATTTACAAAGCCGACGAATCTGATTTTCGCAGCACAACCCAGCGGGTGTACACTTCGGGATCGAATTCTTCGTTTCTGAAATTGCTGGTTGTTGACTAACGGAGAGGATATCATGAAGCCCGTGTTGCAATCCCTCGCATTCCTGATCCTTGTCCCGGCATTCAGCCTGGGTCAGGATTCTCTCTTCATCCGCCAGAACTACACCAAACACGAGTATCACATCACCATGCGCGACGGGGTGAAGCTCTTTACGATCGCCTATGTTCCAAACGATATGGCGGAATCCCACCCGATCATGATCACCCGAAGTCCGTACAGTGTCGCCCCGTACGGCCCCGACAAGTATCTTCAATCCTTGTCAAATCTCCAGCGAAAGTATTTCCAGCGCAATTACATCATGGTGTATCAGGATGTCCGGGGACGGTACATGTCTGAAGGGGAATATGTCAACGTTCGACCCTACATTCCGAACAAAAAAAGCAGCAGGGACATCGACGAAACCAGCGACACCTATGATACCGTGGAATGGCTTCTGAAAAACATTCCGAACAACAACGGCCGTGTTGGCGTGAAGGGGATTTCGTATCCCGGTTTCTATTCAACCATGGCTACGATCGATGCTCATCCGGCCGTAAAAGCAACCTCACCGCAGGCGCCCGTTTCCAAATGGATGGCCGGGGATGACTTCTTCCACAACGGTGCCTTTCTTATCTCACACGCGTTCGAGTTCTATGTTCGCTTCGGGTGGCCGCGCAAGGAGCCTACCACGACCGACAGCCGCCCCTTTCAGTCGGGAACACCCGATGGATATCAGTTTTACATGGACCTCGGAACGGCGACCGATGCGAACGAGAAGTATATGCGCGATAGCGTTGCCTTCTGGAGCGATATTCTCAAGCACGGCAAATGGGACTCGTTTTGGGAGGCCCGCGATGTCTTTCCACACATGAAGAATATCACACCCTCGACACTGGTTGTCGGCGGATGGTTTGACGCGGAGAATCTTTACGGCGCTCTCAATCTGTACAAGGCCATCGAACAGAAGAACAGGCGCCAGGAGAACATGCTTGTCATGGGGCCCTGGGCCCATGGCTGGTGGGCAGCAAACAATGTTGACTCTCTCGGAGTGATCAAGTTCGGATCGAATCTTTCTGACTTCTTCGCCGACAGTCTCGAGCTTCCCTTCTTCGAGCATCATCTTCGGGGAAAAGAAAAGCCTGAATTGGCCGAAGCAACAGTGTTTGAGACCGGGAGAAACCGTTGGAGGCGTTTCGACGCTTGGCCCCCAAAGAAAGCGGAGGCGAGAAGTCTCTATCTTCAGGAAAACGGGGGCTTATCGTTTGAGGCCCCTGCAAAAACCAATACCGAGTTCGATGAATATATGAACGATCCCCGCAAACCTGTTCCTTACACCAATGAAATTACGAATTGGTATAATGCATCCTATATGCTTGAGGACCAACGTTTCGCGTCGCGCCGGCCCGATGTCCAGGTCTACCAAACGCCCGCCCTCGAAAAGGATGTCACCATTGCAGGTCCCATCACTGCCAACTTGTTGGTCTCCACGTCAGGATCGGATTGCGATTGGATCGTGAAAGTTATCGACGTTTTCCCGGACGATACTCCAACGACCGGCAATGTGAAGTTTGGCGGATATCAGATGCTCGTACGCGGAGACGTTCTTCGCGGAAAATTCAGGAACAGTCTCGCCAATCCCGAGTCATTCATTCCGGATACACTGACCAAGGTTTCCTTTGCTCTGGAAGATGCCTTTCACACCTTCAAGAAGGGGCATCGGATCATGGTCCAGATTCAAAGTTCCTGGTTTCCGCTCGTTGACCGGAATCCCGGAAAATTTCTCGATATCCACCGCGCCCGGGAAACGGATTTTCAGGCAACGCGGCAGCGCGTGTACAGAAACCCGCTCAATTCTTCGTCGCTGAAGCTCATGATTCTCGAATAGTCGCTCTCAACGACCGCCTCCGCGGGGGCGGTCGAATATTCCAATGGTCCTTTCCCCCACACCCGATCTCCAACTCCGCGATCTCTCCGAATCTGATGCAACGAGGCTCTTCGGGCTTCTTGACGCGAACCGATCGTATCTTCGCGAATGGCTTCCCTGGCTCGACACGCAGCGAGCCGTCCAGGACAGCATCCAGTTCATCCGGACCGCTCGAGAATTTTCCCAGCGACATGAATCACAAGCACTCGGCATCTGGTATCGGGGGGAGTTATGCGGAATCATCAGTTTTCACAGGATCGATTGGCCCAACAACGCAACGATGGTCGGATATTGGCTCTCTGCCGAATTCCAGGGAAAGGGTATCATGACCGAAGCTTGCAAGGCCTTTGTCGATTTCGGGTTTGCGCAATTGGGGCTCCATCGAATCGAGATCCGTTGTGCACCCGGCAATTTGAAGAGCCGAGCGATTCCCGAACGGCTGGGGTTTACCATGGAGGCGACACTCAGGGATTGTGAGTGGTTGTACGATCATTATGTCGATCTCATCGTTTACTCCATGCTTGCACCTGATTGGAAAAAGGCTCATCATACATGACTTTCATCGTATCTTCGGGATTTCATTCATGAAAACAATCTTCCTCTCTTTTCTTGTTCTCTCCCTCATCGGGACCAACCCCCTTTCTGCACAAGCCCAGCGACGCACGGTGCCAAAGGCTCCGGCGCGCGGAGAGGGTGATGGCCCTTTTCAACGCCTGATCATCCGCGGAGTGACTCTGATCGACGGAACAGGGGCACCTCCGGTCGGGCCGGTGGATATCATCGTTGAAAAAAACCGGATCACGAGTATCCGCGGCGTCGGCGTTCCGGGATTGCCTATTGACGCCGAGCGGCGCCCGAAGGCCGAGCCGGGCGACAAAGAGCTGCAGTGCGAAGGGATGTACCTTATGCCGGGATTTGTGGACATGCATGGGCATGTCGGTGGCGTCGCTCAAGGTACAACGGCGGAATATGTATTCAAGCTTTGGATGGGTCACGGCATAACGACGGTGCGGGATCCGGGAAGCGGAAACGGCTTTGACTGGACGCTCGAACACAAGCAGAAAAGCGAGCGGAATGAGATCACTGCTCCGAGGATCGAAGTGTATGTGGGATTCGGATCAGGTAGCCGGGGCGGAATATCATCGCCTGAGCAGGCACGTGCCTGGGTACGGGAGATTGCGGGGAAAGGCGCTGAAGGCATCAAATTTTTCAGTGCCCGACCCGATATTTTCACTGCTGCCCTCGACGAAGCCAAGAAACAGGGATTGCGCAGTGCATGCCATCATGCTCAATTGGGGGTGGCGAGGATGAACGTCCTCCATACCGCGCGCGCCGGATTGACGTCGATGGAGCATTGGTACGGATTGCCTGAGGCCTTGTTCACGACACAGACGATTCAAGACTACCCCGTTGATTACAATTACAACGATGAGCAGCACCGATTCGGAGAGGCGGGCCGTTTGTGGAAGCAGGCCGCGCCTCCTTACAGCCAGAAGTGGAACGATGTCATGAACGAACTGATCCGGCTCGATTTCACGATTAATCCAACCTTTACGATCTACGAGGCCAGCCGGGATCTGATGAAAGAATACCGGGCTGAATGGCATGAATCCTATACGCTCCCCTCACTCTGGGAGTTTTTCAAGCCGAATCGTGACGCCCACGGGTCGTATTGGTTTTATTGGTCGACGGAAGACGAAGTCGCATGGAAGGAAAACTACCGCCTCTGGATGACCTTTGTGAATGAATACAAGAACCGCGGCGGCAGGGTCACGACCGGTTCCGATGCAGGATATATTTATAAAATCTATGGCTTTGGGTACATTCGAGAGCTCGAGCTCCTGCGTGAAGCGGGATTTCACCCGCTCGAGGTGATTCGTTCAGCCACGCTGTACGGTGCTCAGGCACTGGGTATGGAAAAAGAAATCGGGAGCATCGAGGTTGGCAAACTAGCGGATTTTGTCATTGTGGAAGAGAACCCCCTGAAGAACCTCAAGGTGTTATACGGTACAGGAGCGCTGAAACTCAACGCAGCGAACGAGCCTGTCCGCGTCGGCGGAGTGAAATACACGGTGAAAGACGGGATTGTGTTTGACGCAAAGAAACTGCTTTCCGACGTCAGGGCTATTGTCGAAGAAGCGAAGAAACAAGGCGGCGCCATCAACACCCCGGGCACCTCGGGGGTCGCAACAGAACGCGATATTATTTCAAAACCCTAAGGAGGCGGAATGCAACCCATTTTTGGCATTGATGAGGCATCCATAAATCGCCGTCGGTTTCTCTCTTCTGCAGGCAAGGGGCTTGGCCTCGCGACCTTGACCTCGGCAACGGTTGCGTCGCTCCTCAGTGATTTGCATGCAGCTTCGGCGCGCGTCGCGCATCTCTCGCCGGAAGCCGCAGCGATGGATGAAGATTTTTGGTTTGAAATTCAGCAGGCTTTCACCGTAACGCGCGGAATCACGAATCTGAACAACGGCGGGGTCTCCCCTTCTCCCCGGATCGTAACCGAATCGTTCGTCCGGTACACCTGGCAGCAGGAAGACGCAACAGCGTATACCATGTGGCAAATTCTTGAACCGCAAATAGAAACCGTGCGAAGCGGACTGGCCTCAGTTTTTGGCTGTGACCGTGAAGAGATAGCCATAACGCGCAATGCGTCGGAATCCCTTGAGATCCTCCTGATGGGAATGGATTTAAAATCCGGCGATGAGATTCTTACCACGACACAAGACTATCCAAGAATGCTGACGACTCTTCGGCAGCGTGAATTGCGCGAGGGGCTCGTACTCAAAATGGTGAAAGTGCCATTGGCACCCAGGAACCTCGATCAAATCGCTACGGAATTTGAAAAAGGGATCACCCCCCGAACAAAAGTCATCCTCATATCGCACGTCATTAATATTACGGGGCAGATTACTCCCGTGAAGACTGTCTGCGAAATCGCCAGGTCAAAAGGTATCGAAGTCATTGTGGATGGAGCTCATTCGTTTGCTCACTTCGATTTCGTTCAAAAAGATATTCAATGCGACTATTATGGGACCAGTCTCCATAAGTGGCTCTTTGCCCCCAAGGGGACGGGACTTTTGTATGTCAAAAAGGATAAAATCGAAAAAATCTGGCCTTTGATGGCGGCCGAGAAGAAACAGGCAACCGATATCAGGAAGTTCGAAGAGATTGGTACTCATTCTGCGGCCATGCATCTGGCCATTGGAGATGCCATTCTGTTTCACCAAGGCATCGGACCAAAACGCAAAGAGGAACGTTTGCGATATCTCTCACGTTACTGGATGAATAAACTCAAGAGTCTTCCGAACGTGCGGTTTCACACCTCATTCGAGCCAAATCAATCGTGCGGCATTGCCAACGTGGAACTGGTGGGTATTGATCCCCCGCAGCTTGCCGCGTATCTCATGAATCAGCATAAGCTGTTTACCGTTCCGATCATGCATGAAGAATTCAAGGGACTTCGTATTACGCCGAACGTTTACACAACCCTTAAGGAACTCGACCGGTTTTGCGAGGTGATGGAGACCGTCGCCAAAAAGGGATTACCAAAATAACAATCCACAAAGGAGGCGCCATGAAGCGTTTGTTTGCCATGATGTGCATTTTTGCCGTGACGGATGTTGTGCATGCCCAGTCACCTCAAGCACCCTCACTCCCGAATCTTAGAGTGCCGAGGATCAGTCAAGGTGCAACAGTGACCCAGGCAGTCGGACTCAGCGAAGCCGCAATTTATTACCACCGGCCTGGAGTCAAGGGCCGCGTGATTTGGGGAACAAAGGGCTCAGGGGCTCTTCTCGAGTACGGCGAAGTATGGCGAGCAGGAGCGAATGAACCGACTCTTTTTACATTCAGCAACGATGTGACCATCGCAGGAAAACGGCTGAGAGCGGGTACGTACCGGTTCCTGATCGTTCCCAACGAGAAAGAATGGACGGTTATTTTCAATTCGGAGGTCAGGAATTGGGGGACTGTGTACGAGCCTGAGCACGACACCCTTCGCTTCGCGGTGACGCCGCAACGAAGTACGCACGAGGAGTGGCTGTCCTACAGCTTTACCGACCTCACACCTGTCTCGGCTACGGTTGTCGTGGCCTGGGAAAAGATGAGGGTGCCGTTCAAGATCGAGTTCAATCTACTTCCGCTCCTTCAGGGCTCCGTCGGCTCTTCCGGACTACTTCACAATGCCGCCCGATTTGCCCTGGACAATAACATGTTTCTCAAAGAAGCGCACGGATGGGTTGATCGTTCGCTTGCCCTCGATAAAAATTTCTTTAATCTCAGAACCAAGGCAGAGTTTCTTCACCTCGAGGGAAATAAGAAAGAAGCCATCAGGACAGGCGAGGAAGCCATGAAACTCATCCAGGCGCGGGATATCAAGTCGCTTCCCGGATTTCAACAACAGCAGGTTACGGATTTTGAAAAATTACTTGGGCAGTGGAAGAAGTAGGCGGGGGCAGACCAGATGGTGTAAGGTGTAAGAATAGAACAGGGAACAAGAGGGCGGCGGGAAAGCCGCCCTTTTTGTTGACCATTGGTCGGTCACAAAAGGGGAAAATTCGATTCAGCGGCTTGAGTCAGAGACCGAAGGGTTAAAAGTCCGTATCCCTGACCGATGCACAATGAACGTTGCAAATACCGAGGCAAACATCAGGGGAAGGATGAGGCCATAGTTACGGCTGATTTCGAAGATCAGTAGTCCGCCTGCCAGAGGCATCCTGTAGCATCCTGCCAACACCGCGGCACAGCAGACAAGGGCGTACAGGCCAGGTGACGTTCCCGGGAACACCAGCTGCAAAATGTATCCGAACGCAAATCCGAACATCGCTCCCACTTTGAGGGCAGGCGCGAAGGTCCCTCCTGCGCCGCCACTCCCCAATGTTAACGCGGTGGAGAGCGGCTTCAAGATCACTGTGAGAACAGCCACAAGTAGCGCTCCGCGTCCGAGAATCGCGAGATTCACAGGCTCGTAAGTCGTTTCGAGCATCGTCGGGAGCAAGGCGACCATGAATCCCGCGCCGAGACCGCCGATTGCCGGGCGAAGATACGGGGCGACTGGCTTTAGCGTCATAGTTACTTTTTTGAAGCCCCACGAATAAACCCTCAAGAAGTAGATCGCCACTCCCCCGCTCGCCATGCCTGCAACGGCCAGGAATGCGTAGTCTTCCAGCGTGATGTGCAGCAGTCCCGGGGTGATAAGAATCGGCCGATCACCGAGAAACAACCTTGACGTCGCCGTGGCCATCACAGAAGAAATGACAAGGGGGATAAACGATTGGACAGTTAGGTGCCCCACAACGGCCTCGATGGCAAACACCACGCCTGCCAAGGGGGCATTGAAGATTCCGCTGATCGCCGCAGCAGTTCCGGCACCACAGAGCACGCGAAGCTGATCAGGCTTAAGGCGGAGGAGCCTCCCGAGGGTCGAGCCGATCGATGCCCCAAGTACGACTGTAGGAGCTTCACGGCCGGCCCCGCCCCCCGATCCAATTGACAGCGCAGCGGTGAGAATAGCCCTGAGAGAAACACGCTCACTCATGACACCGCCTTCTTCTTTTATTGCATGATGCACTGAGGCCAGATTGTCTGCCTGCACTCCCTGGAACAACATCTGATTCGCAATTCCAACGAGAAGTCCTCCGAAGGCAGTGATGAGGGGAAAGAAAAGAAAGCGGAGAAAGGACAGAGGATTCGATTCTGCAGCAACAAAAAACCGGCTAAAGAAACTCTCGGAAAGGGAAAGGCCTGCGTGAAAGATATAAATAGCCAGCCCTACAACAATACCCAGGACTGTCGTGCTGGCAATGAGACCGAAATCAGTGTGCCGATAATCGGGAATATTCTTTAATGACGCGGCCAGAGGAGCAAAAAGCGCCCTCATTCGTTGGAGTCTTTTAGGCATCAGGTGCTTGCGTTTTCTTGTGGAATCCAAATGTCTGCATCACGAGAGCTGTCACAACAACGACCGTACAGCCGATCACGGGATACCAGAGCCATGCAACCGAAACCAGCCCTGCCCTTTCGAAGAGAAACAGGGAGATCACCAGAACTTCGCTCAGAATGGCGCCAACGAACACAGGTGTTCCCGTTACGAACTTCACATAAAATGCGAGCAGAAATACTCCCAACATTGTCCCATAGAACAGGGACCCCAGAATATTCACCGCCTCCACCAGTGAACCTAGTCCACTTGCGTATTGGGCGAAGAGAATTCCATACACACCCCATGATGCCATCGCGATGCGGGAGACAAACAAATAGTGCCTCTGGTCCGCGTCAGCTCGCACGTGCCGTTTATAAATGTCCACCACCGATGTCGTGGCCAATGCGCTCAACTCGCCCGAAGTGGAGGACATGGAAGCCGCGAAAATGCAAGCGAAAATCAGGCCCACTACCCCAACGGGAAGATACTGCATGACAAATGTGAGAAAGAGATAATTGGTGTCATTCGAATTTCCGTTGTTCGCGGCGATAAGTTCCTCGGCAGACTTCCTTAACCGGCCGGACTCCTCTTGCGCAACCAGAAGTGCGGCCTTTGCCCTTGCAAGATCGGCATCACTCCCTGTTTCGCGGATTTCCAGGTACTGGCGTAGCACGGCTGATTGTTCAGAAACGTGCATCTGGTACTCTCCTTCGAGCCGGCCATATTCCTCTGCAAATTGGCCGGTTTTCATCCTCTGTGTTTCCACAGGATTGAAGAAAATTGGCGGGGCCTGAAATTGATAGAAAACAAAAACCATAACGCCAATGAGCAAAATAAAAAACTGCATCGGCACTTTCGCCATGGCATTGAACAGAAGCCCGAGTCGGCTTTGCGCAACGGATTTCCCCGTGAGGTACCTCTGCACCTGAGACTGGTCGGTCCCGAAATACGCAAGGGCCACAAATGTGCCGCCGATGAGACCCGACCAGAAATTATAGCGGTTGGAAAGGTCGAACGAGAAATCAATGACGTTGAGCTTTCCCATGCTGCCGGCCACATGGAGCGCATCGTTCAATGAGACGTCCCTGGGCAGAAGGACGATCGTCATGATAAACGCGAGGACCATTCCGGACATGATGATCAGCATTTGCTGCACATCAGTCCAATTGACGGCTTTCACTCCCCCGGTGGTGGTGTACAGGATGATCATCCCACCGATCACCGTCGATGTGATCCTGATATCAAATCCCAGCATGACGGAAAGCACCAGGGACGGAGCGTAAATCGTCATTCCGGCGGCAAGTCCGCGGGAGGTGAGGAAAATGAGACTCAGAAGGCTTCTTGTTTTGATATCGAACCGATGTTCGAGGTATTCATACGCCGTGAAGACGTTCAAGCGGTGGAATATCGGAACCGCAGTGACGGAAAGGATCACCATCGCTATGGGCAGGCCCAGGTAAAACTGCACAAACCGCATTCCGTCCACAAAGGCCTGGCCGGGGGTTGATGTGAAGGTAATGGCGCTTGCCTGAGTCGCCATAATGGACAGTGCCACAGTGTACCAGCGCATTTGTCTGTCTGCGAGGAGATACCCGCGAATATCCTTGCTCCCGCGTCCTTTGTATATCCCGTAGAGGACAATCGAAGCAAGCGTAAGGCCAAGAACAACCCAGTCAGCCGTCCTCACGCAAACACCTTCATGAAGATCAACATCAGGAGAATGTAGAAGGCCAGCGAACCGAGGACTGCGGCATAAAGGCGCGGCCAGGTAGAGAGAAACGGAGGGCGCTCCTGTTCCCCGGACGAATCCTGATCTTGATTGAATTTCTCCTCGTTCATCTCACTTGGCCGAAATCAGGTTCACCAGCAGTCTGTATGCTCCCGGTACCCCCGCCGGCAGTTGTCGGAACAACGAATATCCATTGTAAACAAACGCGCCTTTCCCGTACCGGGCGAAAAGAAGCCCGCCACGCTTCGGCGATTCGCCCGGGTCATAGCTGGTAAGAATAGCTTCATATCGAGCATCCCATTCATTGGCAAAATAGAGCCCCCTCTCCTGAACCCATCCCTGAAAATCTTCCTTTGTTATTCTGTTCGGCGTATTGAGGACAGGATGAGTGACATTCAGAAAGTCCACCGGAGCGCCTTCCTCTGTCACCCGATCCCGGGAGATAGTGAACGGATACGGACCGAGGTTTTCAGCCTCGGACCTTTGCCGGGTAACATATTGCACCACGTACCGCCCGCCTCCACGCACATACTCCATAAGTCTCTGTTGCTGTGCTTTGAGCCTGGGCCTGGTATTATATGCCCGAACACCGGCAACAATGGCATCAAGACTATTTAAATCTGCTGATTCCAGATCGTCATCCGTCAGAAGCCTCACTGTATACCCCAGCTGCATCAGCGCGGCCGGGATCCCGTCTCCCGATCCTTCAATGTATCCGATTGTCCCCCCGGGCTTAACCATTTGAAGCCTGATTATCTTTGCCGATGCCTCGGGGAACATGACTTGCGGAGAAATATGCGGATACTGAATTGTCACCATTCCCCGTGAATCTGATTCACCATCTGTTTCAACGATTGCGCGCACCACTCCGTCCACGGCATTACTTCCTTTCGGTCCGATCTGAAAGTCCAGAGAGAGTTCCTCATGCTTTGCCTTCAGGTTAAAGGAGCGCCGGTCAGGGACAACCGACCATCCAGCCGGCACTTCGAGCCGAACTGTCCCCTGGGATGCGGTGCCGACAGCCGCGAGGAGAACCCGAACCCGCTTTTCATCATTTCCGGCCGCCACGTAAACGGGCTCGGTCAGTCTGACAGAAACAGGAGGTACAACAACGAACGCCCTTGTGAGTTCACCCTGCACGGGATCGACCCATTTGTACCTGAGGGGAACATCCACCCTCAAGCGTTCGCCTCCAATCTCCAGTTCAACCGAAACCATGAACGGCTTGTTTTCCGGTTGGCTCACGAGGCCTTTATCCTCGACATCATACGAACCATTCGTGGTCTTATTGACGAGCCAATACGGCTGGGAGTACTTCAAATCGGGAGGCAGCACTATCGAAGAGTTTACGCGCTCGGGCCTGTTGTTTGTCAACGAAATTCCGACAGAAGAATCCTGCATGCTCAACGGAGAGCGAACAGAGAGGAAGGCGATCCTCTCATTCGATCTGGTGATGACTGTCGTTGTGATTGGCACCCGTTGTCCGGGAGAAGCGGAATAGTCGGATGCATTTGCCTCAATCCACACTCCGGCACACCCAAGGATAACCTCGGCAATCTCTCTTCGCTTGATCTCAATCCACGGATCGCCGCTGAGTTTCTTCAACTCCTCGACGGCCTTGAGGAGTATCGGAATGATCTTGGCCGGATTGTCCATGTCAAATGCATCCCGGGCTTGCCGGATAATTCTACCGACAGGCACGCCGCCGGGTATTCTGGACCATCCCAGATCGACTCCATCAAACAAGTCCCGCACGGCCGGCTCACCCAGGGTAGGCTCGAAGTACTGCAGGTTGGTGCCGCGATTTTCTGCCGCACCGAACCCCTGACTCTTGTGCATGCTGCGACTTCGACCGGCAATTTCGGTATACGATCGCCCCAGAATGACATTATACATTCCCACGTCCAAACCGACCGCGTTCGGGCCCGGATCCATTCCGGATGAACCAAATCGAAACACATTGAACACGATCCGCTTAGGCCTGAAGGGCCGAACATACTTCAACTGTTCCGGAAACTTTGCCGGGTCGCCGGCGGCTTCAAAAGCCTCCCTGGCCAAAATGGCGGACCCTGTGTGATTCCCGTGCGTTCCCAACGTATCCGAAAACCGTGTCATGATGACATCGGGCCGGAACGAACGAATGACCCAGACAATATCGCCTACAATGCGTTCACGACCCCAGATGCGAATGGTCTCTTCGGAAGTTTTTGAATATCCAAAATCTATGGCTCTCGTAAAGAATTGGGCTCCCCCGTCAATCGCCCTTGCTTCGAGCAATTCTTGGGTCCTGAGGATTCCAAGAAGTTCTCCCTGTTCCGATCCGATGAGGTTTTGCCCGCCTTCGCCGCGCGTCATTGAAAGATACGCCGTTCTCACAAGGCGCCCTTTCGAGAGCGAGGAAATCACCGAGGTGTTTTCATCATCCGGATGAGCAGCGACATACAAGGCAGAGCCAAGGACGCTCAGGCGGTCCAGAGCGATTCTGAGATCGGTCGTCCCATAGGGAATCGTCGTTTGTGCGGAAGTTGGAGCTACGGCGAGGCACAAAAAAGCGGCAAATTTGACAAGCGTCCTCAAATCTCTTTCTCCTCAAGAATCTCTGATTTTGAAAATATAGGGCGCAGTGTTCGCAGGAGCAAGCAGAAACTCAAATTCCTGCCATGAAAGTGCGGGGAATGCACGCTCTTGCTTCTTACTAATATTTGCATCAACTTTGACTCGCCTTCAGGCCAGAGCGGCTCCTCAAAGATATCAACCCCTTCGGGAGGAAAACCCCATGAAGATTCGAAGTGTCATGATGCTCGCCCTTGTGCTTTCCTTCACCATAACGGGTGTGGAAGCACAACTAAAGAAACGCATTGCCGTGGCACGGTTTCAAGATCGCAGCGGATCCGGATGGCACAATATTGGAGACGGAGTGGCTGACATGCTTGTGACAGCCCTTGTAAAATCCGGGCAATTTGTGGTATTGGAACGCGAGGAAATGGAAAAGATCATTCAGGAACAGAAATTCAGCAATTCTTCAATGGTAACACCGGAGACAGCTACCAAGGTCGGCAAATTGCTCGGCGTTGAACTCTTTGTCATCGGCAGTGTCTCGGAATTTGGCACCAAGCAGAGCAGCGTGGGAGGCAATGTTCCACTTTTCGGAGGAAGTCTGACCACGAAGAAGGCCAGAGCTGCCGTGGACATTCGTCTCGTGAGCGTGACGACGGGGGAAATTCTGGCTGCAGAAAAGGAAGAGGGCGAAGAATCCAGCACAGGGGTCAGCGTGCGGTACGAGGCGATCGACTTTGGCAACTCCACTTCATGGGATAACACCGATATCGGGAAAGCAACGCGGCAGGCCGTGGACGGTTGCATCGAGTTGATCACTGAAAATATGGCGAAAATACCGTGGTCGGGAAAGGTCCTGAGAGTGAATACCGACAAGACCATTCTCATGAAACCCGGATCTGAAGGCAACGTGAAAGTCGGAATGGAGTTTACCGTGTATCGTGAAGGCGAAGAAATAAAGGATCCCGATACGGGACTTTCCCTCGGGAGCGAAGAAACGAAGGTTGGACGCGTCAAAGTCACCGAAGACATGTTAAAAGGAAAGGCGGCAAAGGCAAAAGTGCTCGAAGGAAGCGATATCAAGACAGGAGACACTATCCGCGAAGAATAGCAACGATTCCCGCATTTGTCCATGGAGGGCGGGACATCAGTTCACCGCCCTCTTTTTTTGTCCTTTTTGAAACTCATTTTCTTATCTTTTCTCATCCTCTTCCCTCTCGAAAAGACAATGTCCGGATCCTTTGTTTTCCTTCTCCATCTTGTCGGGTTTTCTCTCGTTTCCGCACTGGTGATCGCCGGGTGGATTCTCAACAGCAGGTTCGTGAACGAGAAGGACCTTACGCTCAAACTCTATGTCGGCGGTCTCTCCCGGGTTTTTTCCTTTATCTCCCCGCTTGCTGCCCTCCTTCTTCTCGTCTCCGGCATAGGCAATATTTACAATCTGTACTATGGAACCACAGTCGCATGGTACGAGCAAGGTTGGCTCGTCATCAAAGTTGTTTTGTTCGGCGTCATGCTTGTCAACGGATTGATCTTCGGACCCATAATGAGCAAGAAACGCATGAAGGTCGTTCAGGAAATGACCGAGGTCGGCGCCAATGACGACAACACAAAAATTTTGGATAGCCTTAACAGCCAGATGCGGTGGTTCTTCCTGGTGCAATCCGTACTCCTCCTCGGAATCCTCTTTTTTTCTGCATTTGGAACATCAAAACATCCCGGTTACTTCTGATATCTCATGAAATCAAGAATTCTCCATCTGCTGCTCCTCCTTTTGCCGATTGTTGGATGTCGCAAACCCATTCCTGAAGAATCGATATGGACCGGCACTATGACGCTAGCAGATCAAAAACAGCTTCCCCTCCGTATGTCCATGAACCTTGGCGCCCAGCCGCCGGCAGGTTCCTTTATCGTTGGCGATGAGTCCACTCCCATTCCCGAAATCGAGGTCACGGGTGATTCCATCATTGTACACATCTCCGAGTATCAGGCGGCCCTTCGCGGAGTGTGGGATGGGAAGGAATGGAAAGGCAATTTTTTCCGGTATCGAAAGGATACCCTTCTGTTGCCGTTCGTTGCAAGGCCTGGCGAACCTCTCCGGGAACCGACTCACACCACACCCTCCACCGCCATTCGCCTCACCGGGAGTTTTCGTGTTTATTACCACGAGCCGGACGGGATCGACAGCATGTCTACTGCAAAATTCTGGAGCCGCGGGGATTCCGTTTTTGGCACGTTTATCGATCCGAGCGGCGACCATGGCCTGATGGCCGGAATACAACGGGGAGATTCAGCGTGGGTGGGGCGCTTTATTGGCTGGCAGGCAAACCTCCTCGAGTTATATTTTGAAGAGGGATCCTGGAAGGGGAAGTATTATGCCAGACAATTCCCGCCGGAGGTCTTCACTCTCGTCCCGCAACCGGGTGCAGAAAAGGAACAGCTCGACAAACGCCGAACGCGGTTGAAAGAGCCTCGGAAGCCTTTCCGTTTTGAAGGGCTGACTATTGAAGGAGATACAGTTCGGAATAACGACGCAAGATTCCGGGGGAAAGCCCTCATTGTTGACATCATGGGTACCTGGTGTCACAATTGCCTCGATGAAGCCCCGCTCCTTCAGCGTCTCCATGAAGAGTTCAACGATGACGGCCTCGAAATTGTCGGACTATCATTTGAAGTGACCGAGGATGCGGTGACCGGCCGGAACAACCTTGCCATCTACAAGAAAAGGCACGGGCTGACTTTTCCCCTGCTCTTTGCGGGAAGTCTCGACGCAAACAATGTCGATAGTTCGTTGCACTCCCAGCTGGATGATTTTTTCGCTTATCCGACGACGCTGTTTATTGACCGGAAGGGCCGGGTGAGGGATATCCATTGGGGGTTCAAGGGCCCCGGTACCGGCGAAGATTATCAACGCGAGGTTGAGCGGTTTTACCAACTTGTAAAAGAAATTCTTCATTGACGACTTTCATGAAAGGTGACCTATGAAACGGCTTGTCGTTCTCATTCTTTTCTTTGCATTGATTCCTTCTCTCCGCGCGCAGGAGCAGACTATCAAACCCGGAGAGAATCTTCTCGTTGACGGAATCCCCCCTATTCCCACTTCTCTTGCGGAGGCCGTCGGGCGGTACACGGAATTCCGGAGTGCAGGTATTTCCAGCTGGCACCCAACGCGTTATGAGATGCTCATCAGCACTCGGTTTGCCGATGTCCCTCAGATTCATCATGTGAAAACCCCGGGCGGGGCTCGCATGCAACTTACCTTCTTCCCCGAACGGGTGGCAGGCGCTTCGTTCAACCCCAGGAACCCTGATTATTTTGTGTTCAGCAAAGATATCGGAGGAGGCGAATGGTTTCAGAATTTTCGCTATGATGTCGCCACCGGGGATGTCACGTTGCTCACGGATGGAAAATCCCGCAACAGTTTGGGTGTTTGGGCAAAGGACGGGAGTAAGATGGCCTATACCTCCACGCGCCGCAACGGCAAGGATGTTGATATCTATGTCATCGACCCGGCGAATCCATCCTCCGATCGGCTCTTGGCACAAAACACAGGCGGTGGATGGTTTCCAGTCGACTGGACCCCCGACGGGAAACAGCTTCTCGTTGTGGAATATATCTCCATCAACGAAAGCTACTTCTGGTTTTTTGACGGACAAACCGGCGTAAGAACCCTCTTCACGCCCAGGGATCCCAAAGTCCAGATTTCCTACAGCGGGGCAGAGTTCAGTCACGACGGCAAAACGCTCTATGTGACCACTGATCGCAACTCTGAATTTCAGCGGCTTACTGCGATCGAGTTGAACACCAAAAAATACACCGTCCTCACCGACCACATCAAATGGGATGTCAATAATTTCGATATTTCCCCGGACGGGGCGACCATTGCTTTTGTTGTCAATGAAGACGGAGTGGGTATTTTGAGGCTCCTTGACACTGCAACGGGCAAGGAAAAACCCGCTCCAAAACTTCCCACAGGGCTGATTTCAGGGATCGAATGGCATCCTTCAGGCAAATATCTTGGATTCAACCAGAGTTCCGCACGGGCCTCGACTGATGCCTATTCTCTCGAGCTCGCAACCGGAACCGTGGTGCGATGGACCTACAGCGAAACGGGCGGATTAAATACCGAACAGTTTCCGGAAGCGGATCTGGTCAAATGGAAGACCTTTGACGGGAAGATGATCTCGGGATTTCTCTACCGCCCCCCCGCCTCCTTCAAAGGGAAAAGGCCCGTCATCGTGAGTATTCATGGTGGACCGGAAGGGCAGGCAAGGCCCGGCTTTCTGGGACGAAACAATTATTACCTGAATGAAATGGGGATCGCGTTGATCCTTCCCAATATTCGCGGCTCCTCCGGATATGGAAAGACATTCCTGAAGCTCGACAATGGCTTCAAACGTGAAGATTCATACAAAGACCTTGCTGCGCTGCTTGATTGGATAAAAACCCAGCCCGATCTCGACGGAGACAGAATTCTCGTCACCGGCGGCAGTTATGGCGGCCACGCCACCCTTGCTGTTGCAACGCAATACAGCGACAAATTTCGTTGTGCCGTGGATGTTGTGGGGATGTCAAACCTGGTGACGTTCCTTGAACGAACCGAAAGCTACCGGCGTGACCTTCGGCGCGCGGAGTATGGGGACGAGCGCGACCCCACAATGCGAAAACACCTCGAACGAATTGCGCCCATGAACAATCTCGAGAAACTCGTCAAACCCCTGTTTGTCATTCAGGGCAAAAATGATCCGCGTGTTCCTGCCTTTGAATCCGACCAGATCGTTGCCGCATTGAAGAAGAGCAATACTCCGGCCTGGTATCTTGTTGCAACGGATGAGGGCCACGGGTTTTCGAAAAAGAAGAATCAGGACTACCAGTTTTATGCAACCGTACAGTTCATAAAGACCTTCCTTCTGAATTAACGAATCAGGATCCAATCAGGAGAACGAATGAGGGAGTATCAGCTCTACATCGATGGGGCATTTGTCCCTGCCGTAGCAGGGAAGACCTTTGAGTCGATCAATCCATACAATCAGGAAAAGGTCGCTGTCATTGCGCGCGCGGAAGAACGCGATGTTGCACAGGCCGTGTCAGCTGCCCGAGCGGCATTTGAAACCGGGCCATGGCTCAGAATGTCCGGACAGGAACGATCCGCGTTGATCAAAGGGATCTCCGACAAGATCAACGAACGTGCAAAGGAGCTTGCTTCTCTGGAAGTGGCCGATTCCGGTTCAACGATACGTAAAGCAAAAGAGGATATTTTCCTATCCGCTCGAAGCATGAACTATTTTTCGAAGCTGGCAGCGCTGGATCTTACAGAGCCCGTGGAGGGACTTGGCAAGCCTGGGTTCAGCGAGAACATCATCGTACGCGAGCCGATCGGCGTTGTCGCTGCAATTATTCCCTGGAATTTCCCCCTCAAGATGGCGGTGTGGAAACTTGGGCCCGCCCTGGCGGCCGGGAACACAGTGATTCTGAAACCGTCGGAACTCACTCCGTGCACAGCGATGGAACTTGCTCGGATCATTCACGAGCTCGGGTTCCCCAAGGGAGTCGTGAATATTCTGCCCGGTTTCGGGAGTGAAGCAGGTGAAGCTCTCGTGAAGCATCCGGGAATTGACAAGGTTTCCTTCACCGGCTCAACGCTTGTAGGAAAACGGGTCATGAGCATGGGAGCAGAGCATCTCAAGAAAATCACGCTCGAATGCGGAGGAAAATCCGCAAACATTGTTCTCGATGATGCTGACGTGGACCTTGCGGTGGATGGCGCCATGTACGCCATGTTCTACCACCAGGGACAATGCTGTGAAGCAGGAAGCCGTTTGTTTCTTCCTTCAAGCCTCCATGATTCCTTTGTGGAGAAACTTGTGGCAAAGACAAAGAAACTGCGATTGGGTGATCCCACCGATCCCGCAACCGACATGGGTCCGGTGATCTCAAAGAAACAGCAGGAGCGGGTCCTTGGCTATATCGAACAGGGCAAAAAAGAAGGTGCGACTGTTGCTGTCGGCGGCGGGATACCGGGGGATCCGAATCTAGCACGAGGTTTTTTTGTTCAACCCACAATTTTCACGAACGTAAAGAATTCCATGGCAATCGCACAAGAGGAGATTTTCGGACCGGTGCTTTCGGTTATCCGCTACACATCTGATGAAGAGGCCGTTTCACTCGCCAACGATTCTCCCTACGGCCTTGGCGGAGGCGTTTGGTCAAAGGATACTGCAAGGGCCAAATCAATCGCCCACCGGCTCAGGGCAGGAACGGTTTGGATCAACGAATGGCACCTCATCAGTGAAAAGGCTCCTTTCGGCGGGTACAAGCAAAGCGGGATCGGACGTGAATTCGGTATCGAGGGCTTGAAAGAATACATGGAAACGAAGCACATGCATATTGATGAGTTGGGTTCAAGAGAGAAGAAGCCATGGTATGATACCGTCGTCCCTAAATGATTTTCGCTGATTTCGCTGGTTCAAACGCAGATTCATAATTTACCCCTTCACCTTTTACTCTTCGCCATCTTCTATGGACATCAAAAATAGAACAGTTCTCGTTCTCGGCGGCTGGGGCCTCGTAGGATCGGCTGTTGTCAGGCTCGTCATGCAGGAAAAACCAAAGCGCGTCATTCTCACTTCGTTGCTGGAACGCGAGGCGAAGGAAGCCGTTGAATCGATGCGCAAGGAATTTCCCAAAGCAGGGAGGAATGTCCTTGTTCCCTGGTGGGGCAATATTTTCACACGCTTCGAGTTTAAGGACCTTCCGCGCGACGAAATTCTTAAGAACGAAGCTACGCGTCAGAAACACATCGACGACCTGTTGGATGAATTATCGACAGAAGTCATCGAACGATCTGCAATCTACCGGATTCTCGCCCAGTACAAACCCGACATTGTCGTGGACTCGATCAATTCCGCCACGGCCATTGCCTATCAGGACCTTTTCCAGGCTTCAAGAGACGTTCGAAAGATCATCCGGCAGATGAAAAAGGGCGGTGAGAGCGGACTGGTGGAGGCGACCGAACGCCTTCTGGCAACACAATACGTCCCGCAGCTTATCCGGCATGTGCAGCTCCTCTATCGTTCCATGCAGCGCGTCGGGACCAGGATCTATGTTAAAATCGGCACGAGCGGAACAGGCGGAATGGGACTGAATATCCCCTACACCCACAGCGAAGAACGCCCGTCAAGCGTTCTCCTGAGCAAGTCAGCCGTCGCAGGAGCCCATACTCTTTTGCTATTCCTTATGGGCCGTACGCCGGATGCTCCGATCACCAAAGAGATCAAGCCGGCGGCGGCAATTGCATGGAAACGGATCGGATTTGGGGAAATCAAAAAGAGGGGAAAGGCGATTTTATTGGTTGATTGCCCGCCTGACCGCGGCATCCGTCTCAAAGGTTCTCTGAAACTCAGGATAGAAAGCCCGGAGGTGCGTCAGGCAACCCCGTTGTGTTCTGTTTTCATTGATACGGGGGAAAACGGGATATTCTCACGGGGGGAATTCGAGGCTATTTCCACTCCCGGGCAAATGGAATTTGTAACGCCGGAAGAGATCGCCGCGAGTGTCCTTTACGAAATTCGCGGCGGGAACACCGGCCACGATATTATTAATGCACTCGACAATGCAACGCTGAATCCCACCTACAGGGCAGGATTCCTTTTCGAAAGCGCGATCAGGGAAATGCAGCGGCTTGAAGCACACCACGGTACGAGAAGCGTCGCTTTCGAAATTCTCGGCCCTCCACGCTTGTCGAAACTTCTTTACGAAGCCCACTTGTTTGAAAAGGCCTACGGCTCCATGCGTTCCGTGCTCAAGGTCCCTCCCAGGCAACTTTCTGTTGCGCTGGAGAAACTCATCGGCACCGACGCGGACTTACGCTCCCGTATCATTTCAATCGGAATTCCCATTCTCCTCTCTGACGGTGCAACGCTCCTTCGGGGTCCGGAGATCAAGATCCCACCTTCCCGCGGGGAGAGCGAACTGCCAATTTCAGAGAAATCAATCGGTGCGTGGGCACATGACGGATGGGTAGACCTCCGTTCGGCCAACATGGAACGATGGCAGTGGAGATTCAGGACGATCATGGAGTTTGCGGCGGAAATTCCTGCCGGGGATTCCTCTTCACGATTTCAGAGGACGAAGCAATACTGGAATGATTTTGAAAGGGTCGAACCCGGGAAACTCGTCGGTTGGATCTTTTCCGAAGAAGAGAAGGGGAAACGGATGAAGGCTTAGGGATTTCCAATTGTCAATTGCCAATTGGAAATTGACAATCACTCATATCTCAGCGCGTCCACCGGATCCAGGTTGGCGGCTTTCCAGGCAGGATAGACGCCGAAGACCACTCCGATAAATGCACACAAAGCGAACCCGATGAATGCCCAATCCCAGGGAATTGTCGGGGGAACCTCGAAAATCACTGCGACCAGATTTCCCACCACCACACCCACCAGAATTCCCAACAAACCGCCGAACTGGCACAGCACAACCGCCTCTGTAATAAACTGACCGAGAATGCTCTTTTTCTGTGCTCCGATCGCCTTTCGGATCCCGATCTCTTTCGTTCGTTCCGTCACGGAAACGAGCATGATGTTCATGATACCCACGCCGGCGGCGATAAGAGAAATAAAGCTGATGAACCCGACACCAAGCTTCACGTAGAGGGTGAACTCATTGAAGGTGGAGATCATGGAGTCGTTGGAAAAAATTGAGAAATCATCTTCCCCACCCGGTGGAACTCTCCGAATCGTCCGGAGATGAAATCTTGCCTCTTCGAGGCAGTCTTCATACACATCCCCACCCTTTGCTTTGATCATGATGTGAATGCTTCTGTCCTTTCCAAACACGGAGAGGAACGTCGTCATGGGAATGGCAACCTTATTGTCATTACTCCCCCCCAGGCTTCCGCCTTTGGATTCAAAGGTCCCAATAACGGTAAACCGATCCTTCCCGATCCGAACCTCTTTGCCGAGCGCATCAAGGTGCCCTTTGGGAAAGAGCTTTGTCACAACGTCACCACCGAGAATTGCGACTTTGCGCGAAAATTCCAGATCGGAATTTGAAATGCTCCGCCCCTCCTGAATAGTCCAGTTGTTCGTCACGATTCCGTCGGGCTCTTCTCCTGCAACACTCACATTCGGATTCGTTTTTAACGAACCATATTGTATGGTTTCGCCGCCCTCCCAATCCTCCAGGGCGACGTACATTGCAAAAGTCATCCGGTCCTGCAATCGGACACCCTGTTCGTACGTAATATCCCTCCTGTTGCGGGCTTTCATCCATTCCGATCTGCTTGCCATGATTGGAGTGCGTTGAATCTGGAAGGTATGGGTGCCCAGATTGCTCAATCCGGTCTCAATACTGTTTTGCAGAACGCGGACAGCCGTCATCACACCGATAATTGAGAACACGCCCACCACGATCCCCAGCAGGGTCAGGGCAGAGCGCAGCTTGTTCGCCCGGATAGCGGTGAGGGATATCTTGATGATCTCGGTTAGTTGCATGCGTTACTCGTAGCGAAGTGCGTCCACCGGATCCATCCGGGAAGCGCGATATGCAGGAAGAAATCCTGAAACCAATCCGACAAAAACAGAGATCAAGAGCGAGATGATCACGATGCTCACGGGCATTGCCGTCGGAAGTACCTGATCAATAATCAGGCTTAGAGGAAACGCGATGATGATGCCCACAATTCCGCCCAGGAGACAGATAACGGCAGATTCCAGGAGGAACTGCATGAGGATGGAACGATTTGGCGCTCCGATGGCCTTGCGGAGTCCGATCTCCTTGGTCCGTTCGGTCACCGACACGAACATGATGTTCATGATCCCAATCCCCCCTACAAACAGAGCGAGGCCGGTGATAAAAAGCCCCACCGCCGCGATGATCCCACCGATCTGGTTGAATGTCTGAATGAAGAAGTCCTGCTGGTTGATGGCAAAATCATCCTCAGCCCGTGGCGATACCTGTCTGGCTCTACGAAGGATTCCCCGCAACTCTTCCTTGGTTTCATCCACGGATTCCAGAGATCCTGCCTTCACCCAAATTTGAATTCCGCCTCTGCGCGACATAAATTCGGAAAAAAACCTTGCGATGGGAACATAGACGCGGTTGTCAAAACTCTCGAGGCCAAGGAAACTTCCCTGTTTTTCCAGTACGCCGACGATTCTGTAAGGATAATTCCCAACCTTGATGGTTTTTCCGATCGGATGCTGAACGGGGAACAACGCTTCTGCGACTTCAGAGCCAAGGACGCAGACCGGACGGCCCCCTTCCGCTTCCATGGAGGTCATGAATCTTCCCATAGCGATATTTGCATTCGTCGTTTCGAGAAACGCGGAGTTGGTCCCCAACACCGTGACCATCTCGACAACTTTGTCGGAATACTTCACGCTTCGACGGGTGCCCATGATGGGGGAAACGCTTGCAACTGTCGTTGCATCCTCTTCAATGGCTTTCGCGTGCTGAATGAGCAGATCCTTCCGGTTCCTGATTTCCCACCAATTGCCGCCGCCGCCCCAAGGCCATTTCTGGACATAGAGGACGTCTGCTCCAATCACGGCAATGGATTTATTGAAGGCCCGATCAAGCCCCTCAATAGCTGTGCCCATCAGTGCAACAGAAACAATGCCGATGACGATTCCCAGCGTGGTGAG
This sequence comes from Bacteroidota bacterium, assembly GCA_040880975.1. Taxonomy (GTDB): domain Bacteria; phylum Bacteroidota; class Ignavibacteria; order UBA10030; family UBA10030; genus JBBDYD01. The sequence continues at coordinate 155,683 of JBBEEC010000076.1, read as the reverse complement.
GGCGGATCGCATCTTGTTCGCCCGGATCGCTCCGAGCGCAATCATCAATCCTTCCTTGAGGTCGTCAACGTAAACCCGCATCATCAGGCGCTCACCAGACTGGAATGCGTTGTAATTTTGCGTTCGGTCACCGATTCGTCTCTTTCAATATGTCCGTCTTTGATCCGAACCCGCCGGTAGGCATGTGCCGCAATATCCTCTTCGTGTGTCACCAGGATGATGGTATTCCCCTGCTGATGGAGGATGTCAAACAAGCCCATGATCTCTTCACCGGTCTTGCTATCGAGATTTCCGGTCGGTTCGTCCGCCAGCAAAATTGACGGCCGGGTGACCAGTGCACGGGCAATGGCGACGCGCTGTCTCTGACCTCCGGACAACTCGTTTGGCTTGTGATGATATCGGTCACCAAGGCCCACCTGTTCAATCGCTTCCATTGCCTGCTTTCGCCGGTCGTGCGAACCAATCCCGCCATAGATCAACGGCAGCTCGACGTTGTGCAGCACGTCGGAACGCGCAAGGAGGTTAAACGTCTGGAACACGAACCCGATTTCCTTATTCCGGATGCGCGCCAGCTGATTGTCGTTCATTTCACTGACGTTCGTGTTGTTCAGCTCATAGAGTCCGGATGTCGGAGTATCGAGACATCCGATAATATTCATCAGAGTCGATTTTCCGGATCCCGACGGGCCCATGATGGCAACATATTCGTTGCGCAGGATGTCCAGGGTGATGCCGCGAAGAGCATGAACCTCTTCCATGCCCATCTGATACATTTTTGTTATGTCCCGAAGATGAATGACCGCTGACGCCATATTCAGTCTCCCTATCCGTATTGCTACTTTTGTGTGATGCTTGCCGTTGCACCCGGGCGCTTCGCGTCCCGATTTTCAACTTTTACTTTGCTGCCGCTTTCAAGCTCGCGGTTGATCGCCTTAAAGGGTCCGGAGACGACTTCCTTCCCTTCAAGTCCCTCCCCCGTCACCTCAACGTGAGTGTCGCTCGTCAGGCCGCGCTTTACGGTGATTGTTTCCACCTTGCCTTCACCGATAACGAATACCACCTCATCCAATTTCTCTTCCTGCCGTCCACCTTGATTCGCAAGTCGTACCGAGCCCTCTTCAGGCTCTTCCGGATTCGATTCCATTTTCGGGGCCCTGACCGTTACCGATTGGATCGGAACAGCAAGGACATCATGATGGGTCGCGGTTTCGATGTCGGCGCTCATGGACATCCCGGGGCGCAGTTTCACCTTGTCTGAGGTTTTGAGGAGGATCCGAACCTCAAAGTTGATCACCTGGTCCTGCGTGCCCAGGCCGGCAGACTTTGCCGTGTTTGCAATCTGCGACACAACACCGATCAATTTCTGATCGGAATACGCATCCACTTCGACCCGCGCCGTATCCCCAAGGCTCACAAGAACGATGTCGTTTTCCCCCACATCCACGCGGGCTTCCATGCGGGAAAGATCGGCCACGGTCATGATCTCCGTGCCCTGCGTGAAGGTGCTTCCACTGACGCGCTCGCCCTGCTCAAGGAGGAGTTGGCTCACAACGCCTTCCATGGGAGAATAGATGGTCGTTTTCCCAAGAGTTTCACGGGCCTCTTTGACAGACGCCTGTGCCTGGGCGTAAGACGCTTTTGCGCTTTGATAATTCGCCCGGGAAATTTCCATTTCCGATTCCGAAACCAGCTTCTTTTCAAAAAGCTCCACCATACGCTTGTATTCAGATTCCGCTTTTACAAGATTTGCCTCGCCAATGGCCAGGCTTGCCTGCGCGCGTTCGAACTGTGCCTGATACGCATCAGGTTTGATCCGGAGGAGCAGCTCGCCCTTGGAAATGCGTTGACCTTCGCGTACGGGAAGGTCGGTGATTTCTCCGCTCACCTCTGCATTGATCTTTACCTGCGTCACCGGCTGAATCTTCCCGGTCGCCGTTACAATCTGGGTAATGGTCTTCCGATCGATCTTCTCCGTCTGCACGGTCAGGATGGTTTCCCTGCTGCTTCCCATAATCACGAGGGCGCCGAGGCCGATCACCACAACTCCGATTATCAGGAAGACGATGAGTTTTTTTCTGGATTTCTTTTTGCCATTTGCCATGGTAGTTCCTTCGTTTGGAGGCGAGGTCAGTATTTCAACTCACCCATTGCGTAGTCAAGATTCTTTTGCGATATAATGAAATTATAGGTCGCGTTCACTTTGCTTGCCTGCGAATTGACATAATTCGCATTTGCCGTGAGGAGGTCGAGCAATGTTCCTGCACCGAGATTGTATCGTTCTTCGGCGACCCTTCGATCCTGAGTTGCAGAGACGAGGCTTTTCTCGCTTGCCTGATATTGCTTTCGAGCTGCCTCAAGGTCCAGTAACGCCTTTTTAACGTCAACACTGATATTGCGTTCGGCCTGAAGTAACGTCAGTTCGGCGTTCCGCTTCGTTGCACCGGCTTGTTGGATGCTTTGGTTTGTCTGAAATCCGTCAAAGAGGGTCCACCGTATATTCAATCCCCAGTTAATTCCCCTTTGATCCTGGATTTGAGAAATCTTGTCCGAGGAGAGATTGTACGCGGCAAAGGCATTGATGCTCGGATAGTATCGGCTTGATGCAACCGTGACGCCGGATTCCGAAGCGTCAAAGCTTGCCAGGGCGGATTGATAATCAGGACGTACGGAAAGAGCTCGCTGTCGGGACGGCCCAAAAGTACTCATAATTCCCTCTGCAGCGTTCAATTCTGCCTCTTCGATCGTCGTCGAGATTGAGGGATCCACAATGGCATAATCCAGGCCAACATCAACCCCAATCAGCGAAAGCAGATCTGCCACCGCTTTGTCATAGTTGTTCTGCGCGCTGATGAGGTTCAGTTCGTCGTTTGCCACGATCGACTGCTGCCTGTAAACATCTGCCACGGAAGAAGCACCGACCCGGTTCGACTCTGTAATCCGTTCCAGTTGCCGCTGATCTCTCTTCAGGTTCTCCTCGCTCACTTTCACCAATTGCTCGTTGCGAAGAACGTTGAGATAAAGACTCTGCACCTGGTAAACAATTTGCTGACGGGTCCTTGTCGATGTCTGTTCCGCAGAAACCGCATTGGAGACCGCCCTGTTGAAGTTGGCTTCCCGGGAAAAACCGTCAAAGATCGTGTAGCCGGCTGAGAGCCCTGCTGAGAAGGAATTCTGCGTGTTCGATGTTGCCGGAACATCGATGGGAACTCCGACGATCAGCTGCGTGCTTGCAGGACGTTCGGTATGCTGACGGGTCCATCCGCCGTTGGCAGAAAGTGTGGGCATATACAACCCGTAAGCAGAAAGGACTCCGCTCTGCGCGGACTCCATGTTGTTGTAGGCCTGGCGGACATTGACGTTCTGCTCGAGGGCAGTTTTGACAGCCTCGTCCAGAATGAGTTGGCGTTTCGGGGTTGTCTGGGCACTTGCGTCAACGATGCTGCAGCAGAGGACTGCAACGAAGAACATCTGCTTCATGACGATCTCCTGTGAATAATCAATGAGGGGAACTTCTATCCTTCGGCTTTTTGGCATGAAAACTCTATGTAGTAAACGAAAAACCCGAGGCAAAGTTTCATTCTGGCTCGAAACAAAGCACTTGCGGCTCCGCGCCTCTGGTTAGACATCCTTGAAATGAGAAAGGTTACAAACTGCAGGCGAAAAAGCTCCCCCCTGGCGGCTCAGGGCCTGCCGGATTCGCCTCGTCTTAGGATGGGATCTTTGATGGAATTCAGGTAATCCAGAGCCGCATCATGGTCATTCGGGATCTTGCCATCCAGAATAGCGTCCACAACCGCTTGTTTCAGGTGGCCCACCATACGCCCCGGCTCAATCCCGCAAACCCGCATGATTTCCTCGCCGTCCAGGGCCGGGCGCCATCGACGCATCCGGTCCTTTTCCTCCACTTCCGCCATCTTCTGGGCCACACGCTCATAATTCCCCTTCACCTGGTTGACGAGCTTCGGATTCTTCGACGTAATGTCTGCCCTGCACAAGGTCATCAGATCATCGATTTCCTCGCTGGCTTCATATAATAGACGTCGAACTGCAGAATCTGTCACTCCTTCATCGACAAGAGCCATTGGCCTCAAATGCAGTCGCACCAGTTTCTCCACGTAGGGCACATGGTCCAGGGGAAGCTTCATGCGCCGAAAGAGCGGCTTCACCATTCTGGCGCCAACCTCCTCGTGACCATGAAATGTCCATCCGGTTCCTTCCTTAAACGCTTTTGTCTTTGGTTTGGCAATGTCGTGCATGAGGGCAGCCATCCGCAGCCAGACATTCGGTGTATTCTCGGAGATATTATCAATGACCTTCAGCGTATGGAGAAAAACATCTTTGTGATGATGCTCCTGTCTCTGATCGACTCCCGAGAGCCGCGCCATTTCCGGAAACACGACTTCCATGACGCCGGTCTCCTGCATGGGAAGCAACCCGGCCGATGGTTTTCGTGCCATCATGGTCTTGAGAAATTCTTCGGAAATTCGCTCCTGTGACACAATTTTCAACCTGTCCTTCATCTCCCGTGCAGCGCGCAGGATTCCATCCTCAATGAAAAACCCAAGCTGGGCAGCAAACCGCATGGCACGCATAATGCGCAACGGGTCATCATCAAACGTTTGTTTGGGATTCAGAGGAGTCTGCAGAATCTTCTTCTTGAGATCATCCTGTCCTCCGTGGGGATCGACGAGCCTTCCACGGTCAGCCTTATTGAGGGAAATAGCCATGGCATTGATGGTGAAATCCCTTCGCAGAAGGTCGTCCTCGAGCGTACCTTGCGCGACAGCGGGTTTCCTCGAATTCCGATCGTAGCTTTCCTTCCTTGCCCCCACGAACTCCACCTTGCTTTCTCCAAGAGTCAACATGGCAGTTCCGAATTTCGGAAAGGTCACAAGGTTCCCCTGCTTCATTTCCCGGGCGACTACGCCCGCGAACGCGATACCATCCCCGAGAACTACAATATCCATGTCACGGACTTCACTCCCGAGCATGAGATCGCGGACATATCCTCCGACAACATAGGCGCTCAGAGATTGCCGGTCGGCTATAGCACCAATCGTTTCCAATAGGATGTTTCGCAGGGCAAGGCTCTTGGTCATTACATTCGTACAGTTTTCGATTCGATGGTCTTCATGATTTCCGCGGCCACCTCGAGGGCTTGGAGCCCGTCACTCCCCGTTACCGGAGGTTCCACATTGTCACGGATACTCCTTACGAACAACTGCAGTTCGTGCTTCAGCGCGTTCACTTCCCGGACCTCGGGTTGTTCGTACACAATGGCACGCTTCCGTGTGCCCTGTTCGATCTTTCCCAAGAGCATGGTGGAACGCGTATTCGGATCGTTCTCATCGACCAGGCGAAACACTTCGGCCAGTCCCTGGGCAAAGTCAATGGAGATATAGGCATCCTTTTGAAACAGCCGCATCTTCCTCATTTTGTTTTGAGAGATCCGGCTTGCGGTCACATTTGCGACGCATCCGTTTTCAAACTGTAGACGGGCGTTTGCAATGTCGGCGGAATCGGAAACAACTGCCACGCCGTTGGCGTCAATCCGAGTGACACGGGATTTTACCAGACTCAGGATCAGATCGATATCGTGGATCATCAGGTCGAGGACAACGTCAACGTCGGCTCCCCGCGGATTGAACTGTGCCAGCCGGTGGGATTCGATGAACAAAGGCTGCAACTGGTATTGTTCGAGCGCAAGAATGGCCGGATTGAAGCGTTCGATATGCCCAACCTGCACCTTCACCTTCTTCGACTCCGCCAGCTTCACGAGCTTCCTCGCCTGTTCGATGGTTTCCGTCATCGGTTTTTCGATGAACACATGCCGGCCGGCTTCGACGACCTGACTACCGATTTCAAAATGGGTTCTTGTCGTGGTGGCAATGCTCACCGCGGAAGCGGCATTCACGGCCTCTCCCACGTTCCGAAACGTTGTTGTTTTGAGTTCTGCCGCCAGCGCCGATGCCTTTGATTCATCAAGATCATAGATCCCGACAAGTTCGGCATCCTCGATCTGAGACAGCATTTTTGCATGCAGGCTTCCCAAATGGCCCGCGCCGATCACAGCCACCGTGAGCTTCGATGATTCTTTCATAGAGAATTGTTCTCCTCGGAATGCTCCTCGGCATCCGATACTTTATTCACCTTCAGAATGACGGCCGGAACTTTGGATTCTTGCGACCCCAACGATTCGGTCGAATCCGCCAAACCGGGGATCGCGATAGTAGACCAGAGCGGTGTAACGGTTCTTCGTCCGCCAGTCATTTCCTTCAAGAGCAACCCAATCCCCCCCCACCACAAACTGATAGTCATATCTTCCCCTTCGAAGCGATGTTTTCCAGGTGTAACGGCCGTTCTGAAATTTCATAGGGCCCCCTTTCGCAGGATCCCAATTATTGAAATCTCCAACGACAAATACAGAATCGCTGACCGCATCCCAGAGAAGCTCAAATTCGAAATCAAGATAATCCGCATAACGGTTTCCGCGGACAATGGAGGATGAACCATCCTGGTCCAAACCCCGTTGCCATGGGAACCGATTCAGATCCGCACCGGCCCGGGAACGCAATTCCATGTGCTGAGGGTATTGACTGACATTCTCGATGTTCAGCGTCCGATATTCACTTCCCGGGACGAGATTTTCAACCCGGAATTCCAGCTGTTGGAGGGCCAATCCCTCCACAAACGTGTTTGGATCATCGTCATCCACGCTCATTCGGTGAGGCCGGTTTATTTCACGATTCTTATAAACATCAACGGTGGTAAAGTCATGACTGAAATAGGGCATCGAACCGGAAGAATCCGGTGGCGGCACGGTGAACCCCACCTTCACAAGATGCACCTGATTGTGAGGAGCCGACGTCGAGGGATCCCGCCGATCCTCCACTCTGATCTCGGGCCGCAGGAGGTTTTCGGCTACAAAAAAACGGGCTGAAGCAAGCTGTGTCTGCCTTTCGCTGTCCCAGATCTCGAGTCGATAGTTACCTGAAAACGAGAATCCGTCAAAAGCGGGATAGCCGGGGATCCGGAATGAATACTCAAAATCATAACCTTTCACGCCGGCGGGCGACACTGCATACGGAGGCTCCATCCGTGACCTGTTGAACATCTCGTCATTCACAAATGGGGTCGGCGTTTCGATCCAGTTCCTGTCACAATGATAAAACCGAAGTTCGAGCCTTGGTGCCTGCCGAGCCCGAACATCAAACTCGACCGTCATGGGCTCTTCGCGAAGAAGGGTAATCGGCAGATCAGCAATTGATTGGCCAAAAAGTCGTAGTCCTCTGAGTACGGGGAGTGGGTCTTTCTGGGCTGTTCCGATTGAAATACTGCATGCTGTTAGAAAGAACAGTAGTCGCGTCATGAACTCCCCCGTTTATAAAGAGTGTAATAGACCTGACTCTCGAACATCAGGCCAAGACTTGGAAACCTGCAGCTCATAATCTTTTTCAATTCTGCTGTTTCGAGCCGGCCCGGTTGATGGGATCGATCAAGGACAAAATCGGGCCGAATGACATTGAGGTAGACTTCTTGCTCCATCCCGTCGTCGTACGTTAATCCCGAAAACTGCTTTCTGATTTCGGGGCTGAGAATTCCCGCTGTGTCGTACACCTTCACACCCGATACGTATCCGACCAGGCCGATATCGGAAGTCAACACCGACGTTGTCGGACCTCCCATCTTTCGCAACTCATATCCCATCGGCCGGAGACACTCCTCCATTCCCAGAATAAATCCCTTCAAATGCGGTAGGACTTTCAGGTGATAGAACACCTGGTTCTGTACTCCGGAAATCATCACAAGGCCTGCAAGGAGCCCCAGGGATGTGCGCCACCGTAATTTCCAAAATTCCGTACTTTTTTTCACTCCCCAAACCCCAAAAATGGCAATAACCGGGGAAACAAGAAGCAGGTAACGTGAAACGACCTGAACATTCATGATACTATAAAAGAGCAGGAGCGCAAGGGGCCAGACAAGAGGGAATACCTCGATCCAGGCATGCCGAAGCGATGATCTTCTCAAGACCCCCGCCACTCCGATCAACAGAAGGGCGATTGAAATCCCCTGACTTATCAGGAGAATCTTCACTTCCGATCCCAGGACTCCGATGAGCGATTCCAGTGAATATCCGGAGATTGTTTGTGCATCGAAAGTGTTCGGGATGACCTTGCCGAAGGTGAGCAATGCATAAACCATCCATGGTGCGAGAACAGCAGCGTAAACGCCGGTGGACTTCAGAGTGACTCGAAAAGCGAGACGCCAGTTGCTCGTGTTGATCACGTTATCTGCCTGCACCAGAACGAACAAGAGCGCTCCTTCAGGACGGACAAGGGTCAGGAAGGCGGCCGAAAGAGAGGCCAGGGCGTATTCTGTCCGATACACATAGAAAAAAGTCAGGAGCACCAGGAGGACGCTCAAAGAGGTTTCGAGACCCGAGCCGGCCCAGCGCAGAAGCCAGGTATCCGTGGCGACAACAGCAGTGGCAACCAGAGCATAAAGAGGATCCTTGAGAATTTCCACGGACAACCGCAGCGCGATGATCACAGAGAGTCCCGCAAAAAACAGATCGATAGTCTTCGCAACGACAAACGGGTCCAACCCTCCCGCGGCACCTGCGGCGATCAGCAAGGCCCACAACGGGCCAGGGACACCATAACTGGGTTCTCCGATATTGAAAGAAAACCCGTTCCCCTCGGCAATATTCCGCGCATATTGAAGATAAATATAGGTGTCATCCGGCGTGTAGGAATAATGGAGCACGGCTGTGACATAGAAGGCGAGGACAAGGATGGCGATACCGAAGCGGAGTACGAGATTGAGGCTTCGGGAGTGCTGGAATTCTTCAGGCCACATGAAGAGGCTCTTTGAGTTTCCCGGCGAGCCACGCGCGAAACTCCCGTACTTCATGAAACACATGATCCGCTTTCATTCGCAGTACGCGATCTTTTCCATAGGAATCCCAAAGGACGGCGGCGATGGGCATGCCAGCCTCCTTGGCGGCCTTTACGTCTGCGACGGCATCACCGACCATCAGCGCTTCAGGCGGTTTCAGGTTAAAGTGTTGCAGGATCTTCCGCAGTCCCTCTGCTGACGGTTTGTGCTCGCGAACGTCATTGCCAGTGACGACGAGATCAAAATATTCTTTCAATCCAAACTCTTCCAGGGTGATGGCAGTCGTGTGGGTGCCTTTTCCTGTAAAAAGAGCCAGGTGCCTGCCCCTTTCTCGAACATCATCCAGAACTTCCTTCATTCCGGGTATCAACCGGGCAAGCGATCCGTGATTGTTCCGATAGAATTCCAGGTATTCCTTCATCGCCAATTCGAGCTGGTTCTCATCCACTATGCGGGCGAGGGCTCCTTCTTCCGGGGGACCGAACAGGGCAGTGATCTCATGGTCGGGCATCGTGTGGCCGAGATATTTCTTCGCGATGAAATTGAACGAGTCGAAGATCAACCGATTGGTCTCCGTCAAAGTGCCATCCATATCAAAAACGATGCATCGCAGACTCATGTCTGATCCTTGGAAAAAAAAAGCGTCAAGCCGTCGTGCGGACAACGTCTTGACGCCTGAACCTGGAGCCCGGTGTCCGAGCAAACGGGCGTTAGGCGATCGTTACATCCTTAGAAAGGTAGACGTCCTGAATTGCGTTCAGAATCTGCACGCCTTCCTTCATGGGCCGCTGAAATGCCTTCCTGCCGGAAATCAACCCTGTCCCTCCGGCTCGTTTATTGATCACGGCCGTGCGGACAGCCTCGACAATGTCGTTGCTTCCGGAAGCGCCGCCGGAATTGATCAGCCCGGCCCGCCCCATGTACCCGTTGGCCACCTGGTAACGGGTCAGGTCGATGGGATGGTCGGAGCTGAGCTGCTCGTAGACCTTCTTGTGGGTCTTTCCGAAATTCAATGCAACATAGCCCCCGTTGTTCTCGGGAAGTTTCTGCTTCACAATATCCGCCTCGATGGTGACGCCGAGATGGTTCGCCTGCCCGGTCAGATCGGCGGAGACGTGGTAGTCTTTTTCTTTGGTTTTGAAAGCCGGATTTCGGGTATAGCACCACAAGATCGTCGCCATTCCCATTTCGTGGGCCTGCTGGAATGTCTGGCTGATTTCCCAGATCTGACGGCGTGACTCAGCAGATCCGAAATACACCGTTGCCCCGACGGCAGCCGCACCCATGTCGAACGCCTGTTTCACACTGGCAAACATGGATTGATCGTACGTATTCGGATAGGAAAGGAACTCGTTGTGATTGAGCTTCAGAATAAACGGGATTTTGTGAGCATACTTGCGGGCAACGGCGCCGAGGACGCCGAGCGTCGATGCGACCGCGTTACAGCCGCCTTCGATGGCGAGTTTGACAATGTTTTCGGGATCAAAGTATTGGGGATTTGGAGCAAAGGAAGCGCCGGCAGAGTGCTCAATCCCCTGGTCGACGGGAAGAATCGAGAGATAACCGGTCCCGGAAAGCCTGCCAGTGTGAAACAAGGCGTGGAGGCTTCTTAATGTTCCAATGGGCCGATCAGACACAGAATAGACTCGGTCGATAAAATCGGGGCCGGGAAGATGCAGCGATTCGCGGGAGATCGTCTTGCATTGATGCTCAAGGAGGAGTTTCCCCTCACTTCCCAACAACTCAGGGATATTTATCATGGTCATACATCCTTTCAAAGTTCATAATGGAGAGGACGACACACAAAATATATCAAACCTTTGCAATGATAGCAAACAAACGATCTGTTCCTTGCTTCTCCTCTGAATTCTGTCTACTTTTTCCTTATGAAAAAGCACATCGTTCTCAAGAAGCAGGAAGAAGAGCGGCTTCTCTCCGGGCATCAGTGGATTTTCAGCAATGAGGTCAAATCCATTCAGGGGAATCCCGAAGCCGGCGATGTTGTAGAACTCCATCGGCATGACGGCAAATTTCTTGGCATCGGATTTTTTCATCCGAATTCTCTCATTGCTTTCCGGCTCCTCTCACGTGAGCGCGAAGAAGTCACGTTTGAGTTTTTTGAAAAAAAACTCTCGCAGGCTCTTTCACTCCGCAGAAGGCTCTTCCCCCACTCAGAGACCTTCCGCCTTGTCCACGGCGAGGGGGATTTTTTGCCCGGACTGATCGTTGACAAGTACAACGAGTACCTCTCGATACAAACACTCTCGCTCGGAATGGATCGACGGATCACCCTGATCTGCGACGTTCTGGAGTCCCTTCTTCATCCCAAAGCCATTGTTGAGCGGAATGAATCTCCGCTGAGACCCCTTGAACAACTTCCGCTCAAGAAGGATGTTCTCCGAGGCACTCTCGATCAAACGATTGTTGCGGAAAACGGCGTGAAGTTCAAGATCGATCTTCTTTCAGGTCAAAAAACCGGAATATTTCTCGATCAGCGTGACAATCGGAAGGCCATCCGACGATACGTCAAAGGAGCCAATGTCCTTGATTGCTTCTGCAATGAGGGAGGATTCAGTCTGAACGCGGTTGAGGGCGGGGCGGAGACCGTTTGGGGAGTGGATTCTTCGGACACCGCGATCGCCAAGGCAAAGGTGAATGCGACCATCAATCAAAAAACCAATGTGGTATTTGACGTTGCCGATGTCTTTGACCTGCTCAAATCGGCTGCTGCTGACCAGAAGCGTTACGATGCCATTATCCTGGATCCGCCCTCTTTTGCACGAAACAAGAAGTCGGTCTTTACGGCCCTTCGCGGGTACAAAGAAATCAACACAAACGCCCTTCGGCTCATCAACCCGGGCGGGTTTCTCATATCGGCATCCTGCTCCCATCATGTTGCCGAGGATGCTTTCTTTTCAACGATCGAGGCGAGTGCACGTTCGGCCGGGCGCAGTGTCCAATTGCTCGAATCCTCGGGAGCCAGCCCCGACCATCCTGTTCTCCCGGCCATGCCGGAAACGAAGTACCTCAAATTCGGAATTTTCTCGGTCCATTAGTCCCGGCTTGCGTTTGCTCATGTACGGAACTATATTTGTTCTCAGGACGTTGAGATGTAAACCATCTGAAGGGTGATCTTCCATGAAGTCAACCCGCATTCTGCTGTTCGCCATTCTCGCTGTGACACCTCCGATCGTTGCTCAGACTCCCGCGACAGATACGACGATTGTCTTTCAGCCTTCCCAACCGGACTTGATCCGTCAGGATGCCTTCCAGAGTCCGCCGGACGCATGGGGATTCGATATTATGATTTCGAACAACGGATTCGGTGCAGGAGGGTTCTACAGGCACGAATTTTCCGAGGAGCTTTCCGGCATCGTCACCCTGGCTCTTTCTGACGTGAAAGATGATGCGGAGATTGAGTATTACGACTATTTTGGCAACTCCTATGTCCCCGGTAAGAAGAACAGGCTGATCATGATTCCGCTCATCGCAGCCGTTCAACTACGCCTCTTCAAAGAGGACATCATGGACAATTTTCGGCCTTACCTTTCAGCCGGAATTGGTCCGACCATGATGTTTGTCGCCCCTTATTCTTTTACGCGGAGCTTCACAGACAGCGCCTTGGGAACAGTTCGTTTTTCCGAGGAAGTGGAGTTTTTCGAGAGCCTGAAATTTGGCCAGGCGAAGTATACTATCGGGGGGTACCTTTCCGCAGGAGCTTATTTCGGGGCCCCGTACGGGACACTCATGGGCCTGAGCATTCGCTATTACTTTGTGCCATTCCCGAGCGGAATCGAAGTGATGGAAAATGTGCGGATAAAGAACTTCGGCGGTTTCTACATTACCCTGAATATCGGCTCGTTTTACTAGCCAACCCCAAAAAAAAACTGAAGCACCAGATTCCCCAGAGCCTCCCCTGAGCTCTGGGAACATCATGGTGCTTCTTTGTTTCCGATCTCAGCTTAGGCATCCAAATCTCAGTACCGGGTGACTCGAGTCACATTCGTAGTTTTTTCTGATTACGTATGTAGCGTTTCTTCCTTCCGCCGCGTCATACTCACGAACCCTGATCACATGACAGACGAATCCTTTCTCATCAGCAGGATCCGGCAAGGTGACTACATCGCCTTCCGTGACCTCTACGAACATCATGTGGACCCGCTCTACAGGTTCCTGAAGCAATTCTCCCGGGACCATCATCAGGTGGAAGACTGGGTGCAGCGGAGCTTCATCAAGGCGTATGAATCGCTGGACCGTTTTGCCGGGCGATCACGTTTTTCAACGTGGCTCTTCACCATCGGGCTCAATGAAATGCGCTCTGATCGAAGGAAAACACCAGTACTGTCCCTTGAGGAAACAACGTCCGGAGAGGCAAATGCGGATGACGCCTACGAGATCTTCGAATGGGAGGAAATGATGCGGGGATGGCTTGATCAGCTTGACGACGTCCGGCGGTCCGTCTTCCTCCTCCACGAGGTAGAGGGATTTTCACATGCCGAGATCGCACAAATCCTGCAGATCGGTGAAAGCACTTCGCGGACAATCCTCTCCAGAACGCGGCAGTGGTTGAAGATGCAATGGAACAAGGAAAGGGCACAAAGATGAATCCTGACCAATTCTACGGGCGAGATGATCGTCCGACCCGATCCACCAAACAAAGGATCTGGCGGTCCATCGACAACGTCCTTCAGCCCCGGCGTCCCTTGCTCGCCGTGTCAGACACACGCAGTTTCATCTACGGCATCGCAGCCTCGTTTCTACTGGCCTTGAGCGGTTACGGACTTTACCATATGGTCGACCGGTTCACTGCAGTCGACCGACCGGCAGAACTGCGGTTCGACGCCGCCTACCAATCTGCCATTCAGGAACTTGAGCGCGTACTTCCGGTCACCTCCGGCACATTCGGAGGCGATCCGTCGGAGGAGATACTCGAAGCCCGGTTGCAGGAGATCCGTCTCATAGACGCGGCGATCCGGGAGTTGCGTGCAGATATTTCGCGCACAGATCTTTCCCCCGTGACCCAGGCGCGGCTGCGTCAGCTGTATGGGCTCAAGCTCCGCACATTGCTTGAAATTATCGAACAAGGAGAACGACAATCATGAAGATTCTTGCCTATGCTGTTTCGCTCGCTCTGATGGGAGCAACACCTCCATCCGATCAGACCCGCGACCTCGAGCACCGCTCCCCGACAACATCCGGACAACGGATCGAAATCAGAGGACTCTCAGGATCGGAAATTGAATTCAAATCATGGGACAGGAATGAAGTCGCCATGACGATCCATGTCAGGATATCTTCATCCGATGAGGAATATGAAGAGGAGTATGTCCGTTCTCTGAACATCCGCGAGACCAAAAGCGAGGCAACGCTTCTTCTCGAATTTGTAGAACTTCGGCGCGGGGTAAGGGGCGGCGGATTCTGGAGCCTCTTCTCGGGAGGGAACTACGTTCGCAAGGAAATACGGGGAGAGGTGTTCGTCCCGCGCTCGAACGCCCTCACGACCGATTTCAGCTATGGGTCCATGGCGCTGGAAAACATGAAAGGCGAGTTGCGGATCCTCGGAAAAAACAATTCGCTTTCTCTGAAAGAATGCTCAGACGTCAGGGCCATTGAAAACGACTACGGGGAATCCACGCTGCAGAACTGCGGGGGAGATCTCAAGCTCCAGGGGACCAGTTCAAAAGTGACCATCGAATCGTTTGCGGGGCCGGTCGATGTCGATGCGCGGTATTCCACAATTACCGTCAGAGGTGTCACTCAGACTGCATCCATCAAATCGCAAAGTGGCCGCATTACCGCGGAATCCATCGGTGGGAATGTGACCATTCAATCAGATTACACGACCATTGTTGCTTCAGCCATCAAGGGCGACCTCACCGTCGGGACAAAGAGCGGAAACCTGCGGGTCAAAGGCGTGCGGGGACTTATGATCGAGGCTCCCTACACCACCGTTGAGGCTTCCGATGTGGCCAGCCCTTCGGGCAAACCAGTCACGTTCTCCGGCCAGTCGGGATCGCTCACGTTGGAAAATGTCAAAGGTGATCTCATTCTCGACGGGCCTTATTCCAATATGGATTTGAAGAACATCCAGGGATCTGTCGACCTTCTTTCCAAGAGTTCCCGCATCACCGCAGAAGAAATTTCAGGCGATTGGAAGTCCAAAACAGAGTATTCAACCATGCGCCTGCGCTCCCTGCGCTCCAACATTGTCAGGATCACGAACAAAAGCAATGACGTCCGCCTTGAACTCAGAACCGTCCCGGGTGAGATCGCGATCCGAAACGAGTACGGCGGCGTTGAGGTGACGATGCCGAAGGGATTTGGCGGGGAAGTGACCCTGGACGCGGAATATGGTTCCATCGATACGGATTTCCCCATACGAAGCAAAAAGACGGGCTCATCCGCCTATGCGGTTGGCACTGTCGGCAGCGGGAAGGGAAGAATAACGATTGAAACCAAATCGGCGGGGATATCTTTGACACAAAGATAAGAAGCGGGAACGGCTCGCGTTCAGAGCGCTCCCGACGATCTCCTCATGGATAGAAGCGGAAAGCCAAACCTGCCTCGAGACCGAGTCCGACAACGGGCGACAGAACAAGAGCAGGGCCGATCTCGAAGGCGATGTCAAAGGGGTTGTTGGGAAACAAGTAATCGGCCCCGAACATGAATCGAAGGCCGAGTCCGAGGGAATTCTTGTCGTAGCGGGGTCCCCCGATGCTTGAAGAACCAATGAACGCTCCCGGCCCGTAGTAGAACGGGAGATGCGCATTGTTGAACGCGTTGGAGTGAAACAGATAGTCCACTCCGAGCGTTACGCCCCCAAACCCTCCTCCGGCATATCCTTGCAGAGCTTCGCGTGAGCTGCTCCAGTACTTCACCGACAGTCCAGTTGGCGCTCCGACCACAACCCCGATGCCGAATTTCTTCGGTTGTGCGTCGGCGAACGCAAACCCCGCAACACACAGGAGAATCACTCCAAGTCGCTTCATACGTTCCTCCTTTTCTCATGATTAAACTGAAAGTCGATGCTTAAGAAATCGCCCTGTCCAGGATTTCTTCACCGCCGCAATATCCTCCGGGGTTCCGGCAGCCACGATCGTTCCGCCACCTTCCCCCCCGTCCGGGCCAAGATCGATGACAAAATCAGCACACTTCACCACATCCATGTGATGTTCGATGACGACGAGCGAATGTCCTGCCTCAATCAACGCATGGAAGCACCGGAGCAGCTTTGCAATGTCATCGAAGTGGAGGCCTGTTGTCGGTTCGTCAAAGATGAATAATGTTCGTTCACCAGACTGTGACGCGAGCAAATGATGCGCGAGCTTTATCCGTTGAGCCTCGCCCCCCGAGAGCGATGTGGCTGCCTGGCCAAGTCGAATGTATCCCAGGCCCACATCATCCAGAACACGCAATTTCGAAGCGACCCTTTCCCCCTGCCTTGTTTCGCCAAAGAATCTCATGGCTTCCGAGACCGTCATACCCAGAATATCATCGACGTTTTTTCCGCGATAGCGCACACCAAGGGTTTCCTGTTTGAACCGCTTTCCCTTGCACGTTTCACAGGTTAAAAACAGGTCGGCCAGGAATTGCATTTCAATTTTTTGGACTCCGTCCCCTTCGCACGTTTCGCAGCGCCCGCCCGGAACATTGAACGAAAAGCACCCGGGTTTGAATCCGCGGGCCCGCGCTGCAGGGGTCTTCGCGAACAGATCGCGGATAAGATCGAAGACCTTGATATACGTGGCCGGATTCGAACGCGGCGTTCGGCCGATCGGTGATTGGTCCACAAGTTCCACGTTCCCCACATGCTCCGCCCCTTCGATTGCGGAAAATGCTCCAACGGATCCCTCGAACCCGCCTTTCATCTTCCTGAGTCCCGCGTAGAGCACGTCATGCACCAAAGTGCTCTTTCCCGATCCGCTGACACCCGTTATGCAAACAAACATGTTCAACGGAATGCGAACATCCACCGATTTTAGGTTATTCTCGGAGGCGCCCCTGATGTAGAGGGACTGCTCTGAATCCTTGCGACGGGTTCGCGGGACCGGAATCGAAGCGGTGTTGTTCAAATACTGAGCCGTCAAAGAGGTCGTGTGACGAAGCAGGTCGTTCACCGCCCCGTTAAACACCACTTCGCCGCCTAATTCTCCCGCACGTGGCCCCATATCGACAACAGCATCGGCTGAACGGATCATCTCTTCGTCATGTTCAACAACAAGGACCGTATTCCCCGCATCGCGAAGGGATTTCAGAATCCTGATCAGCCGGTCATTGTCCCGGGGATGCAGGCCGATGCTTGGTTCGTCGAGCACGTACAACGACCCCACGAGCGTTGACCCGAGCGATGTTGCAAGATTGATCCGTTGCGCCTCGCCGCCGGAGAGCGTCATTGAAAGGCGATCAAGCGTAATGTATCCTATCCCTACATCGTTCAACACTTTCAGCCGTTTTCGGAGTTCGTCGAGAATACGGCGGGCAACTTCACGATCAAAAGGAGGGAGGCTTATCGAGGCAAACCACCCGTTCGCGGCCCCGATCGTCATCTGAACGATATCGTGAATTGTCTTCCCGTTCACGCGGATATTCAGCGCATCTTTCCGCAGACGGGAGCCGCCGCATTCATCGCATCGGGTGTATCCACGATATCTGCTGAGAAAGACGCGATAGTGGATCTTGTAGGATTTCTTTTCGATGAACCTGAAGAAGGCATGAATGCCGTCAAAACCATCCGTTCCGTTCATGATGAATTCGACCGCTTCCGAAGGCAGGTCCTTGAAAGGAGTATCAACCGGGATCCCCGCCTTCCGGGCCGAAGCGAGAAGGTCGCGAAGATTTCCAATCCACCTCGGAGTGTTCCAAGGATGAATGGCTCCCTGACGAAGGGTTTTATTGGGATCCGGAACCACCAGGTTCATGTCTATCCCGACGGACCTGCCGAACCCCTGGCATTTCGGGCATGCTCCAACGGGGTTGTTGAACGAAAAGAGCCGAGGGTCGGGTTCTTCGTACCGGATTCCATCACGGGGACACTCGTAGTGTTGCGTGAACTTCAAGACCGATCCTGAATCCAGGATCCGGGCATACGCATAGCCCTCCCCTTCCGCAAACGCTGTTTCCACAGAATCCGCCAGGCGTTTCACATTCTCCGGGTCGACCTTCCTGATAACGGCCCTGTCAACAAGAACCATCAGGTCTTTCTTGTTTTTGCCTTTGTAGTCCGTTTCATTCAGGTCAATCAAAGTGTCTTTTACGACAATCCGGAAAAATCCCCGTTTCTTCAGTACATCCAATTCCTCTTTCATGCTCCGGCCCTGATGGTCATGCAGAGGAAACATCAGATACACGCGGGCTCCCTCGGCCTCCTCAGTCAGCCGTTCGACCACCGTCGTGACGGTATCACGTTTGACGACCTGTCCGCAGACCTTGCAGATGGTCTTCCCGACGCGTCCAAAGAGCAAACGGAGATAATCATAGATCTCCGTCGTGGTGGCAACGGTCGACCGCGGATTCCTGCTCGTGGTTTTCTGTTCAATGGCGATCGCCGGGCTGATCCCCTGGATGAAGTCGACATCCGGCTTGTCCATCCGCTCGAGGAATTGGCGCGCATACGAGGAAAGGCTTTCCACATACCGCCGTTGGCCTTCGGCATAGATGGTATCGAAGGCAAGGCTCGACTTCCCTGATCCGCTCACCCCGGTGACAACGATCAGCTTGTTCCGCGGCAGTTCGAGACTGACATTCTTCAGGTTATGGACGCGGGCTCCGCGGATAACGATAGAACGAAGTTTGGTACCCGAACCGTTTTGCCGCTGACCCCCGGCGGGTTTCCGTTCCAGACTTGTATGGGGGGAAGAATCATTCATGGTCAGACATTCATTATATCGTCCGGCGAAGTCAATTGCAAACCAAAAATCGATGCAGGATTAAAAGGAAACGCCCAGAGAGGCCGTCGGCACGAATTCAACAAAATTGAACAAACGCGGTGTTGGATGCAGGCGGGCTTCAATCTGTACAGACTTATTGAATCCGGACGCTGCAAACGCAGCGTCGACGGCACTCAACAAGTGATTGATAACGATAAGATAGCCGGCCGTCCGGGCAATGGAATAGAGGTCATTGGCACGCCCCCGCATGTCGCGGTAGTATGCGAACTTCACCGACATGGACATTAAATAATCGACCCGTCCCGCGTCCCAATCGTTCCATCCCATATTGTATTGAAGGTACTTGCCGATGAGCTCGTAGTATTGCTGATCGGGCCTACGGGGTAATCGATGACTGAACCCGGTACTTGCCACTCCTCCAATGTGTTGTTCCCATGCGTTCAGCAAAGCCCAATTCACCCGTTCCCAGGGAGGAAGGTTGGGATCATTGCTGATCACAATGCCTGTAGGCGGCGGATTTGGATTCAAAGAAGCACCATGAGTTTCCACCCATTGGGCAAACCTGACTACCGACCAATATTGATCCGCATAACGTTCAAAATCCACCGTTTGGCGGTCCCCTTTCCCGTCATAAACTGCATAAACAACCCAGAGGAGAATTTCCGTTCCAAGAAAAGCGGCAGACCTCCAGTAAGATTCTGCGTAATACTCACCCGCACCGGGCAGAACGATGGAGTACGCCGCTGCACGCAAAGGAGATTTTACAGGGGTTCCCGACACGCTCAGACGTGGCAAAGAATCCATGCCGGCGGATGGCAACATAAGGTCCAGTCGAAGGTTTCCCTTTGGACGCTGAGGTTCCTGACTCAGAAGCAGTGGGCAACTCAGAAGAAGGATCACGATCAGTTTCATTTCACCGCTCTCAGTATGCGGGTGACAGAAGTGTGAACATCACCCAATTCGAACCCGAAGAGGATTCCAAAATAAAACCTCCACTCCTTCCCGTACTGGACCTGCACTCCGCTGAACGTTTTTTGGAACTGGTCGAACCCATACGCGCCCGAAAAGAAGAACCTGGTGGGGTACGCGTAGAACGAAAATGATTCCAATCGGAATTCAAAACCGGCGTCGGTCTTCCAGTCCTTGAAAGAAGGCATGGCTCCCGTCCAGGCATTTCCCACGTCGTAGAAGACCGATCCGTAAAGCTTTGTGAAATAGAACTGGAGGATCCTGAAATCCAGCCTTGTTGCAAGGGGAAACCGGTAGACGAAAGAAGCTGTCCCGATCGTGTTTCCTCCAAGTGCATAGAAGGGATATCCCTTCATTCCAAGAACGCCCCCCGCGTAGTCGTCAAAAAAGCTGTCTGCCGTCTTCCCGATGATTCCGGCCGCCCGTATGCCCACGGTGAAGGTGTGACGCTTCCAGAGAAGTGCCATATGCTCATTCCATTGGATCTCCGCGCGATGCAAGACAAAGCGCTGGTATTGCGGTACCGGAAGTCCCGAGCTGAAATCATATTCGCCATCCGGATTAAACTTGTCCGTCTCATATGAATATCGAAACAGAATTGATCGGCCGATCGGGTTGATGTCCCGATCGACATCAAGCCGGATGAAATCCATCTTGAGCTGAGTGTTGAACGAGTTGCCGATAAAATAGACGTTGCGGAAAGAAGACACCAATGTGACGGGCGGATTCGGGTTTACGAACGAACCGATGTCTGCCCCATACCTCCCCAGCGTGTACCAAAACCTCGCTTCCGTCTTTTCATTGAACAAGGGCTGGCGTAATGAGGCCGTGAATTCGAAGAGATTGTAGGTGATCTCCGTTGTCACCAATTGCGGCGAAGGCTCAATGGTGAACGAGTTGGCGGTTTTCCTGGAGATATTGTAAAGTTCCAGGCTGAGCACGGGCTCAAGGCCGATTGCTGAGAGGATCGGCAGTTTGTCCCGAAATTCGAAGATGAGAAAAAGGTCACGCTCCAGTTTTCGATTAAGAGCGGCACCGCCAAAAAGAGACAACTTGTTCAGCATATCATACGAAAAACCGTACAACCCGGGCTTGATGATATCGATGCCCTTGTTTTTTGGGTTATAGTTGTCAACGCGAATAAACGGAATCAGGGAAAGCGAGCTGAAGGTGTTGCGATATTCCCGTGATGGTTCGGAACCGTACGGAGGCCATTGATATTCCGGGAGACGGAGGCCTCCATTGACGTTCGTCTCATCCTCATTCTGCGTATTCCTCACGTCAAATGTCTGTGCCGAGTCGGGCAGGAAAGCGATCTTGTAGCCCGTGGACGAATACGACGTGTAGGCGAGGTCACCGGCGCCGTTGATTGCGGGATGGAACGCACCACCGAGCACATTCGTGACCTGCCGGGTCGCTCCCGCGGCGCGGTCCAGCGCATACAGATTGAAGATCCCTGTTCGATCGGACGAGTAGTATAAGCGGGAACCGTCCTCAGAGTAGACAGGGTTTCTGCAATCACCGCCTTCCGCAACCGGCCGCATCACTCCCCCATGAACATCCATCGTCACAATAATTTGTCCGTGTCCCTCGGAATATCCGAAAGCGACTTCCGGCCCGCCGGGATTCCACACGGGGGTGTATACCTGAAATCCATCGGGCAAATCCGTTATTTGGCGAACACCAGATCCGTCGCTGTTGGAGATCCCGATATTCGTTGTTCCGTCCGACCCAATCGAGAAAAGGAGCTGCGATCCGTCTCGGGAGACCTGCGGATGAAAGGCCCTCAGTCCATGGGTGAGCCGCGTTTCCTTCGACAAATCAAGATCGAACCGATAAAGATCGGATAACCGGGACCAATGGGGATTTTGTACCGAAATCTTCGAGTAGTAAAGAGTTTTTCCATCGGGGCTCACCGAAAGCCTCGACCGGACTCCCTCCACGATGAGCTGAGACGTTCTTGTGGGAATATCGTATCGATAGACGGCGCTTTCTCCGAGGTAATCTTTCCCCTTATTCGAAATGTAGAAAACTGATGATCCGTCCTGTGAAAACACCGGATAGGAATTGCCGAATCCTTCCGATTCGATAAGCGCGCCCTCCAGTACGTTGCTTCCGACCTTGTCCCGCACACGCCTGTACAGTAGCTCCTTCTTCGACCTCCATTCTTCAAAAAGCTCTGTGCCGGTCTTCCCCAGAACCGATTCGATCGCTCCGTCAATCGTCAGCCTCGGAAGGCTGCTCAAAGAGCGCGAGATATGCTCCAATGACTCCACACCGTAGGTTGCTGCGATGTGCTCGACCATGGAAAATCCGGCGTTGTAAGCTGATTCATTTCCCAGGCTGGTTTTTCCAAATACGGCCATTTCTTCCCAATTCAAGAGGGTGCCGTCGATCATGTGCATCCTGAGGATCATGTCGCGGTGTGAATCCCAATAATCGAAACTCAGCGACGGGTGATTATACTGAGCCACCCCTTCGGCAAACCAGCTCGGAACAAGGAAAAAGGAAATCGGGTAGGAAACGAGCACGTTGGGAAATCCGTACAGCACATCGGGCCGCCGCTCCGACTCATATCCAAACCATTGGAGGTACAGAGCCGGAAACCTCCGTCCTAATTTCATGGCCGTCTGAATCTGAATGATATGCGTCAGTTCATGCGTCACGACATTTTGGATCCACGGGTGTATTCCGCGAAACTCAAAATCCATGGCAGGAGCCCAGATCTCGATCTTGTTATCATAAAAGTACGCTGCGCCATTGGAGTAATCATCATGATCACGAATGACAAAACTCACCTTCTGGTCGGGTTCATGGCGGTACAACGTGGTGATCGGTGTATACACAGACTCAGCAACCGCGGCAACCGTCCGCGCCGTCCATTCCGCCCCTTCATGATAATGAACAAGAAAATGGGGTGTTTCGATGGTCCGCCAGCGCAATTCAGGATGGAGAAATTCCTGATCCTGGGCCGGGAGGAAAGCCGCAAAAACGGAGAGGAGCGATATAACTCGAAGAGCCCTTTGCATCGTTCAGTCGATTCTCATGGATGCTCTGGTGACAAACCCTTCCACCAGGCGAACGGAATACCCGTAGGTGACACCGCCGACATTGCATTCGAGATAGGCGCGGTCCGAGATTCGGTAGTTCCCGACAAACGCTCCTGCGGAGTTGTAGACAGGTGCCGGAGAATAGCCAATGGGAAGGTAAACGCCGGGGATGGCAAAGACCCCGTCGGCATTTGTCACGGCTGTTACGTTCCCATTCACGACCTCGACATATGAATGTCGGAGCATTCCCCCCACGGTCACGCGTACGGTGTAAACACCGCTACCGACAAGGGCTCCGTCATTCTTCAGCTTGTCCCAGGGTTCAAAGACCGTTGGTCCCCCCGGTGTGCCGGCATAGAGATTCCTGATAAGGACGCTGTCAGCATCGTAAACGTCGATGTTCACAAACTCGCCCGGTGTCTCAATGGTGTATTCACGCACAGGGGCGTTGTTATTGATGGGATCCATGGAATAGAAAAGAGCAATGGATACATTGTTGAATGGCTGTTCCAACCCGTCACGTACGGTCCCTTCGATCCGATAACCCTCCACCGTGGAATTCGGATTCACAACGCCGGCATCCCGACATCCGAAAGTCAACAGCGACAGTATGGAAAACCACGGAAATGCGCGGGAAAGTCTTCTTCTCATTTTACAACAGCGATCTTGATGATCGACACCTCATGTTTTCCGCTTCCCGTTGCTTCAAGCCTTGCAAAATAGATTCCGCTTTCAATGCCGCTCACATCCCAAGCGATCTCTTCATCCACTCCGCCTGAAGCTGAGGTTTGAAATTCCGCAACCAGTTCTCCGGCGATCGTCAGGATCTTGACCGTGATCTGAGCGGGCGCCGATGTATAGTACCTGATCCTGGTGGAATTTCCGTAAACTGGGTTGGGCCAGTTATAGACACGGTCGTTCGGCAGAAATGCCGCGGAAGGCGGCTGCGGGCCGGCCGGGGTCACGACGTTCACGCCGGTGTTCGCAGCATTGCCAAACCGTTGAAGCCATGATCCCGTGCCGGGAGCGTACGCCTGAGTCCACTCCCATCCATCCACTCCACCGTCTCCGGACGATATGAGCACACCGATTCTCCCGATCACCGTACGAAACAACCCAATCGAGCCAGCGCCGCTCGCCGTCACTTGCAGGGGAAAACCCGGTAACGCAGTTCCGGTGGACCTCAACGCCTGAAGTGCGCCGTCTTCCGTTAACGCAAGGATATCAATATTCCCATCGCCGTCGAGATCGACGAGAAGCGGTCCGGCGACAACCGTACTTGTGAAGGCAACGGGAAATCCGTTGAGAAGCGTACCCTTGCTGTTCACTGCGATAACAGATGATCCTGCGCTCCCGACCACATCCAACATTCCGTCTTTGTCCAGATCCGTTGGAACCAGCGTCGAGATAGTTCCAGGTTGAATACCAAGGGGGAGGTCCTCAAATTCCACGGACAGCACCGGCGGAGAGAGGGGCGCAGGAAACCCGGAAAACCGCGTTGGCGAATCAGCCGCAAGGACAAAGTCTATGCCGTCAAATCTTACGCCCGAAAGCAAGCTTGCGTCGGTGCGATTCGGCAAGGGAAGCACGGTCGGAAACGATGTTAGCCCCGAAGTGCCCGAAATGATCACGTTTCCCTGTGGGTTTGCCCCCGAAGGAGGGAACCAGACGATTGCCCCAACAGATCCCGAACCCGCCGGCTGGCTGTTCACGAGCACTCCATCTGTACGGAATGTGAGAACATCACCAGCCGCGGTGCCGATGAGAATCCGCGGACTCCCAACGGAGTCTATGATCACGGGGGGCGCTGTGACCGGATCTGCAAGCATGATCGTGGTCAACGTGTTCGAATCAAACAATCCGTCATTATTTCCATCTGAAAGCTCCCGCACAAACACCACAGAGTCCCTTGCCCCGACGACAAATGTCGGGGTCCCTTCACGGACAGCAACTTGCATGCCCGCCCCCTGCGCATCAATCACGCCATCGGGCACGGTCGTTCGTGAAGATCCGTCTGGCCGTAACGCCACAACACCGGCTGATGACGCGAGGTAGAATCCGGAATCTGACACGGTCACGGAAACTGAGGATATGCCCGGGAGTCTGGGACTTTGAAAAAGGCGCCGGGCCTGGCTGTTTCCCTGACTGATCGCAACGGTTGCCCTTGGGGACTTGGGCCCGAACGCACTGACCGACAGGAGCGTTTTCGCCCCCGTGTTGGATCTGCTATTGGGAAAGGATGATTCATCGAACGTGTTGGTATACACCGGTGATGCATTGGATGCAAACCAAAAATCAAGCGGCCATCCGCTCTCTGTACTACTCCCCGGGTCAAGCAACTCATACGGCACGCCGATATCCTGTGACCCATCGGCCTCCTCCAGATCGACCGTTCTTTTGTTCGGATTTGCGTTGAGGGCATTCAGCGGGAGATTCACCGCCAGGTCTGTTTCGTCAATATGCCAGATCAGAATTCCACCGCCCTCGAATCCCGGCTCCAAGGCCGAACCGGGCATCGCCCAATCGAAGTCCTCGACGTCCATGACCGACCCATGGAGAGAAACATCATAAAAGATAAACCCTGACGTGTCGGCCCCAAAATGCCGCGTGACGATCGATCCTTCCTTTAGTATCGTGAGCCTTTGTCCGTTTCCTTCCGGATCCCTGATTCGATTCTCGATGAGAAAATACTCCGTTGCGCTGACGGGGATCTTGTAGATCGTATCCATGCCCGACTGCGTCAGTCCCACCGCAGGGAGCGGAACCGATCCCGTTCCTGAGTTTATTGTGATCGGTATAACCCATCCCAAAAAAATCTTCTCCCACGCAGATGGTTCGGGAGGGAATATTCCGTTGTAAGCAAAAATCGAGGCCCCATCCATGAGCCCGAACTGCCCGATCCCCGACCTTCCTGTTCTCGTATCGAAGAGGTCCGGTAATCCAAGATAACTTCCAAACGATGCCGCGAGAAAGCCATTAATGCCGAGTTGGAGAGTGTCCGAGACATTGCCCAAAGTAAAGACCCGGGTTTCCGTTTCGGGAAGGATCAGCGAATTGGTCACATGAAAAGATCCGGCGACCGGTACTCCTGCATATGCCGGGTCCTCCAGATAGAGGCGAAGAGTTTCGAGATTCAGAGTGAGAGAGGGGATGTCAGACGGCGTTGGATCGAATCCCAGCAGGGAAACAAGGTCGATGTCCCTTCCGCAACCGGCGTGAAAAATAATGAAGGCATCGTATTGCGAGAACGGGAACGAAGGTGCGGCGGCAGACGCGGCCGTCCAGCTCTCGATCATGAGCTGAGCCAGGGGGAGGTTGGAGGCCCCCGGGGAGTAGGCAGCCATGCTGTCGGAAAGAGTCACAACCTGATCAAACAAGTCTGCCTGGATCGTCAGCAGGCTGTCGGAGACTTTTTGGAAATAGTTCTCGAGGAAGCGGAGCTTGGAGGCAAAGTAGGCCGAATCATGAGGCGGAGGGTCGATCTGAAACGGTGACCCGGAGAGCAGGAAACTGCCGTTTCCAGTCGTGCGCGGATCACTGTCCTGCTGAAACTGAACACGAAGAGCCAGGACACGAACATTTTGCAACCCGATGCCTCCGATGGCAGACTGGCGTACAATCGGCGGGCGGACGGAAGGGACCAACGTTCGTTGCCTGGATTCCGCAAAGGTAACAAACGCAAAAAGCGTGAGGGCGAGAAAAAAAGCCTTGTTCATGACACTCGGGATCAATGGCAGGGATTCTGGTCGCTCAGAACGGCGACGTATCCCACGTGATCATCAGGCTGAACCGGAGTGTCTCTCCGAGAGGGTGTTTGTCCTCGAATGCATCGATGTAACTGAAATCGAATCCGTAGACATCATACCGGAGTCCCGCTCCGAATGTGAGAAACTTCCTGTTCCCGTATTGCGGGTCTTCATAAAAATATCCGAGGCGAATCGCGATCAGCCTTGGCGCTCCGTACCAATATTCGAATCCCATCGTCGTCACGATGTCCCGAAGTTCTTCGCTGAATGATTTATCCACCCATGAATAGTAAAGGGCGCGATAAAAAGGATCTGCCTGCCCTTTGGAGTTTCGCCGCACGAGAAGTTTGTTGAAATCGATTATGTAGGTCAGGTTGTTGAATTCGCTTTGAAGAATATCGTAACCGAACCCGAGCCGAAAATTCATCGGAAGCGGATCTGCCTGTGCCTCATCGATGTATGTCAGGTTTGGCCCGACGTTTGAAAGGTTCGCCCCAATGGTGAGCCGACCGCCAATGTCCGTATCTGTGAAGGGAATGAACACCGTTCGGGGTTTGTACATCAGCCCGATATCAAAACTGATCCCGGACGCAACCCCGCTTCCCTTTTCCGCCTCAGTGCCAAAAGGAGCCAGCCGGCTGTGGATGAAACGTGCATTCACACCCAGTCCCAATTCCTCCAGAACTTTGGTGGAGTACCCGGCCGTGATGGCAAATTCATACCCCTTGAATCTGCCGATCTCCTCCGGTCCTGTCGAGGCCGTTTGAATGAACTCTCCGAGGTTCAGGTATGTCAGCCCGCCGGAGACTGTTCCGTCAAATTCCGGCACCTCCTGTTTGTAGATCGTGTGAGCGATCCACAAATCGGACAGACCGAATCCCGGCAGCCAGTTCGCGTGGGAAATAGCAAGTTGAGATCCGGATTGAAAAGCATACCCGGCTGGATTCCAGAACTGTGCCCAGACGTCGTCAGCCAGCCCGGCTCCTGCTTCTCCCATTCCGCTGGCCCTTGAATTTGGAGCAATGAGCAGGAACGGCACGGCCGAGGTTGAAACCTGCGCGGCCGAGAGGGTGACCAATCCAAGAAGGAGAAAAAGTTCCGAGGCGAATTTCTTCAACATAGCTTGTTCCTTATGCTTGCCCGCGTAGCGGGCGGGTGAATAATAGTTTTTTCCAGAACGAACCGCAAGACCGCAGGTTCGGTCAGCAGACTGCCCCGTTTACCGGAGCATCGTCAGCTTCCCAAGCGCCTCCTCTGATTGCGAACCGGAAGGTGTTCGTGTTATGATCTTGTAGAAATATACTCCGTTGGCCACCTGATCACCATTGTGATCTCTCCCATCCCACGGGATCCTGACAAAACGATCGATCACTGCAGGGACCCGCATATCCATCACCAGCCTCCCCGCCGTTGTATAGAGTTTTACGTGAACATCGATCGGTTCCGTAGAAGTTCGCTGAAACGTGAAGACAGTTGAATGCGCAACAGGATTGGGGAAATTGTACACCTGGTGCAATCCCAGATCCGAAGCGGCCCTGACATCAAAGACAATCTCATTTTGGGAGGAGTTATTGTAGGTATCCCATGCCCTCACTTCGAGCGTCTGCCTTCCTTCGGAGAGATCCCGGAGTTGAAGCCGCGCGGTTCCGTTTTGATAGGTGTCCCGCTCCCCCCGATAGTGATCGGTAAGGTTGATCGTTCCGCCGCCGCTGAACCTGGCCTCCAAGCCATGACCCACGCTTGCCGCGGAAGTGTTAATTCCATTTTCGTCAAATAACCGTACGATCAGTTCCGGATTCGGTGCAACGACATCGCCCGGGCGGAATGATTCATCATTGAGAAATATTTCAATGCCTGGGCCGGTCGTGTCCGCTGCGGCACTGGAATCCGTGCCCGAGATCATGACATTTTCGGTGAAGCCGGTGGCATCTTCAGAAGGCGTCCAGGCATAGACGGAAATGCGTGCGCGGTTTGCGTCGTAAGACACATCCTTTGGCACCGGAACTCTTGCCTGAAAGAGCCCGGCATTGACGCTGATGTCACCGCGATATAACAGGCTGCCATTCATGACAAAGGAAAAATTCCCCCATGCAGGAATGACGACCATTCGTCGGGCATCATACATTTCCAGGAGGGCCTGGCCCTGAAAATCGGACCACCGATTTCCGTTGGCGAGACGAATCTCTCCGGCAACATCGATCTTTCCGAGGGCCTGTATTTGCCGCAGGCTATTCAACGGATTGCCGTTCAGGCTGTCCACGCCTGCCGTATAGCGCGGAAGGTTCAGCCTCACCGTCGGATCACCAAGGAGGTGATACTTCAAGTCGTTGAGATCATAATGGATCTGTTTCGTATTCCGAATTGCATCACCGAGTCTCGGTGGAACTCCCAGAGAGTCCCTTCTGAAGAGTTCCGTAGAAAGTGCATTGTTGAACTGGAAATTATCAGAAGAATAGACCGCGCGGGTCGCTGTCACAACACCGATCGCCCCTCCGTTTTCCATGGTCAGAAGAAGTTCTCCGGTCGAGACTTCGGACGGGTCATCATAGCGGGCGAAATCGCAGGTGGCGGCGATCAGCAGGAACAGCTGTGTGTCATTCCGCAACTGCACAACACTCCCCTCCCTCGTGAAGACGGCTTCATGGGCCCAAAGCTGGGGATTCCCGTGCCCTGTGTAGTTCAGCAGAATGGTGCCGGCATTGATCGCGTCAATGATAGCCGTGTTGACGGCGGGTTTGCGCCTTCCGGAGGAACTGTTCACCGTCGGATATTCAATCAGATAGATCTTCTTCTTCTGTACTTCGGCCGGTGTGTACGTCTGTGCAACTTCCTCGGCCTGATATGTGTGGATACTGCCGTCGTCGCGGGTGGAAGTAAGACCATCGTCTGCCACGAACGTGGCGCGGTTACGCCACTCCCCGTACGGGGCCGTGGTTTCGTATCCGATGATCTTGTCGACAACGATCCGGGCTTCATCCGCGGAATTCACAGGCAATCTCCCGAGGGCAAGACTCACTCGCGGATTTCCCGGAAAGAGCATTGCCATGGGATCATCGCTCGCATAGGTATTGATCTGATGGAGAGATTCCAGAGACTCATACGGGGGAATCCAATTTCGCGCATTCGTCTTCCTGTTCTTGTAATCGTAGTGCGCATCACCCAGGAGGAGCACGTACTTCGGAGAAACCGTCCAGGATTGGACTGCATCAACCAAAAAATCTCTCAATGCCATCGGGTCCGTCAATCCTCCAGCATACTCGTTCGTCAGGTCCTCGATATTGACAACAATCGTGGAGATCGCATTGTTCTGCTCTCTGTGGATACGAAGCCGATCAGCCTCGGACCGGAATTCTCCCGGCGCAACGATGACAAATTCCGCTCCCTGTGTTATCCCGCTCACGTCCGAGTTTCCAATCCGGCTGACGGCCGCGGGAATCTTGAATCCTGCGGGCCCCACCGCGGCGAGCCATCGGACCGCGCCTGAAACGAGAGGGATCTGAAAGGCGCAGGCTCCAGGATTGAGGGAATCGGGGCTAAGGTTGGTGATTTGCACCACGCTGTCATGCCTGGAAACATCAAATACCATGGTTCCGGCTGACGAGAATCCGGACAGTTGGAATTCCATCACTGTCGAGGTGTCGGCCGTTGGAAACAGGAGGAAATCGTTCACGGCTTGAAGCGACCTGCGATAATGAATCTCGAACCAATCCAGCCAGCCCTGCCCCCCTGCCGATTGATAGGTCAGGCGCAGCAAGCTTCGGTCATCCGGAAGAGAACCTGTTCGAGAGTAGGACGCCACTGGAGCGGTGTAGGCAAATTGCGTCTCAATTGAAGATAAGTTCACGGGGAGAATTGTGATCGAACCAAGAGGGTTACCGCTTTCCTGGCCGCTTTCCTGGCCACTTTCCTGGACTGAGAAACTCGATGTTGAGCCCGATCTCCCGACAACGGCAACTTTATACGTCACCGGGGCCGACGCGTTGAGACCTGCGAGAGTCGTCGCAAATGTTGCGGTCGGGGAATCCGTGTCAAACAGCCTGCCATACCATTGTCTTCCGGACTTCAAGAGGTTGTCGAGCTCCTCCTCGTGAACCTGCATACCCCGAACATCAGGTGCAACCGGAACGCCAGGTGTGCTGCTGGAAGACAGGCCGCTCATGCTGCGGCCCGCTGTTCCGCCAAACGTCAGGAAATACGCGTTTCTGGTAGAATAGTGATTCGTCACGTGACTGAAGTTTTTGGAAATTGTGTTGTATCTCCAGGACTGCGGAGAAGCTCCATAGAAGAGAACGAAGTCTCCCGGATCAAACGATCCATTGTTGTTCTGATCCACCACCGATCTCGCAATCTCTTCCAACCCTGCCGGACGCGGCTGAAGGAGATCTTCCGGTAGGGACATGCCTCCGTTGCCAAACATCCGGATGGACTGAATATTTGACAACGATCCCATCGGTATGCCAGCCGAAACAAAAAACGCCTGATCCAACTTATATATCCCGGACTCTTCCACTTCCAGTTTATACCACTCACCCTGGGCAAGGGGGTTCGTGACCTTCTTGGCAATTTGCAGAGCTTCGCCCGGGGGTTCAGATTCAACAACCACGACAATTCTGTCATATTGCCTGAGCGTATTCGAGGATTCGTCAAACTGAAGCGGGAACAGTCTGAGAGTGCCCTCATATCCCTCTTTGCCCCGGGCAATATCTGTCACGACGGCAATCTCAACTGGAACAAACCCTCGCACACCCTGTTTTTGCAGAATCCCGAATTCTCTGGAGGCCCCAAAGGCGGGATCGGCAACAAATCCTGGGCGTGGCGTCGGAATCACACCGTTCAGATCACGGAATGTCGATTCGAGAATCCGGACGCGAACACGGGGCCCGTGAAGTGATACCCTGAGCCCCCGATACGGAAGAAGCGGCGAACCCGGAATCCCTTGTGGAGCGATACCTTGTTGCAGCCCCGGGGCAACCATGGTTTGCTGGTTCGGAGTTGTTGTATACCGCGGCCGGAATTCAACGACGGTACGTTGATCCGACCGATCCACAATGATCAGATCCCTTGAATTCTGAGATTCAAGCACTTCAACGGCCACGAGGCACAAAGACGCTATAATTGTTAACTGGGGGCGCATAAACGAAAAAAGCCGAAAGAGGGTACGCCCGCTCATTCGGCTCATGGATTCATCCGACATGATAAAGGCTGTTCCCGAAAAGCACCCGAACAAACAATTTGAACGATTTGTTTGATCAGGAACGAACCTTTAACAACGCGCGATAGAATCCTTTGTTGGTGTAGTTTGTATTCTACAAGGTACGTGATGAATCGAAGAGAATCAAGAACGGTATATCCGATTCCATTTTGACAGAAATGACGCCAGATATGTCATCGATATCTCTCCACCCAAGTTTTTGATTGCAGTTGTATCAAAAAAATGATAAATTTCGCATATTTTTCCCACTTTTCAACCGAGAAATGTCCAAGCCTTTAAATATTCTTTACGTTTCCAGTGAAGTTGAGCCATTTGCGAAGACGGGCGGCCTCGCCGACGTTTCGGGTGCCCTGCCAAAAGCAATCAAGGAATCCGGGCATGAGATCCGGATCATCATGCCGCGCTATCGATTCATCAGCGAACGGAAATTCAAGCTTCACGATATTATCCGACTTAAGGACATTCCGGTCCCGGTTGGGAACGCAACGGAGCTCGGAAACGTCAAATCCTCATTCATCAGCAATTTGAAG
Organism: Bacteroidota bacterium; assembly: GCA_040880975.1. Taxonomy (GTDB): domain Bacteria; phylum Bacteroidota; class Ignavibacteria; order UBA10030; family UBA10030; genus JBBDYD01. The sequence continues at coordinate 123,391 of JBBEEC010000076.1, read as the reverse complement.
GAAAAGGTTCAAGTCTATTTCCTTGACAATGCAAAGTACTTTGGCAGAGACGGGATCTATCAAAGTCCTTTGGGGAAAAAAGACTATCAGGACAATGATGAGCGGTTCATCTTCTTCTGCCACGGCGTCCTGGAGACCCTCAAGCGTCTCGGCTGGGAGCCCGACATCATTCACTGCAACGACTGGCAGACAGGACTTATTCCTGCCTATTTGAAGACCCTGTATGCTGCGGATCCCTTCTTCAAAAACGTCAAAACTGTCTTCACAATCCACAACATGGCGTACCAGGGGGCCTTCCCCCAGGATTCGTTTAAAAAGTCCGGCCTTCCGGCTGATCTGTTCAAACCCGATGGCGTGGAAGCATACGGGAAGTTCAATTTTCTGAAGACGGCTTTGTTTTTCGCCGATACCATTACTACCGTCAGCCAGAAGTATGCCGAGGAGATTTGTTCAACGGCAGAATTTGGGGCAGGACTTAACGGGTTTCTGTCCCACCGGAAAAAGGATCTTCACGGTATTCTTAACGGCATTGACTATCATCAATGGGATCCATTGCTGGACGAACATGTTTACAGAAAATATGACGTCAAGTCCATCGAAGCGAAAATCGACAATAAAAAGGCCCTGGCAAAACGCTTCGACCTGCAGTACGACGAGAAGGTTCCTCTGGTCGGGGCGATTTCACGACTGGTAGATCAGAAGGGATTTGACCTCGTCCTCGAAGCCATGGATGACCTGATGAAACTGAACATCCAGTTTGTTCTCCTGGGATCAGGAGACACGAAAGTTGAGAAGAAATTCGAGGCATATCAAAAGAAGTACAGTTCCAAGATGGGAGTTTTTTTTGGATTCAATGACGAACTCGCGCATTTGATCGAGGCGGGGAGCGACATGTTCCTCATGCCGTCTCGGTACGAGCCTTGCGGGTTGAATCAGATGTACAGCATGCGCTACGGGACGATTCCGGTCGTCAGAGCCACCGGCGGGCTGGATGACACGGTTGAAGACTATGCAGGATCGGGAAAAGGAACCGGCATCAAGTTTGAAAAATATGATGCCCGGGAACTCGTCAAGGCCGTTCAGCGTGCAGCCAAGCTGTATGAGCAACCCGATGAATGGAAGAAGATCATGCGGAACGGAATGTCCAAAGACTTCTCCTGGGGGCATTCAGCACGCAAGTATGTCAGTCTCTACAAAGAATTGTTGAAGCAATAATCCGTGAGCCCTCTCAACGCCGGCCTATTCCTCGACCGTGACGGAACGATCAACGTCGAGCGAGGGTATCTCGCTGATCCTCAAGCTGTGGAACTTCTGCCGGGTGCAGCAAGCGCGATCCGGGCGGCAAATGAATTCGGACTCCCCGTGATCATTATCACGAACCAGGCCGGCGTTGCCCGCGGATTTCATTCGGAAGCGGCTGTTGTCAGCGTCAATGAACGGCTCAAACAACTGCTCGGCGAGCAAGGGGCCCGGATTGACGCCATCTATTACTGCCCCCACCACCCCGAAGCCGAAAATCCACCGTACAGAATTGTCTGCAACTGTCGCAAACCCAAGACAGGAATGCTCACAATGGCCGAAAAATCACTCGGCATCAATCTTGCATCATCCTTTGTGGTGGGTGATAAATGCTCTGATATTGAAACCGGAAAGAATGCGGGATGCAGGACAGTTCTGGTTCTCACCGGTTACGGCCGGACAGAGGTTGAGCAATGCAAAGGAAAAGACAGCCCGGATCATGTCGCGGAAAATCTTTTCGAAGCGTGGGAATTCATCAAAGAGGTTCTGACCAGGAGAGTATCACCAACACTATGATACGCAGATTGACCCAAAGAGAATGGTTCCTGCCCGTTGTGTTCCTCGCGTTGTTCCTGCAGGCGTGTGTCAATGAACCGGGAGTTGTGGGCTCCGGGCTCATTCCGGCAACCGACCTGACGCAAGCAGATACGCTGGATCTCGCTGCGACGCGATCGTCCGGGTTCAGTTCTGTTTCGGACTCCCTGACCACGTCCGTGGTGGTCGCAATCGGAAAGACCCCGAATCTTGAGGCTTGGGGATTGGTGATATTTGACGGATTCGCGTCCGTCTTCGACAGCATCGCGGTTCAGTCCGCTGAACTCCGTTTTCGCGCAACATACCATTTGGGCGATTCTCTCGGACAGTTTTCGCTGGCGGTGAGAAAGGCGCTTTCAAGCTGGCGGCGCCCGTCCTTTACCTACAGCGACCTCCGCCAACCCGGGTTTTATGAAGAACCGGCCCGATCAACCCACAATGCCGGGTCTATAGGAGACACCGCCGACATTGCCATTCCGCTCGACACCGCTCTTGTCAACTCATGGTTCAGAGCTGATTCGGCAAACCAGAATTTCGGCATTGTCCTGGAGCCGACTAACACGACGGTGATCAAGGGATTTATTACCCCTCAATTGTATGTTGTCTACATTCATCCGGATTCCACTGATGCGGATACCACGTCCTTCACGGCTCCTTTCGGAGATTATATGTTCGTTGCGCAGGCGGCCGACACCTCGTTTCTTCAGGATTCGACCTCCATTCGGCTTCGCGGAGGAGCATCCTATCGTGGGATCGTGGATTTCGACATCGCTGCGCTCCCGAGATTCTCTGCGGTTCACCGCGCTCTCCTGGAACTTTCTGCCGATGCAGCGGGGTCTGATTTCTCATCAGCGGTCAGCGACTCCGTCATGGCAATTTTTATCGACTCTCAAGGACTTTATGCGAGATTTGAGGCGATCAGTGATGTCTTCACAACCTCGGGACAGAAAATCTACTCCATCAACATCACCCCCTTTGTTCAATTTTGGACACAAGGCGTGGGTCTGCCACGCGTCGGACTTCGGATCTACAGTGAACGGAACGAAGTCGACGGGCTTTCGGTGCACGGCTCAGCCGCACCGGATCCGGCATTGCGTCCAAAGCTTCGCATCATTTATTCATCAACAACCCGGCCATGAAGCAATTTCTTTTCCATAGCATAGCACTTCTCCTCTTCATCTCTTCGGCGTTTGCCGGCGGGCCGCCCTACTCACGGTTCGGGATCGGCGACATTCTCTATTTTGGGAGTAACCGGTCCTACGCGATGAATGTCATGGGAGTAGCGTTGACCGAGAATGGGTATATCAACATCTATAATCCCGCCGCTTTGTCCCGCCTCTCATTTACGAGATTTGCAGGGGGGTTCGAGTATCGAAGTTCATCGCTGGAAGACGGCGGCGGCTCTCAGCGTTTTGCGACAGGGGGTTTTCAGAGTCTTGCAATAGCCATCCCTGCATCAACAACCCACGGCATCGTTCTTTTTGCAGCCGCCAAACCGACCAGCGCGGTCGACTACGATATTACGATCCGCGATGATATTGCGGGAAATCCGGTAACGCAGAGTATCTCCGGGACTGGCGGCCTCTCAACTCTCTCGTTGGGCACATCGTACCGCCCCTGGGCCGATGTCACGCTCGGGCTCACGTACACCTACCATTACGGAACCATTCGTCAGAGACTGGTAGTGGATTTTGACGATGGGAGTTTCTCAGACAATGAATTGCGCAAGTCATTTTATCATACGGGTTCCAGTTTCACTCTGGGAATGACCTACGAAACACTTTTTTCTTTGTCGGGAAAACCGGTGACGTTGGGAGTCGTACTTACCACTCCGGCTTCTCTCTCGGTCAAGGAAGAACGATTGCTGTTTACCCAGAACGCCGCCGACACAACTTTGATACGCAGAGGTTCCACAACCCTTCCTCTCGCATGGACCGCCGGGGTCGCATACACCTCGGGGCAGGCGATCATCGTCGCGGATCTCGCCATGCAGAATTGGGGATCAGCAAACTTTTTTGAACCTTCCGCAGTTGGAATAAGAAACAGCATGAGGGCCGGCATCGGCATCGAACTGACAGGCCGGAAGGATCCCCTGAACTATTGGGACCGTATGGCATATAGGGCCGGATTTGCGTATACTGCATCCTACCTTAGCATCAACGGCCAGCCGGTGAACGGATGGTCGCTCTCGGGGGGCCTGGCACTTCCTATCGGCCCGGATGCACGAATGAACCTCGCTCTGCAGGTTGGCTCCAGAGGAACCATGGATCACGGGCTTTCGAAAGACAGCTTCGTCCGGTTTTCCGTGTCTTTTGATGCCAGCGAACGGTGGTTCATTACGATAGAAGATGATTGATCAATTAGGAGGTTGATGAACTTATGAAGCGAATGAATCTACCGGTGATCCTGGCTACCATGTTCCTTTCTGCCCAGGGTCTTTCACAGACGAATGATACCGAAGCTGCAAAGAACTGGAGCCTGTTTTTCGAATACCAGAAGAACGGCGATTATGTCACGGCGGTACCGTACGGATGGAATGTCATAAAACTCTCCCCCGCACGGTTCAAAACTGTCTATAGTAAGCTTGCCGAATGTTATTACAATTTCTATCAGCAGGCCGATACCACCCTCCGCCCTGCCTTCGCCGACACGATCATCAGTATTTACGATCTTGGCATCAAGAACATACCGGATCGAAATTCGGCATTGTGGCTCAGCCGCGGGTATGCGCTGACGAATTACTTTCAGGGGCGCGACCTCGAGGCGATCGAGAGCTACGAGAAAGCTCTCGCAGAAGACCCGAAGACTGACTTTGTCTATTTTGATCAACTCGGCCTTCTGTACCGCAAACATGTGGAGGCGAATCCCTCCTTTAAGATGAAAGCGATCGATTTATATCGCGCTCAAAAAGAACGGGATCCGAGTAATACGTTGATCGTCGATCGCCTTAAAAGCCTGATCAGCGACCCGCAGGAACTTATCAACCTTGCTGAACAGGATCTCAAGAATGATCCTGAAAACCTCGAGAAGATCTGGAACGCAGCGCAGGCATACATCGAGGCAGAACAGTATGGCGGAGCGGAAAGTCACCTTCGAAAGCTGGTTAAGAAAGCCGCCAAGAATGCAAATTACTGGAACGAACTCGCAAGAGTCCTGCAGAGAGAAGCAAGGTACAAGCAGGCCATCGATGCCTATGAAGAGGCCTTGAAACTCAATCCGGCTCTCCGGGAAAATCTCTTGAACATCACTGTGTGCTATCGGATGATGAGGAATTACACCGCGGCAAAATCCACAGCCCTCAAAGCAGCCCAGCGAGAAAAAGGCTGGGGCCGGCCGCACATGGAAATCGGCGAGAACTACAAAGCCGCCGTGGAAGCCTGCGTGAGAGAAACCAAAGGCGGCGACTGGGCTAAGCTGGATATCGATGACAAATTAGTGTACAAGCTTGCGCAGGAGGCATTTGCCCGCGCAAAGGCTGTCGAACCCGATCTCGCCAATGAAGCAAATCAGCGCATCAACGAACTTTCAACGCTCGTTCCGACCCGTGAAGATATCTTCTTTCATAAAGGCCGAATTGTGAACGGTCGGATGAAAATCGGCGGTGATTGCTACGGGTGGATCACCGAACAAGTTGCCGTTTCCCTCTAAGATGATCGCCCTTGGAAGTGACCATGCCGGCTATGCCTGCAAGGAGCAGATCAAACAGCTCCTTGACGGCCTGAAGGAGACCTACAAGGATTTCGGGACCTCGGGAGAAGAGTCGACGGACTATCCTGATTGGGCCCACGTCGTCTCGATAGCCGTTCAGTCGGGTCAGTGTGATCGGGGAATTCTGGTTTGCGGTACCGGCGTCGGGATGGCGATCGCTGCCAACAAGCACAAGGGAATCCGGGCAGCGGTGTGCGAGTCGGTGACCTCCGCACGTTTGTCGCGTCAGCATAACAATGCCAACATCCTTGCCCTCGGCGCCCGAATCACCGGCTGGGAGTCGGCCATCGACATTATTAAGACGTTTCTTTCAACTCCATATGAAGGCGGGCGGCACGATCGGCGCATCACCAAGATTCATTCCCTGACACAGTTGTAATCTGCCTGCCTGCGGTACCAAATCACCTCCACCTCATTTTCGTCCATGAGCCAATCCATGCAGCACCTCCTCCAGCGCGATCCGGATGTATTTGCCTCAATCGCAAATGAAATTCATCGTCAGAATTCAAAACTGGAGCTTATCGCTTCAGAAAACTTCGTCAGCCAGGCGGTACTGGAAGCTCTCGGATCCGCGTTGACAAACAAATATGCCGAAGGATATCCCGGGAAACGTTACTACGGCGGATGTGAGTTCGTCGATGTTGCGGAGAATCTCGCCCGGGAACGCGCGCAGAAACTCTTCGGCGCCGAATACGCTAACGTTCAGCCGCATTCCGGATCCCAGGCCAATATGGCGGTCTACTTCACATTCCTCAAGCCTGGAGACAACGTTCTTGGCATGGACCTTTCGCATGGCGGCCATTTGACGCACGGATCGCCCGTCAATTTCTCCGGTCAATTGTACAAATTCTCGGCCTATGGTGTTTCTCCGGAAACGGGGATTATCGATTACGATCAGGCGGAATCGATCGCACGCAAGACCCGTCCGCGCATGATCACCGTGGGCGCATCCGCTTACTCCCGCAATATCGACTACAAAGCATTTCGAACCATTGCAGATGCCGTGGGAGCATTTTTGTTTGCCGACATTGCGCATCCGGCCGGATTGATTGCAATGAAACTGCTCAACGACCCTCTTCCTTTCTGTCACGTCGTAACCTCCACGACACACAAAACGCTGCGGGGACCGAGAGGCGGACTGATCCTCATGGGCAAGGATTTTGAGAACCCGTTTGGAACAATGGCTCCGAAATCCGGTCGCAAGAAAATGATGTCGGAGCTTCTTGACTCCATGGTTATTCCCGGAATACAAGGCGGACCGTTGATGCATGTGATCGCGGCGAAAGCCGTCGGTTTTCAGGAAAACCTTCAGCCGGAGTTCAAGACCTACGCCCGGCAGGTCATCAAGAATGCCAAAGCCCTCGCACAAGCGTTGACGGACAAGGGGTTCAATATTATTTCCGGCGGAACCGATAATCATTTGATGCTTATCGACCTGCGCAACAAAAATGTCACAGGAAAACAGGTGCAGGAAGCCCTGGATGAATCCGGCATCACGGTGAACAAGAACGCCGTGCCGTTCGACGACAAATCGCCATTTGTCACCAGCGGTGTCCGGATCGGAACACCCGCGGTGACCACGCGCGGGATGCTGGAACAACAAATGGGCATGATCGCCGGGATGATCGATACCGTTGTGAGCAGTGTGGACAAACCGGACGTCTTCCGAAAGATCGCACGGGATGTTGAGCAGCTCTGTTCTGCTTTTCCCCTCTATCCCGAACTCGCCCGCGCCTGAAACCGATGCCTCCTTTCCTCAAGCGGCCCAGGGGTTCACCCATGCCCGAGATGTCGTTCCTCGAGCATCTCGAAGACCTCCGGTGGCATATCATCAAGGCCCTCGCAGGGCTCCTCATCGCCACAATCATTTGCGGCATTTACGCGGACTTCATCGTCCAGGACCTTCTGATGAAACCTCTGAAGGCGGCGGGGCTTAAGGCCCAGGTTCTGGCTCCCTACGGCATTATCCTCCTCTACATGCAGACCATTCTGATTTGCGGACTCATCGCGAGTATGCCCAACACATTGTACTGGCTTTGGAAGTTCGTTGCCCCCGGGCTTCTGCCCAAAGAGCGGCGCTATGTTGCCCGTCTCGTCTTTCTAACGTCGTTGTGCTTTTTCGCCGGCGTTGCATTTTCCTATTTTATTCTGCTTCCAACTTCGTTGACATTCTTCTCACAGTTCGGCACGCAGACCATCGATTTGAATATCTCCATTGACCATTATGTCAGTTTCATCCTCACCCTGGTCCTGGGAGCGGGTTTGGTGTTTGAACTTCCGATGGTCTCTTATTTTCTGACGAAACTCGGCTTTCTGACTCCCGCATTTATGCGCCACTACCGCCGTCATTCCATCGTCGTTATTCTCATCGTGTCGGCGCTCGTCACTCCCACTCCCGACCCTCTCACCCAGGTCATGCTCGCCGTCCCGATGCTGCTGCTTTACGAAATCAGTATTTTTGTTTCGAAGTTGGCCCTCAAGAAGGCGCAGGAGGAATCGGATGTGACCGATGTTGTTCCTTCAAAGGAAGAATCCGAATGACGATCACGAGAAAACGGGCGGCGACACTCGACGTCATTCGTGAACCCGTGTCGGAGGAGCTGAAGGAGTTTGACCGGTTTTTTCGGGAGGCCATGAAATCCAGAATTGGCTTGGTCGACCTCATCGCACGCTACATCGTCCGGCAGAAGGGAAAGCGCGTGCGGCCCATTCTGGTGCTTCTGAGTGCAAAAGCCTGCGGCACGGTCACCGAGCGCAGCTTCCGGGCAGCGACCCTCGTGGAGATCCTTCACACGGCCACGCTCGTTCACGACGACGTTGTCGATGACGCCGATACCCGCCGGGGACTCGCTTCGATCAATGCGGTCTGGAAAAACAAGATCGCCGTCCTCATGGGCGATTACCTGCTTTCCCGCGGCCTGCTTCTTTCGCTCGAGCACAATGATTTTTACTTTCTCCAATCCACCTCGAAAGCCGTCAAGCGCATGAGCGAGGGAGAACTGCTGCAGATCCAAAAGAGCCGACAGCTGAACATGGACGAAGAGACGTATCTGAAGATCATTGGCGACAAAACTGCATCCCTGTTGTCAACCTGCACGGACATCGGATGTGCCAGTGTGAGCGAAAGCGAGGAGCGAAGAGCCCTGATGAGGGAATTCGGCGAACACGTCGGGATGGCTTTTCAGATCCGCGATGATCTTCTCGATTACCTGGGACGAAAGAGCATTATCGGAAAGCCGACAGGGATCGACGTCAAGGAAAAGAAGCTTACCCTTCCCCTGATCTACGCTCTGAAACATTCCAACCGAAAAGAAGCGCGGCAGGCGTTGCGCATTGTCCGCAACGGGGCGAAAAAGCGCGAGGTTGAGTGGATTGGAGATTTTGTGCAGCAGAATGGGGGGATTGAGTATTCGAGGGAAAAAGCAGAGCAGTATGCGGGGATGGCCCGGCAGTCTCTCGCCGGCATTCCGGACTCCCCCGCCCGCGACGCATTACTTCTCTTTGTCGACTTCGTGATGGAACGCGAAAGCTAAGGCGATCCGGCCTAGCGTTCTCCCGTTCGCACGACCAGCACCGGACACGACGCCTTCCTCACAACTTTCTCCGCCGTACTCCCAAACAACGCATGCTCGATCCCCGAGTGGCCGTGCGTTGCAATGATGATGAAGTCGATCCGTTCTTCCTTGGCATAAAGAAGGATCTCATAGAACGCCTTTCCGGTGCGGACGGCACGTTTCGCAGGCACTTGCTTCGCAATATCCTTTTGAAGCAACTCGTCCAGCTCATCCGCTCCCCTCTTCCGCAATTCATCTTCAATTGCCGGAAAACCGACCTGCCCAAAACTGAAGTCCGCCGGGTACACTGTCGGCTCGACGACATAGATCAAATCGATCGAGGCGTTGAATTTTTTTGCAAACGGGACGGCGTACTGCAAAGCCTTGCGGGAATGATCGGAGAAATCGATCGGGACGAGGATCCTGTTGAGCTCGACCGTTAACGTTTTGCGACGGCTACGAGCCGCCTTTTTTCCCCTGGCGGGTTTCTTCGAATTGTTCTTTTTCGTCATTGGACCTCCTTTCGAGCTCAGCCTGTACCACATCCAGTTGAGCCCTCAGTTTCGAAAGTTCTTTATCGGTCTTTCTCAGCCGCTCACCCACAATTTCCGCCAGCTTCATCACAATTTTGATCCCCAAAGCCGGTTTGCGCTCTATCAATTCCAGCAAATCGGGGCGGAAGAACCCAATGAGGAGGCAATCGGTTTTGCATACGGCACTTGCCGATCTTGCGGATTCATCCAGAAGCCCCAGTTCACCGAAGAAGTCGCCCTCTGACAACACGGCAAGCTCTTTCTGTTCACTGTCCACCTCGGCGATGATGATCGAGACCGCCCCTTCCTGAATGATATACATTCCGAGACCGGGATCCCCCTGGTGAAATACTGGTTCTCCTGACCGATACTCCCGCCGGTGAACAATGGCCGACACCTCTTTGAGCTCACGGAATGTGAGGTGGGCGAATGCAGGAACCTTGCTCAGCAGTTCCTGCGTGGAGCCCTTCCGGATACTCCGTTCCGAGAAGATGTTCTTCCAGATGGCGTTTCCGCCAATGATTTTAGGTGCAGCCATCGAGATCACACACGGGTTAGCCAGTTGAAGGAATCATTCCCGTTACGAACAATATCAAAAAATGATGTTTGAAGTTCCCTGGTGATCGGGCCAGGTTTACCTTCACCCACCATGATCTTGTCCACCGAGCGAATCGGCGTAATTTCCGCCGCGGTGCCGGTGAAGAACGCCTCTTCGACCGTGAAAAGCATTTCCCGGGGGATATTCATTTCCACCACCGTGTATCCCAGCTCTTTTGCGAGAATAATGATCGCAGAGCGCGTCACACCGGGAAGCAGTGCAGCCGAGAGCGGCGGAGTGAAGACCGTTTTGTCGCGAACCAGAAAAATATTCTCCCCACTTCCTTCGCTCACCATCCCCGAATAATCAAGGGCGATGCCCTCGACATATCCCCCAGCCAGAGCCTCCAGCTTGATAAGTTGAGAATTGAGATAGTTCCCGCTGGATTTGGCCATCGTGGCAAAGGTGTTTGGCGCGGGCCGCTGCCAGGAAGCAACGCAAACGTCGATGCCATTTTCAAGAGCGGTGTCGCCAAGATAGGCGCCCCATTCCCATACGGAAATGGACACCTCCACCGGACACCCAAGGGGATTCACGCCGACTTCTCCGTAGCCGCGAATCACCAGCGGACGGATGTAGCACGCCTTGAGGTTGTTTGCACGGATGGTCTCCTTGATGGCTTCTTCGAGCTGTTTTTTTGTATACGGAATTTCCGCTCTGTAGATCTTGACGGAATCATAGAGGCGCCGCAAATGGGCATCCAAGCGAAAGATCGCTGACCCTTTCTTCGTTTCGTAGCATCGGATACCCTCAAACCAGCCGGAGCCATAATGAACAACGTGAGAGAGAATGTGAATTTTCGCGTCATCCCAATTCACCAGCGTTCCGTTCATCCAGATTTTGTCGACTTTTTTAACAGGCATGTTGACTTCCTTATTGGTAGAAGATCGTCAAACGGGCATTTCGTAAATCCGGTAGGTCTTGTAGATTTCTCCCCGAAGTGTTTTCGCAGCTTTCACCATTTTTTCGTTGTCCTCGAGAATCCAACCAGCATCCCCGTATCCATACCCGAGGTTCTTTGCACGAACTGCTGTTTCATAAAACAACACGCCGGCTGCGCCGCTGTTTTGATATTCCGGAAGAACGCCAAGCACGATAATCCGGACAATATCGATCTCACGCTTATGCAGAAAGAGCCGCAGGAAGCCAGGGATTAGCCGTCCCTTTTTGTTGTACTTCAAGGGAACATTAATATCGGGAAGAGAAAGAGCAAATCCAATGGTTTTTCCCCTGGCCTCGGCAAAGAGGACTAAATCAGGAACAACTATCGGTTTCAGATCTTCTGCCAGAGCCTCGATCTCCGCTTCGGTCATCGGAACCGCCCCCCAGTTATAAGCCCAGGCCTTGTTGTATACTTCCTTGATGATCTTCACTTCATCGCTGAACCGTTTCATGTTGAGCGGGCGGATGGTCAATCCCATCCGTTCTTTCACGAGCCTATTGACCCGCTGGAGCTTTTCGGAGTAGACGGTTTCCTGCGAGAGAATATAAGAATAAAGGTCCTTCGCCTTTCGGAGACCGTACGATTCCAGCAGATCGACATAATACGGAGGATTGAAGGTCATCAGGACAACGGGAGGCTTGTCAAACGCATCGATAAGAAGTCCGTACTCATCGTTCACCGACGGGTTCGCCGGTCCCCGCATGGCATTCATCCCATTTGCCTTCAGGAACTCCTTCACGGTGTCAAGCAAAGCACGGGCCACGGCAGGGTCATTGATGGACTCGAAGAAGCCGAAGAACCCCACCTTGTCGTTGTGTTCCTTGTTATGATTGTGATTGACGATGGCTGCGATGCGTCCAACCATTTCACCGTTTCGCTCCGCAAGATAGAATTCCGCCTCGGCGTGCTCGTAGAACGGGTTTTTCTTCTTGTCCATCAACTTTCGCCGATCCATCCACAGCGGCGGCACCCATGCGGAATTCTCCGCGTAGATGGTCCAGAGAAATCCGATGAATTGCTTTTTGTCTTTTTCCGTTCGAACCGGCCGGATGGTAATCTCGCTCATGAAAGTCCTGGAATCAGGTGGTCAAAAAAAAAGCCGCTTTGTGTAAGCGGCCTTGTATGAAAAGTGAAGAATTGAGGCATCGGGGAGTGTTCAGGATAGAACGCCCAGTTTCTTGCCGACCGTTTTAAAAATATCCAGAGCCTTGTCGAGATGTTCGTCCTCGTGAGTCGCCATGTAACTCGTTCTCAGCATTTCCATGCCGGGAGGAACTCCCGGGCGAATAAAGGCATTCACAAAGAGCCCCGCATCGAATAATCCGCGCCACATCCGCAGGACCTTTTCGGTATCGCCAATGATCACCGGAACGACTGCAGAATCATGTTCGCCGACACGAAAACCCATTGCGGCGAGACCCGAGCGCATTTTTCGGGCATTTTTCATCAATTTATCAATTCGCTCAGGCTCTTTTTCAAGGATATCGAGAGCTGCCAGGGCGGCTGCCACTGACGGAGGAGTTGGACTGGCGCTGAAGATCAGGGCCGGAGCTTGGTGTTTCAGATAATTGATCACCGCTCTGTCACCCACCACAAAGCCCCCGAGTGAGGCAAAGGTTTTGCTGAAGGTGCCCATAGTCATGTCGGTTTCACTTTCGAGTCCAAAATGGCTCGCGGTGCCTCGTCCTCCTTTACCGATCACCCCTGTCGCATGAGCGTCATCCACTAAAATTCGTGCGTTGTGCTTCCGGGCGATGGTAACCATGGCAGGTAAATCGACGATCTCACCGGAAGTACTGAAAACACCATCGGACACAATGAGCTTCCCGACTTCATTGGGAAGCTGGGAAATCACGGTTTCCAGGTGCTTCATGTCATTGTGTTTATACCGTACGATGGTCCTGGCCTCGGCATCGACCAGAGAATTAGCCCCAGCCGCAATAAGATTCCCCGTGACGATGCACGCGTGATTGTCCTTGTCGGAAACGACAAATTCCCCTTTTTGGACGAGCGTCGGAATGATACCCTGTGCGGTCTGATACCCTGTGCTGTACAGGAGGCAATCTTCCTTCCCGAAGAACTTCGCAAGCCGGCCTTCGAGTTCAACATGAAGGTCGAGTGTGCCGGTCAGATAACGGGATCCCGAACATCCGGTTCCGTATTTTTCCACGGCTTTCCTCGCAGCTTCTTTCACGCGGGGGTCAGCCGTCAATCCAAGATAGTTGTTGGACCCTGCCATGATGAATGTGCGGCCTTCGATCCGAACAACCGGGCCCTCACTCTCCTCGATCGCATGGAAGTACGGATACAGCCCCATTGCCTTTGTCTCATCGGCACGGGTAAATGCGCGGCACTTTTCAAAAAGGTCCAACGGGAAGGCTCCATCGGTTGGTGAACATCGGAAGCGGATTGCGATCACCGCTTTGTTTGTCAGGACAATTTTAAATATACTTGAATATGTAAGGAAAGTCAACGAATCGCGATACAGAAAGACGTGTTTTGTATTCCCAGGGTACTGACCTGAAGGGGACATTAGGAAAGACGCGGAAGATCACAAAGAGGATCAGTACTTTCCACTTTGACTCCTTTGCAAACCTGGCTTCCCAAACCCGACACACTGATAATGAAAACGGTCGCAGTCACCGGTGGCACCGGTTTTATCGGAAGCCACACGGTCGAAGCTCTTCTTCAGGAGGGATATCGAGTCCGCTGCCTGATTCGTTCCGGCCGAAGCGGGACGGGCTGGCTCAAGGGCCTACCGGTTGAGATTCGCGGCGTCGACCTCTTGGACAGATCCGCAGTTCGGGCCGCGCTGGATCAGTGCGACCAGGTCGTGCACATTGCCGGTGTGACACGGGCGAAGCGTCGAAAGGATTTTTTCACCGGCAACGTTGACCCCACCCGCAACATTCTCCTCGCGTGCAAGGAATTGGGGACGGTCAGCCAGTTCTGCTACATCAGCAGTCTCACCGCAGTCGGACCAGGTCAAGACGGGCGCCCCGTCAACGAAGATTCGCCTTGCCACCCCTTTACGGCATATGGAGCTTCGAAACTCGAAGCCGAACTGGTTTGCAGGGAATTTGAGGACTTGTTTCCTGTGGTCATCCTTCGGCCGCCCGCAGTTTACGGACCCCGGGATAAGGACATTCTTCACATGTTCCGGTGGATCAAATTCGGTATCATGCCCGTCATGGGCCCGTCGAAAAAAATGCTGAGCATGATTTATGTCACGGAGCTGGCGAGGGCTATCACAACGGTGCTGAAGTCGGATTCTTCCGGAGGCAGGGTGTACTTTGTTGGCGACAAGACCCCTTATTTGTATTCAGATCTTGTTTCGATCACGGCGTCACTTCTTGGAAAAACAACCTTCAACCTCCCCATTCCACGGCTGATTCTGTATGGCATAGCGGGAGTGACGCAGGCAATCTCCTGGCTTCTTCCTCAGCCATCCGTGGTAAGCATCGACAAGGTTCGGGACCTTGTTACACCGTACTGGACGTGCGAAACGGGAAAAATTGAACGAGAGTTGGGATTTCGAACGGAGATCGGGGCTGGCGACGGTTTGCAACGAACCCTCGAATGGTACAAGGCCGAGGGCTGGCTGTAAATTCAAAAGAGAGGGACGGTCAGTTCGAACGCAGCAGCGGAAACCAGGGCAGAAACCGGTATCGTCAAGATCCATGCAACCACGATGCGCCTGGCAATGCCCCATCGGACAGCGGAAAGCCGCCGTGTGGATCCTACGCCCATAATTGCCCCCGCGATCGTGTGGGTTGTGCTCACCGGAATTCCGGCCATTGCGGTTCCTAGAAGGACCATTGCCCCGCCCGTTTCAGCACAAAACCCGCCCACAGGCTTCAAATGAGTTAATTTCACGCCCATCGTCCGAATCACTTTCCACCCACCCACCAGAGTCCCCAATCCGATTGCCGTATGCGCCGAGAGTATGACCCACATGGGAACTTCGAACTCAGTGAGATAGCCACCAGAATAGAGAAGCACGGTAATAATCCCCATGGTTTTTTGCGCATCATTGGTGCCGTGTCCCAGGCTGTACGCCGCTGAAGAAACCAGTTGTCCCACGCGAAAATAGCGGTCCACTCCACGGCTCGATTTGTGACGAAACAGTTGATTCACGATGACCATGAGAAAGAATCCTGCGACCAGTCCTATAATGGGTGCAAGGAAAATAAACAAAACGACCTTCGTGATGCCCGCCGCATTCAATGCCGCCAATCCGCCTTTGACCAGGCCCGCACCGACAAGGCCTCCGATGAGTGAATGAGAGACGCTGATGGGAAATCCGTAGCGTGTGCAGAAATGCGTCCAGAGAATGGCGCCTGTCAATGCGGCGAGGATAACCTGCTGATCGACAAGCTCCGGGTCGATGATTCCCGTTCCGATCGTTTTTGCCACAGCGACCCCAAAACCGAACGCGGCAACAAAGTTAAAAAACGCCGCCCACAGGACGGCCATTTTCGGAGACAGTACGCGGGTTGAAACGACGGTCGCGATTGAATTTGCGGCATCGTTCATCCCGTTGAGGAAATCAAACAACAGTGCAATAAGAACCAGGGCGATTGTCAGAGTCAGCATAGTCGGGAAAAGGGATGGTCAGGCGTGTTTGATAACGATACCTTCAAGGACATTGGCCACATCTTCGCACTTGTCCGTTGCAGTCTCCAGGCCGACGTACACTTCTTTCAGCTTGATGATCGTGATGGGATTCTTTTCTCTTCTAAACAACTCCGCCACGGCCTGGTCGAAGATGATATCGGCGTCATTTTCGTACTGGTTGACACGCTGGAACACTTCCTCCAATCGGTCTGTGTGGTGAAGATCTCTCATAAGGCCAATGCCCCGGTGTAGTTCGCCGATGGAAAGATGGAGGACATCGCAAAGACGAATCATCGCTGGCGTAAATTTCTTGATGTTGTAGAGCACCAGGCGCTGGGCGCTTCCGTCAATATGGTCGAGAATGTCGTCGAGAGCAGACGCGAGCAGATGGATATCTTCGCGGTCCAGAGGCGTGACAAAGGTGGCATTGAGTTCGGAGAAAATCCTGTGCGTAATCGTATCCCCACGGTGCTCAATTTCCTTGATCTCTTCGATGAGTTTGTTTTGTTGGGCGAGAGTTTTCGCGGAGGCGAGCTTCTTGAGAAGTTCCGATCCGATGAGGAGATTGCTGGTGGATTCCTCAAGCATTGTGAAGAATTTTTCGTCACGGGGAAGCAGCCGCTGGATGAGCCGGTCGAGTCTCATAGGATTCGTTCAGGAATGTTGAGCGTTCTGTGATTGTAGTTTCTTCTTAAGCTGGTCAGACTGCATGGAAATCTCTCGCGGAAGCCGGTCGCCGAACCGGCGGAAAAAGGAAGCCATCTCGTCTGCCTCCTTTTGCCACCCCTCGCGGTCAATCTCGGTAAGGGTTTTCAACTGATCCGGACTGACGGCGAGGTTGTGGATGTCGATCGACCCCGGTTCCGGAACAAATCCGATCGGCGTTTCCCGCGCGGTGTGATCCTGATTCTGCAGCCGGGCAAGAACCCATTTGAGGACCCTGATGTTCTCGCCGAATCCCGGCCAGATGAATTTTCCGTTTGGGCCTTTTCTAAACCAATTCACGCGGAAAATCATTGGAGGCATCTTGAGCTTACGGCCCATTTGCAACCAATGTGCAAAGTAATCACCCATGTTGTAACTGCAGAATGGAAGCATTGCCATGGGGTCACGTCGGACGACGCCGATGGCGCCTGTCGCTGCTGCGGTCGTTTCCGCACCCATCCCCGCGCCCATAAACACCCCTTGTTCCCAATCGAGGGCCTGGGAAACCAAGGGAACGAGTGTGGAGCGCCGTGCGCCAAAGAGGATTGCGGAAATCGGCACGCCTTGCGGGTTCTCCCATTCGGAATCAATAATAGGACATTGCCTCGCCGGAGCCGTGAACCGCGAATTGGGCTGCGCCGCAGGTGATTTTCCATCCCACGGGTTTCCCCTCCAGTCCGTCATTCCTGGAGTGGCCGGAATACCGATGCCTTCCCACCAGGGTTTGCGATCTGCGGTCATCGCGACGTTGGTGAAAATCGTGTTTCGCTCGATCGTTTCCATGGCAACGGGATTCGTTAAGACACTTGTGCCCGGGGCGACCCCGAAAAATCCTGCTTCCGGATTGATTGCGCGGAGCTGTCCCTCGGCGTCGACATGGAGCCAGGCGATGTCGTCCCCGACAGTCCAGATCTTGTAACCTTCGCTTGCCAGCGCCGAGACCATCATAGCGAGGTTGGTTTTGCCGGATGAACTCGGAAATGCCGCCGCTATATACGTCTTGTGGCCCGTAGGATCCTCGAGTCCAAGGACCAACATATGCTCGGCCATCCACCCCTGCTCTTTTGCCATCCAGCTTGCGATCCGCAACGCGAAGCACTTTTTGCCGAGCAGTGCATTGCCGCCATACCCGGAACCGATGCTCCAAATGAGCCTCTCTTCGGGAAAGTGCATGACATAACGTCGATCAGGGGACAGGTCTCCAAGGGAATGCAATCCTGGAACAAATTCGCCCGTCGATTTGAGGTGGTCAAGGGCTGGCCGTCCCACGCGGGTCATGGTCAGCATGCTTGCTGCGACATACGCGCTGTCTGTTACCTCAACTCCTGCTTTGCTGTACGGTGAACCTGGCGGGCCCATGAGGTAGGGAATAACGTACATCGTTCTTCCCTTCATACTTCCGTCGAAAAGCCGGCCAACGGTGCTTTTTGCTTCCGCAGGGTCCATCCAATTGTTGTTGGGACCGGCGAGTTCTTTCGTCTTCGAACAAATAAACGTAACGCTTTCCGTCCGCGCAACGTCGCTTGGGTGGCTTCGATGCAGATGGCAATTGGGATAGGTCCGTTCATCCAGCTCGATGAGGGTTCCATCCTTCACCATCATTCCCACGAGAGAAGCATACTCAGACTCCGAACCGTCACACCAGACGGTCTTGCCCGGCTTCGTCAGCCTCGAGACTTCATCCACCCATCGTTCTAATGCCTGCGTCGACACCTGATTCTCCTTGCGATCACAACCTGCTTTGCCACTGCCGTACGATTGCCGGGTCAATCACCACCATATCTCCCGAAATTGAGCTCGGTATCGGATCAGGATAATATCGTTGACAGCATGCATACGCCTCCATGCTTGCCATATTCCAATACGACCCGCAGGAAGCACAATGAATGTTATTGCCGCTGAGATAGAAATCCGTCGATCCGCACTGTTCGCTCTTGCTTATGGCCGTCACCAGTTT
The DNA here is from genome assembly GCA_040880975.1 of Bacteroidota bacterium. Taxonomy (GTDB): domain Bacteria; phylum Bacteroidota; class Ignavibacteria; order UBA10030; family UBA10030; genus JBBDYD01. The sequence continues at coordinate 104,943 of JBBEEC010000076.1, read as the reverse complement.
TCCCTGCGGCGTGATGTACGCAATCAGGGGAATGTCCTGTTTCCCTTCCGGATCAAAAAACCTTACAAGCTTGTGTTCCTGCACAACCCTGAGGGGCACGCCGATGTTTCCTCCCACCATCACCGCTTCGACAGGCGTACTGCGAATTTCTTCGTTTCGGTACATCGTCACCATTGCCACGTCAGGCTGTTTTTCAATCACCGGATGAAACGTCCTTAAAAGCTGATCGAGGAACGCTCCGACACCCACAACGAGAACGATGATGATGGCCCCGCGGATGACCCACCGCTTGACCTTCGGGTTTTTCACAGGAGCATCGGTCTGAACCGTATCCTGCTGAAGATGAAGCGTGCTTCCGCACACCGGACAAAACCGCATCTCAGTTTTTACTTCAGAACCACACTTCCGGCACCGCATGATCAGACCTCCTTCTTCTCCTGAACCGAAATCGATTTACGCCGTGGTGGCCGGCCGGCCGCGGTCTTCTCACCGATCAACTCCTGAACCCGCTCCACTTTTCTTCCGACCTCTTCCTCTGAGACACCCAGGACAGTCACATGGCCCATTTTCCTTTTTGGTTCGATGCGTTTTTTCCCGTACAAATGAACTTTGATTTCCGGAATCTCGTGCAGTGCGACAATGTCCAGCTGTTCCAGGTGTTTTCCCAGGAGATTCACCATGGCGCAAGGACTTATGGTGCGTGGTTCCTGCATCGGTAAACCGACAATGGTACGCACAAGGGCTTCAAATTGGGACATAGAGCAGGCATCCAGTGAGAAGTGGCCCGAATTATGAGGCCGGGGGGCAAGTTCGTTCACAAGCAGTTTTCCATCTCGAGTAACAAACATTTCGATGCACAAAACACCGACGATGTTGAAATGTTTGATGACGGAGATCCCCAGGTTCCTGGCTTCTGTTCTCAGTGCCGCGGAAATACGAGCGGGGATGCGCGAAACATGCAGGATATTCTCGCGGTGCTCGTTTTCAATAACCGGAAATGCCGTGACGCCGCCGTCATGTCCGCGCACAGCAATGACGGAGACCTCAAGAAGCAGAGGAAGAAATTGTTCGACGATCCATTCGGAAGAGCCGCCTTCCGCACAGAAGGAATCAAGGTCCCCCGCGTTTTCCAAGACGGCCTGCCCCTTTCCGTCATAACCCGCGGTCGTCGTTTTCACCACAACGGGAAAGCCAATCGTTGCGGCCGCGTCGCGCAATTCATTCGCTGTTCGTGCGATAGAGAACGGTACTGAGGGAAATCCCGCATTCTGCAGGGCTTCTTTTTCGAGTCTGCGATGACGTGCTATTCGCAGGATAGAGCTTCCCGGAAATACGGGCCTGGTTTTCTCCACCATTTCAACCATGCCGGGGTCGATGCTTTCGAATTCATACGTGACGATGTCTGAAGTGTCTGCAAGAGAGCGTGCTGCTGCAGGATCGGAAAAGGGTGCGGTCAGGAGTGTGTCGGCGAGACGAGCAGCGGGGCATTCAGGGTCGGGATCCCAGACAATACTCCGGAATCCCATCCGGTGGGCCTCCCGAACGGTCATCATTCCAAGCTGGCCGCCGCCGATAACACCGATCTTTGCTGGAGGCAGAATGGTCCGCATCATATCTTGGACGCCAGGGCCTGTTGTTCCATCTTTTGTTTATGGGCCCGCAGTCGATCCGTGAGTTCGGGATGCGTCGAGGCCAGGATGCGGATGGCAAGAAGGGCAGCGTTCGCAGCTCCGTCAATTGCCACAGTAGCGACAGGAATGCCCGCAGGCATTTGTACGATGGAAAGCAACGAATCAAGGCCGCTCAGCGACTTCGATTTCACCGGCACGCCGATCACCGGAAGCATGGTTTTCGAGGCAATCATTCCGGGTAAGTGCGCCGCCCCGCCCGCTCCGGCAATAATCACTTGAATCCCCCTCCCTGCCGCTTCTTCAGCATAGCGGAACATCTGGTCCGGGGTCCGATGGGCGGAGACCACTTTAAACTCGAACGGTACGCCGAATTCCTTCAGAATGGTCCGCGCGGGATCCATGTGCTCGGCGTCCGAAGAACTCCCCATGATAACACCGACAAGCGGATTACCTTTGGGCATAGGAGATTTCAGTTATCCTGGATGATTTTTTGTGGAAAACCTGACAAACAGCGAGGCCTAAAGATACAAAAGAGTTCGGCAAATCTAAAGGTTTTTTTGGCGTGATGAGGCTGTTTCTTGGTTTTTTAACGCAGAGACCGCGGAGAAAAGGAAAAGAGAGGCGCAGAGGATTTCTCTCTGCGTCCACTACGATTCTCCTCCGTTGAAAACCAACGCCAAGATTACACTTTATGAACGGCTTTTTTCCCGTGAGGCCCGACTCGAGCGGGGAGACCGCATGACTTCTGCCACCCTGTTTGCGATGAGAGCTGCGGTTGCCCCGGCCCCGAAACCATTATCGATATTCACCACCGTAAGCCCCGGTGCACATGATTGCAGCATGGTCATCAATGCGGCTTCACCTTTTCCGCCATACCCGTATCCGACACTTGTCGGTACTCCGATCACCGGAACAGCCACCAGCCCTCGCACAACCGTTGGCAACGCACCCTCCATTCCGGCAACTACCACGACCGCGGAGATCTTCTTTTCATGGATATGCTCCAATGGTCCAACCAGGCGGTGGATCCCTGCCACACCGACATCATAAAAAGCAGACACGGTGCAACCCATACATTCCGCGGTAACGCGGGCCTCCTCGGCAACGGGCAGGTCCGATGTACCCGCCGCAAGCACTGCGATCGCGCCGCCGGTGGCCGGTAAACGGAACCCGCCCCGGATTGCCACGATGGCGCGGGCGGATTCATAATACTTCATTGGGTGAGCGACGCGTGTTTTCACTTCACGCGCCATTTCAGCCGAGATCCTCGTCACAAGGACCATTCCCGCACGTTCGACCATTTGATCGGTCAGCAGAACAACCTGGTCAACGGTCTTGCCTTCGGCAAAGATCGCCTCAGGGATTCCGGTCCGTTCCCGACGGTGAAAATCGAGATTGGCGAACGACTCAAGCGAATGCGAAGATCTTGTCGGTTTGTGTTTATTCGATTTCATAACGAAGTCTCCGAAGCCCTTCTTAATCGGTCCATCACAGCCGTACCCAATCCCTCCTCTGAAACAGATTCCACGATGATCACATCCGCCCCCTCCTGATCCAGTTCTCTGAAGGTGCGAAAAAGATACCGGGCAAAAAAGTCGATGGGAGCCGGCAGGACTTTGTAGAATCCACCCGATTCGATCCTGGCAAGCTCGGGGCTATGAACCACGCAACTCACGTTTTTCCCTCTTTGCCTGTATTCCTGCAGGAGCCGGCTCAACGCGGCGGCGTCTTTCTCGGGGACAAGCACCACCTTCGCTTTGGGAGCATAGTGACGATGGCGGGTACCGGGTGATCGTCTCAATGAATTCGCCTCGGACGCCATTATGATTTCCCCCACAATGTCTTCCAGACTTTCTTTATGAAGTCCGCCGGGCCGCAAAATGACGGGGGGATCGACCGTCATGTCTACCACCGTAGATTCTATGCCGATTTCTGCAGGGCCTGTATTCAAAATCATGTCGATTCTCCCGTGGAGGTCATCCATGACGTGAGCACCGGTCGTGGGACTCGGACGGCCGGACAGGTTCGCACTCGGCCCCACCAACCCTCCGCCAAATTCTTCGATCAAAGCAAGGGCCACCGGATGGTCGGGCATTCGGACAGCCACGGTATCCAGCCCCGCAGTCACGATTTCGGGAACAAGGAACGTTTTTTTCATGATCAGGGTAAGAGGACCCGGCCAGAATTCCTTGCCAAGCGCCTGCGCCTTGTCGGGCACCTCGTCAACCAGATCGATCAATTGGCCATGATCTGCGATGTGGACAATGAGCGGATTATCAGCCGGGCGGCCTTTTGCCTCGAACACCTTGCGAACTGCCTCGGGATTCAACGCATCGGCGCCCAATCCGTAAACGGTTTCCGTAGGAAAGGCCACAAGTCCGCCCGCCCTCAGGATTTCGGCTGCGTCTGCGATCGTATCGAGATCGGGATTCTCGAGAGAAACCGTTATGAGTTTGGTGTCGGGCAATGATAATGTCGAATTTCGAATGTCGATTGTCGAAGTTGAGGGGCTAAAGCGGCTTGAATCGTTCGAAGGATTGGCGGCAATCGTCGCAATAAAACAATTGTTTGCAGAGGGTCGCTCCGAATTCCCCCTCGAGCCGCGTTTCCTTTGAATGGCAGAACGGACATTCCACGGGAAGCATGAGGGCGGCGACCAGCGAGTTCCCTTTTCTGGCCGGAGGCGCTATTCCGAATTCCCGAAGTTTTGCACGCGTTGCATCCGACAGCTCATCGGTTGACCAGACTGCATTCCTGTCGACTCGGACATCGATATTCCCGAATCCCACTTCGCGAAGTTTCGCCACGATCTCTTGCCTCATCATGTCGAGAGCCGGGCAGCCGGAGAAGGTCGGCACCATGCGGATGGAAACGCCTGTTCCGTCAATCGCGACGTCCCGAATGACGTTCAGATCGACGAGTGACAGAACGGGGATTTCGGGATCCTTGACGTCATGGAGAGCTTTCCAGACGTCCTCGAGTGTATGATGAGTGAGTGTTTTCATGTTCGAATGTCGAAGTGTGCAGCTACCAATTCGCGCCCGGTGCCATTTGATAAACCTTCTGCAGATCCGCCACAACGTGGGCAAGATGTTCCGTATGCTTTCCCCTTCGACCGCCAAGGTCGGGAATGCAGTCGGGTTCGAGTCCGCGGACCGGAAGCTTCAATGAAGCTCTTTCAAGAAGAGGAACGACAAAGGACAACCATTCGGCTTTCAGATCTTTACTTGGAACAATAATCCCTTGTTTCACCAGCTCATCCTCACCTTCAAAATCCTCAAACATTCCGAGCGATTGCGGAAACGCCGCTGCTGCAGCGGATTGCATTCGGTTGTGGCTTTCTTCGGTGGCATCACCCAGACGCTCGATCAAGGCTTGGGTGTGCATCAGGTGATAGGCCTCCTCGGCAAGGATCTTTGACGAACAGTCCCGCAGAGGTTCGTAGGTACTTGAGCCGAGAGATTTCATTCTGACCCGTTCGGCAGAATCAAACAGAAACTGACGCATCACTGTATAAGCGAAATCGCCTTTTGGGTACTGGACGAATCTGCAGCAGAAAAATTTCTGCCATGGCCGGTCGAAGGCCATCGTATCGGGGGAAGAATTTCCCAGCTTTTCCGCAAGAGTGTAAAAGGCCAATGAGTGCCCGAGTTCATCCTGGGCAATGTTCGAAAAAGCGATATCCTCCTCGAGAATGGGGGCGTATCCGGTCCACTCCGAGTCCCGATGTCCGAGTACAAGCTCGTCGTCTGCAAGAGAGGTGAGGTATGGAATGATTCTATTCGTCATTTGAAATTCGACGTTCGACGTTGGATATTTTAGATCCCCAAAAACAACTCTCAACGCCGAACGCTCAATGGCCAACATCCAATCCAAATTGGACATTCATCATTGGATGTTCGGCGTTGGATATTACCAACCCAAATTGGACATTCGAAATTGGACGTTCGACGTTGGATCTTGCCTTCTAAAATTGGACGTTCATCATTGGACGTTCGATGTTGGAAATTTCTTTTTGCATCACATCAAAACAACAACCAACGCCGAACATTCAATACCCAACATCCAATTCAAATATCTACTCCTTTGCCGGCGCATCGAACGCCTTGGGGTCGCGATAACTCTTGTCGAACATTCGCGAAAAGAAGTTCGGATCCTGATAATCTGTTTGCGTGACGTCTTTTGATCTTACCACCCACAGACTCACACATTCGAGCCGCCGTGCAAACTGATCGCGTGCCATTTGAAGCGCCATGGCGGGATCCGGAGCGTGAACGGACCCGACATGTTCATGAGGCCTGCCGCGTCGCGCCTGGTGAAAGACCTCATATGTTTCCCACTGAGTATCAGGCATAGAGAGGGCCTAGAAAAGCACGAAGCACCAATATCGAAATGAAACAACTACGAAGCACAAAATTCGAAAGGCGCCTGTTCTTAGGTTTCGAATTTAGGGTTTCGGATTTGTTTCGTGCTTCGAATTTCGGATTTCGGATTTTTCTTTCGCCCCGCGTATGCCCAACGCTTCCCTCACCCATTGCCCATCTTCATGCGCTTTGCGTCGAACTGCGAGCCTCTCCTTGTTCATCGGACCGTCGCCATTCACCACTCTGCGGAGTTCCTCCCAATCGGGCGCTGTAAACCTGTAATGACCCGCTGATTCATCGTAGCGACAATCCGGATCGGGGACATCAAGCCCCAGGGCCCGGATCTGCGGAACGATATGATCGACGAATTCCTGACGGACTTCGTCATTCGTTTTTGTTTTGATTCGCCATCGCATGGCGCGCTCGGTATGCTCGGAGATCTTGTCGGGCGGGCCAGACATCATGAGGGTTGGGTACCACCACCGATTAACGGCATCCTGGGCCATTGATCGTTGCTCTGGAGTACCGTTCGCCAATACCGCAACGGCATCGTATCCCTGTTTAATGTGGAAAGCTTCTTCATAGCAAATGCGTTTCATGGCGCGAGCATATGGACCATAAGAACCCTGTGCAAGCATACTCTGATTGATCACCGCTGCCGTATCGACCAGCCATCCGATCACACCAACATCTGCCCAAGTCGGCGTGGGATAATTAAAGACATTTGAATACTTTGCTTTTCCCGACAGCAGTTCATCTATCATCTCTTCACGGCTCTTGCCGAGGGTTTCAGCAGCGCGGTACAGCAGCTGCCCATGGCCGGCCTCGTCCTGCACCTTGGCGACAAGCGTCAATTTCCGGCGAAATCCGGGGGCAAACGGAATCCACTTCCCTTCCGGCAATTGCCCGACGATCTCGCTGTGGGCATGTTGGCCGATCATGCGGATCAGGTTCTTGCGGTATTCCTCGGGCATCCAGTCGCCCGGCTCGACCTTGTCACCTTTGGCAATCCGGTCTTCAAAGGCCGCAAGAGGCTCATCATGAGTTTTTGAAAGCATAAGGGTCCCGAAACGTTATCAATACTAAGAAAGATAGTGATTTTCGGGCACTAAGTAAACGAGAGAGAAGTTGGAGGTCAGAAGTCAGAGGTCGGAGATCAGAAATCAGGCGCAAGATATCCGAACGACGGCCTTTGCTGGTGTCAGTTTTCCCGTTTATATTCCAGATGTCACGGAATTGATTCTACACGAAACAGCATGGCATCCACTACTCTCTCTTATAGTCATAAGCCCTCTTGAGCTCGCGACTGACCACCCTTACTTTTCTAGTTATCCTCTTCGGCGTCCTGCTTAATCCCATGAATCGCCAGGGCCTGAGTCAAAACGATCTCAACATTGGCGACACCGAAACACTTGAACGTTCGACGACACTTGACGCCATTCACAAAGCCGTCGAATCGGCTCGGGTCGCCGCCAACATCCCGGGCATGGCCCTGGCCATCGTAAAAGACGACCGGGTGATCCTGATGCAGGGTTACGGATTGCGCAATGTTGATGCGAAACTGCCTGTGACAACAGAAACGTTGTTCAACATCGCGTCGATCACCAAAACGGTGACTGCATTGGCTGTTGTGATCAGCGCAGACAAGGGGCGCATATCGCTTGAAGATTCACCCAGAAAGTTTCTCCCCTATTTCAAATTACGCGACCCTGGGGCGAATTCCCTTGTGTCGCTCCGGGATCTGCTAAGCCATCGCACGGGTGTGCCGAATGACCTTGGCGGGAGTTGGTACGAACGTTACAGCACGCGGGAACTGTTGATCAAAGCTGCAATGCAATCGAAGCCGGCCGGGACGTTCCGCAAGCATTTCGCTTACAATAATTTCATGGTCCTCGCGGCCGGCGAGGCACTTGGAAAGGCCTATCAGACATCGTACGAAGAGGTTGTCAAGAATCTCGTCTTTACGCCTGTCGGAATGGAGAAAAGCAATTTTTCCATCGCTGCCATGGAACAATCAGGAGATTTTTCCTACGGGTACAGCCATGAGAAATCCCGCGCGAAATTTCCCCTGAGCCGGCTTGATTTTCTCGGACGGGAAGCACCCGCCGCGGCGATGAACTCCAATGTCCGTGAACTGGCACAATTGCTGCGCCTCCTGCTCAACCGCGGTGTCCTGGATGGCAGGCGCCTGATGTCCGATCAGGCGTTCAACGAAATGCTGGCAAATCATTCGAGCACGCGGAGCGGCCACTATGCACTCGGATTGTTCATCGAGGAGCGGGATGGCCACCGTGTTTACTTCCACACGGGTGGTGTATCAGGATACGGATCGAGGCTTGAGTTCATAGCGCATCATAACATAGGATTCATTGTGTTGACCAATGTTGACGACGATAGATTGCCGAAAGCGGTTCGGGAAATTGTTTACGAGAATTTGTTGGATTGAAGGTCGGAGGTCAGATGTCGGAGGCCGGACGAACGGTCGTGTCTCACAAGTAGAAAGAAAAGAAATTACACACCTGCCCGCCATCTTTCCTGACCGCCGATCTGTTTGGCGGTTTGGCGGAGAGAGACACAGAGAACTGTCTTTCTCTGTGGAACTCTCCCTTTTTCTTTTTCTCTGTGGACCTCCCCGCCTGACCATTGAGAGTGCAATCACAGTCGGGCAGGTGTGAAATAACCATGGAAACTGAGACACTACAGACAAACACCGCTTGCATCTCAACCCCCGCTCCTCTACATTGCCGGACTGAAATTCTCGTCCAATTCAAATTCGAAAGGAACATATGAACCGCGCCATCCTCATTCTCTTCGTCACGATCACCAGTGCCTTCGGTCAGAAATTGGATTACCAACCCCCGGTTTATCCCGACTCTGACCGGGCGGAAAGAGTCAAAGCCACCAGGTCGTTCGTCGAAAACATTTTTCGCGAGTATATGGAGAAACAGAACATGCCGGGGTTGGTGTACGGAGTCGTTCTCGATGGAAAACTTCTGTACTCGGGCGGATTTGGTTTTACAAACCTCGAGAAGAAATACGCCGCAGACGGATCATCGATGTTCCGGATCGCGTCGATGAGCAAGAGCTTCACGGCAATGGCAATCCTGCAACTCAGAGACGCCGGCAAACTCGATCTGGACGAGCCCGCCTCAAAGTACATTCCGGAAATGAAGAAACTCCGGCTCCTGACTTCCGACGCACCCGTGGTAACGATCCGCCACCTGATGACACACGGATCAGGATTGCCCGAAGACAATGCCTGGGGAGACCGCCAGTTGGCCGATACCGATGCCGAACTTCGAAGGCTCATGGCCGACGGCCCAACGTTTTCGAACACTCCCGGTGTGGAGTATGAGTACAGCAATGTGGGATTTGCCTTATTGGGTCAGATCGTGCAGGTAGTCTCCGGCGTTCCGTTCGACGAGTACACCCAGGAACACATCTTTAAGCCTCTCGGAATGAACAACACCGTCTGGGAATACACAAAGGCGCCACCGCAAAAGCTGGCCCTCGGCTACAGTTGGGTGAATGACGCGTACCAGAATATTCCGCTCCTCCATCACGGCTCCTATGGCGCCATGGGCGGATTAATCACATCAATTGAAGATCTTACCAAGTACGTCTCGTTGCACCTGGCGGCATGGCCTCCGCGCAATGACGTGGAGATTGGTCCTCTGAAGCGCAGTTCCCTGCGTGAGATGCACCATCCGTGGCGGTTCAACAGGCTGAATACACGCTTCCGATATGCGAACGGACGTGAATGCGCAACGGTTTCTGCCTACGGTTATGGACTCGCCTGGACCCAGGATTGCGGCGGGAGGGTTATGGTGGGTCACAGCGGCGGACTGCCCGGATTCGGAAGCAACTGGACCATGATGCCGCAATACGGACTGGCCGTCATGAGCTTTGACAACAGAACATAGGGTGGAACCAGCGCATTGAACGTGACCGTCCTTGATTCCATTCTTTCAGTAACAGATCTGCAGCCAATGGAGCTTCCGGCCTCTGCAATCCTGAAACAGCGAATGCAGGAATTGATCCGGTTTCTTCCCGACTGGAATGGGGCCGAATCATCGGGGTTATTTGCAGAGAATTTTTTCCTTGATAGCCCCATCGAGGATCTCCGAAAGTGGACGAAGATCCCATTCGAGAAAGCAGGGAAGATCGTCGGCGTGAAGGAGATCATACCGGAAAACCAACTCCGCGGAACGTTCATCATGGAAGGCGAAGCGATGAATGTTTCCGTGTTCTTCACCCTCACACCCGAGCCAACTCCGTTGTTTCAGACAGTGAGAATGAGGAACCTCGAGAAGGAGTGAGGACTTGAAATGGGACACAGATAGACACGGAAAAAGACGAAAAAGGAACGGATCAAGGCTTTTGCGAAGTCCAAAAAAAAGAACGCTTTTGAAACGGGATTACTCACCTGACACTTTAACAATCCGTTCTTTTTCCGTCCCCATCGGTTTTTACCGTGTCCCACATCCGGTCTGTATTACCTTGATTGTCTTCGTCCTCTCCCCTACATTGCACCGACATAGAAACAACGCCAGCGGTTAGTCCCGATTGGGGCATCCGGAATGCCGATTCATTGTAAGGGGGCATTCGGTGGGATGAGAACCAGCGCGGCGAACACGACCTCTGGATTCGGTTTCCGATGAAAGAGGTTTTTTTGTTTTTTCACAATGCATACATTGAGGCATTCTTTTGCGACTCATTTGTTGGAAAGTGGGACGGATTTGAGATACATTCAGGAACTCTTGGGCCATCAGAGCTCCCGAACAACTGAAATCTACACCCATGTCAGCACCAAGAACCTTGGCAAGATAAAGAGCCCTCTTGAACATCTGATCGAGGCAGAGGGGAAGGGACTTTCACTCCTCAAAGACAAGGATTAATTTCGCGATTCAAAAACGCAGTACTTCGCTAATCCAAGGAGTTAGTTGCGATTTCCCTTTCACCAACCACATAAGGAGATTTGCTATGAAACACATTTTCACATCTTGGGCCTTGTTACTTGTCGTGCTCTCAATGGGCCTGAGTCAAGCCCACGCCCAATCGGGGTGGGTTCAACAAGTCCATCCCCTCGGAGATATCCCTCTCGGCAGGATTCAATTCGTCAACGCTAACGACGGTTGGGTCGTGGCGCAAGACGGTCGCCTTCTGCACACGACGAACGGGGGCACCGACTGGACGGTGCAGGAGCCTGAACCCGTCGACACTATTGGCATTCTCATTAACCCCTCCCTCGGGCTGAGTTTCATCAGTCCGCAGGTGGGGTGGGTCATGGGGACGATCAACGCTGTTGAGAACGCGAGCGGGGCGGTACTATACAAAACGACTGACGGGGGGAATTCATGGAGCCGCCAGGACATTGCTTCAAAATTGTTCGGCATCGATGTTCAGTTTGTCGATGCGAACACCGGGTGGATCGCTGTCGCGTCGGGGGAATTTCCCGACTTCACAAGCTCCGTCCTTCGAACCACCGACGGAGGCTCCACCTGGCTTCCGGGCTATGAAGCTGCAAGGAAATTACCCCTCATACGGTTTCTCGACGGATTGAACGGCTGGGCAGCCGTCGATTCAATCGATTCCACCGGCTTGGTGTCACCTGTAGAGTTCCTGCGAACAACCGATGGTGGAGCGACATGGTCGTTGTTACATCGCGACACAAGTGCCGGCGCCATCGAAGATATACACGTGGTCGATGCCAACAACATTTGGGTCTGTGGGGATGAGGAAAAGATCCTTAAGTCCACAAACGGAGGGGTCTCCTGGATCTCGATCACGAATACAGGGCAGACCTCGAACAACCGGCACAAGGCCGTCTTCTTTATCGACGCGAACAGGGGGTGGGTGGGCGGAGCTGACTTCGATAACGGTGACGGCGTGCTCTATACGACCGACGGGGGAGGAAGCTGGAGCGTTCAACGCTCTGAGACTCAGTACAGCGTCTTTTCTATCTTTTTCATCGACCAGAACACCGGCTGGCTTTCGGCGGACTACGGCGGTCTCTCCAAAACGACGACCGGCGGCGTACTCACGTCGGTCGAACCCGGCGACCAACACGCTGTCCCAGACCGATTCTCACTCCATCAGAACTATCCCAATCCGTTCAACCCGTCAACGAGCATTTCTTTTAGCCTTTCCTCAAGGTTGTTCGTCTCTTTAAAAGTCCTTGACCTCTTGGGAAGAGAAGTTGCTTCACTTCTGTCAGAAGAGTTGTCGGCAGGTAGCTACTCACGGCAATGGGATGCGACGAATATCCCAAGCGGAGTCTACTTCTATCGATTGCAGGCGGGTTCGTTTACTGAGACCAAGAAACTTATTTTGCTGAGGTGAAGGGCAATTGCAACTAACAGGCCGCAAAACGACACACACACATTTGATAATGCAGAGTAGAATTCGGAGTCTTAAACCGTATTGAGTTCGTTCAATGCGCAATCATTCCACTTCGTTCCATTTATTGCGCACTGCGTTTTGCGGCCAGACGTTATACGCAACCCGCTCCTGGAAACTGAAGGATACGATGTGCAATTAAGGAAAAACGTGCCTGCCACCCTTCGCGGACGATGGTGGGCAATCATAGGCTGAACATTCACAAGATATTTCCACCTCAGAGAGAGGAACCAATGCGCTTCATCTTCTAAATAATTACCTTTCTCACACCACAACGTACGGAGGGTATCATGACTCGTTCTTTCTTGTTTCCCGTTTCGGGGTTGGTCCTCATAGTTTCACTAGGCCAACTCCACGCCCAACAAAAGATGGTCGAGCATCAGCAAGCTGACCATATCATGGTAGTTCCAGCGGATTTGACATGGAAAGATGGTCCCGCCTCACTCCCAAAAGGTGCTAAGTCTGCGGTGATCGAAGGTGACCCGTCCAAGGACGGTCCGTTTACTTTGCGGCTCAATCTTCCCGCCAACTACAAAGTTCCACCGCACTGGCATCCTGCCATCGAACATGTCACTGTGATTTCCGGCTCATTCTATATGGGCTTGGGAGAAATGTTCGATGAATCAAAAGCCACGAAGTTGCCAGCTGGAGGCTTTGCCGTGATGGCAATCGGGACACGGCACTTCGCGTTCACCAAAGAAGAATCGATAGTTCAACTGCACGGAGTTGGCCCTTGGGCAATCAACTATGTGAACCCCAAGGATGATCCGCGCAAATAGCCCAGTGGGTTGGCACTGTATAACGCTGAGTCTAATTTACGGATCTGGGTGGCAGGCACTTCATGATTGAAAAAAGCATACGGTTCAACTCCAACGAGCGAGCTGCGCATAACAGGCGTAACCACGCCGCTCCCTTTGTTTGCGCCAGAGGCGCATCCCCGCCAGCCTTCATTGCTCAATGAGGCGGGCTGGCGCCTTCGGCGGAGATATGGCTCAGTTGAAACGAAGTGAAAGAATCAGTTGAGGTCGCTCAATCCCGCTTGCCGCTGCCCGGAATAGATGGAATTATTCTGTAGGCGGCAAGCGGGACTGCGTGGTTACGCCAGACGTTATATGCAACGCAACTCATTTAACAGTTAGGCGGGGCGCTCTTCCAGATGATTGTCGTAGCCTCTCAACGTGAGTTGGTCGAGCATCTGTGCACCAGCGAAGTGTCAGCACAAGGAATGACTATCGGAATCGATGGCTTTTCGGGGGTTGGCAAAACACCCACTGCACAATTCCTGGCTAATGAACTCAGGGCCAAGCTGATTCATCTCGACCCTTTCTTTGTTCGGGATGGGAGGTTCGCCGAATCGTTCAAAGTCGCCGACTTTCGGAGAGAACTCGACGGAGCGAGTGGTCCCAGACTCACAATCATCGAAGGTATTTTGTTGGCGGACATCTTGTCGAAGGCAGAAAGAGCACTTGATTGTTCCATCTACGTCAAGCGGATCGGGAGAGGACATCTTTGGTATGATCGGAACAAACTCGAAAGAAATCCGGAGGAGTTGAGTAAACTCGATCAAGCCATTGTGGCGTACCATCATCGAGTTAAGCCGCATGAAACTTCAGCGATCATTCTCGAACTCGAAGAGCGCCCCGCCTAACGAAAGTATTGAGTTGCGCAGCACATAACACGCCGCACAACGACGCTTAGCAAAGGTAGATCGAGGCCGCTCAACGGTTTTTGCTCACCAAGGCAAGCGCCTACGGCCGCCGGAAATGAATCGTTCGGAGCGGCCTCCGGCGCTAATTGAACAGTTCGCAAAAACCGCTGCGTTGTGCGGCGAAACGTTATGGGGAAATTGCGCAGTCAGGAGATGTGGTTACTTACAACCGAGCTTGCGGCGCAAATTGTCGGTCAGATCAGGTCCGAAAGATGTCATTAAGTATGCGCCGCAAGAAAGGTCAATAACCGAAAGCGTCCTGCGCAACTTCCCATAACAGACAAAACAACGACGCGCAGCAAAGTTCAGGCGTACGGCGCTCAACGCCTTCGCTCACCGAAATGAGGTTTTAGGCTCGCTCCGGCGTTGCGTTGTTTTGCCAGACGTTATACGCCATGGCCGGCGGCGCGACATATTTGAAAGTGAAAGTGCTTCCTTCTATTAGTGAGCGTTTTAGAAACATTCGGTGGTTAAGGAAGAGAAGATTCGAAGGGAGGGCATCGCCGCCGTCCACGTCGTATAACAGGCAAAACACCGACGCTCGTTCATTTGAAAAGGCTATTTCAAAGCTGTGAAAAAGCCAAAAGTCTCGCTCAATGCGGTTTACTCCTGGCCTTGATGTAAAATCGTTCGTAGGTCGTAAACCGCACTGCGGTGTTTTGCCAGACGTTATGGGGAAATTGCGCAGTTCGGGAGAAGTGGTTACCTACAACCGAGCTTGCGGCGCAAATTGACGGTCAGATCAGGTCCGAAAGAAGTCATTAAGTATGCGCCGCAAGAAAAGTCTACAACCGAAAGCGTCCTGCGCAACTTCCCATAACAGGCAAAACAACGACGCGCAGCAGAGTCTAAGCACACGGCGCTCAACGCCTTCGCTCACCGAAATGAGGTTTTAGGTTCGCTCCGGCGTTGCGTTGTTTTGCCAGACGTTAGCCGCAATGCCCTTTCAACATTATATAGGAGAACCGTACCATGAAATACCTCACCGTTCCGTTTATGCTTGTCGTGATTGTTGCAGGCGTATCGCTTGCTCAAATCACAATCTCAAAAAGCCAAATTCAAGCCGTCTTCACTCCGGGTAGCACCATCCGCGGTTTCGCCGCCGCTGAGACGACCGCCTCAGTGAATGTCGGTCTGAAAGGTGGGCCAAATGTGTATGACTTTACCAGCATACCATTTACGGCGCAGCTATTAACTAACGTCTATTCGGTTTCGCAAGTCCCGTATCTCATTGGGCATTATCCTGATAGCGGAATCACGATCGGGCAATCGGCATCCTTCATCGAGAACAATTTCATTTTGCTCTTTGCTGGAGATACCCTGAAAACGATTGGGCAAGTTTTTGTTTCGGCGGACTCGCAGAAGTATCGCCATAGCATACCTCCTGAATTACGCGCTATATTTCCAGCCAACTACGGTGATACCCTGACCTACACGCAAACTCCCGGGGCAGGAGTGGAAACAACATACGTTGGAGGTGTGCCCGTTCGTGTTACAACAGGATGGAACAGCAGCGGTACGGCAACCTTCGATGGATTCGGCACGCTGAGATTAGGAAGCTACGAACTGCAATGTCTTAGAATTAAAACCATCGAAGTTTCACCGTATACACATCAAGGATTCACTTACCTTACACGAGAAGGACTAATTTTCAGCGTCGATGCCACCAGCGAACAACCCGATACGGGTCTCATTCAGATAACAGGGATGTTCTATTTTGTCGGCGGGCCACTGGTGAGCGTACCGAATCAAAACAATCTTCCTGAAAGATTTGCACTTTTGCAAAATTATCCCAATCCGTTCAATCCAGCAACAACCATTCGGTTCAGTCTGCCAACATCAAGTTTCGTAACGCTCAAGATTTTCGACCTTCTCGGACAAGAAGTAGGAATCCTCATTAATGAAAAGCTTTCGGCCGGCGAACATGCTACGAAATGGAACGCTGTGGGTTACCCAAGTGGAATATACTTTTATCGCCTGCAGGCATCTGGCTTTATGGAATCACGCAAACTCATTCTACTGAAATGAAAAGGGCACTGCGGCTAACAGCGGCAACAACGGCGCTCCATCTTTTGATAAGGATTATAGATGTCGCTCAACGGTTTTGCTCACAGTTGGTTTCTCTGTTCGCCAACGCGCATCATTTGTAGTTCGCAAACGCGGCTAAGGTAAGAACGTGTGCTCGTCTGTTCGCCCGCCGAAATATCATAGCCTTTTAAATCGGCGGGACTCACACACTCGCACACAAGCTCAGAGCTCGCAACCACCACAAACAACGTGGTCGTTGCTCGCTTGGCGTTTGCTCACAGGGAATCCCCCGCACGCGGAGATAATCTTTTTGAGTTCGCAAAACCGCTGCGTTGTTGCCGCAAACGTTATGGGGAAATTGCGCAGTCCGGAGATGTGGTTACCTACAACCGAGCTTGCGGCGCAACCCGACGGTTTGATCAAATCCGAAAGATGTCATTAAGTATGCGCCGCAAGAAAATTCAATAACCGAAAGCGCTCTGCGCAACTTCCCATAACAAGCAAAACAACGACGCGCAGCAGAGTCTAAGCACACGGCGCTCAACGCCTTCGCTCACTGAAATGAGGTTTTAGGTTCGCTCCGGCGTTGCGTTGTTTTGCCAGACGTTATGCGAAATCGCACCTTCAGTATTGGCCAGATCACTCATCGGTGACACAATGTCGACCATAGCGACACAACAGGCGGGCATTCCGCGCAGGAATATGATTCTCATCGGTGTTTCGTTGGCCATCACATTCTGGCTCGCCGAGGCGCTCATCCATACTTTTATTTTTGACGAAGGACAATTGCTACTGAATCTGTTTCCTACTGAACCCAACGAATTGTGGATGCGCACCTTGGTGTGTTTTCTTCTTATTTCCTTCGGAATCTATGGGCAGTCTGCATTTACAAAGTTAGCGATATCTGAGTACGAACGCCGAAGATTACAGGATCATACATTGCCCGATCTATCAGCACAGCTACCCACCGTAACCGACAGTCCAATGATCTCCCTTGGTGTCTTCGCCGCAATGAGCTTCTGGATTCTCGAGTCACTCATCCATAGTTCAATGTTTGGCGAAGGAGATCTATTGAAGAACATGCTCCCCACCGACCCAAACGAGCTATGGATGCGACTACTGGTTTCTTGTCTGTTGATTGCTCTTGGAATCTATGCACACTTCTCAATCACGAAACTTAAGAGATCAGAGGCGGAACGACTGGCCCTTCAAAAGAAACTCGAGGACTCCCTCACAAAGATGCTTAGTGGCTTCATCCCCATATGTGCCAACTGCAAAAACATACGCGAGGCGGATGACACCTGGATTCAAATTGAGGGTTACATACAAAAGCATTCGGACGTCCAGTTTTCACACGGTATCTGTCCAAAGTGTGCCAAACTTTTGTATCCCGACTTTACTGGCAAGAGATAAGGTGCAACTTCGCATAACAGCAGCAACAACGACGCTCACTCATTTGATATGGCTCAGTTAAGGCTTAGGAAGGAAATAGTTGTGTTCGCTCCATTGCTATTGCCGCGGTTTGGTTTGCGGCTTCGGGCGCGAGAGAATAAGTCGTTCATAGCGCCCTTCGCCGCATCATTTTCGAGCGGCAAAAGCAACGTCGTTGTTGCTGCAGACGTTAGCTGCAATTGCCACGCCAAAGTGGGAGGTCGTATGAAACCAACCGCTGTTTCAATAGCGTTCCTCATTAGTGTTCTTCTCTTCAGTTGCAAGGACAGCACTGTTTCGCCGCTGCCAATCGAATGGGTGCAAACGGGTCTGGATAGCACATCTGTTGGATCTTTTGCCGTCAGTGGAGCAAATCTGTTTGCGGGCACAGACCATGGAGTGTTTCTTTCCACCAACAACGGATTATCCTGGTCACAGGTTAATTCGGGTCTCACATGGACAACTCCTAGCACAGGCGAGACAGCGACCGCAAGCGTACAATGTTTGGCTACACTCCACGCGGCGGATGGAATTACCCTGCTTGCGGGCACTTGGGGTGGTGGTGTTTATCGCTCGACAAACAACGGTGCAAGCTGGACTCAGGTGAACGCGGGGTTAACGGCAGCCAGCAACCTCCTGGATGTGAGGTCTCTCGCTATCAGCACCAATGGGGCGGGTGGGGCAGATTTCTTTGCAGGAACGGCCGGTGATGGTGTTTTCCTCTCCACGGACTCTGGCTCCAGTTGGACTCAGGTCAATGCAGGGCTGACTGCAAACAGTGTGTTTTCGATTTTCGTCAAGGGAACCGACATCTTTCTTGGAACTGATCAAGGTGTATTCCTCTCCACAAACGGCGGTAGAGCTTGGACGCAAACGGACATGGATCAAGGGACTGTCATAGCATTTGCTCTTCTTGGCACAAACCTCTGTGCAGGAACATACGGCGGAGGCGTGTATCTCTCCACCAACAATGGAACAAGTTGGACTCCAGTAGACTCGGGCCTTACAAACGTTCAAGTCTTTTGTCTTATTTCCACCGACAAGGACCTTTTCACGGGCACTGAGACCGAGGGAGTCTTTCTCTCGACTAACGGCGGGGGACTCTGGACACAGTTCAATTCAGGTTTGACATCTCTTCAAGAGGCTACCGGAACAATTCGAATTTTCTCCCTGACGGTGAATGAGGGCTACATTCTTGCAGGTTCGTGGCGTGGTGGTGTATGGAGGCGACTGTTGTAGTGGCAACTGCAGCTAACAGGCGTAACCACGCCGCTCCCTTTGTTTGCGCCAGAGGCGCATCCGCCTTCGGCGGAGATATAGCTCAGTTCAAGCTCAGCAAAGAAATAGTTGTGGTCGCTCAACCCCGCCTTATTCCGTTTCACTTCATGCGGCGGGACTGCGTGCTTACGCCCGACGTTAGCTGCCATTGGCTTCGTCAGTCAGATGGAACTCATCATTGAATGTGAACCTGCAACATGATCAGCCAGACCATATCCCACTATAAGATTCTCGAAAAGTTAGGCGAAGGTGGCATGGGCGTAGTATATAAAGCTCAGGACATCAAGCTTGACCGCCTTGTCGCGCTCAAGTTTCTGCCTCCTCATCTCGCTTCGGATGAACAAGATAAGAAACGCTTTATTCACGAAGCGAAAGCTGCGTCTTCTCTCGATCATCCTAACATATGTAACGTTCATGAGATTGATGAAACGCCTGATGGACAAGTCTTCCTCGTCATGGCGATCTATGAAGGTACCCCACTCAACAGAAAGATCGAGAAAGGTCCCCTCAAGATAGACGAAGCCGTGGATGTTGCCATTCAAGCGGCAGAAGGATTACAAGCTGCTCACGAAAAGGGCATTGTTCACCGGGACGTCAAGAGCAGTAACATTATGATAACAGAAAAAGGGCGGGCCGTCATTATGGACTTCGGCTTGGCGCGAACCGGCGGGGCAACAAAGCTCACCAAGACTGGCTCTACGTTAGGGACGGTGCCTTATATGTCCCCCGAGCAAGCGCGAGGAGAGAAGGTGGATCACCGAACGGACATTTGGTCGCTTGGTATCGTGTTGTATGAGATGATCACAGGCCGATCACCATTCCGAAGTGAGTACAACGAAGCGCTTGTGTACTCGATCCTCAATGAAGATCCTCCTCCTCCTACATCACTTCGGAGCGATGTGCCGATGGAGTTAGAGCGGATCGTACAAAAGGCGATGCAGAAGAATCGCGTCAGTCGGTATCAGCACATAGACGAGATGCTGACCGATTTGAGATTGCTTAAAATAGAAAAGTCAACCGGATTCGTAAAAGAACCGCTTGGCAAACCGATGGCTCGCGAGAGAAAGCGAGCATATCTTTACAGCGGTCTTGCAGGCATCGTTGTGTTGTTGATCGTCGGAGGAGTGCATCTCTGGCAAAGCGGAAGGGAAAAGAAAAGCGAAGTCATACCGCGGAGCGATAAGACAGAAGCGGCAATTGAAACCAAATGGAAGAACTCCATTGCTGTTCTGCCTTTCATCGATCTCAGCCCACAAAAGGATCAAGAATATTTTTGCGATGGAATGACGGAACAGATTATTACGAGTTTGACGAACATTGCTGATCTCAAGGTCATCGCCCGAACATCCGTCATGCGGTTTAAGAAAACAGAAAAGTCGGTAATAGAGATCGCCGAAGATTTGGGCGTGGCAACTGTTCTGGAAGGCAGCATCCGCAAGTCGGGGAATCGACTACGTATCACCGCTCAATTGATCAAAGCGGATGAGGGCTCCCATCTCTGGGCAAAGGACTACGACCGCGAACTCAAAGATGTTTTCGCAGTCCAGGACGATGTCGCAAAAGCGATCACAGAAGCCCTGAAGATAAGTCTCACCGGCGAACAGAGTGCAGTGATCACAAAACGTTACACCGAGAACACTGAGGCATATCAGCTTTATCTCAAAGGGCGACACTTCTGGAACCAGAGAACCGAAGCGGGATTGATGAGGAGCATTGAGTACTTCCAGGAAGCCATTGCAACGGACCCGATGTACGCGCTGGGTTATGCGGGTTTAGCCGATGCCTACAACATACTGGGTAACAACTGGCTTCGGGACCCAAAGGAAGTTTTTCCGAAAGCACGCACGGCTGCGGACAGGGCGCTCGAACTTGATGAGAACCTGGCAGAAGCTCATGCGGTGCTGGGAGCTATCAAGTTTAACTATGAATGGGACTGGGCAGGGGCTCGGAAAGCGTTGCGGCGTTCTATTGAGCTGAACCCCGGTTATGCCACGGCCCACCAGAGGTACGCATGGCTCGCATCAATGTTGGGGGAGCACAACGTGGCCATTGATGAGATGAAATTGGCGCGCCGTCTTGATCCACTCTCAGCGAGGATAAGCGAGAATGTCGGAGGTACGCTCTTCCACGCACGTGAGTATGACGAAGCGATCTTGGAGTTGAGGAAGGCACTTGAGCTCTATCCAAACGACGTGGCGGCGCACGCCACGCTGGGAGTAGTTTACGTTCAAAAAGGGATGTACGAGGAGGCCATCAGAGAGTTGAGGGAGTCGCTGAGATCCGCCCCAGATGCGGTGATTGTTCTGGGTAGACTTGGGTATGTCTATGCAGTTTCCGGGGACAGAACTGAAGCGGCGAGAATACTCAGCAAATTGCAGGAAATCTGGAAGCGGGCGCGGATTGGTTCAGCCTGCGTGGCGTGGATTTATATTGGCCTGGGTGATATAGATCGAGCGTTCCAATGGTTGGAGAAAGCGTATCAGGACCGCGACCCAGCCATGTCTTTCATGCGCGTCCATCCCTACTTCGACCCACTGCGCCTCGACCCTCGCTTCCGGGATTTGCTGCTCCGGATGAACCTGCCGAATTGACTCCGTCGGCGGGTCGTGGTGCAGTTTTTCGACTTTGGCGAAAGGTCTATCACGCGTACCGATCTCAAGGGTAAGTACAGCTATCAATTGCCTCGAATGAAATGATAATGTTACGATTGACTCAGCCAACGGCAGCTAACAGGCGTAACCACGACGCTCCCTCATTGAAATGGCGAGGTTGAAGCAATGCTAAAAGCTACAATAGAGGTCGCTCAATCCCGCCCGTCATTTTGAACAAGAGCGAGGTCGGGCGGGACTGCGTGGTTACGCCAAACGTTAGCTGCCATTGGCTTCGTCAAGAACCGTCTCATGGGTTCAATGAGGACCTGAACGATGATCGGTCAGACAATATCTCACTATAAGATCCTAGAAAAACTTGGGGGAGGGGGCATGGGTGTGGTCTACAAAGCTGAAGACACGAAGCTCCGCCGAACCGTCGCTCTCAAGTTTCTCCCTCCTGACCTCACGCGAGACGAGTCCTCAAAAAAGCGCTTCATCCATGAAGCCCAGGCAGCCTCCGCCCTTAACCATCCGAACATCTGCACTATCCACGAATTCGATGAAACCTCTGAGGGGCAAGTCTTCATCGTCATGGCAGTCTATGACGGTACGCCACTCAATAAAAAGACCGAACAAGGTCCTCTCAAGATAGAAGAAGTGCTCGATGTAGCCGTACAGGTTGCTGACGGGCTTCAGGCTGCGCACGACAAGGATATTACTCACCGCGACGTAAAGAGCAGCAACATTATGGTGACGGAGAAAGGGCGGGCCGTCATTATGGACTTTGGCTTAGCCCGAACAAGCGGAGCAACAAAGCTTACCAAGACTGGCGCAACCTTAGGGACGGTGCCTTATATGTCTCCAGAGCAGGCACTGGGAGAGAAGGTGGATCACCGGACGGACATCTGGTCGCTTGGCATTGTTCTCTATGAGATGATCACCGGTCAACTACCCTTCAAGAGTGAATACCAGGAAGCGATTGTCTACTCTATCCTCAATCAAAGCCCTCAGCCCGTGACCGGCTTGCGGACGGGTGTTCCCGTGGAGTTGGAAAGGATCATCAACAAGTGTTTGGAGAAGAAGGCATCCGACCGGTATCAGCACATGGATGAGCTGATGGTCGATCTGCGGAAAGTGAGTCAAGGGACTTCGGCTCAACCCATAATTGCAAAGAAGCGCCTCAAACTTGTTTTGGCTGGTGTGCCAACCATTCTCCTTGCTCTCATCGGCTTGTATTTTCTCTTATCATTGAGAGAGGCCTCACCGCGTATTGAGTCGCTGGCCGTTCTGCCCCTGAAGAACCTGATGGGCGACCCCGAGCAGGACTACTTCGTCGAGGGGATGCACGAAGCGCTGACCGCGGAGTTGTCCAAGATCGCCGCCTTGAAGGTCATCTCGCGTACCTCTACGATGCGCTACAAGGAAACTGACAAAGCCATGCCGCAGATTGCGCGGGAGCTGGGCGTAACCGGCCTCATCGAAGGCTCGGTGTTGCGCGAGGGCGACCAAGTGCGTATCACCGTCCAGTTGATCGACGGAACGACCGACAGGCACTTGTGGGCTGAGAGCTTCAACCGGGAACTGCGCGGCGTCTTGGCTCTGCAGAGCGAAGTTGCACGGGCGATTGCTAACGAAATAGAGGTCAAGCTGACTCCGCAGGAGCAGGCGCGACTGGTTGCCGCTCCGACAGTGAGCCCCAAGGCCTACGAGCTTTACTTACTCGGCCGTCACTACTGGAATCAGCGAACCATCCGTGGATATGAACAAGCGGTCGAAAGTTTCCGGAAGGCCCTCGAACAAGACCCCGGCTACGGTTCCGCCTACGCTGCCCTTGCCGATTGTTATTTCCTTCTGGGCCAACAAGGCGGACTGCCGGAGAAAGAAGCACGGTCCCTGGCCGCTACTGCACTCCATAAAGCCCTCTCCTTGGATGAAAACCTCGCTGAGGTGCACGTCTCCCAAGGCGTGTGGAAGTTGAAATACGAGTGGGATTGGGTGGAATCGGAGCGCGAGTTCAAGCGAGCCATTGAATTGAATCCCGGGTACGCTGCAGCCCATCAGTGGTATGGACGAAGCCTCGCGTTTGCGGGACGATTCGAGGAAGCTGTGATGAAGCTCGAACGGGCGAGGGAACTCGATCCCCTCTCACCCATCATAAGTGCGTATATTGGTCAAGTCTACATCTTTGCAAGGCAGTATGATCGCGCGGGCGACCAGTTGCAGAAGGCACTTGAGTATCATCCCAACCACCCTTTGATCCTTCACAATTTGGGAGAGCTTCGCCTTGCGCAGAGCCGCTATGCAGAAGCTATCGCACCCTTGGAAAAGTCTTCAGAACTCTCCAGTACGTCTCATTATCTTGCCATACTGGGTTGTGCTTATGCACGGGCAAACCGGAAGCAGGATGCATCCCGGGTTCTCAACGATCTCCAGAGGCGATCTACGCAAGGCCTCGTTTCGGCATTTGACATGGCGAGTCTCTACCTGGCTTTGGGAGAAAGAGAGCAGGCGCTGACTTGGCTCGAGCAAGGCTTTGAGCAACGGGATGTTTGGCTTATCGAGCTCAAAGCTTGGCCTTGGTTTGATTCCCTGCGCGACGACCCGCGCTTCCAAGACCTGCTGCGGCGGATGAATTTTCCGGAGTAGCAATATGATCGGTAAGTCTCTTCGGATTACAAGATACTTGAAAAGCTCGCCGCCAGCCAACGGCAGCTAACAGCAGTAACAACGACGCTCGCACATTTGATAGGCTGAATATGAAAGCTAGGGAGATACTATAGTGCTCGCTCCATTTATGGAACCAATAATTCAATCATTGTACACAACAGCAGGGTTACTCTGGAAAGCCCTTTGGGCACTTGCCATCGGTTATGCTTTTTCATCTGTCATACAGGTTTTCATTTCCAAAAAAGCCGCTGCAAAACATCTTGGAAAAGGAACCCCAAAACAACTTACCATAGCAGCACTTTTAGGGTTTGTTTCTTCTTCATGCTCATTCGCCGCACTTTCAGCAACTCGAGGTTTATTCACAAAAGGAGCTTCTCTCGTTTCGGCGTTGGCTTACATGTTTGCCTCAACCAACTTAGCTGTTGAAGTTGCGGCATTGGCCTATATATTCCTTGGTTGGCAATATGCGCTTGGACTTTTTGTTGGTGCTCCAATTATTATCACTATTCAAGCCATCTTAGTAAAGCTCACATTACCTAAAAAACTTGCCGCGAAGGCATTAGAGAACGCAAAACATAAAGAAGGAATGGAAATGGATCCATCGGAAGGATTGCCGGAAAATATAAAGGATAAACTCAAAAGCAAAATGACTTGGTTCCATGTAGGCTCTTCTTACAAAGCCGAATGGAAAATGGTTTACAAAGAAATAGCCGTTGGATTTTTAGTGGCAGGCTTTGTGGCAACGCTTGTTCCGGCATCCTTTTTTCAAGCTATTTTCCCAACAAATCTGCCTCAATGGCTGGTTGTTCCACTCCAATCCTTGCTTGCGCCAATTCTTGCTATCATAACTGTTATCGGCTCAATGGGGAATGGCCCTCTCGCAGCAATACTAGCCAACAATGGAATAGTATTCGGTGCAATAATGGCTTTCCTATATGCTGATTTCAACGTGCCCCCAGCTGTAAAAATCAATGCTAATTATTACGGCTGGCCATTTGCAATATACATTGCAGTGGTGACTGGCATATCTGCAATTCTGACTGGAATTATTGTCCATTTACTCTTTAGTTATTTCAACATTCTTCCAACAGAAGTAAAAAGCATTACGGAATTAACGACTTTTCAAATTGATTATACCTTCTGGTTGAACATTCTTGCAATTATCGTTGCCGCTACAATGTTTGTCCTAGCACGCCATATGAAACAAGGACATCATCATTAATCAAGGTGTTTGGGCTTCGGACATTCACCCTTAATCCCCTCTGCCCTTCGCCCAAAACGGAAAAACAAAATCGGATCTTTCTTTTAAAGAGCAATTTCTTTCCGAAATTAAAGGAAAACATGTACATCATATAACACGGCATATACGGCTACACTCCTCGCGCCTCGTCGTTCCACCCATATTGCTTCGCTCGCTTAGGCGGTGAAAAAATTATACCGCCACGCTCGCTTGCAACATCGTATATGCCGAAACGTTATGTGCCAATTGCAACCCGTACTTTGAGAAGGAGTCTTGATGTGCAAGAATGAGCCACTCAACACTGTGATTGACCGACAAACAAAACAACGACGCACAGCAAAGTTCAGGCGTACGGCGCTCAACGCCTTCGCTCACCGAAATGAGGTTTTAGGCTCGCTCCGGCGCTGCGTTATTTTGCCAGACGTTAGACGCAACGCCGTTCAACATAAGCTCTTCAATACAAACATCAAACCAGCAAGGTAGCAGGTGGCCACTAGTTCCAATCAGCTGAAAGCAAATCCGCCCGATTCTTCACTTATCCTTCTGACAGGTGCGACGGGCTATGTGGGTGGGCGACTATTGCATTCACTAGAAAACCGAGGTCATCGTCTTCGCTGCATGGCCCGCCGTCCTGACTTTCTCAAGCCGAAGGTCGCGCCGTCGACAGAAGTTATGGCGGGAGATGTGCTCGACCGTCGCAGCCTCGACTCTGTTCTGCAACGAGTCCGTGTCGCCTACTACCTGATCCATTCCATGGGTGCGGAAGGGTCCTTCGAGGAAAATGACCGAGCAGCCGCCCGCAACTTTGCCGAGGCGGCAAAGGCAGCAGGGCTGGAGCGCATAATCTACCTCGGCGGTTTGGGCGATGACACAAAGGCTCTCTCGCCGCACCTGCGCAGTCGGCAGGAGGTCGGACAGATCCTGCGCCAGTCGGGTGTGCCGGTCCTGGAGTTTCGCGCGTCTATTGTCATCGGTTCAGGTAGCCTTTCATTTGAGATGATTCGCTCACTGGTAGAGCGGTTGCCAATCATGATCACACCCAGGTGGGTCTCAAGGCCAGCGCAGCCGATCGCGATAGAAGACTTGATCGCCTATCTGACTGCTGCGCTTCATCTCCCTGTTTCCCAGTACCGTGTGTACGAAATCGGCGGAGCAGACCAGGTATCGTACGCAGAGATCATGCGTGCGTATGCCCGGTGCCGCAAAATCCGTCTCCGGATGATCCCGGTGCCCGTTCTGACACCTTTTCTTTCGAGTTTGTGGCTGGGATTGGTTACACCATTGTATGCGCGCATCGGTCGAACACTGATCCAGAGTATTGTTCACTCCACCCTCGTTCGGGACGATGCAGCGCTCAAAGCCTTCAACATACGCCCGATGGGGATCGACGAGGCCTTGCGCCACGCACTCGCCAATGAGGACAGCCAGTTCGCCACTACACGTTGGTCAGATGCTTTGTCCTCATCGGGGGTGGTACCCTCTTGGGGTGGTGTGCGGTTTGGAACGAGGCTGGTTGACTCGCGGACGGCACATGTGGCAAAGGAGCCCGCGACCGCCTTCAAGCTCATTGAGCGAATTGGAGGCGACACTGGTTGGTACGCATGGAACTGGCTCTGGCAGTTGCGCGGAGTTCTCGACTTGTTAGTAGGGGGTGTCGGAATGCGACGTGGGCGTCCCGCCTCCGAATCGGTTCGCGTTGGGGATACAATTGACTTCTGGCGAGTTGAGGCGTTTGAACCGAACCGCCTCCTTCGTCTTGCAGCTGAAATGAAGCTGCCAGGACGTGCGTGGCTAGAATTCGAAGTGTCTGGCGACAACTCCTCGACCATAATTCGCCAGACGGCAATTTTCGACCCGGTGGGTTTGAATGGACTTGCCTATTGGTACGCGCTGTATCCCTTGCACCAATTGGTGTTCAGCGGCATGCTACAAGGGATTGTAGATGCAGTCATTCGTGAACGTAAGCGGAATCTAGATGAACAGTCTAAATAATGATCCCCTGCAACCTGCCTCCTTGAACGGTGCTGCGTCTAACAAACGGCAAACCGCCGCTCGTACACTGCATAGGCAAAGCGTGAAACACAGATTGGCTCGCGGTAAAGAGCTCGCTCATGCGCGTGGCGCGCCCTCGACAATTCACTGTCTTTAGCATACCCGCGGTATCACACCAAGGAGAATCTACATTGCGGAATCGAACATTGCGGATGTTGATTCCTCTCGTGCTCGGACTGCTCACATCTCTCCTTGTGGGCTGTGCAACTCGTTTACAGGGGCATGTTTCTGATCCACCGACCGTATCTTGCCTTGCACCACTTCAGCCGTACTTACGTACGACCTTGTATACGGATCGGTCCAATCGGAATGATCCTTCAGGTCGTATGAGCGATGACGAATGGCAACGCTTTGTCGATGAGATTTTGGTCCGGCATTTCCCCGTCGGAGGAACGATGTACTCAAACACTGGATGGTGGCGCAGACCCGACGGTTCTACAGGAGGTGGCACTGGAAGGACAATAGTTTTGCTGGTGTCTATAAGTGAACTTCAAGCGCATCGTTCCAGTGTCCGAGCGGTCATTGACGAGATCAAGCGACGCTTCGGCCATCAATCTGTGGGATGGGAAGAAGAGTGGGTATGCGTTTCTTTCTAAGCCCATTGACCTGATGGGTTCAAAGCAACATATTGACGCTGCGACATTGCGCGTGGTTCTGGAGATTCATGCGAAGGTCAAGAATGTGTGCCACATCCACGAGTCGACAAAGGACAGTCTAACATTCACGCACCACAACGAAACGCATAACAGGCGAAACCGCTATCCACCTAATCAAGGAGACCTCGTGCACGCAAGGCCATGCACTTCTCGCGGCGTGCTTCTCTTGACAGTCCTGACGTTTAACCTTGGTTTTTCTCAGGAGTACCGAAACTTGCTCAAAGAAGCACAGTTGCTGCACTATAAAGGGCATTTCGATTCAGCTTCACACATATATGCGCTCGCGATAACAAACGGTGCAAACGATCCTAGTGTTTTTGTTGATGCTGCTGCATGTTTTGCTTCCATCGGAAATCGTGATACGGCTTTCTATTTTCTTAGGCAAGCTTTGAGCCGCGGCTGGGGTGACCTGCACTGGATCGAGCACGATGAGCAACTCAGTAACCTACGAAACGACAGACGGTGGATAGCTTTCCTCGTAAGTGCAAGGACAAGCATCAGTCTTCTTGAAACTTCTCTTGATACTTCCATTCGGAGGGAACTGTTCGCGATGCGCTACATTGATCAGAAGGCCCGACGGAATCTCCTGGCAAGAATGGGTCCTTTGCAATTCAGAGGCAACTATAGGCTGGGATTCCTCCTAACAGGGGTCGCCATTCTCGTAGCCGCGACTACCGTCATCCTTGTTTGGAAGAAACAGTCGCCCGCTTGCCGAACCGCTGGATTTACGGTTGCTTTCATCGGAATCTGTTCATCCGCTTTTTTCCTTGCCTCCGTATTGCCGTATTGGTTGACTGCATTGACCGTCAAGGAAATTGATCGGAACAACACTGAGCGGATGAAGCACATTGTTCAGAAGGTGGGCTGGCCTGGCAACTCACTCGTCGGTGAGGATGGCGCAGAGGTTGCGTGGCTCCTCGTGCAACATGCGGATCAGGACATTCAGTTTCAAAAAAGTATCCTCCCTCTCATCGAAGAAGCTGCAAAGAAAGGGGAGGCGACTTTCGTTCAGGCGACCAACTTAAAGGTTCGGATTCAACAAAAGGAACGTTAGCAGCTTCGCCTAACACGCCGTACCACGACGCTCCCGCATTTTAAATGGATATAGTGGTCGCTCAATGGTTTTTGGTGTGGGTTGATTATCGCAGTTTGCAGCACCTCTCATCACCCCGGAGCGCAGTAGTATCTGGCAATATGAGTTGTTAGGCGTGACCGATTTACATTCTAGAGAGCGGTGACAATGAGCTTCACCGCTGCAATCAACAAGACAACTCCCAGTACTCGCCGTAACAAAGCTGATGTGAACTTGCCGGCGCCGAAGTAAGAACCGATCAATCCGCCGGCAGCAGCCGCCAGGACGAACGGCCAGATGTATCCCACCTCCAATCCTCCCCGCGCAAACCTTCCCCCCAGTCCCGCAATCGAATTCACAACAATAAAAAACGCAGAAATCGCCGCAGTCTGCTTTGTCGTGGCCCATTTCATGAGGATCATAATCGGACTGAGGAAGATTCCGCCCCCCACACCGACGATTCCCGAAAGGAATCCGATACCGCCCCCGGCACCCAACGCAACAGCTTTCGAAGGCGGCACCGATTGCTCTTCTCCATGGGAGGTCATTCGGAAGAATCGGTACGATGTAAAGACAAGGACCCCGGCAAGCAGAAGAGAATACGTCAAAGCGGAAATCCGCAGCAATCCGCCCACGAAGGCAAACGGAACGGAAAGCAAAACGAAGGGCAAGGCAAGTTTCCAGGAAAAATGGCCGGCGCAGGAAAATTGAATCGTGCCAATTCCGGCCACCAGAATATTCAAAAGAAGAGCCGTCGTCGACATCAATGGCGGATCGAGGATCACAAACGACATCACCGCCAGATATCCGGAAGCCCCTCCGTGACCAACCGATGAGTAAAGGGCGGCAACAACGGCGATCAGAATGGAAAGCGAGAGGATTTCGGGGAGGGACATGGGGGTTGGGGTGACGGGTTAAGCCATGGTATTGTCAATTGTCAATTGCGGATTGCCGATTGGTACGAGCCTTGTTGCTAACTCATTCCCGTCCCTTCTCTTAGGAAGAGAAGGGGGGGTAAAACTTGTTTTTGATTCCAGGCGACTCAATCGCCACACTCCCCCTTCTCTCTTGAGAGAAGGGGGCCGGGGGGATGAGTTGCTTTCAAAACACAATCACGCCGCGTCCCGATTGGCCGCCGATGGTTTGCCGATAAGCAGTGTTGATCTCATCGAGAGAGTACCGTGCACCAATGATCCTATCGATGGGAAGGCGTTTTTCGAGAAAGTGGTTTGCGATGAGAGGAAAGTCTTTCTGAGGATGCGAGGTGCCGTAGTACGAACCCATGACTGTTTTCTCCTGCCGGGTCAGGAGCGCCCCGGGCAGATTGGTCCGAGTCCCGACGGGAGAAATCCCCGCAAGGACAAGTGTACCGCCGGGACGAACCGCTTCCAATCCGATCTCTTGCAATGCCGGTGAACCTACTGCTTCAAAAACGTAGTCCGCTCCCCGACCCTCCGTGAGATTCTTGATTCCTGCGACGATGTCCCCGTTGCAGACAAAATGACTCGCCCCGACACTCCGTGCCATGGCTTCTTTTCCCGGAATCCTGTCCACCGCTATGACCGTACCGGCATTGGCAAGGATAGCCCCGAGGATCACGCTCAGCCCCACTCCTCCGCACCCAAGCACCGCAACACTCGAACCCGCCGGCACTTTTGCCGTATTGAGCACTGCACCCACTCCGGTCGTCACTGCGCACCCGATGAGAGCAGCTATGTCGAACGGAACGTCCCTTGGCATTCGAACACAACACTGCTCCGGCACAACGGTCCGCTCCGAAAAGCAGGCCAGCCCGCTGAAATGATACACGGGAATGCCGTTCCTGCGAAAGCGGGTACTGCCGTTCAACATGGTCCCGGCCCAGATCAGCTTGACGAACGTTCCGCAAAGTCCGGGTCGGCCATGCGTGCAATAGAAACATGTTCCGCAGCTGGGCGCCCAGTTCAGTGAAACATGGTCTCCCTTCCTGACGCTCGTCACGCCTGCGCCTACGGACTCGACAATACCGGAACCTTCGTGGCCCAGGACCACCGGCAGAGGATGCGGGGTGGCTCCGGTGACCACGTGCCAGTCACTGTGACACACTCCCGCGGCATGCATACGAACGAGCACTTCGCCCTCCTGCGGATCGAGAAGTTCGAGCTGTTCCACACGAATTTCCTCTCCCACAGCAGAAAGGGTCGCCGCGTGCGTGATCATGAACCGGTGAGTCTATTGATTGTCAAACGGAATGGTCACCAGCACTTTGTTGCCAGACCCCTGATAAGCAAGATCGAGGAACATACGAGCCATGGCAATGCCGCGGCCGTGATTGTCAAGAAGCCTTTTTTCGTCCAACGTGAGAAATTTTGCAAAATCAAAACCCTTCCCCATGTCCTCGATGAGAACGGTAAGTCTGTCAGGAAATCTCTTCACATGGAGGTCAACAACCTTTGCGGAATGTTCAGGGAGCGAGAGCCGCCGTTCGATCTCCGCATACCATGTCCCCTGGCTCATGAACTGGCTTTTGTCTTCATAGCCGATGCCCAGATTTCCGTGCTCGACGGCATTGGTGATCATTTCCATGATCATGGCAGCCCGCTCGGGCTCGGGGCAGCAATTTGCAATGCAGATTGCCAGCTGTTCACCTTCGGCCAGGGTCCGGAATCGAAAGCGGCCATCCAGCAGCGTTCGAAACGGGGCTTCACTTTCCCTCAGTTTTTGCAGGAGTTGCTTGTGCTCCCGGAAATCCGCGACAGCGGCCCGAACGATCGAGTGGATCACTTCGCGGGTGGCGGGTTTCGGAAGGTAATAGAACGCACCCGCATCGATTCCCTCACGCATTTGTTCGGGTCCCGTGAGAACCGTATGCATGATCATCGGAATCTGCTCAAACCGTTGCTGGGCCTTTGCCCATTGGAGGAACTCGATCCCCGTCATTCTCGGCATGCTCCAATCGAGGATCACCGCACTGATACGGTCACCGGCGGCGTTAATGACCTCCTGCGCGTGGACCCCGTCATTTGCCGTCAGCAATTCATATCCTTCGCCTTCAAGCATCTTGACAAGCATTAACTGCAGATTGGCGTCATCGTCTACTATGAGGATGGTTTCCAGAGGATTTTCGGGGTTCAGGGTTCGGGTTCAAGGTTCTCATGCCCGATGAAATCCACTAAGAGGTTTCTCTTATGGATTCCATCGGACGAATGCTTCATTCTTTCTTCCTACTTCTTGTTCCTAATTGCGTAATCCATCTTCCATTCTTCCCTACCGATACCCCACCCACCCCGGCCCTCTCACAACCCTCCCCGGCTTCGCTCCTGTATGTTCTCCATCTTTCAACACTTGCGTTCCGTTGACAAACACATGAAAGACACCTGTCGAGTATTGATGCGGTTTGTCGAACGTGGCGTGGTCACTGATTGTCACCGGGTCGAATACGACCACATCGGCCAGAAACCCGGGCTGAAGCTTGCCCCTCTTTCGCAGCTTCAGATTCTCTGCAGGAAGAGACGTGAGGCGACGGATTGCTTCTTCGAGCGAAATGACTTTTTCATCCCTGACGTACTTTCCCAGAAGTCTCGAAACATTTCCATACGCGCGCGGATGAGGGTTGGATTTCAAGAACACGCCTTGCGGAGCGAGGGATTCTGCGTCAGATCCAAAACTGAGCCATGGCAGGGCAATCTGCTTTCTGATGTTGTCTTCCGACATCAGGAAATAGACGGTTCCCACACGGCTGTCGTCATCAACCACCAGATCCATCGCCGTTTCCTCAACCGACTTCCCCCGCAGGGCCGCAACGGCAGCCAATGTTTTCCCCGTCAGATACTTGAGTGAATCGTTTCTGAATCCCACAAGAATGACATTCTCCGGACTTCCCGCGGCGAGATACAGGTTTTCCCATTGATCGGTCGGAACCGACATTTCTTTTTTCACGCGCGAACGGATCGTCGGGTCTTTCAATCGCCGGACCCATTCCTTGTGGCCGCCCTCCTGGACCCAGGGAGGCATTGCAGCATCAAGTCCTGTCGCACCTGCGGGGTATGTGTACATGTCGGCCGTGATCTGCAGACCTTCTGCACGTGCTTTTTCCACGGTCCGTATGACGGCGTCCATCTTCTTCCAGTTCTCTTTTCCGGCTGCCTTCAGGTGGTAGATCTCTGCCGGGATCTTCGCCTTTCGGGTAATGGTCAAGACTTCTTCAACGGCTTCATTCAGTCTCGCTCCCTCGCTTCTCATATGCGTGATATACATTCCGCCGTACGACGATGCCACTTCGCATAACGCGACCAGCTCGTTGGTCTTCGCATAAAAAGCCGGCGCGTAGATGAGGGATGATCCGACCCCGAGGGCACCTTCTTCCATTGCCCGGGCGACCAGGCTTTTCATTCGATCCAATTCCGTTGCCGAAGGAGGGCGGTTCTCATAGCCCAGCTCGTGAATGCGGACGGTGGTCGCGCCAACAAACGACGCCACATTTGTCGAAATTCCCCTCCGTTCCAGATACTCAAGATACTCGCCTAACGAGGTCCATGCGACTTCGTATTGAATGTCGCCCTGGGACTCCCGTTCCTCTTTTTTCATTCTCTCATTCAACGGGCCCATAGACCAGCCTTCGCCGAACACCTCGAGAGTGACCCCCTGACGGATATCACTTTGCGATCTTCCGTCCTCCAAGAGAGAAACCGTGGCCCAGCTCAGCATATTGATGAACCCCGGCGCCACGGCCAGCCCTTTCGCATCGATTTCCAGAGTACCCCTCGCACCGTTCAACGATCCGATTGCCCGAACCGTGTCTGCTACAATACCGATATCGGCCCGGAAGCCCTGTGTTCCCGACCCATCATAAACCGTCCCATTGCGGATCACAACATCGTACTCCGGACGGTCACTGCACGAAGCGAACACCAGGAAGATCGAGAGAATGAGCGCCGGATATTTCAGAGACCGTGCCATGATTTCCTTATTTATCTTTTTTTGGATAGATGAAGTTCTCGCCGATTTTAACTTTTGCAACCTTATTCCCGGAATCCATTTCAAAAATAATGAGTTCACCGTCCTCATTGCCTCCTATCATTCGGAATGTATTCGGTCCCTCAGGAGTAAGCTCGACAAGCAGGCGGCGCGGATCGTCTTCCGGAGGATAATTGTGCCCGTACAACACCAATCTCCCGTTCACCTGAAGGATTTCATATTCGTACGACCACGGGTCCTCATACTTGCCCGTGTATTTCACCCACCCGGGATCTACGATCGAGACTGTCATGGAACCGGCGGTCGCCCGTTTGATATACGGAAGCATCATCGAAAGAATGTGATCGGCAAAGTAGCCTGCATCCGCATCGTCGGCATTGGTCAACACGATGACGGCGATCTTATCCTCCGGCAGGAGTGAGAGCTGAGATCGGTAACCGCGAATCCATCCGCCATGGCCGACAACGGTCTTTTCTCCCTTCCGCGTGACATCGAACCCCAGTCCCCATCCCCCGTTCCAGGTCGGATTCAACCATTGCACCCTATGCATTTCTTTGAGCGTGCTTCCCCTCAAAATCTGGGAACCGAACACCACATGCCCTTCCCGAAACTGCAACGACGCAAATTTCGCCAGGTCCTCCACGGTCGAGGTCAGGTTGGCCGACGCCGCTATGGCGCGCGCGTTGAGAAACGGCATTTCCCTTCTGCTCCCGTTTTCCATCCGCCGTCCATAGCCCACTGCAAGACGATCGCGGTCCTTGTCCTGGAAATACACCGTGGTACTGCTCATTCCCAGTGGCTCAAGAATGTTCTTTGCAACGTACTCCGAGTAGGGGATTCCCGAAATCTCCGCGACAATTTCGCCTGCAAGGACCACCCCGAGGTTAGAGTACTTGAGTCGCGTTTCCGTCGGAAACACGGTTTCCTGCTGCTCCAAGGCCTTGATCATTTCTGACCGGCTCGGAAATTTGTAGTCAGTCCAATAGGGATAAGCGGATTCTCTCGGAAGCCCTGACGTGTGGGTCAGGAGATGCCGGATGGTCATCGCGGGAGCGTTCGGAAAGCGATTCTTAATCCTGAACCACGGAAGGTGACGTTCGATGGGATCGTCAAGCCGGAGTTTTCCTTGATCGCGCAATTGCATGACGGCGGTCGCCGTCAGGGTTTTCGTGATGGAGGCGACCCGGTACATGGTTTGCGCAGTTGCCGGAACCTCGTCTTCGAGATCCGCCAATCCAAATCCCCGCGCGTAAATAAGATCCTGATCATGGACAAGTGCAACCGAGAGGCCGGGAAGATTCCGATACACACGTTGGGCCTCGATCCATCGCTCCATGAGCTTGAGGTTGGTTGCAATTTCCGTGTTTTCAGAAATTGGCCGACCTTGGGCGGCCACAAAAGTGACAGCCACCATTGAGACAATCATTAAAGACAGCAACGTTCTCATGACATTCTCCAAACAGCCAAAGAAAAGGAAGCCACAGCGGGAGCGGGAGAGCACCCTCCTCGTGCACTTACCAAAAAAATCGAACGCGCTTTTAAAGGTATATTGAGACACCCCCAAAAGCAAGGTAAGAATGACGAACGGCATCGCCAAAACATCTACGAAACCTACAGTATCCTCGCAACGGCAATTGTGAAAACACTTCCCCGCGGGGGTGTGAATCGCCTCGTAAAATCAATTCGCATCAATCCAAACAACCGGCTCAGGCCAAACCCTGCCTCGAAGTACCATTCCGGAGTCGTGACCCCGAAAGGAAGAACTGTCGAAGACCGCTTCCAGGAACGGGCTGCCGAACCATGGACAAGAAACTCAATACTGTTCTCGTAGAGAAACGGGAGGTCGAGAGCCAGAAAGGGTACGGAGCGGAAGTTGTGTTCGAGGGAAAAATGAACAAACGAATCCCCTCCGAATTCTCTCAAGCCGGCACCTTTGAGAGCCCCGAAAGGACCAAAAAAAAGGGCGGTTCCCTGAACAAAAAACATGCGTTGAGGAGGCAGGGAGCCTGACGAAATACCGGCAGAAATACGCCCGAAGAGTGTCGGGGGAAACAGGTTTCGTTTAAGAAACGTGGGGAGCGCAAACTCGCCGATCAGAGTGGCCCGCGTGAAATCGAAATCACTTGCCAGCAATTTCCGATCTGAATGCTGCAGTTCCCATTCAGCAAATGTCTGCGACACCAATCCCAGTGGAACAGGCTTGTCACCATATCTCGCGCTGATGGTCACCACGCGGAACTTTCCTTCGGAAATCGATGGCTGGGGACGATACTGGCGCGATCGGAAAAAGAAGCTATAGTCGGTTTTCTTGGGCGCAAATTGGTGCATTTCGTCCGTATAGCTCGCGCGAAGAGCCAATCGGAACAGCGGCTTCAAAGAAAACGAAAGTGTGCCTCCTTTGACATAGTAATAATCACGCAGATCAGTCTTGTAGAACAACGAGGAAAACGCAATGAAAAAGGGCTGATGGAACCCCTCGTCGGGGATATGGGCGATATCGGAGTGCGCAGCGAGACCGATGCTTACAGATCTGCTTTTTGTCAGGTACCACTCGAGAGCCCCTCCGAACTTCGACCGCTTGTCCGCAAATCCGTATCCGGCCTTCACTTCAAGCGAGAGTCTGTCATTCAGGCTGTCGCTCTGGACACTTGCCCCCAGGAATAATCCCTCCACCCTGTTGAAACGAAGATCGATGTAACGAAGGAATCCCGTGCCTGCAGTGGAGAGCGTCATGAGCGGACCCGAGGGCTGGAACTGCTTTTGAAGCGTTTGTGTGCTGTCGAGACTCCTGTAGGCCACTTCTTCTTCCACCGTCAGCGCAAGAACTTCCTTTTCTGCCCAGAATGTGGAATCAAATACCTCGGCTTCCGGGGCGGTTATTCTCCTTGGCTTTTGAAAGAGGGTATCAGGGACCTCGACATTCAGTGCATAGTCATAAATACTGGAAACCTGTTCGAAAGCGATCTTTGGAAACGAGAATCCGGCGAAGCCAATCTCCGCACTTCCCCTCAACCGGATATCCACCGGCATCCAGAACGTGCCGTCATACAAGGCAAATTGCTGGGCGTAACGGACATCCATCTTTGTGACGAACGGAAGGCGGTAGGACTCATTGGGGATCACTTCCACGCCTGAAAGGGCGTAGCTTCCCCCGACCACCGTCAGCATTCCGGAGAACAACGGGGTTAGTTTTGTCCGGGAGGTCATGCGGATTGAATACTGCTCCACGCCCCCAGTTTCGCGTGTTTCCACAAGCGCAAACGAATAATATTCAAATGCCTCGGGGGAAGTCGGCCCAACGAACGTGAACCCGCTGAACCGGATTTCGTCATCATAGAAATTCACAATGCCGCCGACCGCGGCAAAATTCTGGGATATCTGTATATTTTCCGTCTGCCGTTTTTGCCTGATGACCTCCCGAAGGGTATCTCCTTGCTGCCAATAACCTGTGGTGTAGGATTCTGTGATGCTGGCGATCGCGGTATCGCGCCGGAGAATCTGGCGCGTGAAAGCTTCAAACCGGTATGTTCGCAGGCCTTCGCGCCATCGCGATTTGTTCTCGATCACTTTCCGCATGATACCGTACGCCGGGTCCTCATCAGTCACGACAATCTCGGAAAGTCGAATGGCGATCGGGGCGAGCACAACGTCGCGGTGGACATCGCTGCTAAGGTTCAACCTGACCGTATCCGGCCGATATCCGATGAAACTTACGATGAGGGCGTGAGGTCCGACGGGGAGAGAGAGACGAAACAAGCCATCTGCGTTTGAGATGGTTCCGCGGGAGGTCCCGTTGATCCGAATGTTCGCGGCGGCGAGCGCTTCCCCCGTTGTTGAATCCCGCACAACGCCGCTCACGGAAAAGGTTTGTGTGAAGACCGACGGCGGCCCCACAAGGGCCAACAGCAGAAACCACGGTCCGGGGGCCATTCTCTTTGTTGCACTCATATTCTGCACCTGCCGAAATCGATGTAAGAACAAAAAACGCCGACACAATGCCGGCGCTTTCACACGGGGACCCCGCGGGCATCAGAATCTGAACATCACGGAAAACGTCAACTCGGGGACAAACGATGACGCATTACCGGAACCAACGATTTCTGGAGACCACACTGGGGAGCTGGAAGTTACACGGGCTTCCGCACCGCTTCAAACGTATGCAGGACCTTTGTCAGCCCGTGCTGCTGAACAGAGATGACCGCAACATCGCCGTCGAGCTCGGTCATCTTGGCCTTTGCAAGCTCCTTCGCCTGCTCTTCGGTTTCGGCAAGACCGTGGAAAATGTTTTTGGGGACATCGAGAGTTTTTGTTATGAGGATGCGGTAGTTCATGACAATGCCCAGATAATTAATACTGATTGAGAGTTCGGGTCCGTTTGATAAAAAAGAAAAGAGCAAGCTTCAAACGGAAATAAAAAAGCAAAAAGAAAACAAAAAGGTACTTCGGCTGTGGGAAGTCCTCCAGGTCATCTGTTCCTGCTACTTCCCTCCGTTTTTGTAAGCATCGCACTCAGAATATTGGTCAACTCCAATGCTTCATGACTCAACGCCTGTCGCTCTTGGAGCAGTTCGCGAGAGCAAGAGAGGAGATCAAGAAAATACTTTGATTCGCTCGCTTCTCTCCTCGACGTACAGAGTTTCATGAGACGATCTTTCTTACCCAGGCTATCCGTCGCTTCGTTGTAGTTCGCTCCGACCGAGGGAGCGCATCTGTATAGTTGATCTGAAATTCGTATGTTTTGGCCTGTCTTTGGCACCTCCGCCAACAGTGTGAAAACATCACTTGCAAATAGCTTACACCGCTCCAGGAAATCAAAGACCTTTACCACACTTCCCCCCCAAAGAAAATGAAAATAGACCGTAGTCCTTTCCATTTTCCGTTTGCTATTTCATTTCTTTTTCATGTTTGTCCCGCTTCTGGATCCCGACAACGAAGCGGGATCCCTGAAAGGCGGGACTTTTTTCTTCTTCACCCACTACTCATCACAGTCTCTTTGGCGGCCTCGTACAATATTTCCGCAATATCCCTGACCTTTACCGACTCCGCCGCCTCTTTCGCCTTGACTCCATCCGTCATCATCGTCATACAGAATGGGCAGGCAGTGCCGATGACATCGGGTTTAAGCGCGAGGGCCTCCTCGGTTCGCTCAATATTCACGCGTTTTCCCTCTTTCTCTTCCATCCACATCTGTCCGCCCCCGGCTCCACAGCACAGACCGCGACTTCGAGTGCGTTTCATTTCTGCGATCTCAAGACCCGGTATGGCGCGCAGGGTTTCGCGCGGCGAATCGTAGATC
Source organism: Bacteroidota bacterium (assembly GCA_040880975.1). GTDB lineage: Bacteria > Bacteroidota > Ignavibacteria > UBA10030 > UBA10030 > JBBDYD01. The sequence goes on along the minus strand of JBBEEC010000076.1, from coordinate 65,574 downwards.
TGGTTGTAGCGCCCCAAATAGCAGGAATCATGATACGTAATTTTTGCTTTTTGCGTAGGTGAAATCCTAATCCGACCCTCGTTCACAAGACCCAGAAGATAGTCGGTGTGATGGACAACCTCATACTTTCCGCCAAAATCCGGGTACTCATTCATGAGGGAATTGAAGCAATGCGGACAGGTTGTGACGATTTTCCGAATCTTGTAATTGTTCAGGGTTTGAACGTTTTCCTTGATGAGGATCTGAGCAAGATATTCGTTGCCAATCCGGCGGGCGGGGTCACCGGTGCATTTCTCCTCCGTACCGAGAATGGCAAATTTGATTCCGGCCATTTTCATCAGGGCCGCAAAGGCCTGAGTGACTTTCTTGTATCGTGTATCGTACGACCCCGCGCAACCTACCCAAAACAACACCTCGGCATCAGGGTTGTCGGCGATCCTCGGGATGTCCATTCCCTCCGCCCAGTCTGCTCTCGACGATGCACTGAACGCCCAGGGAGTGAAGTTGTTTTCAAGATTGCGGAACACCGTCTGAACCTCGGGCGGGAAGGCCGATTCCATCAGCACGAGGTTCCTTCGCATGTCCACAATCGCATCAACATGTTCGATATTTACGGGGCATTCCTGAACACACGCCATGCACGTGGTGCAAGCCCAGAGCTCCTGCGGAGTGATATAATTGTGGAGAAGCGACTTCCCAAGCGGATTGTTTTCTCCGGAAACCGGTTCTGACCCGCCCGTTCCGGCAGCAATCAACGGTGCTTTTTCGAACGTTCGATCGCGGATATCCATGATGATCTTGCGCGGAGAAAGCATTTTACCGGTGAGGTTTGCGGGGCAGGAATCCGTGCACCGACCGCATTCCGTGCAGGTGTAACCGTCCAGCAGCTGTTTCCACGTAAAGTCATCGATATCCGATGCGCCGAACTTTTCCACATTCTCTGCCTCAAGGTTCAACGGTTTCAAGGCCCCTTTCGGCCGTCTCGACGAGAAATACACATTCGGTATGGACGTCAGAACGTGCAGGTGCTTTGAGTACGGTAAATAGTTCAGAAATGCGAGCACGAGCACACTGTGAGTCCACCAGAAGATCTCAGACCATACGCTCAACGCCTCCGGTTCGAGAGATGAGAACAAGGGCATGGAAATCGCCGAAACAAAGCGCGCCTGCGCAAGATCCGACTCCCCCAGCAGCATGCGTGTGGCATTCTGGCCAAGCATGCTGAGCATGATCAAAAGAATGGTAAGCAAGATTGCCGTCGCATCGACTTTGCTGTGCAGATCGAGCTCGAGCCGTTTCGGACGAACAACGTAGCGTCGGTAAAGCGCAATGAACACTCCGAGCACAACAAGGGCCGCAAACCCGTCCTGAAATGCCGCCAGAATTTCGTACGGGACGGTTCCGATAACGGTCAGCGAAAATCCGGGAATGAGGCCCTCAAGGATCGACTCAAGGACCGCCGTCAGTAGCACCACAAATCCCCAGAAAATGAATGCATGCATCAGACCCGCAACCGGCTCCCGAAGTATCTTCGTTTGCCCGAGCGCGACGGAGAGCACGGACCAAAGACGTTGCATCGGATGATCGAACCGATTGTCCGGCTTTCCGACATTGAGCATGACGATGAGCCGGCGCACGCTGAAGGCAAAGAGTCCCATGGAAATCAAGAAGACGACGAGAAAAGCGAGGTTCTTAATCGGCATAATCGTTGTGCGTTGGGTAGTGAATGCCTTGTTTGGGGGATGTAAGATTCTCTGCTTAGATCTTCAGGGCAAATTTGAACAGTGTCACGGCCTCGCCGGCAATTCGCACGTCCCCCACTCCGCCCTTCTTCACTTTCAGGCGAATCTTGACGCGACCCTTGCGCCCCATGACATCGCCCTGTTCGCCGATGAATTCCAGGCGATCATCGAGGAGCCAGTACGACGGAAGCGCTATTCCCTTTCGAACGCCATAGAGGAAACTATAGACACCGAGCGGCCCGTTTGCTGAACCAGTGACCGGATCCTCATCAATGCCCGCGGCGGGGGCAAAAAACCGCGAATGAAAAGCCGAACTCTCTTCGATGGTCTGAAGTGTCACCAGCGACACCCCGATAAATCCGAACTTCCGGCACCAATCCCCAAGCCCTTTCATATCCGGATTGAGTTCCCAAAGCCGTGAACGCTTTTTCATGGGAATGTAAAGATAGTTCGAACGAGCCACAGGAAGGGCCGGGTCAAGATCGCTTTTGGTCAAACCCAACGGCCGGCTCAGAGCAGGAGGAAGGACCTTGAGCACGGAAAATTTTGGGACCGGAAGCTGGAATTCGACAACAATGCCGGACGGGGACTTCACCACCGTCACTTGCAAAAGCCCACTTTTTGTTTGGACGACAAACAAGCGTGATCCGTTGCTCCGCATACCGTGCATGCCGTCCTCTGCAAGCGCGTGAAATGCGCCGATGGTCGCGTGCCCGCAAAGGGGGATCTCCACGGCCGGCGAAAACCAACGGATCTGAATATCCGCGGCCTTGAGGGTCGGCGGAAGAACAAACGCAGTTTCGGGCGCGCCCAATTCACGCGCGATTGACTGCATGGTCGCATCGCTGAGTCCGCGGGCGTCCAGTACTACTCCGGCCGGATTGCCCTGAAACGGGGTGGTCGTAAATGCATTGACGTGCTTGAGAACGATCTTCTTCACGTTGTCGGGCTTTCTGAAATTTGCGGGAGCTTTATCATGCACAGGGTTTTTTGGTTCTTGATGAAAAATACAAAAGAATCCTTGATAAAAAAGCTGTCGGGCACCGGTGCATGAGCTTCGCGAATCAGGATATCCGAATAGACTTTTTTCCCCGAGGCGGAATCAAAAATGACGAATTGATTCTCCAATGCCCGATTTCCCGGCGTTGAGCCTTTACCCTCACGATGATAGTTCATCACGAGAAAGGGCTCCCGTGTGACCGCCTCGATCGCTCCCACGAGCCTCCGATTACGGATCTCCCTCTCAATGAGAGGGCGCAATTTGGGCGAAGCTGCTGCCGGCTCAAAGATCTCCGGAAAGTCGATGAATGTGTGAGGGTCTTCCTCTCGCGCCAGCTTACGCAGGGCAGCCAGTTCCTCGATCTCATCGTGGGTTTCCAATAGTTCACCGGTTTCCAGATCCAATACCAGTCCGACACGTTTCTCGAACATGGTGCGATAGGTGTACACACGCGATTGATACGAAAACCAAAATGTCACTTCATCATTCCGCCACACTTCTGTTCCATTGTCCAGGTCAAGAGCGATCAGTCGCTTATGGCCCGGCATGTCCGGTGTTTCAAATCCGTGCAGGAGAACCCGATTCCTGCAAACAGCTTCAAGACCGACCCACCAGCGTTCTTCCCATCCGGCGTGATGCCAAACGAGCGCGCCGGTCTCCTCGTTCAGGCAAAAGAACACAGTTTCTTTTTTCGCTTCATCCCGGCATTCGCCGACGATGGAGCCGCGATCACCCATGAGGAGGCGCCAGAGCGTGCCCTGGCAGGAAAACGACCAGGCGGGGGTCAGCGTACGGGTGAAGAATGATGAAAAGAAGTCCACAGAATCGAATTACGAATGTGGTTGTGGAGGGATGGTGGCTTCAGAGTGGAATCAGGAACACTTCCACCAGTCATAATACAAATGCAAAACCACGTGAGCAAGGACAAAAACCGATTTCGAAGCCGGAGGGAAAAGAAACTAGGGGATGGTGGGAGGAACTGAAGAACCCCCACCCATCACTTTCTGCGCACGTACTTGAAATCGTACGACACCGTCCAGGTGTTTCCTTCGTCAACAGATTGCTCGGCGAATTGCCTGACGGTGTTGGCGTCAGTATAGAAGAATGTCAGCCGGAGCATTGTCTTTGCGCCGCTGCGCGAACGCTCGCCCTGGCATCCAACGCAAGCACGTGAAAGCCCTGATCAACGAGCCTTGTAGCAAGGACCTCATACCCTGTTGTCATGCCCACGCGGTCACATTGATGCAAAAGAACAATCCCGGGGCCAGGGCCCGAAGCTTCATGGTACACGCCCCGCAACGTCATCCCGTCAACACCGACAATCTGTACTTCCCTTTCGCTCTCCTGGGCCGACAACGGGACCTCTGTGAACAAGAGGAAGAGAAGCAAAAAAACGGGGATCCTGCTCCGAAAGTTGGTGTGCATGCGGCAACCTGACGTCGTCATTGATTGTTCACCTTGAGGTCACACTCCCGATATAGAACCAGGCCTTGCCTTGGAATTCTCTTCCGGGCCCACCTGCGTCTATTTCAGCACAGGTGAAAGAATGTAGTCCAAATATGCGTGAAAGTTGGTCTGAAGTTTCAAAGAATTGAGTGTGATAATTGTCCATGTAACGCTTGTAGGATTGTTTGGGTGTGAGGATGAGAATCTTCTTTCGTGCCACCCTTTTGAATTCCGAAACGACTGGCATAAGCTCCCGCACATGTTCCAGAGTGTGAGTAGAAACCAGGTAGTCGAATGATTGATCCGGGAACGGAAGTTTTTCGGCAAATCCAATCCGCCACTCCACCGTCACTCCGGCTTTACCGCCTGCGTCCGCAGCCAGGCGCAGTGCCTCTTCGCTGACATCCATTCCGGTCACCCGGTGGCCGGCCTGTGACAGCCGAATCGCGAGCCCTCCTGCTCCGCAACCCACATCCAGCACCGACCCCGGTTCCGAGAGCGCATTCAGAAAGAGGGCTGCATCGTGTTCATCGACGCAATCGTTTCCCCGATTCTTCCATGCACGGTCGTAAGCGGATTTCCATTCCTCATTGGAAAGAGTGGAGAACTTTTCCCTCCAATCCACGTCGAACCAACCACCATACTTCCTGAGCAAGGTACGGCGTGCGAACCAGCGCTGATTGATGCCGCTGAGAAATTCCCGCAACGAATGCGGAAGTAACCCTTTGAATGATTCATATACTCGTGACATGGGCTACCGGGACATCTGCATAATGTATCTCCAGAGGTTCGTCGGTACCGGCATGACGGAAAGCCTTGGGATCCTCACCAGTTCAAAGTCCTTGAAGACCTTTTCTGCTTTTACGGCTGCGAGGGAAACGGGATTGGCGAGTTTTCGAACGGGCTTCAGGTTTACGACGACGAGACGCGGGTCTTTGCTTTTCGGATCGGCATACGGCCCGCTCGTCACTTCCGCGATCCTGATGATGCTTTTTTCATTCCCTGTGTGGTACACCAGAACCTGGTCACCTTTCTTCATCGACCGGAGATGCTTCAGGGCAACCGGATTCGAAACTCCGTCCCATACCGCTTTCCCATCCCGTTCCAAATCGTCGTACGAATAGGTCCCCGGTTCTGTCTTCATCAGCCATGTCGGCATGGATTTTCTCCTGTCATGGTGAAAGTTCGGAAATTCTCACACTGACCATTCCACGAACGCCGTTGCAAAGAAACACCTCGTCCGCGGCCGCCAGGTCATCGGGATACATTGTCTTCTCGATCAGGGAAATCCGCTTTGATGAAAAGAGGTGCGACCGAAACGTCCCCGGCAACACTCCCGAATCCACCGGCGGTGTAGAGTATTGATCCCCTGAACGGATAACAATATTCGTTCGCGTACCTTCCGTGACTTCGCCTTTCTCATTCAGGCAGATCGCATCGAAGAAGCCTTTGGCTTTGGCGGCCTCGTATTCTGACTCGTACAGTTCCCTTCTGGTCGTCTTGTGGAATAAGAAGCGATCCCGGGAATCTGTCCGGCCGCGCGCAAATCGTACCTGCAAGTCCTTGGGCAATTCGCCCGGAATCGTCCCCTGGACCGAGAGATTTCCGACTCGGTCCAGAAGCAAACGGACGCGCACGGATTTTGTTTTTCTCAGCTTGTCTGCAAATCGCGACAATTTCCGGCGAATCGAAGCCCGATCGTACGTGAATCCGAAATACTGCGCCGACGACCGCAGGCGCTTCAGGTGAAGCGGAAGAAGAAACCACCCCCGATGAGGTGTCCAGAGCATCGTTTCAAACAGTTGAAATTCCCCGTGCGGCTCGGAAAGGAAACGACCCTTCAGAAGGCATTCCTCATATTCTCCGAACAATTCGGAATCATGGACCACCCCGCTTCCCACACCGACCTCCGCATGGTCAGCACGCTTGTCAATCACTGCCGTCCGGATCGCGACACTGAATACGGCTTCCTTCTTCGGTGAAATGAAACCGATGCTTCCTGTATAGACGCCTCTCGGCGTCGTTTCGAGTTCTCGGATGATCTGCATCGTCCGGATTTTTGGCGCACCTGTCACCGAGCCGCTCGGGAAGAGGGCCTGAAAGATCTCCGGAATCCCTACATCCTTCCGGAGACGCGCTTCAATCGTGCTCGTGGCCTGAAATACCGTTTCGTACCGCTCGATCTCAAAGTACTTTCGTACTCGAACGCTGCCCGGCACAGCGATCCGGCCTGCATCATTTCGGAGCAGATCAACGATCATGAGATTCTCTGCCCTGTCCTTGGCCGATCGATCCAGCCTTTCTATTTGCCGGCGGTCTTCTTCAACCGTCCGGCCTCGCGGCGCAGTGCCTTTCATCGGTTTCAAGGTCAATTTGGAGCCCCGCCTTTCAAAGAACAATTCCGGCGAAACCGAAAGAATCCAATGACTGCCCGTATTGATAAACGCCGAATAGGCGACCCGTTGTGAACGGCGTAGTACATCGTACCATTCCGCCGGCGCGCCGGGATAGCTCACCACAAGAGGAAACGTGAAGTTGACTTGATACGTGTCCCCATCGGCTATGTAGCGCTGAATCCGCTCCACCGCTCCCGCATGAAGGTCCTGCGTTATTGACGGATGAAAGGTTCCCCGCGCCGGAGACATTTCGCCGTGGTTTCTCATTTTCCGATTCGGAAGCCGCTTGCGGCCCCAGGCAATTGTACTTCGCGACTGATTGAATTGTACCGGTTTCTCATAGAGCCCGAACCACAGGAGGGGGACATTGGGCAAGCGGTCCTGAGGAAGTTGTTGTTCGAATGCAAAACCCGCCTCGTACGAAATGAACCCCGCAGCAAACAGACCGTCAGCGACTCCTTGATCAAGGGTTTGGAGAGCTGGCAAGACGTGCGACAATTCTGATGCGACAACGACCTGGTGAGGGTCCGTGAACAGATATCCCTCTCGGTCTTTTGACGGGGCATTCGATTCAAGAAGAAGGGATCCCGGAGTGTCATTGACGTATCCCAGGATTGCGGGCCCGAGCATACCGTCATTGACAAACCAGTTTGCGGCATGTTGTTTCATGGCAGGGTCGAACAAAAAAGCCGCCTTTCTCCAATATCGAAAAAGACGGCTGACAATCTCTGTTTTCTTTTATTGCTGAGCCAGCAGCGCTTCAATCTTACTCACAACCCCGGCGTCGATCGGTTTTGTTCTCGTGGGGAACATGGCAACGACGGTTCCCTTCCGATCGACAAGGTACTTTTGAAAGTTCCACTTCACTTCTCCCGGTACTGGTGACTCAGTGGTCAGATATTTGTACATGGGATGCTGATCCGCCCCCTTCACGCTGATCTTCGAGAACATATCGAATGTGACGCCGTAGTTCGTCGAACAAAACGCCTTGATCTCTTCGTCGGTCCCGGGTTCCTGGCTCCCGAAATTATTAGCGGGAAATCCCAGAACAGCAAACCCTTGCTTGTTGTATCTGCGGTACACTTCTTCCAGATCCTTGTACTGGGGGGTGTATCCGCATTCCGATGCGACATTGACCAGGAGAAGGACTTTGCCCTTGTACTCGGCAAGTGAACGGTCTTTTCCGTCGATCGTTTCCATGGTAAAAGAATACAAAGGCGAAGAATCGGACATGCGATGATCCTGGATTGGGTGCAAGAACAGGAAAGGGATTGAGGCGAAGAAGGCCGCTTTCACACCTGCGTTCATCTCCTGCCTTCCAGTTCGCTGGCGCTCGGCACGATCCACCAGGCAACCAAATACCCAATGATGAACGGGATGATTCCGGTGACGAACGTGAAGACGACCGCGATCAACCGCACGATCGTTGGGTCGACATCCAGATGCTCCCCAATTCCGCCGCAAACGCCGGCGATTTTTCTGTTCGATTCAGAACGGTAGAGTCGTTTCATGGAAGGATGGGCGGATTGCGAATCCGCCGAAGGTTTTCGTTTTGTTCCCATGGAGTAATAAAGAGAAAAACTCCCCGGGAGTCAAGGGAGCGCGTTGAAATGAAAAAGGAGAGACAGGACCTCTCCTTGAGCACAGTGTGCATTCTCGGGCATCTAACTTCGATATTCTACATTTGACGTTGGTCATCGGACATTTTCTCCCTCCCTGCCAAAAAGAAATGTCGAACTCCCAATATCGAATGACAAATGGTTACTTATGCAGCACCCTGAAATTACCCTTGTCCGTCCGCAGCCGGAGGGTCGGTCCGCCCCCATTAACATCGCCGTCATAGCTGGAACGTTTCTTCGATCTGCTTTTGGAAGAGGCGAACGAGAAATCAGAATCGAAGTCCCCTTTTCTGCCCAGATCGGCATCAAGGGTAAATCCTGTTGATCGCGGAAGGACGAGGTCAATGTCGCCCTTGTATGTTTCGAAGGAACTTGCAGAGGGAAAGGAGGCGAATTCAACCCGGCAGGTCCCTTTGTACGTCTCGAGATCCAGGCCGCCGGCGAGACCGGTCACATCAACCCTTCCCTTGTAGGTGTTCAGGTCGAACCGCGCTGCGAGGTTCTTGACATCAATATCGGATTTATAATCTTTAATGCGAAGCGACGCGGTTGACGGCATTTTGATCATGTAATGGACGTACGGAAGAGAGCCGCTGTCTCCGTCAAAGATGCCCCAGAATGATCCCGAACGTTTTCGGATTCCGTCATAGTCGGTCTGAATGCGAACAGAGCCCGGGGAATCGGAGATTTTGATTTCAGTTTCACGAACTTTGTCGTCCGAGTATCGGCCCCATTCCTCAGCTTCGATCGTCGCGACAATCTCCACTTCTGATTTTTCCCAGGTTTCCACCTTTACGCTTCCTTTGTACGTATCGATCGAAACTCTTCCGTCGCGGTTCAGGGGGACGGTCTTGCGTACTTCCCGGGTATCCTGACTGAAGGAAAGTCCCGAACAAATGCCGATACAAAGCAGCAAATACGATGTCAATTTCATGATGGTATTCTCCTAAAGATAGTTCCTTTACGGAATTTAGACCCATGAAGTTACAAAAGGTTGGGGGCTATTCATCCTCCGGACGGCGGGTTTTCTTACGCTCGGAACGGATCCGCTTCTCTTTGAGTCGCAGTTCCCGAGAGTTTCTTGTCGGTTTGGTCGGCTTGCGTTTCTTTCGGGGTTTTAAAGCATTTCGAACAATCTCCCCGAACCGCTCCAGGACAATCTGTTTGTTTTGCCATTGACTCCTGGATTCCTGCGAGACGATCCTCAGGATGCCGTGACGATCAAGACGGGAGCGAAGTCTTTCGGCAAGAACAGCCTTTTCATCAGGTGAGAGGCTCGGAGAACCCGCGATATCAAACCGCAGTTCGACCCTGGTTTCCAGCTTATTGACATTCTGACCGCCCGGGCCCCCGCTGCGTGACGTAACAAGAATCAGTTCATTGAAAGGGATCGACAATCGATGAGTAATGACCAGTTCATTCATAAAAAGGCATGCTTTTGAAGAAGCAGATTTTACCCTGTGACCTGAATCAAGGGGTACCTTGTGTGAAGGGCAAAAGAACGATACCATTGAATGCGATCATCATCGCGTCTTCCCACGCATCCTCCCAGCATGGCGCCACAAAGGTTGTTCATTCACTTCAACACTGGAGATTGCTATGCTGACTTCATCGTATCGAATCCTGATCCTCTCAAGCTGCCTTTGCTTCCTTGTCCTCTTCGGATGCAAGGACAACCCTGTTGAAGGAGACCCGTCCTCTGAGAACATCAGTAACGGCCGAATCAGCATTACAAATAATCCGGGAGATCTCTCAGCACGCATCACATATTATGATGACCGCGATGTGAATCTCGATACTACTGTCGCTCCGCAACCGGGGATGCTGGCAAAATCCATGGCGCCTTTGATCATGAAGTATCGCGCCCAGGTTTCCCCACCGTCGGTCAACGGATCAACGCTCCAAGCCACGCATATTATTCTCGTCGGCTCATACGCTTTCGTTACCTACAACATGGTCGGGTCGTCCTATCTTGGCGGAGTCGACGTTTTTGACGTTTCGAACAAGAACAAACCAACCCTGATATCTCAAGCCCTGTTCAATCAATCCGATGTCAGCGCTGTGACATATGCTGACGGGAAGCTTTACCTTGCCGAATCCACTTCTGACACGGCGTTCCTGTATACTGCTGTTGTGGAGGAAATCACCTTATCTGACAACAAATTATCGCTGACAAGCAGGCGCGTCGGTTTGACGAGCTTTGTAGCTACCGACCTCAGTGTTTCCGGCGGGAAGTTGTTCGCGACCTCGGGGTCCGGCGGACCCGCGACGGGCGGGCTCAGCGTGATAGATCTGGCGACATTCACCGTGACGGCATCGGATCCGTTTCTCGACGCAAGGTCGATTGACCTCTATGGAACCACTGCGTATGTCCTTCAGGGCACGCCGGCGAGGCTCCGATCCTATAATACCGCAAACAATGCCTTCCTGGGCAGCATCGATGTCGGCGGAGCGAATATCCCGGAATCCAAATCAACCGTGAAGATCACTTTGGACCGTGCGTTTGTTGCCTCGGGGGATGAGGGAACAAAAGTCGTGAACCTGCCAAGCGGCACGCTGATTGATTCACTCCCCCGCGTCACCGTGGTCGGACTGGATCCGGGTCTGACCGTCACGAATGCCGTTTCGATCTATAAGGACCTCGTGTTCATGGCAAACGGCGAAGCCGGGGTGTATGTCGCTCAGGCCGCGGTGGATCTCGAAACAGTGCCAACCACAGATCCCAATCTGACGATCCGCGGTAAAATGCAATTCGGGACAGCGGAATCGGCAAATTTCGTTGCAAGCAACAATGCCGTTGTCTTCGTTGCAACGGGCCTGGGTGGTCTGAATATCGTTGAGATCCTCAATTACTGATTTCGTTCAATCAAGCATTGCAGCACAAGGGAGCCCGAGCAATCGGGCTCTTTTGATTTCACGACCTCCTTCACACACCGTCATATCATTCCCCCTTGGTGTGGAAAAATACTCAAATTCTGTAGAATTCCCAACCGTGGATTATTTCACGCTGCCCGGCTATAAGGCTCTGCTGGCGGCCAGGCGCGACGTTACACAGAAAACGATCAGAGAAGCTACACAGAGAGGAACACTGAACGCCGAATGATGAATTTCCCCGAAGGTTGGTGTATCAGGAGGTTATTGTGATTCCGATTCAAAGTAGAATTTGCTGCGAGTATAAGAGACAAATTTCTCTGCCCGGGCACGGGCCACAAACAGTCCCAATCCATCTCCACTAACATTCCAGGGAGGTATCAAGGACTCATTCGGGACGAAGTAATCGTCAGGGTGCCTCGAGGTGAACCCCCCGTCCAAAATGTATTCGAAGAGGGCTGATTCCATGGCGACGAGTATGATGAGGAGAGAGTCTTGCTTCAGTTCTCCTTGCCGTTCTACTCCGATTGAGACAGTGAGTCTTTCCTGTTTCGACGTGGGCGGCATGATCCTATCATACCCATTGGAGAAATCCGAATACCGGCCGTAATAATCTCCTCTGTCCGCAATGTATCCGATCCCGGCCTCTGCGGTGAAATATGTTTGGAAATCAATGAACATAAAGGAATAGGCTGACACTTCACCCTCAATAATCTGGATGCTGTCTATAACCGGGACGGGCGGTGTTGACGCCGTGGCAAACGCATTCAAGTCATTCCATTGAACAGAGAGCCGGAATTGCCGTCCGGACTGAACTGAAAGAGAATCCGCCGCATAGAGACCATAGTGGTATCTCGGGTATGAGAGAGAATCAACAACCACACCTCGATAGCGAAGGGGATAGACGATCCCATTACTTTCGATACTGGCGATGGCATCCTCAACGGCTGCTTTTTCGGGGCTGAATTGTTCATGGAGTGCAAGTGTCCGACCGATATAGATTTCATCAACCGGCTTTCCGACCTCCATGATACCCCGAATCACCAACCGCCTGTCATGCGGTATTTCGCCTGGGTCGACGATTTTCGTACAACCTATAGCCATCAAAGAAATCGCAACAAAGAGATTTGTAATGAACTTTCGCATGGTCAGAACGTCACACTGAGTCCGAACGTTGGAATAATAGGGAACAAAGTAATCTGCTGAACCACCGGCTCCCATTGAAACGTATCGGTCTGGCCGTCATAGAGGCTTTTGAAGGTTATGATCTGCGTAAACGGATTCAAGCTGGCGTATGCGTTGTAGATGTTGATCGAAAACTCCGCCGGGAGCCCGAAGAACGAGAAGCGGCGTATGAACGCGAGGTCAAGTTTGTGGAACGCGGCCAGACGGTAATTGTTCCGGTCGGAATATAAAAGCTGCGGGTATCCATCCCAGGCATATTGGGCCGACGGCATGGTGTACGGTTGTCCGGAGGCAAACATCCACGTCACACCAAACTCCCAACCTTCGCTCAACCGGTAGGTCAGTGCCAGAGAGATGTCGTGGAGGCGGTCATGGCGGGGAAAAAACGTCCGACCCCGATTAATGTCAGGGAAGGTCCGTTTTGTTGATGCGAGTGTATAGCTGACCCACCCCGTCATTGCTCCTGTTTGTTTCTGCAACAAGAGCTCAAAGCCGTAGGCATCCCCGGTCCCTTTCGATACCGCTGATTCGAACTCTCCCACATCCCTCAGTTCCACACCCTCCTTGAACTCGAATAAGTTTGCCATCTTTCTGTAGTACACTTCCGCCGTGATCACATACGCCCGCTCTGACAGCGTCGTTTCGAACCCCAGCATGATCATATCGGATCGACCCGGCCTGACAACACTCGTTGCCGGAAACCATACATCAGACGGCAACGCGAGTTCGTACCGGCTCACCTGGTGGAGAAACTGATGGACTCTTGCGTAAGCACCTTTGATTTTAGATTCGGGAGTCAACGCGTAAGAACCGAGAAGCCGCGGCTCCACGCGAAGAAACCTTCCACTTTGAAAATATGTGACGCGGCCGCCGAGATTGAGTGAAAAGGCATTACTAAGATTCCACTCATCCTGAACAAAGGCCCCAAGTTCCGCTATTCGAAATTTCCTCGCTGGCGGTTCTTTTGAAAAGCCCGGCGCATCGATGATATCCAGATGAGACGCTTTGATCGAATGATCGACCACTTCCATTCCAGCTTTTATTCTGTGATCCTCGTGCGGAAAATATTCGACATTGGCCCGGACGATTACATCCCGGAGGTCAGAAACGGAGGTGAAACCTGTGAGTGCGTTACCGAATTCACTCAAGTCTACAAAAAATCGATAATTGGAATACGTAACGGAGGTATTGAGGAACAAGGTTGGAGAAGCAAGATGGGTCCAGCGGATTGTTCCTCCCGAATTACCCCAAAACAGCTCAAACGACCTCCTCGAATCAGCCGGTTCGTCAAGAACATCTCTTCCGAAGAATCCGCTAAAGGTCAGCCTATCCGACGGGGAAAGCGCAAAGTTTACCCTTGCATTCAGATCGTAAAAGTAGTACAGCGGGACTTCGTCTGTTTTTAGAAACAATGAAACGAGGAGGTCCAGGTAAACTCGTCTCCCCGCCACCATGAAACTGGCGCTTTCACCCAGCGGCCCTTCGAGCATAAACCGCGAATTAATCAAGCTTACTCCCGCGGTTCCTCCCAGCTTTTCCCTGGAACCGTCCTTCGAATCAAGATCGATGATGCTGGATAACCTGCCGCCGTACTCGGCTGGAAACACGCCCTTCATAATTCGGACATCCTTCAACGCGTCCGCATGAAAGGCGCTCAGAAATCCCCCGAGGTGTGAGGGATTGTGAATCGCGACCCCATCGAGAAGAGTCAGGTTTTGATCATGCGAACCGCCCCTTACATAGAGCCCGCTTGATATCTCTGAAACCGCTTTAACACCGGGGAGCAGTTGAAGCGAACGGAAGACGTCCGCCTCGCCTCCAAGGGCGGGCATTTGCCGAATGAAATCAGGCCGGACGGCAATGGTGCTGATGGCCCGAGTCGGCACCGGATCTCGCCGCGACTCAACGACCACTTCCTCTAAGCGAATGTCCGTTTGACTCAGGGAAAAACTGTGCCAGATGTTCTTTTCGGTCCCAAAAAGGAGCAATGTATCGACGAGAGTTCCGTATCCAACCCCGGAAACTCGTATGATGTATCGGCCAGGCGGAAGCTGCTGAAGGGAATAGTATCCCTGCTTGTTTGTCGCCACCCCTCGCAGGAATTGGTCTTCGTGACCGAGAGTGTCCCTGAAGGCAAGAACATGGAAACCAAGTAATGCCTCTCCAGATTTCGCTTCCGTGACAGTACCTGAAACGGTTACAGGAAGCGATTGGTCCTGCGCCTGCAAAGGAATTGACAGAAGAAAGGCTTTAGCACCGAGAGGGAGGATACGGCGGATGTCGAATGAAAAGTGCCACACAGGAGCCCCCAGATTTTCCTGTGAATATACTAAAATTCGGCACTGATGCCAATGGAAGGAAGGATTCCGATGGAACTCGACTCATCGAGGGTGCCGGTGCGGGGATCGTACCGGGGGACGGCGGAGGGCTTTCTATTATAGATGTTCTGAATGTCGATGTAGGTGATCAGAGTCCATTCGGAAAAGAGCCAACGGCGGTCGACGCGGACGTCGAGGCTGTGGTTGGCACGGATCCGGGAAGAGTTATAGCGGTCAGCTGACTGAGCACCAAGCGGACCGATAGGCGTATAGGGCCGGCCGGTCGCGTATCGGAATTTCATGCTGAATTCCCAATGGTTATCGAAGACGTAGCCTCCGCCGGCATTGATGATCCATGTTTGATCGAAACTGTTTGGGCGAGCGATACCGTCAACAGCCTTGAATTCAGAAATGTTGTAACTCACACTGAGAGTACCGTAGCCCGGAATTTCGGAAAACTTCTTCTGAATGAGGAATTCCGCCCCGGTGGCCACGCCTGTCCCGACACTTGACAACCGATCGATCCCAAACGCTGCATATCCGTCATCGGATCCCCCAAATCCGGCTCCGGTGTTCGCCATGACAAGAAAGGTCCGATCCAGGCTCGCCGGGTAATGAAAAAAGTCCTTTCTGTACACCTCGAAGCTCGTTTTCGTGTCCGGCCGGACCTGATGCTCCAGTCCCATTATATATTGATTTACCCCGATGAACTTCAGGCGGCGGTTCTCCGGCCGCGCCGTGAGCCAAATAAGGGAGGGCGCCTGGTGATATCGTCCGGCGGAGACGTTGATGTTGGTCTCAGGTGTGAGGGCGTACGATGCGGAAAACCTCGGCGAAAGAGCGAAGGGTTCTTCGATCAGATTGAAATAGTCTGCACGAAGTCCTGCAATAAGCTGAAGACCGTTCAGATGCTGGCTGAATTGTGCGTATGCGGCACTCTTGACAGCAGTCGTATCGTAAAAAGCGTCAACGGAGATCTGCTGTCCAAAATTCGTCCAGAACGGCCGCAGTTCAATATCGCTTTCGAATCCTGTGATCTTTCCCTGCATCCCAAATGAGACCTCGGAGTGTTTGGAGAACTGCCACACAACATCTCCGCGAACCGATAATTCGTGCTCTGCAGATCTGTTGGTAAATATCGGTTGCTGAAGACTATCTGACTGCTGATAGTCAAACGTCACCGATGATTGACCGAGAGTAACAGTCGCGTACCCTGATGGAAAAAGGTGCTGCCAGGAGATTCCCCCCACAAGCTGGTTTTGATTGCTTCCCAGGACCTTTGAATTCTCGTATCGTTTTTCATCCGTATCATTGAAAAACCGGACATTATCGAGGGCGGAAAGGGCAATAATGTTCAGGCGGTCGTTCGGTCCAAGCCGGTACGAAGCCTTGCCGAAAAAATCCCAGTACTCCGGGACAAATCCGAATCCAGCGGCCTTGAAAATGAAATCGAGGTAGCTTCGCCTTGCCGAGACCATGAATGACCCGTTTGCATCAACGGGGCCCTCAAAATTCAATCCGAATTGAGACGCGGAAATCGTTGCCTTGCCGCCCAGGCGATCCGTTCTTCCGTCTCTGAAATTGATTCTAAGAACCGAGGACAGTTTGTCACCGTACCTCGCGCCAAATCCGCCCGTGGAGAAGGCCGTACTCTCCACAAAATCAAGATTGATGTAGCTGAGCGGCCCGCCACTCGCACCTTGCGTGCCAAAATGATTAATATTAGGCACCTCGATGTTGTCGACGACATACAGGTTCTCCGAGGGAGCCCCGCCGCGAACGATCAGGTCATTTCGCCCCGGCTCAACCTGGGCGACACCCGGCAAGATTGAAATGGCCCTGACGACGTCTTCGAGTCCGCCTGGCAGGCGCCGGATCTCCTCATACGTCTGGTATTGTGTACTCAGAGGAGTTTCGGGCAGTTTCTGAAAGTACTCGGCCGTGACGTTGATCTCTTCCAGCTCGATGAACGATTCCGTCATCTCGAAAAGAATTGTAACCGGGCGGGCGACATTTACAACGACATCAGAACGGACAAGAGCTTGGAAGCCAAGAACGGAAGCCCTGAGCGCATATGTACCAACAGGCGCATTTCGAATTTCAAACGCACCGTTTTCGTCCGCCGCGGCTCCTGTGGTTGTGCCGACGAGGACGATATTTGCGTACGGGATGGGTTCTTTTGTTACTGCGTTGCGAACTTCACCGGTAATAATGCCGGTGATGACATCCTGGGCCGGCGCAGGCTGGATCGCAAAGAAGATGAGAAACAGAAATCGATTCAAACGACACGTCATACAAATCTCCATCAAGCACTATCGTCAAATTGTTCATCTGGCTTCCTTCGGGGTGAAACGTGCAAGCACAGCCCGTTTCAGCAATTCCAGCGGAAGCGAACCGATGCCGAGGATCGTCTCGGCAAATTCCCGGTCACTAAACCTGGCCCCCCGGCTTTTTTTCAGTATTTCCCGAAGCCGTTCAAGTTCCAACCATCCGATGATGTAGCTGGGCGCCTGCGTAGGCCAAGTTGTATAGCGGTTCACCTCGGCCTCGGCGGCGGACCGTTCGAGCCCCACCTCATCGACAAAGAAACTGACGGCCTCCTGATAGGTCATTTGGCCGGTATGAATCGAAGGATCGATGATCACCCTTGCGGTTCGCCAGAGCCGCATTTGAAGCCACGCCAGGCTGTCATCGGCGTTTTTGTAGAACCCTTCGCACGCCATCCATGCCTCGCAATACAATCCCCACCCTTCGCCGAAATATGTGTTCCCCAGCCGCGATCGGACCTTGCTCGGATTGTTGCG
This sequence comes from Bacteroidota bacterium, assembly GCA_040880975.1. Classification (GTDB taxonomy): domain Bacteria; phylum Bacteroidota; class Ignavibacteria; order UBA10030; family UBA10030; genus JBBDYD01. The sequence continues at coordinate 48,193 of JBBEEC010000076.1, read as the reverse complement.
GGAATACAAAGATTGCAAATGATGGCCGGGATATCCCTCGTGAAGCGCTATCACTGTTACCCAGCCATTATTCTGGGCGCGGAGTTTTTGCTCCTGCTCTTCAACGGTCATCTCCGGAACAACATCCGTCACAAAAAACCGGCCGGCCGGCACCTCGTCCCGAACTTCAATTCCGCCATACCCCGCCCATGCGTACGTTTCACGCAAAGCCGGAGGAGTAGGAACAAATAAAAGAGTCTCAGGTTGCGGAATCGAGACCAGCTGCCTCGAAACGATAAGTTCCCGTGCCCGATCTGATTCGCGCCTGTAGGCCTCCGCAATCGTTCCCGGCTCCGGGTGGCGCCCCTTCATTTCTTCAACAAGCGCTTTCCATGATTTTTTCGGATCAACGCCCCGGGCAAGATGCTCAAGCGCCGCTTTCGTCTCTGCATGAGCCCTTCTCCCAACGGCAATCATCTCGTCAGCATCGTAGGGAAGGAAATGCACTTCAGACAGCAGCCAATTATAGTGATCCTTTCCCACACTCCACGAGTTTTCCGTGCCCGAATTGAGCGAATTGAGGAATCCCTTGAAAATTCTGATCGCATCAGCGGCTTTTTCTCCGTGAAGGACAAGCTCGGACTTCAACGAATCAGGTGCTTTCGCGCGGACCTGCTCCGGAAATTCACCCCGCAAAAACGCTTCGTACCGATCTGCCGTGTTGCGGGCAAGCCCAACCCAAAGCGATGGCGGATCGACGAGCTGACGTTTGCCCAGGTCGATGGCCTTCGGGGCATCCTGAACAGTTTTGAGAATAGTCTGCCACTCCCTCCCCGTAGGCCTTCTGTCCCCGGCCACCTGCCAATAAAGGCTTCCGACGGTCAAATAACGACCCGGGACGCGCTGGGCTTCACGGAGAACGGTGTCGCGAATTGCTCGTTTCAGGGTCGCTTCGAGCTGCAGCCATTCAATCCGTTTCTCAAGCTCAAGTGCAACAGTGTCAATTGCCCGAAGGTCCCGAAGTGCATTCGTTGCGCCAACCGCCCGGCGCTGATCCGCATCGCCCTGCAGCCATGGAAAGGGTTGGGCTGAATCCGCAACCTGGCGTTCCCGGTAGTTTCCTGCAAAATAGGAATCGACGAAACGATCGAATGTTGCTGAAGGTGAATTGTCGAGGAGGGATGAAGTTGAGCATCCCGTCAAGAATAAAACCAGGAGGCTCAATCGAGGCCGGATCATTGCGGATTTCGAATTGCGGAATTGCGGAATTGCGGACAGCGAATCTCCGGTTCCCAGGCGCGCGATGATCGCCAGGTTTGTCAAGGAAGCAGCTTTCCGTTTTGCATGATGATTGTCTCATCAAACCAGACCGTTGGGGATTTGATGAGGCCGTCAAGGTGGCTTTGGACGTTCACGCTTCCCCCCATTGTGATATTATCTCCGAACGCAACGTGAACCGTGCCGAGGACTTTTTCATCTTCGAGAATGACTCCGGTGATTCTCGCTCTTTCGTTTGTGCCGATCCCGAATTCGGCAACGTTTCTCGACATCTGTCCGTGAATCGCAAGAAGTTCGATCAGTTTCTTTGCTTCTGCCCCTCCCGCGATCTCGCGGGCAAATCCGTTGCGTACGTGAACATGAATCGGTTCCGTCAGCATGCCGATGCCCGCCATCGAGCCGTCGATCACAACAATTCCCTGAGAATGCTCCTCAATGGGAGCGATGAAAGCCTCGCCCGTAGGAAGATTTCCCCCTTCTCCCTTGTTTCTGAAAAGTCCGTGGCTTCGAAGCGCTTTCCTCCCTTCAATTGGCATGGTCAAATCCGTTCCAAGAGAAGAAGTAACGCGAACGGCCTTGGTCCGCTCCATCATATCACCGAGCTTGTTCGTCAATTCGGCGATCTTATGATAATCGGCATTCATGCACCGCACCATCATGTCTTCGGTCACTCCCGGCAGGGTTGCTACACGGACTCCCTGCGCCTGCGCATTTCTCTTTGCATTCGTGTGCGTCATAGATTTGCTGGTGGGAATGAGGACAACATCCATCGTCAGCATCAACGCAGCCACCTCCGCTGGGGGCTCTTCTCCATGAGTGCGTCGGGGAGGAATCTCAACAAATTGAACGGGATTCCCGAGCTCCCGCACGACTTGCTCCATCGCCAGGCCGATCATCTTACAGGGCTCATCGGTAACGATCGCGACACGTTCGTTTGGCTGCAAACCCATGCAGTCAACGATGGCGGTACGGGAAGCGGAAAGAAGTTCGGGAGAAAACATGGGAATTTTCAATTTCCAATTGTCAATTGCCGATTGGGTGATTCCTTTTTGCAGTAATCCTCGAGCTGGTGAATATAGCCAATAGCTCTTTTGCCTCAAGCCAAAGGGGTTGAACCACAGTCGCTCCTGCCATTTCCATTTCCTGAATCATCTCAAGCCAGAACATCGTTTCATCGGCTTCCTCTTCCACGATGCCGAGCTTATTGATAAAGTCAGGTTTGGACCTCGCCCTGCAAGCAGATCTGTAATTAGCGGCCGTAGAGGTCCCTGCTTTTATAAGCTGTCTTCCAATGACGTCCGCTGCTTGGCTTCTTGGCAGTTTTTCCACCATTTGAATGATCCTAATCGCAAGAGTCTTAGATCGACGTTTAAGCATTTCTGCATTCATACACCCCCCATGAGAGAATTGGAATTTAACCGCAAACACCCTCATTGCTTTTCGAACAATTGGAAATTGACAATCGCAAATTGGAAATCGCTAAGTTTTATCCCGTATCGTCTCCAATCCATGGGCGCCACTTGCCGTTTCAGATTTCCACAGCAAGTAGGAGAAAACGAGTCCGAACAATCCGAGAAACGTAAAGACCCACATTCCCGCGGTATAGCCTTCTGGGTTCTCGGGACCGGCAGCGAACGTATCGTTGAGTTTGCCAATGATCCATGGAATGGCTGCCATGCCGACCTGCTGGCAAAGAGTCATAAGCGAGTAGGCGGATCCAAGCCGGCGTTCTTCGACAATGTAGGCAACCGAGGGCCACATGATGGCGGGGATGAGCGAAAAAACTATTCCGAGCAGGCTCATGACGATGAGCAAGGTGATGGGAAGTGCAAAGCTCCCGAAACCGGGCAGCCACAAAGTCACCTCTGGTCCGGGGGGCACATAGGTGACGATAAGAAACAGCGGAAGGAGAACCAGGGTACCGACGGTCATGAACAACGACCGTTTGCCAATTTTGTCGACCATGAGGCCGAACAAGGGAGTCGCGATCATTGCCGACATCGGCAAGAAGCTGTTTAACAACCCACCCATCTCACGCGATGTCCCGTGGGCTTCGATGAAGTACTTGATAGCGAATGCGCGAAATGGAAAGACCGTCGAATAGAACACAACACACAGACCGACAATGTACCAATAGGATTTGTCGAATTTATAGAGACCTTTGAATTCAAACTTGTCCGTTTCCCCCTGTCGGCCAAGATTGAACCGCCTTTCGGCGCGGGACTCCATGATCCAGTACAAGAATCCGCCTGCAACACATGTCCCTGTGATCGCGGTGGAGATCCAAAGCGGATCCTGCCAGTTGGCGAATGCTGCGCTCGCCCAACTCGGGGACCAGTCGGCAAACGCCGAGCCCAATCGTGCGATCGTCAGATTGATGCCAAAAGCGAAGCTCAGTTCCTTCCCCTTGAACCACTTCGCCAGTGCCGTTGTTACGGCAACGATAAGCGGCTCCGCTCCCAGGCCGAGCAGAAATCTCCCGCTCAGCATGATCCAGAGTTCAGGCGACGAGGCTGTTACGGCCGCAGCGACAAAGCAGATGGCCCCGAACAAGAGGACGGATTTCTTTGTCCCGAACCGGTCGATAATGAACCCGCCGACAAGGAGGACGATAATTGCTGCGATGCTATAGGAGGTGTAAAGGAGGCCAAGATCCTCGTCCGTGTATCCCAGCTGCTGTTTGAGCAGATCGAACACCGGGGCGATCGAATCGTAGGCGTAGTAATTGCCGAACATGGCAAGGCTGATGAAGATCAGCACGATCCACCGGAAAAGCCTCGATGGGGTTTCAGTGACAGTGGGGATTGTCATTGGAGTTCAGGTTAATTGAGGGATTCAAATTGGGGGAACCGAACTTGATCATTGGACATTCAGCGTTCGCCCGCCCCGTTTATGCATCATTTGGGCCGGGGACATTGGATATTAATTGCAACAGTGCTGGACGTTCTAAATTGGACGTTCGACATTGGATATTGCTGTTATCCAGTAGAAAGAAATATCCAACGCCGAACGCCCAACTCCCAATGTCGAATGTCACACTCTCCAAAATAAAAAACCACGAAGACAGTTGGGGCACCGGATGTGCCCCATGTGTCCTCGTGGCCTGAATATTTACTTGTTTCCTACGGACTTCTTTGCGTAGTAATACAGCGAGCCTGCGAGAAGCAGGAACATGAAGACCGAAAATACGTGGGATTCCGCAAGCGTGCCAAGGATCGAGGGTCCGATCGCAAAGGCACCTTCGGAAAACACATCACCCTGCTCGAGCAGCGCGATTCCGATGGCAGCCAGGCCGAAGATTCCGCCTCCTGCAATCAGTCCGCTCGCATACAGAGAACCCGAACTGACCTCGCCCTCACCTTTCCCTCCACCCTTCCCTTCAGCCATCCAACGCACGATTCCGCCGCAGAAGATCGCAAGCGTTGTGGCGATCGAGAGATAGGAACCGACGGCGAAAGCAAGGGAACGCACACCCAGCAATTCCACCGCCACCACCAGAAACACCCCCAAAAGAACGAGTCCCCATGGAAGTTGCTGATTGAGAATTCCGTTGATCACCGTGGCCATCAATCGTGCCTGCGGCGCCGCCGCACGCTCTGATCCGATGCCCTGAATCCACTGCACTTCGATCTGTTGGGTCTCGGGATTGTAGAGGTACTTTCCATCGGGCATGGTGCGGGATCCGATGGCGTTGATGAGATGGTAATTCTTGCCCTCGTATTCGAACTCCTTTGATTCGACCTGCACTCCCTGGGATGGGCTGGCGGGATCAAATGGCATCTGGACGGGACGATATTCAGCAAGGCCCTGATTCATCATGATGAGCGTAAGTCCAATCACGAACACCGACGCCATGACGCCGACCATAAGGCCAAGCTGTTGCTTGGAGGGTGTCGCGCCCACAAGAAAGCCGGTTTTCAGGTCCTGCGACGTCGCTCCGGCATTCGCTGCCGCAACGCAAACAACACCGCCGATGGTGATGGCGAGGGCACTATATGCACCACCGGTCCAACCAGCGACCAGAAACAGGGCGCAGGTTGCCATGAGGGTGGCGATGGTCATTCCGGAAACCGGATTCGCGGAAGATCCAATAAGTCCCACGATACGGGAAGAAACCGTAACGAACAGGAATCCAAAAACCACCACGAGGAGAGCTGAAAGGAGATTCGCCACGAGTCCTGTTTCTGCCCCTGGAATCGGCATGAAGGTCAAAAGTCCCCAAATGACGGCAACGAGGGTGATCGAGCCCGCGAGTACGATATTCATCGGGAGGTCCTTCTCAGTCCGTAACGGTCCTGCAGACGACACACCCGCCCTTTCCGCAGAGAGATCCTTCACGCCTGCCTTGATTGCATTCACAATGGTCGGCATCGTACGCATCAGCGTGATCAATCCGGCCGCAGCAACAGCTCCCGCCCCCATGGGCCTGATATAGCTCGACCAGATCTGGTTTGGCTCCATTTCCGCGATGGGAATGGTCCCGGGGTAGAGTGGCTCTGGCAGCATTCCACCAAAAAACTTTATCGCCGGAATCATAAGGAGCCACGAAAACACTCCCCCGGCGAAGATAGTACCGGCGACTTTTGGGCCGATGATATACCCGACGCCAAGATATTCCGGCGTGACTTCCGCTTTCACCGAAGCTCCGGTAAACCACGAGGGCCGGTATTCCGGGGTGGCTGCCCAGAATTTCATCGCGTGCATGAGGAACGCATACGCACCCCCGATGCCAAGCCCCGCAAACACACGCCCCGCAAACGATCCGCCCTTCTCACCCGCTACGAGAACATCCGCACAGGCGGTACCTTCCGGATAGGCAAGATTCTCATGCTCTTTCACGATCAGCTGACGTCGCAGCGGAATCATGAAGAGGATCCCAAGCCATCCGCCGATCAGAGCAAGAAGAAAAATGCGTGTATACTCAAGCGGGAATCCGAGGAAAATCAGTGCAGGAAGCGTGAAAATGACACCAGCCGCCACAGATTCTCCTGCCGAGCCGGTCGTTTGCACAATGTTGTTCTCCAGGATCGTTCCGCGGCCGAACACGCGCAGAACGCTTATGGATAGAACAGCGATGGGAATGGAAGCGGAGACGGTTAATCCGGCACGGAGGCCAAGATAGACCGTAACGGCCCCGAAGAGAATCCCGAACAGGGCTCCCAGAACAACAGCCTTGAGGGAAAATTCTGAGATTTCCTGAGAGGCAGGAATGAACGGCTGGAAGGCAGGTTTTATTTCAGCCATAAGAGCTCCTGATGTGTGGTGGTTCCAGAGGTGACTAACGTGCAACCGGTGAATCTCAAAGCAACAGTCGTGCTACGAACTCCCCGTTAAAAGGGCCCTCAAAACGTAGCCGGCAATTTCCGGGTTCTCTTTCAATCTGCGAATTGAATAAGCATACCATTGATCGCCGAAGGGAACGTAGACGCGGAGCCGGTGGCCGGCGACCAAAATACTTTTGCGCAGTTGCTCTCTCACACCCAGCAGCATTTGAAATTCGTACCGTTCCCTTGGAAGATTGTTCCTTGAGATAAGCTCGTACGACTTCTCGACAAGATACTCATCGTGTGTGGCAATTCCCACATAGCATCCATTTTCCATCATCACGCGGAGCAACAGCCCGAAATTCCGGCGGATTTCGTCCCTATCCTGATAGGCAATGTCGGGGGATTCCCGGTAAATCCCCTTGCAAAGGCGGAAGTTTGCCTTCATTTTCACCAGGTCCCGTACATCGGCATCACTGCGGTGGAGATAGGCCTGAATAGCGATACCGACATTCTCAAATCCCTCATTCCGCAACCGCTTGTAAAGTCCAATGGTCGCCGTGGTCATGGTCGAATCTTCCATGTCGATCCGCACCGTATTTCCACGTTCACGGGCCATCTCGACCAGGAATCGAAGATTGGCATAGCAATATTCCGTGTCCAGGCGAAACCCAAGCTGGGACGGCTTAACCGATATATTCGAATCAACTCCCGTGGTTTTTATTTCATCCACCACGCGAACCCATTCCTGCTTGATCTGCTCTGCAGCCGGACGTTCGACAATGTCTTCACCAAGAATATCCAGCGTTGCCATCATTTGCCTCCGGTTGAGGTCACGCACTGCGTTGATGGCATCCGAAAGCTTTGTGCCTGCGATGTAACGGGAAGAAACTTTACCGACGATAGGTTTGGGAATGAAGGGGAGGGACTTCGCGATGACAGAATTGAGAAAATTCACGTTTTCTTAAGGTGAGGGTGTGATCACATTCATCAAAAGACCGCCCAAAAAAGATACCGACCGATCACCCAAAATGCAACATAAGATGAGGATGTCAGGCTTCTTCAAATGGAATGATGTCCGATCTTCGACAAAGCAGATGCCCGATTCCCTTAGATTGCTCAAAGGAAAAAGTCGGGCATCCCAAAGCGGAGAAATCGGGCCCCTTAGAATGAAAACACGAACCCGATCTTGGGTTCGATTCTTTTTTGAGACTTGTACCCGATGACGTTACCGTTCGCGTCCTTCTCTTCCGTGTATGTCCACATATACAGTGTTGAGACAAAGAGAAATGGCAGCGGTTTGTACCCGAAGTTTACATAAAACAAGGAATTATTGTCAAGTTTGAAGACTCTGCCCACATTTTTCTTGTCGTATCCCGCACTGAGAATCACTCCTGGGATCACATCGCCGGGATCGAATTCGAGGTGGAGCATGCCCTGGTTCTTTACACCCACGGGCGATTGGTACGCGCCCACGATATTGAACGTTCCAAGAATGCTCAGCGACAATTCGCCGTAGTATCCCTCCGTTTGCGTGGCAGCTTTGAGAGCCTGCGCCTTGCTGACGAAGGACGTCGTGTCGATCGGAACATATCGCTCCCGCTCGTAAAACGCGTCAAAGTACGAAGGCAAAAACTGATCTCCCATCCATCGGCGCTCGTATTTCATTCCCAGTCCGACGACTCCCAGCCCTGTGAAATTCAGGTCAATTCCCGCAGCAGCACCGTTCCCGTAACCGCCAATCTTCGCGTAGTCGAAGTACAGCGTTGAATTGATGCTTGGAAGGGAGAGCAAAGGAAAGCCAATGTCTAATCCGAATACACCCATGCTGCCGCCGTCAGTGGCACTGGCCAATGTTCCATTGGGTGATGTCATATCGGCGTTCTCTTGAAAGTCGACAGCATAGGTCATTCCGGTTTCAAGTCCTCCAATTATCGGGATATTCGCAAGTGATGTGAATTTTAGCGGACGGGCATACCCTCGCATGCCGAAAATCCCGCCGGAGCCAAAATCGCTGTACACGCTCTCAAATCCAAATTTTTCGAAATCCAGATCGAGCTCCATTCCGAATTTCCGCAGATCATAGCTTGCGCTGTTCCGGTAATTATACATGATGAATCCGTGTCCGAGCCGGGAATAATCCAAAACGCCGAGGCGGGCGTAGATTGGTTCCTTTTTCATGCCGTAACGAAGGTACCGGATCAACCGCAGGTAGTCGTATCCTTCGTCAAAATCTTCACTGCGGATCTTGCCGTTTTTCCCGATGCGGATATTGATATCAAGCCCGACTCCTATCTTGCCGAACGAGAGCTCAGGCATGAGGTTAAACAGATAGTACGGTTGGCCGTCGATGAACGTCAACCCAAATCCGCCGGTGATCTCCTGCTGTTGCTTCGCCATCAACGAACCGGGGCCCGGCTTCGTCTGGCCGGATCCAGAAGACAAAAAGAGCCCCATCAGGATCATCGTCAGAAGCAATGAACGGAAAAAGCTTTTCATGCATACCTCCTCATGTTGAGAATTATGATTCTAGATCGCAAAGATCATTCTTGTGATGAAGATTGCCCCGAGCATCCCGAATAAATCGGCGGTCAAACCGGCCGGGAGTGCGTGCCGGGTATTTCTGATATTCACTGCGCCAAAATACACCGCCAGGACGTAAAACGTCGTCTCGGTGCTTCCATACATCGTCGAGGCGAGAACACCGATGAACGAGTCCGGGCCATGCACCTTCATTAATTCCGTCATAATCCCCAATGACCCGCTTCCGGACAAAGGGCGCATCAAAGCCATCGGAAGCGTTTCTGCCGGCATACCGATCAAACCTGTCACAGGGGCCAACACCGATGTGAGAACATCCATCGCGCCGCTGGCCCTGAATATTCCTATGGCCACGAGCATGGCAACGAGGTACGGAATAATCCGGACTGCAACGTTGAAACCGTCTTTTGCTCCCTCGACAAATACTTCATAAACCTTCACCTTCTTAACAACTCCCCAACCCAGAAATGCCGTCAGAATCAGAGGGATTGCAATAATCGAGATGATATCAATAACGGAGCGCAGGAGGTCAGCCACGAGCCACCTCCTTTTCTCCCAAGCCCGGGTCGTCTTTCCTGAATCGGGGCAGGCGTTGAAGCAGCTTGACGGCGATGAGGCCGGCCACGGTTGCGCACCCGGCGCCGAAGATCGAGGTACCAATGATGATTCCCGGATTGACAGAACCTGCGGCGGCCCGTACGGCGATCGCCGTTGCGGGGATGATCACAAGACCCGCGGTGTTGATCGTCAGGAATGTGCACATGGCGTTTGTTGCCGTCCCGATTTTCGGATTCAACTTGTTCAGTTCTTCCATCGCTTTGAGGCCAAAGGGTGTTGCCGCATTGCTCAATCCAAGCATATTGGCCGAGACGTTCATGATCATGGCACCGACCGCCGGATGATCGGGAGGCACTTCCGGAAACAACCTTTGAGTCAGGGGAGTGAGAAGTTTTGTGACGACCCGGACCGCCCCCGACTCCTCTGCCACTTTCATCACTCCAAGCCAGAGAGCCATGATTCCGATGAGCCCGAATGCGATTGCCACCGCACCTGCCGCGGCATCAAACGCACCCTGTGTGACAGCCCGCAGTTTCACGAATCGGACAGGGTCCAGAACAAACGTTATTGTTGCACGCGATTCCGATATGCTTATTCCCCGGACAATCCCCGTGAGGCGATCCTTATTCGCCCCATACCTCGCCATTCCGCGCCAAAAAGCGGGGGTTGTTTCGCCGACCGGAATTGTGATCACTGAACTGCCGTCATCACGGGGAACGATACGTACGGACTGCCGCACCTCCTGTCCTTCCGCCAATCCGTAAAATGCTGCAAATGCTCCGGCCGGAATCCTTAGTTCACCTTCGATGTTTTTCATCCCCGACGCGGGGCTCCCATCCATTTGGATGATACCCTCCAGCGGGATGCTGTTGCGATACGGGTTGGTGAACTCATCCCTGATGTCATTCCCCGCTGCGGCGAGAATGCCGATCACCACAAGCGATATCCAAACATAGTTCAACATAGAAGCTCCAAAGCTAGAAAAGAAGATTGATGGATCGTGTGCGTCCAAACACAGCCGGTTCGATTTCGGCCATCCAGGATGCGTTGGTCCCTAGCCAAGAATGATCAAGAGGATTCTCATGACGAGCGCCCCCGTGAACGCGCAGACCCAATTAACACCATCGTTATTGAGCCAAGCGAGTCCGCTCACGAGTGCTGTTGGCTGATTGTTGCAATGAACGCGTTCATCGGTGATTGTTCCGCAGACCGGACATCGAAACCGTGCCTGGAGTATGCCGCCAAGGATACTGTCAACGGCAGAACCGGCCAATCCTGCGATAAGAACCCAACCCATCAAACTGGTCTCGAGCCATGGAGAAGCGCTTACTGCGATCGCCAGGCTTCCACCAATTCCGGCCATTAAGCCGACAAGTGTGATTCCGCCGTTCGTACCCGGTGCCACGCTGGAAAAATCCGGAAACCGTACCGTTCGACCTCGTGCCAACAATCCAAGCTCCGTGCCCCAGGTATCGGCGGTAACCGCTGCAATTGATCCGACAAACACGGGGTAAATATTCAATTCCGGGTACCAGTACGCCAGCAACGCGAGGATGCCTCCGATCCCTCCGTTGGCAAAAACCTGAGCGTAGTCGCGCCCTCCGAACTTTTCGCCCGCAACACGCAATACCGCTTTCCGCTTTGCTCCCACTCTTGAAAAAATACTCGAAAGCAGGAAAAATGTCATCAAGGGTATTGTCCATTGCCATCCGCCAATACCAAAGACGACCACGGCAAGAAGAAACGTTGCAACAGCTCCGCTTGCAGTCAGCAGGCCGGCTTTGAAGGAAGCGACGCCGATAAAGATCCCGAACGACACCGCCATTGTCAATTGAAAAACGTCCGCGCCGCTTTGTGGCACCAGGAAGAACGAAAGGACAAAAGCGATGGAAAGCGGAATCGATAAATTGTCGAGACCGCGGGAGGAGATCGCCTCACACGCAGTCGCGACGACCGACCCAACCCCGGCACAGGCAATAACGTACTCCATGGGAATGAGTTCCATATCCATCGAGAATGTCAAACCAGTCAGCAAGACGACAAAGGAGACAAGGGCCATGGCAATCGAACCCTCGATCGATTTTCGGTCGGAGGTCAAGCGGTACTGTGTCGACTTTTTGAGGGACTCGCCGACAATAGCCGCTCCGGAATCGGCGAGCGCGAGCACAAGCATGGAGAGAGTGATGATCATTGGTTCCCGATACCAGAAGAAAACCAAAAGGAGAAGAAACGCTATCGGGAAGTAGACAGTGCCATACGAAGGTCGGTCAATCGAATGGATCCCCGGGAGCAGGCCCATCTTGAGGGCAATACCGTTCACGCCGATGAAAAGCATGGCAAGAAGAATTGGGAGAAGAGGGACAGTAAACAACACCGGGGTGAACGCAGCGAGGATGCCAACGCTGATGTGGATAAATTTTCTACTGAATTCGGGCGACCATCCGCGATGCTTACGAACTGCCTCGCCCAGACCGAGAAACAGCGTTATTCCCGCAAGGATGAAGCCCAATGTCCACCATTCGGCTTCCGGCGGAAGTTCCCAAAGGCTCATCATTTCATTCAGGCCGGATCAGACACTTGTTCCTGTTTTGCCGCTCCGCGGACCAGTGCGTATACCATCATGTCCATGACAACACGTTGGTCGCGTGACGTTGATTTCAAGACCGTATCCGCTTCCAACAAAGCGCGGTAGCCGCCCTCGATCTGTTCAGTCGTGAATCCCGCCTGAAATTGGACCAGTTGTTTAAGAAAGAACGGGTGAACACCCACCTCCCGAGCCATTTCGGCGTCCGGCGTCCGCTTCACCTTCAATTCCCCCAGCTTCCAGAGCTGATTGAAGAACCTCGTCAACATGACAATGATCATTTGCGGGCTTTGTCCGGCCTGGAGCATCGCCTGCAGAATCGTCAACGCCTCTTTCAAATCCTTGCGTCCGATCGCATTCTGCAATTCAAAGACCGTGTAACCCTTCGAAGCTCCAACCACGGCGATCACATCCTCTCCTGAAATCTCCTTCTTTTCCCCTACGAATATGAAAAGCTTATCGATCTCGTTCTGCAATGACCGAAGGGAGTTCCCGACGTACGCCTGCAGGACACGGCATGCCTGCGGATCCGCGGATTTCCCCAAGGCCTGAATCCGCCGTGCGATCCAATCGGGCACCTGGTTGTCGTACAGCGATTTGCACTCGACAAGTTCCGACCGCTTTTTCAGATCGGTGAAAGGCTTTTTACGGAGATCAGGCTGAAGGGAGACAAGGACCAGGCATGTCGAGGCGAGAGGATTTTGGAGGTACGCGGAGAACTGCTCCTTGGCTGGATCTGTCGTCGCCAGTTTTTCGAACTCTTTTACGATAACCACGCGCCGTTCCGACATCATGGGAAAAGCCGAAGCAAGGGCCACGACCTCCTTCACGTCGACTTTCGTCCCATACACCACGTCCAGATTGAAGCCCTTGGTTCCTTCGTCGAGGGTATGCGCCAGAATTGCATGGATACATTCGTCGACAAGAAAATCCTCATCCCCATAGAGAAGGATGACCGGGGCGAGACTGTTTCCCTTGACGGAGCCCTGGAATTCCTGTGCGTTCATTGTTCCTTACCGCGTTCCTTTTTGAGAGCGGTCAACAACACAAAGGCGAATCCGCCCCAGATTATTCCGATCGTGAGGATCATCGTCACAATTGTACTGGCATTCATGAGACCTCCCGGGAACGTTCGAAGATACGTCGAACCATGAACCGGTTCATCACTATGAAGAATCCCATGATGACACCCCATTGAAGCAGGCACGTGCCGACGCTATAGGTATGAAACGGATTCCACCATCCCTCTTTGTCGAATTCCGTGATGGCCAGAAAGAACCACCACCCGATGAGGATGAAGACCTGGGCCGGGACCAGCCAGGTGATAATGACATTGTACCACTTCCCAACCCGTACGTCGCTCCCTTCCCCATTAATTGCTTCGCGGCGGAACTTGTCGGCACCGTGCTTGATGACCGCGAATGCTATGAATCCGCCGCTGATCATCAGCCCGACACCCCACACCCAGTCCTGATTCTCAAAAAATGTCAAACTGATGGCCGAGGGAATGCCAAGAAGCAATCCAAGAGAAAGGGTGAGCCACAACGCTCTCTTGCGCTCCAATCCAAGGTCAGAAAACACGCGGGTGGACAACTCAATCATGGAGATGAGCGAGGTAATGGCTGCAAACGTCAGCCCAAGGAAGAAGATCGACGAGAAGAAACCCTGCACCACAAGACCTCCCGGCATTTTACCGAAAAGCTGCGGAAGAAAAATGAAAGCCAGGCCCGTGTTTGTGCTTCCGCGGCCGCTGATCAGTTCCTTGATCCCCTCTACGGGAGCCAGGGCAAACACGGTGGCAAAAATGGTAATACCGGCAAGCAGCGAAACGGAATTATTTCCAAACCCCGTGAGCGCGGCGTTCAATCCGATGTCTTCCTTCTGTCGGGCATAGATGGCATACGTGAGGATCAGACCCCATCCCGCACCCGTATCCCACGCATTCTGCGTGAGAGCCGCAAGCCACACCTTGTAATCCAGCAGCATGTCGAGGTTGGGGGTGAACAGATACGCAATGCCCTCCATGGCGCCTGGAAGTGTCACGGCCCTCACGGCCAATGTGATCAGAATGACGAGGAGGGAAGGAATGAGGATTCGATTCGTCCGTTCGATACCCCGAACGACCCCTTTGTGGATCACAAATCCCCCGATTGCCATAGCCAGGGCATGAAACAGGATCGGCTCATAACCGCCGGTAAAAGACTCCCACAACGTGAAGTGATCTTCCGTCGTTACGAGGGATCCTGACAGGGCGTTGGTCAGGTATTTCATGCACCATCCTGCCACGACAGAATAGTAGAACATGATGGCCGTCGAGACAAACCCCACAAACGCGCCCATCCAGGCAAATCGTTCGCCCGCCAGCGTCGCCAATCCGCCGATTGTCCCTTTCCTCGTGGATTTACCGATAGCAAACTCGGCAATAATAAGCGGAATGGACCAGATGAACAGGAAGATGACCCACGGGATCAAAAAAGATCCGCCCCCGTTCTGGGCAACGATCCTCGAGAACCTCCAGATGTTGCCGGTTCCCACCGCAATGCCAATCACCGACAGGATCATTCCCCAACGCGACGTAAAGAGTTCCTTCTTCTCGGACATCGACAGGCCCTTTCGTGTCGTTTGTCTTATTTTCTGACGATGGTCACTTTCTTCATGAACACCGTCTCCACCGGCCGATCGAACGGTTTTGTCGTCTTGACTTTCCCGATGGCAGTCAACACATCCATTCCCTTGACAACTCTTCCAAACACAGTATGGTGCCCGTCGAGCCATGGGGTCGGCACCAGTGTGATGAAGAATTGGCTCGCGTTGGTATTCGGACCGGCATTGGCCATCGAAAGAATGCCGGCGGCAGAATGCCTGAGGGTATCGACGATCTCGTCTTCAAACGGCCCTCCGTAGATGCTTTCACCGCCCCGGCCGGTTCCCGTGGGGTCTCCGCCCTGAATCATGAAGTTGTCCATGACCCGGTGAAATATGAGGCTGTCATAGTATTGCTTCTCCGTTAATCCGATGAAATTCTTCACCGTCTTGGGAGTCGCCTTTTCAAAAAGCTCCGCCTCGATAGTCCCCAAGGATGTTTCGATGACAGCATACACCTGTGCGGGTTGTTCCATTGCTTTTTCTTTCTTGGTTTGATCAGACTTCTTTTCACCCGCTGGCTGTGCAGAAAGAATAAGCGGGACGAGGAATATGCCAGACAAAAGAACGCGTGTAACCATGGAAAACCTCCTGAATGATTTAGAGAAACACAATACCCAGCGTACCAACTGTTAAACAGTAGAACGAAAAAACACTAAACCGTCCCTTTTCAATGATCTGGAGCAGGAACTTGATTGCGAAATATCCCGAGGCAAAAGCGATGACCGTTCCTACCAGGATCGGGGCCATTCCCTCAAGTGCCACGCCTGCTCGAATCATATCGATTGTTTTCAGGAGGGTCGCTCCCGCAATCACCGGTACGGACATCAGAAAGGAAAATCTGGCAGCTTTCAGCGGGGAAATGCCCAGGAACAGGGCCGTACTGATTGTTGAGCCGGACCGCGAAATACCCGGGATGATGGCAACCGCCTGGGCTATCCCGATGATCACCCCGGAGATGATCCCCACCCTCTTCTTCCCTGCGGGTTTGACGAGTTGTGTGAGAAACAGGATCAGCCCGGTGATCACCAACATGACCGCAACCAATTTCGGATCTGTGAATGCCCCTGCCACCTGATCCTCAAACTTCAATCCGACTATTACTGCAGGAACCGATGCGGCCAGGATGAGTGGTGTTAATCGAAAATGTTCGTTTTCCCGATAGTATGTTGGAATGAGATTAAGATTCATGCAACCGGAGATGAATGCCTGCGTGATTCCCTTGACTTCAGGCCAAAGGGCGGCGAGAACGCTGAGCAGAGTTCCAAAATGAACAAACACTTCAAACGTAATATCGTCCGTGACGGGAACACCCAGGAGATGTTCCGCCAGAACAAGGTGGCCGGAACTGCTCACCGGAAGAAACTCCGTCAGGCCCTGTACCGCTCCCAGTATGATCGCATGGATCATCGACATAGTGCTTCCCTCATGCTGATTCCCCGCCGTCCGAGTTGGCCTGCCTCTCCGCCTCCGCTGCAACATCGGAAACCCGGAGATGGTCTTTCAGAAAAAACCATGCACCAACCACCGTCGTCGTGAGGACGTTGAGCTCGTGAGTGACAATCGTGTAGCTCAGGGCTGTGACCTCATCGACTCCATAAAGCCGCATCAACGCATACTTCATGAACGAATGGTAGGTTCCGAATGCGCCCGGGGCCGGAAGCACGAACGCAACGGAACTCACCGCAAGCAGAACAACGGCTGCCGCCATGTCGAGCCCCGCCGCATCAAGGCTGGGATAGGCTAAAAACGGGAGATAAAGTCCCAGGGCATACAATCCCCACATAATGACGCTCAGTGCACCGATCCGCCAGAATTCTTCTTTCATGGTGGATACCCGAAAACCGGAGGCAAAAGAATCAAACAATCGATGGACCCGATCGCGCGAGCGTGCAGGGACCAACACGACCAGACCTTTTGCCGAACGGACCACTGATTCACTTTTCAGGAATAACAAGGTGAGCAACACAAGCGAAACGACGGAGCCGGCAAGAAAAAACGGGCGGAGATTCTCCGCGTCCTCAACGAAGGCAGAGAGTGTCGCCGGTGAGACAAAGAGGATCAGGCAAACGATGGCCACCAGGGCCACGGTATCGATGATGCGTTCCACAACGACGGAACCCAATGCCGTGCTTTTCGAAATGCCTTCCAGCCGGCCTGCGACATACGGCCTGACGAGTTCACCGACACGAGGAAGCGCGTTGTTCACCATATATCCGATCATCACGGCGGCAAACAAATTGCGAACCGACCACGTCTCCTTCACATGCCCCAGCATGTACTTCCACCGCAGGGCACGCACATAGTGACTCGAAAGTCCTACAGGAATCAGAAGCGCGATCCACCAATAGCGAAGATCGCGCAGGGAGGCCAGCAAATCATTGAAATTTGTGCCTCGAAATGCGATGTAAAGGAAAACGCCGGCGAGAAGAAAACTGAGGGCGGTGCGGAGGAGAATCTTTGTTCTGGGCGCCATAGCGACAGTCAGCGAAGATCTACGATGTCTGTGCCGGGCGGCGGCGCGAACGCAAACACCTTATCGTCAATCGTGCTGTTGAACGTAAGTTCCTCGATCGTATAGGTCGTGGTCGATTCGTTGATGTCTTCCACTTCGATGCGCTTCACAAGCCAGGTCCCCGCTTCAACGACGAGCTTCACGGAGCGGATAAACGACGCATCATCCTTCGGAACAAGCTTGAGGGTCACAAGCCGCGCCTTCCCGACCGACTCCGTCCCAAGAATCGTCGCGTAGTAGTTCTCCGGAATGCCCACCAGAAACCGATCGGGCGAAATCGTGTTGCGGTTTTCCTTGTAATGATCCACCACGACTTGTTTATTCACGGGCGAGTACGCCCATACCGTGGAGCCGTCGGTGACGAGAACCTGATGCTCCGATTCGATCCGGAACCGGTTGGGCTTTTTCATCGTCAATGTCCCTTTGAATTCCTGCCGTATGCTCGAAAAGCCGAATCGGACCTCCTGCGTGAAGCGGGCAACGGTGTTCTCCATGGCCGCAAACCGTTTTTGCATTCCGCCGGTTACGGTCGCGAGATCCGGCTGTGACTGGGAGGCCGCGGGCAGCAGCCAGAGCCCCATGAGCCCGAAGATCCAAATACTCCTCATGCCATACTCCGCAAGATGACATCCAATTCCGCATCCGTTTCCACCAGCACTTCGCGGGCTTTGCTTCCATCAAACGGGCCCACAACTCCTGCCGCTTCCAGTTCATCCACGAGCCTCGCCGCACGCGAGTAGCCGACCTTGAGCCGGCGTTGCAGCAAGGAAACAGACCCCTGCTGGTGGCGGACGATGATCTTCGCCGCTTCCTCGAAGAGCTCGTCCCTGCTTCCGTCTCCTGATATTCCCGCTGATTTCTTCTTTTCAAAAGCGGAAGGTAATTGCATCGGTTGGCTGTACCCCTTTTGCCTTCCAATATGATTTGTGATCGCTTCGACCTCAGCGGTAGAAATAAAGGCGTTCTGCAGCCGGGTGGGTTTGGGAGAGCCCGGCGGGAAGTACAGCATATCCCCGTTCCCCAGCAATTGCTCGGCACCGTTCATATCGAGAATTGTCCGCGAATCGATCTTTGTGGCAACCTGGTAGGCGAGCCGTGCCGGGAAATTCGCTTTGATCACTCCGGTGATAACATCCACGGAGGGACGCTGCGTAGCCAGCACGAGATGGATTCCAACGGCGCGGGCCAACTGGGCAAGCCGGGCGATGGGCTCCTCAACTTCTTTAGCCGCGGTGATCATCAGGTCCGCGAGTTCGTCGATCACAATAATCAAGTACGGGAGCTTACGATGCTTGATCGCTTCCGTATCGTGCAGTCGCCCGCCTTTCACTCTCTCATTGTAGTCAGCGATATTCCGAACTCCCGCGGCGGCAAGCCGGTCGTATCGCTTTTCCATTTCCAATTCAACGCTCTTGAGCGCAAGAACAGCATTTTGGGGCGCCGTGATGATATCTTCGTTGATGTCGGGCGAAACGGCAAGATAATGATGACGAAGCCGACGATAGAGGGAAAGCTCGATCTTCTTGGGATCAATGATGACAAACTTGACGTCGCTCGGATGCAACCGGTAGATCAGACTGCACAAAATTGTGTTGATTCCCACGCTCTTGCCGGAGCCGGTGGCTCCTGCTATCAGGAGATGGGGCATCCGGCTGAGATCATCCACAAACACTTCCCCCGCGATGGTCTTGCCGAGGGCGAGGGGCAATGCAGCCTTCGAATCACGGAACTTCGAAGAATTCACAGCGCTCCGGATCGTCACAAGGCTCGGATGATGGTTGGGAATCTCAACACCAACGGTCCCTTTTCCGGGAATGGGAGCAATGATCCGGATTCCCTTGGCCTTCATGGCCAGGGCGATATCGTCCTCAAGGCTCTCGATCCTGCTGATCTTCACTCCGGTGGCCGGAACAAGTTCATACAGGGTCACAACAGGGCCGGGAGTGACCGATACGCTTTCGATGGCGACACCGAAGTCCGAGAGCTTTGACCGCAAAAGCTCGGCGTTCGCCTTCAACTCAGCTTCATCGACCTGTTCAGCGGCCCGGGCGGATTCAAGCAGATCGACAGAAGGCGGTACGTAGTCGATTTCCTCTTCGGACTCCACTTCCTTCTTTCTATCGTCAAAATCGACTTCTTCCTCGGCGATAGCCTCGCGAATATCCAATTGAAGATCCTGCCCGTCTGCCGGTCTTCCAACCGGAGTTTGGTCCACAGAAGGAGCTTCTTTCACGCGCGTCATGCGACCGGGTGGCCCTTCGGACTCACGATGAAGAACGGTCTTGCGTACCGGCGCCAGAGGTTCTCTTTCCGGTGCTCTGATCTCGATCTTTTGCTTTCGTGCTGCCGCGGCTTTCATGCGGAGTTTCTTGATGTGTGCGCCTGTCAGTTTGAGGACCCGGTCCAGCCAATCAGCCGAACGGTTGAATCCATTTTTGAAACTCTGATACGTGCGGAGAAGATCGATGTCGAACAGGAGCACGATCATCGTGCCGAACAGCCCGATCAGGACCAAATAGGCGCCAACGAGTCCGATGAGCTTGGAGAGAACGCTCGCGAGGAAATCACCGACAACTCCGCTCCATTCCGTCGCCAGGAGCGGTTCTTCGCCGGTCAGCCGCAGCGCACCGCAGATTGCGGCAAAAAGAATTCCGAGTATCACGACATAGTTTGTGAGAACGAGGAGGGGGCGCGAGTCCCTTCGCCTCAGAAGTGCCACCGACCAGAACAGGCCCAAAACCGGGAGGATCAAAACAGCGTATCCGATGGTTGAATTGATAAGCGTGTTGGCAAGCAGGGCTCCACCGAGCCCGAGGATATTGCCGGTCTGCCTCGCCCTTTCCAGGATGACCTCGTCGTTGGTAAACACCTTCCACAGATCACCAGCGCGTATTTCCCCGCTTGCCTGATCCCCCCCGCTGTAGGAGAGAAGGCTGAGCAGGACCATGAACGAAACAAGGATTCCGGCAAAACTCAGCAGTTGATGACGATGAGATTGCTTCTTCTTTGGAGTAAGAACAGCCCGTAGGTCGTCCATCAATTTGCTCCTTTCACTCTGCGTCGCGTCCGGCAACGGCGACGGCGTCTTTTCGAAGCTTGATCGCTGTCCCGTTCAGAACCGGCACCACCGGGATGGAATCCACCTCACCACAGACTTTAATGTCTTCGCCGAATCCGATCTCAAGGAGATATTTGCCGTGATCGGTATTCCTGAGCATTTTCGGAATCGACCGGCCAAAGGCCTTGTAGAGGCTGTGAGCGGCCAGGGAAGAATCCGTGAGTTCCACAGATTTCGATTTTTCCTGAAGAGTATGAATGATCATGCCCGCGCACACAACATCTTCCAGGCTGAACCCGCCCAACCCCGCCGGCCTGCCGGCACATAACAGCAAAACATCAGAATTCAGTCCATGAATGAATTCTATGATCACCGACATGTTCACAAACGCTCCGACGGCCATTGTGCGCGCATAGCGGCTCTTCACCATCGCCAGCGATCCGTTGGTCGTGCAAAAAATGATCGACTTTCCGCGAACGGTGGCCTCGGTATATTCGAGAGGTGAATTCCCGAGGTTGAATCCCTGGATGATCTTTCCGTTTCGTTCACCCCCGCGCAACGTGACATCGCCGAAGAGGCTTCCTGAAATCTTCACTGCGGACTCGATACTCCCGACCGGAATAACCTCCCGCGCTCCGTTCGACAAGGCGGCTGTCACAGTAGTGCTCGACCGAAGCACATCGATCACAATCACGTTCTTTTCGCGCAGCTGCATCTCGTCTGCCTGGGCCTGCGAAAAAATCAAATCAAGTTTCATACGATCGTACCCTATGATTTCCGAATGAACGGCATGTCCACGATAGTCGCCGCCACATCCCTGCCCCGGATGTCCACGTTGATGGTCCTTCCGCGCTCAGCCGCTTCCGCCGCCACATATCCCATTCCGATCCCCCGCTGCAGGGTCGGCGAGAACGTACCGCTGGTGACGGTTCCGACAGGCCTTCCATTATTCTTAAGAGTGAATCCATGGCGGGCAAGGTGCTTTTCGGGCAATGTGAATCCGACCAATTTTCGTTGTAATCCCTGCGTCGTTGCCTTGAGCATTGCCTCCTTCCCGAAAAAATCCCCCTTGTCGATCTTGGTGATCCAACCCAATCCGGCTTCGAGCGGGTGCGTGGTTTGGTCAATATCATTGCCGTATAAACAATAGCCCATTTCGAGGCGCAGGGTATCGCGAGCACCAAGTCCCACAGGAGCGATGCCGAATTCGCGGCCGGATTCAAAGATCGCGTCCCACACGGTCTGCGCGCGGGCCTCATCGGCCTGGAAGTACAGCTCGAAGCCCAATTCACCCGTGTACCCCGTCCGCGAAACGATCATCCTTATGCCGGCAACTTCAGCGACACGGAATCTGTAATACCCGAGCGAGGAAAGTTCCAACGTGGTCAGCGGCTGAAGCGTTGCGAGGGATTTGGGCCCCTGAACAGCAAGCAAGGCCGTCCGCTCGCTGACATCATCGATCCGCACATCACCGGACACGTGCGATTGAAGCCATTCCAGGTCTTTCACACAATTTGAAGCGTTGACAACCAGGAGATAGTGATCGCCTGCATGATAGACCAGAAGATCGTCGACGATTCCGCCATTATCGTACAACATGGCGGAGTACTGCGCTTTTCCCTCTTCGAGTTTTCCGATGTCGTTGATCGTCATTTGCTGGAGGAACGCATCCGCACCCGCCCCGCGCACTTCAAATTCGCCCATGTGCGAAACGTCAAAAACACCGACCTTCGTCCGGACGGCAAGGTGCTCCTGCACGATTCCGGCCGGGTATTGGACAGGCATTTCGTAGCCGCCGAACTCGATCAGTTTGGCGCCGGCCGCTCGGTGCCTTTCGTAAAAAGGAGTGCGCTTCATGACCGCTGAGTTTTCTTCCAATCGGCAAGGAACCGCTCCAGCCCGATGTCCGTTAACGGGTGCCTGATCAACTGGTCGATCACCTTGAAGGGCATCGTACAAATTTCTGCTCCGATCATGGCGGCCTCAACAACATGCACAGGGTGGCGGACGCTTGCGACGAGCACTTGCGTTTTGAATCCGTAATTCCGGTAGATCGTGACGATCTGTTTGATCAGATCCATGCCGTCAAAGCTGATATCATCCAGCCGGCCAATGAACGGACTGATGATGTACGCTCCGGCTTTTGCAGCCATCAAAGCCTGGTTGGGCGAAAAACACAGGGTCACATTCGTTCGGATCCCTTCCGCTTTCAGGATCTTCACCGCTTTCAATCCTTCCCGGATCAACGGAACCTTGACCACGATATTCTTGTGGATCTTCGCTAGCTCCCTCCCCTCCTTCAGCATCGCGTCGCAATCCGTCGAAACCACTTCGGCGCTGATATCGCCGTCGACGATCGCGCAGATCTCCTCAAGGAGTTTTCGGAAGTCCTTCCCTTCCTTCGCGACAAGGCTGGGGTTTGTCGTCACACCGTCCAGAATGCCAAGACTGGCGGCTTCCTTGATTTCCGCAATGCTTGCAGTGTCAATGAAGAATTTCATATATGCACCCTTAGACTCTGTACTGATCTGTGACATCGTTGCCGGATTTGGCCGAAATGAACCTGAAATCGTCCACGGGAATGCCAGGGTCCGTGTCGATCTTTATTTTCACGAAGAATTTGAACATGATCTTCGTCAAGCGCGAGATCGTTCCGCGGTGGAGAAATTCCGCAACGCTTGGATTGACGCGCAGAATGAGCCGAAACTCCCGCGATTCGCTCTTGAACCTCTTGATCCACCGTTCGATGTTGTTGATGGTCGTGGTCTTCGATTGGATGAGGCCCGTTCCGCCGCATGTGGGGCAGGCTTCGCTGAAGCTCAATTGAACACTCTGGCGGATCCGCTGGCGTGTCAACTGCATCAGTCCGAACTCGGTCAGCGGCAAAGCCGTAACCTTTGCCCGGTCTCTTCTGAGCTCCTTTTTCATCTCATCATAGACCTTTTTCCGGTTTTTGTCCTCGTCGAGGTCAATGAAATCGATGATGATGATGCCGCCAATATCCCGCAACCGGAGTTGACGGCACACTTCCCGTGCTGCTTCGAGGTCCGTTCGAAGGGAGTTTTGTTCCTGTTCCCGCTTGGCGGCGTACCGTCCGCTGTTCACATCGATGACGGTCATCGCCTCCGTCTTCTCAATGAAAATATACCCTCCGCTCTTCAGCCACACCTTGCGGGTCAAAAGGGTCTGAATGTCCTTCTCGACCCCGTATTTATCGAAGACCGGTTCTTTGCCGCGGTACAACTCAAGCCGGCCCAGCATGTCGGGACTCATCCACTGCACGTATGCGCGTATTTCCTTGTAGAGTTTTTTGTCGTCGACGATCACATGCTCCACGTTATCCGAGAACAAATCGCGAATCACGCTGGACGTCGTGTCCATATCCTTGTAGACGAGCGCTGGAGCGGTTTCGGTCTTCACCGCCTTCTCGATGTTCCTCCATACCTTGATGAGCTCGTCGAGATCTTGCTTGATGAGCTCTTCGCTCTTGCCGTCTGCCACCGTACGGATGATCGCCCCGAATCCCGGCGGGACAAATGAGCGGACGAGTTTTCTCAGCCGCCTTCGTTCTTTGAAGTTGCTCAGCTTCTTGGAAACGCCGACTTTGCCGTCGAACGGCAGAAGCACCAGGAACCTCCCGGGGAGGGATATCTCGGAAGTGACACGAACGCCCTTCTTGCCAACCGGTTCTTTGGTAATTTGGACCATAATGTCCTGGCCGCGTTGCAGATTGATCTCGCGGCGCGGGGCACGCATTTCGGATTGCCGGGGTCGCTGCTCTGCCACCGTTGTCTCTACGGCAGCGCTTCCCGGATCGAGGTTTTGGCTTGAGATGCCCGGCGAGGAGGCCAGGGGTGCGGTCGTCTCCTGCGGAGACTCTTCGTCATCCTCATCGTCTTCATCGAAAAGTGCGTTGTATTCCTGGAGGGAATCTCCGATATCGGAGAAATGGAGAAATGCGTCCTGCTGGAGGCCGATGTTGATGAACGCGGCGCGGATCCCGGGCATGACTTTTGCCACTTTCCCGAGATAAATATCCCCAACCATCCGCTCTTTGCCGGGAGCTTCAACGAAAAGCTCGGCCAGGCGGTTATCTTCCAGAATGGCGATACGATGCTCGTTCGCCGTGGAATTGATGACTATATCTTTCTTCATATGGGCGATCTTTCCGCCTCAGTCTCATGTTGCAAAACCATATGGGTGCGTATCCGGTTCGAGGCGGAAGGAAGCCCTGAAGGGGGAGCCGGTCTGAGGCCGGAACAAAGGGCAGCGACAATTGGGGTGCGTGTCTTCCGGATCGATGTGGAGGCAGTCCTTGC
This sequence comes from Bacteroidota bacterium, assembly GCA_040880975.1. Lineage (GTDB taxonomy): Bacteria > Bacteroidota > Ignavibacteria > UBA10030 > UBA10030 > JBBDYD01. The sequence continues at coordinate 23,454 of JBBEEC010000076.1, read as the reverse complement.
CCCGGGAGTTTCCCGGGAGTTGAGAGACCAAGGAACAATGTGATTGAATTGAGTGAAATCATAACCATGCCGTTTTTCCCGGGCGGGAGCCAACGGGGGGGCTGTAAAAGCGGACGGCAGTCCATTGCTGCCGTACATAGAAAGAGGTCAAGCTACCCTGTGTCACACAAAACCGTTTGCTGACCGTTGCTTCCTTCCGGACCTGGCGGGGTTGGGCAACGACTTGCTGCACAGGACTTGACCTCTGAAAACAGGAAAAGCTCAAACAAACTCCTTTATTCTGTATCAGACTCACCGTTTTAACTGAACTTTTTACCAGCAGCAGAGGACTCCCGCAAAGCGGGCGAGCCTTCCGGAGGCTCATACTCCTCGAGCTGTCGTGGAGCTGAGGAGGATCTCCGCCGTAGGCGGATGATTCGGCTCAGAACTCCCACCGCTCTCGTGGAGCTGATCGGGATCGAACCGACGACCTCTTCGTTGCGAACGAAGCGCTCTCCCAGCTGAGCTACAGCCCCTAAAATTTTCAATTTCCCCCTAAGGGGTTCCTTCGGGACAATTTTCGATTTCCGACGGCGTTCGGTAATTGGAAATCGTAGAGCCAAACCCTTGCTCTTTTGTGTTTTAAGATACGAAACTTCAAGCTCGAAGGCAATCTTGATTCATCTTCGCATTTGTCCTTCACAAGATAGGCCCGGTCGTCATTGACTCACTTCCCATTTTTTGATACCCTGTTCCTTTCAAAAAGGAGCGATATGAAAAGAGCCAAAACGGATGACCAATTCGCAAAATTCATGGGTATCGTTCGGCGTCTCCGGAAGGAGTGTCCCTGGGACCGCGAACAAACCCACCAATCCATCCGACATAGCCTCCTCGAGGAAGCCTACGAGGTCCTGGAAGCCATCGATCGGAAGAATTTGAGCGATCTCAAGGACGAACTCGGAGACCTCCTTCTCCATATCGCTCTCCATTCCGTCATGGCCCAGGAACGAAAAGCCTTTACGATGGATGACGTCCTTCGATCGGTTTCCGCTAAGCTGGTACGACGGCATCCTCATGTTTTCGGCTCCATCAGTGTCCGCTCCTCCGGTGAAGTGAAGGCGAACTGGGAAAAGCTGAAATTGAAGGAGGGGCGTACATCCGTGCTGGAAGGGGTGCCGCGGAAGCTCCCTGCCCTGCTGAAGGCAAGGCGCCTCCAGGAAAAAGCGTCGAAAGTGGGATTCGACTGGAAAAGAAAGAAGGACGTTTGGAAGAAGGTCGAGGAGGAGCTTGCGGAGTTCAGGTCAGCTGAGCGAAATCATTCGAAGCGGGCGATGGAAGAAGAATTCGGTGACGTATTGTTTTCCCTTGTCAATTACTCCCGCTTCATCAACATCCACCCCGAGCTGGCCCTTGCCCGAACGACACAAAAGTTCACAACACGATTTCAGCGTGTTGAACGAGAGCTTACGAAGCGGGGTATTGCGCTCGCGGAAGCCGGGCTCCCGCTGATGGACGAGCTATGGAATCGGGGGAAAACCAAACTGCGGTAGCACCACCAAGCTGGTACGGCTTTCCGGAATTACGAAGCCGGCCGATCGCCCTCCTTGGGCTCGTTGGATGTTCCATTGAAACGGTCATACGCTTCAATGATGTCTTTGACGAGCCGATGACGGACAACGTCATTCTTCGTGAGATAGGCGAACGAAACCCCCGGGACCTTTTGAAGCACATCCTGGATCTGCACAAGCCCTGATGTTGTTTTTTGCGGAAGATCGATTTGCGTAATGTCCCCCGTGATGATCGCCCTGGAGTTGGCTCCAAGCCGTGTCAGGAACATCTTCATCTGTATGGCGGTGGCGTTCTGTGCTTCGTCAAGAATGACAAATGCATTGTGGAGTGTCCGTCCTCGCATATAAGCAAGAGGAACGATCTCGATGATACGTTTTTCCATGTAGCTCTTCAGCTTGTCTGCGGTGAGCATGTCATCCAGTGCGTCGTAGAGTGGACGCAGATAAGGATCGACTTTTTCACGAAGGTCTCCAGGAAGAAACCCGAGGCTTTCTCCAGCCTCGACGGCCGGCCGAGCCAGCACAATCTTCGTGACATCCCTGTTCTTAAGAGCAACAACCGCCATCGCAACTGCCAGATAGGTCTTCCCCGTACCCGCCGGACCGATTCCGAACACGATATCATGCTTCCGGATCTGCTGAATGTAGGACCGCTGGCCGGGAGTCCGCGGGCGGATAATTCCGACCCTTGTATACAGAAGCGCCTGTTCCGCCTCTTCGGAAGATTCCGGTGGAACAACCTCGTGTCCCGACCCGTTGACTGAAACGAGATCAATCACGGTATCGACGTCGTTCGGCGACAAATTGCCGTTCTTACTGAGAATATAGATGAGTTCCTTGAAGATCTTTTCCAAACGTGCGACCTCTTCCCTGTTCCCCCGAAGAGTGATCTGGTCCCCGCGCACGGTGACCGTAGCGTCGAATCGATCTTCGATCAGCTGAAGATGGGCATCGTTGTAGCCGAGAAGCTGCAGCGCATCAACGCCGCGCAGCTCAAGTTTTCGTTCTGTCAAACGGTTGAGCCTCCTCTAAATGAAGAAACGCCCACCCCGCAGTTTTGCGGTGGAGGGCGTTTCCTGTAAAAACGGTGTGTGCAATTGGTCGTACGTTGGAGCGTGCTCCGGCGACCTTACTTATTTCTCCAATAGGCACGTTCGGCCGACTTCTCTTCACTGGTGAGCGGTGCCTTGGGCGGAATCTTCAACACCCAACCCGGCTCGATCACATCAGCATTCTTGATCAGGTTTCTGTTTCCCTGATAGATTTTCGGCCAAAGAAAAGCATTGTCATAAATGCTCTTTTTCCTGGCAATGTTCCACAAGCAATCGCGATCCTTGGCCCATGTTCCGACCGTATAGGTCTGCATGCCCATTCCCGATTCGGAAAACTGCTTCAGCGTGCTCCTCAGCGCGTCGAGGCGCCTCTGATAGTCTGCAAGCTGGTCGTAGTATTTCGGGAGCGCCGAGAGCTTGTTTTTCTTAGCGTCCGTAATCCATTTCTGAACCTCATCGAGTTCTGCACGGCGGTTCCAGAGATCCTGATTGGAGAGTCGTGACAGTTCGTTCAGCTTGTCGTCGATATTCTTCAACACGCTCTCATACGCTGCAACGTCCCCGGCAGTCGCGCCAACCATTGCCAGCAACTCTTCTTCGCATTTTTTTACGGCGGCAGCTTTCTCACCATCCTGATTCCGGAGGGCCGTCACTTCAGACCTCAAAGCGGTCAATTTTGCCTGGGCATCATTGCGCTTCGTTGTCCACTCGTTCATCTGCTTCTGCCATTCTTCCTTGGCAACTTCCTGTGCGTAAACCCCGGCATTCAACAGCATCGCCAGGAGTGACGCAATACCGATTCTTAACACGAGCTTCATTGTCTGTTCTCCTTTAGATCTGTTGAATTACATTCCTTTGAGTCGCTGCTCAACGATTTTCTTGTCTTCGTTGCACTTATTCAGTTGAGCATCCTTTTCGGCAATCGACTGTTGGAGGGATGCCTTCTCGGATTCGAGGTTCTGGACCTCCTGCTCAATCGAGGCAACTTCTGCCTTGAGGGCTTCCAACTGCCGGAGCTCTTCTTCGCTTGCATTGCTCGAGCATCCCGCCGCAAGAAGACCTGCCGTCAGCACGGCCCCGATCATCAGCGTCATCGACTTCTTCATTGATAATTCTCCTGGAATTGAGGATAAGAATTCAGGTATTCTGGACAAAAGAACTTTATGAGGATACGAATTTTAGGGCTGAATGTCAAGGATTTCGGGATTTGCGTTGATTTTTGTCACACTGACCCCTCTTCATGAGAGCAGGCCGCGTTCTGCCAAACTGGCAAAACGAGTGCCGGCGATAATAACATGGTCATGAACGGGGATACCCAGGATCTTTCCTGCTTCCATCAGCTGGCGTGTAATGGCAAGATCTTCCTGACTCGGTTCGGGATTGCCGCTCGGATGATTATGTAAAAAGAGCACACTCGCTGCCCGGGTTTTTATCGCTTCGGCAAAACATTCACGCGGATGGACAAGAGAGGAATTCAGAGTACCACTCGAGACCTTCACTTCGCGCAAGAGCTGATTCGACGAGGAAAGCAGGAGCGCCCAGAACTCTTCATGATGCAGATCCCGCAGCCTGGGTCCGTACCGCGCCGCAACATCGTCCGGACTCCGAAACACCGGCTGTTCGGTTTCGCCGGCTGATTCGTAACGGCGAATGAGTTCAAACGCGGCAGCAATGGTTGCCGCCCTTACCCGCCCCAAGCCCCAGGACTCAAGATCCGAGACCGTCATCTTCCCGATCCGGCGCAGATTCGAGCAAGTGCTCAGAAGCTTCTTTGCGAGATCGAGGGCGGTGACGCCGCGCGTGCCAACCCGAAGGAGAATCGCCAGAAGCTCCGCTTCACTCAGAGATTCCGGCCCCAGCCGGGCAAGCTTCTCCCTTGGCCGTTCTGCCTCGGGCCACTCCTTGATGGACGTATGATAAAATGATGGTTCGAATACCGAACGATCCCCCCGTTTCATGCTGCCCCCTATCGCGTGGTGTGTGGTGTGAGTTCTTCTTCCGGTTCCAGAAGGTCGATCTCATCGACCCTCCGCACAGACCGGTCCTGATATTGGAAGAGTGTGAGGAAAGTGTTCACCCGCCTCGCATCGATCGAAAACGACGTATGCCACCCGGGTGCCCGCCTGATCCCCGTCATCGCAGCTGCAATGTCGTTCCGCGTTCCTGTTCCGTGGGCGATAAGATCCAACAGGAGCTTCATGGCGTCATAGCCGTACAACGCGTTTATCGATGGACGCCGTGAGAACAATTTCTGAAACCGCGCTACGAACGCGCGGTAGTCCGGATCAGACTCATTGATGGCGCTGTCATAGGAAAAAACCACGCCGTTGGCATACTCGCGGTTCATATCGAGTACCGCCAGATCATTCCATTCGCCTGTGCCCAGAAGTTTTGCCTGAAAATTGAAATACCGAAGCTGGGAGGTCACAATGCCGATCTCATCCGAACTCGCGATGGGTAGAAACATTGCATCGATATTCGCGACAGGCAAACCGAGGCTATCATAGTTGATCAGCGCCCTTTCAGTGGGAATTCGCAGCGAATCGGTCAGTTGCTTGCCGTCGGGTCCCAGGAGATCCTCCACAGGCACCAGCGCACCCCATTCCATCAGCGAATCGAGAATATTGGAATCCACTCCGAGCATAAGCAAAGATTTGATGTGATCGTACTTCAGCGAGGACGCAAAGTTGATCACCATCGGTTCCGATTTGTCAAGCGCCCGCCGCCGCATCGTTGAAAGTTGCATGCGGAGGTCGGTTGCCCCGCGTTGATACCATTGCTGGTCTATGATCTCTCCGCCCAACCGGGCTACTTCATCGACGAAAGCGTCCGTCATGGATTTTGGGATCTGTTCCACGGGGGACAGCACCGCAAACCGGCGGGCTCCGCGTTCAAACGCATATCGGGCCATCACCCGGCCCCGCACATCCAGATCAGGGTTCAGCTGGAATACATACGGGCCAATGGACGCGATGCCGTTGGCTGTCGCCGTTGGGGTGAGAACCGGCACTCCGCGCGCATTCGCAATACCCGCTCCCGCAAACGCCTCGTTGCTGAACACGGGCCCAACAATCGCCACGATGCTTTCATCGGAGCACAGTTCCGTCATCACGCGGGCTGTCACACCCGGATCTCTCTCCGAATCCCTGACCTCCAGGCTGATCTTTGGCAGGTAAACCTGATTGTATTCCTCCGCGGCCAGTTTGATGCCGTCATAGATCTCCACGCCCAGTTCTCGAGCAGCTTGCCCGGACTTCATCATCAACGGAAGGACAACGCCTACTTTGAGAACACCGCTGCCCTGCACCCTGTGCAAGAGCTCTACCGCTCGGTCCACATAAGCGATCTCGGGGGAGAGCGAGGCCACGGGCAGGAGGATCTCCTGTGCCGACTTGATATCCCCGGAACGATAGAGGCGCTCCGCCAACCGAACAGTGAGAAGAACGCGGAGATTCTCCGGCACACCGTTCCCCAGAAGCAGCTGCAAATCTGCAATGGTCAGAACCTCCCCGGCCAGGTCATCGAGGAGCCGTTCGGACCGCGAACGAACCAGCGGATCTCCCGACAGCTGATGTGCAAGAATCAACTCCTCTGCGGCGTCATCAGATCGGAGCATCCGGAAAAAGTTCAGTCCCAGCGTATAATGCGCATCCGGGATGTAACCGGATTCCGGGTGGAGATCGATATAGTTTTTCAGGACGCGTACTGACTCCCGGTAATTCCCGAGCCGATAATAGGACTTTCCACCCATGATGTAAGCTCCCGTTGTCCTATGGTGAAACGGGAACTCCCGGAGGCAGCGCATGAACAAGGCCGCAGCACTGTCAAAGCGCTCCGCGGTGAAGTGGCGCATCGCCTCGACGAAGATCTTTTCAACATCCGGCCTGAATGATAGAGTGTCCTGTCGCGTGAGCTGAGCCCGGAGTTCCGAGGGTCCGGAAAGAACCAAGCAGATGAAGGACACAAGATATGCGATTCGAACGGCAGGGGACTTCATGAAGGACATCAGGATTGTTGTTTTCCGGTCCGATCCAGCTGCTGCTTTCCGCGGAGGGCTTTCGCGTTGCGGGGCTCGAGCGCCAGGGCGCGCTCAAAGCATTCAAACGCCGTCTCAGAATCCCCCCGGTACAGGTAAAGGAACCCGACGTTGGCAATAGCGTCGGAAAGATGCGGATTCAATTCGAGGGCCTTCCTCAAATACTCTTCCGCCTCATCATACCGCTCCATGGAGAGCAGGACCTCTCCGCACATTTGCCAGCCGTTCGGCTCGTTCGGATCCATCTCGATGGCGGACACAAACTCCTCATAAGCGGAATTCCATTCGCGCAGGCGGGAAAACCCCAATCCCAGCAGATAGTGTGCGATCCAACTGTAGGGATCGTTGACGATGGCATGCTTGAGAACGCTGATCGACTCCGTTACGGCACCCCTTCGAAGGAGCAATTCGCCCAGGGATTCATTGATCTTTGGAAAATGCGGGTCGATCTTTTTCGTTCGTCGAAAGTGCGTTTCCGCAAGCCGGAGATTTCCCTTGTAGAAGTACGACAAGGCAATATTGAATTGCAGATGAGACCGCAGGGTCTGGGACAGCTGGCGTTCGTGCAGGAGCAACCGTTTGTAATACGTCAAGGCACGGTTATAGTCCCCGATCTTCTGATACAAGCTTCCGAGAAGGAAAACAATCTTGTTCGGGTCGCTGCTGGACTCAACGGCTTTTTGCAGCACCCGCTCTGCGGCATCGTATTGCTTTAACTCGGTGTACACATGAGAGAGTTCCACCCAGGCAGCTTCGAGCAACGGAGAAAGAATGGTGAGGCGGTGATACAACTGGGATGCGTGGAGATATTTACGCTCGTCGACGTACGAACGTGCCTGATCCAGCATCTGCGCGAGGGTGATTTCATCAACCATATCGCATGAAGATAGCAACTGGGAGAGTGAATTGCAATTCAGAAATCCCGTTTGAGTGACTGGTAACCGACCACGAGGCCGAAGACTGTGAGAAACAGAGAGACCGCAGCAAGGACGAGGGCGGGAGGAATCATCCGGCTGGGCGGAAAGAAGCGTCCGTAGAATATCGCATCGAAGTGGCCGGTGACCGGAATGGTAATGATGCCGACCAGCAGGATGAGGTACACAAGCGTGATCAGGAATGTCAGCGTTGCTCCTTGCGAAGAAGCGATCCGGATCGGGTTTTTTTCCTGGAAATTGGCAAAGTAGCCCCCGAGCCCCATGTTGAGCGATGCCATGGTCAGCGAGAGCATCCCCGCGTTATACAGCCCAAACCAAAGCAACACCCGGTTTGTGGGTGTGAGTTTTACAAACGGAATATTGGAAAACCAAAATACAACGGCCGAGAGAATCGCCACGGTCAGAAATCCCATAAGAAACTTCGATGTAAAATATTTTCCGAGATTCACGGGCATACTCCGGATGGCCCAAAATGATCTTCCCTCGAGGCTTAACAGCGGGAAGACGAACCGCAAAGACAATGAAGATGCAAGAAATCCACCGAACGCGAAAAGCACCAGATATGTAAGAGCCGGAAGGTCTGCCACGCGGAGGACGAAATTAAGGCCGCGGATACTGCTGACAAATACCGTGATGAGAACGATCATAACGCCGAGATGAATCCACTGGCCCGGCTCCCGAACAAACGCAAAATACTCCTTCTTGAGAAGGGATTCGATTTGAGATGGAAGGATTGACTTCTTGCGAAAATCAAAGAACCGAACGGAACCCTTCTTTTGTGGAATATTCGATTCGGCTTGCACCTGAAATGTGATAAGCCAGCTCCGATAGTAGAACCTATGGGCCACCAGCATGACCGTGACAACCATTGCGGCCGTCACCAGGAGCAGGATCAGCGCCATCGGGAGTCCCCTCTCCACCTCTCCCCTCGAAAGGAAAAACAGGAACTCCGCCAGCCAGTGACTGGGGAGAAACTGCGCAAAAAACGGGTCAAGTCTGGCAAGATTGATGTCCACGTTGGGATAATATCGCGCTGTTTCTTCGATGAGGCGAATGGGATTCGAGAACTTGAAGAACAGGTAGACCATCAGGAGATATAACCCGCTCAGCAGGGTCATCACCCTCCGGAAACCGATCTTCCCCGCGATCTTCATCAGTCCCATGAGGATCAGGACTGCGATGCAGGCCGAGAGCAGCATGAAGGGAATAAGGAGGAACACCATAATGAGGGTCATCACATACCAGGGGAATCCGAAATAGGAACCATACCCTATGAGGACCATGAACGCCACGAGAAAGAGCGTCGTGGAGCTGTAAAGAAAGTTGTCCAGAAATTTCAGGATGAAGATCGTGGGATAGGCGACGGGCTTTGTGAGAAGATACGCAACCTCCGGCGAGCGGTAAAGGGTCGCATAGGACACAATGATGTTCCCGAGATTGACGGAAACAAAGAACACAAACAGCATCATCGAAATGAATCGATGGAAGAGGAATAATCCGATCTTCGGTTGTTCCAGGACGTAGCGCGTTATCTCGTTGGCAAGATAGTAGGCTCCGGCAGCAAACCCGCCGAAAACGAGCAGTGAACCGAGTCCCCGCACGACGGAAACAAATCTCAGGTCAAAGGTCGTCTTAAGGAATGAAACAACCTTGTAGTGGAGGATATGCAGAAAAACAGGGATGGTCACTTGGTAAGCTCGAGAAACACCGATTCGAATTTCCCGTCGTATTGCTGTTTATACGATTGAAGTCGTTGCTGCGTGCCGGCAAAAACAAGTTTTCCATCTTTGATAATTCCGATTCGGTCGCAAAGCTCTTCCGCCACCTGAAGACTATGCGTGGACATGAACACGGCTACGCCTTCACGCGATTTCTGTTTGAGGGTATCTTTCACAATCCTCGCGCTGCGGGGATCAAGCCCCACCATGGGTTCATCAACCACGATCACCTTGGGCTGATGGATGAGTCCCGCGGCGATCGTGATCCTCTGCCGCATGCCCTGAGAATAATCCTCGGTCCGCTTATCCACCCAGTCCCCTATTTCAAAGTGCGCTATCAAGAGTTCGATCTCCTCTTTGAGAAACTGCTTCGATAACCTGAACAGCCCTCCTACAAAATAGAGGAACTCTCTGCCTGTCAGCTTATCATAGAGAAAGGGTTGATCCGGAATGTACGCCAGGCCTTGTTTCGCTTCGATGGGATTTTTTGTGGTGTCGAATCCGTTGATCAGAATGCTGCCGGCAGTCGGCGTGAACAACCCGGCGATCATTTTGATCGTCGTGGTCTTCCCTGCGCCGTTCGGACCGAGAAAGCCGAAGAATTCCCCCGGCTGAACGGTCAGCGAAAGGTCATCCACCGCGACAAAAGATCCGAATGTTTTTGTGACGTTTTGGAGTTGAATCAAGGAAGGTAGGTGGTTTCGGGTTTAAGGTTTCAGGTTTCAGGTTTCAGGTTTCAGGTTTCAGGTTTCCCGCCCGAACGACCGTATGAGATTCAATCTCGTTCGGTCGGGCGGGCAGGTTTCAAGATGCCACCGCAATCCGTCCCGCCAATCCCGCAAGAATGCTGCGAGACACAAGAAAACGTGCAACGGCGGGATCTCCCCTCCTGTCTCAAGAAATTCTGTTGCGCGGGCAGCGCTTCGCTCCGACAATTCGAAATCCCGCTCACTCCCACTCAATTGTCGCAGGGGGCTTGGAGCTGATGTCATAGACGACGCGGTTGACCCCCCGCAGCTCATTGATGATCCGGTTTGAGGCTCTTGCAAGCAATTCCGGAGAAAGCCGCGCCCAGTCGGCCGTCATCCCGTCGACACTTGTCACTGCGCGAAGCGCGATCGTTGACTCGTAGGTGCGCCCATCGCCCATGACACCGACGGACCGAACCGGCAGAAGAACGGCAAACGCCTGCCAAACGTCGTTATAGCTGCCTTCATTCCGGATTTCCTCGATGAAAATCGCGTCGGCCTCCCGTGCGATCTCAAGTTTTTCCCTTGTGATCTCTCCGAGCACACGAACGGCAAGCCCGGGCCCTGGGAACGGATGACGGCTCAGAAGTTCGCCGGGAATGCCTAACTGCCGCCCCACTTCCCTTACTTCATCCTTAAAAAGCTCCCGGAAAGGCTCGATCAACTTGAAATGCATTTTTTCCGGCAATCCCCCCACATTATGATGGGTCTTGATGGTCACCGAGGGACCCTTCGATGAAACCGATTCGATCACGTCGGGATACAACGTCCCTTGTGCTAAAAACTCAAACTTCCCCTCATGCCTCGCTCTGGACTCTTCCTCAATACTCTTCGCATGCTTTTCAAACACATCAATGAATGTCTTCCCGATGATCTTTCTCTTTTCTTCCGGATCCGCAACACCGCGCAACCGCGACAGAAACTCATCCGTCGCATCGACATAGGTCAGCGCTATCTTGAACGTCTTGCGAAACGTCTCCACCACCGCCTCGCTCTCGCCCTTGCGCATCAACCCGTTGTTGATATGAATACAGTGCAGCCGGTCTCCGATCGCCTTGTGGATCAACACCGCGGTTACGGAAGAATCCACGCCGCCGCTTAATGCACAAAGGACCCTCGCGCTTCCCACCTTGTTTCGTATCGCCTCGACGGCCTGCTCGACGAACAGTGCCGACGTCCAATCCGGTTTCAGTCCGCATACGTTGAAGACAAAATTGCCAAGGATCTTATTCCCATCAGGAGTATGAACCACCTCGGGATGGAACTGCACGCCGTAGATTTTTCTCGCCGCGTCGCGAATGGCGCAAATGGGAGCGTTGGATGTGTGGGCAATCGGCTCGAATCCGGGCGGGAGTTTGCTCAGCGCATCACCGTGGCTCATCCACACCATCGTGGAACCGTTCAGGCCTGCAAACAGATCTTCCTTTTGGTCGACAATGAGATTGGCTTTCCCAAATTCGCGGCGGGCCGAAGGGTCCACTTTGCCGCCAAGTTGATACGCTATAACCTGAAGGCCATAGCAAATACCGAGTACCGGGATGCCAAGAGTGAAGAGATCTTTTGCGGGATGAGGGGCGCCTTCATCGTACACACTGTGCGGACTTCCCGAGAGGACGATACCTGAAGGTTTGCGTTCGCGGATTTTCTCGGAAGAATAAAGGTAGGGCTGGATCTCAGAATACACGCCCAGATCTCTGATCCGCCGGGCTATGAGTTGTGTGTACTGGCCGCCGAAATCAAGAACGAGGACGAATTTGTCATAATGCATGGACTAATATAAAGAAAAGTCCGATTCGTTCCAAGATGGACGGATTGCAAGAATTCAGAATATTCAATTGTCGTACTCAACCGCGATCCGGATTTCCCCCTTCTGATCCTTCACCATGATGTTTGTCATTCCGGAGGATTCGTCGAACCACCATCCCCGGGAAGAAGCTCCCGCGTTGGGTGGTGAAATTCGTTTTAATTTTTCCGGCCCGACCCTCACAACCGTTGGGCGTTTGATTGCTTGTGTGCCTGTCTCCCTCGATGAAACAATCCGGACGACAATGTTCCTGGAGACAGGTTGAAAGTCACCCTCAACTTCAGAAAAAATGACTGTGTTCCCGGCGCCTGTGAGTTCCTGGCGGATAGTTCGTTGGCGGTACCGGCCTTTCTCAAAGTCATGGGATGTACCGTCGTCCTCGTAATATGTACTCAATGACCCCGCCGCGGGGTAAACGGTGAACATCAGGGGATCGACAGCTTTTTCGCCCACATACTGCATGACGGGCTGTGTAGGAATGACCGCCCCTGCCCTCACAAAAAATGGTATCCTGTTGAGCGGGGCCGGAACTTTGATGTTTTGACCGCCCTCGTACCTCGCGCCGGTCCAATAGTCAAACCATACTCCGTTCGGTAATCGGAGGGATCGTGTGTTCTCCCCCTCCCAAAGAACCGGGGCAACCAGAATATCATCCCCAAACATGAATTCCATGGGTGCATTCTGAATACTTCCCTCCCTCGACGCGATTTCCTGGTCCTCGGGATATTGGAAGATCAAAGGTCTCAACGGCGGAATTCCGGTTTTTGAGGCAATACGCATTTGGTTATAAATGTACGGAAGGAGTCGATAGCGAAGCTCGATGGCCTCGCGGTTGATGCGCTCAAAATCCCTGCCGAACTCCCACGGTTCTTTGTTTCCCGCGTCAATAACGGAATGCCCGCGCATGAGGGGCATGAACACACCCAGCTGCAGCCATCGTGCGAACAGTTCGCCTGAAGGATTTCCAAAGAATCCGCCTATATCGGGGCCGACAAACGGTTGACCCGAGATGCTCAGGTTGAGGCACATGGGAACGGACATTTGCAGGTGTTCCCACGATGCGATGTTGTCGCCGGTCCATGCTGCGGAATAGCGGTGCCCGCCTGCAAATGATGCACGAGTCAGCACAAATGGTCGTTCATCGGGCAGGAGAGCACGCGCTCCTTCATACGTTGCCTGCGTCATCCTCATACCGTATAGATTGTGGTTCTTCTCGTGGGGAGTCAGCCTGCCGTCATCGTAATGCAGCACCTCGAGCGGGATCGTTTTCGTGGGTTCATTAAAGACTGCCGGTTCGTTCATATCCGTCCACCATCCGCGGACTCCGATGTCCGAGAGAAGCTTCAGTTGTTCGCCCCACCATGACCGCGCGGCAGTACTGGAAAAATCCGGAAACACGCATGGACCCGGCCAGACATTCCCTATGTAGACACTTCCATCGGCGTGCTTAAGAAAATGATCGCCGGCAAGTCCCGATTGATAGGCATGGTAGTCCGGATCCTTCTTGATTCCCGGATCGAGGATAACGGCAACTTTGAAGCCCTGCTTCCCGAGGTCCTGAACGAGCCTCCCGGGATCCGGAAAGCGTTCCTTGTCCCACGTAAAAATCCTGTAACCATCCATGTAATGGATATCGAGGTACAGAACATCGGCCGGTATCCTTCGCTTGCGGAAATTGTCCGCGATCTCCCTGACGCGGCTTTCCGGATAATAGCTCCAGCGGCATTGCTGGTATCCCAACGACCAAAGCGGCGGGAGCGGCATCCTCCCCACCAGCCCCGTAAATCTCTCCAGAACAGAGGCCGGCGTTGGCCCAAAGAAAAAGTAGTAATTCAATTCTCCACCAGCCGCACCGAACGAGTACAGGGACCCTGACGCTTTCCCCATATCGAATGAACTTCTGTACGGGTTATCAAAAAAGATCCCGTGGGTTCTTCCGTTTCGAATCGCGTAGAAAAAAGGAATTGATTCATAGAGCGGATCGGTGTCTGCCCTGTAACCGGGGATGTCGGAATTCCACATGGTCATGTGACTCCACTTTTTGTTCAGCCTTCCCGACTTTTCCCCAAACCCATAATACTGCTCGTCAAACGGCATCGCTTTCCACACCCGGATTTCGGCACCATCCCATGCCATCCCTTTCGCAGGGTCGTCCTGGTGAATGATTGTTCCTTCGTTGGTGAGAAATTGGAGCCGCAGGGGATACTTCTTCACCACCACCATTCCCATGCCCGTTCTGATCTCCACAATATCCCCTGCCTGGGTTACCTTTGGGCTCTGCGGAGGGTCCAATGAGTTGATCACAGCCGGAGAAACATGGTCACGGAAGTATCCGGAAGGTGCAAGACGCACCTGCACGACATCTTCCGCAAGGACTTGGATCAACACTCGCGCTGTTCCGGAGAACAGCAGAACGGAATTCTCCACAACAGAAATCGAATCGAGGTTCCCGATTGATTTCCATTGTGCGGAGAGAAGTGAAGAGCAGGCCAGGAGGAGAAAAACCAGACGTTTCATGGTTACCCGGAGAAAGAAAATGATGGAATGGAGAGCAGGGGTTTAGCTTTTCTTGACGCCGACCAGTGAGCGGACCTCCAACAAAATCTCATCCACAAACCTCCGACGCTCATTCTCGTTTCGGATATTCAGAAGATATTTTCGTTTCTCTTCGAGATAGAGGCGAAGATCGTTCTGGGCGGTGGGCCACAACTCTTTCTTTAACCAGTCGAATGTTTCTATTGCGGGCATTGCCAGTCCTTTCAGAAGTGAAGCTAAATTCGGGGTTTTTGTCTGCGGAATCAACATGACAGGGACCCAGCCAGATCCAAGTCGGACTGTCTTTTCCGGGCAAATTGGTGATGTCTGGAGAATACACCAAAGAACCTCAACTGCCAATTTGTTTGAATTTTCGCCATTTTCCCCAATGGCACGGGGATTGAAGAACATTGTTTGTGTTCTATTACAATGTAGAGGTCAGTCATGAAACGCCTTCTCATGTTGTTCGGAATCCTGGCATTCCTTCCGCTCATCGATTCACAGGAAACCTCCCTGAGCGCCCACGGTAAGTCCATTGCGATGGGTGTCCGGTTCGGGCATGCCGGCTATTTTTACAGCTCGTTGCGGCCCTACGGTGAATGGATTGAACTTGAAAGTGGCTTCTACGGCTGGCGACCGGTTCGCGTTCGTTCCGGCTGGAGACCCTACATGAATGGCCGCTGGGCCTGGACAGACCATGGCTGGTACTGGATGTCCCATGAACCGTTCGGCTGGGCCGTGTTCCATTACGGCCGCTGGTACCATGATGAGTATTATGGATGGATCTGGATTCCCGACGATGTGTGGGGACCCGCATGGGTCGAGTGGAGATCGAACGACGACTACATTGGTTGGGCTCCTTTGCCCCCCTATGCGAGCTTCAGCATCTCCATCGGTATCAGGTTTACGACACGATGGTATGCTCCCTCGAATTACTGGTGCTTCGTTCGGTACGGACATTTTACGTCAACCAGGATTGACGGCTACGTCGTGAACGAAGGCGAGACGCGTCGACTTATCAGAACAACGCGAGGGGCCGTGCGCTACGAGGTCGATCGGGACCGCATCATTAATCGCGGTATTGACCGCGAAACCATCGAGCGGCGCGGCAACACCCGAATCGTGAGAACAGAAGTCACGGAAACGAGAAACAGGGAAGAACGCATGGTTCAGGACGGCACGCGAGAACGGATCGAAGTCTTCCGTCCGTCACGGACTGATCTTGAGCGTTCGGAAGGCCGCATCGAGGCACGGCAGCTTGAACGGCGCAGCACGCTGAATCTCGACCGCATCGAACGCAACCGCAGCAACGATCAGATTCAGCGAAGCGGTTTCGAACAGCGCCGCCCCCCAGATGAAAGCCGTGGCACGGAAGAGAGGCGGACCGTCCAGCCTCGGGAACAAAGTCGCCGGGAATCACCCGCGGACAACAGGACCCGGCAGGAACGTTCGTCGACCCCGGAACGAAGTGAGCGATCGGGAGAATTCCGCCGGGTGCAACCCGAGCGACCTTCCATCGAGAGAAAGAACGAGTCTCAACCTGAACGCCGCCAACCGACGATCAAATCAGAACCGCGCAGGGAAAGTTCGCCGCAGCAGCGGCAAGGTTCGAGAAGCGGCGGAAACAAGCGCGGAAGAGATCAGTAGGAATGCCGATTTTCAATTGTCAATTGACAATTGGCAATTGGAGATTGACAATCGAAAATCATCGTTGACCATCCTCAACACTGGCCGTCGGTTGCACTGGGATCGCAACTGGCGGCCTCTTACCTTGGGAGAACCTGGTAAACAGTAAACGGTGGACGGTGGACAGTCTGATTACGGCTCGAGGTCGAGCTTCTTCAATTTTGGCTTGATGACAATTGTGCAGTATGGGGCGTTGGGGTTGGTGCGGTAGTAGTCCTGATGGTAGTTCTCTGCTTCAAAAAATTTCTCCAGCACAGCGATTTCCGTTACGATCGGTTTCTCGAAATCCTTCTGCGCCTCTCGTTTTGATTTCTCAGCCATAACTTTTTGTTCCGGCGAATGATAAAATATCGCTGACCGGTACTGTGTCCCCACATCAGCCCCCTGCCTGTTGAGTGTTGTCGGATCGTGCGACTTCCAGAACATTGACAAGAGCGCTTCGTACGTCACCACTGCCGGGTCATAGGTTATTTGCGCCACCTCCGCATGCCCCGTTGTCCCGGAGCAGACCTCTTCGTACGTCGGATTGGCTTTTGTTCCGCCGGCATAACCCGCGGCAACTGCCTTGACACCCGGCATGCGCTCAAATACCGCCTCAACACACCAGAAGCATCCCGCGCCGAATGTTGCTTTTTCTGTTTGTGCCATCGCACTTCCTTTCTGTTCCTGGGAAAGTCCCGGGGCTGAGCAAACCGCTATCGACAATGTTATGAGACCAATCTTAAGCATATTATCCTTTCAACATTTCCGGACAAACAAAGGTTCAGCCGCTCCCCGGCATGGCTTTTGTAACCTTTCCAAGGTTCAGTGCTGGGAAGGCTACCTATGTTAACGCAAAATGGTAACAGGTCAACCCGCCAAGGGGGAACGATCCGAAGAGGTCAAGGAAATGCCCACCCGACAGCCCGAAGTACCGATTGCATATCCTGAGGGAGTTCAGAATCAAATTCCACTTTCTTCATTGTCGTGGGATGGACAAAACCGATGGTTTTTGCGTGGAGAGCCTGCCTGGCGATCATCCCCAGCAGCCGGCCGGATTCCTGTGCCTTCTTTCCCTTGACTCCGCCCCAGGTCTGGCTCCTTCCGCCATAGGTCGGGTCCCCGAACACCGGATGGCCAATGTGAGCAAGGTGCACCCGGATCTGATGCGTCCTTCCGGTGCGGAGTTTCAGCCGCACGAGCGAGAGGTAATCAAAATCCTGCAACACCCGGTACTCTGTCACGGCCGACTTCCCCTCGGGCGTCACCGCTACTTTCTTCCTGTCTCTTTTGCTTCGGCCAAGATTCGTTTCAATGGTCCCTTGCTTTTCTTTGAATGTTCCCCAGACAAGCGCCCAGTACTCGCGATCGATCGTCCGTCGTGAGAATTGCTTCGCCAGAGCGTGATGGGCCGAATCGTTCTTGGCGACAACCATGAGCCCCGTGGTATCTTTGTCAAGCCGATGAACAATTCCCGGGCGCAGTTCTGCGTTCACTCCGGACAGGCTCTGTGTGTGGTGAAGCAAAGCATTCACAAGCGTCCCCGTATAATTGCCATAAGCAGGATGAGTCACCATTCCCGCCGGCTTGTTCACGATGATCAAGTCGGGATCTTCGTACACGATTGTGAGCGGAATATCTTCGGCGATCGCTTTCGGCCTGGGCGGGTGCGGAAGGGTAATCTCGATGACCTCGCCGGGAGCGACCGGATGACTCGGTTTCACGGTTTTCCCGTTGACCAGGACTGTGCCGGCTTCGATGGCTTTTTGGACTTTGTTGCGGGTGGCGTTTTGAACGCGGTTGGTCAGGTAAACATCCAGGCGCTCTTTGGACTGCCTGGCCGGAACAACGATGGTGATGCGCTCCCGTTCCTCCGCCGAAAATTCCTCCGGCATCTCAGTTGTCTGAGTTTCGGGACGAGAGCGAGGATTGATCCGAGGGTGTGGAGCCATCCTTCATTCCGGTATGCGGAGAGGATCCCGACGGAGAATCGGAAGCGAAGGACATAGCCGGCACATCGGCTCTGGTGAATTTTCGATGGAAAGCCAGCAAGACCAGAACGCCGATAGAAACCGCCGCGTCGGCAATGTTGAACACAGGCCAGCGAGAGATATGGAACGCGAAGACCTCGACATTAAAGAAATCAATATCCACGAAGTCCACGACCTTGCCGTAGAACAGGGGTCCTTCTCCAAAGATCACACCATAGAACATCCGGTCGATGAGATTTCCGATCGCCCCGCCCAGAATCATTGCCAGGGATAAGCGTATGGGAAACGCCTCATCACGAATTTTATAGAGGTAGATGAAGATTCCAATGCTGGCAAAAAGGGAAAAGATCGTAAGGAAGAGTTTCCCGCCAACATCGATCCCAAACGCCATTCCGGGGTTTTCAATGAACGTGAGCCGGACAAGGTCGCCGAGAACAGCCCTGGTGCTGCCGAGCGGAACACCGGGGTGATACAAGCCGAGGAACGGCAGCGAAAATCCCTTGACCAGGAGTTTGGTGACCTGGTCAACGACAACGATCGCTCCGGTGATGTAAAGGATCTTCATGGAGCTAAATGGATTTCCAATTTCCGATTGCCCTTTGTCAATTGAAAATCTCACTTGCCTTTTTTGAGCTTACAGTTTATGCACAACTGCGCATGGGGTACCGCTTCCAACCGCTCTTTGTCTATCAGGGTTCCACAATCCGTGCAAAATCCGTAGTCCCCCTTCTCTATACGCTTCAGCGCGTCCTCGAGATAATTCAGGAATTTGCCTTCCCGGGAAGCGAAGAGGAACGTTTTTTCCCGCTCCATGGTGTCGGTTCCCTGCTCCATATGGAGAGAGTAAGCCGAGGCCTCGGAGGTATATTCCCCTGTGGTGGAGTCCATCATGCTGGATTTCAATGTCTCGAGTTCCTCGAGGATTTCCTTCCGCTTCTCAAGAATAATCGCCTTGAAATGCTCCAATTCACTCTTGCTGAATCCCTTTTGCCGAACGGGCGCCTTCTCAGGAGCCGGTTTGGCCTTCGCAACCGAGCTCCGCATCCTCACCGGGCTCGTTTGTGCCTTTCTGAGCGGTTTCGCCGTTTTCGCTGATTTTGTTCCAGTTTTTCTTGTAACCACTTTCTTCGCCATGTCATCTCCTTCCGTGGAACATAAGTAAGAACACCGGATTCCGTAAAAAGAATCCGACAATACTACAAAATTAATTTACCTTTTCCAAAACAATCTCGCACAATTCGCCGTTGATATCTTCCTTCGAGGGGGCCTGGCTGTTCCCTTCTTTTATTCCCCGGACTTCCAATGCGAGGGTTTCCTCCCGGACATAACTCATCATGCGGTCGAGCGCCTTCTGTAACCGATCGGAAGACCGGTAAAATATCCTAATGCGATCCGTCACCTCGAACCCCGCATCTTTCCGCAGATTTTGAATGCGGTTCACGAATTCACGAGCCAGTCCTTCATCGATCAGAAGATCGTTGAGTTGAGTATCGAGCGCGACCGTGATGGGGCCGGAGGACTCAACCATCCATCCTTTCATCTCCTCGTGCAAGATCTCCACGTCATCCGGAGCAATGGCAAACTCCCGGCCATCCATCCTTATCGACAGGGCACCGTCCATAAGAAGCCGGCTGATGTCAGCCGGTGTCAGTTGTCGAATGGCCGCGGCTGCGACCTGCACGGACTTGCCGAATTTGGGACCAAGGGTTTTGAAATTCGGTTTTGCCTTGCGCTTGACAATGCCGGACTCCTCTGTCACAAATTCGATATCCTTCACATTGATCTCTTCCAGAATGACATTGCGCATTTTGTCAATCCTCTGTCGCTCCTTGTCTGAGGACACGGGAATCAGGATCTTGCTCAAGGGCTGGCGGACCTTCAGGTTGGCCTTCATTCGCATCACCCGTACCAATCCGACGATCGTGATGGCCCTCTCCATCCTTTCCTCCAGTTCGGGATCGATGATACGGGTCTCCGGGTCCGAAAGGACGGACAGATGCACGGATTCCGCCTCTTCCCGCTTTGCGACGGAATTCAGATTCCGGAATACCTCATCACTCAGAAACGGTGCAAACGGGGAGATCATTTTGCACACCGTCGTCAGGCATTCGTACAGCGTCTGATAGGCGGCGGTTTTGTCCTTCCCCCGTTCGCTCTTCCAGAAACGCCGCCGATTTCGCCGCACGTACCAGTTGGAGAGCTTGTCGATGGTGAAATCATTGATGGCCCGCGCCGCGCGCGTGACATCATAGCCGTCCATCCATTTGAAGTAGTCATTCAGCAGCGAATTCAGTTCGGAAAGGATCCATCGGTCGATCTCGGGACGTTCGGCATACGGCACCGCCGGATCTTCGTGCGTGAATGCATCCACATTGGCGTACAGGGTGAAGAATGCATAGGTATTCAACAGCGTGCCGAAGAATCTCCGCTGCACGTCCCCGATGCTCTCCGTGTCAAAAAGTGTCGGACGCCAGACAGGGCTGTTGGCAATCAGGTACCAACGCGTGGAATCAGCACCGTACTGCTTGATGAGCTCGAAGGGATCGACGGTGTTTTTCTTGGATTTGGACATTTTCTGGCCGTTCTTGTCCAGAATCAACTCGTTGACGAGCACGTTGCGAAACGCCGCCTTGCCGAAGAGGGCTATGCCGATCGCATGCAGCGTGTAGAACCAGCCGCGGGTTTGATCGATGCCTTCAGAAATGTAATCGGCCGGGTAGGATTTTTCGAATTCCTTCTGGTTCTCGAACGGATAATGCCATTGGGCAAACGGCATCGAACCGGAATCGAACCAGACGTCGATCAGCTCAGGCGTCCTGCTCATCACGCCGCCGCAAACGCAGTCAAATGTTACGCCGTCAACAGCCGGCTTATGGAGGTCGATGGCCGCAGGGACGTTTTTGCCCCCGCGAAGTTCCTCAATGCTTCCGACGCACTTTTGTTTTGCGCAGGATTGACAGACCCAGATGGGCAGCGGCGTACCCCAGAAACGGTCGCGCGACAACGCCCAGTCCTTGTTTTCTTCCAGCCAGTTTCCGAACCGGCCTTCGCCGAGCTCCTTCGGCACCCAATTGATCGTTTTGTTTTGAGCGATCATTTCAGGAGCATACGACGTGGTTTTGATGTACCACGATTCCCGTGCGTAGTAGAGCAAGGGAGAACTGCATCGCCAGCAATGGGGATAACTGTGCAGATATTGTTCCTTCTTATAAAGGATGCCGCGCTGTTTGAGGTCGGCAATAATATCCGCGTCCGCTTCCTTGACGAACTTGCCGGCATAGGGGGCCACTTCGGCGCCAAACTGGCCTGACTTATTGACCGGATGAATGACCGGGAGTCCGTAGCGAAGTCCGGCCTGATAGTCGTCCTCACCGTAGGCAGGGGCCATATGAACGATCCCCGAGCCGTCTTCGGTCGTGACAAAATCCGCCCCCACGACATACCACCCCTTTTCCTTTACGGCATGGAAAGAGAACAGACGTTCGTACTCTTTCCCGACCAGCACAGAACCCTTGAAGGTTTCAAGGACCTCATACTCCTCACCCAAAACAGATAATCGGGCATGTGCGAGAATCAGTCGTTCGCCTTTGTGTGCGACCTTCACATAATCGACGTCCGGGTGTACGGCAAGAGCCACGTTGCTGATCAGGGTCCAGGGCGTGGTGGTCCATACGAGGAAGAAGGTCTTTTCCGATTCGCCCTTCACCGCGAGCTTGATGTAAATTGAAGGATCTTTGACCTCCTTGTACCCCTGGGCAACTTCATGAGAAGAGAGGGGGGTTTCACACCGGGGACAATACGGCTGGATCTTGAATCCCTTGTAGATCAATCCCTTCTCAAAAAACTGTTTGAGCGCCCACCAGACCGATTCGATGTAGTTGTTTTCGAATGTGATGTAGGGATGGGCCAGATCCACCCAATATCCCATTTGCCTTGTCATCTCTTCCCACTCGGTCTTGTATTTCCAAACCGACTTCCTGCATTCCTCATTGAACTTCGCCACCCCGTACTTGATGATCTCGTCCTTATGCTTGATCCCGAGTGCCTTCTCAACCTCGATCTCCACAGGAAGTCCGTGCGTATCCCATCCCGCCTTGCGGGGCACTTGAAATCCGCGGAGGGTCTTGTATCGGCAGATCATGTCCTTGAGAGTTCGTGCCATGACATGGTGAATTCCCGGCCGGCCGTTCGCCGTCGGCGGACCCTCATAAAAAGTAAACTGCGGCTTCCCTGCACGCGAAGTCACGCTCTTCTCGAACACCTTCCGGTCATCCCAGAATTTCAGAATCTGCTGCTCGAGCTCGAAGTAATTAATCTTGTCGGTGAGTTGTTTAAACATGAGGCAAGTACTGTTCGCGGTGAGGTTTCAGGTTTCTCCGCCGAAGGCGGATCCGCCTCTGGCGGAAGGTTTCAGGTTGGAAGTCCCCACGGCAAGCTTCCATCATCCACTCATTTTCCCAACGACTGCTTTCATCACCGCCGTCATTTTTGGTTCCGCTTTGTTGGCAACGGCGATAACTTCGTCGATGGACACCGGCTTCAGGGTTTCGGGGAAGCATTCGTCCGTAAGGATCGAGAAACCCAAAACGTTCAGACCCATATGCACTGCCACGATATCCTCGGGGACAGTGGACATGCCCACAGCGTCGGCACCGATGGTCTGCAGAAAACGGTATTCTGCGCTGGTTTCCAGATTCGGCCCCTGCATGGCAGCATATACGCCCTTTTGGACCTTAATGTTCAGGGTTTTGGCGCATGATTCCGCCAGGGCAATAAGATCCCGGCTGTAAGGCTCTGACATGTCGGGGAAACGCGGACCCAATGACTCGTCGTTCGGTCCGACAAGCGGATTATCACCCAGCAGGTTGATATGATCCGTGATGATCATCAGGTCGCCGCGGCGGAATTTCGGATTGAGTGCCCCGGCGGCATTGGAAACAAGCAGGGACTTCACGCCCAGAAACTTCATCATACGGACCGGGAAGGTGATTTGCTGAAGCGAATATCCTTCGTAGTAATGAAACCGGCCCTGCATGGCCACAACCTTCTTGCCCGACAAGCTGCCAAAAATCAGTTTCCCGTGGTGCGATTCGACCGTGGAGACTGGGAAATGCGGAATGCTCCCGTAATCGATTTCTGTTTCTTTGTCGATCTCTTTCACCAATCCGCCCAACCCTGTGCCCAGGATAATTCCGACTTCCGGCTCTGATTTGGTTTTCAGGCGCACGGCCGCAACTGCTTCGTCAATCCGTTTTCGCAATTCGGCCACAGGGACAATCATTTCGGTTCGGGTTTAAATGAAAAATGAACTCGGAGGGAGTTCAGGAAGATTGGGAATTGGTTGAGAGTTATTGGTTAGAGATTGTTTCAGGTTTCAGGTTTCAGGTTTCAGGTTTCAGGTTTCAGGTTTCAGGTTTCAGGT
>JBBEEC010000075.1:0-1947 GCA_040880975.1 Bacteroidota bacterium | reverse complement strand
GCGTATAGGTGATCCTGTGGGTCCGGTCGTATCCGCCTGTCAGCGTGCTGTTGGTGCCTTCTACGTTTGTCTGGATCTTGTTGTAGAAATTCCAGTCTGAGAACGGAAGGTCTCCGCCGAGACGGGCACTATCGCCTCCCGCCGTGGAGAAGCTGGTCTGCATCTTTTGATCAAGACCGGCGAAACGGGATTCCTTGATGTAGGTATAAGCATAGTTCAATCGACCGACAAGCGTCACAAGGTCGAAGAACTTCTGAGGCAGGGCCTGAATGCTCACTTCCACACCCCGTGCATCGGCATATCCTGCCGATGTGCCGATGATGTAGGTAACGCCTGTTGCTCCAGCCCTCGGGACAACGGTGAACGACTGGTATCCGTAGTTCTCGATGTCACGGAGGTAGGCAGTGAAGTTTAATCCGAACTGGCGCGGCATAAACTCCCATTGAACGCCCAGCTCGTAGTTGGATGATTTGTACGGCTCCTGGCTCACGCTGGACACGTTCGGCAGAGAGATGTTGCCGAAATTGTTATAGAATCCGAATAATCTGGAGAGGGGCGGCGGAAGCGTGTTGCGGGAATACGAGAAATACATCGCCGCTTCGTCCGAAATCGGGTGTGACACGCCGAACCGAGGGGAGAAGGACCAGTATGTATCCACTTTCTTTCCACGAGTGGTGACCCGATCAAGCACCTGCGTCGGATCCGAATCCGAGAAGGTGGTCAACGTCGTGTTAAACGGAGCGAAGAAGTTTGTGAATTCCTCAGCGTCCGGGTTCCATGAATCCAAACGGGCGCCCAGGTTGATGATCAACCCTGCATACTCCATCCGATCCGCGAAATAGAGGCCGAATTCGGTCGGCTTCCGGTTCCAGACCTCGCTGTAGAACTGCTTCGCTGCATCAATCGCACCCAGGTACGATGAGCGGCGGATCATATCCAGATTATGCAACCGCAGCTGGACGCCGGCTTTCAGCTGATGGTTAAGATCAACCTGACTGGTACCGTCTGCTTTCACCGTGATAACATCGTTTTCCAGTTTTTCATAGTAGAATCCGGGACGGGCCAGGCGGACCGTGGTATTTCCCGCGTTAAACTGGAAGTTTGTTGAGCTCGCCGGTTCGTCCTGGTTGCGGAAGAACTTCGAGAAGTCGGTGTTGGAGATGTATTTGTTTGCCTGTCCGAGGGTCGCAAGGGTAATAAAGGTCCCGTCCTCATCATACGCCGCAAATCCGTCATCATTGTCATCCGAGTATCCGCCACGATTGATGCTGGAATTGATGCTTGCCTGGACCTCATAGAACGTTGATGACGAGAGGACATGCGTCAGTTTCGCACTGGCAACAATGTCGCCGCCATCCGTCTTCGGCACTCCCTCGAGGAAGAACCGTGCAGATTCCTGATAGGAGCGGTTCTTCCATTTCAGGAAGTACCCGCGATCCGTGATGATCGTGAACGCCGAAAGTTTCATCTCGTTGTTCAGCTGGTAATTCGTTTTTCCTGTGATATTCAGTTCCTGGGTCTTTTCACCCGGAAGCCGTCCGTTGGAATCAAAATAACGGCCACTCAGGTAGAAGTTCCAGTCCGGCATGATGTCACCGCCTAATGATGCTTCAAGTTCAATCTGCGGTGAATCCTGATTATTGTATTTTCCGGACGTATAGCTGTAACGGGTCAGCCTGCCGCTATCGGCTGCCAGTGTTGAATACTGCGCCGGCGGTGCGCCTGCTGTCCGTAATGCCCTCAGAGAGTCGACTCTGTTGCTGAGAAGAGCCTTTTCGCCAAAGTAGACGCTTTCATTCCAATAGACGTTCGGGCCATTGTACTTCAATCCGTTGAACTGGCTCACGCGTGCAAAGACGCTTCCGCTTAAAGAGCCCCTTCCTTCTCTCAAGGAGTAGTTGATGACACCGGCCGTGGCCGAAGAGTACTCTGCGCCGACAGCACCGG
>JBBEEC010000074.1:27162-63628 GCA_040880975.1 Bacteroidota bacterium | reverse complement strand
GTTCGAGTCCCTTCGGCCCCGCCAACATTGAAGATTGTAGAAGGTAGATGGAAGATTTGGCCCGGAGGATCCGGACCCTTTTGTTTCTGGGGTCCCGTCTGTCGGCCGAAGCCCGCTTTTCAGGGCGTGGTCGGGATCGCCTCACAGAAAATTGAACCCCCCTTTCTAAAGGCGTTTCCTTTTCTTGGCTGGCTGAATCGTGTAATTCTCCTGCATCATTCAAACCAATCCAGCAACTACAAGGATATTCGGAATGACAAAATGTTCCAGATCTATGACCGCTATCAAGATCATGAGTAAACAGAAAATGGTGCCAATCACACCCTGAACCTGAAACGCGGAACCTGAAACGACATGGATCGCAGTTACCGCGGCCACACCTTCAATTATCGGATACTCCCGAGAGATTCTAGTCGCACAAGATCTACACCTTCCTCTTTGGATTGCAAAACTCAGGAGCGGAATGAGCTCGTACCATAAAAGCCCGTGCCCACAGTTGGGGCAGAAGCTTCTCACCGTGACCAGTGAGATCTTCCTGGGTAATCTGTAGGCACAGGAGGCCATGAAGCTTCCAAGAGCGAGTCCTGCGAGGCCGGCCATTGTCATCAATTCGACCATGCGGGGCAACAAACCTTGAATGTCAGGGGGAGATTGTCTATCATAGAAAAGACCATGATTATCAGTGGCTTCATTTCATAGATTGGACGCACAATGTTGACCGCCTACATTAACGCTGCACTCAAAAGGGCCCGATACGAAACCCTGGAGGATGGCCTTGTTTACGCCGAAGTCCCGGACCTTAAAGGCGTGTGGGCCGAAGGGAAAACGATCGAGGAGTGTCGCAGTGAGCTGGTCGAAGTGATCGAGGGATGGCTCTTTTTGAAGCTCAGAGATCGCGATCCCATCCCAGTCCTCGAGGGAATAGAACTCACAGCCAAGACTCCGGCTGATGCTTCGTAGCATTTCGCGCCGTGATCTGATTGTAAAAATTCGCGCCTTGGGCTTTGAAGGGCCATTTGCAGGCGGCAAGCACCAATTCATGAAAAGGGGTTCTCTCAAAGTCCGCATTCCTAATCCACATCAAACCGACATCGGTGTTTCGCTCTTGAAGCGAATTCTGCGCCAGGCAGAGATATCTGAAGCCGAATGGAATAGAGTCTAGGGTAGCGTAAGTAACTGTTGACTGTCACGTGATTCACGCCGCCTAGACCCCGTTGGCTTTCTCCTTACTCCATTCTCCCTACTCCAAGCTCAATCGGGTACTTTCTCCCTGATCGCCCCCGTCTCATCCACCGTCCAAACGTTATAGTTCCCGTCTTCATCAAAGTCTACCGTTGCCACCGCCTGAGCAACAAAGGACTTCATGTCGGCGGAAACAATCTCAAGCCGATACCTTGCCTGACCGCCGTCGTTCACAAGCTTTGTTTGCTTGAAGCCAATGTCGGAAAGCGCATTTGGCAGCGCCAAAAGACAAGCACTTCGATGATGACCAGAACCACCATGAGTTCGGTTAAAGAAAAGCCTGCCTCTGATTTTCTCTTCTCGCACCAAACGCCAAATCGTTTTCCGCGGTATCTGTCGTGGACTCATAGTAGTTATTCCCGAAACCGCCCGCATTTACAGATCCTGTGTGATTGGCATCCTTGGTGAGTCGCAGATTGCAATTCTTCACCCAATTTTCTATACTCCTTACACCTCAGGCTGCAAATCCTCAAGAACCTGGACACCTTGATTCTCCGGAGCGAACCATGAAACTTTTCCGTTCTCTCACCCTTG
Source organism: Bacteroidota bacterium (assembly GCA_040880975.1). Classification (GTDB taxonomy): domain Bacteria; phylum Bacteroidota; class Ignavibacteria; order UBA10030; family UBA10030; genus JBBDYD01. The sequence continues at coordinate 61,852 of JBBEEC010000074.1, read as the reverse complement.
TTGCCCTCGCCGTCTCTCCCGTTCTTTCTCAGCAACAGGAGGTGGCAGTGGTTGTGAAATCACCGGCCGGGCAGACCGCGACCATCGATCAATCACAACAGATCTTCGCGACCTTCAATCAGGCCATGGTCCCGCTCCGGGAGGTGCCGGAAGACGAGTCAACCGGGCCGCTTGTGATCGAGCCGGGTATCACCGGAAAATACCGCTGGCTTGGCACTATGACCGTGGCCTTCATCCCCGCCAAACCACTCCCCTTCGCAACCGCCTACTCCGTGACTATTCCTGCAGGGACGCGGTCAATCTCGGGTCAGTCACTGAAAGACGCGGTCCGATGGACATTCGAAACCCCCCGGCCCCGCGTGATCTCCTCCACGCCCTACCGCGGACAGCAATTCGTCGAATTAAATCATGCCGTGATGGTCATGTTCAACCAACCGATCGATCCCCAAGCCGTGAGCAATTTCATATCCATCGAGGAGCGAAACGGTACTACCGTCACTCACCCATCGTATGCGGCCTCACGCCCCGAGGGACCTCGCGCCCGGAATCCCCTGCAAAGTGTGCTCCTTACACCGAACCAACCATTCAAGAAGGGCTCGCAAATCTCCGTGAGAATTAAAGCCGGGGTGAGGGGTACCGAGGGACCCCTGGGAATGTTGCAGGATGATATCATTATTTTTTCAACATACAATGAATTCACCTGCATCAACATTGCCAATCCTTCCGGATTTCCGCCTAATCATTCCCTGAATCTCAGATTCTCCAATCCCGTGTCACAGAGGGAAGTCGCAAAATATATCACCTTCGATCCGCCTGTTCCGATAAACCCCGAGACCTATTACGACTACAAGTACGACAACGTTCATTTCTCCCTCCCCCTGAAGGCCGAGCAACAGTACACGATGACTATTCTCGAGGGGTTGAAGGACATGTTCGGGAATGAACTGACGGGACAACGGGTGTTTACCTTCAAAACTGGATCGTTCCTCCCTACCGTCCGCATGGTGACAGGTCAGGGAATCCTCGAGGCGTACGAGTCGCATCTCTATCCCGTGACCTTCACCAACGTCGACTCTGTTACGCTTCAACTCGCCCGCATCAGCCCCGATCAGATAGTGAACGTGATGCAGCGCCTCGACTACTCCTACTATCAACGGCTCGCGTGGGAAGAGGCGATCCTCCAATGGGTCACGTCGGTGGGTGCAGATCCGAAGCTGTTCAATATCTCGCGCGTCTGGAAACCCGCGATCAAGCGGAATGAACCGACCATCCGGCCGGTGAACCTTGACGAAGTGCTGGGCGAAGCGAAGACCGGTACGGTGCTGCTGCAGGTACAGGATGAGTTCTTTCGCAAAAACGACCGGCGATACCTGAAATCCCTGATCCAAGTCACACACATGGGCATCACGGCTAAATTCTCGCCGACGGACAACCTGATCTGGGTCACGTCCCTGAAGGATGCCGAGCCGATCGCCGGCGTATCGGTTGAGCTCAGGAATGACAGTAATCAGGTGCTCTGGAACGGCACGACCGACAAGGATGGGTTTGCGAAAGCGCCAGGATGGGGAAAACTTGGCATGCAAGGCGACCAGGAAGGCGAAGACGAGTACGAGTACTACTGGACAGCACCAAGATTATGGGTCATCGCCAGACATAAAGGCGACGTGGCGTTTTCAAGCTCGGACTGGAACAACGGCATCGAACCGTACACTTTTTCCGTTCCGTTTGAATGGAATCCAAAAACTGAGCCGCTGGACGGCTCGATCTTCACCGACCGCGGCCTTTATAAGGCAGGCGAGCAAGTCTACCTCAAGTCCGTGATCCGCGTCCGCAAGGATGGGATCTGGCGGGTGCCTCCTTCATCCTTCCCGATCAAAGTAACGATCCGCGATGCACGAAACGAGGAAATTCACTCCGCGGAACAACGCCTCTCACCCTTTGGCACATTCGCCCTATCCCTTTCCCTCAAGCCCGATGCTCCTCTCGGTTATTATTCCGTTTCTGTCCAAACGAAACAAAAGAGAAAAGGCAAGGAACAGTGGGTCACCCTGACGTCGGGCTCGTTCAGGGTTGAGGCCTTTCGTCCCGCCGAATTCGAGGTGACTGCACGATTCAATAAGAGTGAATATACGATCGGCGACGACGTATCCGGGACCGTGTCCGGGCGCTATCTGTTCGGCGGAGCGATGAGGAAGGAAACGGCCAATTGGAGGCTCACCGCTAACAAGACATCGTGGAATCCTCTGGGGTACGAGGATTACTTCTTCGGCCGGCTGGGTTTTCTCACTCCCTACTCCCACGGGTACAAGGTGATCGCCACAGGACGAGATACCCTTGACAACGAAGGGTTCGCTGGCGTCAAGGGAAAGCTCACCGTGGGCGAACTCCAGGGCCCATACTCCCTTCAACTGGAAGCCGACGTAACATCGCAATCGCGGCAGGTGATTTCGGGCAGAACGTCTGCGATGGTGCATGGCGGCGAATGGTATATCGGACTCAAACCCTCGGCCGTTTTTGTGAAGGCTGATTCTGTCATGTCGTTCGGCATCGTTGCCGTGACGCCTGAAGGGAAACCCGTTTCCGACCAGGCTGTGTCACTCCGGATTGTCAGGCGCATATGGCGGTCGGTCCGGATTGCGGAAACCGGCGGACGGTATCGCTGGGAATCGGCCCAGGCGGATTCAGTCGTTCATCGCCTGACGATGAAGACGCGCTCCGCACCCGTTGAACACAACTTCACACCCTCGGAAGCCGGTTTTTACTTCATAACCGCCGAAGGGAAGGACCGGCACGGCAACGAGATCGCCAGCGATGCCTATTTTTATGTAAGCGGAAGCACCTATGTGGCATGGGAACGTGGGAATGATGACCGCATCGAACTTGTCGCGGACAAGCAACAGTATAAACCCGGTGAGACTGCCGGAATTATCGTGAAATCGCCGTACGAACAGGCAACCGCCCTCGTGTCCATCGAACGCGAAGGCATCATCAGGCACTATCGCACGACGCTGGTCGGGAGTGCTCCGCAGATCGACATCCCGATCCGCAGTGAATATCTGCCGAATGTATTTGTATCTGTGGTCCTCTTGCAGGGACGCGTTGATTCCGCAGCCATTACAAAAGAGGCCGATGTGGGACGGCCGTCGTTCAAGATCGGCTACGTGAACCTGGGGGTCAGCCCGAAGGAAAAACTCCTCGACATGACGGTCTCCACGCACAAACAGGAATACAGGCCCGGCGACACCGTTGAAGTGCGCATAAACGTCCGCAATCAGGCAGGGAAAGGAGTCAAAACCGAAGTAGCGATGAGCGTGGCTGACCTTGGGGTATTGAATCTCATCGGTTACAGGCTTCCGAAACTCTTTGACCGGTTCTACCAGCAACGGGGGCTGGCGGTTACGACGAGCGAAACGAGGATCCATCTCATTGAGCAGCGCAGTTATGACGAAAAGGGCGAGGAGGAAGGCGGAGGAGGCGCCGAGATGATGAGGCTTGCCGCCATGGCGGAAGGAGCACGGGCCGATTTTCGCCCGAACGCGTATTGGAATCCCGCAATCCTCACCGATGCAAACGGTACGGCAACGGTGAAATTCAAGCTTCCCGACAATCTGACCTCGTTCCAAGTCATGGCCGTGGCAAATTCCGTTGACTCCGAATTCGGATATGGAGAGAGTTCTTTTCGGGTCAACAAACCACTGCTTCTTCAGGCTTCTCTCCCCCGTTTTGCAAGGGTCGGAGATGAATTCGAGGGAGGCGTGGTTATTCTGAATTACACCGAGGAGGAAAAACAAGTCGATCTCATAACGGCCTCGACCGGAATCGCATTCAAAGGAAAAGACACATTGCGTTACACGCTAAAACCCGGTGAAGCGAAGGAAGTCAGGCATTCCTTGAAAGCCGAGCACGTCGGTACCGCGCACTTCGTGTTCCGGGCGCGATCCAACACCGACGAGGATGGACTTGTGTGGAATATTCCCATCCGCGTCCCCCGCATCCGAGAGTCGGTGGCTCTGTATGAATCGGTGTCAAACCCGACGGTTCAGCAAAAGGTCGTCGTTCCTGACAATGTTTTCAGCGACCTCGGTGCCATGGAGTTCACCCTTGCATCTACCGGAATCGTAGGCCTCTCGGGAGGCATATCCTATTTGTTTGAGTATCCTTATGGATGTCTTGAACAACGCCTCTCGAGGGTCCTTCCGATGATCCTTGCCGAGGATCTCGTCACAACGTTCAAGTTCGAAATTCTCAAAGACAAGGACTACAAAGCCGTCGTGAGCGGAATCATCGACGAGGTGCCGCTCTTTCAGAGGAGCGACGGAGGATTCACATACTGGAAGAACATGGACGATACGTGGCCCTACCTGTCTGCATACACGATGTACACCCTCGTCCGGGCTCAACAAGCAGGATACAAGGTCAGCGAGCAGACACTCCGGAACGGACTTCAGTATCTTCGCAAAGCGCTGGCGCGGGAGGTCAAGTGGCCGTGGGCAAGTCCGTACTATTGGGATTGCACCGACGCGATTTCGCTGTACACTCTTGCCATCTCGGGAAAACCGGACCATGGCTACATGCAGAAGCTCTATGCGCGCAAGGATTCCATTCCGCTCTTTGCAAAGGCATACCTCCTGAAGGCGCTTCACTCCTCTGCCGCCTACCCCGGCCTTGTCGCCGAGCTGACGCGGGAACTGACAAACATGGCGAAGGTTTCCCAGACCTCTGCGCATTTTGAAGAACGAAATGATTTTGGCTCATCGTGGTGCTGGAACTCGAACGCACGGACCACGGCGCTTCTGCTTCAGGCCTTTGTAGAAACTCAGCCCGAAAACAGTCTCATTCCGAAGATGGTCCGCTGGCTCGTTGATCAGCAAAAAATCGGCCGTTGGAGAACAACTCAGGAAAATCTCTACGTTGTTGATGCACTTGCGACATATATAAGAGTGTATGAGAAGGATGAGCCTTCATTTACGGCCGAAGTACGGCTCGCAGGCGGATCCCTCATGACCGAGGTCTTCCGCGGAAGGTCGTTCGAGACAAAGCAGAAATCTCTCGCCCTTTCGGAACTCGTCCAGGGAGCTGAATATCCCATCGATATCACAAAAAATGGGCCGGGCCGGCTCTATTACACGATCCGAATGAACTATTATCCGAAAGGCGAGAGCAAAGCCAAAGAGGAGGGTTATTCGATCACGAAGCGTATTGAGCCCGTTGAAGGCGAACTTGCGACCGACGGATCATTCGCCGCAGGATCGGTCGCCCGCGTGACGCTGACGGTCTCAACAAATCAGGAACGTAATTTTGTCGTTGTGGACGACCCGGTCCCGGCAGGGTTTGAGATCATCAACACCTCGTTTCTGACATCGGGGAGGAATCTTGAAGAGGTAGGAGAAGCCGGGCGTGAGTGGTGGTGGTATAATCCCTTCCGCCACCGTGAGCTCTATGACGAACGGGCGCTCTTCTTTGCAGATTATCTTCCTGCCAACGTCTACACACTCTCCTATCTCGTCCGAGCGACGTCGTATGGGACTTTCAGCATGCCCTCGACCCGAATTGAAGGGATGTATGAGCCGGAAGTGTTTGGACAGACATCTTCGACGAGGGTGGGGATACGGTAGGTTTCAGGTTTCCCGCCCGAACGACCGCAGGAGACTCAATCTCGTTCGGTCGGGCGGGCAGGTTTAAGGTTTAGGTTATAAGCGTTCCATCGATTTACGCATGAAAAACATACAACACATTTGGTTTCCGATTTTTCTCATCCTCTTCATTTCTCTCCTCTCCATTCCGCTGCCCGAGGAGGACTTTCGCAAAGAGAGTGTCCACTCATTAAGAGTGGTGGATCGGAACGGAATTCTCCTTCGTGAGTTCTTAAACGACGATCAGGGACGGGGTCAATGGCGTTCATTGAACGAAATGTCGCCATTCCTGACACAGGCCACGATCGCCATCGAAGATCGGCGTTTTCGAATGCATCCGGGGATCGATCCCCTCGCGATCACCCGCGCGGCCTGGCAGAATATCAGCCGCAGAAGACTGCACTCCGGCGGATCGACGATCACCCAGCAAGTGATCCGGAATATCTATCACCATCCAAGGACACTTTTCTCAAAGATCATCGAGGCCTGGTATGCCCTCCGGTTGGAAACCATGGCATCGAAGGATGAGATCCTCGAACAATATTTGAATCGGGTACCCTACGGAAACGGACTCATTGGCGCCGAAGCCGCCGCCCGTCACTATTTTGACAAACCCGTCAGAGATCTTTCACTTGCCGAGGCTGCTTTCCTCGCCGGACTTCCAAACGCGCCGTCGTCGTTGAATCCTTACACGTACTTTCAGGATGCCATTCGCCGTCAGCGATTTGTTCTTCGAGCCATGGCGACCCACGGAAGAATAACCCGTGCGGAAGAAGGACGCGCGCGCCAGCAACCGATCGTTCTGGTTTCCCCCGGAACGAACTTCCGGGCTCCACACCTCGTCGAGATGGCCGCCGCCCGCTCTATGGCGATCCAATCTGCCACCCTGGTTCGGACGACCATCGACTACGAGATCCAGAAGAACATTGAATGGCTTGTACGCGGACACCTGAGGCAACTGCAGAACAAGAGTGTGACAAACGCGTCCGTCGTCGTGATCGACAACAGAACAATGGAGGTCCACGCCCTTGTCGGATCGGCGGATTATTTTGACCCGCGCATTCAAGGACAAGTCAATGGAGTTCTTGCACGCAGACAGCCGGGCTCTGCCGTGAAGCCGTTCACGTATGCCCTTGCATTCGAGGGCCCCTTTACCGCGGCAGATGTCGTGCCGGATATCCCCACACGCATCCCCGATCAGCAGGGCGATTACATTCCGGAAAACTACGACCGTCGCTACCACGGACCTGTGCGCCTGCGGTTCGCCCTTGCCTGCTCGTACAATGTCCCCGCTGTGCGGGTGTTGCAGGTGGTGGGCCGGGAAAACCTCCTTCAGCGGATGATCAGCGCGGGCCTGACGACACTCGAGCAGCCGTCCGTGTTCTACGGATACGGATTAACCCTTGGCAACGGTGAGGTAACCCTTTTCCAAGTGACCCAGGCCTACGCGGCATTCGCGAACAACGGAGTACTGCGGGAAGCATCGTATATCAGTTCCGTGCATTCCATTGATGGATCGGTTTACAAAGAACCCGCACAAGAGCCCCGGCGGGTTTTTGCGGCAGAGTCGTCCTGGCTCGTCACGGATATCCTTCGGGATGCAGACGCACGCCGGCCTGCCTTTGGTCATGCGTTTCGGTTTCCGTTCGATTGCGCGGTGAAAACGGGCACGACCAAAGACTATCGAGACAACTGGACCGTTGGCTACACTACGAATTACACCGTTGGCGTCTGGGTGGGAAATTTTGACGGTAAGCCGATGAAAGGAGTGTCCGGAGTAACCGGAGCAGGCCAGATCTTTGAAGATGTGATGATGTCCCTGCATGTCAGCCCCGCAAAAAATACTCCGCCGCGTTTTGTGGCCCCGGCCGGCATGATACAGAAGACTGTCTGTTCAGTTTCCGGATCCTTACCCAATCCGCTCTGCACAAGAACCATTCAGGAATGGTTCGAAGAAACCAAGGTGCCGACCACACCCTGCACCATCCACCGACTCTTCCAGTTGACAACCTCATCGGGCGAACAGGTGGAAAAAGTCTTTGAAATCCTGCCTGAAGAATACCGGTTGTGGGCAGATGAACAAGGCCTTCCGCATCCCCCACCCGACGCATATCCGGTTTCCGCGCGGAATGAGCATGACCACCAATCCAGGCTCACCCTTGTCGCCCCGTCGCACGGGCAGATCTTCAAGGTCGACCCCGTTTTGCGAAAGGAATATCAGGCGATCCGGGTCCTTGCAAACGTCTCACCGGGCATTTCAAACGTCCGGTTGCGCGTGGGCGCCGACGAAAAGCCCTACGAGTCCGGAGGAATTTGGTGGCAGCTTCGCAAGGGAAAACATGCTTTTTCTCTCATAGGGACGCAAAACGGCGATCCGATACAGAGCGATGAGGTTGTGATCACTGTGGATTAGCTCACATTGAGGGGAAATGGGCCACCCTAAGGATTGCTGACTACTTCGCCAAAGTTGGAAAGTCCGAAGATGGAGAACAAAAAAATAGGCCCGGTGAATGCTGGGCCATTTTCCTTACGTAACATCCCCTTTTCCCCGGCAGGCTTACCCCTTCACCCCACCCAACATGATCCCGTCAATATAGTATTTCTGCATTGACAGGAAGAGGATCAATACCGGGAGTACCGTCAGAACAGCCCCTGCCATCATCAACTCCGTGTCCTGAACGTGTTCTCCCGAGAGAATCGCAAGGGCCACGGGGAGCGTGTACATCGAATCGTCCGTCAGTATGATGAGTGGCCAAAAGAAATCATTCCACGTGCCGAGGAACGTAAAGATCGCAAGCGTCACCAGAATGGGACGGGACAGCGGGAGAATCACCGACCAATAGATCCTGAACTCCGATCCGCCATCCATGCGGGCGGCTTCTATGAGGCTGTCTGGAATCGAAAGAGTGAACTGTCGGATCAAAAAAATGCCGTAGATCGTCGCCATGCCTGTGACAATGACACCAAAATAGGTATTCACCAATCCGATCTTATTCAGCATAAGAAACAATGGAAGCGTCGTCACCTGCGCCGGGATGACCATTTCCGCTATCAGCAGCCGGAACAGCCGGTCCTTGCCGGCGAAACGGTATTTCGCAAATGCATATCCTGCCATGGAATTGAAGAAGAGCGAGATCAGCGTGATCACGACGCTCAGGATGACGCTGTTTAAGAAATACTTTCCGATTTCCAGCCTCGTAAACAGCGTCTCGTAATGTTCGAACGATATCCTGCTGGGGATGAGTGTGGGGGGATATGTGCTCGCCTCGCCACCCGGCATCAGCGAGGCCGAAACCATCCAGAGACCGGGAGTGAGGGTCGCGACCGCGATGATCACCATCAGAACATGCAGGCCTATGGATCCAACGCTTTTCACGAAAAGCTATGCCTTTTTTGCACCCAGGATTGAAGGAATGCTCCAACCAGAATGATGGCAAAGAGAACGAACGCTATCGACGCGGAATATCCCAGGTTCCACCACCGGAATGCCTCCTGGTACATGAGCAGGACAATGGAGAGAGTGCTGTTGACAGGCCCTCCCTGTGTCATCACATAGGGCTCGGCAAACAACTGGACGTTATTAATCATCGTAATGACACCGACAAAGAACGTCGTCGGGACAAGAAGTGGAAGAGTGATCCTCTTGAACTGTACCCACGCACTCGCTCCGTCGATCCGGGCGGCCTCATAGAGCTCGGCAGGGATGTTTTGAAGTCCTGCGACAAAGATGATCATGTTGAATCCGAATCCCTTCCACACAGAGAGGAGGATGATTGCCGGCATTGCCCAGGCAGGATCCCCCAGCCAATCTATGGCATCAATTCCGACCCAGCTGAGAACGTAGTTCAGCAAACCGAATCTCGGGTGGTACAAAAACCGCCATACAACCGCAACTGCAACAAGCGTTGTCACCACGGGAACAAAATAGACGGTTCGAAAGAACGATCGGAACCGGACAACTTTTGCATTGACCATGAGAGCCATGATCAACGACAGGGCTACAGAGAGCGGCCCGCCGACCAGCACAAAATAGAATGTATTGGACATCGCCTTCCAAAACAGGGGGTCATTGAAAAGGTTGAGATAATTCCGGAATCCAATGAACCTTGCGTTTCCGATATCGCCCAGGGAGTAAATGTCGAAGTCCGTGAAACTCAAGATGAAGGCGGCAAGGGCGGGTATGAAGAAGAACAGAAAAATGGGAATCAGGGCAGGTGCAAGGAACATGTATACCGCAGGGCGAATGCCGGATGGCATTCTCCGATTGCGGATATGGTTCATGCCGGTCATTGCCCGCCCCGTGCCATGACCCATCGTCGTTTCTCAAGGATGCCATCGACATCCCGATCGAGGGCGGCCAACGCATCCTTCACGGAAAGCCGACCCCTAGAAGCTGATTCCGCATATTGCTGCACTTTCATGGCAATTTGTTCCCACTCAGGAACCTTCGGTGTCGGAACGACATATTCCAGTTGCGCATAAAAGGCCCTGACATACTTGTTGCGCGACAAGGTTGTGTCGTTCCATGCTTCTCTCACAGCGGGCAAATCTCCCGTAATCCCGTAGAATTCAACCTGTTGTTCGACGTTGGAAAGATACTCGATGAGTTTCCACGCTTCGGCCTTCATGTCCGAGGAACGGAAGAGAACGAGGCTCGAACCGCCCGCCAGCGATACGCCCGGGTGGTCCTCAACCGGACCGGGGAGTGGTGCTGTCATCCACTGATCCTTGAGATGTTCCGGAAATCTCCTGCGAAATTCCCCGATGTTCCAAGGGCCTGTAATGTACATCGAAAAGAACCCTTCGGCCATCCCCTGGTAGATACTCGTAACGTGTGTGACCCCGATCGGAGCAAGTCCTTCCTTGTAAAACGTCATCAGAAATTCGAATGCGCGGGTGAATTCAGGGCCGCTGAAATCACCGTACTGATTATTCTCTTTCAGAAGCGTTGAACCCGACTGGAGGCCGACGGCGACAAAAGGGGCCCACTCGTTCGTCGGAAGAAAGACCGCATAGTTGTTTTCCCCCGCCAGATGCTTGATTTTCACCGAAAGATCGTGCCATTCGCTCCAGGTTTTCGGGGGGCGCATGTATCCGGCACGCTCGAAGAGATCCTTTCGGTAATAAAGAAGGCGCGTATCCACGTACCAGGGAATTCCAAAAGTAGACTCGTCGATGACATTTGTTTCCCAAATCCCCGTAAAATAGTTTCCGGGCTTAATCGCATCAGACCGTTCAATCCATGGATCCAAGTCCTCCAACGCGTTCAGCATACTGAACTCGGGGACCCACGTGTTTCCAAGCTGGCACACATCCGGCAGAGAATTCCCTGCGAAGGCGGTAAGGAGTTTCTCGTGCGCGGCGGTCCATGGGATCTGCTGAACTTTCACTTTGATCCCCGGATTCTCCTGCTCGAAGCGAGGAAGAAGCTTCTGAACATACTCTCCTTCGTTCCCCATTGCCCAGAAGACAACGGTGACAGAACGATCCGCTGAATGTTCGCAGGAGAGCGCTGTCATGACCAGGGGGAGTATCCCCACCCAGCCGAATCGCTTCTTCAATCTATAATTGGCCATTCGTCGTCAGCAATCAATTCACAATCAGAGATGTTCGTCTCCCCTATTCAACAACTCGAAATTCTGCCTCAAGTCCGTCGACGGAACTCCCGCCGACAAACACCTTGAATATTCCGGGTTCCATTGTACGGTTCATGTTCCTATCATAGAATGCAAGGGCATCTGAATCGAGATTGAACGTTACCGTTTTTGACATGCCAGCCGGAATTGAAATCCGTTCAAATCCCTTGAGCTGTTTGACAGGTCTGGTCACACTTGCGACCATATCGCGGATATATATTTGTACTACTTCATCGCCGCCGCGGGAGCCGACATTTTTTACATCAACGGAAATCCCGATCGATTCCCCGCGTCGCACTGTGGCCCTTGCAACTCTCAGGTTCACGTACTCGAAGGTTGTATAGCTCAGTCCATGGCCGAACGGGAACAGCGGTGAATTCGGAACGTCGATATATTTTGATGTATATTTTGTCTCTGTGGGAGGACGACCCGTATTCTTGTGATCATAATGAACAGGAATTTGCCCGACATTGCGGGGGAACGAAACGGTAAGTCTTGCCGCCGGATTAACATCACCAAACAAAACATCGGCAATTGCATTGCCTGACTGTACCCCCAGGAACCACGTTTCAAGAATTGCAGGGAGATGCTCTGCTTCCCAAGGTATTGTCAGCGGGCGCCCATTCATCAAGACAAGGACCACGGGTTTCCCGACTGCGTGTATTTGCCTTACCAGCTCCTGTTGAACTCCCGGCAGGCCGATTTCGGAACGACTGGCGGCCTCGCCGCTCATTTCCAGCCGCTCTCCCACTACCAGAACTACCACATCCGCCTGGCGTGCAACGCGAACAGCTTCTGCAAATCCACCCATGCTTGAGAATGTGCTGTCACATCCCTGTGCATACAGAATTCTTGTTTTCGTTGACACTGCCCTGCGCACCCCCTCAAGGACCGTGACCACATCGTGACTCTTCCCCTCGGCATGCCATGGACCCAGAGGAGCATGCCGGCTGTCGGCTAAAGGCCCGATGACCGCAATGACCTTCAGGTCTTTCTTCAAGGGAAGCAAGTGAGAATTGTGTTTCAAAAGCACTATTGACTTCCCGGCAAGCGTCCGGGCGAACTCTACGTGATCGGGCCGGAGGATATCTTTCGTATGCCGTTGGGCATCGTCATTCCTGAATCGATTCTCGAAAAGTCCAAGCGCAAACTTCACACGAAGAACCCTTTTCACGGCCTCATTTACTACTGCCTCGGGGAGGGTACCGTTGCGGACAAGTACGGGCAGTTCCTTTCGATAGAGATCACTCGTCATCTCCATGTCAACTCCGGCGTTTAATGCCTTCAGTGCTGCCTCGGCCGGCGTCGCCGCAATGCCGTGTTCAAGTAATTCCAACACTGACGTCCAATCACTCACGACAAATCCGTCGAATCCCCATTCCGTTCTCAAAATATCGGTCAATGTTCCCCGATGGGCGCTGGCGGGAATTCCGCCGATTTCATTGAACGCGCTCATCAATGTCCCGACACCCTCGTCGACCGCAGCTTTGAAAGGCGGAAGGTATACTTCGCGCAGCGTCCTCTCGGAAATATCCGCGACGTTGTAGTCTCTCCCTGCCTCGGCCGCTCCATACGCAACAAAATGCTTGGCGCAGGCGACCAAAGTTGTCGGATCCGAAAAATCATTTCCCTGGAAACCCCGGACACGGGCAGATGCCATCACTGAGCCAAGGTAGGGATCTTCACCCGATCCCTCGGCGATCCGCCCCCATCGTGGATCCCTCGCAATGTCAACCATCGGCGCAAAGGTCCAGTGAAGCCCCATGGCGGTGGCCTCCCGGGCGGCGATTCTTGCGGCAAACTCCACTGCCTCGGGATCGAAAGAACCAGCTTCCGCGAGGGGAATGGGGAAAATAGTCCGATACCCGTGAATGATATCGTGCCCAAAAATCACAGGAATCCCCACGCGCGATTTGTTCACTGCAATGTTCTGAATTTCCCGTGAAACCTCCAGCCCAAGCCCTCCCAGGAACGATCCTGTATGTCCCCCTTCAATCAGCTCACGTTGTTGTGCTGTCAGCGCCACTTTCCCAGTTTCCGCATCCCGATTCCCCGTGTGCTGGCTTAACTGCCCCAGTTTCTCTTCTATTGTCATCAGAGAAATGAGTGAGTCAATCTTCCGTTCAGTGTCGGGATCTCTATAGCGGGATTTGGGTTGAGACGCTGCCAGTGCAGCTCCGACACCAAGAAGAACGCACGTAAAGAATACGCTGTGCCACCCCGCTTTGAGCATTCCTTCCTTACGACGCTGATTTATCCTGGATTTCATCAAAGGAGAAAGTCCTCTTATTGTTTTGTCCATTCGAGGCATACCACAGGAGATTTACGAGATACTGTCGAGCCACCGGATCTCTCCGCCGGTCGAAGAGCGATTCGGAATCTCTATTGCTTCCCAGCCGCCCCCTCGTTTGCAATCGAGACACCAGCACCCTGCCACTACCCAGAGGCGCTTCAGCAAGGGCCACGACTCCAAGATTCAGGCCACAGCGTGCCATCACTGCGTGCGGAGACTTCAACATCACATCATGCTGTGATATGATTTCCCCGCCCAATGCACCGTTGAACAGAAAGAGATGCTCCTGCGCAATTCCCTCCCAAATGGGATGGGACGAATCCTCCATGAACACATAGGAATCATAGCCCCCTTTGTCCCTGTCTTCCCGCTTCTTTATTTCGATCTGCACATCATCTTCAATTACAAAGAACTCGGTGTGGTCAACGCCGAACTCCGGTTCGAGTAAAACGATAGAACCGCCGCCGCGAACAAACTCGCTCACCGCGGATCGGAGTGACGCGAACACCCTCATTCTGCTTTGCCCCTCTCCCACAACGAGGACTTGGAACTTGTTGTTCGGCTCACCGGGGAACGGCATGCATTCAATTCCGCTTGACGCAAGGAATCCCCGTGTTTCTTCACTGAGGCCCATGGTGGCCACATGGAACGGTGCCGGGACTCTTAGTTCAGGAAAAACGTGGACGGGCTTGATACTCGTCTCGGACACGGATTCCGATTGAAGCTCCGCCTGTAAAGTGTATCTGCCGGGTTTCTGCGGAAAAAGCGGATGGATTTCGACAATTCTATGCTCATGAGCATCGAGGCTCAGTTTCTCTGATTGATCTGACAACACCGCCCCCGTCGCATCCTTGAAGCCCCAATGGAGTGTTCCAGCTGCCTTGCGACGCGTGTCGTTGAAGACAAAAACCCTGATGGTGCGTTGTTCTCCGCCCGTGAAATGCCTGTCCCATAACTCGATGCTGATTCCAAACGGAGCGTAAGCCTGCCCGATCGCTGCCAGAAGAGGTTTCGGTTGTAATTCCGCTATCGGCCCCTGAAACCAGTTTGCCGTCGGACCGTCGTTATTGCTGAGGTACACAAACGGTTGAATGGCGCTCACGTCCATGCGCCGGAACAGTTCGATGAGCTCCCGTACCAGAAACGACTGGTGTTCGAGCAGGAGCTGCGGCGTCCAGGTTCGTCCGAGCCAGCGCTGCACGACTCCCTCCATGAGGGAGGTTGGCTGGCCGGCGTTATCAACCCACCACCAGAGGAATTCATTGAGGACAACAGGCCGCTGGGAGTGCTCGATGTCCAGAATCGGCCGTGTGAATCCAAATGGTCCTTCGTTAAGAACGGGGCCCAACGAATAAATGTACGGGTGTTCTTCGACAAAATCCACGGACTCCCAAGGACGGGTCGGATCAATCTTTTTCATCTCTGGCACGATTTCATTCTGCACAAAGTCGTTCGTGGATTCGTTCAGCGGATCCCATATGACAATGCTTGGGTGGTTCCAGTTGTCTTTAAGCCAGTCGTTGAACTCCCGGCGGATCTGCTCCCTTGACCCTGTCGTCCCCCAGAAGTGCCACTCGTTCTGGATTAACATTCCTTCTTCGTCGGCAATGTCGTACCAGAGGGGATAAAGTTGGCCCAGGTGATTTCGAAAGAAGTTGAAATGGTGACGCTTGGGAATATCGATGAGTGCTCGCTTGATCCAGGAGCGATCCCATGGCAGCAACGCCCTTTCCTTGTCGGCGAGGAACCGGTGAAAAGCGATATTCCCCCCCTTGAGCACGATTTTCCCGCCATTAAGGAGAAAAGATTTCCCTTCAATTTTGAATTCACGCAGGCCGAATGTTGTTTTCACTTCATCACACATTTCGGATCCACTGTGCACGCTGGTCAGCATCTCGTACAAAAACGGAGAATCAGGAGACCAGAGATGCGGATCGGCCATGATAACGGTGGCAGAGACCGAAGCCGAGCCAAACGCCGGAACGGTACAGTTCACCTGCACGGGGTGGGAGGCCTCACGTCCCTTCTTTTTCTCAAACGATTGCGCGGTCACCGTGACGGAGCATGGAGTATCCCTCCGGTTTTCCACGGTCATTCGCACCTCGGCGCTTCCCCGGTGGATGTCCGGAATAATCTGGACACCACTCAGCCGGGGATTCCCTGAAACAACCAGCATGACATCCCCCCAAATGCCGGGCGTGTAGATGGATTTCTCCCGATCCTCTCCCACCGCACTTTCGGTCGGAAGGTTTTCCTTTGTACCAACCCGGACGACAACCTCGTTTTCTTTGCCTGCCGAAAGGAGAAACTGACGGATCTCGTATTCATGGGACGTGTAGCAGCTGATGCTTCGGCCGACATGGATACCATTCATCCACACATCTGTGCCGAATTGGCTCTGTCCGATTTTCAAGAACACGAGCTTTTCGTGCGTGACGTCGAGACGAAAGGTCGTTCTGTACCAGTGAAATGCTGCAGACTGCCAATTGTACGGTGGTTCCGCACAGTCGACAACCGAAGGAACAGAAATCCTGTAGGGATACTGTCGGGGAGAATTTGCGTCATCGGACGGCGTGATCTCCCAGGGTCCATTCAGCGAGAACACATTGCGCCCGCGGCGCGAATCACTTTTGAAGGTGTGCGTCATTCATTCTCCATCATATCACTTTTTTTGCATCCTCTTCTCTTTCAATAGGCAAGTTCAACGCGGGCAGGAAGAGAGTCGAGGAGCACCTCATGCCGATGGAACTTCGTGTGGACCGAACCGTTTACTTTAACAGAGGTGAGAACGGCATTTCGGGGAGATTTCAGAATGATTTGCGAGGCAGGCACCTCCAACGTACCTGACAACTCAACCGTCACCTTGCCCGCGTTGTTTTCCATGCGATACGTGACAGGCCCGAAATACGTAGGAAGGGAATGCACAGATAGTCCTCCTTCGTCTATCCATTGTTCCGGGATGCCTGCTCCGATGACGAGAGCCCCGTCTTGTTCGCGCTCATACACAAACATCGCGCGAATCGAACGAATGAAATCTGAGCCAACCCATGTATGCGGCATGTCCCCAATGAACCCCGGCGTTCGCGGGTCGCGGTAAACCACCTCAGCCCAATGGTTCCATGGCGCCGGACGCCGATCTTTCATAAAATACTCCGTTGCTTCGTGGGCCCGGTCTTTTTGGTCCAGATAAACAAAGGTGCCAATCACCCGCGTCTCGTATGGAGTGTAATCCTTCCAATCGATCGAGTCGCTTCTTCGTTTGGAAAAATAATTGTAGTAGCGGTCAAACGTGTTGCGGAGTTGCGGTTCCGGAATGCCGGCCCAGCCCACGGAGGGAATGCCGTGCTCGCTGACCGGAATCACGCCAATGGTCGTCGAGGTCGCATCGAAGTCCCCCAATTCAACACATCCTGGAATATAATCTATCCCATGATTCTTCATGGTCAGACGCATCGATGCGTACAGATCCTTCCTGAAGTCATCCCGCTCCGACACAAACTCCCTTTCCAATTCCAGTTCACGAAGAACGCCTGCAATGCTGGTTGCGTCCTTAAGTCCGCGAAGGATGAAAAAGTCGTCCCAGTAGGAATGCATCGGCTTTGACGAATACCCTTCGTGGCTGATCGATTCCGGGACAAGCCCATAGCTTGCACGTTGTTCAGGAGTCCCCTCTCTGTACACGGCGGTCTTCCGCTCCGCGCGCAAAGACTGAATGTATCGAACGGTTTTGACAATGGCATCAAATTTGCCGCGAAGCCATGTTGTGTCCTTTGTGTAGTTGAAATACTGGTTGATGAGATAAATGAATTGCCCATGGCTGTCGTGCTCATTTGTCGGATCTCCGCCCCTGGTATCGACGACACACGGTATTTTGCCGCTGGGGAACTGGTAGAGGGCGTACCAGTCGATGTAGGCGCGCACCTCGTCGCGGATCCCCATCTGCAGCAAGGCCGTCGCCGTCAGTGACCCGTCGCGCATCCAAGACCGCTCATAGCTTCGGGACCCCGGCTGGATCCCCGGCCCGTCCTGATTGATGAAGATATATGCGAGGTTCGATTTTACTGTGTTTATGATGGCCCCGGCAGATGGCGGAAGTTCTATCTGAAATCTGCCAAGTTTCGCTTCCCAAAATGCCTCGGTGGAGCGGAGGGTTCGCTCTACGTACAATCCTGCGCTTTTATCATCCATACGGGCAACGGGCATATCGCTTTGTTCGTGAAAAGGAACCGCAAGGTGTATTTCCCTATGAGATCCGGCTGGAATCGTAAGATCATACTCGAGCGCGGCAGAAGCGAACCCTGTGATATCCCTCGCTTCCCCCGCGGGCGGCACTCTTCCCTCGCTCAGGTATTCGACCACATCTCCATTCTCGAACGCCGTTGCCCCAAAAGCTGTCGGGCCACTCATCGGAATGACCGTCTTGTCGTTCACAAGAATTACACCGCGCTCTGCTCTCACGCTATCGATGCGCGAGACTCCGCCGACTTGGTTCAGCCATTGCCACGGAGGATTTACCTGGAACGGGCGGAGAGCAAGAAACAGCTTCCCCCGGAATGCCTTTTCCGCTGCTTCAAGCCGATAAGTGACATACAGGGTTGATCGTCCGGCTTTGCCGGCAGCAAAGGTCCGCACCGTCAGTTTGACCTCTCCGTACTTCCAGACGACTGACGGAATAGGCAGGTAGTCCTTCTCAAGGGACTGGCTCACTTTTACGTCGTTCCAGGTCACGAGCTTATCCCCGCTAAAGAGAAATGGTTCAATGGAGAAGCTGGTTTTATCGACCTCGATCGTTCCTGTTTCGTTCATCAACGCTTCTTTTGTGTCTCCCGCCGCACCCACGACAGTCCAATAATTCTGCTGCCGAAGCAAGTATTTCGGGAAAAGACCGGCAGACTGATCCTTGGCAACGGCGGTGAAGAAATCATTGGATGATGCCCCAAACTCAGGTCCCTTTACTTCGAATTGTGCGAGGGCATATCCGTTCCTCGAACCTTTGCTGCAAACGACCTTCACGAACCTTCCTTCCTGTTCGTGAAGATACATATAGTCGCGACCTCCGTTGCCTGCGGTTGACTGTGAAACCGTCGCCCATTCCCTCCCATCATCGGACATCTGAACTTCATATCCAGAAGCATGCCGACCCTTCACCCAATCGAATACCAATCCGCCAATTTCCTTTTGATAGCCGAAATCGATTGAAAACCACTCGACACCCGGCCCGGCACTCCAGTTCCTTATGAGATTCTTCCCAAGTTCCTGTTGAAATCCTGCTTTCTTCTGTTTCGAAGACGTCGAAAATGACGGGCGCGCATTTACGACGGCGTTGTCGTCAATCGTTTCAATCCGGAAGTTGTCAATATGCACTTTCCCCTTGCCTCCGGTACCTGAAGAAACGACAAACTCGATTGCTTTCACGCGGCGTATCTCTCCCGCCCCGGACGGTCCCCAAGCGAACGTAAGGTGCCGCTTCTTGATACGCTCCCTGGTCCACTCCGTAGGGTAGGTCACGTTCAGTTTCTTGATCCACCACACATTTTCCAGCGAATCAACGATTTTAAATTCAAAGTTGTTGGCCGCCGTTTCCGCTTTCATATCGAACACGAACTGATAGTTCGGCGGCAGATCGACGGCAATATCCTTACGGGCAATCGTATAGCCATAGGCAGCAGTCAGATCGAACTCGATGACCAGGGCCTTTCCCGTCTTTCCCTTTCCTGAGGCAAGATTCACCTTTGCACCCTCGGACGTCACAGGGTTCCATCCCTGGAGAACTTCGAAATCATCAAGAAGCCGGGACTGGGGGAAAATGGGGGCAGGCAACAGCAAAAGGACGACAAAAAGTAGCGCAAGGGTGGGAAACAGCTCTCCCCCACTGGCTGACCGGGGCTCACAAGCCGGTTGCTTATGTCCCCCCACGTCACCACAAGATCCTGGACCACGATGGGCTTTTGCCCAACCTCTTTCCGGATTTTTTTCCGGCCTATTGTTTCCGGATCTCATCCAACCATCCACCGGTGAATCCTGCCTTCCGCAATCCCTCGCGGATGTAGGAGTTCTTCTTCATCGTTTCCCAGACAAATTCGGTCCGAAGATTCTCCGCCATGATCAGAATCGGCCCTTGGTCTATTCCGAGATAATCTTTATCTATCCAGCCATCCGGGTGACGATCATCAACAAACGTGAGATTAAACGCATCGCGGAATCCGTATTCCCCCCAGATCCTTGTGCCCATGAGGTCTTTCATGGCTTTCAGGGCAGGAACACAAATCTCCGGAGCAAAGGGGAGCGATCCTCCTGCGGCTGTTGGGGTGAGCGTGCCGTCATCGAGTACCCAGTCAAACGAGACCCCTCTCGCCGCGTATCCGGCAAATCTGCGTTCTGTGCCATCTATCGTCAATCTGACATCACCAGGACCGTCGCATGCCGAAAATCCCCAGATGAGGTCCGAATATCCCTTGAACCCTTTCGGATTCTCGGCCGCATAGGCTTGTTGAGAATAGGTCGCCCGCCGGGAGTTCTCAAAATAGTCGATCCCCTTCTCGCGCATGTAGGCATCGCGGATTCCGCGAAAATCTATCCAGCAGTGGGAATACTGATGGCCGAAGAGCGGACCGAAGCTCACAAATTCGTTTCCGTAATACGGAGCCCAGATATAGGTCGATGTCCATTTCTGCCATACTTCCGGTTCAACGGGATATGTTGGCGATCCAAGTGCCAGAATATAGAGAATCATGGACTCCATGTAGCCGGTCCAGTCGGATGTGTTGAATCCCCGTTCGGGGTGCCAACCCATGGAAACAAGCGGTGGACGCGGGCGGAACCATTGCCAATCGACACGCTGGTAAATCGAATCGGCCAGGGCCCGGATTTCCTTCTCTGCCGGTTGCCCGGATTCGAAGTACGACTGAACGAAGAGGACCCCCGCCAAGAGGAGGGCAGTATCAATACTGGAGAGCTCGACGGTTTTAAACCGATGCCCCGTGTCCGGATCGAGAAAATGATAATAGAATCCTTTGTAACCTGTTACGTTGGTTGCGTCGGGGCTTTGAGGTGAATTCCAGAAAAAACGCAGGGTCGCCAGTGTGCGCCCCCGGGCCTGCTCCCGGGTTATGAATCCGCGTTCAACACCAATAGGAAGCGCTGTTAATGCAAACCCGACCGCAGCGACACTTGAAAAGGTTTCCGTGGGATACCGGTCTGGCGTTAACCCGTTCTTTGAAGGAGTCGTATCCCAAAAGAAGTTGAACGTGCGATGTTGAAGAGAATCAAGGAACGGATCTTCACGCCAGCTTGCCGTTTCAATCGAAGGGGGTGCTTTTTGCTCTTCGCATGCGAAGAACGCAACGAGTGTCATACCAATGAGGAAGCATCGTGTGATCAACTGAGGAACCCTTTTTTATCTGAGGAGCATCAATTTACGTATGTGCAATTCCCCATCCACGATCATCCGGCAGAAGTAAATGCCGCTCGCGAAACTTGCAGCATTCCATTCGGCCCTGTGCACCCCTTGATCGAGCGTGGCATCGACGAGAGTGAGAAGTTGTCTTCCAAGGGCGTCGTAGATCGTGACATTGACGGGAGCACGGCGGGGGAGTGAGAATTCAATGATCGTTACGGGATTGAACGGGTTGGGGAAATTCTGGCTCAGGAACGGGCGTGTGGGAACAATCGCTTCGAGTGCGGCGGCGCTCGTCACCGAGGAGAAGCCGGCGCTTGAGAGCCCTTGTTGGATGATCGTGCTGTTCATGAAGGTCTGCCACACTGACTGCGTGCGATAGTTCTCGATCATGAGAAGAAGCGCCCCCTGATCGATCCCGATCACATCTCTATCCCACCAGCCTGCCGTCAGGTTGAAAGCATCACGGAACCCGTATTGCGTCCAAATCTGCGAACGGTAGGTGTCATAAAAATATTGAAGAGTCGGCAAACTGATCTCGGGGGTAAATGGCATCGATCCACCTGCGGCAGTCGGTGCAATCGTTCCGTCGTCGTTCCGCGCCGGCGGTCCTCCGCGTTCAATGTATCCGAAGAACTGACCTGTGCCCGGGCCGTCGCACGCGGTCAATCCCCAGATCATGTCGCTATACCCCCACAGAGAATCGGCCTTGCAGTATTCCCATTGTGCAAGGGTCGCTCGGCGTGAATTCTCGAAATACGTGATCCCCCTTTCTCTCATATACGCATCCTGAATGCTGCGGAAGTCGACCCAAGCGTGGGAGTATTGGTGAATGAATAGAACGGGATAGTGAACATAACTGTATCCATAGTGCGTCTGCCAGCTGTAACCGCCCGTCCACTTCGTCCAGGCTTGCGGCAACAAAGCATTGACATTTGCACCCATCCCGATCAAATAGAGAATCATCGCCTCATTGTACCCTATCCAACGGGCGTTAATGAATCCGGGGGAGGCCGAACCGTCCGGAAACCATCCCATAGTCAATGTCGTATCACCGTTCGTCATCCATTGCCAATCGACGCGGTTCACGAGTGAGTCCGCAAATGCCCGGATGTCCGTCTCAACGCCGTCGGCGCCATCGTAGAATTCCTTTGCATAGAGAACTCCCGCAAGAAGAAGTCCCGTATCAATCGAAGACAGTTCTGAATCCCATGTGCGGAGTCCGCTGTTCATATCAAGAAAATGATAGAACCATCCTTTATATCCTGAAACACCGGTCGTTCCGGGTCCTTGCGGCAGCTCAAAGAGTGTCCTCAGGGCTGTCAGGGTCCTGTCAGCTGCAGCTGTGCGGGATAACCAGCCGCGTTCGACTCCGATTCCCAATGCCGTCAGCCCGAATCCAACCGACGCAATGCTCGATGCAGACCACGGCTCGCTCCGATCACGGATAAGACCCGTTGCCGGATTGGCTTCGTACCAAAAGAAATTCACCGCTGCCCGCTCCACATAATCCATGAATGCACTGTCATCCGCGAATGTTGCGGGTACGGCAGACACGGTGTCCGAAGATGGGCTCTCCCCTGCCTCGTTCACGCCTGTGGCGTAATACCAGTAGGCTTGTTGATTCGAGACGGCGAGATCAGTCATGCCGGTGGTGCCAATCGTTGTCGTGTTTATTCTGGTGTAAGGTCCCGCCTCAGACGCCGCCCGGTACGCGTTGTAGCCAAAGGCGCTCCCGATTGCATTCCAATGAAGGTTAACACTCTGATCTCCGGCGTATACGTTGAGTCCGGATGGTCCCTGCGTGATGAGAGAATCGACTGCACGATTAACGGAAATAATCCGAATGTCGTCAATCCAGAGAGTATGCTCGCTGTTGTCCGCCTGGTTTTGATGGAAATTGACATCCTTAAAGGCCGCGAGATCGAAACCACCGAAAGGTTCAAATGCGCTCAGGGGGATGGTGATGCGCTGCCAGGCCATCGAATCTGCATCCACACCACCTGTGAGATATGCGCCAAGATCGATAAGCGGTGTTTTAGCGTTGTCCATGCTTTCCAGACCAATCTTTGGGAGGGCAGTCTCAGCGATGCTCGCCGGACCATTCAAATACAACGTTAACGAATCGTATCCCGATGCATCTCTATCCTGCCATCCAACGCTGGCGATGTATATCTGCCAGTTTCCATCTGCCGCGGAGGTCCATCGGAGAAGGCCTGCCTGCGCTCCTATGAAAGAGTGAGATGAAATGATCGGGAGCTTGTCAGCATTAGACAAAAGAAACAACTGGCTGGGGAGAGTCCTCAATCCGAACGAGGCGTCGTAGTAACCGGAGCCAATGGCATCATCTTCATCGAAGATAACCAGATCAGGCAGCGGTTGGGCAAGGAGGGCAAGCGGAAGGAGCAGCATTGACAGTGCGGCAAGTTTCATGGAGCCACCGCATCAAGTTTTCCCATTTCCACAACGATGGTATGAGATGATTCGCGATCAAATTGCGGAAGAATCACCTGCCGGCAGGGCTTGAAGGCGGCAAGGTCAGTGCCATCGACCAATACACGTGTAATCCCTTCGCTGACATGTTTCGGATTCCTCACCTCGATCTCATACGTCATTCCCCGAAACAGTCTTCGCACCTTGTAGCCTTTCCACTTCGATGGAATGCACGGGCTCACAAGAAGACCGTCAGCCGAAGCCCGCACGCCCAGGATCCATTCGAGAGCCGCCTTGTACATCCAGGCAGCCGATCCCGAGTACCATGTCCATCCTCCCCTCCCATAGAAACGGGAGTCAGGTCCGTCGATGTTTCCCGCAGTGACGTATGGCTCGCCACAGTATTCCTCAGGCCTCTTCCCGCGGATAATCGGATTGATCTTTGACAAATATCGGTACGCCTCCTCTGCTCTTCCAAGTTTTGCAGCTGCGATCACCGACCACGTGGCAGCATGAGTGTAGGTCGCACCATTTTCGCGTGTGCCGGGAGCATACCGTGTAAGATAGCCCAACTCCTTGTCGGGTGTCCTGTAGGCCGGGGCGAGCAACACCGTTCCAGCCTTGAACTCGAGTCTGTCACGAACCTGATCCATGACCTGATGGGCTCTCTTATTATCGGCAACATCCGCAATCACAGCCCATGTCTGGGGATTGAGGTGTATCGACCCTTCCTGATTCTCATTGGATCCGAACTTCTCGCCCGAGTCTTTGGTGCCATAATAATACCATTCCCCATCCCAACCCTCACGATTTACCGCATGGCGCAACTCATCTGCAAGGCGGATAAACCGATCTCCCCTTTCAACGTCGCCTTTTCGTTTAGCAACCGATGCAAACTGCTTCAGAATGAAAAAAAGAAACTCCCCCAGCCAGACTGATTCCCCTTTCATCTTCAGTCCGGCAGCGCTGAGGCCGTCGTTCCAATCGCCGGCGCCGATGAGCGGAAGGCCCCGCGGACTCATCCGTTGGAGAGTCTTTTCAATTGCCCGAATGCAATGATCATAGACTGAGGCACCGGCGGAATCATCAACAAATCCCTCTGTGCAATCAAGAAGCGAGAAATCCGATGTTTCTTCGAGATAGTGTATAACGACAAACGGGAGCCAGAGAAGATCGTCGGTCATTTCGGTCCGTAGTCCGACCTCCGAAAGAGGGTGCCACCAGTGATAGACGGTGCCGTCTTTGAACTGGTGCCTGGCGTGCAGATGGATCTGTTTTTTTGTTTCGGCCGGGTCGAGAGAGAGGAATATCTGGCTATCCTGAAGCTGATCCCGGAATCCATACGCCCCACCGGCCTGATAATAACCGGTGCGCGCCCATAAGCGGCCCGAAATCGACTGATACTTCAGCCATCGATTGACGAGGAGGTCGATGGATGCGTCCGGGGTTTTGACGACCGTGACATTGAGCAGCTTCTCCCACATCGATGTCACACGATCGAGGGCCCGATCAACTTCTTCGATCGAATGATACCGCCGGGCGAGCGACGTTGCCTGGTCCTTTGAGTCGCCGGCACCAAGCGTATATGTCAGTGTGTGCGACTCCTGGGGGCGAAGAGACAGGGAGACTTGAAGCGAAGCGACAGGATCCAACTGCTGGCCGAGCGTTCGCTTGAGCGCTCCTTTCCGGATTCCATCGGGTGATGAAAAAGAACCGTATGCTCCAAGCACGACCTCTTTACTGCAGTCGAACGAGGCGGGAGCCACGTTGACCCCATGAAACGCGACGTACGGCCAATCGACATTCCAATGACCCCCATCGGAAGGGACCTCCCAAAGGCGTTTCACGGCAATAATCGCGTTGCTCCCACGATCAAACGACGTCTCAGTGAAACATTTGTGGAATTCGCGATGCCAGTCCGGCGCAGCCCCCAGGCACCATTCGAAATAGGTGAAGACCTGGACCTTTCGGACTTTCCGTGAACAGTTCCGGATGACAAGCTTCCATATCTCAACCGGCTCATCAGGTGCAACGAACAAGGTCCATTCGGTTTCGATCCCTTTATTCCGCGCCGTAATAACGCTGTAACCGGATCCGTGACGTACCTGATAGGAATCGGGCTCGGCGCACATCGGCTTCCACGATGCCGACCACAGATCACCCGATTGCACGTCCCGGATGTAAAGGTATTTTCCCCACTCATCTTTTGCGACATCCTGTTCCCACCGTGTCAGACGGTTGAGCTGACCATTTCCTCTCCAACTGTATCCACCTCCCGTCTGCGAGAGGATGAATCCCGTGTCGCCGTTACTGACGACATTCACCCAAGGTCGCGGAGTCTTTGGGGTGGTAATGACGAATTCTTTTCCGTTTGCAGAGAAGGAACCGAATTTTGTCGCAAACTGCTTCCTTTCATTCATCCTAATCGAACCAAGTCAAAAAAGCAAACGCCACCGCAATTCGCTGCACGTCACCAAGCCTCTGGTGCGATCCCCAGGAATAGTCAAACCGCACATTATAGCCAAGCTCCTCAAGCATAAATCCTGCTCCGAGTGTCAATCCCACTTCCGAATCCTTCTGGAAAAGGTCTTGGTATCCGGCGCGGACGGCGAAGAGGCCTTGAAACTCATACTCCACCCCCAGGCTGATGCTTTCAGAATTGTCGTTTGGATGACGTGCCTCGGCTGCCACGCGAACGATATTAGATTGGCTGATAAGGAAGGGATATGAAACGCCGACGACGAACAAGATCGGAAGGCCAAATTCATCTGTCGTCAAGTCGGCGGGAACACTGCTGTTGTCGCCATATCGCTGGGGATCGATATCGTATCGTACTTTGAGATCGGTTCCTGAAAACTGGTTCCTACTCCCGAAATTCGAGAGGCTGGCGCCGATTCGAAGTCCCCCCGGAGACAGCTCATAGAGGGTGCCAACGTTGATGCCGATAAGCGAAACCTTGGAATGCCAGATTCGCTCTTCAATGTAGTTGATCATAATTCCACAGGAAAACTCCTCTTTCAACCGCACTGCGCAACCCACTCCGAGAGCGAGGTCGCTTACCGTAAACCGCTCCCCAGTTCCCAGAGGTTGCTCTACAGTCCTCACATCGATCTCGCCCGAGCTCAGATGGGTCACTGTCAGAAGCCCGGTCACGGATTCGGTCAGACGCAATGCGACATTTGCATAGTTCAGCGTGACTCCTCCAAACCAGGAATTGTGGGCAAATTGAATATCTGAGCGATCAAGCTGCCCCAGGTTGCCGGGATTATAGTAAGCTGCAAACGCCTCGGTGGTCGAAGTGACTCCCGTCCCTCCCAACGCCGCCCCCCGTGGACTCGGCTCTATCAGAAGGAACTGCCCAATGGTCGTACCCGTCTTTGTTTGACCAACCAGGGTCATCACACACAGACCCCCGATCATTGCTATCGTTCGAAGTCGTTTCATGCAACGTTTGTGCTATTTGATGATGGCAAATTTGCCCATGAAGGGTTCCAGCCCGTCCGCTTCAACATGGTAAAAATAGAGCCCTGGAGCCACATCGAGATTGTCTTTTGTCCGCAAATTCCACGGAATAACCCCGGCCGTTGAACCGTCTTGATGCATCGTCCGGACGAGATCCCCGCGAAGCGTATAAATCCTCACCACCGCGTGCTGCGGGACTCCGCGGAATTCCATCCTCCGCTCACCTCGTCCGGAAACTGCAAACCGTTCTGGCTCAAAGCTCGCGGCGCCGACATACGGATTGGGAACGACGTAGGGCTTCAAGTTCCACTGGTTTTTTGCAAGATCACGGTCAATCCTCTCACCCGTCGTTGTGAACGCGTACACGTCTCCCGCCCCGACCGGAATAACCAGCTTTAGGAGATAGACATCGCCATTCGTCGGGGGAACAACTGTCGGCGGGCTCGGAGACCATCCCGTCGTGTCGATGATTATCCTCCACACTTTTGCATTGTCAAAACTTGCATCATTGTAAGGATAGCATACAACATCAATTCGTTCAGCCGGTGTGCTCAACGTTCCATCGCCGTCAACGTCGCGAAATTGGTATCTGATCCGCGTCATTCCCGTGTCGGTGATTGCATACATTCTGAATTTCGTCATTCTCCCCACGAGGTCCGCATCGATCGACGTGTCCTGGATCGAGTTGGAGAAAACAATCATGATATCGTTTGGGTATCCAAATCGTCTTTGATCACGAGGAAGCACCGCGACATCGAGGTAGGCTGTTTTCAGCTTGATGTTTGTCGCCGATCCCGGCTGCCATCCGGATTGAGCAGTATCAATGGTTGTGACCAGCGGGACGGTAGGAACAGGCAGGAGGCCGGACTGGGCTGTTCCGGTTCCCTCTCCGTTGAGATCCTTTCCGGAGTCAAACAGCGGCTGGTTGGAAGCGCTGTCAACCAGTTCATAGCGGTCAGCCCGAATTTTCGTCGTATCTTCGTTGTGAAACCGGAGGAAATAGGTGTTGCCATCGGGGACGAGCGAGGAATTGACGGTCCTGATTTGAATATCGGCAAAGCCATTGCCCGAAACATGGCGCACTGGAGAGACGCTTGCAGGCAAATATCCTTTTGCTTTCGGCCCCGGTCGAATTTCGACGACATTCGGCGCGAGAATTGTTCCCCCCCGAGGTGTCCTCGAAACACCTATGGAATTCTCCGAAGGAAAAAACCCAAGTGAGTCGTTGCCGTAATCATATGCACAGACCGCATAGTAGTAGTTCTGTCCATTCAGCACTGTCGTGTCCACAAACGTATGGGTAAGACCGTTATCGCTTCCGAGATAGTACGACGTACCATCGATCGTCTGCTTTGAGAATCCCTTGATGTTGTCCTTAAGATCAAATACGGCCAGAGGCTTGCCGTGTGTAAAAAGACCAGTTCCCTGGGCATTCGTGATCGTCTTTGGATCGCGGAATTCCGGATCGGTGGACCGATAGATTTTGTATCCTTCGAAATCGTTTTTCAGCGTCACTGGGTCTGCTCCGCGCTCTGAAACGTCTCCCCACGACAATCGCACATACCCATCCCCGGCTTCAGCTGTCAGATGCGGAACCGGAGGGGGCACAGCAAACCGATAATTCGCGTTGTAAATCTGCTGTACTGTTTTTACGCGCTCTTTCAATCCGTCAAGGTCACCGGCGTAGGCCAGTGCAAGACTGAAGCGCTCCCGCTTGCCGGCTTCGAGAGTAAAGGGCCCGGAGGCAAACAGAAAGCCGATATTGTATCCAAGCACGGCCGTCGTATCATAGCGGTTCGCAGGATTTGGATCCGAAAATTTGTCGTAGAGAACTTGCGGCCACTTATCGGCGCCCATGAAAAAAACAATGTCGTCAACCGGATCGGTTGTGTTCGGGCCGCGGATCCTGTTCATTTTGAATCCCGTCAAGCCAATCTGATCTGATTCCTGCAAGTCGGTCTTATCGAAATCAGGCTCGCCCGCTGTGGGGATTCCGTCTCCCTCCCCAAAGTCCTTTGAATCCACAACGCCGTCAGCTCCCACATCGCTAAACTCCGCAACCCAGTTCATGTTCTCATCGCCAGTCCACCAACGTCCTGCTTTAAAGGCGGGCCTGCTTTGCAGGGGACCATAAGACTGAACAAATTTCGTTGTGTCGTAATTTGCCACAACGTAGTCCAGGATATTTTGCTCGCCGATGATGAGTGTGCCGGGGCCGCCATCCCGCCGTTCATCGACGATCCCATCCTCATCATTGTCGATTCCGTCGACGGGATTCCCGGGCGTCTCGAGATAGGCATAGCCAAGGTAGCCTGTCGGTGAACAGTTGCTCCGCAAGTCTGCTCCATGACCGCCGATGTCCCACGTGTACGTAAGATTGAGGCCAAATTCCCTGGTATAGAAGGCATTATCGTCATCGGATTCAGCAAAGCCGTCACACGAGAACGTGGACCCACCGACTCCTGAATCCATGTAGAGCCCGAAAATGATGTCATTATAGGTCGTCGTGCCCTCATTCACGATTTCATAATGCCAGAAAATGACATCTTTCGCCGCAGGATTTGCCCATTGGAATCCGCGCACCTCGACCCTCAATCCCAAACCACGACGGGTCGAATCACGATAGTCCGGGTGGTAATTCCAGGCATCATAGAAATTATCATCCATCACGAAGTAGCTTTCTTGGTCTGCCTTGGGCTCCTTCCCGAAGTACCCGCTCCAACTGCCTGCCCAGCCCGGGTCGCCGGGTTCGTTTTCCCTGTCCGGCCAGAGATCAGGCCATGTGCGGGGGTCATTACTCAAGGCAACGGATCGGCCCCTGTTGATATCCGGGTTTGCCTGGAAATAGCCTGGACGCGGCTCAAACCTCATGGTCCTTCCCATGTTGGATTGTTGTCGTTCACGGTACCCCGTTTCCATGATATACGCCGGCTCTCCGTTCCCCTGTATCACCTTTGCGAGCACATATGGTGTGATACCGTCTGTGTAGTTCATCCCCGAGCCCTTTGGAACTTCGACGGAATGGAAGACACTCAGATCCACATTGATTGGATTCGCCGGATAATCCCCAACCATTCCGTAGTTGTAGAATATCGTACGGATATCTCCCGCATCATGCGTTCCGGACCTCTCGGCATCGAGGCGGCCACGCTTCTCCGGCGGAACGACGGGCTCAAGGCCTGTCTGTGCGTAGGCCACCGTGGCGGCATGGCCCGTGATGAACGCTGCAAGAAAGAGAACACCCCGGCCGCTTTTCCGCAATTGTCCGACGACATCTTTCATGGAACAATCCCTCTTTGACAATGAAGATAACATCAGAATCGTACACTCACGCCCGCTTCGACTCTTCGCGGCGCGCTAAACCGAGTCGGATTGATCAGCTGGGCAGCGTCGCCTGCAGGCGTCAGAGAATAATCGGGGCTCCCGGTCGTCGGGAACACAAACCCGTTTCCGTACCGTGTATCGAATACGTTGAATGCGCGGAGAAAGACACTGACATCGAAATTATCAATCAGAAAATATTTTTCCACGCGTGCATCAACAACCGCCCAGCTCGGCTTCCTGGCGGAGTTTTCTTCAAGGTCGGCGCCGAACCCCGATCCAATCGCAGGCGTGTAAGGACTCCCGTTGCCATATCGGAAGACAAGAGAAGCCGAGTAATCGTTCTCGCTGTTTACCATGAGCGCACTATTGATCGTGTGAAACTGATCCCAGCCAAACGGCACCTGGCGGGGTCGCGGGTCAGCCCCCGCTGCGGCACGGTTGGCCGTTTCATAGGGATCGCTGGAATTTCCCAAGGCTCTTTGGTACGTGTAGTTCACGGACCAGGACAACGTGCCCGAGAATTCCTGGGTATAGGAAAGGGTGGCTCCGTACACGGAACCAAAATCGACATTGGTGAATCGGGCGTAGTCAGCGGCTGTATACGTTGAGATGAATTCCACACCGAGAAGATCGCGAACGTCCTTGTAAAACATGCTCAAGTCCACCCCCACATTCTCCCCGAACTCCGATTTCACCCCGAACTCATACTGAACAGTGAATTCAGGCTCCAGATCCGGATTTCCCATCACCCCGTATGAGACGCTTCCTGCCTGGAGGTTTTTCAGAATCGAATAATCCGAATTCGAGTACAGGAGCGACAGGCCCGGCATCTGATAGAAATGACCATAGGAGAAATAGACTGCCCCTCGATTCCCAACGGGGTAGGAGATGCCCAACCGCGGGGCAATGACTATTTTGGGATTTGTTTTCACACGCGTCGCCGTGGGGGCGCCTTGGATGACATTGGCCGGATTTTGCAGATTACCCGGAAGACGCCCGTTTGCATCGAAGTATTCGATTCGGAATCCCGCCCTGATAAGAAGGAATGGGAACTCGATCCGATCCTGCACATAGGCCGCCATCGACACAGGATAATAATTCCGCAACCCGGGATGGAGTGAATCGTCGATAACCGGAACCAGCACTTCTGCTCCGTTCAGGACTGCCTCGTAGATTGTGCCCGGAGCTCCAAAGCCGACAACCGAGTATTGCCCTTCCGCTCCGGCCTTCAGGAGGTGATGTTCACCGATTTGACTTATAATGGCCCCCTTAAGCAGGAGCGCATTGGTTTTTTGTTTGAACCGGCCGAGACTCACTCCTTGGATTATTGCCCCAAGCTCATAGTTCGCATCCCCACGCGGCGGCCCGGCTCGTTGATACGCCGGGTCGAAGATGCTGCTGAACGCCCAATCGGTGTAGTCGAAATAATTGTGGCGAACGTTGAGATTAAGGACCGTTGTTGAGGAAAGCGAGTAGATGAATTCGAAGCCATGCACAAGAGTGGTGCGATTTTGGGTTGTCCGCCCCCCGGGATTGAACCGGAAGCCAAAGTCGTACCGTTGGGAAGTTCCAATGCTGCCGATTGCCTGATAATTCGTCTGGAGATTTGTGATTGTCTTGTTCGACAATTTGAATTGCCAGGACCATTCGGAATTCTGATCCATGGGGATTATGGAGCCATCGCCATTCGGGCGAAAGATCTTCTGTTGAAAATTCGAGCTGTCTGTCGGTACAAACCGGCGTTCACCGTAAAGGTATCCATCGCTCGTGAAACGTCTCAGACTGACGAGAAACGAAGTCTGATCCAAACCTGTGGGTCCGCTCACCGTAAGGGTGTAGTTCCGCAGTGAGGTTGGGCGCACCTTGTTCATATGCGGGAAATCGGGGTTGTCCGAGGGATTCAGAAGGAATCCGCCGGAATAGACTTCAGCATATATGTCATACCGCTCGTCGGATCCGCTTCGAAGGACGGCGTTAACAACTCCGCTCATCGCCTGTCCGTATTCCGCGTCGAAGGTCCCGCTGATCACCTGAACCTCCTCCAATACCGACTTGTCGAGCTGCACGCTTGCTGAATTGTCATAGGGATTGTTGACCGAAACACCATCGACCTGATACTGAACCTCGCCTGTTCTTCCGCCGCGGAAGTGACCGTCAACCACCCCTGCCTGAAGATTCACAATATCGTCCAGGTTTTGTACGGGCATGATCTTCATTTCTTCTTTTCCCATGATCGCCACGGCGCTCGTCTGTCGTGTATCGACCAACGGCTGGCTCGCCATCACGACGATTTCTTCCGATTGAATGATCTGCTCTTTGAGCGTGGCATTCAAGGTGGTGGAAAGGCCCGCGTTAATGCGAACTCCTTTGACGGTCTCGGTTGCATAACCAATGGAACTGAACCGAACGTCAAAGACACCGACCGGGCCGTTCAAAACGACATAGTAGCCGTCTTCATTCGCGGCCGCGCCAATCGTTGTTCCCATCAGAATGACATTAGCGCCAATGATCGGTTCGCCTTTTTGGTCGAGTACTCGACCGGCGAGCTTCCCTTGCGAAATTGCACTGGCAGGCAGGAGAATGATCAGGCAAAGGTAAGAGACGAGGCGGGACATTATCGGTTATCCTGCGAGATCGGGGAAACAACCTGTCGTCCGACGCCCCCGCATTGCGGCAGGGGGCGTCGGCAACAGGAGGAAATTTGTTATTTCACCAACACCATGCGACCGGTATCGGAGATTCTCTTCTCACCGGTACGGGAAACAAACTCAACGTTGTAGAAGTATGCCCCGCTCGCAAGACCGGCAGCGCTAAATGTATATTCGTGGAGCCCTTCAGCAGCGTTTTGTACTTCATGCATTCTTACCGTGCGGCCGAGAAGATCGAACACACGGACCGTATACGAACCGCTCTTCGGCAATGAGAACCGCACCGTGGTGGTGGGGTTGAATGGGTTCGGAAAGTTTGTATAGAGGCGAAACTCTCCCGGGGCGTACGTCATGTTCGGGTCCTTCACCGAAGTCACAAGGCCGCTCTGACTGAGAAGAGACATCGCACTGGGACCCTGTCCTTCCCATTCATGGAACCACCACGTTCGGGTTGTGAAATCATCCGCCGAGGTGCTATAGGTGTTGCCGTTGTTGAAGTTGATGCTGAAGAACACCATTTTGTCTGTCGCGCCTGGTGTATAGCCGAGTTTTGTGAGGTCAAGTTTCACCTCCACCGTGTATCCGGCGTCCGTGTCGCCAGGGTTGTTGATTGTCGACAACCCACCCCCTGTCTTGTTCTTCAACTGAACCGCATACTCCGCGGCATTCCTCGTAATGAGTCCGGTCAAATCGTTCACGGCGACAGACGTGTTGAGACTATCCAACCGAACCGTCAGGCGATAGCTTTTCATGCGTCCCCGCGCGTCACGAAGAGAGTCGGCGCCTTCCCAAAAAATGATGCGCACGGCATCCATACGATCGTCACTGGTGCTCTCTACGAGTTTTCTATCTGCGACGTCGAAGGCGAAGTAAAGGGAATCACCCTTGAAGAAGTATTTCACTACACATTCAGCAGTGTCGTTCATGATTCCAGAGGTGGGCGCCTGCGCTGGCCACCCATTACTGTTGAACCTTCCCATAGGCGGATAGGTGTCCAGAAGAGAGGGATCGCCGTATTTGATCTTGAAGGACGGAGCGTATCCCCAGATCGAATCCGCAAGGCTCCCGTCGACACTCACATTTGGAAAATTGGCTCCGTTCTTAACCGTGAGATCGAGGGGTGGAACGGGGGGTGTTCCGCTCGTCGTCGTTACCGTCGGATCGAAATAAACCCTCCCAAATACTTCGGGGGTCCATTCACCCTGCCACCATGTCCGGGAATAGGCACTAGATCCCGTATTCGGCCAGTTGAAATCCCCATCCCAAATGTTGATTTTTATTGGAAGAACATCCGCTGATGCCGGATCAACACCCAGAGAGTCAAGTTCAAGCACCATCTCCATAACGTAACCGGTGTCCGGCACAAAGATCGCAGAAGTTGCCCCGGTATCAGACGACGCAACACCATTTACCGTTACAGCTCCGTTGAAGACATCCGGAACCGGCAGCCAACCGGCCGGTGTGGCATTGTTTCCGGGACCGCTCACTCCCAACCACCACATGAGGATTTCCTTGTAGCCGAGATACCTTCCTCTTCCTGCGGTGGACGCGAAAACTCCGTCACTATTCTCCCAGTCCGGACCGCCAATAGAACTGTCTTTGACGGAGACACCAATATAGAGTCTCTTGTTCACCGGATCAGACAGGAACTTGATCACGGCATTTGCCGGATCTGTCGGAGTCGTTAAAGCCGTAGTAATATAGCCACTCCCCGGATCCCCTGTTCGAGTTCCGTATTGCAGCACAACCGAATCGGCGTTTGCCCACACGGCCTCACTCATGACTCCATTCAGCGTCATTGTCGTGCCGCCTGGAATCGCACGCGCCCAGACATAGTCGGTGCGCGGAGTGAATGGCTCCTGCGC
>JBBEEC010000074.1:0-27062 GCA_040880975.1 Bacteroidota bacterium | reverse complement strand
TTAAGAAGAACGAGAGGAAGGGTCGAGGGAAGATTTGCCTTGAGCGTTTCCGCATCGATCAGGGGCGACATAATGATCAGTCCGTCGACTCTGCCGTGCATGGCGCGGAGGACCGCCTCAATTTCCGAGCGGTCATTGTGCGAACTGGATACAAGCAGGTGGAAACCGTTCCTGCGTGCAATGAGATCGGATGCTCTGATGACTTCCGAGAAGAACTCTCCGTGAAGATCGGGAAGAAGCATTCCGATCACGTCTGTTCTTTTCGTGCTGAGACTTCGGGCGGAAGAATTAGGGGAGTACTTGAGGAGTCGGGCTGCCTCCTCAACAGCCTTCCGTGTTTCGTCCTGAACCACCGACCGGTTGTTGAAGACTCTCGAGACAGTAGCAATCGAAACGCCGGCTTTCTCCGCCACTTCTTTAATGGTAACTCTCATGTATTCTGCTTGGATGAAAGCGTTTACATCCTTAGTTACAAAAAAAGGGAGGTCGTTTTCTTTCCCCATGTAAGCGTTTACACATTACGGAACATAAGGCTTCGGGTCAAGAAAAATCGGTCGCGGAGTCCAAACTTCTCCTGTCCTAACAAATGCCGTGCCGAACCTCCCGAAAGATGGCTTCGTTTAAAATTGCTTAATTGGGTAATTGAAAAAGGGGAAATGAGACCAATAATGGCCTCGCTTTCTTCGTTTTAGATCGCTTCCATAACTTCTGGAAATCCCCCTATAAATAAAGCCATTTGCAACTCTTCATGATTTGCAATACTTTTTTGGAATACTCTCAAGGACTCTCATGAATCGTCTCGTTTTCGCCCTTATCCTTTGTTTTCTTTTCGGGGCAATCAGCCACGGCCAGCAGAAAGGGTTACAGCAACCGGATTCCGCTCCGGGTAACCCCGAGGAACGGGTCGCCCTTGTCATCGGGAATAGTGACTACGCCGTTGCCCCCCTGCTCAACCCTGTGAATGACGCCCGGGATATCGCTCGGAACCTCGAATCCTACGGGTTCAAAGTCATTCTCAAGGAGAATGCAAGCTTCAACGACATGAAGAGAGCCATAAGGGAATTCGGAAGATCCCTCCATACGAATAGTGTGGGTCTCTTCTACTATTCAGGACACGGTATGCAGGTGAACGGGGAAAACTACCTCATTCCGGTTGCATCGGAGTTGCATAACGAAGAAGAGATCGAATACGAAACCGTCAATGCCGGTTTCGTTCTCGCCCAAATGGAAGCGGCGCGCAACCGCATGAATATCCTGATCCTCGATGCCTGCAGAAACAACCCGTTTGCCCGAAGCTTCCGATCGGCTACCCGCGGACTGGCGATGATGAATGCTCCGACCGGCACCCTCATCGCATACGCGACTGCCCCCGGATCGACCGCATCGGACGGGACCGGCAAGAACGGCCTCTACACTGAGGAACTTCTCGCCCAAATGAACGTACCCGGGCAAAAAATCGAGGATGTTTTCAAACGTGTCCGGGCTAATGTCATAAATAGAAGCAACACACAGCAAACTCCCTGGGAGGCCTCCTCCCTGATCGGAGATTTCTATTTCACAAATCCAAAACAGGAAGCACCGAAAACCGAATCCCCGACGCTGAGCGCAATTCCCATTGCAACAAAATCAACCGCGACATGGCATTCCGATGGCGAATCCTACTGGCTGACCATCAATGACACACAGATTCAAACGGAAACGGTCAGCGGATATTCGGGAGACGATCTGCTCGTCTATCATGCTCAATCGAGCAAAACGTATGTTCTCCCGAACTTCAAAGCACACGGTGACAACACGTCAAGGGAAGCGGGGGAATTGGTGAGCACGGAGACCGCTTTCTGGAAAGCAAAAGATGGACTGTTCTGGCTCGCGGTGAATGGAATCGCGATTCAGTCGGAAGTTACGAGTGGATGGGCGGGAGACGATCTCGTTGCGTATCATCGGCCGTCCAACATTACTTATGTTCTCAAAAACTTTGACAACAACAGCGACGAGAAGTATCGCACGGCGGAAATTCATCGGTCGGATGCCGGCGCCTTTTGGAAAGCTGCTGACGGGTTGTATCACCTTGTCGTACGCGGAACGGCCGTTCAGAACAACGTCGTTCAGGCCTGGTCCGGCAATGACCTCCTCGCCTACTATCCCGTCAACAATACGACTTACGTCATGACGAACTATGTCAACAGGCAGGACAATCAACTGAGACCCGCCGATGTTTTTTCTGACCCGTGCGCAACCATTTGGAGAGCCAGCGGCAGTTTCTACTGGCTTTATGTGCGCGGAGTGAGCGTCCACAACGAAACGACGAGTACGTACGAGGGCGACGATCTGGTTGTCGTCCACACCGCGACCCAACAACGCTTCCGACTCAGGAACTTCAAAAACAGGGGCGACAATCTTCCCCGGGCGGCAGAATGTCTGAGTGAGTAAGCGGACACAACCGATCGTAGAGTAATGCCGTTTCACAGGTGAGACGCGCCCCCCGCTTGTTCCCTTTGATTTCAGGCAAGAACTTCATATCTTTACGGTCGTTTTGACCGAGCCGCCTTCCCGCCGTCTATTCCCAATACTTGGAAGACCCTTTTTCGGTCAAACAAAAGACAATCAACGAAGACTTCAGTGGGTAAAAAACGAATGAGCACAGCTGCGACTGCACAAGCAAGACGGGCCTCGACTCCCGGACTTCTCGGGCTTTCTCGAGACACACTCCTGAAATGGTACGACGACATGTTACTGGTCCGTCGTTTTGAAGAGAAGTGTGCGCAATTATACGGAATGGGCAAAATCATGGGATTCTGCCATTTGTACAACGGCCAGGAGGCAGTCTCGACCGGCTCTATCATGGGGGCCTTGGAACCCGAAGATTACGTGATAACGGCCTACCGGGACCACGGGCAGGCCATCTCGAAAGGTGTGGATCCAAAAGCGATCATGGCCGAGTTGCTGGGAAAACGGACAGGGACGACCAAAGGCAAGGGCGGGTCCATGCATATCTTTGACCGGGAGAAGAACTTTCTTGGCGGCCATGCCATTGTCGGCAGCCATCTTCCGATCGCCGCCGGAGTGGCCTTTGCCAGCAAGTACCGTGGGGAAAAGCGGGTTTGCCTTTGCTTCATGGGAGACGGAGCGACCAATATCGGCGATTTCCATGAAGCCCTGAATCTTGCGGCTCTTTGGAAGCTCCCCGTGATCTATATAATCGAAAACAACATGTACAGTATGGGAACTTCGGTGGACCGGTCGTCGGCCGTCGAGGACCTGTCCAAAAAAGCTCTCGCCTACGATATGCGGAGGGATGTCATTGACGGATCGAGCGTCCTGGAGGTCTATGAAAAGGTGAAAGAGGCGGTCGGCCATGCGCGCGAAACTTCTGAACCTTCGCTGCTCGACATTCGGACTTACCGGCACCGGGGTCATTCGATGTCCGATCCGATCCACGGCCATTATCGGACAAAAGAGGAAGTCGAAGAAAAGAAAAAGCATGATCCGATTCTCCTCTTTGGAGAGATCCTCAAGAAAGAAGGGATCGCCGACGAATCGAATTTCGAGGAAGCCGACACGCGGATCAAGGCGATTGTGGATGAATGCGTCGAATTTGCAGAAAACAGCCCCGAACCTTCGCCGGAAGAATTGTATCATGATGTCTATTATGGAGAATAGCCGATGTCTGTCGTAAGTTTACGGGAAGCGCTGAATCAGGCCATGGATGAGGAAATGGCCCGGGATGAGAGCGTGTTCCTGATGGGAGAAGAGGTGGCTCGCTACAACGGTGCCTACAAAGTCAGTCAGGGATTGATGGCAAAATACGGCGAGCGCCGCATTGTCGATACCCCCATTGCCGAAGCCGGATTTACTGGTCTGGGGATCGGAGCTGCGATGGCAGGCCTCCGCCCCATCGTGGAATTCATGACGTGGAATTTCTCGCTCGTTGCCTATGATCAGATTGCAAACAACGCCGCGAAGATGTATTCCATGTCGGGCGGGCACTTTCATGTGCCGATTGTCTTTCGCGGACCCGGCGGCGCCGCACATGGACTCGCAGCCACACATTCCCAGGCCCTTGAGTCCATCTATGCCCACATTGCAGGCCTCAAAGTTATCATGCCGTCCACGTGCAAAGATGCCAAAGGGCTTCTGAAATCGGCCATCCGTGACGACAATCCGACCATCTTCATCGAGAGCGAAGTGATGTATGGCGACAAAGGCGAGATCCCTGATGAGGAATATACCATTCCCATTGGAGTCGGGGAAATCAAGAAGCAAGGAACAGATGTCACGATCGTTTCCTGGTCGAAGGTTCTTGCGCGCGTCGTGTGGAAAGCCGTTGAGAAGATCGAGGAAGAAATGGGCATCAGTATCGAGGTCGTCGATCCGCGCACCATCAAGCCCATGGACTATGATATGATCGTCGAATCCGTCCGTAAAACAAACCGCCTCGTTGTTGTCGAGGAAGGATGGCCCTTCGCGGGAGTCGGTGCACAGATCTCCCACGAGATCACCTCCCGGGCCTTTGATTACCTTGATGCTCCGGTGGAACGGGTGACGCAAGAAGACGTCCCA
Organism: Bacteroidota bacterium; assembly: GCA_040880975.1. GTDB lineage: Bacteria > Bacteroidota > Ignavibacteria > UBA10030 > UBA10030 > JBBDYD01. The sequence goes on along the minus strand of JBBEEC010000074.1, from coordinate 22,502 downwards.
TTGCCGTATGCCCGAAGCCTTGAGCAGGCGTCACTCCCAAGCGTTGAGAAGATCCAGAAAGCCATTCAGAAAGTCCTTTACAAGAACGGTCAGGAATAGAGGATCCGATGGCGACGAAAGTCATGATGCCGAAGCTCAGTGACACGATGGATGAGGGGAAGATCCTCAAATGGCTTCGCAAAGAGGGTGAACAGGTCAAGCAAGGTGAACCCCTCGTTGAGATCGAGTCTGATAAAGCGGATATGGAGTTGGAGGCCTATGACTCCGGCACCCTGCGGAAGATCGTGATCCCAGATGGCGGGAAAGCCCCTATTGGCGCGACGATTGCAATCATCGGCACAAAAGATGAAGATATCAGTGCACTTCTGAGCGAGGCCCCTCCCTCCAAAAGCAGCCCAGCCGAGCCCGCGCCAACTCTCAAGCCCCAGGAAAAAGCCCAACCGGCCTCGACACCTCCAGCGCAGCCTCAGCCAGCGCCGTCGCCGGTTCGCCAGAGTTCAGCCCCCACCGATGGCCGGGTGAAGGCCTCACCGCTCGCAAAGCGCATCGCTCAGGAAAAAGGCATCAATCTGACCAGTGTCCGTGGTTCCGGCCCTCAAGGCCGAATTGTCCGTCGTGATCTCGAAGGTGCTGCAGGGCGGCCCTCTTTGCAGCCCGGACAACCCATCGTCCCCGGAACCTCGGAGGAAGTCGCCCTTTCTTCCATCCGAAAGACGATCGCAAAACGGATGGCCGAGAGCAAGGTCACTGCGCCGCATTTCTATGTTACGATTGAAATTGACATGGAACCCGCGACGGCGTTCCGCGAACAAATCTCGACCGCAACGAACCGCAAGATCAGCTACACCGATCTTATCATCAAGGCCGCGGCAACAGCGCTCATGGAACACCCGACGGTGAATGGAACATACCTTGGAGACAACATTCGCCATCATCATTTCGTCCATGTGGGCGTGGCTGTGGCCCTCGAAGAGGGACTTGTGACTCCGGTCGTTCGGAATTGTGAGCAAAAACGAATTGACCAGATCAATGCGGAACTCCGCGACCTTGTCGACCGTGCACGGAATCGCAAATTGAAGCCGGATGAATATCAAGGGTCCACGTTCACCATCAGTAATCTCGGCATGTATGATGTCGATGACTTCGTCGCGATCATCAATCCGCCCGAAGGAGCGATCCTTGCGGTCGGGTCCATCCTTGAGAAGCCTGTCGTGCAGAACGGTGCAATCACGATCGGACATACGATGAAAGTGACCCTCTCTTCGGACCACCGGATCATCGATGGAGCTGTTGCTGCCCGGTTCCTTCAGGATTTCAAAAAGTATCTTCAGAATCCAGCAGCATTAACATTGTGAGGCACCTGAAAGCCTCGACACCTTCGAACCCGACCATTTCCGTCGGGTTCTTTGTTTCGACCCCATGAGTTCCCGATTGCGCCGTCAATTCGACCTTGAACTGGATGGAGCGGGCCTTCCATTTGTCGCATTCTGTATCGCCTTGAATCTTACCGTTGGGCAGATCACTACAGCTTTAAAGATTCCGCTTTATCTCGACTCCGTCGGAACGGTCCTCGCAGCGGTCCTTTGCGGACCACTTTCCGCCATCCTCGCAGGCGGACTCTCGAATATCCTCGCAGGTGCATTTGGCAACCCGACAATGATGTTTTTTGTACCCGTGGTGATCGTCATCGGAGCTTTTTCCGGATTTCTTGCAAAACGCGGATGGTTCCGAACTTGGTATCTTGCCGCGACGGGCGGAGTTCTCCAGGGTGTCCTCGCTGCCGCCGTGTCGGCCCCCATCGCGGCATACTTGTTTGGTGGAGTCATGCTCGCCGGAACCGATGTTCTCGTGCTTTATTTTCGGTCTGTGGGAAACACCCTTCTGCAAAGCGTTTTTTACCAGGGGCTTTCCTCCGACCCTGTGGACAAAACCGTCACTTTTTTGATTGTGTATTTCCTCTGCCGAAACCTGCCCGTTCGTCTCCTGCAGCGTTTTCATGGCGGGAACAATATTCTGAAATCCCAAACGACTCGCTGAGCCATGTCCCTTCACGTCCCGGAAAAGCTTGCGTTGACTCTTTGCTTCCTTGTTGCAAGCTTTACCGCCCCTCCCATCCTTTCTCTCGGACTGGTCGGCGTCATTCTGGCTTCCCGCCTCGTCGTACCCGGATTGCGTCCCGTCGACAAGGTCACGGCAAGGCGGTTCCGGAAGGTCCTCACGTTCCTTTTTTGCGGTGCACTTGTCATGACCCTCCTAAACGGAGCGCTGATGCAGGAAGGCGCCATCCGATTTCAGTGGGGAGGGATTTCGTTTTTTGATAATGGCCTGTTGTTCGGCTTCCGCACCGGGGCCCGCCTCCTTCTCATGACAAGCGGCCTCTTGATGCTCTTTGGTTCCACCCCTCTCTCAGAGATCACGGCGTTTTTGAACAGCATGGGCCTCCCTGCGAGTATCGTGATGACGATCCATTTGACGGTTCACTTTGTCTCATCGATGCCGTCCAGAATTGAGAGGATCTACTCTGCACAGGAAGCGCGCGGGGCGCCTGTTCGCTCGAACATCATCTCGAGGATGCTTTCCCTCACGGCAATCCTTTCGCCGCTCGTGTTGTCATCCACTGTCGAAAGCATTGAACGTGGAAAAGCGCTTGAGTTACGCGGCTATACCCGGGCATCCCGGGGGACTGACCATGCCATACCGCCACAGGTCTCTTTTCTGACTCTCTTTTTCCTCCTTTTGTCAATCATTACTCTTGCACTCCCATGGCTCCTCGGATAACCATCGACAAATTATCCTACAGGTATTTCGCAGACGGAAATCCGGTTTTTTCTGATTTCTCACTCGACATTCCTGGGGGGACCTGCTGCGCACTTCTAGGGCCTACCGGGGCGGGAAAAACGACGCTTCTGGAGATTCTTTCGGGGGTTGCCGGTTCCCAATGTAAGACCTCTCTGGCCGCGGGGTCCCTTCAAATAGGGGACGAGCGATACGAGTCGATTCCGCAAGCCGCACTATTTCCAAAAGTCGGTCTTGTGCTGCAGGATCCTGAAGTCCAGATTTCTGGCATCAGGGACACTGTGGCGACCGAAGTGGAGTTCACGCTGGAACAATTGTCCATTCCGGTTGCAGAAAGGGAACGCAGAGTTCGGAACACTCTGAATGAACTTGCCCTTGCCCCGCTTGCTCAACGACACCCCCAGGAAGTTTCCGGCGGAGAGCGTCAGCGCGTTGCGCTGGCCTCCATTCTGGTCGCCGCTCCTCCCTTTTTGCTTCTCGATGAGCCAGCCAATGCCCTCGACAGCAGATCCCAACAACTTCTCAGAGAAATTCTCAGAGCCCGCAAAGGAAGCACGACGATGATCGTGTCAGATTATTCCATTGATCTTTCGCTTGGACTCGCAGATCTGTTTGTCGTGCTTGCCGAAGGGAACATTGTTTTTCAAGGAACCAGTGCGGACCTGTTCCGGAATCTCGATCCGCTTCGGGACTTCCTTCCGCTCGACTACTGGACACTTCTCCGCGGCCGAAAGCCGCAAAGCAGGGTGAGAGTCCCACTATGAGTATCATCTTTGATTCTGTAGGATTCTCATACACCAACGGAGTACCCGTGCTTCGCAATGTCTCCTTGGACCTTCCTCCCGGCGATTTCCTGCTCGTTACCGGCCATAACGGTGCGGGCAAAAGCACGCTCCTTCGTCTCCTGAATGGGATGTTAAAGCCTAACACTGGCCGTATCGTTATCAATGGACACGACACGAGAAGAACACCCGTTTCGAGCCTGGCTGCGACGGTCTCCGTGACATTTCAGCATCCTGCAGATCAAATCTTTGGTTCCACCGTGTTTGACGAAGTACAATTTGGCCCCCGGCATCTTCGGCTTCCTGACAAGGACCGCCATTGCCGCGAAGCCCTGGCCCTTTTTGGCCTGCAACCCTTTTCCGCGTGGCACCCTTACGACCTTTCCTCCGCCAACCGAAAACTTCTCACTATTGCGTCAGCGGTTGCCACGGGTGCTCCGTTCCTGGCATTTGATGAGCCTACCGTCCATCTCTCCCAGCCGGAGCGAGTCCTTCTGTCATCTGCCTTGCGCCAACTCGCACAAACCGGGAGATCGTTCATCATTGTTTCACACGACCTCGAGTTTTTCCTCCCGCTCACAAAGCGCGTGCTCCTGTTGCGCGAAGGGCAGATTTCTTTCCTTGGCGGCCGAAGGGACATTGATCGGTATGCGGTCCTTGCGCGAGCATCCGGCGTTCGATTGCCGTATAGTCTTCGACTCAGGCCGCATGTTGGCTTGCCACTTCTTCCTGACTAACATCATCCCCATGAACCGTTCGACAATTCAAAAGGAATCCTTCAAGTGATTATCGACACTTCACAATCGTCTCCACGCGATGTGTATCAGATGCTTTCATCGTGTGTGATTCCGCGCCCTATTGCCTGGGTAACGACACGTTCAGCCGCGGGGATTATTAATACAGCGCCGTTCAGTTTCTTCAACATTGTCAGCGCGGATCCTCCCACCGTGATGATCGCTGTCGGGAGGCATGCGGGGGGCAGGAAAGATACAGCACAGAATATCCATGAAACAAAGGAATTTGGCATCAGCTTGGTCACAGAGTCTCTTGCCGCTGCGATGAACACCACGTCGGCCTCCTTCCCATCAAGCGTCAATGAAGCAGAGCATGCCGGAATCCGGCTTCAACCGGGGCGGCACATCGCGTCGCCGCTCGTTGCAGACAGCCCGGTCAAACTGGAATGTACTCTTTCACACTGGGTTGAGCTCGGGAAAAGTCCGACGGACGTTATTTTTGGGAAGGTCATCCTGATGGACATCAACGATGACGTCCTGGAAAGTGGCAAAATAGCGGCAAACAAGCTGAAAGCAATAGGAAGGCTGGGGGGAAATCAGTACTGCACGACAGCGGATATTTTTGAGTTGGAACGACCTCGGTGAAGCCCGGCGGAGCAGCAATCGAACACTTCAATCTGCCGAGTTACTGGCCGGGCGTTTGGCCGTTCCCCTCACTGCGTAAATCGAACAGAATATCGATGTTCTGGCCCGCATAGATTCTGCTTCCGCGGAGTTTATTCCAATTCTGCAGATCTTTTATCGTCACATTGTGATCGCGGGCGATCTTTTCCAGAGTGTCACCTGATCGCACCTTGTATTGGATCCAACCTTCTCCCCTTGAAGGTGCCGGGACCCGGGAAACAGACGGAGATTTTTCCGTGTTGATCATCGACTGCTTTTCGGCAAACGACATGGTATTGACATTCCGAAATCGTTCGGCCCTCGCGGGGTCGATCCAGAGTTCAAGCTTTTGCCCAGGGTAGATGTGACTTCCATAGGCGATGTCGTTCCAGTTCCGAATGTCGCTCGCCCGGACGCTGTACCATTCTGCAATGTGTCCCATCGTGTCGCCTCGTTTTACACGGTACTCAAGGTTCACTTTCCCTTGAATCGAACGTGCAATCCCGCCTTTTGACCGCGAAGCAACAGCCCTCGCACGTGACCCCGCAGCCCGGGATGATTTAAATCGCACTTGCTTATGGTCCGAATGATACGCAAAAGGTTTCTTTTCCGAAACCGCAGACTCGGGAATGGGGATGGCTAATCTCGCACCAATGGACAGACGCCGTTCACTCCGAATATTATTAACTTCCTTGAGGATCGCAGGAGTAAGATCGTATCGCAAGGCGATTTCTGAAAGTGTCTCGCCCTTCTTCACGGTGTGGGTCGCCCAGTCTTTCTTTTTTTCCGGCGGGACCTTTGCATAATTTTCGGCAAAGACCTCAGAGGTTCCGGACGGTATGCGGAGCCGATACCCTGTCACACCCGGGGGAGTACACCAGCGGAGAAGTTCCGGATTGAGTTCACGGAGAATGTCCACCTCCGTACCGGCGCATTCCGCAAGGATCCTCAGATCGACACAATCATCGATCGTCACAATGTCGAACTCAAGAGAATCAGCCAATTCAATCCCCGTGAACCCGTGGCGTTCCGGGAACATGGCAATTCGGGTTACAGCGATGTATTGGGGGACGTAGTTTCTTGTTTGACGAGGAAGATGGCGGCGCATCTCCCAGAAATCTGTCGAACCGCTGCGGCGAATGCCCCGAAAAATCCGTCCGGGTCCTGCATTGTAAGCGCCCAGGACGAGATACCAGTCGCCAAACTCGGCGTACAGGTCTTTCAGGTGCCGGGCTGCTGCTCTGGTTGACTTCTCAAAATCACGCCGTTCATCATACCACCAGTTGGCCCGAAGTCCGTATAACCTGCCGGTACCGCTCATGAACTGCCATAATCCGACTGCCTTCGCCCATGACCGCGCGTCCGTCCGCAACCCGCTTTCCGGCATGCTCAAATAGATCAGCTCTTCCGGAACACCCTCTTCAGCAAAGATCCTCTTCATCATCGGAAAGTACCTTCCCGAAAGGTGAAGCCACCGCTCTATATACTCGCTGCCTTTCCCCAGGAAAAAATTGATGTTCTTTTCGACATGCTCGTTGAACGGTAAGGAGACCTGCGTTTCAGGAATATCATTGGTCGGAATCCCGCCCACATGTAATTCCTCGGCTTCCTCGACTTCAATGCTGAGTTTTTCGCGCAGGGCAAAGACTGATGCATCCGGGCCAAGGTCATCTATCGCCTGGATGTACTTTTCATAGTCTTCGACAATACTCTTGCTCAGATCGACAAAATCGGTATTTCCGTCAATATCCGGAAAATAGCTCAGATCATTAAGGATCTCGATGGCTTGTTCAAACCCCTCCTGGCTGGCCGTGGAGTCACCGGATTCCTGGGCGGCGAGTGCATCGAGGTAAAGTTGGCGGGCTTCCTCGAGGCGACGCGTAATTGCAGATGCTTCATCGGTCGAATCTGCCGAAACGACCGGCACGGAATCAGCCTCAGTAACGATAAGTGTATCTGCTCCTTCCGACACGGAAAGAGTAGTGTTGGGGTCAATTTGGGCCATTTGGACAGTATCCGCCAACGTCGGCTCAACTGACTCTGCATTTTCAACACGAATTGCGGACTCCTTCGACGAACATCCGGCAAAGAAGATGAAGACAAAGAAAGTCGCAACGACAGCTATTTTTCCCAACACTGATCCCTCATAAGTGTTTCAAAGATGATGTCAATATAGGGCGGAACAAGAAAAGAATCAAGAAAAACATGAAGCAAAGGCCACAAATGCTTAAAATCCATCAGATTCGTTAAAGGGGAATGTTCCCATGCTTCTTGCGTGGGTTTGAATCAACCTTGTTCTCCAGAAACGACAGAGTTTTGATGAGTTTAGAACGAGTCTCACTTGGGAGGATAACTTCATCGATGTACCCCCGCTCAGCTGCCACAAAGGGGTTTGCGAACTTCTGCCGGTATTCTTCCACCTTCTTCCTGGTTGCTACAGCTTTATCAGGACTTCCCCCGATCTCCTTCTTGAATATGATCTCCACAGCGCCCTGCGGTCCCATCACAGCGATCTCTGCCGAAGGCCAGGCAAAATTATAGTCCCCACGAATATGCTTTGAGTTCATAACGTCGTACGCTCCGCCATAGGCTTTTCGGGTAATGACCGTCACTCGGGGAACGGTCGCTTCACAGAAGGCATACAACAGTTTGGCACCGTGTCGAATGATTCCTCTCCATTCCTGATCAGTCCCGGGCAAGAATCCGGGAACGTCTTCAAAGACAACCAAGGGGATGTTGAAGGCGTCGCAAAAACGAACAAACCGGGCTCCCTTGACAGAGGAATCGATGTCGAGGACACCGGCCAGAACGGCGGGTTGATTTGCAACGATCCCCACCGATCGTCCTCCGAGACGTGCAAAGCCAATCAGAATATTGGGGGCAAAATGCTCGTGCACTTCGAAGAAACCTCCCCGATCAACGATCGAAGAGATCACGTCCTTCATATCATAGGGCTTGTTGGGACTTTCGGGAATAATGGCGTCGAGCTTCGATTGATCACCTCCGGATTCATCTCCTGCGGGCACCATCGGACTGTCATCCCTGTTATTGGAAGGCAGAAACGAAAGAAGCTGTTTGATCGATTCGATGCATTCGGCCTCATTCTCTGCAGCGAAGTGTGCAACACCGCTCTTCGAGGCGTGGGTCATGGCTCCACCCAGATCTTCGAATGAGACGTCTTCATGGGTCACCGTCTTCACGACGTTCGGCCCTGTGACAAACATGTGGCTCGTCTGCTTGACCATGAAAACAAAGTCGGTGATCGCCGGTGAGTACACGGCCCCCCCGGCACAGGGGCCGAGAATTGCTGAGATCTGCGGAACAACCCCCGAAGCGAGAGTATTGCGCAGGAAGATCTCTGCATACCCTCCGAGGCTGACAACTCCCTCCTGGATCCTCGCCCCACCGGAATCGTTCAGTCCAATGATCGGCACACCCATCTTCATTGCACGGTCCATCACCCTGCAAATTTTTTCCGCGTGCGCCTCGGAAAGAGAGCCCCCGAACACGGTGAAATCCTGACTGAAAACCACGACCGGGCGGCCATGAATGGTGCCGTGCCCGGTAATCACACCATCACCCGGGATCTTCTGCTTGTCAAGTCCGAAATCCGTTGAGCGGTGCTGCACAAACATTCCGCTTTCCTCAAAGCTCCCCGGATCCAGCAACAAGTCCAGTCGTTCTCGTGCCGTCAGTTTGCCTTTTTTCCGCTGGTCGGCTATCCGGTCCGCTCCCCCACCTTCGAGTGCCTTTGCCCGAAGTTCCTTAAGTTTTCTCGTAGATTCTTCGCTCATGCGTATTTGCCTTTACGTCGTCAGTTAAATATAGGGAAGCACGAAGGTTTAATCAACAAAGTCATTCCAAGACCAGGGCCGTCCCAAAAAACCAACGGCGCCAACACCGGGCGCCGTCATGCTCTGAATCTTCCGCATTCTCTCGTTACTTTGCCATCGCTTCTGCGGTCTCTTCCGGGCTTTCTTTTTTCCCCACAGGTCGGGCCATCGCCGTCCTCCCAATCTTCATAGTAATCCACTCTTTTAAGCCCTGGAACATAAGATACACATTCGGAATTACGAACAAGGAAACAATCGTCGCAAAGGACAATCCGCCGATCGTCGCCACCGCCAGCGGCTGGAGAACTTCAGAGCCCTCGCCAATTCCCATTGCAAGAGGAAGCATTCCGGCCACTGTCGTCAGAGTGGTCATAAGGATCGGACGAAGGCGGAGCGGGCCGGCAGCGAGGACTGCCTCTTCCCGTGTCATGCCGTGGTCCCTTTGAAGAAGTTCGATAAATTCCACCAGGATAATTGAATTGTTCACTACAATCCCGGCTAATAGAATAACACCAAGCATGACGGTTGCCCCAACGGGAATTGAGGTCGCGTACAGAGCCAGAATCACTCCAACCACGGAGAGGGGAATCGTTGTCAGGATCACAAAAGGATTGAGGAGGGATTCATATTGAACGCCCATGACCACGTACACCAGAAAAATGGCGAGGAGAATGATGGTGATCAAAACCCGATTGTTCTCCTGGATTGTCTCTTCCTGCCCGCCGTACAAGATCGAATATCCCTCTGGAAGGCTTACGGATTTCATGCGTTCTGTAACATCCACCATGACATCTCCGAGGCTCCGGTCGGTTCCTGCCACATCACCGCTCACTTCAACGATGCGGTTCTGGTTCTCCCGTGTAATCGTCACGGGCCCGATCCCTTCGCGTACCCGCGCAACGCTCCGCAGGCTTGTCGGCGGTCCAATGAGGGGGTAAATAATAAGATCCTCCACAGCATTCAGGCTCTTGATTTCATCTCTATCAAGCAATACGCGAATGTCGTATTCCCGGTCGCCCTCCGTATACCTCGAGGCGATCGTACCATCGATAGCGGTGCGCACAGTTTCACCGACATCCCGGATGGATATTCCGAGCTCCGCGGCCCGTTCCCGGTCAACTTGAATGCGAAGTTCGGGCTTTGCTTCCTCCAAGGACTTGTCCAGATTGGAAAGCCCCTCTACACTCCGCAGATTCGCCATGATCTCGTTCGAAAGCGCATTCAGTGTTGCAAGGTCGGGACCCTGGACCTTGACGCTCACATCGCTCTCGCCTGACGACGTCCGTATGCCCCGAATTTGCGATTTAGACACCAGGATGCGGGCGTTGGGAATTTGTGCCCGGGCGATCTTCTCCCTTACCTGCTCGATCCATTCATTGCTGGAAATCGTCCGCTCCTTTAATGGCACGAGCTGTACTTCGAGGTTGGCCCGGTTTGCAAATTCCGCTGTACCGCGGCCGAAGATGAATCCGCCAACAACCGTAAAGACCGACGAAGTCGCGGGCATGGTCTTGACGATCGATTCCAACTGCGTTCCCACCTCATCCGATTCGTGTACAGAAGTGCTGGGTGGCAATTCCACGCGGATTCTGATCCTTCCATCATCCATATACGGGAGGAACTCCGATCCCAACTGATTGAAGAGCATCAGACTCCCGGCGAAGGCCACGACGACTGACGTGAGAACGAATGTCCTGTGATGAATGGCCCACGTCAGAAGGTCCGTATAGCGTTTTGTCATCCTCCCAAGGAAGCGCTCAATGCCGAGAAGAAGAAACCCTTTCTTCACCTGATGTGATTGTTCGAACCTGAACAGCATGGCTGAGAGCATTGGCACGAGGGTGATTGCAACGATCAGCGACGCGATAATGGCAAAGGAAATTGTGAGAATCAGTTCCTTGAAAAAGAGCGAGGCGAGACCGGAGATCAGGAGAAACGGAAGGACGGATGCAAGATTTGTTGTCGTGGAAGCAACAACAGCAGACACCACCTCGTTACTTCCAAAATGGGCCGCCTCAACAGGATCCGGATGATCCTTCTGATGGCGGGAAATATTTTCAAGCATGACGATCGAGTTATCCACCAGCATACCGATCCCGAGAGCCAGCCCGCCCAGGGAAATGATATTGAGGGTAAGGTCGCCGAGTCCCATCATAACAAATGTTCCCAGGATGGCGATGGGAATCGAAGTGGCAATGATGATCGTCCTCCGCCAACTTCCAAGAAACAACCCCACAACGACCATTGCAAGGAGTCCTCCCAACAACGCTGCATCGGTTACGCTGGAAAGGGAGTTTTCAATGTAATAAGACTGATCATTGACGACTTTGATTTCCAGACCGGCAGGGATGATCCCCGCCTCGCTCATAAACGCCAGCTTTGCCTTCAATCCATCATTGACATCAACCGTATTGGCGTTCGGTTGCTTCTGAATACTGACTTTCACGCTTGGAACATCGTCAAGGCGTGCGAAGACCCTTTGTTCGCGGTGACTGTCCTCAACCCTTGCAATGTCGCTCATCTTGATTCTTTGCTCACCAGAGCTTCCGCGAACGCGAATCGGCACTTCGCGGAGTTCTGCCACGGAGGCGAACTTCCCCTCGGTTCTGCTCAGGTATTCCCTCCGCCCGGCAGATACCCTGCCTCCTGTTTGATCAACATTGGCATCTCGGATTGAACGAAGGACTTCCGTGACGGCGAGGCCATATCCTTGCAGGCGTTTCTGGTCTATGATAACCTGTATCTCTCGTTCAAGCCCTCCCGCGACATCCACGGATGCCACCCCCGGGACGGTAAGAAAGTAATTCGTGAGCTCTTCCTGGCACCATCGGCGCAACCGTACAAGGTCCATTCCCGCGGAAGACACGGCAATCTCAAAAATGGCAATCTGGGAGGGATCGGATTTAAAGATCACCGGCGGATCGATTTCCCGGGGGAGGCCCGACCGGGCCTGGTCGAGCTTTGTGCTGGCATCGCGAAGGGCCAGATCAATATCCTTGCCATAATCAAAAGACAAGGTCACATTGGCCCTCCCTTCGGTACTCGACGATTCCACCTTCGTCGCGTCTTCGGTCGTCGCGAGTCGTGACTCAAGCACCCTGGTCACTGTTTCTTCCATCACCAACGGATCAACACCACGATTCGAAACGAATACCCGGATCTGAGGATAGATCAGACGAGGGAGAAGATCCACTTTAAGGGTCGAGAGGAAATAACCGCCGAGGACGACGACAACCGAAACCAGCATCATGACACCTATGGGATGCTTGATGGCCCAATCGGAAAGGGTTCTCTTGTCATTCAAGGGAGTATGCGGCATTTTCCCGATCATAAAGGCACCTTTCCTCGTTCACGTGTGATTCGAACGATCATTCCGGGATTGAGCTGGTTTAGACCGCTGACAACCACTTTGTCGCCGGGGTCCACACCTGCAGTGACTTCCGAAGAGGATGCGTCCCGGATCCCCAGCGTCAGCTCCCGGCGTTCGATCACCGAATCCGCAACGACAAATACGCTAGCGGCTCCCGATGCTGACATCAGGATTGCGTCATTGCTCACCACGGTGGCCCGTTCTTTGCGGGAAGTGGTCAATTCAGCCCTTGCGAACAGGCCCGGGAACAGTCGATGATCTTTCACCGTGAGCTCGATCTCGATTCTGACAAGGCGTGTGATCGGATCGCTCAAAGGAAACACCCTCCGAACCTTCCCCGAGAACGCCTCATTCGGGTAAGCATCGACGCGTACTTGAACAGGGTCTCTGACAGTGATACTCGGCACGTCAAGCTCAGAAACATTGATCTCCATGACCAATGTTTGCGGATCACTCACAGTCAGCAAATGTGCCCGCGGAACAGCCACATCGCCTTCCCTGACACCACGAAATGTGACAATGCCGGAGATCGGTGATTCTATGGTGGTATAATTCAAGAGGGCTTTCTGATACTCCAGGCGCGCCTTAAGCACATTCAACCTTGTTTTTGCCTGTTCAAATTCCTGTTCTGATACAAGTCCGGATTTTCTCAGACGCTCCGCCCTATTGTAGGCAGCCCTGGCATCCTCGACATTGGCTTGCGCCTCCTTCGTTTGCGCCTCCAGGATGCGCGCATCCAATACTACCAGGGTCTGACCTTTCGTCACCTTGTCGCCTTCTTCCACGGCGAGGCGTGTGATCTTCCCCTCCGCCTGCGCGATGATCTTCACTTCTTCTTTGGCGGTGATGCTGCCTGTGGCCGTAACGGTCGAAGCGATCGACGCCTGCCTTGCAGCTTCCACCTCAACGAACACCATCGGCTTTCGCTGTCCCTGATCGGGTGTTGGCGCGTTCCCGCAGGAAGAAAGAAACATTGCTGCAAGAAGTGTCAGGGGTATTTGGAGAGAGTTATTCATATCGGAGAGCGTCGATAACATTGGATTCAGCGGCCTTCCATGCAGGATAGAGTCCGAAAAAAATACCGACAAAAGCTGCAAAAACAAAACTCATGATAATGGCTTGCAGGGAAATTGAGGATGGGAGATTTCCATAGGATGATAAGATCAGCGAGCCGCCCACGCCGATCCCGATACCCATGAGCCCGCCGACAATACTCATGACAACGGATTCGATGAGGAACTGGAGCAAAACGTCCTGCTTCCGCGCGCCGATGGCCTTTCGAATACCGATCTCCTTGGTTCGCTCCGTGACGGAAACGATCATGATATTCATAATGCCGATTCCTCCCACAAGCAGAGAGACCGCGGCAATTCCCGCAAGCAGAAACGTGAAGGTCTGCTGCGTTTCCTGGAAGGTCGTGATGATGTCCGCCTGGTTTCGAATACTGAAATCGTTGTCCTGCTCCTCGCGAAGCTTATGTTCTCTTCGAAGCACTCGCTCGATCTCAAAGAATGCCTCGTCCATCCGTTTGTCATCTGCCACTTTGGCCGTGATCTGGCCAAGATAATCTACGCCGAAGATCCTTCGTTGAGCGGTCGAAAGCGGAACAATAACCTGGTCGTCGGGGTTCTGGAATCCACTTTGCCCTTTGGATTCAAGAATTCCGATGACCTCAAACGTCTGACCCGCTATGCGGATGGATTTCCCGATCGGATCGACGGCTCCGAACAAATTGTCCGCAACAATCCTTCCGATGACACAGACCTTACTATAAGCCCGTTCCTCCGAATGACTAAAATAACGCCCTTCTTCGGCGGAAAAGTTCCGAACGTATTCATATTCCGGAACCGTGCCCACGATCCGGGTATTCCAGTTCTTGTTCTGGAATTTCACTTGAGCGTTTCGTGAAAACTCCGGAACAACAGCTTCCACCGCAGAGACCTTCTCACCAATGACATCCGCATCGGCATTCCGGAGTCGTACGCTCGTACCTGTCTGGATAACGGTCACGCCTCCCCCTCGTTGAGCTCCCGGACTGATAAACAGGAGATTCGAGCCAAGGGCCTGAATCCGCGCTGTCACGGCCTTTTGAGCTCCTTCACCGATGGCAATCATGGTGATCACCGCCGCCACGCCAATGATGATCCCAAGCATCGTCAGGAGAGCCCGCAGCTTGTTGGCAAACAGGGCGCTGAGTGCCGTTATGAAACTTTCCGAGATGTTCATGGTCAGCGCCGCCCGCCGCCGGTTGCCTGTCTCGTGCTGATTCCGCCCACACCCTGCATGCTCCTCATTCTCTCCGTGAATTGCTCACTTGCCAATTTTGCCCGCGAGATCGTCGTGATGCGAATCTCGTCGCCTTCCTTCAATCCTTCAAGGACCTCCGCGACATCATAGTTACTCGCTCCCACTTTGACCATGCGGGGGACGAAAGCATCATCGCTCCGGACTTCCACAACGCGTTCGCGTATTGCATCCGGCTGGCTCCCGGACGTCCCGCGTCTCCCTCCGCCGCCTTCGCGTCGGAACATTCCGCCTCCCTGGGACCTCATTTGTGCAAAGTATTTTTGCCGTTCCTCGGGAGACATTTTTTGCACACGCTCCCTCAGTTGTTCCCGAAACTGCTGCTGCTCATCCGGAGACATACTCATGAAGCGTTTTTGCAGTTCAACAGGATCGGTGGGCAGTTCCGCTGACTTTGCCGCAACTTTCACGGAATCACCGGCCTGACCCTCGGATGGAGGAAGCGACGCGAGAAGTATTCTCCCTTGTTCGCTCCTGGGGTCCTTCAAGGACTCCGTCGGAACAAGGAGGACATCACGACGCCTGAAGATCTCTATGTCCACGGACGTACTCATTCCTGCTTTGAGCCTGCCGCCCACATTGCGAACAAGGACGATGACATTGAAGGTTGTCACGTTCTGCAGGGTCTTTCCCAGAGGGGCAATGCGAATGACTTCCCCCGTGAATGCGTCATCGGGGTAGGCATCTGCAACAACCCGTGCCAACTGCCCGACCAGCACTTTTCCGATGTCCACTTCATCCACATTTGTTTCGATATACACTTCGTCCATATCGGCGATCGTCGCGAGGGTTGTTCCTCCGCTCACGTTGGACGTACCGGAAGATATGATCTGCCCCAATGAGACAGTCCGGCTGAGTATTACTCCTGTCGTGGGCGACATCACCCTGGTATCCCGCAGACGCTCCTCGGCTGAAGAGAGCGTTGCGCGTGCTTTGACCAATTGTGCCTCCGCACGTACTTTCTCGACACTGGATTGATCCCGTTCCTGCTCAGAGATCAACTGTTTTTCAAAGAGTTCGATGGACCGGTTATAGTTGTTTTGCTGCTGCTTGAGGTTGGATTCCGCCACGGCAAGGTCGGCTTTCGCTTGTTCATAATCGTTTCGGGCGGTCGTCTGATCGAGAGCAATAAGGAGCTCGCCCTTTTTCACCGTCTGACCTTCCTCGAAATGCAATTGCTCGATCTGCCCACTCGCCTTGGATTTGATTTCCACGCGATTGATCGGCTGCACTACTCCGTTCGCGGAAACCATGAGCTCGAGATTCCCGCGCTCCACGCGAGCCACACGGGTCACTTGCCCCTTGGTCTCTGCTGCGACCTCTTTGTCTCCGTTGCTCAACAAATAGTACCCGCCGCTCAGAAGAACGACGACAGCGAGCGCTCCAAAAATCAATTTGCGTTTCATCGATGATCCTCTCTAGCGGCCTTCTTTTCGGTAACGCGTTTCACGTTCTTCCATTTCCTTGATGTACTGATCATACAGACTGTTCTGCTCCGGATTCAACAGTCTCCGTATCTCTCTTCGAAGGGTATCGCGTTGAAGTTTGATCGCCTCCGAATACCCTTTCCGGACTCCCCCGAATTTCTCCTTGTGCACCTCAAGGATCGAATCGACGGCAATGGTCTGTTCGGGCAGGAGCCTGAGCTTTTCCGCAAATTCCTTCGAAACGTCGCCACGCGATGCTTTTCGGTATCCGGAAGGGCTCAGCCATGTCCTGTCGACAAATATTCCTGCGATCCCGCCAAGGAGAAAGCTCACAAAAAGGAGCATCAGAGTTCTTGATTTTGCCTGCATAACGATAGTCTTCCTTTATTTACGGGATGCTGCCGCAAGGAGCAGGTCATCATTTGAAATCACATCGCGTGCGAGGAGCGATACGGACGAGGAATCATTCTGCTCCCCTGCCAAATAGGGCTCAATGACCATCGGTTCATCCGGCTGAGCAATCATTGCAAGACTGACAAAGATAAGAACGGCGGCGGCCAACCCGGTGACAAACCTGCGCGCAACGAGTTCCACCGGAGACCAGAGCTTGTACTCCTCCTGGGCCAATCGGGTTCGACGCAGAACCCCCGAAAGAAGTTCCGGACCGGGCATCTCGGCGTTGAGAGAGCGAAGGCCGGCGCGGAGTGACCTCATGCCATCCTCATACTCCCTGCACTCCTCGCATTGCTCGAGGTGCTTATCAACGCCTGATTCCTTTGATGGATCACCCTCTCCGTCCAGTCGGGCAGATAACAACCGACGCACAGTACGATGTGTCATGTTCTCTCCTTGAAATAATCCCTCAAGAGTCTCTGTAGTTCCTCTCGGGCTCGAAAAATTCTTGACTTGACCGCCTGCTCCGAAATGCCCAGGGTTTCGGCAATCTCACGGTAGGAAAGATCCTCATACTCCCGGAGAACGAGAGCCGCCCTATGCGAAGGGGAAAGTTTTTGAAGTGCCTCAGAAATCTTTTCGCGTTTCTCACCAGCCAGAACCCTGTCAGAGGCTTTGCCGGGCTCTTTCGGTTCAAATTCAGATCCTCCGGGCGCCGTGAGAAAATCCAATGAAACAATCTTGCGGATCCTTCGCCTTCGAACTTCATCGATCGCGATATTGACCGCTATCCGATAGATCCATGAGAAGAGGGTCGATTGAACATTTACCCTCCCCAGAGAACCGTGGACGCGGACAAAAACATCCTGGGCGAGGTCTTCGACATCCCTCCGGCTTCCCAAGGTGAGATAGAGAATGTTCGCGACCTGACGTTGATACCTTCGGACAATTTCTTCAAACGCCCTTTCATCGCCTTCTCGAAAAGCGTTGACCAGGGAACGGTCATCAAGGTCTTTATAGTTCACGGCTTTCTGCATACCAAACGAACAGGGGATTGGAAAGTTTCCTTGATTCGGGAACAAAAAAAGCCCAATCCCTTGAAAGATTGAGCTCGATGCTCTTCGTTGACATCCTTCAAACTACTGAAGGATTTTCTCGATAAATCCGCCGCCGGAGAGCATATCGCCCTCATACCAGACAACGGATTGCCCCGGCGTGATCGCCCTCTTAGGACTGTCGAACACAACGGAAACAGAGCCGTCCTCTTGCGGATGAACGGTTGCCAGTGTCGCTTCGTCCTTGTAACGGACCTTCGCGGTCACCTGTAACGGACCATCGGGTCTGATTCTCCCCATCCAATTGACACCCGTCGCCTTTAGGGAATCATGAAGAAGATCGCCATCCGGTCCTATGGTGACCCTGTTGGATTCCCTACTGATATCGGTGACATACATCTTCTTTCCATGCGCTCCAATTCCTTTTCGCTGGCCGATGGTATAGAAGGGATATCCCGTGTGTTTGCCTACTACCACTCCATCGGAAACGAGATCTCCGCCTGCGAGTTCCTTCTCAAGGCCTGAAACCCGCTCCTTGAGAAACCGGTCGTACCGATCATCCGGAACAAAGCAAATTTCATAACTCTCCTGCTTGTCGGCTGTCCGCAGGTGATAACGAGATGCAAGAGCCCGTACCTCCGGCTTTGTCAAATGGCCGAGCGGGAACATGGTCTTGCTCAGTGCGTCCTGGGTCAACCCCCAGAGAGCGTAGGATTGGTCTTTTTGGAGATCTCTCCCCCGATGAACAGCATATCTCCGCGATTCGTTGTCAAGCTCAACCTTCGCGTAGTGGCCTGTTGCAATAAAATCTGCGCCCAGCGCCCCGGCCTTGCGAAGGAGCTGCCCCCACTTGATCTCCCTGTTGCAATTCACGCACGGGTTCGGCGTTCTGCCTTTGAGATACTCATCGACAAAATTCTGAATAACGGCACGTTCGAACTCGGAACGAAAGTCCACGACAAAATGAGGGATCCCCAGCGTTGAGGCAACCATTCGTGCATCATACACAGCGCCCAGTCCGCAACAGCTGGCCTCATTGGCCACTGCTCTGCCACCCTCATCGAATTCATAGGTCTTCATCGTCACGCCAATGACCCTGTGGCCCTGTTCGAGGAGCATTGCTGCCGCGACGGAGGAATCCACCCCACCGCTCATCCCGACAACGATTGTTTTTGGCATTGAATGGGTCATCATTCCAAAATACGCATAATTGAATCCATCTGCAATTTCAGAGGCGAACATCGATTTGTACGGAAATCCGGCTGTACATGTCTCCCGGGATCTCTTCAAGCCCTGACCCGATGATCCGCTGTCCATCCTTTATCTCAGCGGAAAAAGACGCGGAAATATCAAGAGAGGAAGTGATCTGGCAAAGGACGCTCAACGTTGAACGTGAACCTTCTCCCGACAAGACACGATTGACAACAATCCCGGGGACCGTTGATTCAAACGAGTAGATCCTCGCGTCATACGCTTCAATCGAAAACACCATCACTTTCGCCCGGATCTTCAGATGCCTTGATGGAGTATATTTCAACTCCTGAGATATCATTACTCCCCAGCGGCTTGCCTCGTCCGGCGGGGTGGCCTTGACGAATTCTGCTCGTGAGATCCAAACCATCGGCCCCTTCCGCCCCGCCGTGAAGCCCATTCTGTATTTCCTCACCTCGTGAATCGCACGCAGTGATTTTGAGCGTCCAAGCGAATCCCGTGAATCACTCCTCGCAGGAGAGAGCCTTGCTGCAATCCTGAGATCGACTTGAAAGGACGGGGAAACGGCAAGCACACTCTCCAGCATCGCTCCGCTCTCATATTCAGAAAAACCCTCGCCCTGCTTTCCCTCAGGGAACTGTTCCGTGTACATGGAAGCGTTCAGGGTACACCCGCGGCCCAACCGCACTCTCGCTCCCGCTGCTGAGGTGGACCCCCGAACCGGAGCTCTTGCGAGGGCATAGGCGGCGGAAAATCCCCTGGCAAAGGATTCATGGAGAATGAAGAAACTCCATCCAACCAGAGGATCGACTGAAGCAGAAGCCGAAAGTGAGCCGCCCCCGGAATTTTCCCGGGTAAGACATCCTGTAAGCCAGCCTCTCTCCCCTCTCCATACAGCATCAAGGCCGATCGATCTCACCGGCGCACGCCCTTCAAGAAAACGAGCATCAAATCCTGTCAACCCAACAGAGAGACCTGCAAAGAGGTCCTTCGACAGGTATCCTCCGGTAATACGCTCACGCGTGACATTCCTTTTCGACCGTTCGGAAAGGGTTCGAAATAACCCGGAGTGGTAGACACTTACGGAACCATCCTTCTGGAATGTCCCATGAACGGATTTGTTCGAATAGAATGCGCCAAAAGACAAGGTACCAGCGTCTCCCATGACCGCCATGCCGCGAAAGAAGTGCTGCTCGTCGGCCGATCGGTATCCGGATATTGCCGGGGCGCGCCTCAGGATTCTTCCTCTTCTCCGGCCGATCCCTGCACCGCCGCCAAACACGTGGTCGTTCCCCGATGATACAACGAAATCTCCCGCGGTCAGTCGAAGGGTCCGGAATGTGGCGGTCACAAACCCACTCCGGAACGCATCAGCCGCCAGCTCGCCGGGATCCTTTTCAGACGTGAAGTTTCCCTGCAGGTTCACGGCCTGTGAAACTGGTATTGTAAACGAAGTTCGTGAGTAGAGCTTCTGTTTTCCGCCGGAATAGAGACCCTGGCTGAAACCACGCCGATTCTGGAGGTCCGTTTGCAATCTGGAGCGAACGTGGAACGAGGCTGCCAATGAACGGGATTGGATCGTCACAAATGGAAGAATACCGCGATAGATCGTTTCATCGATTCCCTCGATCAAAAGAAGATCGGTGACATCTGAGAAATTCCTTGTATTGCGAGCCGTGAAAATGCGGTACGCTGTGAGAGGAGATACGCCTGGAATCTGTTGAAGCTCCTTCAATCCGGCCAAATTCAAATCAAGCGGACTTTCGCTCAGTTGGACCAATTGATCGCCTGATTCGGTTTCATCGTCTCCGGAATCCATTTCCTCAAGAAACGTTTCAACAATTTCCTGAAAGCCGTCGAGTGAATCCGGTGCCAACCGTTCCTGGCCGTAAGCACAGGACGCCACAAAAAAGAGTGCGAGAGCTTTCATTCCGGCCACCGAACGTCCACATCCCACTGGTGCGTCCACCCCAGGACAACATGACTGGTTCCACCATAGCCAAAAGATAGGAATCCAGCCGAGATGGTACATCCGAAACTCCACGTGATTGGGTCGGAGGAAAATCCCGACCTGAGCGCGACGGACGGCACCGGCCGGAATTCGATCGCAGCTTTCAAGAACGCGGCATCGCGGGAGTCTTTCTCCACTTCACACACGGCAAGAAACGCCGGGTCCAGGGTGAACACCACCCCCAGCGAGATCGCCCGCGGGAGTCGATCTTCCTTGTTCCCCAGCGATGCATTGAGCCCATTCTCGATCGTTCCCGAAATTGTCAACAAATCGTGGAACTTCTGAAGCACCGAGACGTTCAGGAGAACAAGAGTTTGCGCCCCATATCCCTTGATGGTGTATCTGCGGAATTCCGTAGAAAGACCGAGGGCGAGATCCTTGTTCATGATGATCCCGCCTCCCAAGATGACACACGTCTCACGATAGAGTTCGAAACCGAAACTGCTCACTCCAAGTCCGATTCCTCCGAATGAAACAGGAGTTCCCACCAGGACGGAATGGGTCTGTAATTCAGGCAATCCAAAAATTCCCGGAGTGAAGGAGACAGATGCAGAGAATGACTCAAGGCCGGCCATTCCCGCCGGATTGACAGCAACCGAGGCAAGGTCGGCAGACAGTATGCATCGGGCACCGGAGAGTCCGCGATGGCGTGCGCTCCATGGACGGTCCATGGAATCCACCGTTGGAGGATGGAGGAGAAACAAAAGAATGAAGAGAACGATCGGAGATGAATTCATCAAAGCCCCCCTTGATGACACATGGTATTTTACCTATATTTCGTCACTATGAAAAAGTTCACGATCCAAATATTTTGCATTCTCATCCCCGTAGGCGCTCCCCTTGTTTCGCAGGAACTCAATTGCGACGTGACGATCAATACCGAGCAGATCCCTTCTGCATCGATCGATTATCTCAGGGATTTTGAGCAGCGCGTCGAGGAATATCTGAATACGTACCGTTGGACCAACGAAGATTTTGCGGGTGAGCGAATTACCTGCACGATGAACATCTTTTTCCTCAGTGCGGGGGGTGACAATCGATACATAGCTCAGGTCTTCATCGGTAGTTCTCGGCCGGTGTACCACGGTGAGGACAGGACCGAACGGGAGACCATCATTTTGCGATTGCTGGATGAGCGGTGGGAATTTGAATATTCCCCCAACAAGCCCCTGTATCACGACGACTTCCAATTCGACCCCCTGGCAGATTTTCTGGATTTCTACGCGTATCTCATCATCGGCTTTGACCTCGAGACCTACATGGAGCTTTCAGGAGCCCCGTATTTTCAAAAGGCCCTGAATATCTGCAATCAGGCTGCCGGGACGGCGTTTTCCCAGGACTGGCAAACGCAGTCCGTGAACTACAGCAGGTTTTCCATGGTTGATGAGTTGACCAATCTGATGTACCAGCCGCTGCGGGTTGCCATTCACAAATACCATTTCGACGGAATCGATCTCCTTTCCACCGATCCGGTGAAGGGCCTGAATGCCATGCTTTCTGCCGTGCAGGCCGTTGCCGATGTTCGTCAAAAGCAGAATCCGCGGAGTGTTCTTGTGAAAGCTTTTTTCGACACGAAGTATCAGGAGATCGCCGAATCATTTCTCCGATATCCCGACCGATCCGTGTATCGGCTGCTTTCTGAAGCCGACCCGAACCACCAGATCACCTACCAGGAATACAGCCTTCGGTAATTAACGTTTTATGCGGATGCTGACGATCTTATCGCCTACCTGGATCCGGTCAACAATGTTTAGACCGGAAATCGTGGTTGCGAAGATCGTATAGCGTCCATCGAGGTGGGGTTGTGGTGAGTGTGTGATGAAAAACTGGCAGCCCTCCGTGTCCTTTCCCGCGCTGGCAACACCGACCATTCCGCGTTCATAACCGATCATCGAGGCTTCGGTCCGAACGGCATAATTGGG
>JBBEEC010000073.1:0-1984 GCA_040880975.1 Bacteroidota bacterium | reverse complement strand
ACAGTTTCAGCCCAAGGTGACGCGGGGAACACAACAAAAACCCACGGCTTCAGCCGTGGGGGGCACAAACACCTTCTGAAAATGAAACCGTTTCAACGGTTTCAAAAACAATGGGGGAAATCATGGCACACTCTTTAATCAAGGTTTTCGTCCACCTTGTCTGGATCACGAAGGAGAGACGCCGGTTGCTGATTCCGGAAGTTGGTAACCACGTGAAGGATCACATCTCAGAATACGCCCAAAATAATTCCATCGATATCACCACCCTCGCCATTCAACCAGAACACGTTCATCTCCTCGCCTCACTTTCACGATCTCAACGCATCGAGGACGTTGCAAAACTTCTGAAGGGAGAGTCGTCTCACTGGATTAATCACGGCAGTCTCCTGCGCCATAAATTCTCCTGGCAACGGGGTTATTGGGCCGGATCAGTCTGTTATCAACATGTCGATAGGGTTAAATCGTACATCGCGAACCAGCAAGAACATCATAGGCAGAAAAGCTTTCGGGAGGAATTCATGGCGCTCTTGCGCGAAGAGGGATACTCGGAAGCGGAAATTCAAATATTGCTGAATGATGGAAGTCGCTGAAGCGACTTCTTCCTGTTTCTGCAAGACAACACCCACGACTAAAGTCGTGGGGACTGCTGTGATGATACGTCATTCATGCGACTGAATGCTCGCGGAAGGGTTGTATCGCCCACAACTATAATCGTGGGGACTGCTGTGAAGACACGTCATCATGCGACTGAATGCTCGCGGAAGGGTTGCATCGCCCACAACTATAATCGTGGGGACTGCTGTGAAGACACATCATTCATGCCACTGAACGCTCGAGGAAGGGTTGTATCGCCCACGACCATAATCGTGCGGACGGCCATGATAACACGTTATTGAATGTGACTGAATGCTTGCGCAAGTATCGTTTCGCCAACGATTAAAGTCGTGGGGACTGGCTAAGATGGCGCATCATTCATTCGATTGAATGTTTGCAGAAGGGTTGTATCGCCCACAACTATAATCGTGGGGACTGCTGTGAAGACACGTCATCATGCGACTGAATGCTCGCGGAAGGGTTGCATCGCCCACAACTATAATCGTGGGGACTGCTGTGAAGACACATCATTCATGCCACTGAACGCTCGAGGAAGGGTTGTATCGCCCACGACCATAATCGTGCGGACGGCCATGATAACACGTTATTGAATGTGACTGAATGCTTGCGCAAGTATCGTTTCGCCAACGATTAAAGTCGTGGGGACTGGCTAAGATGGCGCATCATTCATTCGATTGAATGTTTGCAGAAGGGTTGTATCGCCGACGACTGAAGTGGCCGGGACTGGCTTTGAAAGCACGTCAACGGTTCAGAGACATTTTCAACAACTTTTAGAGGGGGGTGTCGCATGGGTATCACAATACATTATCGCGGCAGAATTCATTCCGTGAACGAGGTGGGAAGTTTAACAAACAAGCTAAAAGATTTTGCAGAAATTCTTGGCTGGGAAACAAGGGTGTGGACCGAAGACTGGTCAGAGCCAAATGCTTCGCGGATTCTGGTGAAACAGGGGAACGCTGAAATCAGAGGCCATCTGCCTCTTCGTGGCATTACGCTCTTTCCCCACAAGCAATGTGAACCGGTCTCTCTGACGTTTGAGCCACAGGGCTGCCTCGTTGATGCCGTTGGGATGACACTTGTTGCAAAGGGAAAATGCCGGCCTGAAGACATGTGGGTTTCTACAAAAACTCAGTTCTCTCCGATCGAGACCCACGTGGCCATTGTCAGACTTCTTCAACACCTTGATCGGTGTTATATGGACAGACTCGAGGTGCATGACGAGGGTGGTTACTGGCAGAACGGAGATATCGGGGGGCTCGTAAGAAAGTTTAATGTGATCAACGAGGCGATGGATAGGCTTGAGGACGGGCTGTTGTGTACTGGTTCAGCGGCAAATGGACACAGGTGGCGTGAGTTAATGTGATGCAAT
>JBBEEC010000072.1:0-2022 GCA_040880975.1 Bacteroidota bacterium | reverse complement strand
GCGAGGTCTGCAGAGAGTTCCACATCCCGATTGATCGGGCCCGGATGCATGATTGTTATCGGCCTCACTGCCTTCGCCACTTTTTCCCTGGTCACGCCGAAGTAGCGATGATACTCTCGCAAAGACGGGAAGAAGCCCGATTGCTGCCGTTCTAATTGGATCCTGAGCACGTTGAGCACATCAACCTGCGGGATCACCTCTTCTAAATTGTTGTATACCTTGACCCCCAGTTGTTCGACGTGACGAGGGATCAGGGTCGCCGGGCCGCACACCGAAACCGTTGCGCCCATGGTGTTCAGCCCCAATATATTGGAGCGCGCAACGCGGCTGTGCAGAATATCTCCCACAATGCAAACGCGTAATCCTTTGAGGGTCCCAAACTTCTCACGGAGCGTAAACATGTCCAGAAGGCCCTGGGTCGGATGCTCATGGGCCCCATCGCCTGCGTTGATCACATTTGCTGCAACGACTTTGCTCAGAAAGTGCGCTGCCCCGGGCGACGCATGGCGGATCACCACCATGTCGATCTTCATGGCCTCGATATTGCGCGCGGTGTCCTTCAGCGTTTCCCCTTTCGAGACACTGCTTCCCGAGGCGGCAAAACTGACCACATCAGCCGAAAGGCGGCGTTCAGCAAGCTCAAACGAGATTCTTGTCCGGGTGGAGCTTTCGAAAAAAAGATTCGCAATGGTCTTTCCCTGGAGCGGCGGGACTTTTTTGATGGGGCGTTCAAGCACCTCTTTAAAGGAAACAGTGGTGTCCAGAATCAGCCCGAGCTCTTCGGCAGACATTCCTTCAAGACCAAGCAGATGGCGGCTTTTCAGTTTCATGTGTTCCCCTGATCCGGCGGATCGATTACATATACAGCGTCTTCCTTGTCAACTTCTGTCATATGGACTTGGATTTCCTGTTTTGGGGATGTCGGCACGTTCTTACCGGCAAAGTCCGCCTTGATGGGCAATTCCCGGTGTCCCCGATCGACCAGGACCAGAAGCTGGATCGTCGCCGGTCTTCCGATATCCATAAGTGCATTGAGAGCCGAACGGATGGTTCTGCCCGTAAACAAGACATCATCCACGAGCACAACCACCTTCCCGGTGATGTCAAACAGGATCTCCGTGCCTTTCAACTGCGGCTGATCCAGCCTTCCATGGAGGTCATCGCGGTAAAGCGTAATATCCAGGCAACCCACAGAGATGGATTTGCCCTCGATCTCCTGGATGGTTTTTGCCAATCGGTAGGCCAAATGTTCACCGCGGGTTCGGATACCGACCAGAGCGATATCCTCAGCACCCTTGTTCCGCTCTACCACTTCATGGGCCAGGCGGTTAATGGTCCGCTTGAACCCAGCCTGATCGAACAGCTTTGTTTTTTTCATGCATGTGCCTTCTAAAACAGAAAAACCTCCAGTCCGCGGGCGAAAAGGAGGTTTATGGGATTTCGGATTGAGGATTGGGGATTGCGGACTGTTGAATTCTTGTTTCCTGCAGTCCGAAATCGACAATCCCCGCCCGAACGACCGAATGAGTTTCTGTTAAGTCCGGTCGGGCGGGCGAAATCCGCATTTCCATCATCCTTCCCTGCCTCGCCGGACAGGAATTAAAGGAAGCTTATCTTTGAAAGAACAGTCAAATTTCCAGTTTACAATTGCCGATTGCCAATTTGATTGGCCGCCATTGACAATTGAAAATCGGCAATCGACAATCGGGTTGTGGGCGCTGCTGGGATCCCCGCCCGAACCCGCCAAAGAGTGGCGCCCGCCCGAACGATACACAAGCATTTACAATCGGTCGGGCCTGCCCGACTTTGATTGTACAGCAAGGTCAGGCGGGCGGGGGCGGGGAACCAGCGACCTTACGTCCCAAGATTTCTGAACTTAGTGAGCGGCAGCGAATCTAAGTTCATGAAATCTTGAGGATCCCGTCCCACTTTTCGGACGGGACCTGCTACTCGTGTGAGGCGTACGCTCTGAACCAGTCCCGCTCTTGTGGGCGATGTAGGGCTCGAACCTACGACCTTACG
>JBBEEC010000071.1:0-2047 GCA_040880975.1 Bacteroidota bacterium | reverse complement strand
GCTACCAAAAGTCCGCCGCTACCCCGAAGCCAATAAAAAAACCCATAGATAAACCGCGCAACTTCGCGATTCTTCTATGGGTTCTCCCGTGACTTTCGTTATCCCTCCCGTTTCAGATAAACGACCCCGGTGCTCTCCTTGTCTCCCTCGATGTTTCAAAGCATAGGAAAAAAACTGCGCAAAGTAAAGGATTCTACCAGGGGCTATTTTTGTCGATGATCCCGCTTCAGCGGGATTGTGCTCAATTCGGGAGAGTAGATTGACTCCCCTTTCGGAATTGTGTAACTTCGATTTGTCTTCCTCCTGGAGAAACCCAATGAAAAAACGACACTTCCTTTCGCTCGCCCCAATTCTCGTAGCGGTTTTAATGCTGTTCTTTTCGTCCTGCAGCAAGGAAGACAACCCTGCCGGGCCCGGTGGCGATCCTGCTCAGGCCGCTACAAAGGCCACCCAGGGCCACGAGGTTCTTATTCCAAAGATCGCCCTGCTGGTCAATTCAGGCGGAGCCGATAGCACGGTCTTCGATTTCTCCACCGCTTCTTCTCTCTACAATGAGGCACTCGCTCTCGATCCGACGAACGCCGATGCGCATTTCGGATTGGCCCTCATCGATCTGCTTTCCTTCGGATCGAACCCCTCAGTTTGGAACATCGCGGGCCAGATGGGTGACTTCAAGCCCGTGTTCATGGAATCACTGATGAATCCGTCAGCGGGAACGGCCGGGATCTTGACCCAATATGGAACAGCGCTGCGCGACAGGTTTGCGTCTTCATTCGACCAGCGCATTCAGTCCGCACTTGGCAAGCGGACTGCGCTGGCGGCGAATCCGATCTCGTACTACCAGAGCATCCTCGAAACTGCCATTCTGCCGAACCTCATCAGCGCGATCAACCATCTGAATATCACGCTCGCAAATACGTCGTACGCCCTGTTGATCACTCCGACCATGACGGGGGGCAACACCACGGACACGTACCGCATCGACGCGACAGAGATCTATTTGCTCAGAGGATTTCTGCAGTTCCTCACGGCGGATATTTCCGCGCTCGTGGCGTACAACTTCGATTATGATCCGTCCGATTCCGCCGGAGTGCTGGCCGCCTGGCAGCCCACATCGCCGTTTCTCGCATTCCGCCCCAGCGGCGCCACGCGGATGGCCGCCGTGCGGTCGAATTTCATCGGAGCGGCGAACAGCATCCAGGGCAGTCTGAATTTCCTGATGAACGAACAGCCAAATGCTCAGGTGGATCTTATCGAGTACAATCCTGCGGATGCGTCCGCGTTCCAGGAGGTCATCGCCATTCTGGACACGGTCAAGAAATTCCTGAGCGGACCGTATCAGTTTCCTGACGGGCCGACGATCAATCTCCAGCAATTCTTTGATAATGCCATTCCGAACTACAAGCTGAAGATTCCATCGTACACGGTGGGAGTTCAGGCAGGATTCGAGCAGGGAAAGTATGATGCGTTATTGACCTTCAACGCGGCGACGTTCAATGACTGGGTCTTCCCCGATCCGACCATGAACGGATTCTTTCCGGGGATGACAGATGCGGATTTGAAACTGCTGTTAGAGGTATCGGCTGACAACTGGGAGCAAACGATCATCGTCCCAGGCAGGTCCGGCGGCGAGCCTATACCGGAATAAACGCGAACGCGCCTGCCCCCGCCCCCGCCTGACCTTCATAGAACTTGAAGGCGGGCAGGCGCCTTCCCGCCAGACAGCCGTCGGGCTGGCGGCGTTCGGGCAGGCGCCATGCTTTGTGGCGGGGATAGACGCTGAAACGGAGGTGATGATCACAGATTGAATAAATCAGTGAAAATCACATCTCCTTCAATGCCATCCGCGTTCAAAATCCCAGCTCCACCTCTTCAAACGCAAGCTAAAGCTTGCGGCTACCGCCGTTGCTTCTGACCTCTGGCGGGGGGATTAGTTTGCAACCCTTTTCCAACCCGATTCGGTCGCCCCTACGGGGCTTTGTCCAGTTATTGTTTTGCTCTCTACCAGAAGGCCGTCCCTATCGGGACTGTTGGCTGCCTTCTGCCT
>JBBEEC010000070.1:0-13084 GCA_040880975.1 Bacteroidota bacterium | reverse complement strand
ATAAAATGGCAAAGTCGAAGAAAGTCTCTCTTCTGGTTGGGACCTATAAGGGGGCGCTATTGCATGCCGTACGAAAACAATCTCCCCATTTTTGTTGCAAGGAAACTCAAACGACCCGTTCAAGAAGTCTGGCCATTCACCAAAAATTATTCATAACTCCTATGAACACCACAATGAAACGCATTGTCCTTCCATTCACGACGTTGTTTCTCCTCGGCTGGATGATGACAGAGCCCGATCCGCAATCGGCGAATGAACACCTCGTTATGGCTGTCCTCTGGTATCAGACCGCAGCAGAAATGCGGGCGCTTTCCTATCAAACATTCTATCTTGCGAAAATACAACTGGACATGGATCGCCAGAATGCAAGGAAAGGAACGCGCCGGCGGGCGGTTGTTGTCGACGTCGATGAAACGGTTCTGGATAACAGTCCGCACTCCGCGAAAATGATCCTGGAAAACAAATCGTTTCCCTACGGATGGACAGATTGGGTAAACCGCGCAAATGCCGAGGCCCTTCCCGGAGCTGTCGAATTCATGAACTATGCAGTGGAAAAAGGATATGATGTCTTCTACGTTTCCAATCGCACCGAGAAAGACGAGCTCGCGGGAACGATGAAAAACTTACGTGAACGCGGGTTCCCACAGGCGGACAGCAGCCATATCTTTTTGCGAATGACGGAATCGAGCAAAGAGGGGCGGAGGGAAATGATCCGCAAAACACACGACATTGTTCTTCTTCTGGGGGATAATCTGAATGATCTTGATTCGGCTTTTGAGCGGAAAATGATCGATGACCGATTCAAGGAGACGGACCGTCTCAAAGAGGAATTTGGCTCGCGGTATATCGTGCTTCCGAATCCTATCTACGGCGAATGGGAAGGAGCGGCGTACAAATTTCAACGGGGGCTGTCGGATGACGAGAAAAGCCGGTTGCGCCGGGGTATTCTAAAGAGCTTTTAAGGTGGTTTTGGCGAATCAATTCGATTCGCCTTTTACCAGTTTACGTTCTATGGTAGCCTTTCCAAGGGTAACCCTTGGCAAGGTTACAAGTACCGTGCCAAATCACACAACAACCCTCCTCCTCGGTTTATGAAGCGAAAATCTTCCCCGGTCAAACCACCGCGCTTGCGAAAAGGTGATGTCATCGGACTGATTTCTCCGGCCAGCACGCCCTCCTCGTCCGAAAAGATCGAAGGAGCAGTTTCGTATTTCGAACGGCTCGGTTACCGAGTAACAGTCGGCCGGCATGCGATGGATCAGGTGGGATATTTGGCTGGAACAGACGACGACCGGGCTGCCGATTTGAATGCAATGCTTGAAGACAAATCGGTGAAAGCCGTGATGGCGATCCGAGGCGGGTATGGAACTCCCCGTATCTTGGACCGCGTGAACTATGCTGCTCTGCGGCGTGATCCCAAGATCATTGTTGGATACAGCGATCTGACGGCACTCTTGCTTGCAGTGTTTCGAAAGGCCGGCCTCGTGACGTTTTCCGGTCCTATGGCGGGAGTGGAGATCTGGAAGTCTCTCGATCCGTATACCGAAGAACATTTCTGGCGTGTGATCACTTCAACATCAAAGATCGGGGACCTGAAGAATCCTGATGACGAGCCGCTGCGCGGATCGGGAAAAGGGAATGCTTCCGGTCCTCTTCTTGGGGGAAATCTCTCACTCCTCATTTCGCTGATAGGAACACCATACTCACCTGCGTACCGGGATTCGATTCTTTTTCTCGAAGACGTTGATGAAGCACCCCATCGGGTGGATCGCATGTTTGCGCAATTACGCCACGCAGGGATCTTTAGACACGCCAAGGCTCTGGTGCTCGGCCGGTTTACGGATTGCAAACCGACGGATCCCTCAAAGCCGTTCCTGAGTATCGAACAGGTTTTGGCAGAAGTCGAGGCTTCGGCCTTGATTCCCGTGCTTTCAAACTTCCAATATGGCCACATTCCCCGCAAGTTGACCATTCCGATTGGCATTCGGGCGGTTGTTGATAGCGCCCAAAGAAGCGTGAAGGTCACGGAGTCCGCAGTCCGGTAGCCTGAGAACGCCAAATCCCCGTAATTCGTTGACAATCCTATAACTTATCGTTACATTCATTTCGCCCGGAACACGTCTTTCGCACGAATTCCTTTCATGAAAATTGCCGTTTTTGCATCGGGACGCGGATCGAATTTTCAGGCAATCCTCGATGGAATTCGCGAGGGGCTCTTGCCCGCGCAAGTTTGTTCTGTCATCAGCAATAATTCCGCAGCCGGAGCATTACAAACGGCCCGCTCGCACAATATTCCGGCGTTCCATCTGAGTCAAAAACAGTTTCCGTCCGAAGACGCGTTCTCCAACTCATTGCTTTCTCTTTTACAGGACCACGGCGCGCAGTTTATTGCGTTGGCCGGGTATCTGAAAAAACTGCCTGTCCCTGTTGTTGAGTATTATCGCAACAAGATCATCAATGTGCACCCGGCCTTATTGCCGTCGTTTGGGGGAAGCGGAATGTATGGGCGGCATGTGCATGAAGCAGTGATCGCTGCGGGCGTCAAGGTTTCGGGGGCGACGGTGCATCTGGTCGATGAAGTGTATGACCGGGGTCCGATTGTCCTGCAGAAGCCGGTGGAAGTCACCGTTGATGACGACGCGGAAAGTCTTGCGGCAAAAGTACTTGTGATCGAGCATGAAATTTACCCACTCGCCCTCAAGGCATTCGCTGAAGGTCGGGTGGAGTTCAAAGGAAACAAGGTGTGGATCCGCTCGCTGAGCCGACGATCATGAAAAATCCCGCACCCTCCGGAACCTGGCTTACCATCCGGCGGGCGCTCATCAGCGTATCCGATAAAGAGGGAGTTGTCGGTCTTGCACAGAGATTGCATACATTAGGGATCGAGTTAATTTCCACGGGCGGCACGTCGAAAGCCCTTCGCCAGGCCGGCGTCCCCGTCACTCCTATTTCAGACGTCACGGGATTTCCTGAAA
Organism: Bacteroidota bacterium; assembly: GCA_040880975.1. GTDB lineage: Bacteria > Bacteroidota > Ignavibacteria > UBA10030 > UBA10030 > JBBDYD01. The sequence continues at coordinate 10,109 of JBBEEC010000070.1, read as the reverse complement.
TCCTCGACGGGCGTGTCAAGACCCTTCATCCGAATATTCATGCAGGCTTGCTGGCGGTGTCGGACAATCCAGATCACGTTGAGCAGCTTGCGAAACACGGGATCCGGCCGATTGATTTGCTGATCGTCAATCTGTACCCGTTTGAAGCCGCGATCAGGAAACCCGCCGTTTCGCTGAGCGAGGCAATTGAGAACATAGACATTGGCGGACCGGCGATGGTCCGCGCTTCTGCGAAGAATTACCGGCACACGGCAGTGGTGGTGAACCCGGCACGGTACGATAGTATTTTGAACGAGCTTGAAACTCATGACGGAGGCCTGAGCGAAGAGACTCGTTTCTCACTCGCTTGCGAAGCATTCGGTCACACTGCGCACTACGATGCAGCCATTGCCCGATATCTCGGTTCTCAATCGGGAACGGACTCCATACCCGAGACCCTGACGATCGTGGAACCTCGTGCGTTTTCCTTGAGGTATGGTGAGAATCCCCACCAACGCGGATCGTTCTATGGAGAGCCGTCTTTATCGTTTGAGAAATTGCATGGAAAAGACCTCTCGTACAATAATATTTTGGATCTTCAATCCGGTGTTTCCTTGTGCGAAGAATTCGACGAGCCGGCCGTTGTCATCGTCAAGCACAACAATCCATGCGGTGCGGCGATCGGAGCTGACCTGACAGATGCCTATCAGAAAGCCCTGGCCACGGATCCGAAGTCTGCTTTTGGCGGAATCGTCACGGTGAACAGGCCTGTGGATCGGCGTTTGGCGGAGGTGATGAACGAGTTGTTTCTGGAGATCATAGCAGCGCCGGGATTTGAGCCTGATGCACTTGAAGTTCTCCGGAAGAAGAAGGATCGGCGGCTGCTCCGGCTTGCCGTAAACAGACCTGAAGCAGGTCCTGCGATCAGGAGCGCTTTCGGGGGATTTCTCGTGCAGACGCCTGATACGAGGAGAACATTGGCGGCTGACGTGAAAAGCGTCACAACGAAAAAGCCCACCAATGACGAACTTGCGGCTTTGATCTTTGCCTGGCGGGTGTCGAAGCATGTGAGGTCGAATGCGATCGTCTATGCCCGGGCGGACCGTACCTTGGGAATTGGTGCGGGACAGATGTCGAGAGTTGATTCATCGAGAATTGCAGCGCTCAAGGCTGCTGATGCGGGACTGGATCTCAAGGGTTGCGCCGTGGCTTCGGATGCCTTTTTCCCATTTGCGGATGGCCTGATGGAAGCCGTCAAAGTTGGAGCAACCGCAGTCATCCAGCCTGGCGGCTCGGTGCGGGACCAGGAAGTGATCAACGCCGCCAATGCCCATGGTATTACCATGGTGTTCACCGGAATTCGTCATTTCCGTCATTAACTCATTACCCCGTTCACCCTTTACTCTTCACGATCTTTTATGGGCCTCTTCTCTCTTTTCTCTGCCGACATTGCCATTGATCTTGGTACGGCCAATACGGTCATATGGATGAAGGGTAAGGGCATCGTACTGAACGAGCCCTCGATCGTTGCCTTCGACCGTAACACAAAAAAGATCATTGCGATCGGGAATGAGGCGAGAGAAATGCTTGGCCGCACCCATCGCGACATTCGGACCATCCGTCCAATGAAAGACGGCGTGATCGCGGATTTTGAAATTGCGGAAGGGATGTTGAGGGAGTTTATCAAAAAGATCAATTCTTCCTGGGTGCCCGCCAAACGAATTGTGGTTTCGGTCCCCTCGGGTATCACCGAGGTTGAGAAACGCGCCGTGCGCGACTCCGCGGAACACGCGGGAGCCAAAGAAGTACATTTGTTGGCGGAACCGATGGCCGCCGCGATCGGCGTTGGCCTGGATGTCGACGCTCCGGTAGGAAACATGGTTGTCGATATCGGAGGAGGGACCACCGAGATTGCCGTCATTGCGCTTTCGGGAATCGTGAACGAAGAATCAATCCGGGTCGCGGGAGACGAAATGAACAACGCGATCATTCAGTTCTTCAAACGCAATCACAACATCCTGATCGGCGAACGGACCGCGGAAGCCATTAAATGCGAAGTGGGATCCGCAATGCCGTTGAAGGAGGAAATCACGATCCAGGTAAAAGGACGCGACCTCGTCAACGGGGTTCCGAAAACCACCGAGGTGAGTTCCGTCGAGATTCGGGAGGCGCTGAATGAGCCGATCGCGCAAATCGTGGATGCCGTCAAGATGACGCTCGAACGGACACCGCCTGAACTCTCCGCGGACATTCTCGACCGCGGTATCATGTTAAGCGGCGGCGGTGCTCTTTTGAAAAACCTGGACGAACGGTTGCGTCTGGAAACAAACCTGCCGGTGCATGTTTCAGAAGATCCGCTGACTGCCGTCGTGCGCGGTACGGGAAAGGTGCTTGAGAATCTGGATCAGTATTCGAAGGTTCTCATCAAGAGTAAGCGGTACTAGGATTCAGATCGGGCACGCCCAACAGGAAAGCCCGGCTCCCACGTTCCCTCCGATTTCAATACCCTGAGTGCTTGGTATGTTCGAACGCCTTTACACGCTGTTCATGGAGTTCCGGGAATACGTGTTGTTGTCCTTCCTCGTCATCCTTTCGTTCATTCTTCTTTCCCTCAACGACAAACCACAGGTCAAACAAATCCGCGCAGTGCTTACCGTGACCCTCGGTGTCGTCCAGGAACAAGTTGCTTTTGTCCCCAGATATTTTGGATTGAAGAAGGAAAACGAGCTCTTGCGGCGCTCCAATGTTGAGCTTGCCGATGAGGCAAGTCAACTTCGCGAGGCGAAATTGGAGAATCTGCGCCTGCGACGCCTGCTTGCGATCAAAGACCGGACGCCGTTTGGGTTTGTGGCAGCAAGAGTAGTCAGCAAGAACCTCACTCTTCTTCGCAACTCGCTTACCCTCGATGTCGGAGAGGCGGACGGCATCCGACCATCGATGCCGGTGGTCAATGATGCCGGATTGATCGGAGTTGTCATTGCCGTCAGCCAACATTATGCGGTGGTCAATATTCTGCTGAACACGGATTTCCGTGCAAGCGCAAAGGTGCAGCGAAGCCGTGTTGATGGAATCGTCGCCTGGGACGGAACCGATATCGTTCTGAAAAACATCGCCAAGACGCTTGATGTAAAAACCGGCGATGTTGTTCTCACATCAGAGTACAGCAGTTCGTTCCCCACGGGAATTCGCATCGGGCTGGTCAGCAGTGTGACGGAGCAGGAAGGAAGCCTCTTCAAACATGTGATCATAACTCCAAGTGCGGATTTCGTCAAACTGGAGGAAGTGTTTGTGATGACGAAAGCGCCCGACGAAGAGAAAACCGATCTGGAACAGAAGGTCAACGAATTTTTTACACGCTGAGATCTTATGGAACGCCATCTCCGCTCTGCTTTGATGGTTCTCGGCATTGTCGTCGTGCAGACGGCTTTCATGCCCTATATCGCGATCGAAGGATTCCTCCCGGATCTTCTCCTGATCTGGGTGGTGTACACCTCTCTGCGGCGCGGACAGATCGAGGCAACCGTGGCAGGATTCGCGGTAGGATTACTCCAGGACCTTGTGGCGACACAGCTGTTTGGATTAGCGGCCCTTTCCAAAACAGCTGCGGGATTTTTGGGAGGCTACTTTTATAATGAAAACAAAACTGATCAGACCCTGGGGTCTTACCAATTTCTTTTGATTGTCGGCGTCTGCTCCCTGCTTCACAATGTGGTCTTTTTTACGGTGTTTCTGCAGGGATCGGATGTTCCGCTGGTACTCACTGTGCTTCAATACAGCTTTGCCACGACGCTTTATACTGGCGCTATGAGCGCCCTTCCCATGTTTGCATTTGCCCGAAAGGCCATGGCGTGAGTTCCATCATCCATCATCACGATGAAACCGGTACGCCAGCCCGTCAGCGCGTGTTGACCCTGATTGTCATCGGGATCGTTGGACTGTTGTTCGTACGTCTCTACCAGCTGCAGATGCTCTACAATATTGAACTGGGGAAAAAATCCACCGAGAATACCCTTCGTGCCATCGTTCGCGACCCTATCCGCGGATACATTTTCGACCGACACGGGGCCCTGGTCGTGGATGTCGGGCCGTCGTATTCCGTCACCGTAACTCCCGCGGAATTTGACAAAAACAGCCTTGCGCTTCTTTCCTCCCTCCTTTCCCTGGAGGGTAGGGCTATTGAGGATCGGATTGAAAAAGGGCGTGCGTATTCGAAGTTCTCCCCCACCCGAATCAAACGCGACATCGATTTCACCGCGCTGTCCGCGCTTGAAGAAAACCTGTATCTCCTTCCGGGAGTAGGCTATCAAATTGATTCAAAACGCTATTATCCTACGAAGGCAAGCGCGACGCATCTCCTTGGTTATTGTAAAGAGATCACCGACGCGCAACTCGTGAAGTTGGGTGATTACTACAAACTGGGGGATCTTATCGGTTCATCGGGGCTCGAAGCGAGTTATGAAACGATGTTGCGCGGCCAAAAGGGATTTGAGTTCCTCGCCGTGAATGCCCGCGGAAAGGTCATCGGGTCGTTTGAAGAAGGCAGGAACGACATTTCTCCGAAGGAAGGTTTTGACCTGATCCTCAGTTTAGATGCCGGCCTGCAGGCGTTTGCAGAGTCGCTCATGACCAACTATCGGGGTGCAATCGTCGCAATCGATCCGTCGAATGGCGGAATACTTGCCCTTGTCAGCAAACCGGATTTTGATCCGGCGGTCTTCAGCGGCGTCACGCCACCTGACGTATGGGCTCGGTTGAACACGGACACCAGCAAGCCTTTATTCAACCGTGCCTCCATGACGCGTTATCCGCCAGGTTCCACATACAAAATGGTGCTTGCCGCGGCGGCGTTGGAAGAAGGCATCATCGATGAAAACTATCGGTTCACATGTCATGGGGCTTATCGTTTTGGCAACAGAACCTTCAAAGATCTCAGCGTCCATGGGTCAACGAATGTGATTGAAGCGATCCAAAGAAGCTGCAACGTGTTCTTTTACCAGCTTATCCACAAAGTAGGACTCGAAAAGTGGGCCGAATACGGGAAACGATTCGGTTTTGGCCAGACGACCGGTGTGGACATCGGTGAAGAAATAATCGGGCTCGTTCCGAACGGAGAATATTACGATCGCGTGTACGGCAAGGGGCGATGGACGCAGGGTTATCTCGTGAGCCTTGCCGTGGGTCAGGGAGAACTCGGAGTATCCCCGCTTCAGATGGCGGTGTACGCGGCAGCGTTGGCAAACGGAGGAACGTTGCACCAGCCGCACGCGGTTCAGTCGATTCGGAACAAACTCACGAACCGTATCGATCAGTTCCAGCACCGGGCACGCCCTGTCGGCCTTTCAGTGGAAACCATGGCTCTTGTCCGGGAGGGTATGCGAAGAGTGGTGAGTGAGCCCCGCGGTACTGGAAGTGCAGCGCGGATTCCGGATGTTATGGTTTCCGGAAAAACCGGAACGGCCGAAAATCCTCATGGAGATGACCACGCATGGTTTGTGGGATTTGCTCCGTTTGAAGCACCCACGATTGCGGTTGCGGTGATGCTCGAGAACGCCGGTTCCGGCGGATCACGGGCCGCACCGATCGCCGGATTGGTGATGGAGAAATACATTCACGGAGAGATCAAACGGTACAAACCGAAACCGCGACTCCCTCGGCTGGTTCCTGATTCTACCAGAGTTGTGACGCAAAGCCTGCAGTGATGCTGGACTATTTCAAAGAATATTTCGATTTCAAAGCCTTTTTTCTGACCATCGGCCTGGTGGTGGTCGGGCTTGTGTCTGTGTACAGTGCAACGTATGACGCCGGCGCAGGATCTATTTTCGAGCGCCAATTGATGTGGGCGGGAATCGGATTTTTCGGAATGATCGTCGCTGCGGTCCTTCCGCTCAAAACGATCCAAAGACTGAGCGTTCCGGCATATGTGGTCAGTCTTGCAATATTGTTCGCGGTGCTTGTTATCGGGAAAACAGTCTCCGGATCGAAGAGCTGGCTTGGGGTAGGCGGATTGGGTGGTCAGCCATCTGAATTGGCCAAGGTTGCCACAATTCTTGCGCTGGCGGCATTTCTGGCAAAAACCACAACCATGATCTCTGATCCGAAACACCTTTTTTTCGCCATAGCGATTGCATTGATTCCGACAGCCCTTGTCGTCGTCCAGCCCGATATTGGCACCTCGATGGTGTTTGTTGCCATGTTGTTACCCGTACTTTATTGGGCCGGTGTCGATAATTTTGTGCTCGCGGCAATTCTCTCTCCCGTTATCGTGGCCGTGGGAGCGCTCTTCGGTACATTCTTCTTTATCATCAGCGTCCTTATTTGCGCCGTACTCCTTTATATGAGCCGCCAGAACCGTTTCATTGCTGCGATGGCGTTTGCCGTTACCCTGGCGGTCGGGGTTTCCGTTCAATTTGTCTATGAGCGAATGCCGGCATATCAGCAAAAACGAATCATGACGTTCCTCAACCCGGAAGCCGATCCCTTGGGATCCGGCTACAACGTCCTTCAGGCAAAAGTGGCCATCGGCTCGGGGGGATTATTCGGAAAAGGATATCTTCAAGGGACGCAGACACAACTGAATTTCATTCCGGAACAATGGACGGATTTCATTTTCTGCGTCCCGGGCGAAGAGTTTGGTTTCTTTGGCGCTTCCCTCGTGCTTTTGCTGTTCGGCGCGTTGCTGCTTCACGGAATCAAAGTTGCATCTGTTTCGAAAAACCGGTTTGCCGGCATTGCGGCAATCGGCATCACGGCGGTGTTTGGCACACACGTACTGATCAATATCGGCATGTCGATGGGGCTCATGCCGGTCGTGGGGATCCCTCTTCCCTTCCTGAGCTACGGCGGATCTGCGCTGTTGATGAACATGGTGATGTCCGGCTTGCTGATGAACTTCTGGGCAAATCGAAAAGCGTATTGACCTCCCGGAAACGAATCGTTGATCTTTGATGTTGAAGGATCAACCACCTTAGCCTTTGAAATGACCCAACCCTGGATGTTTGTTGTGTTTTTTACCGTTGTCTTCTCGATCTTTGGGCTGATGCAATACCGGCTTTTCCGCCTGTTCAGTGTCTGGACGGCGGCTGTGTTCGATCCCCCAAAAAGAAAAATGTGGCTTTCCGCAGGACGGGCGGTCCTCATCGGCTTCAACATTCTCTTTGCAATCCAGTTCCCGCTGCGGATGAGCAACGTGTATGATGCTCCTCTCGTTCAGTCCATCTTTATCTATCCCAGCGGCCTTTTCTTTGCAACTGTGGTTCTGTCGTTCCTGATTGTCTTGTTATTCGACGTCGTGCGGCTGGTGTTCGCCATCAGCCATCGGTTTGCCGGAACACGGGCGGCCGTGAACGAGAGTGCAGAAAAACCGGTGGACGAACAAAGAAGAACATTCCTCTTGCGCGGCGGATTGACAACAGCCGCGGCTCTCGGTTCTTTTCCCGTCATTGCCTCTCTGGCAACCGCGCGGGATTATCAATTGAACCGGATCAACCTAAAACTCCCCGGATTTCCCTCAGAGCTCAATGGGTTAACGCTGGTGCAGGTCAGCGACATTCACTCCGGCATTTACATGACGGAGCAAAACATGAAGGAAATCGTCGATCTGGTGAACAGCCTCAATCCCAGCATCGTGATGGTTACAGGGGACTTCGTGGATTCTGCGGATTCCCAGATCGAACCGTTATCGAATGCGCTGAAGGACCTCAAGGCGGAGTTGGCTGTTTACGGATGTCTCGGGAACCATGATCATTTCGCAACAGCGGAACGAGTCACGGCGGCAGTTCAGGAACGCGGTGTCATCATGCTGAACAATTCGCACGAGAAGATAATATTAAACAACCGCGAGATCACCATTGTCGGGATCGATGATGCCGGACGAGGGTCCGCGAACTTTGCACGCTTTGACGAGGCACTGAACGGCGTGGATCCGGAATCGTTCAAGATCGTATTAACACACAGGCCTGATGTGTGGGACGAATGCCGCGCCCGCGGAACGAACCTCACCCTTGCAGGTCACACCCATGGAGGTCAGGTCGGGTTTCGTGTCGGCCCTTTGAATCTCAATCCCGTGCATCTGGTCCACAAATATGCCATGGGGCTGTACGAAAAAGAAGAAAAACTTCTTTATGTCAATGTCGGCGTCGGAATGGTGGGCGTGCCCATCCGCATGGTCCGACCTGAAATTGCCGCGATCACGCTCTCGTCCGCCTGAGTGTACCGAAATCGCGGTGTCTCAGAACATTACCGCGGCTGACAATGCGCATGAAACGAGCCACTTGGACCGGTGAGATTGACCGATCTTGTGAAATTGTCGTTTCGACGAATACTGCAGTCGTCCGTCCATTTCTTCTTGAAAAAACAGTTGGATTGTGCTAACGTTGAGCAGGTTGTGTTAATCAAGTTAACACAGGTGTACCATGGTGGCGGGCGTTTCCCAAGTACTTGCCTGTCCGGGTTTTGAAAATCTTCCCAAAAAACAGCATTCTCTTTCTTGAAACCAATACCTTGCGCTGATATTGGTTTGGCTCAATCCTTGGCTAAGCAGGTTATTCAGGCAGTTTTCTGATGACCAAAACTCCATTCTCTGACATGCAAGTGAATAGAATTGGACTAATATCCGGTCTGGTCTATTATTTCCCGTTAACTCGACAATGTCGATTTTTTGGAGAAAGCAGCTTCCTCAAGTACACCTTGCCACTCTTGATTCTGCTGACGTTGGCCTGCCAAAACCCTGTCGTTACTCCCGAAACTTACAAGATTATGCCTGTCGGCCCGATACTACTCAGCGACACGGCGTGGACATATCTTGGGCTCGGCACTGAGACCATTTCAGCGCTTGCGATACACCCTACAAATCGAAATATCCTCTATGCTGGCAGCCTCTTTGACTTTAGTGCGGGAGTCTCCGGGAAACTCTTCAAGACAACAAACGGAGGAAGAACATGGGACATCCTTGCCGAAGGAGGTGGATACTCTGCTATTGTCTTTGATGTGAGTCACCCTGAGACGGTTTATGCGGTGCCGGGAACAATTATTAGGACTACTGACGGGGGGATGACTTGGGAGGAAACAATCAATGGCATCCAGCTTAATTCTGCAAGAGTGCAATCACTGGCAGTTGACCCAGGAAATTCCAATATAATTTATGCCGGGACAAGCGGTTCTGAAGGGGGTTCGCTGTACAAGAGCCTAAATGGGGCTTTGAGTTGGCAGAAGATACTCCCTGATTCTTTGGATGACGGCATAATAAGTTTAGGGATACATCGTGCGGATAACAACTATGTTTATGCCGGGACTTCGTCACGGGGACTTGTATTGAAGAGTACTAACTCGGGGGCTCAATGGACAACTACAGGGTTGGGGGCAACGAACTCTCTCATCTATGGTCTCGCAATTGATGCATTCGATCCTAGAATGATCTTTGCGGGATTGACTTATTCTCCAAGCGCACCCAAGCATGGCATATGGAAAAGCTCCGATGGAGGGGATAACTGGGTAGAGTTCAATAGTGGACTTCCGGACAGCAACCATGTCCTAAGAATTTCAACGAGATTGAACGGGGCCGGATTGTTTGCTGTTGTTTCGAAGGGAGATAATGGTTCGATCTACTCAAGAAAAGATTCGAACGAAGATTGGGAGAGAATTGGAATCGATGAATTGAGATTATCGTATTACTATTCTGACCTAAAAATCGCTCTTGACGATAGCAGTCTCTATTTTGCTGGTAAAGGGGTTTTTGGAATCAAACTTAAATAAGGGGTGGCCTATGAAAACTTCAGTCGTTGTTTCAAAGATTGCTTTTTTGATCCTCACTGTTGGGGTCCTCGTACCGAAGAACACCTTCTCTCAGCAGAAATTCTCGGGCAAGAATATCATGACCACGGAGTGGAAAGGGCGTACAGTAAAGTATGTTGACGGAGAAATTGGTGCAAAGCTCAGGGAGGGATATACTGAAGCAGACATTGCACCGATCCTGAACAAATTCAACGCTAAGATGAAACGAGGGTTCGGAAAATTGAGATGGGGATGGATTGCGTTGCCGGAGGGTTCCGATATTAAGCCAACGATTGAGGAACTCAAGAAACACCCAGCTGTCGAGTCAGTATCGCCAAATTATGTAATGAAACTTCAATCAG
>JBBEEC010000069.1:0-2102 GCA_040880975.1 Bacteroidota bacterium | reverse complement strand
CTTTTTAGCGTAGGCGGGCGTCCCGAGGCTCCGTCAGCTTAGCGACCGGTTAGCCGGCGGCCGAACAACCTAGAGTGTTATGACTTGATAGGGGATAAAGCCCTTCGTCGTGACTCGACCGCTTGCCGCATCGAAAATGACCGAATAGCGAGAAATCACAGCCTGATAAACCGTATCGGGAACAATGTAGAATTGTTTCTTGCTCCTTGGACTCTTTCGTATCTCCTTATTTGCAACCTCGGGTGGTGAAACGCTCAAGCGGAGATCTTTTTGTTGCTGCCAGTCTTCCTTCGAATAAAGGAACATCCGAGCTGGGCCCCAATACGCAGTATCGCCTACTAGTTCAAATTCGTCTTTGGGTACCTTCTTACCGTTTACAAAGTACTCAACGAAAGGATCCAGAGAAACAGAGCGACTTTGCCAGACGGGATGGATGAATCGAATTGTGTCTACCCGGGACTCATCAAATCGCCAATTGACATAGAGTACCGAGCCAACGGATTGTAGATGTTGAGGATAAGTTCGTTCGCCAGATCCCAGGATTTGTAAACGAAACTCAAGTTCCTGTTTTCTCCTCTCGAGGAAGTCGGCGTCCCCGTATGGAATATCGCTGCGTGAATCCTCGCTTGATTCAAGCTTGCTTATGCCGCGGTCAATTTCTATTGGTTTGCCTATCAGTTTTTCGACCTCATCATAAGTCATTCCAACCGCAATAGACTCAAAGAGATTGATCACTTGGGCGGGTGGCTCTTTCCCTTCTTGGTTGCACGCAGCTATGGCGAAAAGAAAGAAGAAAGATATGGGAGTTTTTGTGATCATTGGTTCGGCCGCCGGCTAACGGTTGGGAGCTAAGCTGCGGCGACGAAAACGTCGATTAACGTACAATGCTTTAAGCTCCTGAGTTTTAAAAAAGCAAAATTGGTGACGATTTCACCGTCCGGAGGCCCCGTCAGCTTAGCGACCGGTTAGGCGGCACGCTAAAGTGTGACGGAAAAGTCTTTGAGGGAGTCTGCAAAATCCCTCAATGATTTTGGAACTATACTATCAAAAAGGACATCGATGTCCTGCAGGTTCTTAAGGTCGTTTTCCGCAATCTGACGAAGTGGTTTGTCGGATGTTTTCTCGAATGCATATCTTCTCCAAAACTGAGCGATTTCAACTGATCGAGTGTAATGGTCCTTCGCAAACTTCGCGTCGCTTTCAGCGGTTTGAACGAGTACCTCAATAGTTTGAATCAACCGACTCCATCGTTCCAAGCTCTCTTTGCTATCTAGCTTAATCGTTGGCAATACTCACCTCCAGGCAAATTGCAAAAACGTGGTTGCGTGCCGCCTAACGGTTGGGAGCTAAGCTGCGGCGACGAAAACGTCGATTAACGTACACTGCTCTAAGCTCCTGAGTTTAAGAAAAGCAAAATTGGTGACGATTCACGCTCGCGAGGCTCCGTCAGCTTAGCGACCGGTTAGGGCGGCGGCGGTGAATACTATTGAAGGATTTCTTTGTTGGAGCGCAAGATCTTGTTGACGGCCGTTTGGGCGTCAACTTTCTTGCGGTCTGCGAATTTCTTGACGACTTCGGCAACGTCATCGTCAAGATAAATGGGGAGATTCAGGCGAGTGTTTGTGCGGTAGAATTTCCCCCGAACCCCTTTTGAAAAGTCATATTGCTTTTTCATGTCCGTCACCGTTGCGAATATTGTTTTTGCTCGACTTTTGTGGCTTTACGGCTCGAAATGATCCGAATAAGAACAGTTTCGTCGTTCAGCTCTTTGAAAGTATGAACGACAACTAACGGAACACCGTTCCCGTCAACTCCAATCGTTATCCATCGCTCCTCGGTTTCGCTGTGTTCTTCGTCGAATAGTGAAAGCATGTTTGGATCAAGAAACACTTGAGTTGCGCGCTCGAAGGAAACCTTATGCCTTCGTTGATTCCTCTTTGCCTTGTCGGGATCCCACTCAAAATTGAACTGCACCGAAGTCCTTTGTGAATTGCTGCATTATATGACTTTTTGAACCTCAATGCAAAATGTGCTTCCCGCCGCCGCCCTAACGGTTGGGAGCTAAGCTGCGGCGACCTGCCCGACTACGCCGTTTTTCAGGC
>JBBEEC010000068.1:0-2135 GCA_040880975.1 Bacteroidota bacterium | reverse complement strand
GCTTTTCCTTTTCCTGGCGGGGCTCTCTGATGTCCGGTTTGGCCGGCTGCTTTTGCGCAGGGATATCACCAAAGTACTTCTTGATCATGGCAAGTCCCTCGGCGGTTTCAAAATCACCGACGACAACCACAACGGCGTTGTTCGGAGCATAGAAGGTGTTGAAGAAGTCCTTAACGTCGGCCAGCGTTGCAGCGTCAAGATCTTCCAACTCACCATAGAAATTGTGTGCGTTGTACCAGTTTTCGTTTGCAAACTGCGGCATATCGAGCCAGGGGAAGCCGCCGTAGGGCTGATTGAGCACGTTGACCTTCACTTCATTTTTCACGACGCCCTGTTGGTTCGTCAGGTTGTCCTGCGTGATGGCAAGCCCGCGCATCCGGTCTGCCTCGGCCCAAAGAGCTGTTTCGAGTTTGTGCGAGGGGAGGATCTCAAAGTAGTTTGTGAAATCGAATCTTGTGGAACCGTTCAAGACTCCGCCGTTACGCTGAACCAATCGGATGAATTCCATTTTGCCGAGGTTCTGCGAACCCTGAAACATCATATGCTCAAACAAATGGGCGAATCCGGTCCGATCTCTGGGCTCGATCCGGAACCCGATGTTATAATAGACGGCAACGACCACCGTCGGTGCAGTCTTATCCTGAGAGAGGACGACCTTGAGGCCGTTCCCGAGTTTGTGGTATTCCACGGGAACCTTGAAGCTGCTTCCTTGTCCAAAGAGAACAAACGGGACGCAGAGCAGGATGAGGAACACTGAACGTACGAATTGCATACCACCTCCGTGAAGTGTGAAATGGAAAATCTGAAAAAAGGAAACGGTCTGGCTGACGCGGATATCGTTCTGTTTACGGGATTTTTCGGGCAAGAGTTTCGACATTTCGCTAGAAAAGGTCCAGTAATTTGGCTGCCATGACAAGCATGGCGATGCCGAGAACAATGCGAATTCCCGATTCACCGCCTTTGACCGAAACACGGGCGGCCCACCAGCCCCCCACAGCGCTTCCCGCCCCCAGCACAAGACCCGGAATCCAGGCAACATTGCCCGTCCACGCGTAAATGGCCAGCGCCGGGACCATATAGATCATCACAATGGTCACTTTGTGCATATTGACCATGACGAGATCCATCCGCAGGACATGATACAGGGCAGCCATGAAAAGGAAACCCACGCTCACCTGGATAAAACCCCCATAGATTCCAATTCCAAACATGATCGGGTAGATCCATCGTTCCCTTCGTCGCCGGGCGTCTTCGCTCACATCTGCCGCACGTTTTGAGGGTGCAAGGATCGTAAAGACCGTTGCAATCATGACAATGGCGAGGATCCTCTGGAACCACTCATCGCTGACGGTCACTCCCAAAACAGCTCCTGCAATCGCTCCCGGGAGTGCCCAGAGAGTCAGGCGCATGCTCTGCCGGAAGGCGTGGACCTCCTGCCGGTGAAACGAAGTGACCGCGAAGACATTCTGAATGAGAATTGCCACGCGGTTGGTTCCGTTCGCCAGTGCGCTGTCAAGACCCATGAAGATCAGTACGGGGAGCGCGATGGCAGAGCCGCCGCCTGCCATGACATTGAGAAATGCAGAGATGATGCCGACGGCAAACAGAATGACAATGTGCGAGAGTTCCACGGGTTCCAATGTAGCAAAAACTCCGATAGAGAAACACCGATTCAAATTTTTAGTGTTGTCTCAGTTCAAAAGAAATTACACAGAGAGACACACCTGCCCGACTGTGAAAGCAGATGTATCGGTCAGGCGGGGAGGAGCACAGAGTTCCACAGAGAAAGCCTTCTTTGTGTCACTCTCTGTCTTTTTCTCCGTGGAACTCTCTGAAATTTCTGAAAAATGGAAGCTGAGACACTACCGAATTTTCGGTAATTCATGAACCACAACCCGAATTTTCAGCAAAGATTGCGTATCTTGACGATATGCTGGCACTTGAACAAATAACCCTGCAGTACGGAAGCCGCGTCCTCCTCGATGCTGTTTCCTTTCTTATCAATCCCCATGATCGCATCGGCCTTGTGGGTTCCAACGGGGCCGGGAAATCCACGTTGCTCGGAATTCTTACAGGTTCGGTGGTCCCCGACAAAGGGAGAGTCAGCAAGGCAAACTACGTGACCGTCGGGTACC
>JBBEEC010000067.1:0-13893 GCA_040880975.1 Bacteroidota bacterium | reverse complement strand
TGGTCGCCAGTTCCTGATTGTACTGTATCACCGTTCCGTCGCACGGCGATGAAATACCGATCGTGCCCTCATGATGGACCAGCCAGGCGCACGGCGTGTGGTGCACGAGATGCGTGGGGCGGTGCGGCAGAACGATCGCGGCAAGAGGCCCAACCAACGATGCGGCAACGTGGTCGAGCCCGATGGTGATCGACGTATCTTCCTCGCGGCGGATCCACAAATGGCCTGAGACGTACGTCCGGTCTCCCGGGAATTGCAGAGGATCGAATGCCGAGAAAAACCTGTCGAGCGCGGTCACACTCGCTTCGTGCGGGGCTTCAGGCGCTGTCTGGCAGGCTTGGGAAGTGGCCGTTGTCGGGTGCCGCATGATGGCGTCGAACGCGCATTCGTCACAGCGGAAATTCATGTCGCACAGCTTGCAGGCCACCACTCCTGCGTCCATCCAAATGCACCTCGAAGGTTGCTCAGTATTTCTTATTGCCATAACGTCCTCCTCATCCTTCGGACGGATCACTTCGTCACTTCGTGAAACGAAACCACGTCGTATTGCGGAACTTCTTTCGGAGCGGATTCGGCGGGATGCTCAAAGATCGGAAGGTGCTTTACTGCGAGCCGGAACGCTGCGAATCCCAATGCGATAACCATGAGCGTCACCGAAATCTCCATCCAGGACGGAAAGTAGTTCATTCCGGAGTAACGCTCGATCGCCGTGACGCTGATGTTCATGCGGTTCAGAATGAATCCCAGCACGACGAGCAGGGAAAGCGCAAACAAGCCGAATCTGCTTTCCCGGACTTTCTTGAGCGAGACCAGGCCGATGGGGATTAGTACGCCCAGCAGGATTTCGCCGAGGTAAAGCAGCGACTCCGTGTTGAACTCCAGAATGTAGGGCAGAAGCTGATACGCCATGATATCCTGGATCTTCAAAACGAGATACACCGCAAGGGCGACTCCCGTCACTTTGGCAAGTTGGCTGAGAATCGGGATCTCAATCTCCTTCTTGAAGGCCCTGTAACTCAGGAAGGATTCGATCGTGACCATCGCCGGACCCACCGCGACTGCAGTAAGGAAGAAGAGATACGGCAAGCTCGATGAATACCACAGCGGGTACACCTTCTCGGGAACGATCAGGAACAACGATCCGAGAGAGGATTGATGGAGAGAAGAAAGGATCACACCGAGGATCACGAGGGGGATCGAGATCATGTGGATCGCTTTCTTGGCCCAACCCATGTTCAGCCGCTCGAAAACGATGGGGCTGAACTCGAGGGCCAGCACCGTGGAGTAGAGCATCACGCACCATCCTACTTCAAACATCACCGAGCGCGGATTCCACATGATGATCGGATGCCACACGTTCCAGGGCTTTCCCAGGTCGTACATCAGGGCAAACACCACAAGGATATACCCGAGGAATGCCGTCAGGATGGCCGGGCGCAGAATGGGCTTATAGCGGTCAAGGTTGAAAATGTAGACCGAGGCGGCAACTACAAATCCGCCGGCCGCAAGCCCGACGCCGCTGAGGATGTCAAATCCGATCCACAGTCCCCAGGGGAACGCATCGCTGAGATTGGTTGATGCTCCCAAGCCCTGAGTGAATCGGATGAATGTTGAAACAAGGCCCGCAGCGATGATGATCCAGAAGGTCGTGCCCCAAAAAGTGAGCCGGGGGAGTCGTAAGGCGCGCATGAAATTCCTCCGTTATTCAGATAATTGATTGTGGCCGTTCTTGCCATCTTTGCGGTTTTGCCGTTCCTGCAGTTTGAGCAAGGCGGCTTCGTATGCCTGTACCTCGGTTCGCCTGTTGGTGATCCACCAGATGCCGGCGAGCAACGTACTGCCCCAGAATACATAGTTGGGGATCTTCGAGAGAATGGCCCAGGTCAGGGTCGGAAGCGGATGGTCGGGCAGATTGGTCTTCATGCCGAGCTGTTCGAACGGCTTCGGTGACAGGAAGATCACCGACGTACCGCCTGCTTCCTTGACTCCATAAATGTGGTTCTCATACATGCCGGGATCCGCCGCGATGCGGTTCCTGGCTTCCTGGATCAGATCGTCAAGAGCACCGAACGTACGCGCTTCCGCCGGGCAGGATTCCACACAAGCCGGTTTCTCGCCCTTCTTGATCCGATCGTAACACATATCGCATTTTCGTACTTCGGGATTCAGACTGTGCCATTGATACGTGGGGACGTCGAACGGGCATGCCTGGAGGCAATAGCGGCAGCCCATGCATTTGTCCGCATCGTAAATCACCGGGCCTTCGGGCGTTTTTTCAAACGCACCGACAGGGCAAACGGATGCACAAGTGGGGTCGGCACAATGCATGCATTGCGCCGGTACGTAAACGTCGTCAACCGTGTGGATGGCCGTGTTCTTGTGTTCCGAAAGCTTGTGGACGTCGGGAAGCGAAGGATTGCCCCAGCGTTCACCGCAGGCTTCTTCGCAGGCGTAACAGCCGACGCACCGTGTAATGTCGATGAGAATTCCGTAGCGCGTCATTGTCGGGGTTCCTTACGTTCCGGCGTTTCCGATGAGACAATGAATGTGTGCTTGAACTGGTCCCAGGCCTTGTCGTCGGTGAGTCGCAGAACGCCCGCAACCGGAACGCCGCCGTCTGCCAGCGTAATGCCGGCCTCGAGAGCGTGTGTGCGTGACGTATATTCGGCAATGAACTCCTTGAACCTGCGGATCTCGCCCCGCAGCCATTGCGACGCGGCACCGGCGATGGCAGACGAGGGAAGCTCGGCAGCCAGATTCGAGGGTTCCACGACGGCGATCCAGCCCGATCCGTAGGGGTCGGCGTTGATGCCGGACGCGTCTTCCAGCACTTCCTCATTCAGTTCGAGCAAGGTTCCCGAAAGTGGAGCCGGAATGGTGAGCATGCGTTCGCCCTGGCGGAGCGTGACAAGCGGATCGCCTTTCCGAACGGTGCTGCCGATCGGTATCGGAGCGATTCCGCTGAACGATCCGACGAGTTTCTGCACGAAGTCATCCACGCCAATCCGGGCTTTTCCGGATCCGAGGACCTCGATCCATGCATGCCCCTTGCTGAGGAAAAATCCCTTGGGGATGACGAACCGGTCGAGAAGCAGCGGAGGACGGGCCGGCACAGCGGCCTGTTGTCTGCGGGCGTTACGCTGCACGAAATAGTCGACGACAACAAAAGTGATGATGGTGAGCAGTACGAAGATGGCGACCATAAGAACCTCCGGTGTTTCAGCTTTTTCTTGGTTTGAGCGTCATGTGAACCTCTGACGCACTAAAAGATCTCCAAGAAACATGCCAGGTTTCAGCGGAAGGCCTCGATTGAGGCAGATATAAGTTGTTGACAGAGAAGCACTTGAAGGAACAAAATCAAAAGAGTAAAAGACCATTAACTCTGAAGTAGGGGCATTGTTGAGAATCTCATCGCCCATAAACAGGAAAGAGCGGGAATTCTCTACGGTGTAAGCACATGCGGAGTGTTGTAGAACTATACGGCACGCGAGGTACTATTCAACAGTTTGCAACCCATCCTCAGGTCCTTCCCTTCAAAAGGGAAGGGGTTTTTTCGTGAATCAGTCATAGAGGATTTCGAGGCTTCTCTCTCACGGGTAAAAAAAAAGCCCCGCACATGGCGGGGCCTTCCTGGTTTAGTTTCTGCTGCGGATCAACTGCAGACGGCAGTTGCTCCTTCTCCGGTCCAGGTTGCGTGATATCCCGTCGGAACCCATGCACCGGTCCAAGTGAATTCCGTGATCTCTCCGGAACCATTGGCATTGCTTACCAAAATGATCCGTGTGCTCGGATCTCCGCCCGAGTAATAGTCGATTGTGGCCTCAAGGGTCCCCGATGCCTGCGTCGTCCAGGAAATGCTCATAAGGATGGTCTGAGAAGTCGGATCGGTATCGTCATAGATGGTCATCGTTCCGGATTTTCCATCCGCACTCGAGTTCCCTTCCAGGGACTTCCAGTTGGTATAGGTCACCTGTGTCGTTGTATCGGTTCCATTCCACAGGAGCAGCCATTGATAAGTGCCGTTTGATTGGAGTTGCGAAGTCAATTTGATGGTCATGCCGTCCACCGGGAACTGCCACGTCCAGACTCCGTTGACATTCTGCCCGGGGAGTATTGCAAAGATCGCCGATGATTGCAGCAAGGCCCGAATCTGCGTGACATAGGCGTACGCAGGGCCTCCGCAGGTATCGGATGCGGCAGCGGGAGACGTCAGCGTAAAGACCGGAAATTTCGGTTGTGTTTCGGCCGGTTCCGTGGATTTCTTTGAGCATCCGGCCAGAACGCTGGCGGCGATCACGAACATCAATATCGACTGTCTGATTTTCAGCATCATCACACGACTCCTCTTTATGAATATGGGATGGATGAACAACTTAAACCCTTTTGACAATATATCAAAAAGCCATGTTTGATAAAATGGTCTCAGGGCGAAATATGAGGATGTAGAGTTCGGGAGCGTCTCAGTTTTGTGAGATTGGCTTAATTGAGGAACGGTCGAAAACCGTTGAAACGGTTTCGAGGGTTACTGTCTTAAGGTCTTACCCACAACTTAAGTTGTTGGTAAGACCAACTCTTCTTTTACTTCCATGACAAGTCGTTTCAACGACTTCTCTTCGAGACCTACGCAGGGCAAACTGAAACACACCCCCGTTTTCCTTGAGTTTGACCGTATTTTTCCCTACTCTAAACATATCACTGTTCCTAAAAGCTCCCCGAGCGGGAGCTTTTCTTTTGAAGACAACCGTGGAATTTCTTCCCCTACTGCCCATATTGCTCTTTTCCGTCATTATTCATGAGATCTCTCATGGATGGATGGCGCTAAGACTTGGCGACCCAACCGCAAGGGACTTGGGCCGGTTGACCCTTAATCCCATTCCCCATATTGATCCCATTGGCTCCATTCTCGTTCCTGCAATTTCGATCTTATCAGCGGGCACGGTATTCATCGCGTGGGCAAAACCGGTGCCCATCAACCCGTTGAATTTCCGTAACATACGGCGGGATGACATCCTGGTTTCCATCGTGGGGCCGATCTCCAATTTGGTTCTTGCCCTGGCATGCGCCCTTCTCTACGTGGTGGTCGAAAGCTCTTTTGGCCCGGTGAATGTTATCCCGGACGGTTCGGAACGAGAGACCGTACTGTTCTTCCTGAAGATGTTCTCGTTTGGGATCAGCATGAATATCTTCCTGGCTGTGTTCAATCTTCTCCCGGTTCCGCCGCTCGACGGATCTCATGTCGTCGCATCACTTCTCCCGCCCGAAGCTGGAGAACGCTACCGGCGGATCGGGTTTGCGGGAATCTTCATCATTCTGGTGCTTATGAACATCCCCTTTTTTCGTAACGCAGTGATCGGGATCGTTCGGGCCATTGAAACTCCCTACGACCTTCTCATTAAAGCCTTGCTTTGACCCATGGACCGGAAGATCCTGATCCTCGCAGAGGGAAAATTCAGTCCCCTTCGATCAAAAACTGCCAACGGTGCCATCAACTACATTCGCAACGAAGTCGTGGGTGTCATTGACAGCACCAAAGCCGGAAAAACAGCTCAGGACATTCTTGGCTACGGCGGAACAATCCCGGTCGTCAGGGACCTGAATGAAGGCTTGAAGCTTGGGCCAACACATCTTCTTATAGGTATTGCGCCAACGGGCGGCCGTCTTCCTGAGAGTTGGAGGCAGACGTTGAGTGAGTCCATCAGTCGGAAGCTGCATATTCTGAGCGGATTGCACACGATCCTCTCCGATGATCCCGGTCTTTCCTCCCTCGCCCAACAGCATGGGGTTGACATCACGGATTATCGGAAAATCCCGCCGGAAGCAGAAGTTGTTTCCAAGGGGTCTTGGCGGACAAGGAAACTCAAGACGGTGCTGACGGTCGGATCGGATTGCAACATCGGCAAAATGACCACCATGCTTGAGGTCCAGAGGGAATTTCTGAAACGAGGACTCAAGTCGGATTTTGTGGCAACAGGCCAAACCGGAATGCTGATACGGGGGAGGGGGATCGCGGTGGATTCGATTATCAGTGATTATATTGCGGGATGCATCGAGAGGGAGATCGACCGGTCGGAGGCGGAAGGGTACGATTATGTGTTTGTGGAAGGGCAGGGCGCGCTGACACATATGGGATACTCCGGCGTAACGCTGGGCCTCCTGCACGGCACCATGCCCGATGCGATGATCCTCTGTCACCAGCCGACACGTACCAAGGATGACTATGGGCTCCCGCTGCCCGATCTCAAACGCCTTGTGGCCCTCCATGAAGATGTTGTAAATTTTTTCCGGCCCACGAAGGTCGTCGGTATTGGATTAAGTTCGGTCGGCCTGAATGATGAAGAGTCCTTGAAGGCGGCGGAAGCGATCGAGCGGGAAACAGGGCTCCCGGCTGTGGATTCACTTCGATTCGGCGGCGGCAAACTTACTGACGCTTTATTGCAGTATCTTAAACAATAGCAGATCAATGGAATTTATTACGTACAAGAATAACGAGTTGTATTGTGAGGATGTGTCCCTTACGGAGCTTCATGAGGAGTTCGGTAGTCCGCTCTATGTGTACAGCCGGTCCCAACTCGAAACGAACTACAAGGCCGTAGACGCCGTTTTTACGGATCTGGACCACGTCACCTGCTACGCCTTGAAGGCAAATGCAAACCACTATCTTTTGGAAGTGCTCGCCAAACTCGGTGCCGGCGCTGATGTGGTTTCGGGCGGAGAATTATATCTAGCCCTGAAAGCGGGATTCCCGCCCGACAAGATCGTGTTTGCCGGTGTAGGAAAGCGCGAAGATGAGATTGAGTATGCCCTGAAAGAAGGCATCTTCTGCTTCAATGCAGAATCCGAGCAGGAACTCCAACTGATCTCCCTTGCGGCACTTCGTGTCCAGAAGAAAGCGCGCGTCGCCTTGAGGGTCAATCCGGACATCGACGCCGAAAGCCATCCGTACATTTCCACCGGCCTTAAACAGCACAAGTTCGGCATTCCGGCCGACCGCGCAATGCAAGTGTTTCAGTTTGCCGCTTCGCTGTCAAATCTCGAAATGGCCGGTGTTCATATTCACATCGGCTCCCAGATCACAAAAACCGAGCCGTTCGTTGCGGCCGCATCTTTTCTTGCACGATTTGTGCGGGAACTCCGGGCTCAGGGAATTCCGATCACGCATGCGGATATTGGGGGCGGATTCGGAACACGGTACGTCAATGCGCTGGCACAAGAAGGCCTTCCCGTTGAATCGGGAGATCAGGCTGAGGTTCAGTCTCCGCAGGAATCACTTCGCGCCATGTTGCCGGCTCTCAAAGAGACCGGCTGTTCGATCTGGCTTGAACCCGGCCGCGCGATCATTGCCAATGCGGGAATTATGCTGACCCGAGTGCTGTACGTGAAGGAAAACGGCGCAAAGAAGTTCATTATTGTTGACGCGGGCATGAATGATTTGTTGCGTCCAAGTTTGTATAATGCGTATCACCAGATCGTCCCGGTGAAGATCGAAACCTATGAACACGAACGTGTGGATGTGGTAGGGCCCGTGTGTGAGACCGGAGATTTCTTTGCGCGGGACCGGATCCTCTCGAAACTCAAGCCGCACGATCTCCTGGCGGTGCTCACGACGGGAGCGTACGGGTTTGTCAACGCATCAAACTACAATGCCCGCCTGCGCCCGGCAGAAATTCTGGTGAACGGCGACCGTGTGCGCGTGATCCGTCAGCGCCAAACATTGGAAGAACTCTGATACCTCAGGAGGTCTATGAAGCTTCATGATGTCGCTGTCGTCGGAGCCACCGGCCTGGTTGGCCGGACCATGGTGCAGGTGCTCATGGAACGCAAGTTCCCTGTAAACCGGCTGGTGCTCCTTGCCTCGGAGCGGTCCGTCGGGAAGGAACTGGATTTCAACGGTACTTCCATTCCGGTCCAGCCGCTTGCGCCGGATAAATTCCGCCATATCGAATACGCGCTCTTTTCCGCCGGAGCGATGGTCAGCAAGGAATACGCACCCATGGCCGTTCGCTTGGGCGCGATCGTCATCGACAACAGCAGTGCATTCAGGATGGAAGACGATGTGCCCTTGGTTGTACCGGAAGTGAACCGGCGCCAGATCTTCAAGAACAAAGGCATCATCGCCAATCCCAACTGTTCCACGATCCAGCTTGTCGTGGCGCTGAAACCTCTGCATGATCGCTTCAGGATCAAGCGCGCCGTGGTTTCCACCTACCAGGCCGTCTCGGGCGCCGGCCAGGCGGGCGTGGATCAGCTTCTGGAAGAGCTTGCGAACCGCACCCCCGCGGCGATGAAATTTCAGCATCGCATTGCTTTCAATGCCCTCCCTCACATCGACATCTTCTTTGACGACGGGTATTCGAAAGAAGAGCATAAGATGATCAACGAGACATCGAAGATCATGGGCGAGCGCATCAAGTTGACGGCCACGTGTGTCCGCGTGCCAACCCAGGGCGGGCATGGCGAATCCATCAATATCGAATTCGACAAGAAATCGTCCGTTGACGAGGTTCGCGAAGTACTACGTTCGGCTCCGGGAATTATTGTTCAGGATGAACCGAAATCAGGCGTTTATCCAATGCCGATCACGGCGGAAGGGAAGGACGAGGTGTTTGTGGGGCGGATCCGGAAGGATGAGTCGGTGTCAAGCGGAGTGAACCTCTGGATCGTGGCTGACAATGTTCGAAAAGGGGCGGCGACGAATGCAGTGCAGATTGCGGAGGCGTTGGCGTTGGGGAAATAAGATGGTGAATCGTCAATAGTGAATCGTAAAGGCAAAACAAATGGCGGTTTACGATTCACGGTTTACTGTTTACCGAGGAGTTCATTGTGTCTCAATTGAAAAAGAGGTTCAACTATGAAAGCATATGTGCTGTTGTTGATTATTGCCACACTAGCTTTGGCCGGGTGCGGTAAAGAACAGCCATCTACGGATCTCGTCACGTTCCAGGTTCGCGGAGTGGTGGTTTCTGGGAACATGGAAAAGCGACGTGTCGTCATGGATCATGAAGAGATTCCGAATTACATGAAGGCCATGAC
Source organism: Bacteroidota bacterium (assembly GCA_040880975.1). Classification (GTDB taxonomy): domain Bacteria; phylum Bacteroidota; class Ignavibacteria; order UBA10030; family UBA10030; genus JBBDYD01. The sequence goes on along the minus strand of JBBEEC010000067.1, from coordinate 4,863 downwards.
CATGCCCTTTAAGGTCAAGGACTCGACGCTTCTTGCCAAGATTCAGCCGGGTGACACAGTCGAAGGTGTGCTGGCGGTCTCACGAACAGAAAGCTGGCTCGAGTCACTGACCGTCGTGGGGTCCGACGAGGAATCTGTCTCGCCCTCTTCCGCTGCTGATAACATTTTTCGCCGGATCTATAGAGTCGGTGATCCGATTCCGAACTACTCTTTTGTGAACCAGGATGGAAAGCGGGTGAAGCTCGGCGACTTCCGTGGAAAGGCCATTGCCATCACGTTCATCTACTCACGCTGCCCGCTTCCGGATTTCTGCATCCAGATGAGCAATCATTTTGCCCGTGTGCAGCGTTCTCTGAAGAAAGACCCGTTACTGGCCAACAAGTGGCATCTTCTCACGATCAGCTTCGATCCGGATTTCGACAAACCCGCGGTTCTTAAACGCTATGGCAAGGCGTACGAAGCGGATTTCTCCACATGGGACTTTGTTACCGACAACCTGAGCACGATACGGGAATTTGCGGATGGATTGGAGCTTGTGATGGAGGATGATGAGGGCGGATTGATCGCGCATAACCTCCGCACGGCGGTGCTCGATCCCAACGGTGTTCTTGTGCAAGTGTACAAAGGAAACGAATGGACGGCTCAGGAACTTGAAGATGCCATCCGATCCGCTGTGACAAAAGCAGGCTGATCACCAGGTGAAAAAAGACTTCCGACAACGGATCAAAGAAGGACCCATCCTGTGCGACGGCGCCATGGGGACACTCCTCGATCTGTACGAATATCCCGACCTTCCTCACGAAATCCAGAACATCCGCAATCCCGAGATCGTCGAACGCATTCACCGCGAATACATCGACGCGGGTGCGGAGATCATTCAGACCAACACCTTTTCGGGAAACCGGCTCCGGCTCGCCCAGTTCCATTTTGAAGACCAGGTCTTGGAGATCAATAAGGCGGGTGTGGAGATTGCGCGGAGGGCCGCCGGGAACAGGGCGTATGTCGCGGGTTCCGTGGGGCCTACCGGAAAGCTTCTTGAGCCGATCGGCAAACTGAAGATCGTTGATGCCCGCGAAGTATTCCGCGAGCAGATCAAGATCCTTCTCGAAGCCGGCATTGATGTGCTGATGCTCGAGACGTTCGTCAGTCTTACGGAACTGGATGTGGCGCTTGATGCCGTGAAGGACCTTAAGGTGAAGATCCCCGTCATCGCTCAAAAGGCGTTTCCGGAAGACGGAGCGATCCTGTCGGGTACGTTTCCGATTGAGGTGGCGGAGCATATGATCAGCCGCGGCGTGGACGTGGTCGGCGCCAATTGCACCGTCGGACCCCAGCGCATGTTCAGCATCATCCGCAGCATGTACAAAGACGGCGTGATCATGAGCGCACAGCCCGCGGCCGGAATCCCGACACTGCTGGACGGGCGGTCGATCTATCACACGACCCCGGACTATCTTGCGCAGTATGCGGGGGAGCTTTTGCAGGCGGGAGTTACGATCATCGGGGCTTGCTGCGGATCCACTCCTGCGCATATCCGAGCCATGAAGCGCGTGATGGATGAATTCACCGGAACACCGTCTGCCGGACGAACTCCGGTTGTGAAGGCCCGCAAGGCCGAAAGTGAAAGAGCTCCGGTGCTTGAGGCGGGTGGTCATTCCTGGTCGGCATTCGCCGGGAATATCGGAAAGAAATTCCTTACGACCGTCGAGCTCGATATTCCCCGCGGGCTTGACATTTCTTCGCTCATCGAAGGAGCCCGGTATCTTCGTGAATATGGTGTAGACGCCATCAACATCACGGACGGCGCACGGGCCCGGTTGCGGTTGAGCCCGATTGCCATTAGCTATCACCTGCAATCGCAGACCGGCATCGAAGCCATGACGCATTTGGCGACTCGTGATCGGAACATGATCAGTCTGCAGAGCGAGCTGATGAGCGCGCACACGTTTGGGCTCAGGAATATCCTTGCCATCACGGGCGACCCCACGAGCATCGGCGACTATCCCCAGGCGACCTCGGTCTTTGATATCGATTCATCGGGACTTATCCGTGCGGCGAAGGCCATGAATGAAGGCAAGGATCTCATGGGTAACACCATCGAATCCCGGACCTCGTTCCTGGTGGCCTGTGCGGCAAACCCCATGGCGGACAACATGGACAAGGAGATCGCGAAGATGGAGAAGAAAGCCGCCGCGGGGGCCGATATTATCTTTACACAACCGATTTACGAACTCCGCACGCTTGAGCAATTCCTGAAACGGATCGAATCGTGGAAGATTCCGGTCATGGTTGGAGTCCTTCCACTCCGCGGCTACAAACATGCCGAATTTCTGCACAACGAGATCCCCGGCATGACGATTCCCGATGCCATCCGTGAAAAACTTCGTCACGCCGGCGACCGCGCATCTGCAGTCGGTGTGGAAAATGCCATCGAGTTTCTTCGAAAGGCAAAACCGATGGTTGCCGGTGCCTACCTGATGCCGCCGTTCAAGAAGTATGATGTCGTTCCTCAGATCCTTGAGGCGGTATTGTAGTCGCTCCTCATCGAATCACTCCTGAGAATGTTCAAGGTCCAAATTCCAAGGGGCCAACTTGGACCTTGGACCTTTTGCCTTGATCATTTTCCGTAACCCATTGCATTTCCCCCAACTCTTATCAAACCTGGGAATCCCCCCCCCCCCCACTTTTCTTAATCTCAAAAATTGATTAGGTCTGGCGTGCGAATTCTTCTCGTTTACGCAGATAATTGCGGGCACGACAATTGATGCCTGGACCCTGGCGGTAAGTCTTGGGGGCTTCCTCAAAAGGGTCGGGGAAATCCCTCCTAAAGCACCTCAAGCAATCAGGCCGAGCGTGCGCTCAATCAAAAACGGGTCACAGAATGAATCGAAAGGGAATCCCAATCAGAGCTTATGCTTAAGCCTTCCCACCAAGGCGAGCGGGGTTGGGATTTTGTGTCCTTGCCAAAGAATGCTGAGGATGAAAATGAAAGCGGTCATTTCTATTGCTTCTGTTGGTATTCTCCTGTCCATCGCCTGCAACACGGTCGTTGAGCCGGAGGCATACTACCGGAACAAGATTCTCTTTACATCGAGCCGGAGTGGGATTGAACAGCTTTACATGATGAACCCAGACGGCTCCGATGTCAGGCAGATCACCAGTGGCCCGTACTGGCATAATAACGGGCGGTGGTCTCCTGATGCGAAGCAGATCATCTGCAACACAGAGGAGGGTACAGCTACAGCAGGCTTTATGATGGCGGTCATGAACCCCGATGGGCGTAATCGGCAGCTGCTCCGATGGGGTTCTCAGATGGCTTGGTCGCCGGTTGGAGCGAAGATTCTCTTCACAATCTGTCTGGATTGTGAACTCGGCGGAAGGGGCATAGGCCTGTTTATCATGGACGGGGATGGAGGAAATGTTGCGAGATTGTCGATCGATGGTGGAGCACCCGAATGGTCGCCTCATGGGGACATGATCGCCCTTGTTGAACCTGATACGACAAATTCACTCCCTCCACAACCAACAATCAGGCTCACAGATTACCCGGCTTTAACCAGTTCAAACACCATCGGGCCAAAGGGTGCTGTAGAACCGGCTTGGTCACCGACGGGAGAACAAATTGCGTTTTCATCTTTGAATGAGGGTTATCCGGTTAATGGAAACCCAACTGAGAACATCTTCATTATGAACGCAGATGGCTCGAATGTCACGATGGTCACAGACTTTCGAACTGGAGACCAATGCTCCACTCCGCGCTGGTCGCCAGACGGGAGCGAGATTATCTTCCTTCTCCATAGCACAGATGCAAGTCGACCTAGCCACACTATGTGGTCGGTGAGAATGGACGGGACGAATCTTCGGAAGATCGGAAATGACATAACCGTGAGGTCTGCAGACTGGTCTAAGAATTAAGACAAACAAGGAACGGGCAGCGCTGAAACGCTGCCCGCTTTGATTCCGGCAAATAGAAATCACCTGGGTAGGTGTCCGGCACGACCTCCTGAGAGGCGCGCCCTTTTATTTGCCAGGCCCAATCTACAAAACAAATCGGACAGGTCCAACCTGTTCATAAGGGAGGTGAGCCACCTATGATTGCCCAAATGTAATTGCCATGAATTCCTCAAATCCTCCCAACCGAAGGGAAAATACCATGAAAACGAAGGTCTTTACCATATTGTTCGGATTGGTTTTTCTATGCTCATTCGTATTCGGTCAAAAGCAACCGGATTCAACTCAGATCGCAGGGGTGGCAAGTCTCCAATTGCGATTGAGCAACGCCGTGGGAATCAACTGGAATGATCGCACGGGCACCCCGGACATTATCACGTTAGCTAGTCCGGTGGTATTTTCGTCAGATCCGAGGCAATCCGCGGAGCTTTTTCTCCGAGAACTCGTTGAAATCCAAAAAGAGAACCCTGAAAACGACAGGCTCGAATTTCATTCGCTAAAAGAAAACAGGGGTTTTTCATACCTGAAGTTCAAGCAAACCTACAAAGGTCTCCCCGTGATTGGTGGCGAATATGTGGTCACTGTGCAGAATGGAGGTGGTGTTCAAACAGCATTGGGTCTATTTCACAAAGAAATCCGCATCGATGTCGTGCCAACGATAGTCGCTCAGGCAGCCCTCGCTGCCGCACGGCAGGACTCTCGACAGGAATTAAGAGACTCGTTGCGCGAATCCCGGCTAGTAGTCTATTCGACGGAGGAAGGATACTTCCTGGCATGGGAACTGCGGATTCCCGCCGCGATTGGATTCGAAGATTGGACGTACGTCGTGGATGCGGGCACGGGAGCGATCCTTGCCAAGCAGAGTACGGTGATCAATGAACTGCCGATGCGAGTTCCTGTTCCCGATGCCGA
>JBBEEC010000066.1:0-14056 GCA_040880975.1 Bacteroidota bacterium | reverse complement strand
GCAAGCTGTTTGAAATGTTGATCCTTGAGGGCGCTCAGGCCGGATTGAGCTGGATAACCATTCTGCGGAAACGCGAGAACTATCGGAAGGCTTTCCACGGGTTCGATGCCCGAAAGATTTCAAAATATACGAAAGCAAAAATACGATCCCTGCTCAAAGACAATGGCATCGTGCGCAACAGGCTCAAGATCGAATCGGCGATAAACAATGCAAGAGCTTTCCTGGACGTCCAGGAGGAATTTGGTTCATTCGATTGCTATATTTGGCAATTCGTCGGGGGGAAGCCGATTGTCAACCGGCGGAGCTCCATGAGACAAGTTCCACCCACATCACGTGAATCCGACGCGATGAGCAAAGACCTGAAACGACGCGGATTTCGGTTTGTCGGATCGACGATCTGTTACGCGTTTATGCAGGCAACGGGGATGGTGGACGATCATTTGCAAACGTGCTTTATCAGAGCACGAAGTCATGGTGAACGGTGAATAGTTGCAAGTATGAAGCTACGGTTCACGATTCACGGTTTACGATTTACTCATCCCACGCACAAACCCAATTACTATGAAACCCATTCTCGCTCTTTCAATCCTTTTTCTTTCCATTTCTCACGCACAGGAAGGTACTATGATCAAATCGATGACACCCAATCTGATGGTCCAGGATGTGAACAACAGCATCGATTTTTATCGCGGGGTTTTGGGGTTCGAGGTCATAGCAACTGTGCCCGATTCAGGGAAATTCGATTGGGCCTGGATGAAACATGGAACCGTTGAACTCATGGTTCAGACGATGCCGAGTCTCGTTCAGGACCTTCCGGAATTCAAAGGAAGACCTATCGGAGCGACACAAACGCTCTACACAAAAGTGGAGAACGTGAAGAGATTATTCGAGCAGATCAAAGGCAGGGCAAATGTGGTCCTCGGACTTAAGACTACGTTTTACGGAATGGAAGAATTCAGCATCAAAGATCCGGACGGATATTTGATTACGTTCGCATCGGAAGTGGAGAAATGAGTGTAAGAGGGAATGAGGGTGAGAGTGTATGAGGGAATGAGTGTGTGAGGGAGTTAGCGGAATAATGTCGAATAACGAATTTCGAATGTCGAATTCCAGGAAGGGCATATGACCAGGGTTAACACTTTAAAGGAATTGCAGATTATCCCCTCGGTGGGTAAGAGTATAGCCGAGGATCTCTGGGAACTCGGAATTCGGCGGGTCGCGGATTTGAAGGACAGAGATCCACAGAAGCTTTACGACAAACGTTGCGCGCAAATCGGCAAACCCATCGACCGGTGCCTTCTTTACACCTTCCGATGTGCGGTTTATTTTGCTTCACACAAGAAGCACAAACCGGAACTGTTGAAATGGTGGAATTGGAAGGACGATAGTAAATAAATCCGAAATCACAATATCTAAATCCAAAACAAATACTAAATTCTAAGGCGCATAAGCGTTTTGGAGTTTCGTTTTTTGGGATTGTTTCGGATTCAGAATTTCAATTTTAGGATTTATCTTCCCTTCCCCCTTCCTTTTACTATTTTTTATAACATCATGAACTCACCCTCCCGCGCGAAGATCGTTCTTGCTTTTGCCGCCGTCTATGTTGTCTGGGGATCGACATATCTCGCAATTCGTCTCGCCGTTGATACGCTTCCGCCCTTTCTCATGGCGGGTACCCGCTTTCTCATCTCCGGTTCCATTCTTTACTTGTGGGTTTCCATGCGCGGATCAGAAAAGCCGACCCTTCTGCAATGGAGATCCGCCGCGATCGTCGGAGCGGCCTTGTTGTTCCTTGGAAACGGCGGAGTCTCGTGGGCGGAGCAATTTGTTCCGTCAGGCATCACCGCTCTGATCATTGCAATCTCGCCGGTGTGGTTCCTTCTCTTCGATTGGTGGCATCGCGGGTACCAACCGACGATTGGAGCCACCGCGGGACTCGTACTCGGAACACTCGGGGTTGGACTGCTGATCGATCCGGCAAACATTATCGGAGGCCAGGAGATTCACCCGTTGGGGGCTGCCGTACTTGTTCTTGCAACGATGTTCTGGGCGGGCGGATCTTTGTATTCGCGCGGTTCACAGCTTCCGCCAAATCCCTTCCTTGCCACGGCAATGGAAATGATCAGCGGAGGTATCTTTTGCGTCCTCGCGGGAATGATCGGCGGAGAATTATCGGATTTTGATCCATCGATGGTCACGCAGTCTTCCCTTCTCTCCCTTGCATACCTCATCGCCTTCGGATCGTTAGTGGGCTTCACGGCCTACATATGGCTCCTTCGGCATGTGCAACCTTCGATCGTCTCCACATACGCTTACGTCAATCCCATCATCGCTGTTATTCTGGGTTGGCTCATTGCCGGCGAGGAATTAGGAGCCCGGATCATTCTCGCCGCCGTTATCATTGTCGCTGCCGTTGCGCTTATCACCACATTCTCTGTTCGTAAACCAAAACTCCCCCCCGCCCCACCGGGCAATAAAGATAATGCTCCTTGATCAGTTCGTTCCGAATTTTCAGTTCCGCGAAGTTCACTCAATCATGATCAACGCCACCGCATCGAGGGTTCTTTCCTCCGTCAAATCCCTGCGCCCCGCGGACGTGCCTGTGGTTGGCGTTCTCATGGCCCTGAGATCCATTCCGGCTTTCCTGTTTGAAGGAAAACGCTACGCACCGAACCGCAGTGACCAACCCCTCATCCATCAAATCGTCGGGTCAGGTTTCTTGATTCTGGGTGAGGAGCCGGACAGTGAACTTGCGCTTGGGACAATCGGACAGTTCTGGAAACCGACGGGAAACCTCTGCAGGGATATTGCTACTCCAAGCCAGTTTCAGGATTTCCAGGAAAACGGCTGGGCAAAAGCCGGATGGAATTTTCTTGTCGAGCGTACACAAAGCAAGACTCGTCTCACGACAGAAACGCGTATCGTTGCCTTGGGTACAGGGGCAAAGAGAAAATTCGGATTCTATTGGTTGATCATCCGGGGCGGGAGCGGATTAATACGCCGCGCAATCCTAAGAGCCATCAAGCGAAAAGCAGAGGGTAGTGAATGACGCGATTCAAGATCTGCTGCATTCAGAACGCTGACGAGGCGCGGATCGCCGTTGAGGCCGGTGCCTCGGCGCTTGGATTTGTATCCGAAATGCCCAGCGGACCCGGTCCGATTCCCGAAGACCATATTGCCTTTATTATCCCCACCGTCCCTCCAGGGGTGGCGACTTTCCTCCTGACAAGCAAGACAGACGCCACATCAATCATTCAGCAGCAGCGGTACACCAGAGCAAACACCCTGCAGCTCGTTGATGCTGTCTCCGTGGAAACGTACAAGCAGCTTCAGTCCACCCTGCAGGGCATTGCCATCGTCCAGGTGATTCACGTCCGCGGTCTTCAGTCGCTTGACGAGGCGGTTTCTGTTGCTCCCTATGTCGACGGAATATTGCTGGATTCCGGGAACCCGGACCTTCCGGTGAAGGTGCTTGGAGGAACAGGAATGGTTCACGACTGGAAGATCAGCAGACAGATCGTTGAACTATCCGGTAAGCCCGTATTCCTTGCAGGCGGATTAAAAGGTGAGAATGTGGGTGAAGCCATCAAAGCCGTCGGACCCTACGCGGTGGACGTGTGCAGCGGAGTGCGAACGAACGGACTGCTCGACATGAAGAAGCTTAAAGATTTTGTCGTAGCACTGAAATGATATGAATGGTTCTGCTTAATGCAAATGTAACTTTCCTCCCCTTTCTTCGAATACACACCCCATGAGTACTGCAATCGCAACATTGGGTTTGACTCGCCGGTTCGGTTCCATCGCGGCGGTCAATGGAATTGATCTGAATGTTCCCGAGAACAGCGTCTATGGTTTTCTGGGTCCCAATGGAGCAGGCAAAACGACCACAATCAGAATGCTCCTCGGCCTTTTGCGGCCCACACAGGGTGAAATTCATCTTTTCGACCTTTCCCTCAAAGAGAATCGGGCGGCCATCCTTTCAAAAACAGGTTCCCTCGTCGAAACACCATCCCTCTATTCTCATCTGACGGGGTTCGAAAATTTGGAGGTCCTTCAGCGCCTAATGAATATTGACAAGTCGCATATTGCCCGGGTTCTCTCCGTTGTGAGGCTGGAGCAAGACGCGCTCCGGCCTGTGAAACAGTATTCGTTGGGTATGAAACAGCGTCTCGGGCTTGCGGCGGCCCTTCTGGGAGAACCGCGCCTTCTGATTCTCGATGAACCCACGAACGGCCTCGATCCTGCCGGCATTCTGGAAATGCGGAAGCTTCTGCAAACAATGCCCGAAGAACATGGCATCACTGTTTTCCTCTCGAGTCATTTGCTCAGTGAAGTCGAGCAGATGGCTACTCATATCGGTATTCTGAACGCGGGTTCGATGATCTTCCAGGGACCGTTGAAGGAACTCCAAAGCCGCCGGCACGAGCATCTGTATCTGGAAACGGATAATCCACACGCGGCGATGAGCCTTCTTGCCGGGCGGGAGTGGCTATGCCATCCGGATGGTTCTTCAGGACTGAAGGTTGAAATCAGAAACCGCGAAGAGACGGCGGACATCAACAAACTGATGGTGCAAAACAATATCAGGGTCTTTCAACTCTCGCTCATCCAATCCTCTCTGGAAGACATTTTTCTTACACTGACAAATTCCGACGGGGAGAAATCCTCATGACAGCTTTTCTCAGAGCCCTTGGTACAGAGTGGCTCAAACTTCGAAGGACCCTCGCCCTTTGGATGATCGTGGTTGCACCGCTGATCGTCGTGCTGCTACAGTTTTTTATCGGCTATGACAGAATGAAGGTGCCCGAGAACATTCAGGCCTGGCCTATGTTCGTTCAGAGCTCGTGCGCGCTGTGGGCAATCTTTATGATGCCCCTGTACATAACTCTGGAAACGGCATTACTGAACAACATTGAGCATTCTGCAAAGTCCTGGAAGCAGTTGTTTGCCCTTCCGATTCCTCGCGCCTCTCTCGTTGCCGCGAAAATGCTTACGAGTTTTCTCATGATCGGATTGAGCACAGTTGTCCTGTGCATTGCCATTGTGATCTTTGGAAAACTGTTGTCATTCCTCCGGCCGCAGTTTTTAATGGAAGGTATTCCGGTGGAGCTCATTGCGACAAAGGCATTTCTGCCGTTCGTCGCAAGTTGGCTGATCATTGCCATTCATTCGTGGATCAGCGCACGATGGCAGGGGTTTGCACTGTCGCTGGGCGTCGGCATCGGGGCGGTGTTTTTTGCCGTGTTCGCCTCCGGGGCACGAGCCGGCGCGTTTTATCCATGGCTCTTTCCACTTAACTCACTCGGGGATGAACGATCTTTTATCGCTCTGACTGTGGGTTCGATCGGCGGAATTCTGTTCGCTGCATTCGCCACTTGGGACGTGACGCGGAGGGATGTGTTGTAGAAGCGGTCGCTACACTCCCCTCTCATCTCCCACCCTCCCACCCCCCCACCTCCCTCTTCAAAATCTCAGACCTGCAACTCCACATCCTATTTCTCGGAACCAGCCGCGCCGAATTGGCCTTTTTTGCTCATTTTTTCGTCATATCGTCTGGCATGCTTTATGAGTATATGCTCATATAGTCAAATGGAGTCTCAAATGCACGACAATCAAGCGAAATACGCTGCCGAGGTTCTTTCGGCATTCGGACATCCGAATCGGATTCGAATTCTGGAATGCCTGAGGGGAGCCGCTCATTGCAACTGTGAACTTGCGCCGGCGTTGCAACTGGAGCAATCCAACCTTTCGAGACATCTGAAGATCCTTGTCCAGGCCGGCCTCTTGATCTCGTGGAAAGAGGGTCTGCGGGTGATTTTCAAGGTTGCGGATCAGCGGGTGTACCGGATCCTCGATCTCGTGAAAGCTTTGACAACGCACGAAATGCGGATGAAGGCAGAGGGGCTTGAGCAAAACTGACTCAACCCCCCATCCCCCTTCTCTTGAAAGAGAAGGGGGAGTTAGGGGGATGAGTTTAGCTGACAACTAGAAAGGACCACACCATGACCATCAAAGTACTTGGACCCGGATGTATGAACTGCAAGACCCTCGAACGCCGGACGCTCGATGTTCTTCAAGAGCTTCACATGACGGCGGAAGTGCAAAAAGTCGAAGATCTCGACAGCATCGTCTCATACGGGATCATGCGCACTCCCGGATTGGTGATTGACGAAAAGGTTGTCTGGGCGGGCGGTGTCCCGCCGATCTCAAAGATCAAGGATCTTCTCGTGGCTGCGGCGGAAGGAACCGTTGCCAAGTGACCGAGCGATCGAAATTCCTGGTTCTGGTCGGAGCCTTTGCAGTTTTGTATTTCGCTCCGATTGATGCGCCTGACGTCCTCTCCGCCCTCGGTGCGGGTCTTTCCCTGTTGCAGGAATACGCCCGGCTGCATGTTCTTACCTGCCTTGTTCCGGCATTCTTCATCGCCGGTACGATCGCCGTCTATGTGAAGAAGGACGCCGTCATACAACTTCTTGGCCCTACCACGAAGAAGTACATTGCCTATCCAATTGCCAGCATTTCAGGCGGTATTCTCGCGGTCTGTTCGTGCACGATTCTTCCATTGTTCACGGGGATCTACAAACGTGGTGCAGGTATCGGGCCTGCGGTCGCTTTTCTCTTTGCAGGTCCCGCAATCAACATTACGGCGATCCTTCTCACCGGGAGCGTGCTCGGCTGGGACTTCGCCATGGTTCGGCTGGCTGCCGCGGTGGTCATTTCGGTGATCGCGGGACTCTTCATGGCCCTCCTCTTCCGCGACCATGACAAGAAGAATGCAAACGGGGCATTCGCCACCGGCATGGGGGGCGATGTGCCTTATTCCAATGCCACCATCCTGACGTTCTTCCTGCTCCAACTTGGCGTTCTGGTGGTGTTCAGCCTGTCGCTCGATTCCCTGACCAAAGCGGTGCTCATTGGTTCCATGGTTGCGGGGCTGTTGGGCATCCTGTTCTTCAAGTTCCAAAAAGAACACAACCTCGAATGGCTGCGCGAGACGTGGGACCTCACGAAAAAGATCCTCCCCTATCTTTTTGTTGGCGTATTTGTCGCTGGAATTATTGAAGTCGTTGTTCCACAGGAGGTCGTGACCGGGCTTGTTGGACAGAATACATTGTTCTCCAATGCCATCGCCTCAACTTTTGGAGCGTTCATGTACTTTGCCACACTGACCGAAGTGCCCATTATCCAGAAATTGATGGGACTCGGGATGGGCCGGGGTCCGGCACTCACGCTCTTTCTCACAGGCAACGCTTTGAGTCTGCCGAGCATGATTGTGCTGTTCAAAGTGATGGGAAAGAAACAGGCATCGGCATACATCCTGACGATCATGATGCTTTCGATACTTGCAGGATGGCTCTTCGGCGAAGTGGCATAATTGAACATGAAGAAGAACATCAAAATCCTCGGCGCAGGCTGCTCAAAGTGCAAGATGCTCGAAAAACGGTTGCAGGTGTTGAAGACAGAGCATGGCCTTGACTTCGATGTCGAGAAGATTACCGACTTGAATGAAATCATCTCTTACGGGATTATGATGACGCCAGGTATCGTCATCAACGGCGTAGTGAAAAGTATCGGGACTGTGCCCAAAGACTCACAACTCTTACAATGGATCAAGGAGTAGAACAATGACCAGTCAGAAATCCCTTCTTGTCGCTCTGATTGCAGTAGGCATGATTTCAGCCATTGTCGCCGGGCAATCCAAAACAAACAAATCAACGGGACAATCCGTTGCAAAGACTGAGAGCCCGATCGTGACATTTGTCGAGCTCGGCTCGGTTAACTGCATTCCTTGCCGCCAAATGCAACCGGTGATGAAAGCAATCGAGGGAAAGTACGGCTCACAGGTGAACGTGGTTTTTCATGATGTATGGACCGAGGCCGGGAAGCCTGCTGCCCGTCAATACCGGATTCGCCTGATACCGACACAGGTATTCCTGGATAAGGAGGGGAAAGAGTTCTTCCGTCACGAAGGATTCTTCCCGGAAGCGGAGATCGACAAGCTGCTTCAGAAACAAGGATTGAAAATCCGGAGGGAAGGATAGCACATGGACACGATTTTCAACTCCCTGACGACCGCAATGACCGGTAGTTTTGAAATTGCCCTTGCCGCCGCCTTCGGATGGGGGGTCATGAGCATCCTCCTGAGTCCATGTCACCTCAGCAGTATTCCGCTCATCGTCGGTTATATCAGCGCGCAGGGAGTTGTTACGGCGAGACGGTCCGCAGGCCTGTCGGTCGTTTTTGCTGTCGGCATTCTCATCACTATCGCGCTCGTCGGATTCGCAACGGCTTCTTTGGGGAGAATGATGGGGGATGTGGGGAGATGGGGCAATATCTTCGTGGCAGGAATTTTCTTCGTCATAGGTCTCTACCTGCTCGACATTGTGAAGATTTCCTGGGGTGGCTTTTCGGGAGGATCAACAAACAGGCGCGGATGGATAGGAGCGTTAACATTGGGATTGCTTTTTGGGATCGGACTCGGGCCGTGCACATTTGCATTCCTTGCCCCCGTCCTTGGCGTTGTCTTCAGTGTTTCAACCACCAGTTTTATGAGCGCCGCGTTGCTGATCGGAGCGTTCGGTCTGGGTCATTGTGCCATCATCGCCGGCGCCGGTTCCCTCACACATGTCGTGCAGCGATATCTTCATTGGTCGAGCCGGTCAAACGCAGGAGTCTGGCTGCGGCGAGCGGCGGGCCTGTTTGTTCTTTTTGGGGGGATATATTTCCTCTCAACGGCATTCTGATGCTGCCAACGCATCAACATAATGAGAAGAAATCCGGAGATACTTCCATGAGCCTTATCAGGTTAGAAAACGTGACCAAGATCTATCACACGGGCGAAGTGCCGGTCACTGCCCTCAAGGGAATCAATCTGGAAATCGGCAAACAATCTTTTGTGTCTTTCATCGGCCCGTCAGGAAGCGGCAAAACGACCCTGCTCAACATGATGGGCGTGTTAGACAAGCCGACCGAAGGAAAGCTTTTCGTCAATGGTGTCGATATACGCTCACTCGATCGGGCACAGGCCGCCTCGTTCCGCGCCAGCACGCTCGGATTTGTGTTTCAGAATTTCAATCTCATTCCGGTGCTCACTGTCTATGAGAACGTCGAATATCCGCTTCTGCTCGTAAAACGTGTCCCTCCCAAAGAACGTCGTGACCGCATCATGACACTGCTTGACAAAGTCGGAATGGTCGACCAGAAAGACAAATACCCAAACCAGATTTCGGGCGGGCAGAAACAACGAGTGGCGGTGGCCCGTGCGCTGGTGACGAATCCACAAGTCGTATTGGCCGATGAGCCGACCGCCAATCTCGATCATGCGACCGCTTTCAAAGTGATTGCCATCATGCACGAGATGCAGAAACAATTCGGCACCACCTTTATTTTTTCAACACACGATCCCAAAATTGTCGGCGAGGCGGAAGTCCTTTACACACTCGAGGATGGCGTGCTCGTGGATCGAAACCTTCACACCACCACGACAGAGAACTGAGATCATGAAGAACATCATCAAAATTGCCGTTCGAAATCTCTTTCGTTATAAACGGCGTACGCTGTTGACCTCCTCGCTCATCACCTTCGGCGTCGTTCTCGTTATTGCGTTCGGGGGATTGGCAATCTCCTTCAAAACCCAAATGATCGGCATCCTTACCAATACGGCCCTGGGCGATCTGCAGATCCATAAAAAGGGGTATGTTGAATCAATTGATAATCTGCCGCTCAATCTCACCCTCACGGGCGGGGAACTTGGCGAAATCGAAGAGACGCTGAAACGCAATTCCGGCGTTGCGGCCTACAGTCCGCGCATCAAATTCGGGGCGATGATAAGCAACTATGCTCAAACATCGAACATCCGGCTGAGCGCGGTGTATCCGGAAATGGAAAACCGGACCTGTCCCGGCCTTGTCGACCGGATCAAGGGAAAGGTTCCTAATCCGAGTGAATTCGTCAAGCAGGGCGAAGTACTGGTACCGGACAATTTGATGAAGGGGCTGGGATTAACCGTCGGTGACGAGATTGTCCTTGTGGCCACAAACAAAGACGGCTCCGTCAACGGCATTCCCATGCGCGTCGGCGCGGTGATTGAGAGCGTGCTGGGTCCGGGGGGAAAAGACGGCTACATCCACATGGACGATGCGAAAATGCTCCTGCGCCTGGACGGACCGGAAATAATCGAAATTGCTGTACACTTGCAGGATTTCGGTCAGCTCGGCAACGTGTTCAGCGAATTAAAAAAGGACTTGAGTACGTCCCAATCCGATGTTGAACTGCACACATGGGAACAACTTTCACCGTTCGCCAGCATCGCACGGATCGTTGATTTGCTGATTCTCGTCGTCAAATTCATTTTGATCTCGATCGTACTTGTGAGCATCCTGAACATCATGACCATGTCGGTGTATGAGCGCATCAGCGAGATCGGCACGATTGCCGCCATCGGCACCCGGCCCAGCCGGATCTTATCGATGTTCCTCGTGGAGGGTTTTGCGATGGGCCTGTTGAGCACGCTGACCGGCATTATCATCGCGCTTGGCTTGTTGTGGCTGATGAATCTTGTTCCGATCGACTTCACATTCGGGATGATGCACATCGTTTTGGCTCCGGGCATTCCGGCACAGGAGGTCATCCTCGTGAGCGCCATCGTTTTGTTGGTGTCGATTTTTGCAAGTCTCCAGCCGGCCTACAAGGCCTCAACTATGGAACCGGTTGACGCGTTAGGGCACGTATAGATGAAGGTAAAGGGTCTGACTACGTCCCACAAAACGGGACTTCGTCAGATAAATAACGGGTGAAGGAAAATGGAAAAACTTGCCCGCCGTAACTGCTTCACAAGTGTAGGCGGGGGAAAGGTGGAGAAATGAAACGTACGCTGATGCTGATCATAGCGCTCTTGGTAGCTTCGCTCGCCGCGCCGGCGCAGGATGCCAACGCACTGCTCAAAACGGTGGATGAGAACCTCATGCCTGAATCCTATGAGGCCTATCGCCGCCTTATCAATGAAGAGCCGGACGGGAGCAGAAAGGAATTCACGTTCTTTACCGTCAAGAAGGGCAGGGACAAGATCGCCATGTTGTACGTCGCTCCGGCCAGCGAGAAAGGACGTGCAACCTTGCGGCTGGGCGAGAACATGTGGCTGTACATTCCCAACGTCAACAAACCGATCCGCATCACAAGCCTGCAATCGGTTGTCGGCGGCGTGTTCAATAATGCGGACCTTATGCAGCTGGAATATCACGTTGAGTATGATGCCGCGTTTGCCGGGGAGACCGGAAAGGAACACATCCTCGAGTTGAAGGCAAAGAACAGGACAGTGGCCTACGACAGACTGAAACTGTGGGTCACCAAAGACGGCAAGATTCTGCGCAAGGTTGAGGCATACGCATCCAGCGGAATGTTGATCAAATCGCTCGTGTTCACCGACGACAAGGATTTCGGAAACGGACTGGTCCGCCCCTCAGTGTTGGAAACCACAAGCCCTCTGTACAAGGGTTATCGCTCTTTGATGATCTATCAACGTATCAAGCCCCGCCAGCTTCCCGATGAGGTCTTCACGCTCAATTACCTCGGACGGTTGGGAGAGCTGCGATGAAGCGTGTCATTTTTACGTGGGTTCTCTTTTCTGCTGCCGTACAGGGGCAAGAACTGCCTGTCGAGATTCCGTCAGCGGAAGAAAAGAAACTCGAATGGAGCGGGAATTTTGATGCGAAATATGCATTCTTTTACATGGCCCAGGGCTCGCCGATGTATCGCCTGCAGTTGTCAACGGCCGGATTGTCGTCCGAGTATCTTTCGCAATACCGCATTGAGCCGTATATCAACGCCGACTATCAAACCCGGGAACTTGGCTTTCATTTGAAAACACATGCGACGTACTACAGCGATGACGACGCCCGCGTTGATCTCTTTGAGGCGTACGGCAGTTACAGTCCCTCCTTCAACTCCTCGGTTCAGGCGGGGAAACGCATCTACAACTGGGGCAAGGGGTACGCATTCAATCCGGTCGGCTATGTGAATCCGGTGAAAGACCCGGAAAATCCCGAACTGGCACAGGCAGGCCTGTTGTCGGCGAATATCGAGTACATCAAAAGCCTCTCTTCTCCAGCTCTGCAAAGCTTTGCAATTCTCCTTGCTGTGATTCCGCAGGCTCCCGGCTTCGGAACCCGGTATGCAGAAGCGGAGAATATTGACGTCGCGTTAAAAACGTATTTCCTGATATGGGATACGGACATCGATCTGATGGGGTATTACAGCGCGAGAAACGCGAGGCACATTGGTCTGGATGTTTCCAGGAATGTAACGGACAACTTTGAACTGCATGGAGAGCTAAGCTACAATCAGCATGTACAGCGTTACTCGGTCAGTAATGGCGGTTTAAGGATCGAAGAGCGGAATGATTTCTCCTCTCTGCTCGGATTGCGGTACTTGCATGAATCGAATACGACAATCATAGCAGAGTATTACCACAACAGTCTTGGCTTGAACAAGCGCGAGTTTGAAGAATATCTCGACTTGCTGACGAGCGGTGCCAACAGCGGAAATGCGATGATTGCACAACAGACGCTCGGCTTGAACCAGCGGTATTTTCGAAGTAGTACGTTGATGCGGGATTATCTCTACGTGAAGATCATCTTACCCGAACCGTTCGAATGGCTCTACTTCACGCCATCGTTTTACGCAATTTACAATCTGAACGACAACAGCAGTTTGTTTTCGATGTCCCTGAGTTATAAACCGGTAAACAATGTTGAATTCATCTTTTGGCCAACATTGTTGGCCGGCGGAGACAACACAGAATTTGGGGCGAAGATGGTAAGGCAGAAGATTGAACTGTGGGCAAGGGTTTTCTTTTAACATCCTTTGTTTATTGAACCGCGCGGAGAACCATTGCATTGATAAGAACGAATTATTTTCGCATCTTCTTATATGCCAAGAAGAGCATATATGAAATCGGAAAGCAACATCTTCAAAGCCCTGTCCGACGAGACCCGTCTGCGCATTCTTCACCTCTTCCTGGTGAACAAGGATCCACTCTGCGTCTGCGAGATCGTCGAGAGACCCTTTAACTGCATGGTTGGTTGTTCAACATGCCGGACCGTGTGCCCGGTGGAAGCAATTTCGTTCCCCGGGCGCGACTTGATCTGGAAAGTCGAGAAGGAACACAGGATTTTCAACATCGTGAAAAAAGAAGCAAAAGAGAAACGCGAGAAGATTCAGATGCAGAGGGAACGCACGGCGGCGGAAGCAGAGCTTGCGAAAGTAAACCGCCGCGTCAAGGTGGAGGTTGCCGGTCAGTTTGGTGAGAAGAAATTCCTGACCCAGCTCGACGATGCCATTGTTGGAAGACCGTTCGATATCGTGAACTTCACACTTGAGGTTCCGACTCTCAAAGGGCATCTCGAGGGCGCGCCGGGCTTCTTGACATTCGAGGTTACCGCGGAAAACGAAGAGGAGGTCTCAGGTTTCATGAATATCATTCGAAGCCTGATTGCCGACAACCAACTGGTGCTCGTGAACGAGACCCGGGTAGCCTGAGCGAGGTTCTGTGACTATGAAACACGAACAAAGCGAAAGTGCCGTGAAATCTATCGTTGCCGTTTTGACGTTCCTGTACGTCAGTTTCCTGCTGCCCCTGGCAGAAGCTCAGCTGCCATCCAACGAACATCAGCTTTCGCTGGACAGCGCAATCACTCTTGCGTTGGAGCACCATCCTGTGCTCAAAGCCTCGACACACCTGACGCAAGCAGCAGAATATCGGGTAGACCAGGTTAACAGCCAGTACTACCCGCAACTGTTTTTCAATACGTCGCTTACTCGCTGGGATTGGGTGCTGCCCAACAAGACGATCTACCTTGGCAACTCGTTGAACGACCTCTATGCGGAATTCACGGTTCAGCAGCTGCTGTACAACGGCGGCCGCACCTCCATCCAAACCGACCTGGCACGTACTCTTGCAGACATGGAGATCATCAACAAGGGGCGGCTCCAACAAGTCATCGCGTTTTCCGTTGCGCGGTCGTATCTACTCCTGCTGAAGGAAGGGCGCATCGTCGCC
>JBBEEC010000065.1:0-14299 GCA_040880975.1 Bacteroidota bacterium | reverse complement strand
AAGTCCGACCACCAGCTCAAAATTCAGATGATTGGGCGGCGGGATCGGTTCAAGTCCGACCACCAGCTCACAATTCAGATGGTTGGGCGGCGGGATCGGTTCAAGTCCGACCACCAGCTCAGTGTTCTTCTTACAAAAAGAATCCGCGTGAGCGGATTTTTTATTTGCATGCCAAAACCCGTAAAAACAACATATGACCTTGTCATTATTGGTGCCGGGCCGGCCGGCCTTGCCTGCGCGATCGAGGCATCAAAGGCAGGCTTGGATTACTGCGTGTTTGACCAGGGCTCTGTTGCAGACGCGATTCGCCGGTTCCCGGTACAAATGACGTTCTTTTCCACGCCGGATTTGTTACAACTGGGGAACATTCCATTCATTTCCTCCGGGTTTCGGCCATCCCGAAGTGAAACTGTCAAATACTATCAAAGCGTTTCCTCCACGTACCGCCTGGAGGTCATTCGGAACGCGCGGGTAACAGGGTTAACAAAAACGGCCCGTGGGTTTCAAATTGCATCCTCCATTGGATTCCTTTCTGCGTCCCGCGTTGTTGTGGCAACCGGCTATTTCGATACACCCAATCCGTTTGAAGTTCCGGGTGCCGACCTGCCGAATGTGTACCGGTACTATGATGAGGGGTTTCGGTATGCAGGCCTTGAGGTCGCTGTCGTGGGCGGTAAAAATTCTGCGGTCGAGACGGCGTTGGATCTCTATCGTCATGGGGCCAAAGTGACCATGATCCATCGTGGGGAAAGATTGAGCGAAGGTGTGAAATACTGGATTCTCCCTGACCTGGAAAACCGCATCAAAGCCGGAGAGATCACGGCTTTATTCCAAACGCGCGTTCGACGGATTCGGCCCGGAGTCCTCGAGGTCGAAGGTCGTACTCATGCGGAAATCCCGTTTGCCGCCTTGTTTGTTATGATCGGCTACAGGCCGGAGACTGCGCTCCTTGAGCAGGCCGGGGTGAGTATTGATCCTGATACTCTGGGTCCGGTTCACGATCCTGCAACCATGGAAACAAATGTCGGCGGACTTTACGTGGCCGGATCTCTTGCTGCGGGGAAATACAACAATAAGATCTTCATTGAAAACGGCAGGCTCCACGGTGCAATGATTGTTTCCGCACTTCTCAAGAAGTGATTGATTTTCGGCCAAATATGCAGTATTTTGATCTACTCATTTTGACCACACCGCACATCAGTAAAAAAAATCGCACGAAAGGCAACAGATGAACGAAGGAAAGATAGTTCAGATCATTGGACCGGTTGTTGATATCGATTTCTCCGGCGGAGAGCTTCCGGCAATTCTGAACGCTGTGAAAATTCCCCGTAAGAATGTCGAAGGAGTTGACGAGGAATTGATTTGCGAAGTGCAGCAGCAACTTGGTGAAGACCGCGTGCGGACAGTCGCAATGGACTCAACCGATGGCCTGGTTCGGGGCATGAAGGCGATCGACTGCGGCGAACCGATTTCGGTGCCTGTGGGCCCGAAAGTGCTCGGGCGATTGGTGAATGTCATCGGCCAGCCCATTGACGCACTCGGACCGATCGAGGCGAAGTTGAAATACCCGATTCACCGCCCGGCCCCTGCCTTTGACCAGTTGTCCACAAAAAAAGAGATGTTCGAGACTGGAATCAAGGTCGTCGATCTGCTCGAACCCTATACCAGAGGTGGAAAAACGGGCTTGTTCGGTGGAGCAGGTGTTGGAAAGACCGTCCTGATCCAGGAGCTGATCCATAATATTGCGAAGCACCATGGCGGTTACTCGGTATTCGGAGGTGTGGGCGAGCGTACTCGCGAAGGAAATGACCTGTGGCTGGAAATGAAGGAGTCCGGTGTTCTGGACAAGACAGCATTGGTATTCGGCCAGATGAACGAGCCACCGGGCGCACGTGCGCGGGTCGGACTTACCGCACTGACGGTTGCCGAATACTTCCGGGACGAAGAGGGCAAGGATGTTCTTCTCTTTATTGACAATATTTTCCGCTTTGTTCAGGCAGGCTCGGAGGTGTCGGCGCTGTTGGGCAGAATGCCCTCCGCCGTGGGATATCAACCAACCCTCGGCACGGAAATGGGTGAGCTTCAGGAGAGAATTACGTCGACCAAGAAAGGGTCCATTACCTCGGTTCAGGCAATTTACGTTCCGGCCGACGACCTGACGGACCCGGCCCCGGCAACAACGTTTTCCCACCTTGATGCCACAACCGTGTTGAGCCGGCAGATCGTCGAGAAGGGTATTTATCCTGCTGTCGATCCGCTTGACTCGACCTCCCGCATTCTTGATCCGCTGATCGTTGGTGACGAACATTACCATGTGGCAAAGCGCGTCAAGGAGATTCTCCAGGGGTACAAGGATCTTCAGGATATTATCAATATTCTTGGCATGGATGAACTGTCCGACGAGGACAAGATCACGGTCGCGAGAGCCCGAAAGATCGAGCGGTTCCTTTCTCAGCCATTCTTTGTGGCGGAACAGTTTACCGGTTATCCGGGAAAATATGTGAAACTGGAGGATACCATTCGCGGATTTAAGGGCCTCATCGAAGGTGAATACGATCGTCTCCCGGAATCCGCATTCCTCATGGTCGGCGGCATCGAAGAAGTTGTGGAAAAAGCGAAGAAGATGCAGGGTTAGTCCATGTCGGAAAAATCGTTTCATCTTGAGATTGTTACACCGAAGAAAGTAGTTCTGAGCACTATCGTGATCAGTTTCACCGCTCCCGGTGTTATGGGTGGATTTCAGGTTCTGAAGAACCACGCACCCTTGTTGGCGGCGACCACGGTGGGTCTGGTGAAGGTGGTGAACGAGGACGGAAACGAAACACACTATGCCACGAGCGGAGGATTTGTCGAGGTACGGGATAACAAAGTGGTGATGCTCGCAGAAACGGCGGAACGGGCAGAGGAGATTGACGTCAAACGGGCGGAAGACGCCAGGGACCGCGCAGAAAAGCGGCTTGCAGAAAAGAAAGTCGAAGTCGATATGGAGCGTGCGAAGGTCTCGCTTCTTCGTGCAACGAACCGGCTGAAAGTCGCCCGGTCGAAATAAATTCATGATGATCGATACCCAACAACCCGTCGAAGAGGTTCTCCGACGGGTTTCCTATTTTTGTGAACCATGAAAACGGCCGTGGGTCTTGAAATCCTCGCAGGCCGGCCAGCCCTGGCGAAAACATGGGGCAGGTGCGGCGTACTCCTGAATCAGGCGAGTGTTGATGTTCAGATTGTTCCGACACAAGTTGTTCTGAAAAAGGTTCTGAAGGACCGCCTCACCGTATTGTTCTCCCCGCAGCATGGCCTCTTTGCCGATAAGCAGGATAACATGGTGGAAAGCGGGCACGGACGCGATTTTGTCTCCGGTCTTCCGTTGTACAGTCTGTATAGCGACGTTCGAGAGCCCACCGATACGATGCTGGAAGGGCTTGACACGGTCATTGTTGATATTCAGGATGTTGGTACACGAGTCTACACCTTCATTTATACGATGGCAGGGATAATGCGCCGGTGTGCCGCCCTCCGGAAAAAAGTGGTTGTTCTCGACAGGCCAAATCCCATCGGCGGGATGCTGGTGGAGGGAAATGTCCTCGAGGAGGATTCGAAGAGCTTTGTCGGCGAGTATCCGCTTCCGATGAGGCACGGAATGAGCGTCGGGGAGATGGCGCAATGGATGAACGCGGGGATCCACTGCGATTTGCAGGTCATACGAATGAAGGGATGGCGTCGGGCCATGCATTGGCAGGACACCGGTCGCACGTGGACCATGACTTCGCCGAATATGCCGACCCCTGAGACTGCTGAAGTGTATCCCGGTATGGTGCTGTTGGAGGGAACAAATATCAGCGAAGGGCGGGGAACGACGATGCCATTTCTGACCATCGGAGCTCCCTATATCAGGAAGCATCAGGAGTGGCTCAAACTCCTTCAGTCGATATGTGATTGTTCGGGGCTTGCATTACGGCCTACGGTGTTCGAACCGACGTTTCACAAATGGGCGGGACAGACCTGCCGCGGAGTGCAGTTTATGCCGTTGCAACCCTCCCGTATCAAGCCGTATCAACTCGGCCTCGGTGTCTTGCTTGCAACGATGCATCTGGCGCCGGAGGGATTCCAGTATAAAGACCCTCCTTACGAGTATGAGGCAATCCGTCCTCCGATTCAGCTGCTGCTCGGGAACAAGCTTCTTGGGGACCGGTTAGCGGCAATTGCGAAGCAAGCGTTGAGTGCAAATGTACTCTCTGACCTTGCAGAGGAATGGCGGCCGCAACTGAGGGGGTTTCTGCGCGAGCGCAAAGAAGCCCTCTTGTATTCCTAAGTTCGTTGACATTCAATGCCGTAAGTCTTATATTTTTTCGATTTTTGTGAAGAAAAAACCAGGGAATCAAACACGTGCTGTACTTCGACCTACAGTGGCCGAAATTGACCTTTCTGCCGTTGCCTTTAATTTGCGCGGCGTAAGGAAGAAAGTTGGAAGCGGCACGAAGGTCATGGCGGTGGTCAAGGCGAATGCCTACGGCCATGGCATTGGGCTCGTGGCCCCGTTTGTCGAATCTGCCGGCCTGGCAGATTATTTTGGCGTGGCCTTTGCCGAAGAAGGTATTGCCCTCAGAGAGGCGGGCCTGCGGAAGCCAATTCATGTCTTTACGATTCCCTTTGAGCGTCAGGCCTCTTTGTTCACGGATTTTAATCTTGAGCCTACCGTCAGCTCCATTCAGGAAATCGCTTTCCTCGAGCGCTCAGCCGTAAAAGCGAAAAGGACACTTCCCATCCACCTCAAGATTGACACCGGTATGAACAGGATCGGCGTGAAATCGGCCGAGCTTGAGGCGGTGGTCTCTGCATTGCGCAAGGCACGCCGGCTTGCCGTTCAGGGCGTTTTTACGCACTTTGCCACTGCCGATGAGGTCAATAAGCAATTTCTCATGCATCAGCTCGATGAATTTCATCGTCAATTGGAGCGCCTGCGGCACCTGGGCCTGGAAGCCGGGTTGGTGCATTGCGCGAACAGCGCTTCGATCCTCGATTTGCCGGAGTCTGCATTTTCGATGGTACGGCCCGGAGTGATGATGTACGGATACTATCCCTCCCGAACGACCAGCGAGAGTATTCCGCTGAAGGTTGCTTTGACCCTGAAGAGCCGCGTATCGCTGGTAAAATGGATCGGCCCCGGTGAAAGCGTAAGTTATGGCCGAAGGTTTGTCGCTACGAAGCGGACCCAGATCGCCACTCTCCCGATCGGATATGCAGACGGCTATACGAGGCTGCTTTCAGGAAAAGCAGAGGTCCTGATCGGGGGAAAACGGTTCCCGGTTGCCGGCGCGATCTGCATGGATCAGTTCATGGCTGATGTAGGTTCCGATGAAATCCGCCCCGGCGACGAGGCCGTGTTAATCGGTAGCCAGGGGGCAGAGAGAATTTCTGCCTGGGATTTGGCTTCGAGTTTAGGTACAATTCCCTATGAAATTTGTTGTGCCATCTCATCACGAGTACCGAGGGTCGCATTGTCATGATTCGAGCCCAGCAATACATTCAGGCCTTGATGGAAAATGTCGCCGAGGGTCAGATAAGTTCGGACGACTTCCGGATGATGTTTGCCAAGATCGGCCGGCGTTTGGCCGAGGCACATGATCTTGAAGATGAGATGCGGCGTCTCTACAAAGTGCCGGGGTTCAGCAACTTTGCCCTGGCGCTCATGTGGGTGGCGGAACGGGTCGAATCGGATCCGTCCAAACTTGAATACACCTCTGAGGAACAATCGTTTGTCGTGACGCAATTCCGGTTTGGCACAGGCGATCTGGAATCCCCACCGATGGGTGAGAGTCCCGTCATGGAAACTGAAACCCAGGAGGTTGAGTTTACCCCCGTATCGGAAGTCCCGGAACCACCCGCAGCTCTCGAGGAAACGCCCGAGATGCCGGCTCAGTTGCAGATGGAAACATCCGGTCCGATCGATGAGTCCGAAAAAGCGGTCTATGCCCCTCCGCCGGGGCCGGCATCAGGATCCGAAGGGGAGTTCGCCGGATTGATGGAGAAGTTTGTTGAGGCAATGCAAAGCGGATCCGATGAACGCGACGGGTTGGTTCAATCTGTTTTGGCCCAATCGAACGCCTTACTACCGGAGGGAAGCGGCGTGCCGGACGATCTACGCGAGTTTTGCGGATATCTGGTGGAGTTCCTGAACTATATCACAGAGAACGGTTTCATGGACGATGTGAGAGTGATGAATATTCTGTCGAACGTTTCAGGCCCCGTAGCATCATGGGCCCAGGCGCCGCCTGATGGCAGGGTCGGAGTACTTGCCGAGGGCACGGAGATTCTGCGTACCTTTAAATCATTGTTCGAATAAGGACGAGATGGCGCACACGTTTGCAGTGATCATGGCGGGGGGGGTTGGATCGCGGTTCTGGCCCAAGAGCAGGGAAAGAAATCCCAAGCAACTCCTGGAGATTTTCGGAACAGGGACGATGATCCAAAATACGGTTGCGCGCATTCAACCGATGATCCCCAGCGTCAATACGATTGTGGTGACAAACGCCCTGCATTATGAGGAAGTGGTCAAGCAGCTGCCGTTTATCCCGCGGGAGAACATTCTCCCGGAACCTGTCGGACGGAATACCGCCCCTTGTATTGCCCTTGCGGCGGCCATGATCGAGCGCATGGATCCAAAGGGTGTCATGATCGTACTTCCGGCAGATCATCTCATCCATGACGAAGCGGAGTTCCGCAGGGTTCTGGCCCTCGCTGTCGATGTGGCCGAACGCACCGAGGGGCTCCTTACGATCGGAATCAATCCGACACATCCCGAGACGGGATACGGGTACATTCAGTTTTCTGCCGATGAAACCGATCCTGTGTTTAAGAACAAGGAAGTGTTTCGTGTCAAGACATTTGCAGAAAAGCCTAATCTCGAGACTGCTGAACGATTTTTAAAGAGCGGTGATTTCCTTTGGAACAGCGGGATGTTTGTCTGGAAGACATCGGCGATCCTCAAAGAATTCGAGATCCACTTGCCGGAGCTTCATGAGCAGTTGAATTTGCTCAAGCCGGCACTGCAGACGCCGGGGTTCAAAGGCATGCTTGAACAAGTGTATGGGCGTATTCGAAGCATTTCCATCGACTATGGAGTTATGGAGAAAGCAGGAAATGCGTACGTGGTCAAAGGCGATTTTGGATGGAGCGACGTTGGCTCATGGGACGAAGTGGTCCGTCTCTCTCCAAAAAACGAACAGGGCAACAGCATCAAAGGACTGACGGTCACGAGGAACTCCACCAACAATTACATTGATGCGGGATCGAAGGTGGTCGCCACCGTTGGTGTTGACGACCTTATTATTATTTCGACGAAAGATGCCGTGCTGGTGTGCCGCAAGGGGCAATCGCAGGACGTCAAGGAAATTGTGGACTTCATCAGGCGAAAGCAAATGAATGATTTCCTGTAGAGCGGTTGCGATTGTGCGGGGGGTTGTTGCCTTGGTATGTGCCATTCTCTTATCGTGCCAGCCATCTCCCCGTTTCGTGAAGAGCGGAAGCACAGGAAACACAGCAAGGCCGGAAGAGCGAACCGAACCAAAGGGCGACAGCGTGGTTGCCGCGACGGTGCGTCCATCGACAGGAAAGGCCCTGTTGACGCTCGAGGGTCTGGCCTCCTATTATGCCCATGGTTTCCATGGCAAGCTGACATCGAACGGTGAAACCTTCGATATGAACGCCTTAACGGCCGCCCACAGAACCCTCCCATTTGGTACGCGCATTCTCGTTACGAATCTCAGCAACAACAAAACCGTCACCGTGCGGGTCAATGACCGTGGCCCGTTCATCGATGGACGGATCATCGACCTTTCCATGGGGGCGGCAAAAGTGATCGATCTGATTCAAACGGGAACAGCGAAAGTCCGGCTTGAGGTCATGCAATGGGGGGACGGCAAGTAGTATGGCGCCAAAATTGATCACGGAATTTTATATTCTTCAGGCATCCCGCCGGGGGGCGAAAGCCATTGCCGTTGACGATCGAACGATCATCACTCCCTCCGCCAGGGACGCCGCAACCCGGCTGAATATCAGTTTCCACCCATCCGGCAAATCTGATGCTGCCCAATCGAAGGGGGAGTCCGTTGTCATCCACCGTCCCGTCGGCGGAAAGAAAAAGGCGGAAGTCGTGGCCCTGGGATCCGATCATGGCGGATTTGCCATGAAGGAATTGCTGCGGGCCTATTTACTGGAATCCGGTTATCCCGTGGCCGATGTGGGAACGTATTCGTCGGAACCGTGTGACTATCCGGATTATGCCTATGCAGTAGCCGTAATGGTCTTACAGGGGAATGCAACCCGGGGAATCATGATCGATTCAATAGGAATTGCCTCTGCCATTGTCTGCAACAAGGTTCCCGGAATCCGTGCGGCGGCGCCAACGAGTGAATTTACGGCAAGGAGCAGCAGGGAGCATAACGACGCAAACGTGCTGACTCTTGGCGGAAAGACCATGGGAATCGAACAGGCAAAGGCGATCGTTTCCATCTGGCTCGAAACATGGTTTGGCGGGGGAAGACATCAAGCCCGGTTGAAGAAGATCGAGGACCTCGAACAAAAATTCTCACGCCGGTCATGAAGTTTTCAGTCATTGTGAAAGCAAACGCCCGGAAGAATGCCGTGCAGGTACTCGATAACGGAGGTCTTCTCGTTCAGGTGAAGGTACCTCCGATCGAAGGAAGAGCGAATAAGAAGGTCATCGAACTTCTGGCAAAATTTCTCAACAAGCCCAAGAGCCGGATTTCAATCCGCTCAGGCCAGAAGAGCAGGTACAAGATTGTCGAAGTGTTGTAAGCCCCCCTTCATCTTTCCGCCGGAGCTACCATGAAGAGAATGTTGCCAGTGCCAGTCCTTATTGTTCTCCTGGCCGGTCATGCCCTGTCCCAGGTGCCCGTCAACCCCGTTCCCGACGTTCGTGAGCAGGCGCGCATTCATCAGGAGTGGCTGCAGTATCGCCTGGAAGTCGTGTTGCCCCGGCTGATGCGCGAGCATGGGGTGGCCCTGTGGGTCATTCCGATGCGGGAGTATAACGAAGATCCGGTATTTTCTTCCCTTGTATCCCTGACGACGTTTGCGGCCCGTCGGCGGACCATTTACGTTTTCTACGATCGTGGAAAAGAAAAAGGAATCGAGCGGCTCGCTCTTGGCGGGTCCTCGCAGGGTGGATTGTATACAGCGTACCGTGACACCACGATTGGGAACAATGCGGAGCTTTGGGGCAGAGAGCAATGGAAACTTCTGGCAAAGGTCGTCAGCGAGCGGCAACCCGCGAACATCGCTGTGAATATTTCTGAGACACACGCTTTCTCGGACGGGCTGACTGCAGGGGAGTGGGACCAGCTTCAGGAGGCACTGGGACCGGAGTATGCCGGGAGAATCGTGAATCGGGAACGCCTGGCGCTTGACTTTGTAACCATTCGTGTCCCCGCAATGAAGGTGGTATACAGGGAAATGATGACGACAGTCCACAATATTATCGGAGAGGCATTCTCAAACAAGGTGATCATCCCCGGAAAAACGCGGACACAGGATGTCGTATGGTGGATGCGTCAGAAAACCTTGGATCTCGGATTCGGAACCTGGTTTCAACCAAGCGTGGACGTGCAAAGAGCCGGAGTGCCGGCAATCCAGGATCCAAACCCTGTGATCGAACGCGGAGATGTGCTCCATTGTGACTTTGGAATTACACTCATGCGGCTTAACACGGACACTCAGCACATGGGCTATGTACTGAGAGAAGGCGAATCCGATGTCCCGGCAGGTATTAAGAATATTCTTGCAGTCAGCAACCGGCTCCAGGACATCCATTTGAGAGAAATGAAACTTGGACGAACGGGAAATGAGATCCTTGCCGCGACGCTGAAACAAATGAGAAGTGAAGGGATCAACGGAACCGTGTATACGCATCCGATCGGTGAGCACGGCCATGGAGCTGGTCCGCTTATTGGGCTGTGGGACCGCCAACAAGGCGTACCGGGGCGAGGCGATGTTCCGGTCCTCCCGGAGACCTGGTTTTCCATCGAACTCCAGGCAACCACTCGTGTTCCCGAATGGAATAATCAGCAAGTCAGATCGGCACAGGAAGAAGACGTCTTTGTCGATTCTGAAGGCCTTGTCTCGTGGGTGAAGAAACGGCAATCCCTCTTCCATATCGTTCGGTAGGGTGTCGACAATCCCACACAATGACGTAAATCACCCCTGATTCTGTGATGTCAATTTGACATACTGACTGACACGTTGGAATTCAGTCAGCCACCGTAGTTGAAGACGGACCATTCCTCTCATCTCCCGCGAAATCTTCGTTTTTCGCACGAAATCGCCACTCCTCATTGCCAACCATTCACTCCTCTTGACAGTAAAGATCCAAAGGTTATCTTTGTATCTACTTTCTAACTAACCTATTCATTTTTGGTATCGTTGTCATGATCTGTTAAGGTTATCTGATAGTCCTCCCACTGTTCAGATTCATTAATGAATAGAAAGGAGTCCCTAGTGGATAACGGAATGATAAGAGGAGTCTACTTGAAGGTTTTGTTGGGGTTTATGGTAATAATTCTAATTTCGGGTTGTGTACAGCCGAATCCTGCCATTAAATTCACGGCCAAGGAAGCCCCTGAATTGGGGGTTCCCACGACAATCGAATCATCGATGGGTCTGGAAGAACTTGATTTCAAAACGGTCGAATCGCTGCGCCGTTATGGTCCGATAATTCAGAAATACGCCCATTCGTATCAGGTGGACTGGCGGCTTGTGTTAGCGGTCATGAAGCAGGAGTCGAGTTTTCGGCCAAGAGTTGTCAGCAATAAAGGCGCCTACGGCTTGATGCAGATCATGCCCGTTACGGCGAAAGAATTGACTCAGAAGATCGGCGTACAAAACGCCAAATCGCCCTACAATAATATCAAAGCGGGGATTTTTCACCTTAAGTCGCTTTATCGTAATTTCGACGACTCCCAGGGTGATGAGAGAATCAAGCTGACCCTTGCCGCCTACAATGCTGGGTTCAACAGGATCAAAGATGCCCAGGACATTGCGCGATACATGGGCGACGACCCGCATTCGTGGAAGGGTGTGAAAGACGCTCTTCCCATGCTATCGAAGCGTTACCGGACCCTCCATGCCAGGGTGTGGGAAAACGGCTCTTCGCGGTCGGGATATTTGCGCGACACGAAACAGACCACGCAGTATGTGGAGAACATCATGCAGAGTTATGATGGGTACCAACTAGCCCTTCGGTAGTTCGATGGCCCAATTCCTGCGGGCTTTCCTCGCAACGTTCTTTCTTGCCCTTCCTCTCCTTGGGCAACCATCCGATATCGATACCCGCCTTTTTCGAGTGATCAACAACGGTCAAAACCCCGACAGGGTGGGGTTTTTCGAGTATCTGGATCATTCGAGCCTGCCGAGTTTCGGCGCGATTCCACTTGGGTTTATTGTCGTCGGTGCGGCCGCAGAAAATCGTTCCGCCGTAAACGCCGGGATCATGTCGGCGGCAGGGCAGGCGATGGCATTCGGCGTCACGTTTGCGATCAAGGAAGTCGTTGCCAGGCGTCGTCCGTTCGAAGCCCTTCAGGATGTCAAGGTGAAGCACGAATGGTCTGCTTTGGGCAATTCTTTTCCCTCGGGCCACAGCTCCCAGGCCTTCGCCATTGCCACCGTTATTTCGCTTACGTACAGAGATGCGGCCGTTACCATTCCGTTTTTCCTTTGGGCTGGAGCGATAGGGTATGGCAGAGTGTACCTCGGAGTCCATTATCCAGGTGATGTTCTGGGCGGAATGGTGATTGGGATTGCAGGGGGATTCGCGGCCTGGGGCCTCCGGAAGCATTTCGCGAGATTCTCCGACAATCTCGTTCCGCCGGATGCGGCCCTTCGAACAGGATTTTCGAACATTCAGATCGTGGGTTTACGGATACCGCTTTGAGATGAGAGTGTTTTTGAAATTGTGGATTCAGAATTTCGAGTTTATTGTAAAAATAAGGCCTTTTATCATCATTGCATCTCCTCACGCATTTCGGTAAATTTCAAATGATATGGTGAACTACCCCACGCGCCGACATAAAGCCCCCGGTCTTTACGGAGATTTCTGGTTCAACAGCGAGGCCTTTGCGTTGGCCGACCTGCAGGGCTATGTCGTTCTCGTCGAATTCTGGGATTATGCTTCGATCGGGTCCCTTCGTTCCCTCGACTATGTTAAGGAATGGCACGCCAAATACCGCGATGTTGGACTTGTGGTCATTGGTGTTCATACGCCCGCTTTTCAGTTTGGCCGTGACAGAGAGAATCTCGCATCGATCATCAAAGATTTGGGAATCGAGTTTCCCGTCATCGCAGATACTGATGCCCTCATTTGGACTGCTTATGGAAGCCGCGCATGGCCCACGATGTTCATTCTGGACAAGGATGGATTCGTCAGATTTTCCCAAACCGGCGAAGGGGGATATGATCAGGCCGAACGTATCATCCAGTCGCTCCTGGCAGAATCCGGTCTTCATGGCGAGCTTCCGGACCTTTCCCAGGCCCTGCATGACACAGATATTCCGGGGATTCTGTGCTACCGGGCAACCGGGGATATTCAAACGGGCTACCTTCGGGGAGCGTTTGGGAATCCGGAGGGTTACAGTCCGGAAGGCACGATGGAGTATGTGGATCATGGCCTATATTTGCCGAGCCGGTTCTATTTGCAGGGCAAATGGATGAATGAGAAGGAGTTCATTCGTTTTGACGGCGGTTCAGGAGAAGAAGGAGTGGTTACTGTCCGCTACGAGGGCGCCGATGTTTACGCGGTTCTGGCGGCAGGAGATGCTCCCGCAAGATTTCTCATTCAGCTGAATGGGGAATGGCTTCCCGCAGGCCGGCGTGGCGCTGATATTCGCGACAACCCAGACGGTTCCACCGAACTGCTGGTCAGCAAACCCGGTATCTTCCATATCATCAAGAGCAAGGATTTTGGGGAGTACGTCCTTACGCTCAGGACGTCCGATCCGTCAGCCCGCGTGTATTCGTTTTCCTTCGTCACATCACCCATCCCAGAAGCGGTTCATTCCAACTAATGTATTGCATCAGGATTCATGAGCACGGGGGTTTGGACAAGCTTGTCCTCGAGGAAACTCCGACGCCAGTGCCTGGTCCCGGCGATGTGCTCATTGGCATAAAGGCAACCTCGCTCAATCATTTGGACCTGTGGGTACGCAAAGGACTCCCCGGGGTCAGGTTCAAGCTTCCGATCATTCCGGGTGTCGATGCTGCGGGTGTGGTGGTGAGCATCGGTGAAGCAGTGTCTCACGTGGCGGTGGGAGACCGTGTTGTGGTTGCGCAAGGGATCTCCTGCGGACACTGCGTCCATTGCCTCAACGGAGCCGACAATCTTTGCAAGGACTATCTGCTGATCGGAGAGCACCGCGACGGGGCAGATGCGGAGTATCTTTCCGTTCCTGCAAGGAATGTCTTGAAACTTCCCTCAGCGGTTTCCTTTGATCAGGCGGCCGCGGGGGCCCTCGTGTTCCTCACGGCGTGGCAGATGCTGGTCGACAAAGCTCGTGTTCAGCCGGGGGAGGAAGTGCTGGTGGTCGGAGCCGGGAGCGGCGTAGGGAGTGCCGCCATTCAAATTGCCAAACTTCACGGCGCAAGGGTCATTGCCACGACAAGCTCGGAAGAAAAAGGGGCGCATGCAAAACGACTTGGTGCGGATGCTGTCGTTAACTATCGAAAGCAAAATGTTCCGGATGAAGTGCGAACGCTGACCGCGAAGCGCGGGGTGGATGTGGTGTTTGAACATGTCGGTGCTGCTGTGTGGGATGATTGTATTCGCAGCCTCACAAAGGGCGGGAGGCTTGTCACGTGCGGGGCAACAAGCGGGCACGAAGCGAAAACAGATTTGCGGTACGTGTTCTACAAGCAATTGCAAATACTCGGATCGACAATGGGGAGGAAGGGCGATCTGATCAAGATCCTGCGCTTCTTTGAAACCGGTGCACTGAAACCTGTCATCGACCGCTGCATGCCTTTGAAAGAGGTTCAGGAGGCACATCGGTTGTTGGAGGAGGGGGCGCAGTTTGGGAAGATTGTGTTGAACCCATGATTTTCGCGGATTCGGAAGGCCAAACAAATTCTGATTCTAACAATATGGCGAAGGTTGTCTGAATCAGAATTCTTAGAATTACCAGAATTCCCGGTGGTGTCTCAGTTTGGAAGAAATTACACAGAGAATTCCTGGTAGTGTCCTCATTTGGGTTTCTACCGTAACAGGAAACCGTTAAAACGGTTCTTGGTGACA
>JBBEEC010000064.1:0-14751 GCA_040880975.1 Bacteroidota bacterium | reverse complement strand
ACATCGTCGGTCGCCTGATCCATGAACTTGTGGACGAAACAAGAGGCGCAGGCCCACATCAGGCAAGCTTTGACGGCTCGAAGCTTCCTTCAGGGGTCTATGTCTATCGGTTGGAATTCATGGGAAAAGCGCTGAGCCGGAAGTTCATTCTGGCGAAGTAAGATCACATTCGGCAAAACCGGGAAACGCACGTCAATTCACCGGCGTGCGTTTTGTATTCTCTGACACTTGTCGGAAACTTCTAACATTGTTCGCAGACCCCTAGTTTATACAAGCTCCGCGATTCTTTGCGTCCTCTGCGTCTCCGCGTTGATCCCTTGTGCGAAATTGAGAGCCATCCGCATGTGATTTCATTGAAAGTCACCCGACTTTTCTGTATCCTGCCTCTTCAGTTTCTCTCCCCCATTGTCTCAGGAATACGACGTGTCTGTTGATTCTTTGCTTCTCGCTTCGGGCGGCATTGTTGCAGGAATGTTTGGGGCTCTGCTCGGACTGGGAGGCGGGGTTTTTCTGATCCCCTTTCTTGTGTTGATCCTGAACATCCCCATGCATCAGGCGGTGGCCACCAGCATCGTCGCCGTTATAGCCACTTCAAGCACGGGAGCAGCAATGAACCTTGAACGGCACATGGTGAACATCCGGCTCGGGATGCTCCTGGAAACCGCAACGGTTGCAGGCGCGATCGCGGGTGGGCTGACCGCCTCGATCCTTGACGCCGCAGTCCTGACAAAAATCTTCGGTGTTTTGCTTGTCGGAATTGCCGTTATGATGGCTCTCAGCGAAAAACTGGCAGCCATGGTCCCCGCATCAGACGGAAAAAACGGGGGTCTGGCAGGACAATTTTACGACGATGCCACGAAAGCGAGCATTCAGTACACTGCGAGAAACATCGCACCAACGATGTTCATTTCCCTTCTGGCTGGGAACGTTTCCGGGCTCCTCGGTCTGGGGGGCGGTATCTTTAAAGTCCCTGCAATGCATCTTCTGTCGGGTATTCCTCTCAAGGCGGCAACGGCGACCAGCAATTTCATGATCGGCGTTACGGCCGCGGCGGGGGCATTCGTCTATTTCGCTGAAGGTCACCTTGATCCGCATACCGCAGCGCCCGCCGCTCTGGGCGTTTTGCTGGGCTCATTCATGGGAATTCGCCTGAGCAGAGTTCTGAAAGCCCGGGATCTCAAGTGGGTGTTCGTTGTGGTGCTCATTGCCGCGTCCTTCCAACTGATCACACGCTGATGGCTGACCAGAGACCAGATCACGACCGCTGGATTGCGTGGACGCTGAAGATCGGCATGTGGCTCAGCGCGTGCCTGTTGCTTGGAGGCCTCATTCTCACTCCTCTCACCCCGGCCAAAGAGTCCTCGGGTCTCTTCCTGAATATGCCGGAGTTTCTCGGGGCCGCGGTGCAAGGGCAACTTCCCCTGAGCGAGACATTGCTCTATGCCGGAATCATGACGCTCATCTTCACGCCGGTGATGCGAGTGGGAATAGCCGTTGTCACGTTCGTGGCGGAACGTGATGGGAAGTTCGTCGGTGTTTCCGTGGCAGTTCTTGTGGTTTTACTCCTGGAAGTGATCATCTCTCTTTCATGACGACCAATCGTCCGATGAAGTCTCTGGTTCAAGTAATACTGTTCTCAGTTCTCACCTTACCTGTTGCCTCTTCACAGAATCTTGACTGGTCGCAAACTTCGTTTTCTCTTACGGCTCAGTGGATCAGTCCGCAAAAAGACTTCGGCACATACTGGAAGGGCGGGCCGGCAGCCGGAGCATACGCCAGGATTCCTCTGAATCATCCCCTTTCGATCACAGCCGTTGGGCTGGTCTCATGGCACGCGCCAGCCGAAACTCCGCGGAAAGCAAATATTCCACAAGTTCTGCTCTTTCAACTCGGCGGCGGATTTTCACTCGAGCAGAGTCTTTCCGGAGGCCTTGACGCTTCAATAGCTGTGCGTCTTGTGAATAATGCATTCATCATGACCGGTCCTCCTGTCCGGCCTGGATTTGAAAACGCCGTCGAATCGGAGTTTGGTATTTCCTTTGAGGGAGCATTGATTCTTCAAACGGCCTCCACTCCCATAGCACTGCTCGCCTCGTATCAGCCGATCCTTGTTGGGCTCGACCCCGTCGGGATCATTTCGGTCGGCCTTTCCGTGGGCCTGAGTCGTCCATGAAAATCCGATCTCTCATTATTGGTGTAGTGGCGATAGCGGCATTTGAGGCTCGCGCGCAGATGCCGGTTCTTGAACAACGTGCAACGGATTACCTTCGCAGAAACTCGTCTCTTTTTTTTGTTTCGGCAAGCCGTTATGTCCCCGTTCTGCTCGGACGTGGGCACGGCACTTGGTCGTCCCCTTCTTCCGGCGTCGCCATCGATGGAATGCCATTCGACAGTTTTCTCCTGAACCTCTCTTCTCCGGACTATACACCGTTCGATCTGATCACCATGGATCCCCCTGAAGCCGACCAGCATCCGTCCCTGACCGAACATGGGAGCTTTCCGGGAGGGCTCATCTCATTAAAACGATCTGAAATCCCTGATTCTTTGGTGATGATCAGTCGAATCTTTGGAGGAAGCGAAACGGGCGATGTCATTCTGCAGGAGTATACAAGAGACAATCTTCCTTTCTATAATAGAAACAAGATCGGGTTTTCCGGAGCCGTCGCTGTCTCCGACCGTCTCGATCGGTTTGCCTACAGAATCATGGGCGGCGGGTTCTCGTATTTTTCCGTTGGCTATGCGGACAGGGACCGCATCATGATTCCTTACATCGATTTGCCCACGTTTTCGCAGCCAAATCGCAATTATATCGGTTCCCTGGAACTGGAATTCGGTAAGGACTTTTCCATTGTGGCGGGAGTCAATGTCTTCGAAGCATGGGAGCAAGCACCGTTCCTCCCGACATTCGCCTATTTTTCGGGGGCGCTTGGGACGGTGCGTATTTCGATCCGGGAATTGTTCACGTCCGTCGATCTCTTTGCCCGCCGCGATGCCGCGTCGGTCACCATGCGAAGTCAGATTGGAACCGAAGGCGGACACTATGAAAGCTCCGTCGGGTCTCTCAATCCGGTCATTCGGCTTTCAACCGATGAAACCATGAGGATCAGCATTCCTCTTGAGTTGACCACCCATGCGATTGATGTTCATGACCAGAACAATCAACTCTTCGACCGGGACATCGACCGAACAACCTGGTCTGCCGGTGTTTCCGCCGATTTTGAGCACCCATCCTGGCAGGGAACCGTGCACGGTCGCTATGAAAAAGGGCTGAACAAATCGTTTCTGCGTTCCGGGGACATAAAGATCCGGGTGGACGACTTCGAATTGCGTGCGAGCAGTATTGAACGGTCGCCTTCCCTCTTGGAAATGTTTGGGATTTTTTCCACATGGCGGTTCCGTCCGGCCTTGGCGGGAAACGACACATTCAGAGTAAAAGGATCTCCTGCTTTGAAGCCCTCGCGGTCATCGGGCATTGAACTGCAATTTACACACGAGGGGCCGACGAGATTTGAAGTCATTGCATTTTATTCTGTCACAGACAACCTTATCACGCGTCGGCCTCTTTCGATCATCCGGTCAGTAGTTCCGGGAGACCTTGTTTTTTCGGGACAATACGAGAACATTCCGCGAAGGGTGTTTGGGGGAATGGAACTGATGGCGGGCTTCCACTGGTCCCCGAATGTCGCTACAGAGATGCGGTACAACTTTACGGAGAATCTCAAAGCGCCGGAAATTCCGCGTCATCAGGTGATGATCAAGAACACGCTCCGAATGGCAACTCACACGACAGTCTTTGTTTCCCTGAGGGGTTCAGCGAAGACCTTCTGGCCGGAATTTGCCGTTGACCCTACGCAGGACGACGACAAGGGAATGGGATCCGACGGGGTTGCTGCAGAACACTGGATCGTCGATTGTTCTGCGGTCCAAAACCTCGGAAAGATCTGGTTTGCACGGGAGGTGATCGGAAGAATAGAATTGCAGAACGTTCTCAATCGTTCCTATCGCACCATTCCAATCGGAGTGACGTCTGATTTTGCGGTGATCGGTTACCTTTCTGTGCAATTGT
Organism: Bacteroidota bacterium; assembly: GCA_040880975.1. Classification (GTDB taxonomy): domain Bacteria; phylum Bacteroidota; class Ignavibacteria; order UBA10030; family UBA10030; genus JBBDYD01. The sequence continues at coordinate 10,685 of JBBEEC010000064.1, read as the reverse complement.
AATATTACCAACCGTTAAAACGGTTTCAGGAAGTCGGCTTTGATTGCTGCTACCCACAACTTAAGTTGTGGGTAGCAGCCCCTCTCTTGACTTCCGTGACAGTCGTTTCAACGACTTCCTTCGCAACAGCGAAAAGACAAACTGAGGCACCGCGGGGAAACAGGAAAAATGGTTTATTGCGAAAAATTCGTACATTCTCAGATATTCCCTCATGGAGGTTTATGATTCTCTCTGACAGGCAAATTCTGCGCGAAATGGATGGAGGAAGCATTGTCGTCCGGCCGTTTAACCGGAAATTTCTTGGGTCCAACAGTTATGACGTGCACCTGGGAGCTTGGCTGGCAATGTACAACGAAGAGATTCTCGATTGCAAAAGACATAACGCCGTTCATTACTTCAAGATCCCGAAAGAAGGGTTGATCCTTGTTCCGAGCAAACTGTACCTTGGGGTAACAGAAGAGTATACCGAGACCCACAAACACGTGCCGTTCCTGGAAGGAAAAAGCAGTATTGGCAGGCTTGGAATCGATATTCATGCAACGGCAGGCAAGGGCGATGTCGGATTTTGCAATACCTGGACTCTTGAAATCTCTGTGCGCCAGCCCGTGCGGATCTATGCCGGAATGCCCATCGGACAGCTGATCTACTTTGAAATCTCGGGAGAGGTCGAAATTCCTTATTCCCGGAAGAAAGGCGCCAAATACAACAAACGCACCATCAAGCCGGTCGAATCCATGATGTGGAAGAACTTCAAGTGATGGGAACGAGACGATCATGAGTTTCGCCGAATCGTTGCGGAAGATCCAGGAAGACCAGAATTCTCTTCTCTGCGTGGGATTGGACAGCGACCCCGACCTTCTTCCGCCTCATCTCGGCAAAACTGCCGACTCCGTTCTGGAATTCAACAGACAAGTGATCGAGGCGACCAGAGATCTTGTCTGTGGTTACAAGCTCAATCTCGCCTTTTACGAGGCCCTCGGATCTGACGGCTGGAACGTTCTTCAAAAGACACTCTTGATCATCCCTCCGTCACTGCTGGTCATCGGGGATGCCAAACGCGGTGACATTGGAAACACCGCCGACAGGTATGCGTCGGCACTTCTGGCGGATCTCAAATTCGGTGCGGTGACGGTGAACCCCTACATGGGACGCGACTCGGTCGAGCCGTTTCTCAAGTACCGGGAACGAGGCGTCTTTCTGCTTGCGCTTACCTCGAATCCCGGCTCAAAAGATTTTCAACGGCTGAAGATCGGACAAGTACCGTTATATGAGAAGATCGTTGGCGCCGCGAAAAAATGGAACGAAAACAATAATGTCGGACTTGTGGTCGGAGCTACGCATCCGAAGGAACTGAGGAAAATTCGCTCCATGGTTCCCACGATGCCGCTGCTCATTCCCGGCATTGGCAAGCAGGGAGGCGATCTCCGGTCGGCCGTGCGATACGGATGCGACCGAAAGGGCCTGATGGCCGTTGTCAATGTCGGGCGCTCGATCATCTATTCTTCACGCGACCCGGACTTTGCAGTGACCGTCCGGAAGGAAGCAATGGCCGTTCGTGATGAGATCCGGATGTATCAGGCGGAGTTTTTCGGGGGATAAGTGCTGTATCCGCACAATCTGCGGAATCTGCGTTAATCTGTAATCTGCGTTCAATCTGTACAATCTGCGTACAAGGGGGTGGGTCATCCGCGAAACAACTCTTCATCACATCTGGAAGCACCAACACTTCCGCTCTTCTGATCTCGTCACATCAGACGGATCATCCGTGAGAATCTTCGAACCCGGAACTCACAATGAAGACGGAGGGCCTGATTTCCGCAACGCAAAAATCCGGATTGAAAAGACTATTTTTACCGGCGATGTCGAGATCCACCGAAGTGTTGGTGAGTGGCTCCAGCATGGCCATCAATCGGATGCGGCTTACAACGGGGTCATTCTCCACGTTGTGCTGGAAGGGAGTGCGCTGCAGTTTCCCACGGTGGTGCAAAGTGGCAGGACGGTTCCAGTCTTGCTCCTTGGACCATTCCTCCTTGAGCCGTTACAACGCCTTGAAACCATGGCTGCAAAGGATGTTGCACCGTTTCAGGATTCGGGCCTCCTCTGTGCCAACTTGAATTCAAATGTTGAAGTGTCAATTCTCAGACATTGGATCACAAAACTGGCCCAGGAACGGTTGGAACTGAAGGTCCGCCGATTTGAAGAACGGTTGCGCGAGCTTGCACATCAAAAATTGCAAGTTGCAGACCAGCGCAGCATCTACAGAAGTTTGGAACGGAATGAAATTCCGGATGCGCACTTCTCGTTGACACAGCAGCAATTTTCTGATCGGGGACTGTGGGATCAACTTCTTTACGAAGGGATCATGGATGGCCTTGGTTATTCCAAAAATCGGGAACCGTTTGTCAGGCTTGCCAGAAGAGCTTCGCTGAAGATCGTTCAATCGTTAAACCCCGCCAGGGACACGATGGTTTCGGAGGCGCTCTTGCTCGGAGTTGCCGGCCTCTTGCCGCAAGTAAGAACGCTGCGGGAGCCGGCGTCACGCGAGCATGTCCGCATGTTGAGACGCTGCTGGCGCTCCATCAGATCAAAGGTTTCGTGCGAACGATTGCATGAAGCAGAATGGCAGTTCTTTCCCACCAGGCCGGTCAATTTTCCGACTATCCGGATTGCAGCAGCAGCCCTTCTCCTGCAAAAGATCCTCGTGGGAGACCTGTTCCGATCGATCATTCAAATCGTCAAGCACACCACCCCTCCCGGGACTGCGATCTCGAGCTTGGTCGAGACCATAACGGTTTCCCCGGTGACGTTCTGGAAGTCACATTACAATTTTGATGCTCCATCGGAAAGGCCTATGAATCTCATGGGCCGCTCCCGCAGGTCCGACATCATCGCGAATGCATTCATTCCGCTTTGCTTGTTGTACTCCAGGATATTTCATGATCCTGTTGTTCGAAAGAACGCTCTTGATCTCTATGATGCATTCCCGCCGCTTTCCTCGAACAACATCCTTCGGCTGATCGAGCAACAACTCTTGCGGTCGAAATTCCCCCTTTCGTCCATGCGCCTGCAACAAGGCGCCATCCAGCTGTGGCGGTCTTACTGCCGGGAGGGGCGCTGCGAAGAGTGTGATGTAGGAAAAATAGTTTTCAAGGCGTAAATTACACGCTATGCCGGAACTGCCGGATATCATTGTTTATTGTGAAGCTCTTGAACAACGAACCAAGGGCGATACGCTCAAATCCATTCGTCTCGGAAATCCGTTCCTCCTCCGGAGCGTCACCCCGCAAGTGTCTGAAGTCACGGGGCGAAAGGTCGCAGGCCTGCGGCGCATGGGGAAACGTATTGTGTTCCATTTGGAAGGCGACAGGTACCTTGTGCTTCACTTAATGATTGCCGGCCGATTGCACTGGAAACCTCCAGGCGTAAAAATTCCCGGGAAGATCGGGCTTGCCGCTTTTGATTTCACGTCGGGAACGCTGACGTTGACGGAAGCGGGAACAAAAAAGCGCGCATCGTTGCATCTTGTGGAAGGAGAAGAGAATCTAAAGGCCCTGGATCGGGGAGGGATGGATGTTGAAGCAGGAGCGGAGGAGGAATTCGGAAATCGCCTGAAATCTGAAAATCACACTCTCAAGAGGTCACTGACCGACCCACGCCTTTTCAGCGGGATTGGCAATGCCTATTCGGATGAGATTCTCCATCGTGCGAAATTGTCGCCCCTCCGGCTCACCCGACAAATGACCGATGGCGAGGTTGTAAATTTGTTTCAATGCGTTCGGGACGTGTTTTCTGAGTGGACCGAGCGCCTGCGAAAGGAAGCGGGTGATGGATTCCCGGAAAACGTGACGGCATTCCGAAAGGAAATGGCGGTGCACGGAAAATTCAATCAGCCCTGCCCCGCCTGTGGAACCAAAGTTCAGCGCATTGTTTATGCAGAAAACGAGTGCAACTACTGTCCGCGCTGTCAGACCGGCGGGAAGTTGCTGGCGGATCGCGCATTTTCGCGTCTTTTAAAAGATGACTGGCCCAGGACGATCGAAGAACTGGAAGCGGGGAACAGGCTTAAAGGCGTCGACCAATGATAACACTCGAATCACTTGGCTGGAATCCGGGGTTTGCTGAGGCCTTCAAAGCCTTCGAAGGGGGAGATCTCATTCCCGGCCGTGTTGCCCTCCAGCATAGAACGTACTACAGCGTCCTTTCCGCAATTGGCGAACTCAGAGGCGAAGTCACCGGAAAAATGGAATTCCTCGCCTCGGGTCCTCAAGACCTTCCGGCCGTGGGAGATTGGGTTGTTCTTCATCCGCGCCCCGATGAATCCGCTGCGACGATTGTTGATCTCCTCCCCCGGAAAACAAAATTCTCCCGCAAAGTCGCAGGGCGTAAATCCGAGGAACAGATCGTTGCCGCGAATGTGGATGTGGTGTTCATCGTTAGCGGGCTGGACCATGATTTCAATCCGCGAAGGATCGAGCGGTATCTTGTTCTTGCGCGACAAAGCGGCGCCGATGCGGTGGTCCTTCTGAACAAAGCGGACCTCCGCGGTGATTCGGAAAGCATTCGTAGGGAAATCGCTGCGATCGCCGGAAACATCCCCGTTGTCATGACCAGCGCACTGAAGGACGAAGGCCTCGAGGTGATCGCGAATCATCTGCAGAACGGGCGGACCGGCGCTTTGCTGGGCTCTTCGGGTGTGGGAAAAACCACGATCATCAATCATCTCCTCGGTTCCGATCGCAAAACAGCTGAAGTTCGTGAACAGGACAGCCGCGGGAGGCACACAACATCAGTCCGGGAACTAATCCTGCTTCCATCGGGCGGATTGCTGATCGATACGCCGGGCATGAGAGAGTTGCAGCTTTGGGGTGATATGGAAAGTGTGAGCGAAACGTTTGAAGACATCGAAGCACTGGAGCGCCAGTGCAAGTTTCGTGATTGTTCCCACGACACGGAACCGGGATGTGAAGTGCGTGCCGCCCTTGAACAGGGCACAGTGACACCCGAACGGTACGAAAGTTACTTGAAATTGCTGCGGGAACTTGCCTATCAAAACCGCAAGAACAATGAAGCGGAACAGCGGAAGGAAAAAGAGAGAATCAAGAAACGGACTCTGCAGTACAGGCAGCAAACGAAAGGCCGGAAGAAACGGTCATGACCATTCAACGGTTCCATTGGATTGTGGGACTCGGTACCGTCTTCGGTTTTCTTGGGACGGGGATATACATGAGAATGTCGTTTCCGGATGTTTATGCGGGAATGAAGTGATCCGGCACCTTTTTCGCGCCAATCACGTTTACATTTTGTTTTCCGGTCTGCTCAACGTCATGGCTGGGTTGGAATTCTCTTCCCCCCGCATTGCGTGGAAGAAAGCCCTCTACGTGACAGGATCATGGCTTCTGATTTTGTCATTCCCACTCTTTCTTGGAGCGTTTATCATTGAGCCGTTGCAGGCAAGTCCCATGCGTCCCCTCACCGTCACTTCGGTGTTCCTCAGCTTTGTTGGCGTCGCGTTCCATGCAATAGCATCATGGCGTCGCGAAATCCCCACGCAAACCAACCCCTAACCTCAGCTTGTATTGCTTTTCCTCAAAGAATCTGTAAATTCTCTTCAATCACCATCTAAAAAACTCTCCGATGAATTCCAGCCAAGTACGGCTCCCTTTTCCCTTTGCTCCCGCGCCGTACTTCGGGGAGGAGCCACTTAGCCTTTGGATTGCTAATAGAGGGTGGAGATCGATGAACGTGATTGCGACAATGCGGAGGAGGAAAACGAGATGAAAATTGGAGTTGTCGGGAGCGGTTTTGTCGGTGCAACAGCGGCCTATGCATTGGTAATGAGAGGGATCGGTCGGGAAATTGTTTTGGTCGATGTAAACAAGGATCGTGCCCTCGCGGAAGCGGATGACATTCAGCACGCCGTCCCTTTCGCGCACCCGCTGGAGATTCGCCACGGGGACTACGAAGCCCTGCGAGGCGCAAGCGTTGTCATTCTTGCCGCCGGTGTCAACCAGAAACCGGGAGAAACCCGCCTCCAGCTCCTTCAGCGTAATGCGGATATTTTTCATGCCGTTGTTCCCCGGGTGCTGGAATCGGCGCCTGACGCGTTGCTGATTGTCGCGACGAATCCGGTTGACGTGATGACCCACCTGACAGCGCGGTTTGCGGCTGAACGCGGTATGGCATCGTCCCGCGTGATTGGTTCGGGTACAACACTCGACACAGCGCGTTTCCGATCGCTGCTGGGCCGGCACGTGGGAGTGGACGCCCGGCACATCCATGCTTATGTTGTCGGAGAGCACGGCGATTCAGAAGTGCTCACGTGGTCAATGGTGACTGTGGGCGGGATGCCTCTGGAGGAATTCTGCAGAAGACGTAACCTTCCGTGCGATGAAACGCTCATGAAAACCATTGATGAAAATGTCCGACGGGCGGCGTACACGATTATTCGCGGAAAGGGGGCAACCTATTATGGAATCGGTAGTGCACTTTCAAGGATTGTCGATGTGATCCTGCGGGATCAACGATCGATCCTTACTGTCTGCACTCCGTTGAAAGAGGTTGCCGGCGTAAAAGACGTGACGGTCTCTCTTCCGCATATCGTTGGTGGCGGCGGAATCGTGGCCACGTTTGAACCCTCGCTTTCCGGGAACGAAACGGATCAACTGGGGAAAAGCGCCCGGATTGTTGCAGAGGCAATCGGGAATCTTAAGAAATAACGCGCCTAGGAACGGGCGCCTCCAAGGACACGGGCGGGAAGAAGAACAAGAGATTTCAGGAGTTCGAGAATGCCATCAACCGCGATTCCGAGGAGGCGAAACGGGAGCAGGATCAGCCAGACCAGGGGGTACAGAATAAGCGCGAGCAAGGCCAGGGGCCAGCAAACAACAAGCAGGATAAGCCAGAGAAGAAAAGCATCATCGTAGTCTCTCTTACGGGCCGGAAAGACAGGGGTTTCAAAATGAATCCTGATATTGAAAGCAAAAATCATGAGAAACAAACAGGAATAGGTGCTGCAATGGAACGTAGAATTATTGAACTGCTTAGACAGCGTACGAGGATTTCCTTTCCGGTTGAAGAAGCCGAAAGCACGTTCGAAATGCTCCTGGCTGCTTGCGCCGTCCTTCTCGAACTTGCCACCGCCGATGGGGAATTCAGCCATGAGGAACGCAAGCGTATTTATGCCCTCTTCAGGGATGAATACCAGATGTTTACGGAGGATATAGAAGAATTGATCGATCTGACAGAGGAGGCGGTTGGATCCGGAAGGGAAACCAAAGAATTCACCGGCATTGTCAATGCGGAATATTCGATTCACGAAAAACTGCATCTTGTCACATTGATGTGGAAGATTGTTTTCGCGGATGGCGTACTGGACAAAAAGGAGTCGATGATGATTCAGACGTTGGCAGGGAAGCTGGGAATTTCCCCCAAAGAGATTCGAGAGGCAGCCGCCCAGGCGGGATTCAATCCCTCATCATAAAAAAAAGCAACCGCCTCAGCGAGAGAGCGGTTGCCTGTTGTAATACGGTTTCCGGAAAATCAAAAATAGAAGTGGAAACCGACATTGGTGAAGCTCAAAGCCCGAAGGGCCGTCAGGCTGAACTTTGTTTCCTGACTGCCGGGGGTTCCAACAGTCACCTGTTGCATTTGAAGACCGTGCCCGACGCTGAGGGTCAGATTGTCCGTCATCCAGAATTCTGCCCCAAGATCGGCAGAGATGATCAGCGTGGATTCCTTGCCTCCGTTCACCGTTCTCGAGCTCGTCTGCAATTCCATCCCAGGGCGGATGAAGAAATTTGCCTTCTCCGTCATCACAACGTTGATGGGAACGCCAACGTTCACGTGAATTCTTGTTCCGCTTACGCTTAATCCGCTGTTCTCGTCGGCAAGTCCAAGACCAAGATCAAGGCCGAACTGAGGGCTTAACCACACGCGACCGCCCACAGGAGCCGTCGCGGAATACCAACCGAGCCCAAAAGTGCCCGGCTTGGGCTCTCCGGCCGATGAACTGGAAACGATGGTGACCATTGTCGCGACAACCGCAATAAACTTCCTCATAACATGCTCCCTTGATAAATGAGATATTATATGTTGATTTGAACGATGCAAAGATAGCGCCTCGCAGAAGGTTTATCAAGGAACGGAGTGAACGGATTGCACGGTTTGCATCCGCAGTTTAGTTCGTGTAGGTTTTTGTTTCCGCTCATCACCAACATGAAAGGATGAGAACATGAGAAACGGGCTCATCGTGTATATGTTAATTGTCGTGTTCACTGCCGCGTCCCAAACCCAGGAATCCTGGGACATCGATGCCGGCTTCACCTTTTCACACTTTCAACAGCAAGTAAAGGCGGAAATCGGGGACGAGCGGGGAGAACGACTCGTCAATGAACTGGAAGTCGGAGTAATGGCTCTCGGCACCTACCGTGTGTGGCGGTTTGTGAGTGCTGGGATCTTTCTGCAGTATGACCGCGGCAACAGACACGCAGCGAGATTCAGTGGATTTGAGGTGGCAACCGGAAAGACCGTCACCATGGACAAGATCGGAGGAAACTACAACGAATTCTGGGCGGGACCGGTGTTGAGGGTGCATTGGAAAGAATTGTTTGGGGAGTTTGGGTACGGCCTTCTGGGTTCGCGAAATGACGATGCACGAAGTGATCTCAAGTCTTCAACGGGGGATTCGACCGGAACGTTGGAGTTGATGCCCGCCGTTGCTTTCTACGCCAGTCTTGGCGGGGCGTTTACTATTTTAGAGAGGCTTGATCTCGTCGTTCGGATGGAATATCGATTGCGGTATTACGACAAGCGTGCGGGAAATCCCTTTCAGGCAAGCATTGAACACGGAACGCAAAACATCACACCCTTCATCGGATTGAGATTCCGATTCTAAATGATCAACCCTCGCCCTGGGTCTTTGCAACTTGATCGGTCAATTGTGTCCATTCGGCATAGCAGTTCTCAAGGTTCATTTGCAGAGTCTTATGTTCTCTCAACGCTTCCTTCGACACGTCGCCGCGCTTGTAGAATTCCGGATCAGCAAGCAGGATTTCGAGCTCCTTCTTCCGGTTTTCCCATTGTTCAATTTCTTTCTCGAGCTTTTGAAGGCGTTGGCGAAATGGTTTAAGCGAGTCCGATCGCTGTTGACGTTTTCCGGCTTCGATTCTCCTCCGTTCCTTCTCGCTCACCGTCGGCGCGCGTTTCGGCTGGGAGGTTGGTGCACCGGCCCGCTCTTCTTTCTTTCTGGCAAGATACTCTGAAAGCGTTCCGAGATAAGTTTTCACTTCGGTGAGAGACACTTCAAGGACTGTGTTCACGATGGGGTCGAGGAATGCGCGGTCGTGAGAGACAATAGCATAGGTTCCCTCATACTGTTTGAGGGCTTCCTGCAGCACTCCCTTGGAGCGCATATCAAGGTGGTTTGTCGGCTCGTCCATGATAAGAAAATTGGCCGGCTGAAGGAGCATTTTCGCAAGGGCCAGCCGGCTTTTTTCCCCCCCCGACAACACCGAGACCTTCTTGAAGACGTCGTCGCCATGGAACAGGAACGATCCGAGAATGGCACGCAATTTTCTTCGAACGTCTCCTGTCGCCACATCATCCACCACTTCAAGAACTTCCTTTGAGTGATCGAGTTCTTCAGCCTGATGCTGGGCAAAATAGGATAAGGTCACGTTATGTCCCGGAATGCGTTCTCCGGAATTGAAGGGTTCCACCCCCGCAAGGATCCTGGAAAGCGTGGATTTTCCCGCCCCGTTTGGACCGACAACCGCAATACGGTCCCCGCGGTCTATCTTGTAATCCAGGCCCTCAAACACCCGTTGGGATCCGTAGTACTTCACCATCTTCTTCAACTCCATCACGACCCGGCCGCTGGGTTGGGGTTGCGGGAAGCGAAAATGAATCCCCTCTTCCTCTGATTCAATTTCAATCAGGTCTATTTTCTCGAGCTGTTTGATTCTGCTTTGAACCTGCCTCGCTTTGGTGGCCTTGTAGCGGAATCGGTCGATGAACTCCTGAGTCTGTTTCAGCTTGTCCTGTTGGTTCTTATAGGCGTTCAGAGTCAGCGATTTCCGGACTTCCTTTTCTTTTTCATAGAAGGAATAATTACCGGCATACTCTTCAAGCGCGCCGGAGCTGAGTGCAAAGGTTTTTGTTGTGAGGCTGTCGAGAAAAGCACGGTCGTGAGAAACGAGAATGACTGCCCCGTTGTACGTGCGCAAATACTCTTCAAGCCACTGAAGTGAATCGATATCGAGATGGTTCGTCGGTTCGTCGAGGAGCAGAAGGGAAGGTTCACGCAGGAGCAATTTCGCAAGCGCAATACGCATCTGCCACCCTCCGCTGAACTCGTCCGTCTGACGCGGCATATCGCTCATGAAAAATCCGAGCCCGAGGAGAACGCGCTCGATCTTGGATTTCATCCGAAACGCATCAAGATCCTCAAGCTTGTGCTGAAGCTCCCCCATGACCTCCAACGTATCCGCGTATTCGGGGGCCAGGGGATCAAGGGTGGCCAGCGTCTGCTGAGCTTCTTCAAGTTCGTGTTGGATGAGGACGATGTTCTCGAAGGCAGACTCGACCTCAAGGTACAACGACGTTCCACGGGATGTGATGCCATCCTGGGGAAGGTACCCGACGGTCACGTAGTTTGCCTTGCTGACTCTCCCTTTGTCGGGGACCAC
>JBBEEC010000063.1:0-14817 GCA_040880975.1 Bacteroidota bacterium | reverse complement strand
ACTTCTTGCTTCCCGCTTCTCACTCTCCCCGCTTAAACCCAGCCAATATCGCTCCGATCGCATCTTGTGCGTCGCGGTAAAAACGTGACGGCAGAATGAAATCCTGCATCAACATGGAAAACACCAGTCGTTCCCCATCGGCGGTGGTAACATATCCGGAAAGAGCCGAGACGCCGCCAATGGAACCGGTTTTTGCCCTTAAGTTTCCTTCAGCTTTTGTCCCGCGCATGCGCGTTTTCAACGTCCCATCGACCCCGGCGATCGGAAGGGATTCGAAGAAGAGGCCGAAGGTGTCCGGCTGTTTCGTCATGGCCGTGAGAAGCTGCACGAGCATCTCGGCCGTGAGAAGATTGTAGTGCGAGACTCCCGATCCGTCTACGATCCAATACTTTGTGGTATCAATCCCAATTTCAGAAAGGAATACGTTGGCCTGATAGAGCCCGTATTTGGCCGATCCCGGTATTCCTCCCCGAGCAACGGCGATTGTTTTCAGAGTGTTTTCCGCGGAAAGATTGTCGCTCATCTTATTCAGATTGATCACCACCGAGTCGATCGACCGGCGGTGGTACGCAAGCTCGCGGGACCACGGCAGGGCAACTCCGATCGTCGCCTGACCCCGGACAGAAATGCTGTCGGCTTCCAGCCGTTCTTTGAGCAAAGTGGCAGCATAGAGTTCCGGCCGCCAAACGGTCACCCAACGATGAATCGTATCACGCTTGGTAACAACTTCACCGGAGACCACAAGGGCATTAAGCCGCTCCTTGTACATTCTGGTGACGCTGAGCGGAATAATGGCGGTATCAGCCACCGCGCGCGCCGTGTTGAGAAGCGAAACATACTGCGTCGGCGGGTCGATCAGTACCCGAACGCCTTCACCGGGGATCGTTCCGGGAATGATCGAGACTTTCACACAATTCTTGTTCACGGAAAGAGCGCAGATTCCGGCCTCATACGAATACGGTTCATCATCCCACATCCATCCTTCCCCCCAATACAGATCGTCAAACCAGGACGCGTCCGCAACAATGTTCCCTTGGATGGCCTTGATGCCGATCGCCTTGAGTTGAGCGATCATGGTGTCGAGATCGGCTACACTCAAATCCGGATCGCCATATCCTTTGAGATACAAGCTGCCGTGCACGGTCCCATCGGGGTGAATGCTGTCAGCAAGGATGCTTGTTCGGAATTCATGATCCGTGCCGAGAATGCTAAGCGCTGCAGACGAGGTGATGAGCTTTGTGTTGGAAGCAGGGCGCATAAGCCTGACTCCATTTCGCTCGTAAAGCACTTCACCGGTTTCCAAAGAGACAACCTTGAGAGCAGCATCCGATTGAATGAAGATCGAATCCGAGAGGATCGTGTCGATATCATACCGCAGGGCATCGACGGGAGTCCCGGGCCTTGTGGTTCGATCGCTCATGGCGCAACCGGCGGTGAGGAGCGAAATGATGATGAATAATGGAAAGATCGGAAGTGGGATTCTCATGCGGTCGAATAATTGTTGTTGGCAGCGTGTCAATGTGACCTGAAAAGTCTAAAAATGCAATTTGAATGTTACCTGATTATTTCACAGAGGTTTCATGAAGAATTGGCAATTGCCAATTGTCAATTGACAATTTCTTTGTGTCTCTCTGTCTAATGTTTTTTTCCAAGTCAATTTGACTGCGCGAAGAAAAACGGGTATATTTAAGGATGTTTGCGGTTTTGTGAATGAAAAGGAACGCCATGCTGAAGTTTTTTAAGAGTCTCTTTGGTTCGAAACACGAAAAGGATTACCGCACGCTCCATCCCCGGATCACGGAAATCAACGCGATCACGGAAGGCCTTAAGGACCTTTCCGATGAAGACCTGCGTGGAAAAACAGACGAATTCCGGGCCCGCATTCAGGCCGCCACCAAGGAACTGGAAGACAGTATCGCGGCGGAACGCGAATCTCTGAAGAGCACCGACCTCTCTTTTGAAGAGCGCGAGGAAGCTTACAATCGCATCGATACGCTCAACAAGGACCTTGACCGGCGTATAAACGAAACCCTCGAATCCCTCCTGCCCGAAGCATTTGCCGTGGTGAAAGATACGTGCCGCAGACTGGTGGGCGAGATGTGGGATGTGTCCGGCGGTATAGTTAAATGGGACATGGTGCCGTTCGATGTTCAATTGATGGGCGGGATCGTCCTTCACCAGGGACGGATCGCAGAAATGGCGACGGGGGAAGGGAAAACGCTCGTTGCGACTCTTCCGGCGTATCTCAACGCCCTGCCCGGGCGCGGCGTGCACATTATTACTGTGAACGACTATCTCGCTCAACGCGATAGTCAGTGGATGGGGAGAGTCTTTGAATTCCTGGGATTGAAGGTCGGAGTGATCCTCCAGTCGATGGATCCGCACCAGCGGAGGATCCACTATGCTGCCGATATCACCTACGGCACGAACAATGAGTTCGGCTTCGACTACCTCCGCGATAACATGGTTGTCAACCCCGAAGAAATGGTGCAGCGGGGACACAATTATACGATCGTCGACGAGGTGGATTCGGTCCTTATCGACGAGGCACGGACACCGCTCATCATCAGCGGTCCCGTGGAAGTGGATGACCATAAGTTCAACGAGATGAAGCCGTATATTGAACGGCTGGTCAACGCACAAAAGAACCTGGCGGCAAAGGTCACGACCGAGGCGCAACGCCTTCTGAATGAAACCAAGCCCGATGAGGCCGGTCCGCTCCTTCTGCGTGCCCAGCGAGGCCTGCCGAAAAACAAGCAGCTCCTTAAGATCCTCTCCGAGCCGTCAAACAAAACCCTCCTGCAGAATACCGAGAAGATCTATTTGCGCGATTCGTCTGCAAGAATGCACGAAATCGACGACGAACTCTACTTCAGCATCGATGAAAAATCCCATCTCATCGATCTCACGGAAAAGGGGCGGGAGTTTCTCGCTCAGAATTTCCCCGGCGGCGACAAAGACCTGTTTGTCATTCCCGATGTGGGAGCTGAGTACAGCGTGGTGGAGAACAACGAATCACTCTCATTTGAGGAAAAGCAGCTCAAGAAAGACGAGGTGAACAAGAGATACGCCGAGCGGAGCGACAGGATCCACACGATCCAGCAACTGCTCAAAGCGTATGCCTTGTATGAGAAGGACGACGAGTACGTCGTCAGCGAGGATGGGAAGGTGATGATCGTCGATGAATTCACCGGCCGGTTGCTGCCCGGGCGACGGTATTCTGAAGGGCTCCATCAGGCCATCGAGGCGAAAGAAGGCGTGAAGGTGGAGAGGGATACGCAGACACTGGCCACGATCACTCTGCAGAATTATTTCCGGATGTATAAGAAGCTCTCCGGCATGACAGGAACAGCGGAAACAGAAGCGGCAGAGTTCTTCGAGATCTACAAGCTGGATGTCGCGGTGATTCCGACAAACCAAAATATGGTTCGCAAGGACCAGGACGATCAGGTCTACCGCACGAAGCGCGAGAAGTATAACGCGGTGATCGAAGAAATTCAGCAGCTGCGAAAGGTGAGCAGGCCGGTTCTTGTCGGTACGACAAGTGTGGAGGTATCAGAGACCATCAGCCGGATGTTGAAGCGCGCCGGCGTGACGCATAACGTACTCAATGCGAAACAGCATCAACGGGAAGCGGAGATCGTTGCTCATGCGGGCCTTCCCGGCGCGGTGACCATCGCGACAAACATGGCCGGCCGCGGAACCGACATCAAGCTCGGGCCGGGCATCCGGGAAGCCGGGGGCCTTCACATTATCGGAACGGAACGTCACGAATCCCGCCGTATTGACCGCCAGCTGCGCGGACGGGCGGGCCGGCAGGGAGATCCGGGTTCCTCACAGTTCTATATTTCCCTTGAAGACGACCTGATGCGCCTCTTCTCCTCGGAACGCGTCTCGCGCGTCATGGAGCGGTTGGGCATGAAGGAGGGGGAATCCATTCAGCACCCGATGATTTCCCGGTCCGTGGAACGAGCCCAGCGTAAAGTCGAGGAAAACAATTTTGGGATCCGGAAACGCCTGCTGGAATACGATAACGTCATGAACCAGCAGCGTGAGGTGATCTACTCGCGCCGACGTCATGCCCTGATGGGGGAGCGGCTGTGGGACGACATCTTCGATATGGTCCGCGATGTGGCCGCGAAGATCACTGCACAGTTCTACCCGGAGGGCGATCTCGCAGGTTTGCAGAATGAAGTGCGCACACGCTTTCTGGCGGATTTGAAGCTGGCTCCGGACCAATTTCAATCGCTCGGTGAGGATGGGGTGGCGGCGGAAGTGGTGAAGGCCGCTGAGGATTTCTACCGGCGAAAGGAAGAAAAAATCAGCGCTGAGATGATGGGGACGCTCGAAAAGATGGCAATGCTCCAGGTGATCGATGCGAAATGGAGGGACCATTTGCGTGAAATGGACGATCTGAAGGAGGGAATACACCTCCGAGGGTACGGTCAGAAAGATCCGCTCGTGGAGTACAAAGCCGAAGCTTTTAAGATGTTCATGACGCTGATGGAGATCGTTGCCGACGAGGTCGTCAATGTCGTTTTCAAGTTCTTCCCCGAGAGGATCGATCAACTCCCGGCCCAGCGGGGTCGTCGGCCGTTACGGAGGGAGGACCTTGTGATGTCGCACGAATCCGCGATCGGAGCGGGGTTCGACGGAAGCAGTGAAGCCGTACCCGCGGGAGAAGGGCAACCCATGCGTGCGGGACAGCGGTCGCAAAAGATTCAGCCGGTGAGGGTTGCAGAAAAAGTCGGGCGCAATGATCCTTGCCCCTGTGGAAGCGGGAAGAAGTATAAGAATTGCCATGGGGCACAGTAACGGCTGAGATGCACGCGGTAATATGTGATAAGTAATAGGTGAAAGGAGATGACCGTCAAAACCGAAGGCCCTTCACCAGCCACCTATCACTTATCACTTATCACCTATCACTGAAGAATCTCCCATGAAAAAAATCGAAGCCATCATCCGCCCCTTCAAACTTGACGACGTCCGCGAAGCGCTTTCGGAGATCGGTGTACGCGGAATGACCCTCACGGAGGTCAAGGGCTATGGGAGGCAGAAGGGACATACGGAACTGTACCGCGGATCGGAGTACAAGATCGATTTTCTACCGAAAATCAAGATCGAGATCATCTCGACCGACGGAATGGTCGAGACGATCGTGGGAGCGATTCTCAAGACTGGGAAGACCGGACAGGTGGGGGACGGGAAGATCTTCGTCTCTCCAGTCGATGATGTGATTCGTGTCCGCACCGAGGAGTCCGGTGAGGATGCGCTCTGAGTGCTCTCCCCCCTGCCTCGTCACGAAGAATCACCCCCTTTCTCCCTCCGCGTGGGAACGCCATGACTGAACTCACCGCACTCCCGCTGGAAACTTCCTTCAAAGCAGGTTATGTCGCGATCGTGGGCGAACCGAATGTGGGAAAATCCACGCTCATGAACGCGCTCCTTGGCCAGAAGATCTCCATTGTCACAAGGAAGCCCCAAACAACGCGGCAGAGAGTTCTGGGGATTCTCACAACCCCCTCATCGCAGATCATTTTCCTCGATACGCCGGGGATTCTCGATGCGAAGTATCTCCTCCAGGAGACAATGATGCGGTCCGCTCAGCGGGCCCTTGAAGACGCGGATGTTGTGCTGGTATTGATCGATGCCTCTGCGTCCGATCTGCCGGAAAAAATCCGCGCCCGGCTCGAATCGGTTTCTCGGACAAAACCGGTGTTATTGTGCTTGAACAAAGTTGACACGGCACCCCGGGACCAGGTACTCCCTGTGATGGCTCGTTTTGCCGAAGCCGGACTTTTTCGAGAGGTGATTCCTATCTCGGCGCTCAAAGAGGAAAACCTCGACGATCTTCTGAAGACAGTCTCGAAGTATCTTCCCAACCACCCGCCATTGTACCCCGACGATGTGGTCAGTGAACAGCCCGAACGGTTTTTTGTTGCAGAAATCATACGGGAGAAGATCTTTGAGCAGTTTCAGGAGGAGATTCCCTATTCCACCGCCGTGGAAATCCGTGAATTCAAGGAGCGCGAGGAGGGGAAAACCTACATTAACGCGGACATTATTGTCGAGAGGAATTCCCAAAAAGGAATCCTGATCGGGAAAAAAGGGGCCGCCCTGAAGGAAATTGGACGATCGGCAAGAAAAGACATCGAGGAGTTTGTCGGTCGGCCTGTATTCCTCGAATTGTTTGTGAAGGTGGGGGAGAAGTGGCGGTCGAAAGAGTCCTGGATGAAGCGCCTCGGATACCAATCAGACAAAGGAAGCTAGCCGATGCCGGAAGTGATACCGTTCCACGGTCTTCGCTATGACAAGAACAAAGTCGAGCCGGAAGACGTTGTGGCTCCGCCCTATGATGTCATCTCGCCCGATCTTCAAGAAAGACTTTACGCAAAAAATCCCCACAACGTCGTTCGACTGATCCTGGGGAGGGAAGAAAACCGCTATGAGTCTGCCGCCCGCACGTTCCGCCAGTGGCAGCAGGATGGCATCCTCAAACGGGAGGCATCCCCCGCCATCTACCTGTTACATCAGGCCTTTGAAGGCCCGGACGGAAATGTGGTGACACGCAAGGGATTCATTGCTTTGTGCAGGCTGGAAGAATTTGAAAAGATGATCATCCTTCCCCACGAGAAGACCCATGCCAAACCGATCGAAGACCGGCTGAAGCTCTTTCAAGCCACTCAATCGAATTTCAGTCAGATCTTCTGCTTGTATGCCGATCCGGAAAAAGAGGTCGACAGGGCCATGAACGGTATTTCCAAAACCGATCCCGCCGTGGACGTGTTCTACGAGGGGATTCACAACAAACTTTGGCCGATACGGGATGCGGGGATGATCGGAGCCGTTGGAACATTCATGGCTTCGCGCCAGGCGCTGATCGCCGACGGCCACCATCGCTATGGAACGGCTCTTGCGTACCGCGATATAATGCGTGCCGGCAATAAGCGTCATACGGGAAACGAACTCTATAATTTCGTCATGATGTTCTTCACGAGCGTGGACGACGCGGGCCTCGTGATCTATCCGACGCACCGCGTGGTGCATTCGCTCGCATCGTTCGATGGCGCCGACTTTCTAAACCGGGCATCTGAGCACTTCATTCTGCGGGAGTTCGAACAGCAATCGGCGTTGCTTTCGGCGCTCGAATCAAGTTCCGTTCTTTCCTTCGGCATGGTCGCTCAGGGCGGCCAATCGGGAGTTCTTCTTTCTCTGAAACCCGTTCAACCGGCTCACGAAATCATCTCCGACCCTCTGCCCCGGGAAGTCAAAGAACTCGATGTCACCGTTCTCCATCGCCTTGTTCTGCGCGATCTCCTGGGGATTTCCATCGAAGCTCAGGAAGCCAAACGGAACATCGACTACGTTCGTGATGCATCAGAGGCGATTGGCTTGGTATCAGCCGGAAAAGCCCAGCTTGCTTTTCTCATGAATGCTACCAAAATTCAGCAGGTTCGAGCAGTGGCCAAGGCCGGCCACACGATGCCTCAAAAATCAACGTACTTTTATCCGAAACTGCTTTCGGGGCTCGTGATCAACTCACTCGCCGACGAGCGCGTCTAATCCCCAGGAGACGATATCTCTACCAGAATGAAGGTTGTACTGGGCCTTGTTGTTGTCTCCCTGATCTGGGGAACCACCTGGGTTGCCATTAAGATCGGGCTTCGTTCCATTCCGCCTATTCTCGGCGCCTCTCTCCGGTTTCTTCTCGCATCGCTCTTTCTCCTCGGACTCATCGAGTTCCGAAAGATCCAGTTCGCGCGTGATCAGACCTTCTGGAACCTTGGGATCCTGATGGGGCTGAGTTCGTTTGGAATTCCCCTTGCCCTGGTCTACTGGGGGACACAGTACATCCCGACCGGACTCGCTTCGATCCTGTTTGCAACGCACCCTTTTGCGGTTGCCTTGTGCTCCTATTTCCTGCTCAAGAATGAACGCCTCACAAAACCAAAACTTGCGGGAATCATTCTGGGGTTCATCGGTATCTACATTATTTTCGCGAGCGAATTCTCCTTCCGCAGTAATCTGGCCGTTGAGGGAATGGCAGCGATTATTCTGAGTTCCGCCCTCCAGGCCTTTACGCTTGTCACGGTAAAGAAATACGGCGGCCCGTACAACACCATGAGCCTGAATTACGTCGGGATGGTCATTGGGGGCGTCCTGCTGGCTGTGATGAGCTATTTTGTGGAGAACCATTCGGGTATCGTGTTCAACAACGAAGCGATCCTCTCTCTGGTGTATCTTGCTCTGTTCGGATCGGTGATCACGTTTGTTACCTACTTTTGGCTACTGAAACACGTGGAGGTAGTGCTATTGTCGCTCACCGCATTCGTCACACCGGTCATTGCCGTGATTGCCGGTGCGGTCGTGTTCAGCGAGTCCCTTACGATTCAAATGCTGGTGGGTTCTGCCCTCGTGCTCTTTGGGATCATCGTCGCAAACTCGAACGACCTTCTCTCAGTGATCAAGAGGGGGAAGTCATTCATGTTTGATGCATGAAGCACGTGGCTCACATAGCGATTGCCGTGAAAGATCTGGCGGCTTCCAAGGAACTCTTCGCACGCCTGCTGGGAATTGCGGTCTCCCATGAAGAACATGTGGAGCAGCAGGGCGTAAAAACCGCGATGTTTCAGATCGGCGAAACAGCGGTTGAACTTCTTGAAGGTACGAATGCCGAATCGGCGGTGTCAAAATTCATCGGAAAGAAAGGGGAGGGAATTCACCACATCTCTTTCGCCGTCGAGGACGTTGCCCGCGAAATGGACCGGCTGCGGACTGCCGGGTTCCAGTTTGTGCAGGACCTCCCCAGCCCCGGCGCCGACGAAACCCTGGTGGCATTTCTGCATCCACGGAGCACCAATGGAGTGCTGATCGAGATCAGCCAGAAGAGAAGGGGCTAGATTGAGTGGGTCAGAACATCGAACTTGCCGGAATCCAGCGGTCGCTGCAGGACAAACTGGAAACCCTTCCCGCCCAACCCGGCGTCTATAAGTTCAAAGATGCCGACGGCAGGGTCCTCTACGTCGGCAAGGCCCAGAACCTGCGTTCCCGCGTCCGGCAGTACTTCTCCGCCAAGGGCGGATCCGCCTCCGGCAGACAGAAATCCCGCCTTCCCGAACCCCGCATTACGAAACTCGTCGAAAAGATCACTGACGTTGAGCTGATGGTCACCGACTCTGAGGTCGAGGCGCTCATCCTGGAGGCCAACCTCATCAAGAGCCTTAAGCCGCGCTACAACGTCCTTCTCAAGGACGACAAATCCTATCCGTATATCGTCATTACCAATGAGCCGTTTCCGCGGGTATTCGTCACGAGGAGAGTGCGGAAGGACGGTTCGCGGTATTTCGGACCGTATGCCGATGTCAAAACCATGCGCCACGCCCTGAAGACCGTGCGGGATATTTTCATGATCCGGAGCTGTAATTTCGATCTGAATGAAGACACGATCGGCAGGAAAAAATTCAAGATCTGTCTGGATTATCACATCAAGAAGTGCGAGGGCCCGTGTGAAGGGCTGGTTTCCCGGGAACATTATGGAGCCATGATCAACCAGGTTGCCCAAGTGCTCAAAGGGAAGACGGAATCTGTCATTCAGACGTTGAATGCCGAAATGGAGCGATTGTCGGCGGAATTACGGTTCGAAGAGGCCGCAGGGATCCGGGACCGGATGAAGGCGGTCGAAGTCTATAATGAGAAGCAACGCGTTGTCGATCAGCGGCAGGTTGACCGCGACATCATCGCCATCTCGGCCAGGGGAGATGATGCCTGCGGCGTGATTTTCCAGGTCAGGGATGGCAAGGTGCTCGGCAGCCGGCACTTTTATCTGAACAACGTTCAGGATCGGCCCGAAGGGCAGCTGCTCGAGGCGCTCATCGAGCGCTATTATCTCGAAGCAGACGATTTGCCGGGCGAGCTCGTGCTTTCAGCCCCCGTGGAATCGGAGTCGCTTATACGATCCTGGCTCGAAAGCAGGACTCAGCATCCCGTGCGGATCGAGGTGCCCAAAGCGGGTGAAAAGGCAAAACTTGTGGCGATGGTTCGCAATAACGCTGCGTTGCTGCTCGGCGAGCTCGAGTTGCAGCGGATGAAGCGCGGAGACTTCGTTCCCCATGCCGTGAAGGCGCTGCAAAAGGATATTCGCATGACAGTTCCGCCAAGACGGATCGAATGCTTCGATATCTCAAATATTCAGGGAAGTGATGCTGTGGCATCGATGGTGGTTTTTGTCGATGGAAAGCCGAAAAAAAGCGAGTACCGGAAATTCAAAATACGAACCGTCCGCGGCCCGGACGACTTCGCGAGCATGCAGGAGGTCATTGAACGACGATACACCAGGGTCGTGGAGCAGGATTTGCCGCGTCCGGATTTGATCATGGTGGACGGCGGGAAAGGCCAGCTCTCAAGTGCCGTTGAAATTCTGAATCGCCTTGGACTCGAAACAATACCGGTGATCGGACTCGCAAAAAGGCTCGAAGAGGTGTTCCTCCCGGCGGAAAGCGAACCGCTGCCGATTCCGCGGACCTCCGGCGGATTGAAGCTTCTTCAGCAAATACGCAACGAAGCTCATCGTTTTGCCATAACGTTTCATCGTTCTTTGAGATCAAAACGGATCCTGCAGACGGAGTTGGATCTCATTAAAGGAATAGGAAAAGCAAGAGCCCGCGAATTATTGGAGGCTTTCGGTTCCGTTCAAGGTGTGAAATTCGCATCAGAGGAACAGCTCTCTGATGTTGTCGGACCAAAAGTGGCACAAACGATCAAAGAGCATTTTGTTGAGGACACAGAAGGCGAGGCTCCCGAGCCGCCGCGTTGACATTGCTTTCGTGCTTTGGTATAATCGTTGTACCTCCTCCCGGTGCATCGCGTTGGCACGACGTCGATCACGTTGAACCTGCTTCCGATTTCCACCAATCCCATGTGCCCTTGTGAGTTCTTGATGAAGGATTCTACGAAGAAAATTCTCAGTTCATGTCTTTTTGCTGCGCTGGCATTCCGCTGCGTTGAACTGCCCCCAGCCCCCGTACTCCCAACCTTGGACATCCAGGGGAGTATCCCCCTGCTTGATCGTGTTTTCACGGTATCGGATTTCAGCTCAAAGGACACGGCGCTCACGACAACGTCGGATGGGGGCCTGCTGTACGAAGCCTCCGAATGGTTTAAGCCGTTTGAAATCGGTGAGATCGAAATTCAGCCGGAGGCCGCCAGTCAGCAGTCCGCACTCGGTACCTTCCAGGTCCAGACTCCAACGATCAACCCGGTTTCCTTCACGTATGAGGAAATCTCCGGGGAGACTCCGCCCCCCGTGCCCTTCATCGTGAACGCTGACACATTTTTCATACCTCAAACGTCTATTGGACCGCTCAACTCCTTTGAATACATCGAGTTTGACAGCGGCACGATTTCCATCACCATTCAAAACACACTGCCGGTGGCCGTGGAGTTCGTGGAACCCCTGACCATACGGAATAACATTCTGAGCGCTATCACGGATACATCCCTCATTGCCGCATTGAGTTTCTCCGGCCCGATCAGCGCGAATGGCGGATTACAGACGCGGAGCTCCAGTCTGGCAGGTGTGACCTTCCGGCCTCTACTTCGAATTCTGCCTGTGTCGGTTTCAACGCCCGGGTCCGACACATCGGTCACTATTGATGCAGGCGATGGCTTGGAAATACAATTCTCGTTCGCCGGTGCGCGGGTGCGGGGAGCCAAAGCCATTATCCCGGCCCAATCGGTATTGAACTTCGAAGACTCCACGTTCGTCGTGGACGATTCGGTGACACTTTCATTGGCGCTCTTCCGCAGTGGCTCCTTCTCTGTTGAATTGGAGAATAACATCGATGTCAATGTGGGCGTCTATGTTCGTTTTGCCGAACTGCAGGATCGGCTCACGGGTATTCCATTTGAGGTTTCTCATCAATTCAGCGGGACCGGCACCCTGGTCATCCCCATCTCCTTGTCCGGACTCAAGTATCAATCCTCCGGGACCGGCATAGGTACCGAGGCCACATTTACGGTCGGCGTTTCGACGATCACGAACACGGATTCGACACGCGAAGTCCGAAGCACGGACTTCGTCCGTGTAGGGATCATTCCGGGTCCGCCTGTTTTGGTCGAACAAGTCACCGGTCGCATCAAACCGACCATCATGGACGTCAATACCGGCGCCGCCGGCTTCAGTTTGGGTGAAATCGCACAAAAAGTAGAGGGGAACTTCTCATTCGATTCGTTGAGCATCGCCCTTTTGTTGTCGACGTCTTCAGGGTTTGTGACGGATTATGATATTCGGTTCATCGGAATGGACCGGAGGCAGAATCCGCCCAAAATGGACTCCTTGAATGTTCCCCCTCCGCAGGGGTCCCTGCAACGGCGTGTATTTCCCGCAACCTCTCAGACGACTCCGATCGTGCTTGATCACACGGCCGGATTAAATGCATTCCTCGGAAAATTCTTTCCGCATCTTCCCGATACCTTTATCATCCGGGGAACGATGACGCTCAATCCGGCCGATGTCTTTGACACTCCGCAGGGGGTTCAGACAGTGTATGATACGAGCCGGATCTATTCGTCCGCAGAATTGTCCTTTCCCGTTCGTATGGGCATCACCAATGCCACCGTGCGCGACTCCGTACAGATTGATGTCCGCGAGAAGTTTCCGCGTGACATTGCCTCATCGACAAAGAGCGGTACGCTCTATTTTGAGATCGAAAACGGACTTCCAATCTCCATTGAATTTCGGGCAACGCTTATCGGGAGGGTTCCGGGCGGGGATACGGATACGTTGCTGGTCATCCCTACCGATGGGCCGCGTTTTATTGACGCAGGGGTCGCGGACGGCAGTGGGTCCGTCGTTTCGCCCACCGTGAGCAAATTTTCGATGGCGTTCTCGGGTCCGGAGGCCCGCCGTTTTGAAGAAGCCGAGGTCTTGTGGATGGAATTGAATATCCAGACGGCAAATAATGGCGGCATTGTCCGAATTCGCCCAACGGACGCCGTAAAAGTGCGTGCGTCGGGAAATCTCGTCTATCAAGTGAACAGGCCTTGATGAACCGCACACTCATTCTTGTCTTGACCCTCGGGATCGCCGGAAATGCCTTTGGCGGTGATCGAAGCGGAGTGCGCGGCATCGGAATGGCACGAACGGTCAACGCACCTGTGCGCGGGCTTGCGGCTCTCGGGATCAATCCCGCCAACCTTGCCCTCGGCGGTGAGGGCATGGTCAGTATGAGTCTTATGCCGTTTGGATTCAGAGTGAGTTCCGAGTTGATCTCGATGGAGTCGTACCGTGATTATTTCACCGGCGTGCCGGGGCCTGGGGGTCAGCGCGAGCCGAGGTACCTATCAGATGCGGATAAGGTTAAGATCATTGATGCATTTTCGGATAACACAGCAACAAGCAGATTTGATCTTGAGATCATGTCTGTCGGGGTCGCCGTGTTCCATCCTTCTTTCGGCGGAATTGGCGCGGCGATGACGGAACATATTGGAGCGAAGCTTGTCGTTCCAAAGGATTTGATGCAAGTCATGCTCTACGGCCTCGATTCGGCAGGATCGCGGCATCAAATGGATGGGACGGATGTCTCAGCCTGGTGGTGGAGGGAGTTCAATCTTTCGTATGGAACAAAAATACCGGTTAAACTGGAGAAGCGGGGAGAGGTGTATGCGGGCATAGGGTTGAAGTATGTTGCGGGATTCGGCATTCTGGAAACAACGCGTTACAGGATGCTGATCGCCAACGAGCGCGATTCCAACAATCAATATCGCACGGAATTCCTCGCCGATTATCTGATCCGTCGCTCGGGTTCCGAGATGATGGATCCGGGGAGCGGGGGCGGCCCATTCACCCTTTCGCCGCATCCGGCGGGAACAGGATTCGGACTGGATCTCGGAGTCGCCGTACTGATCGACGGTGTCCGAATCCATTGGAGTGTCACGGATCTTGGGTCTGTTTCCTGGAGGCGGAATCTTGTGGAGACCTACGGGGACTACAACGTTGTACTGACGGATCCGTTCCTCGGTGCGATTGAGGACAGCATTCAGAATGCCATTCGCGGTCAGAACAGAAGTGGAACCGCGTTTCGCACTTCACTGCCTGCAACTATGCGTTTCGGTATTGCGATAGGGGGAGATACGACGAGAGTATTCGACTGGCTTCCCCGAGGGCTTTATGTGGCTCTTGATCTTACTCAAGGGCTCAATGAATCCATGGGCAATTCCCAGAACGTGCGCGCGTCCCTTGGCATTGAGTACACCGGAGTCCCGTGGCTGCCGATACGAACCGGATGGTCGCTGGGTGATGACTCAAAGATCCGTTGGGCTGTGGGTATTGCTTTGGAATCCAGATCATTTTCATGGGACATCGCCACGGAGAACATCGGGTTGTTGTTCTCCACGCGCGACTTCAATATGTATTCATTCGCAACAGGATTTCGGCTGAGATTCTAGTAAGGGAAATTTATCACACTTTACTTTGTTCGCACATTGATTCTCCGCCTCTCAATTGCTATATTGGATACCAGCAGACAGCTGAGGGCGCTTAGCTCAGTCCCGTTCCGGCGCGAAGCGGAGCGAGCAAGCCGGAACGAGGATCCCGCAACAAATAGGGGCGATTAGCTCAGTTGGTTTAGAGCGTACGCCTCACACGCGTAAGGTCGTAGGTTCGAGCCCTACATCGCCCACAAGAGCGGGACTGGTTCAGAGCGTACGCCTCACACGAGTAGCAGGTCCCGTCCGAAAAGTGGGACGGGATCCTCAAGATTTCATGAACTTAGATTCGCTGCCGCTCACTAAGTTCAGAAATCTTGGGACGTAAGGTCG
>JBBEEC010000062.1:0-14943 GCA_040880975.1 Bacteroidota bacterium | reverse complement strand
GTGCATACAGCGCACTTCGGCGGACAGGAAGTTGGGGGGAATACCCGCTCGCTCCAAATTCCATGAGTCGTTTCAACGACTTCTTGCGGCGCGGTAGATAAAAGAGGACACCACCGGAAAGTTGCGAGAAGCAAGACGTGAGAAGTGAAACGTAGGATGGGCCCGGGACAAAAAAAAAGCGCTCCGGAGAGGAGCGCTTTCTACGAACACATTCTCCAACGCTTAGAGAGCGTAGTTGACGCCCACCCGAATGTTGATGTAACTCACAGAACCTCCCGTTGCCAGAACCACATTGTAGCCAGCGCCGAGATCGAGGTCTAATTTGTCGCCGATCGGCATTTCATATCCGCCGCCGAAACCCAGCGAGAAATTAGTCGAACTGCCAGTCACCGAACCGGAGCCGAATCCGCCGAAGTCGAAATTCACCGTCTGGCTAAACGATGTCAAACCCAGATCCGCCTGACCATACACGCGGCTTTCACCAGGCGTGAAATAGTAACGTGCCGAAGCGAGAATCGGGAAAACACTGGAACTCGCTGAATTCTTTTCGCCGAACGAGATATAACCGAGTGATCCCGCGAGCGCCAAATCATTGGATAAACCATATTGAAAACGGGCCTGAAATCCGAAACCAAAACCCGCTCCATTGGCAAAATCGCCGAGTGGAAGGCCTAAATTCAGCCCGCCGCCGACCGACATCGCACCCTGCTGAGCCGAGGCAGTGCCGACCAGGCAAAGTGCAACAATCGCAACCGCGAGAAGTTTCTTCATGTACGTCCTCTTTATTTTATTGATGGAATGACACTTTACTGTGCAGTTCAATGCCTGCAAATATAGCATACAGATTCGCGAATATCAAATTCACAGGGCCTTCACTGAAAATAAAGATGTCCCCAATCACAAGGAAACAGGCCTTTGGAGGGTGAATTCTCAACGGTACAACAGGTATGCCTGCCGGCGGGGCATAAAAGCCGCCCTTTGTCTTTCGATGTTCCGGAGCAAATCATCGCCGTTGCCTTGTGAGAGCAGCATCTTTCTGACCCCGTCCGACCCCATGACTTTGTCAAACATTTGAAGGCGTTCGGGGCGTGCCCGATCGAAGATCGTCCATCCGGGGACAAGCCTGCAAAGAGCCTCGAGGATGGAGATTTGAACCCCCCCGAGGTCAATCCGGTCACGGTCGGTAACGTGGATCTGGACTCCGCGATAGGTCTGGCCCGTTGTGTCAAAATAGAACGGCTTGTATGTCAGAGGGCGGAAATAGACACCCTGGAGACCTTGGGCGTTAAGGTACCGGGCCAGCTGTTGTCCATCGATCCACGGTGCACCCACCAGCTCAAACGGCAGCGTGTATCCCACGCCCTGATTTGCGGTGCCAAGTTCCCCCAACAGGCCGGTCATGACATAAAACATGGGCGTTTCCTTATTTGGGATATGGGGTGATGGGGGAACCCAGGGAAGTCCCGTTTCATCCCACCATAGCTTTCTACTCCAGCCCTCCATCGGCACCACTGTGAGGGAACATCGCCGCCCACCGGTTAGCCAACCCTCTCCGTTGATCATCTGCGCCAGTTCGCCAGCGGTCATTCCGTAGACATACGGAATGGGATACATTCCGACAAAGGACCTGAACGCCATATCAAGCACGGGTCCTTCCACTCGAAGGCCTGTGAGCGGATTGGGCCGATCGAGAACTACGAACGCGATATTGTTCTCGGCCGCCGCCTCCATTGCGTATCCCATCGTGGAAATGTAGGTATACGATCGAACCCCGATGTCCTGAATGTCATAAACCAGCACATCGATCCCGCGGAGCATTTCGGGCGTCGGTTTCCGGGTTTTTCCGTACAGCGAGTACACGGGCAGCCGTGTTCGTTCGTCCACGTAGCTTTCGATATATTTCCCTGCCTCCTTGTCCCCCCTCACGCCGTGTTCCGGGCCGAAAAGTGCAACCAACTGTACGCCGGGAGCCGCGGCAAGGACATCCACGGTTTGCTGAAAGGCGGAAGTTATCCCTGTCGGGTTTGTGATCAGCCCGACCCGCTTGCCCTTGAGCACGGAGAACCCGCGATCGCGCAGGACCTCGATCCCCGGCTTGACTCTGGTTTGCGAAACGAGAAAATCCGCCGGTATACCCGCAAACAGAGAGGCAACAGCAACAAGAGAAAGAAAACTGCGGTTCATTTCAGGGAAGTTCTTTGCCATCCACCATCCAATTTTTTACCCACGCAAACTCCTTCATGAAACCCATGAGAGCGGAGAGGCTCTCCTGATCGAGACGAAAGAAGCGCTCAGAGAATTTCCGCTTAACCTCATCCGGAGTTTCTTTCACCAGGGTTTTCAGGAATGTCGTCGATTTCTCCATCGTTGAACGAAATTCTCCTGCGACCTTGTCATATCCCTCTCCGTCCGGGCTGATTCTTTTCATAAGGTCAAACGACTTCGAGAGAAACTTTGCAAAGAACGCCAGGTCTTCGAACACCTGCATGGTTCCCCTGCGACGGGCCTCATCCAGAAGAATTCCGATCTCCTCCCGAAAGTTGAATTTCTGGTTTGCCGAAAGTTCCAGCGCGGCGAGGAACTGCACCGTTTCGGATCGCAGAGCCATCAGTGTCCGTTCCATTGTTTCAGAAGTGCGTTCAACTCTTGAGCGCTCAATTTCGGAGTATCATAGTCCCCATGCGCCATCCTCTGCCGGACCGCTTCGAACAACGTCACGGCACACGCCACGGACACATTGAGGCTTTGGATCATGCCGAACATGGGGATCTGGAAATTGCGATCCGCCAGTTTCGCAAACTCGTCAGAAACTCCTCGATGTTCGTTCCCGAATACGAGCGCGACTCTTCCGGTCAGGTTCATCTTGTACAATGAATCCGAACGAATCCCCAGGTGCGTGGCACAGATCGTGAATCCTTCGGCACGAAGGGCCGCGGCACATTCGGCCGCGGAGCGGAACTTGCGGCGCGCGATCCATTTCCCGGCACTCGCCGAGCTTTTCTTTCCGATATCCGGAAATTCTTCGTTGGTATAAACAAGTTGAACCTGCATCACACCTGCCGCATCGCAGGAGCGAAGCATCGCGCTCACGTTGTGCGGATCGTGAATATTCTCCATGACCACCGTAAGATCCGGCTGGCGTTTTGCGATCACTTCCC
Organism: Bacteroidota bacterium; assembly: GCA_040880975.1. Classification (GTDB taxonomy): domain Bacteria; phylum Bacteroidota; class Ignavibacteria; order UBA10030; family UBA10030; genus JBBDYD01. Next base: position 11,785 of record JBBEEC010000062.1, on the reverse strand, counting down.
TGAGCCTTCGGGACCTTTTTTCAGTTGCCATGGAGATTCGCCCTTCCCTTCGAACGAAGGAACGCGCGCACTTGCAGTAACACCACACCGGCAACGACGGATATTCCCCCCAGCACTTGAACACCGTTGAGCGATTCTCCAAGGGCAAAATACGCGACAACGATGGCAACGACCGGTTCAAGGGTTGTGACAATCCCAACGGTACTCGCTTCCAACAAACGGAGCCCGGACGTGAACATGCTGTGCGGAATGAGGATCGAGATGACCGCAAACAGAAAAAGAATACCCCAATCCTGGATCGTGTATCCCTTTTCGGCTATTTCCCAAGGAGTGTTCACAAAGATCCAGAACAAAGTGGAAAACCCGAACGCATACGTCAGGGTCGTCCACACGGAATATTTTCTCAGAAGATGCTTGCTCATGAGCAGCATAAACGAATAACAAACCGCCGAAGCAATGCCGGAGACAAGTGTCCAACCCCGAAGTTGAATTGCCGACCAATCCCCTCCGCCCACCGCGAGCCAGCATCCGACCAGAGACAAAACAAGCGCGATGATCTTTGCACCGTTCAGAGCTTCCTCCCGGGCAACCAGGACCGCATACAGCATCACAAGAACAGGGGCTGTGTATTGGAGCAAAATGGCGGCCGCAACAGTCGCTTCCTGCACGGTGTAATAATACGTGAAATTTGTTACGGCGATGCCGATGACCCCCGCCATCGCGAATTTGGGCAGGTCTGCCTTGTCAATGCGAAAGACGGTTCGGTCTTTGAACAGGAAGTAAAGAGCGATCAGAATGAAAGATATCGAAGAGCGCGTTTGAGTGATGATCAGCGTGTCAAAATGCGTTGAAAAAAGAAATTTTGCAATGGAAGCCGATCCGCCCCAGAACAATACAGCCACCAGAATGAAGAAATACCCCGAGGCGGGGGACTTCTGAAGCAGGGTCATGAGGGGGCCGGATCTCCCTCTTCATCCGCCAGGCGCCGGTAGTACTCGCTCTGCTCCTCGTCTCCGCTTAATTCGTACAACCTCGCAAGTCGGATGAGAAGCGTTTTCCGATTTCCAACATTCCGCAACCCGTCTTTGACAAAATCGATCAGGAGCTCGACCGGCGGGATGTTCAGATCGGGATCGTAACAATCACAGGCATCCAGGTACGGATCGGGTTCACTCGGCTTCACCGCAGCCGACTTTCGGTAATACTTGATTGCGAGCTCGAAATTGTCGTAAGCGGAGTATGTCACTTCGAAAACACTGGCAAGCCACATGAAGGTGTCATAGGCGATCTCCGGAAACTCACTTGCAAGCTTCTCGCCAAAGAGGCGGAGCTCGTCCGGACTGAGAGCATTGTTCCAGAAAAGAAGCCGATACAGTTCCACTTCGCGGATTTTCTGTTCAAGGGCATCCTGAAAAGCCTCGAAGAGATCGTTGAAGTCTGTGTTGTTGGCAAAGATATGTCGGAGCTCGTCGATCGAATAGCGGGGCATGCAACTTCCGTCCGGGATGCCGAGGGCAGTATTCGAAATCCGCGGCACCGAAGCCGCAGAGGGAAAATCACGACTCAAAGTAATTAAAGGGGTGGCGAAAAGCAATAAACGGAAAAGTGCCTCGCCCCGCCGGAGGGCAAAATGCGCAGGCATGCGCGGCCGAATGATAAGGATTGCATGTTCATCACTTTGGGGGAGTGTAGATTCGTGAAGTGCTGTTAATCGAGATAAGGAATGAAAACTGTTGAAACGGTTTCCAAGGTTTTCTGTCTTAGAGCCATCCCACAACTTAAGTTGCGGGGATGGCCACTCTTCATTATGCCTTGGTAAGTCGTTTCAACGACTTCTTTCGGGATTAAAGAAGGGAACCTGAGACGTGGCCCACTTTGGAATCGATGGCACTTTTCTCTATATTTTTCGTGATGACAAAAGTCGCTGTGGGAATATTGAGAATGAACGGGAAGATCCTTGCTTGTCAAAGGAAGCGGGGCAGCAAGTACGAATTGAAATGGGAATTTCCCGGCGGCAAGGTGGAGCCGGGCGAGACGTTCGCCCAATGCATCGAGCGGGAACTGTTCGAAGAGCTTTCCATCCGCGTCACGCGCATAGAGGAAATCGAGATTCAGCAATCGCACTATAACGACGGCGGATTGTATGAAGTTGCCTACTGTACCATCACAGAGTTCAAAGGAAACCTGCGTAACAATGTGTTTGAGCTGGTGAAGTGGGTGACGCCGGCAGAGCTTGCTCAGCTGGACTCGCTGGAGGGAAATGCCGCAATCGTACGCAAACTCGCAGGTCAGAATGCCACCGCGGACGCCAAGAACCGCTGAGATGCGGAAACCGCTGTTACGGTGGTATCGATCCTCTGCAAGGCGGCTCCCTTGGCGCTCAACCCGAAATCCCTACAAAATCCTCCTTTCTGAGGTGATGCTTCAGCAAACCCAGGTCAGCCGGGTTTTGGAAAAGTATCCCCTCTTTCTGAAGCGATTCCCCACAATTTCTTCGCTTGCACGCTCCACGCCGGCAGAAGTTATTATCGCCTGGCGCGGAATGGGATACAATAACAGGGCAGTCAGACTCCGATTGCTGGCGCGGATCGTTCGGGAACAATACGCCGGGCGACTCCCGTCTGACCCCGAGATCCTCAGACAGCTTCCCGGTATCGGACGGTACACGGCAAACGCTGTGGCATGTTTTGCCTTCGGACAACAGTTGCCTGTCGTTGACACCAACATCGCCCGTGTGGTTGCAAGGGCTTTTCCCGGAGGAAGGGGCGACGCTTGGAAGGCCGCAAAACAAATATTGCCGAAACGGCAGGCGTACGAATGGAATCAGGCATTGATGGAACTTGGCGCCCTCGTTTGTACGGCTTCAAATCCGCATTGCGCCGAGTGCCCCCTTGCCCGCCTTTGCCCGGGGGCCTACAAGCAGCATACGCGCATATCATCATCCCCAAAAAGCGAGCCGGGCCGCAGGGGAATTCCAAACCGGATCTACCGGGGCCGGATTGTTGAGGAACTCAGGAAGCAAAACAGGCCGGCTCCCCTTGCACGATTAGGAAGGCGGGTCTTGCCGGGATTCAACGGCCGGGATCAGGCCTGGCTCCTCCGTCTGATCAAATCTCTCGAGAGAGACGGATTGGTACGAACTCACAAGAAAGGCGGAGGTTTTTCCATCGCATTGGCGTCATGAAACAGTATGTTGATCCGCTCGGCGATCTTCGGTCCCTCTATGAGATGCGGAAGGTCCCAATCCGCTCACGGCTGCAGGAGTTTTCGAACGTTCCGCCTTCCGCGTATTTCTATGAGCTTGTGTACTGCCTTCTCACGCCGCAATCGAGCGCTGTGAACGCTGACAAGGCGGTGCAATCACTTCGTTCCGTGCAATTCCAGGAACGAGGCGGAGATCCTGAGTCATTTTTGAGAAACCCGACGCACTATATTCGTTTTCACAAGACGAAATCACGGCATTTGTTGCTGGCGCGCGAGAGTTTTCAGACTATTGCACGGGCAATTACGGACGCCACCGAATCGTCAGAATTACGGGATTGGCTTGTGATGAATGTCCTCGGCCTCGGATACAAAGAAGCAACTCACTTTCTTCGGAACATCGGCAAGAACGGCGGACTAGCGATTCTCGACAGGCATATTCTGCGAAACCTCAAGCGCCACAACGTTATCCGTACCATACCCGAATCACTTTCCAAAAAGAAGTATCTTACGATCGAAAAGCAGTTCATGAAGTTTTCCGTCCGAATCGGCATCCCGTTGGATGAATTAGATCTGTTGTTTTGGAGTATGGAGACGGGGGAGATAAGAAAGTGAAGGCTCGGCTATTTCAAGGTTTTAGGTCCAAGGTTTCAAGTTTAAGGTTTCAGGTTTAGGTTCGTCAAACCATAAGCGGCATACCGACGAACTACCAAGGGTTGAGTGTCAAATCAACGTTGTGCACCCTAGTTTCACACCGGCCAAATTCCCCGAAGGGCCCGCCCGACCGCAATCAAAGCTGTAACGGGGCGGGCGGGGAAAGATATTCCAGGCCGGGGGCAACGCCCCCGGATATTCGTGATTAACCTAACAGCAGCTCTCCCTGAAGGGGAGAAATATATAACCCCTTAAGGGTAATTGGACACTATGCTTGATCGTGAATGTCGAGGCGCTGCCCCGACCTTAGATATTTGACCCCTTCAGGGTCAAGTGGTCGAAATCAAAGCTAGTGCCGTTTCCACTAATTGACTTTGTATTTTCCCTTTCTCCATGGTGTGGAAACGAGCACTAGTGCTCGCTTCCAATAGTAGAATCCTGAACTAAACACAATATTTATTATTGGAAGCGGCCCTAGCTTCGTTGGGCTTCGAATGCGCCAGTTTCATTTGTCACATATCCACTAACTAATAGCCCAATAACAACATGAAGTTCCTTATCCTCGGTTCCGGACTCATGGGCGGCGCGTTGGCGTATGATCTTGCGAAATCCAAAGGCGTCAAACGCATCACGTTGGCGGACCTGAACGCGGACAGGGCCGGCGAGACCGCGCAGAAGATCAGATCCTCCCTCATTCAGACGAGGAAATTGAACATCGAGCAATACGATGACGTGCTCGCGGCCATGCAAGGCCACGATTGTGTCATCGGGGCAGTGTCGTACCGCAACAACTACATGCTGACGCAGGCAAGCATCGAAGCAGGAGTGCACTTTTGCGATCTTGGCGGCAATCAGGGCGTCGTTGACCGGCAACGGACACTCCATGCCCAGGCCCTGGAACGCGGCGTCACCATTGTTCCGAATTGCGGATTGGCCCCCGGGTTCGCAAACGTGCTTGCCGCGCGGGGAGCGGAGCTGTTCGAATCCGTCGATTCCATTCACATCCGTGTCGGCGGACTGCCGCAACATCCGCGTCCGCCCTTCAACTATCAGCTTGTCTTTTCCGTCGACGGGCTGATCAACGAGTATCTTGGCGAATCCGTGGTGTTGCGCGATTTCAAGAAAGCCACGATCCCCACAATGACCGAAATCGAATCGATCGAGTTCCCCCAACCCTTCGGCACGCTGGAGGCGTTTCACACATCCGGAGGCACCTCCCTCCTTCCGGAGATGTTTGAGGGGAAGGTCCGCACGCTCGACTATAAAACCATTCGTTATCCCGGCCACTGCGAAAAATTCCGTGAACTCCTCGACCTTGGATTCGCGTCATCAGAACCGATCACGGTCGGTTCGAACGTGATGACCGCGAGGGAGATGTTCTCGGAACTCCTGAAGCGTAAGTTAAGCGGAGACGATCACGATGTGGTCCTCCTCCGTGCCACCATTTCGGGAACGCGGAACGGGAAGCCGGAGACTCTGGAGTTCTCGCTCATTGATTCTTTCGACAAGAATGCCAATATTAGTGCCATGATGCGCACGACGTCGTTCCCCACGTCGGTCATCGCTCAGCAGCTTGTCGATGGAACGATACAGGAGCGCGGCGTTCTGACACCGGAGCAGTGCGTGCCCTTGCGGCCGCTCATCGATGCCCTGCACGCCCGCGGCATCGACATCCGGGAGAACACAAGGTAGTTCCCCACACCAACCGAAACGATAAACTCGATGGCCCAAAACAGTTCCTTTGACGTTGTATCCCAGGTCGATCTGCAGGAGGTCGATAACGCCCTGAACCAGGCCCGCAAAGAGATCACTCAGCGCTACGATTTCAAGGACTCGAAAAGCTCCATTGAATTCCAGCAAAAGGATAAGAAGATCATCGTGATCTCCGATGACGATTTCAAACTCAAGAGCGTTCTGGATATTCTCCAGACAAAACTGATCAAGCGCGGCGTGTCGATCAAATCCCTGAAATACAGCCCCGCACAACCGGCCGCCAACAACACGGTCCGGCAGGAGATCTCTCTGCGAGTGGGTATCGATAAGGAAGACGGAAAAACCGTTGTCAAGGTCATCAAGGACGCAAAGCTCAAAGTGCAGGCGCAAATCATGGATGACCAGGTGCGGGTAACAGGCAAAGACAAAGACGATCTGCAGGAAGTGATCAAACTACTCCGCGAAACCGAATTCCCCTTTGCGATGCAGTTTGTGAACTACCGCTAAGTGATGAACCGAACTCTCGCCGCCGCAGGCCTTGCCGCACTTGTTCTTGCCCTCAGCACCGCCCGAGCAGCGCCCGATACCCTCTCGATTTCTCTCCGGGTCGAGAACACGCCGGCCCGGTCACTCCGCGCCATCGAACGATCCGACGTTGTCTATCTCGCTCTCAACGACCTGATCTCCGGACTTTCCCTCCCATCCCTGACGAATACCGAGGTGCGAAAACTTGAGTTCCGCATCGGTTCGCACAGGGTCAAGATCACCGCCGACAATCCTTTTATCGTCATCACGGATCTCGCGACAAACGCTGCCAGCGTCTATCAGCTCCCTGTGGCTTCGATCCTCCTGAACGAACTGTATTTTGTCCCTGCGACCGAGTTTCTTGGCGCTTTGAATATCGTTTGGCCCAATACGCTTCAGTTCGACCCCATTGACCTTTTACTCGCCGTCTCCGCTGCCCCGCCAATTTCGCCCTTTGACATCACCAATGTTGTCATCGAACCGAAACTCAACGGATATCTCATGACCATCGAGGCCGCCCGGAAGCTTGGGGACGTTGAAACGTGGTTAAAGCCCGACGGATGGCTCTTTGTGACCGTGGCCAACGCCAAAGCCGATACCAACGCTCTTGCAAAACTTCAGCCCTATGGCGCCATTCGAAAGATCCTCGTGTTTCAGTCCCCAACATCCGTTCAGCTCACGTTCAAAGTTGCTCCCGATGTTGTCAAGGCCGAGCTGATCAACGAATCAGGGACGAACAATCTGCTCGTGGCGCTTCATACGCAATCGGAAACCGAGAAAGCCGATTTGGAACGCAGGCGCCAGCAGATGAACCGGGAAAAGCTCGAAAAGCAGCAGGCGCAATGGAAACTTGACGTTATTGTTATCGATGCGGGGCACGGGGGGAAGGATCCGGGAACCATCGGCGTTGGCAAAACCCAGGAAAAAAATGTAGCCCTCGGTGTCGCCCTGAAACTCGGAGCCCTCATAGAAAAGAACATGAAGGACGTCAAGGTCGTTTATACACGGAAGACCGACACGTTCGTGGAGTTGTTCAAACGAACCCAGATCGCGAACGACGCAGGCGGCAAGCTGTTCGTCAGCATTCATTGTAATTCCATGCCGAAGAAACCTGCGCGGCAGAGCGGATTCGAAATCTATCTTCTCCGGCCAGGCCGTTCACAGGACGCCATCGAGATCGCTGAACGGGAGAATTCTGTGATCCGCCAGGAAGAGGGATTTGAGGAACGGTACAAGGAACTCACCGAAGAGTATTTCATCCTCGTGACCATGCAGCAAAGCGCGTTCATGAAATACAGTGAAGAGTTCGCCCAGGTGTCCGCCCGCTCAATGGCAAAGCACATGGGAATACCCAATCGCGGGGTCAAACAGGCCGGATTTTATGTGCTTGTCGGTGCATCGATGCCGAACGTGCTGGTTGAAACAGGTTACTTGTCGAACAGAGAGGATGAGAAGTACCTGAAGAGCCTCAAGGGTCAGCAGGAGATTGCGAAATCATTGTTCGATGGGATCAAGGAATACAAATCCATTTACGAGAAGGCCCTGCAGGAAGGCAATACCGTCAGCGGAAGTCAGTAACTCTAGAAATACGCTGCAAGACTCATCAGGATCCGCATTGGGGGGGTGACGGAATCAATTTCAAAAGGACAAAGGAAAACGCACGCCGGTGCATTGGCGTGCGTTTTTGTGTCGCAGAATCGCTGATATCTACTTTGTAAGTGCCATCTTCAGCACTTTGGTAAATTGTGTTCCGCTTTCTCCCGTCGCGGTAATTCTGCAGAAGTAAATCCCTGAGCTCAGTTGCCTGCCATTCTGATCCCGCCCGTTCCATGTGAACCTCTGGTATCCGGCAGGGAATGTTCCGTCTCTCAAAACCGCAATCTCCCTTCCCAAAGCGTCGAGGATGGTCACTTTGACCGACGCCGGTTCGGGCATTCCGAACGAAATCTCTGTTTCCGGATTAAACGGATTCGGATAGTTTTGACCCAACAGGAAGGACGTAGGGAGGCCTTCGTCCAATATGGCTGCGATATCAAGGTTGTTTCTCCCAAAGAGAATAAGCTCGCTGTAGCCGATATACTGCTGTGGCGTGTAATCAGAGTACAACGACTCGTCATTGTAGGCCCTGAGCCGGTAGTATACAACCGCCTCATAGCTTGTTGATGTCACGACGGCCATATCGATGTACTGTGTTGTTGATTCCGAAAGCGTGGCGATATTGCTCCACGATCCATCGTCGATCTTCCGTTCCAATTTGTAGCCGGCCAGATTGTACTCGTTGTTCGCGGTCCAGGTCAGCTTGGGAAAATAGGTGCTGCCGTGTTGGTGGGTGGTGATGTCAAAATCTTCAGGTATAGCAGGTGGACCCAACGAGTAGATTGCCTTGACCACTGCACCGCTGGCTGTAAACACAACCGGAGTCTCAAGACTTGTCGAATACTGGAATTGGACATTCGTACCGCTCCAGTTTCCAAATACGTACGTCATGCCCTGATGGCTTGGATGCGGATGTTCCTCATCTTCAGACCACGTTGAACACACTGGCCAGAAAAACAGGTGGCTCCTGGCTTTGACGGAGTAGTAGGTGCCTTGCCAGCTAGCGCCAGGTCCGCTTTGATTCAGAAAAACGCCTTTCCACTGGGAACCAACCCCGACATTGTTGCTGGCATACTGAACCGGCTTGAACTCTGCGTTCATTCCCCGATTTCTGGATCCCAGGTGGTGGCTTTCGTCATCAATAAACCACGGATCTTTGAGTGAAACGTAATTGCCACCTATCGGGCTTCCGTTGAACTCGCTCTGGAGTGTCGCATTGTAAGCGCCTTTGAAGTTGGCGACGATAGCGTTATCATTACTCAGCGTGAAGTTCTTGTGGTTCAAAACATCGGAGATTAACGTTTCGTCCAAGGCCCAATTGTTATGCTTTTGATAGGTTCCGTCCAGGAAGCCTTGTTGGGCCCCGACGTTTATTAGATTGCTATAGACGTAGAAAGGGACTTCTCCCGTCACATCAAGATAATCCGCAGGGAATTCGCGTAGAACGCTGTTTGCATCGAAATCCCCTTCAAGATCCGGGGTCTTGTACTCGAATCGAAAATATCCCGCGGGATTTCCCGCCGAGTCCTTCTGCGCAACTGAGATCCTATTATGCTGTCTCAATCCACCCATTCCCGCATCGGGAACTTGAACAACTTCAGAAACAAGTGTGTCACCATTGTAGACGACTGTTGCATAGTAGTTGAAGGCTTCGAAAGGACACATTTCGCATACACCCAGATGATTAGGACTTTCTTTCTCCTTCTCACCATCTCTTGTAAGTTGCCTCCCTTGGTTGCCCTGACCTACGTACGCAGAACTTGGATCTTGCTGGACCCACCAAATAACGGACGTTGTGTCAAACGGCGCCAAGCGGCCTGTACTGTCAAAAACATCAACCTGAATATTGATCCACCATTCGTTATTGTCGTATTCCTCTCCATTCCAACTGTAGAGATCCCATTTCAACTCTACGAGGCGAATTTCGACGGTTGGTCCGGTTTGCGCAAGAGCTTCAGCACTAAATGCAATCAAACAAGCAACAATGAGACCTTTCATGTTCTCCTCCCCAGGATGATATTTGAATGTAGGATTTAGTAACGCTTACCAACGGCTATGCTTGCGGTGAAGTTAGGATTGAGGCCTACGCTGACGACCAGATTTTCTTTTATTGCGACATGATTGTTAATGAAGCCACCAGCGGTATACTCCTGCCAGCTTACGCCATTGAAATGTGCTGCAAAGTTGTTTATTCCAACCACTACGACATCGTTAATCTCGTTGCCTCGTATTCCTCCCAGTGAGGACCATCCAGTCACCTCTTGACTCCAGCATGGTTCCGACGTACAATTATTAGTCGCGTCGGTCTCATAGACAGCGTCGCCACAGACATAATACTTCCTCCCTGCCCGGAACCAGATATTGCTTAGGAAATTTGATGTGCCGGTCGCGTCAATAGGGATGACATTATTGTTTTGAATCCTCACAATCGCTTTCCCCGGCGGAGACTCCCCGTAATTCGACGCCACCGCCAGAACTTCCCATTCACCGGTTTTCTTATTCTGGTCTCCCCAGATGTCATAAAAATGAAGAGACGTGCCGGATGCGATCGGTGTCCAGGTAAACCCATTGTAGTGGGAAATCGCGCCGTTGGTCCCAACAATATAGATGTTCGCCGTGCCCGCTCCCCACATCTTGTTGGCTAGACCATTCAGATTTGCCTCAGCCGAAAGGAATCGTTGCCCATTCCAAAACGTGACGTTCGACCAGCCGAACCATATCCGGTCGGGACTGTACGCATAGATACAGCGAAGCTCCGATGTTGAGCTGTCATATTTCCCGAAGTCATCGTACCAGTAATACCACACGGTCATCAATTCCCAATCCACTCCGTTCCATTTGGCAGCATTGTAGAACCGGGAACCGTTGACATGGGTTGTGTCCTTGATGTAAACCGCACCCACAGCATATGCGAGCGTATCATTGATGATCGCAACATCGTTAAAAACACAGCTTCCCGCATCACCGCCGAAGGTGAACGTCTCCCAAACGAAGTCATGACTCGTCAGCGGCATGGTAACCGTTTGCACAAATGCCGTATCAATTCCTCCGATCACCGCCGTGTAGACGTACGGTTGATCCGGCAAAAGGCCTTCGTCCACAAACAGCGTGTCTCCGGTTAATGCCGAAAACTGACCGACAATACTGCTATCCCGCCACAACGTGACACTGTGTGTTCCACCCGTCGAATCGTGAACCGATACTCTCAAATAGACTTCCGTACAGGTGGTATCCTCCACCTGCAGGGAGAGAATGTTCCCAAGAGGGGTTATTGGCGGGAACCCGGTTTCAGGGGTAACGACAGGATCCTGACATGAGAATGCTTGAAGGGCAAGAAAAACGGAGATCACCCTTACAGGCATTGGGAAACCGGCTCGACTAAGGAGAGTCGGCGCTTGAAGGATTTTCGGCTGGATGTGTGGAGAACTGAGCAAGAAACCCCCGATTGGCTTGTCTTACAAACTAATCGTTTTCGCCGGCGATGTCAAGAAGTGTTTCCGGCGACACAACCTGCCCGATATGAAACTCAAATCAGGCTCTCTAAATGAGAGATCCAAACCGAGTGCCACGAGGATCTGTGAATAAACCGCTCAAAACGCAGAATTCAGCACAATGAATTCCGAAAACATAGAAATCCATTAAGGTGGATCGCACCATTGAGAAAATCGAGCTATCAAATTTGGCCAAAAGGCCTACAAAGCTGTTGGGAAGGGTTTGCCGGAATATTCTCACTGAAGGAATACAAATCAATTTAAGAAAAGGCACTACATGGAGGCAATACCGTCAGCGGAAGTCAGTAGTCCTATCTAGAAATACGCGGCAAGACTCATCAGGATCCGCATGGGGGGTGACGGAATCAATTTCAAAAGGACAAAAGAAAAACGCACGCCGGTGCATTGGCGTGCGTTTTTTGTTGTTGCTCGAGAATCTGCGTACTACTTGGCCAGAATAAACTTCCGGCTCAGCGCTTTTCCCATGAATTCCAACCGATAGACATAGACGCCTGAAGGAAGCTTCGAGCCGTCAAAGCTTGCCTGATGCGGGCCTGCGCCTCTTGTTTCGTCCACAAGTTCATGGATCAGGCGACCGACGATGT
>JBBEEC010000061.1:0-75417 GCA_040880975.1 Bacteroidota bacterium | reverse complement strand
TTGTTCAGGGGAAGAACGTCATGAAGGGGTATTTCGATGACTTCGAGCAGACCACACTTCACATCCGGCACGGATGGTATGACACGGGAGATATGGGATATATGGATGATGATGGATACCTCTGGCATGTTGGTCGATTGAAGAGATTTTTGAAAATCGGAGGCGAAATGGTATCGCTTATCCGGGTCGAAAATGTTCTCGAGCAGTTCCTTCCGCCAGACGTGCTCTGTTGTGTTGTCGAAGTTCCGGACCATGTCAAAGGAGCCAAGATTGTCGCTGCCGTGACCCATCCTCTTGATGAAAAAACCACACTGAAGCGCATGGCCGAACATCTTCCGAATATTGCCCTCCCCAAACAATTCGTTGTATTGGGCGAATTGCCCAAAATGGCCTCCGGGAAGATCGATTTTCGGAAAATCACGGATTCGGTGCGCGATATCATGCAAAATCGAGCCCCTTCTCTCGAAAATTAAGCCCGTTCCAGGACATTCCGCGCACTGTAAGTCTTTTCTAATCAGCATCTTGCGCAACCTTTGGGGGTTTCGCGTCGTATCATTCTGCAGTGTTCCGATCAGGAGATACCATGCGACAAAACCATTCTGGACTTGCACACGCAACCCTTATTACCGCACTTGTTCTTACGATTCCCGGGGCCGCAACCCACAGCCCTTCTGTCAACCTTTCTTCCAGCCCGCCAGCACAACGCGAAATTCTGTCGCTTCGCGATTTCACGGACATCGAGGTAAAAGGAGCGGGATTCTCGCTCAAGAACGATGCTCGCATCTTTATTTCCGGCCTGGGTGGCGGTGACCGCGTGTTTTGGCGTGATGTTTTTGACGCTGCGGACGAATCAAGAATGTACGCCGCGGGATGGATCATCAATGCCGACACACGAGAACGCGTCTGGGAAATGACGATGGATAACACTTCGGGCAAGACCCACCACCGGACATTTGAAGGGACCATCGATCTTAAGGGCGGCTCTTATGAAGTGTACTATGCGGCGCATGGTTACTATCGCAGTTCCACGTTTTCCACCTCGTCCACCAACATTGACAGGCGAACGAGTAAGAACCGCCGTTGGTCGGGCGTGAATTTCTTCGGATTGTTTTCAGGCGACGATTCCGACCTCTATGAAGATTTCATGGAGTATGCGAAGGACTATGGCATCACCATCTCCGTCGAGGAATCCGAGGCATCGCAGGTTGGGCGTTTCGACGCTCCTCGGCTGTTTCCCCGCACTGTGTTCAAAGCGACGCGGGTTGGCGATCGGGAAGTCGTCAAGCGTGCTTTTTCCGTCCAATCCCCGGTGACCGTGCACGTGTATGCTCTGGGTGAAGGGCGAAAACGGGATGAGGTTTTTGACTATGGATGGATTGTGAATAGCGTAACGCGTGAACGCGTATGGAACATGAACGATCGCAATGTCCGGCACGCCGGTGGGGCATCGAAGAACATCCGATGGAGCGGTGACGTCGAGCTCAGCCGGGGAACCTATGAGTTGTATTATGTCACCGATGATTCGCATTCGGATGAAGATTGGAATTCCAAGCCGCCGTACGATCCGTTTAATTACGGGATCACGGTCAGCGTTCTAAATGATGCAGATCGCGCCAGGATCTCTCCGGCCGAATTCCCCGATCCATCCCTGAACGCTGTCGTTTCTCTAACGAGAGTTCGTGACAACGACTTTGTGAGCGCCGGGTTCACTCTCAAACACGAAACAAAGCTGCGCGTCTATGCCATCGGCGAAGGTGATAACCATCGGGAATTGGCCGATTATGGGTGGATCGTTCGGGCAAAAAACCGGGAACGCGTATGGTCCATGGAGGACCGCGAAACCTTGCATGCGGGCGGGGCAACGAAAAACCGGCTTGTTGATGAGGTGATTACCCTGCCGGCCGGCAGTTACATTGCATATTACCAGACGGACGGATCCCACGCATATCAAGATTGGAACTCTGATCCGCCGTTCGATGAAGAGTTCTACGGAATGACCATCAGCGGCGTCGGCGAGCAATTTGACGCGCGCACCGTGACGCCGTTCAACGAGGGTGAAGAAGCCAACGTGCTCGCCCAACTGATCCGTGTCCGGGATAACCGGCATGTCACCAAATCCTTCAGCATTGACAAATCAACGCGTGTGCGCATTTATGCGATCGGGGAAGGCGTGGATCGCAGAATGGCGGACTACGGTTGGGTCGAAGACCGTCGCACGGGAAGGGTTGTCTGGGAGATGACCTATGGCATGACCGACCGGGCAGGCGGAGCGAGAAAAAACCGGACGGTGAGCACGACGCTTATCCTGGAACCGGGTGAATACGAACTGCACTACAAAACGGATGATTCCCATTCCTACAACGACTGGAATGACGATGCGCCGGACGACCGGATGCATTGGGGCATCACCGTGTACAAAGACCAATAACCGTTCGCTATCCTTCGGCGAACAATCGGATGCATCGGAGCGGGGACAAGCAAAAAGCTCCGGTGCATCTTTTTTTATTTCTCATCTTCCGCTATATTGCCCCAATGAAATCCCTCACCTTCCTGTTCGTGTTCTTGCCTATTGTTCAGGATGTTCATGAACATCCCGTTCGGGTGGTCATTGACAAAAGCAATTACACACTTTCCGTTTTCCGAGGGGATTCCCTTCTAACGAAATATGAAATTGCGGTGGGCCGGAATCCGGGAAACAAACAACGCGTCGGTGACAACAGAACACCTGTTGGCGAATTCACCATTTCCCAGATTCAGAAATCCGTGTCCTGGGTTTATGACTTCAGTGATGGAAAAGGGCCAATCGCAGGGGCTTACGGACCATGGTTTCTCAGGCTCCAGACGCCGGGATGGAGGGGAATCGGAATACACGGAACCCACGATCCATCTTCGCTCGGAACAATGGCGACGGAAGGTTGCATACGACTCTCCAACGATCACATTGCAGAATTGAAAAAACTTGTGACCATTGGCACACCCGTTCGTATCTCTCCCTGACAATTTGTTTGCAAGATCATCGCCGTGGCGCGCGGCTGATTGCATCTCCCTCCTTCTTCCCCTATATTCTTCGAGACTATGGCACTTCTCATTCGGCCGGCGCGCGCGGACGACGCCCCCTTGATCGCTCAATTTAATGCCTTGATGGCCCTCGAAACCGAACACCGCACCCTTGACCACGAGACACTCCGAAAGGGTGTGGAAGCGGTTGTCCGGGAGCCATCCCATGGAACATACTATGTGGCTGAAATGGACGGCAGGGTCGTGGGGCAATTGTTGATTACGTATGAATGGAGTGATTGGCGTAACGGTGTGTTTTGGTGGATCCAAAGCGTTTACGTGCGACAAGAAGTTCGAGGGCGAGGAGTCTTTAAAGCTCTCTACAGGCACGTTGAGGTTATGGCCAGAAAACAGCCAGGAGTCTGCGGCCTTCGTTTGTATGTGGAACACGACAACCAGAACGCCATGCGCACCTATCAAAAACTCGGAATGAAAAAGACGCCTTATCAGTTATTTGAAGTCGATTTTGTCCTCGGGAAGGACTCGCCATGACATGCTGCAACGGGCCGGAATGCCCCGGCACGAACAAGTTCTTCACACGGTTCTCTTCCAAGTACGCCAAACGCTTTCGCCGGAAGGGACTTGAAAAAGTTCAATTGCACATTCTGAAGGGTATCGGGCGTGTTCCGGTTCCCTCGGCAGAGGTCCTTGATATTGGATGCGGCGTCGGAGCTCTCCACATCGCCCTCCTTCGGGAGGGAGCTGTGCGTGCCACTGGCGTTGATGCAGCGGAAGGCATGATCAAGCAGGCGCGTGCGTTTGCAGAAAAGCATGGCGTTCAGGAAAGGGTCAATTATGTGCTGGGGGATTTCACAAGCATGGCAGCCGATCTTCCATCGGCCGACATTACCATTCTCGACAAAGTTGTCTGTTGTTATGAGAATGTTGATGAGCTTGTCAGCAGGTCAATGGAGAAGACACGACGCGTCTATGCAATGAGTATGCCTCGGGAAAGAGCAATTGTCCGTTGGGGATTCCTCACACAAATTTTTATTTCGAAGCTGTTCAAGGCGGCTTTTACACCCTACTGGCACGACTGGAACGACCTTCGGACCTCAATAACCTCGCGGGGATTCAGGCTCGTCTATGAAAACAGCACCTTCCTCTGGAATATCGTCGTTTTCGAACGCCTCTGATCGGATTTCGTTTTTCCCATGAATAGAACCGGATTCCGTTTTTTCCCGCCGCGCAACCAAACCGTATCGTTTATCTTGATTCCCGCGGCGCTCATTTGCTGTCTCATGCTCGCCTCACTCCCGCTCGGCCTTTTGAATCCCTTCTTCGATGATGCCATGCATCGGACGGGAAAGGCGGCAGATTTCTTTGCGGTGTACCAAGCCGGAACAAATCTGGTGGAAGGCATCAGCATTTACTCGACCACTCCGGCTCGTCAGGAAGTTCCCTATTACTATCCGTATCGGTACCATCCATTTGTCGCTCTGACGATAGGCCTTGCGGCCCAGGCCCTCCCGCCTTTCGCCGCCTACGGAGTCTGGATCATCCTTCTGGAGATCTTGCTGATGGTCAACGCGTTTAAAACGTGGTCATTATTTCCGAATAAACTTCACGCGGCTCTGGCAGTGTCTCTCTGGCTCGTTTTCTCTCCTTTTTACCTCGAATTATTTATGGGCCAGTTTTCCTTTGTGATGGCCAGTCTGATATTTTGGGCTGTCGCGGATTGGTCACGGGGAGCCCGAACGCAAGGCGACGCCTGGTGGACGCTTTCTTTGGTTGTGAAATCGAATTCTATTCTTTTTGTCCCGGTGCTTCTGCGCGAGGGGCGCTGGAAAGCGGTTGTTGCTGGCGGCGCTGTTGCGGCTTTGATTGCCATTCCCTATTTCGCAGCAACCCCGGGGTCCTATGAACAATTTGCCCAGAATTATTCAGGGCGAATGACCATGTCAACGCTTCTGGGAAATCAAGGCTTCACCGCCCTCATCGGTATGGCAATCCTCCGTACCAGCGGGCTCTGGACGGACAACCTCCAGATTCTTGGACAGCGGGTACCGCAGATGGACCAGTTGATGGAGGTTCCCCTCCTCCTTTGGACGGTTATGGTTGTTGGCGGTACGCTTCTAATAACCCTCAGGTCAAAACGGGGCTTTCGTCCGGAAATGTATCTCCTCTGGGTTCTTGCATACTTTCTTTTTTACAAGCATGTCTGGGAACACCAGTACGTCATGCTGTTGCCCGTGTTTGTCATTCTCTATTATCGAATGACCTCAGGCGGCCTTGCTCTCTCAAAAACCGTGTTCTGGTCTACGTATGCGGTGATTGCCCTTCCGACCCTGTTCGTGTTTTTTGACCAGTCACCGGTCCTATTTGATCCGGAACTTTCGTGGGATGCCTGGAAGAGCTTCGCGTTTCACATTCCGAAGCCTTTGGCTGTGCTCGTGCTATTCGTTCATCTCGGCCGGTTACTTCTTCGGCCTTCCAATCCACCTCCGGTTCAAACCTTATGACGCTTCATCCGCGGCACATCGTCCTTGTCACAGCAATGCTCGTTTGCCTTGCCTTCGCCGGGACGATGGGTTCGCTTGCCTATTACAGCAACGAGGGCTTTGGATTTCCGCTCGATGATCCCTGGATTCATCTGCAGTTTGCAAAAAATCTCGCCGAACACGGCGCTTTTTCTTATTACAAGGGTGAAATGGTGACTTCAGGATCAACCTCCCCATTCTACACCCTTCTTCTTGCAGCAGGATTGCTCGTCACAGAGAACGAAATGATTCTCAGCTATGTGATCGGAGTTTTCATGTTCCTGGGCTCCATTGTTCTCTTTTTCAGGATTGTGGAACAGGCCTTCCCCGGGCGATCATGGCTTGTGATGGGTGGCGGATTCCTGCTTGCCCTTGAACCACGCCTACACTGGGCAGCGCTTTCGGGAATGGAAACGACACTCTTTATCGTGCTTCTCCTGGCGGTCTTCCATTGGTACACGGCCCGAAAACCGATTGCCTTGGGTATCAGTGCGGGGCTTCTGCTTTGGACCCGCCCCGAGGCGGTGATTCTTTTCGGCATCCTGATCGCCGACATGGTGTTTAAGGACTTTGTTGTACGCCGATCCGAAAAACAGGGGTTAGGTGAACACTCCTGGTTGTTGAAAAGTCTCGCGTTGGTCATTTTGTTTGGGGCGGGATACGCGTTGTTCAATTCTATGCTTTCCGGCTCGTTCCTGCCGAACACCTACGCGGCAAAATTGAAGTATTATTCGGGAACGGGAAGGAATTTTCCCGAAGAAGTATTCCGCTACCTGACTGGTGGACACCTGGTGATTCTTGCTCCATTTTGCGCATTGGGAATAATCCGGACCATCCTTCGCGCGGCAAGGCGAGAGTATTCTCCTGGAGTCATTCCACTCTTGTTTGTTGCAGGGATGTTCCTGGCGTATTGGATCAAATTGCCGTACCTGTACCAAAATGGCCGCTATGTAATGCCGGTGCTTCCCTTTTACCTGTTTCTTGGGTTGATCGGCGCAGACTGGGCGATGACAAAGGGAATTGGTTATTGGAAGCACTCTGTCACGGAGAGATCCGTTTCGCGGATCGGATTTGTCTTGCTCGGAATCATGGCTGTTCAGTTTGGATTTGGGACCTGGAAGGAACGCCATACGTATCAGGAATCCTGCAAGTACATATCCGATCGCCAGGTCAAAACGGGACATTGGATCCGTGAACATCTTCCGGAATCCGCGATCGTTGCCACGCACGATATTGGAGCCATTGCGTACTATTCACAGCGAAAGATTGTCGATATGGTGGGGCTGATCACGCCGGAGATGATTCCGCGCATTGGCAATCTGGACCTGCTGAGGGAATTTCTGCAGGAACAAGAGGTGACGCACCTGGCTCTTCTTCGAAATTGGTTTGAAGTGGTGAATGTCAATCCTCTCTTTCAAACGAACGAACTCACCCCGGAGATCCTGGAAGTGTTCGCTTTTGACCCGGAGCGCGTTCATTTTACCACAAGCCAGGTGGCCTGGCTGACGGCGACCGGGTGGCAGTATCTTGCGCGTGGCGATCTGAGCCAGGGCGGGCCCTTGGTGGAGAGAGCTGTTCTGCTCGATTCGCTGTCGTCCCGCGCTCGTCACCACTTCGCCTGGGCACTGGCTATGGCTGGTCAAATCGACCGGGCCGAGGAAGAATTTGCCAAATCCATACGTCTGCATCCCGCCTATTGGCAGGCGCATTTTGCGCTCGCCCAGCTTCCGCTCCGGCGCCAGCAACCGAATGAGGCTATTGCCAGGTTGCAGAAGCTGCTCAAAGCCAACCCTGAAATGCCGGCTGCATACCAGTCGATGGCCCAGATCTACGGACAAATGGGGGATACGGCCAACGCACGTCTTGCGTTAGATCAGTTCCGAAAGAAAACGGAAAGGTGAGAAGGCGGGGAAGGTGAGAACCTTCCTGGGGTTTGCCTCGTTAAGGAAAAGATGAATCTCCGATCTATTCTTGTCATGGTGTTCCTGCTTGCGGGAATTCTCCCGGCCTCGGCACAAACCCCTGATGCCACGGTCAAACTCCGTCTTGCTCAGAGTTTTGAGCGTTCGGGCGAGTGGGAACGCGCCGTTCCGCTCTATGAATCACTCCTTTTTAGCGACCCGAAGAATTTCGTTTATTTCGAAGCCTTGCGCCGGGGATATATTCAGCTGAAGGAGTACGACAAGGCCATTGAACTGATTCGTTACCGCATCACACTTCAACCCGAAAGCCCCCTGTTGTTATCTTCGCTTGGCGGGGTGTACTATCAGAAAGGGGAAGAGCAAAAAGCTGATTCGGTGTGGCAGTCGGTTCTCCGATCCAACCCCACGAATATCAGCCTCTATAGAATGATCGCGGGGGAAATGATGGAGTATCGATTGTACGATCGGGCCATCTCATTGTTTCTCCAGGCACGACAAGCAACGGGAGATGCGAATGTATTCACCGGGGAGCTTGCAAATCTGTACGGAGCATTTCAGCAGTATGAGAATGCCGCCCGCGAGTATGTTCGGCTCCTGACGCAACAGCCATCCCAGCTTGCTGACATCCAGTCGCGCATGTCGCTTTTCCTGAGCCGGCCGGAAGCGCTTGCGACGGCGACCAAAGCAGTACGAGAGGCCCTTGACGCAAAGGGAAACCTCATTCCGCTTCGCCAATTCTATGCATGGATCCTGATGGAGGGGAAGGAATATTCCGGTGCCCTGGAACAGTACAGGATCATCGACCGTTATTCAAGAGCTCGGGGGATCGAGCTTTTCAATTTTGCCAAGCGAGCCTTTGAGGAGAGGGAACTGGGAACGGCGGTCAAGGCATACCAGGAAGTTCTGGCGATCCCCCCCCCGAAAGAAATTCAGCCCGCTGCGCGTTTGGGACTTGCCCGCGCAACGGAAGAACTGAGCATGGTCATCGATTCGACCGTTGCCGCCGGGTCGGGGGTACAATGGCCCGTTTCTGAAACCCGGCCGTCCATTGGCAGCGCTTTGGGGCTTTTCGACGCGATCATTCGCGATTATCCCGGAACACCGATTGCCGCCCAGGCATATTTTCGAATTGGTGTCATCAAGCGGGATCGGTCGCTGGACCTTGACGGAGCTTTGGCAGCTTTTACCGGTATTCCCTCCATTGTGCCCGACAGTCCGCTGGCGCGGGAAAGTTCTCTCGCTGCGGCCGGAGTACTGATCGCCCGCAACGACTTGAAAGCTGCAAGGGTCCGCTATGTCTCGTTGCTGGGAAACTCGGACCCCTTGTTCCGCGACCGCGTGCTCTATCACTTGGCAGAGCTTGACTATTTCGACGCTTCATTCGATACGTCGATTGTGGTTCTGAAGCGGCTTTCGCTGCAATCGTCGACCGACCTTGCCAATGATGCTCTTGAACTTCAGTACTTCATCGAAGAGAATCTCGGTGCCGGTTCGGAGGGACTGACCCTTTTTGCCTCGAGTGACCTGCTCATGCGCCAGCGAAGGTATCCGGAGGCCCTCGAAAGCTTTCGGGAAGTGATTCGCCGGTTTCCCCAGGCATTGCTCGTGGATGATGCGAAAATGAGGATCGGAGAGATCCAGCTTCTCCTGGGAAAACCACTTGAAGCGGTGGAAACATTGCGATCCATGACAAGGGAAATGACATCAAGCATCCTTCGTGACAGGGCGTTGATGCGAATTGGAGAGATCTATGAGCAGAAGTTGAACAACCCCATGCTGGCCCTTGAGGCATATGAAGAACTTCTAAAACTCTTCCCCATGTCCTTGCACGCAGAGGAAGCCCGTCGTCGGATGCGAAGGTTGAGGGGAGACGCAATATGATTCGAGGAATTATTGTGGGACTCTTGGTGGCCGGCAGCAGCGTCTCTCTTCAGACCCAAACGAAGCTTCTGATCACGATGGACGGCGGGCAGACCGACCATTTGAAATCGTACGGTGTGGCATTCTGGCTTCTGGAACAGGGAGGGACAGTCGATTGGCTGCTGAACTATCGCGGGGGATCGTTCTTGATGGATTATAGTGATATTCTTGCGCGTGAATGCCGCGTCCGTGCTGTGAAATTCGAGGAGATCGGGGCCGGGCAGGCAGCGATCATTCTCGCCGATGTACAGCGCGATGACGCCAATACGGATATCGTGCGCCTGGAAAAAGCACCGAGGATCGCTGTTTATGTTCCCCCGAATTTTAAGCCATGGGATGATGCTGTTACGCTTGCGCTGGAATATGCCGAGATCCCTTATACGAAGGTCTGGGATGAGGAAGTACTGTCGGGCAAGCTGAGCGAATACGACTGGCTCCATTTGCATCACGAGGACTTTACAGGCCAGTACGGGAAATTCTACGCAAACTACCGGCATGCGCAATGGTATATCCAGCAGCAAATGCTCTACGAGCGGGAGGCAAAACGGCTTGGCTTCAAAAAAGTCTCGGACGAAAAAAAGGCCGTCGCGCGGGCTATCAAAGAATACATCGGTCAGGGTGGTTTCATGTTTGCGATGTGTTCTGCCACGGACAGCTACGACATAGCTCTCGCAGCAGGTGATATCGACATCTGTGATGTCATGTTTGACGGAGACCCGCCCGATCGTGATGCGACCAATCGGCTGGATTTCGCCAGGACGCTCGCATTTGAAGGATTTGCGCTCGACAAGAATCCGCTTCGTTACGAGTACTCCGATATCGACATTCCCACCAGTGACCCCCCCCCGCTTCGCGATCCTGGAACGGATTACTTCACTCTTTTTGAGTTTTCAGCGAAGTACGATCCCGTTCCGACCATGCTTACGCAAAACCATGTGAATATGGTTCGGGGATTCATGGGGCAAACGACCGCGTTTCGGAAGAGCCTGATCAAGCGAACCGTCGTGCAGCTGGCAGAGCGCGAGGGAACGGAAGAAATCAAATACCTGCATGGAAACTTCGGGCGCGGGACGTTTACCTGGTATGGAGGGCATGATCCCGAAGATTACCAGCATGCAGTGGGCGATCCCCCGACGGATCTGAATCTTTACCGGAATTCACCGGGATATCGACTGATCCTCAATAACGTTCTGTTCCCGGCGGCAAAGAAAAAACAGCAGAAAACGTAGATTGTAGATTGGAGTACATAAGGAAGGGCCAGCCCTTGAAGGAGGGAAGAGAGCCGGCCCTTTTGTGTCTGATTCAGGCAGGTTACAGCCCGAGTTTCACGGCAACAACATGGTTATCATCGAAGAACTCTGTTGCCCGAAAGGCATAGTCCACGACGATACTCATGGTTGAGCTCAAGCTGAATTGAACACCTGCCCCTGCCGTATAGGTGAACATCGCTTCATCCGTCGGCAGGTCCGGAGAAAGAGCATAACCGGCCCTGAGGAAGAACATATTGTTATAGGACCACTCGCCGCCGATCCTGAAGTCATCATACGAGAAATTCTGATGGACAAACGTTCCTGTGACTATGAGGTGGGATTGTTCCATCAGGGGGATCTCGTACGATGTTCCGAATTCAAGTGTTGAGGGCAGATCGAATTCTTGCGAGGTGATACGCAGGGGCCTTGGTTGTGTGCCGGGCTCCGTTCCGGGAAGCTGAACAGATTGCTCCAGGTCCGGACCGTCGAACCTCATGCTCGGGCCAAGATTTTTCATCACCACGCCGAATTTAAATCCCCGCAGCCCCGTCTGATATTGCAAACCGAAATCAAAAGCAAGGCCGGTCGCAGACTCTCTCATGATGGTCTCGGTCACAACTTTCATATTGACGCCGAAAGCGATCCGGTCGGTCATCATTTTGGAGAAGTTGAGTCCGAGCGTCATGAAATTGGGGGAATACATCTCTCCCGTGCCATCCGGGAAATCGTTGGTGGTGATAAGGATATCGCCGAAATTGAGCGTCTGGATACTGAATCCCAATGTGCCGAACTCACCGAGTTTCGCAGCAACGCCTGCGTACTCGACTTTAATGTCCGCCATGTAATTCATATGCGCGAACATTGCCTCTGCGGAATTCTGTATATTTGCAGCGCCTGCCGGATTCCAGTACAGAGCTTCAACACCCTGAATACCTGAGACGTATGAGCCTGCAAGGCCGATACTACGGGCACCGAGTGGAATTAAAAGCTCCTGCGCGCCGGAAGTGCCCTTCCGTTTTCCGGATCCTGCGTCGGCTTGGGTAAACCCGACCAGCAACCCGAGGAGGAGCACCCAGATGGTGGTTGTTTGTGATGTCTTCATGATATACTCCTTTGGTTCTTTCATGTTCAAACGTTGTAAGGACGCCGGAGAAGCAAAGGCCTCTCCGGCGGTACTCTTACAGCCGATCCAGCCGCTCCTCGGGTTGGATCACTCCGAGTTTAAGGATCTTTGATCCAAGACCCTCAATTTCAATCTGCGCGAGATACATTCCGCTTGCCACGGGGATTCCATCGGTGTTTCGAAGATCCCACCGTTCAAAGGTTGATCCCATTGCATGCTCGATCTGGCGGACGAGAACCCCGGCAAGGGAGAAAATTCTGATCTTTGTTTTCTCCTGCATCGGGAGCCGGGTAAAGGTGACGAAACGGTTCAAGGGGTCCCGTTCGTTCGCTTGTGCACCGAAATACGGATTCGGAAACACATTGATCATCTCGATATCAGCTTTTGCGAGTGCGGTGTTGACAGTAGGTTGCAGGCCGGATGTTGAGAATGTAAACCGGTCGTTTTGCGAATTGACGAAGTTCGGTATCACTGTCAGAATCTGCCCATCCGCCCAATCAATCGTATAGCCGGTTCGGAGGAGAGGCCACCATCCATAGAGGATATCGAAATCGTCGTTCAGCAAATTCATCGACGTGTAGGCGGGATCCGGTGTACTGCCGCTGTAGGTACTGTTCAGGATGAACATGTACTCCCGGTCTGCCGAGGAGGTTGTTGGACCCCAGAGTGCGTCAGCCGCTGCGCCTCCTGCTTGCTCAACATAGGCAACATTCAGCTGCCGGGCAGGGCTCGAAGTGACATCCCAAATTTCGAAATGTTGTTGCGTGTAATCCACGTATCCGTAGCTGGGAGTACCTCCCCGCACATAGCGGTATGCCCTTTGGCCATCTGCATTTGTGCGGAACCGGATTTCAATCGTAACGAACTGGTCTGGAGTGCAGGTACCGCCCCAGAAGTTCGGTCCCGTTCCAAAACCGCCGCCGAGAATATCCCCTCCCCAATTGACTCCGTTGAACCATCGAGTCCCACCCGTAAAGGTGTAATCCTTCACGATGGCCGGGGGGCCGAGAACCTTCATCTGGATACCGTCGGCAATCAAATGCATTCCATCACCTGACTGATTGGATTGGTCCTCAATGACGGCGGTGGCAGTGTTCAGATCCCGAAGGGTCCAGAGAAATTCACCGGCTCCTGCGTCAAACGCAAAAGAAACCTCATAATTATGACCCGTGATTTTCGTCGGATCGACAACAATCGCAAAGGCACTTCCGTCGCTGGTTCCGGCGGAATGCGCCGCTTTAATAGTGTCGCCCGACGCGCTGTTCCAGCGGGTACCTGGAGGTTCTGCATGAGGCCGTGCCGTGATGATGCTTGTGGCACTCTTCAGCATTCTCGGGACACCCCAGGAATTGTACGCGTACGAGGCTACGACAAAGTAATACGGGTTGCCGTTGATAAGGGGAAGCCCTGCAATGGCATCCATCTTTGTCGAAAAGCGGCGCTGAAGGCCCGAATTCGTTCCTTTAACAACCGTGACCTCAACGTTCTCGCCATAGTTTGGATCGTAGAGGAAGTCCTTGATATCGAGAACCATGTTGTCCAGGTCATAGGTTGCAAGGGGTTTTATGATGGTCGGGGCCGACGGATGGTCGACCTGATACACCACATATCCCTCAAAATCGTATGAGGTCGGCAAGCCGGTCGATGTGTCAACTTTGATCAGATCGATGGCCGTATAGGTCTCTGCGTTGTCTTCCCACACAAGGACCACTTCGCGATCAAGCTCAGTGAGCGTTGTGGTGGGAACGGGAGGTGACGGCGGCAGGGCAAAGTTGATGTCGTAAGCGGTCTGTGCACTCTTGTCGACTTCTTTGAGCACAGAGACACTGCTCTTATTGTTACCACCGGTGGCGATCAAGACGCCGAACACAACTTCCTGCGTGTCACCCGGAGCGAATGTGAAGGGTCCGGACGACATCAAGAATCGGCGATCACCGGGCGCCTCGACGGTGGGACTCGCTTCACTCCAGCCGGTTCCCGCCTCGGGATCTCCCGGGAAAACGAACCGTGTGGGTTGACTCGTCATCGGATTGATAAACGAGCTGCCATCCTGATAATGGCCGGTCATGTAATTGAAGGCCTCTTCACCCGTCTCGGGGTCGCCTTTCGGATACGTGGCCGCGTTGGTGTAATACGCAAATGCAAACATCGGCAGGTTCTTGTAGCCCGGGATCTTCTTTCCGGAAACGAGTGCTGTGTCGCCCGGTGACGGAACGATCGGTCCCTGGAAGAAATCACGTCCGATTGCCGGAGGGGGCGATCCATAGGTTGCGTCGTTATTGTCGGCATTCCAGCAATAGCCAAGGCTCAGCGTGGTATCGCACCCGACGTAGTCGTCACCAGCATCGCCGAGATCCGGATCGTCCCAAAGGGCGATGAAGGTCGAATCGATGGTCGCCGCGCCCTTGTGAATGATTGTTGCCTTGACGAACATCATATCGCCGAAGGCATCGGGTCGGTCATAACCCCATGCCGTGAATTGAATTTCGATGCCTAACGGTGACGTGGAAAATATGTTCGCATGCAGGGCCGCATCCATGTCGTTGAACACGCACCACATGGTGAAATCGCCCATGAGCAGGGGGTTTCCGAGAGAGTCCACGGGAGCTCCGTCGGCAGCCGGCCAGTTGAGATAATCAGGCCCGGGATTAAGAAGGTCCGCCCGGGAGATCTTGTACCACCGATATTGAGGAAGAGTGGCGTCGTCCGCCTGACCGGAGGGGAGGATCTTTCCGGGGGTGAATTCTGACGCATACTCCGCTGCGGCGGTACGGTACTCCGTACCAACCTTTCCTGCGACCCAAATTCCCGCGGCATAGTCGATCAGTTTGAACGTTCCCTTGGGCCATTCCATGCCCGAGTTGCCCGTGACAACCTGACTGACGTATTGGCCGTTGTTTCCCATGATACTGTTGATGCGGTTTCCATCGAAGTTCTGATATTCGAGGGTTGCCGTCTTGCCCAGCCGGGTGACCGGCTTCTTGCCCTTCCTGTCACCGCCATCGGCGGCAACAAGACCGAACACGAGAAGCAGTATGACGCCCAGTGCCAGCCGGCGATGATTCATGATCTGTTTCATTGTGTGATCTCCTTAGCAAATCCGAATGATATCATTGAATGCGTGACCATCACAGGTCAACTCGCAGGCCTAGGCGCATTTGTCGCGGTGTTCCCCAGTTTCCGGGGGCTCCGAGACGATACCGATATCCGTCCACTGCTTCCTGTCCCTCGGCGGCTGCGTATGCCTGACCGTCGGTTGTCCTGAAGTATCCATCGTCATCCGGCAGCCCGGTTTGGTTATAGACGAACGTGACGTTTCTTGTATTGGTCAGATTCAGCATCCACAGGTAAATGTTCAGGTTTGTGGTGCCGAAGGTGAAGGTTTTGTCGATCTTCAAATCAAGCTGAAAATTCCAGGGCGAATACGATTGATTCATGGCTGCCACGGGTTGTTCCCATCCGGGGCCGAAGAGAATCGTTGTCGCACGGGCGGGGGTGTACGGGCGGCCACTCCCGAAGGTCAGCAAGAGATTCAAGCCAACCTGCTCGAGGGGTTTCATGTCGAACATCGTCGGCCCGTCTCCGATTTCCGTACGGAAGTCAAAGTTGAAGCTGCCGGTGTGCCGTTGATCGAAATCGAGAGGCGACACATAGGTCGGATAGTTCGTCCCAAGCCATGCAATATTGAAGTTCGTGTTTGCTGCCGAGCCGGTTCCGGAAGCATACTGCAATGTGTAATTCACTGTCGCAGAGACCCGGTTGGTGCGGCGCAGAGAGAACGCAAAACTAACGCCCTTGACCGTTCCGAAATCGCCGTTCGTGAATTGCGCATAGGAAACCGGAGTTGCAAATACCGTGCGAAGTTGGACGAGATCACTGATATCCTTGTAATACGTCGTAATATCGAGGCTCGCGTTCTGGCCGAGTTGCTGGCTGAACCCAACCTCATACGTGACGGTTTTCTCTGGTTTCAGGCTCGGATTCCCGACGGTCACGAAATTTCCGGCTGTCAGTTGTTGCACGAGTTGAGTCGTGCTGGTATAAAGCCGGTTCAATTCGACATGCTGAATGAAATGACCGTACTGCGCGTGAAAGACCGTCTGGTCAGTAACGGGGAAGGAGAACCCGAATCTCGGGCTGATGGTCGTGCTTGCATCGCCCGCTTCATAATTATCTTCCGCGATCGTCTGGTAGTTACCGGACGAGACGATGCGAATATTGGTTGGGTCCTTCAATCGATCCACATTAGCATTGATGTAATCCCACCGCAATCCGATGTTCAGAACAAGGTCCGGAAGCTCGATCTTGTCTTGGGCATAGATGGCCGCAATGATCGGATGCGGGGCGCTGTTCCGGCTGTCGTCATCGAGGAACGTCTTACGCCCTTTGGCAACCCCGTCCACCGCCATGCCGATATTGTCGGTGTAAGCATTCCGGAGAATCTCTTCGCGGGTGAATGTCGGGCTGGTTGATTGAACCTGTGCGTATCGTGCAGTGGAAGTCGTCCAATAGCGAATGGTGTTGTACCGGTATTCACCGCCAACTTTCAAGAGATTTGCCTTGTCAAACTGATGGGTGAAATCGACCTTCCCGCTGAGATACGAGGACCTGTTGTAGTTGTAACCAAAATTCACGAATCCAGGCCCGGCAAATAGGTCATGAAACAAGTTCTGGGGATTGCGACCCGGACCGCTCAGAACGGGGTTCTTCGTGACATCCCCATACGAATCGATGTCATCAAACCAAACGGGATCACCTTGCTCGGTCTCCGTCTGGAACCAGCTCGCCATGACACTATAGAACGTGGAGGCGCCCAGTGTGTGCGTTGCTTTGCCATAATACGCATGGGTCGCACGCTCACGTTTCTGATTCCTGTCGGCATTGTAGATAGAGTTATACTGGCTGAAGACCCGATCGTTCAGGAAGTTCGTGAATCCGCCGACTCTGATGTTCATGGGTTTGTAATCCCAGATGATGTTGGAGTTCAGAGTGACTTGCTTGGACGTATTGTGTGGGAGGTAATACTTGCGTCCAGCCGTGGGGTTTCCATCGAGTGCATAGGTGTACTCGGAACCGATATGGAATTTCAGCGAGTTGCCCGCGAGGGGAATCGGGCCGCCGGCGGAAACGTGAAAAGTTGACGTTCCGTACGACCGGAAGCCATTGGGTCCTTGTAACCCGTCTCTCATACGCTGCAATGGGTTGGAAGGGGCTTCCCGGTGGTAGAACATTTCATCCGAGATCACGCCGAGGGAAAGGCTATATTTTTCACTCCCCCCTTTGGTCGTTGCGCTGATCAGGCCCGCGTTCGCGAACCCGTACTCGGCGCTGAATCCGCCTGCCTGGTAGGTCACCTCTTCAATCGATTCGTTGACCACGGCACCGGCATTCGCGCTGTTGAACGGATTGTTGACGATCATGCCGTCGATGAAATAGGCCACTTCGTCGGATCGGCCGCCGCGGACATACAGGCTGTTGCCGAGTTTCACAATTCCCGGTTGAAGTGCTATCACATCGAGATAGCCGCGGGTGGGAATATTCTTGATATCCTCTGCGCGGACGGTCATGATGGCATTGGTCGCGTTCTTGTTCACCAGCGGCCTTTCAGCAACGATCTCGACTTCGGCAACCGTGATGGCTTCACTCGAAAGCTTGATGTCGAGTTCCGTGGTTAGTTCCGAGGTGACGATGACATTACTGATATTGATCGTTTGATATCCGATGAAGCTTACGCGCAGCGCATAACTTCCGGGCCGCACGTTCAGAATGTAGTAATTCCCGTCAATGTCAGTGGCCGAGCCCATGGTGGTCCCGATGATAATGACATTGGCGCCTATAAGAGGCTCACCGGACTGGGAGTCGGTGATCTTGCCTGCGATTTTCCCCGACCCCTGCGCAAGCGCAATCGAGGTGCAGAGGATGGCAAGAGAAATAATGGAAAGGAAACGGTTCATGATGATATCCTTCCTGGGTGGTGAAAGACAGATACACTTGTTCGCATTGTTGGTTCCCCGAGGCTGTCCTCTCGGACGGCGGTAAAGCAGGAATCATTTGCACTATTTCATGATAGAAGTAATGATGCCGCATGTGGTAACAATATCCGTACCTTGCACTGATCTTCGAAAAAGAGCTTTTTTCGTCGTTATTCGAGATCACAATAAAAATCGATTTTGAATTTCGAGAATGACTGCATGAATATTTCTCTCCTCAAAAATAGGATTGCATTGCGACTTTCCATTTTGAATTGTGACAGAGGCACTCAAGGGAGTGATGAGCGACGATGATGATGAAGATTGTCACAATGATTCCTCGTATTGTGTTGAAAAAACGAATGGTCTTGCTTTTCGTCCCAGGATAAACGGTAGATTGTGCATCCGTGAAAAAATTCTCAGTTCTGACAACCGCCAGCGGACCATCCATTCTTTACTTTTCGGGAAGATTTGAGTATGATTCACATGTAAGGCAATCATGTCGAGCACACCGCAACCGAACCTCCGTTCCATCCGTAAACCCATTATGCATTTTTCAGAGGAGATTGTATGAAACGAATACTCTTGTTGTTTTTGCTCCCGCTAGCTTTTCTCCGGGCTCAAGAGGCGAGTCTGAGTGTTCCGTACGAGAGAATAGAGCTGCAAAACGGACTGAATGTCATATTGCACGAGGATCACACCATCCCAAGGGTTTCCGTGAACATGTGGTATCATGTGGGTTCCGGTCATGAGAAGCCGGGGAGAACCGGATTCGCTCATTTGTTTGAGCATATCATGTTTGAGGGATCGGGAAACGTACCGGAAGGGATGTTCGACGTATGGCTCGAAGCAGCCGGAGGAGACAATAACGGATCGACCAACACGGATCGGACGAACTACTATGAAAACATGCCCGGCAATGCGCTCGAGCTCGCCCTCTTCCTCGAATCGGACAGATTGGGCTTCCTGCTGGATGCCATGTCCCCCGAAAAAGTCGACGGCCAGCGCGATGTCGTGAAAAACGAACGCCGGCAACGCTATGAAAATCAGCCGTACGGAATGGTGTGGATTGTCATGGCTCAGAACATCTACCCCAAGGACCATCCTTACTCATGGCCGACCATCGGATCGATGGCAGACCTGTCAGCCGCCAGTTATGATGATGTGGTGGAATTCTTCAAAAAATATTATGTCCCCAACAACGCGAGCATGGTGATCGCCGGCGATATCAACATCGAGCAAGCAAAGGCCCTGGCCGCCCAGTGGTTTGATGAAATTCCGGCCGGCAAACCCGTTGAGCCGATAGACCCGCCTGCAACTTCGTTGACAGTGGAAAAACGCCTCGTGATGGAAGACCGTGTTCAGCTCCCGCGGCTCTATATGTCCTGGTTGACCCCGGCGCTCTTCAAACCCGGCGATGCGGAAATGGACATCCTCGCAAACATTCTGGCGGGCGGAAAGAACTCCAGGCTCTATAAGAGACTGGTCTATGATCTGCAGATTGCACAGGATGTCTCGGCCTTTCAAGCCTCAGCATCTCTCTCCTCGTCTTTCTGGATCATCGCCACCGCGCGGGTGGGACACACACTTGCAGAGCTGGAAGCTGTCATTCAAGAGGAAATAGACCGTTTGAAAATCGAAGGGCCGGCGGAGCGCGAAGTGCAACGCGCAACCAACCAGTATGAAGCTTCGTTTCTTGACGGCCTTGAAACCTCAGCCGGGAAAGCTGATCAATTGAACAACTATTTTGTGAGGACTGGGAACCCCGATTACTTCAATGAGGATCTGGGGCGTTACAAGGCCGTGCGGCAGAACGATATCCGGGCGATGGCGCAGTCGTTCCTTCCGGACGGCGCCCGTGTGGTGCTGAGTGTTGTTCCGCAAGGAAAGAAAGACCTTTCGGCCGCTGAAAGCCAGGAGGTGATGCCATGAATTTATTCATCATGCAGAAAAAGGGCCTCGGGATGATCGAAAGAATCGTCGGTCTCGGTATTGCGCTGTTGACGGTTGCTGGCATTGCAGCGGCCCAAAAACCCAACCGATCCGCCCCCCCTCCGCTTGGAGCTCCGGGCACACTAAGTTTGCCGGCAATTCAGAAATTCAAACTCTCCAACGGACTTCCTGTTGTGCTGATGGAAAAACGAGGGGTTCCGATTGTTCAGATTAATCTGCTCGTCAAAACAGGATCTGCAATGGAAGCAACGGACAAAGCCGGAGTCGCCAGCATGACAGCGGCCATGCTCGACGAAGGTGCCGGCACTCGCACGGCGCTGGAAGTGGCGGATGCAATTGATTTTCTTGGTGCCAGGATCACTACAAACGCCGGTCAGCATACGAGCGTTGTTGCCCTGCACACACCCGTTTCCAAACTCGACGCAGCCTTACCCTTGATGGGTGACATCGGCATGAAGCCGACATTTCCCGTCGAAGAACTTGACAGGCTGCGAAAAGAACGGATGACCACTCTGGTTCAATGGCACGACCAACCGGGGACGATCGCATCCGTTGCATTCAGTCAAACGCTGTATGGTTCAAGGCATCCCTACGGGGTGCCTTCGATTGGAAACGAGCAATCGCTCCGGGCGATGAAAGTCTCGGATCTCAAACGATTTCATGACACATATTATAACCCGAACAATGTGACGCTTATTGTAGTTGGAGACGTGGGAAAAGCGGAGATTGAGAAGAAGCTTGAATCCGTTTTCGGAGGATGGAAGGGAAGAACGACAGCTTCTGTCAATTGGCCCGATGCGAACCAGGTAGAGCGGAGGGCCGTTTATCTCATTGATAAGCCGGGAGCGGCACAATCGGAGATCCGCATAGGAAGAATCGGCGTTCCACGCATGACCCAGGACTATTTTCCGATTATTGTCATGAATACGATACTCGGCGGGTCTTTTACTTCCCGGTTGAATCAAAATCTGCGGGAGGAGCACGGATATTCCTATGGCGCAGGCTCTTTTTTTGACATGCGTCCGCTCCCCGGCCCGTTTATGGCATATTCTGCAGTACAAACCAACGTGACGGACAGCGCTTTATTCGAATTCTTCAAAGAATTCCGAGATATTCAGAAGTCGATGCCGGAGGAGGAATTCGAGAAAGCGAAGAATTATATAGCCCTTGGATATCCGGATAACTTCGAATCCGTAGGTCAGATCGCAGGGATGCTGGCAGAGATGATCACGTTTAATCTTCCGGACAATTATTTTAACACGTACGTGAACAAGGTCCTTGCCGTCAAGAAGGCCGATGTTGAGCAGGTGGCTCGGGAATACGTTCTGTCGGACAAAATGGCCGTGATCGTCGTGGGAGATAAAGCGGTGATTGAAAAGGGGATACGAGGGTTGAAGCTGGGGGCGGTGCAGTTGAAATCGATTGAGGACATTCTGGGACCCCCCCCCAAGCTTTGATCGGCAATTTCTAAACGTTGAATCGGAAGAACACGATATCTCCGTCCTGAACGAGGTACTCGCGTCCCTCGACCCTCATCAGCCCGTTTTCTTTGACAGCGGGCTCGGATCCGAGCCGGTCGATGTCCGTGAAGCTCATGATTTCGGCGCGAATGAAGCCTTGTTCGAAGTCCGAGTGGATGACCCCGGCCGCCTGAGGCGCGGGCGTCCCTCGCTCCACGGTCCATGCATGCACTTCCTTGGGACCGGCCGTGAAGAATGTGATCAGGTGCAGAAGGTCGTAGCCCTCCCGGATGACCTGGTTCAGCCCCGACTCCCTGAGTCCCAATCCCTCCAGAAAATGAGCCCGCTCT
Organism: Bacteroidota bacterium; assembly: GCA_040880975.1. Taxonomy (GTDB): domain Bacteria; phylum Bacteroidota; class Ignavibacteria; order UBA10030; family UBA10030; genus JBBDYD01. The sequence continues at coordinate 53,933 of JBBEEC010000061.1, read as the reverse complement.
CCTTCGGGAAGTTCTGCAACCTCGGCCTCGACCGCAGCTGAAACGACAGCGACCTTTGCCCCCTCCTTCGCCGCGATTTCCCTGACACGATCGACGTACCCGTTGGCGGCCAGAAGATCTTTCTCGTGGACGTTGCAGACGTACATCACAGGTTTTCTCGTGAGAAGATGGAGGTCCCGCATCCACAACATCTCTTCATCATTCTGGAGCGTGAAATACCTTGCAAGCCTTCCGGTAGAGAGATGGTCGCGCACCTTCGAGAAAAAGTCCGCCTCAAGCTTTGTTTTCTTGTCACCGCTCCTTGCACGTTTCTCTGCGTCGGAAAACTTCTTTTCAACCGTTTCAAGGTCCTTGAGGATCAATTCCGTTTCGATGACTTCGATGTCACGTTTGGGATCCACGGTGCCATCGACATGGACGACATTTGGATCGTCGAAACAACGGACGACATGGGCAATGGCATCAACATTTCTGATGTGGGAGAGAAATTGATTTCCAAGGCCCTCGCCTTTGCTTGCGCCCTTGACTAATCCCGCAATGTCGAGGAATTCTATTGTGGTGGGAACGATCTTGGCCGGCTTAAAGATATCGACGAGCCTGTTGAGCCTGGCATCAGGAACAGTCACGACCCCAACATTGGGATCAATTGTGCAAAACGGATAATTCGCCGCCTCGGCACCTGCAGCGGTTATTGCATTAAAGAGAGTGGATTTGCCAACGTTTGGTAATCCGACAATTCCGCACGTAAATCCCATATTCTAAAGCACTTAGGCTTATCGTTAAAGGGGTAGCATGAAATTTCGGCTGTAAGTTACAAAACTTTTTATTACCTTTGAAACGTCAAAAATTGGCAAAAATGCCGTGTGACCGTACTCATGTGGATAAGTTGCAAATAAGTTTTTTGCGATTATATTTGATTGGTCGCTTAAATTCAATGAATTCACCAACATCCCGAAAGGATTCTTATGAAACAACTCTTAAGTGTTCTCCTTGTCTTCCTGGTCATAGGAATGACGGAAGCTCAGGAGAAGCCAAAGGCGCTCAGCGGCGGTTACGGCCGTACGTCAGCCTTAGGCGGAGGTCCCAATAACCCTTATATCCAGGATTATACTGACGTTTTCACCAATCCTGCGTATGCGGCGTGGAACAAGGATCTTCTCTTTGGAGAGCTCGGCAATAGTTTTGCCCAACAGTACTTCGCTCCTGGTCAGTACGCGGCCTATACACTGGGCTTGGGTGATTTGGCACTTGGTGTGGCGATTGGAAGACGCGAAGGCCCGATGTTTGCTGAAAATGCATACGGGGCAGGAGTGTTTGCCAATTCGGATTATATGGCAACAAACATCAATGCATATATTCCGGTAGCGGGAGGTGAGCCGCTTGCTCCCTTCCAGGTTTTTGGTGCATTCAAAGCAGGCCCGCTCACGATAGGTGGAGGGCTCTACCGGTCGTGGTGGAATTTTCTCGATGATGGAACCGGCTCTATGGGAGCAATGCAGAAATTGGAGGTTTCCAATAACCAGACCGGCATTAAAGGCGGAATCTTGCTTGAGCTGAGCTCGAGCCTTCTTGTCGATGCCAGTGTCCTTTTCCGCATCAACTCTTCTTCCGCCGATTTTGCTGATTCGAACCCCGGCGCCAACCCGACCGCAGCAGCCTACAGTGCAAGTGGGACCGAAATTGGTGTCAATGGCAGGATTTTTATGAAGCTCACGGACAGGCTGACAGTGGTTCCTCAGGTCCGGTTTGCGACCTTTGGATACAAACCAGAAATCACCGATAACACGACTCCTGCGCCCCCTGCCCCGGTACTTACGTCGGAGAACGATTATGGCCGAACAGAGTTTGAGGTCGGCGTCGGCGCAAATTCATCGTTTGAGGGCGGATGGGTTACAGTGGGACTTGCGGTTCAGAGTATCTCGCTGACGAATGATGTCATCAGTCAGCCCGGCGGCGCGGGGACACCCCTCCAGACAGTCAAAAACAAACGGAGCTGGTTCGATCTCCCGAAAATCAATCTTGGTGCAGAGGTTGAGCTGCTTTCGTGGATGAAGGGCCGGCTTGGATATTTCAAGCGACTCTCGTCGATGAGTACAACGCAGGAAGCACCGGCTCCCGCTCAGAAAACCGAAACCAGCACATCGTTGGAACCCGGTTACATTCCGTCACTCGGATTTACCGGCGCCCAACAGCAGGTTTCCCTCGGCCTTGGGCTTCTCTTGAACAGGGTTTCCATTGATGGGTACGTTGGCGAACGCGTTCTGGCAGCCGGTACTTGGCTTCTCAGTGGCCGAATACAGGACCTGTTTGGCGTAGTGTCAATCTCCGTCAAGTTCAACTGATTTCCGGCTTTTCCGCATCAAAGACGCCCCGGGCAAATCGGGGCGTTTTTTTTTGCCCCATCAAAAAAGTCCTTGCATATTTATACAGATTAATGCATATTTATGCATGGAGGCTACGCCAACCGTTTCTATTGTGGGGGCATCCGGATATTCCGGTGCCGAGCTCTATTCCCTGCTGTCCCGCCATTCATCCGTCCGCATTGGTAAGCTCTTCGCCAACACATCTGCCGGGAAGCCTTTTTTTGATGTTTTCCCCCGTTTTTCCGTGAATTCAAAGCACTCCGATGCTCCTGTCCTGGAACAATACTCGCCGGACGCGGCCTGTTCAAGCGAGCTGATCTTCATTGCACTCCCATCGGGCGAGGCCATGCGCATTGTTCCGGAACTCCTTCAACGCGGAAAACGCATAATTGATCTCGGGGGAGATTTTCGATTGAAGGACGTCTCGGTGTATGAACACTACTATAAGCATCAACACTCATCCCCCGCGCTTCTCAATCAGGCCGTGTACGGTCTTCCAGAATGGAACCGGGACGCGATACGGAAGGCAAACCTTGTCGCCAATCCCGGCTGTTATCCAACCAGCGCTCTTCTCCCCCTCCTGCCCCTGTTGAAGGAGAAAGTAATTCGCGATGACGGCATCGTCATCAACTCACTGTCGGGCGTTTCAGGTGCGGGCCGCAGCGCATCGCCGGAAATGTCTTTTGCTGAAGTCAATGAATCGGTGAAAGCTTATAAGGTGGCGGTGCATCAGCACACTCCGGAGATCAGGTCGGTTCTATCAGATCTCACCGGAAGGAAGATATCGGTCAGTTTCGTTCCCCACCTGCTTCCCATAACACGGGGTATCTATACAAGCATCTATGCCCCCCTCGCTCAGGATGCTTCTCTTGAACATATCCTTGAAGTGTTTCGATCACACTATGATCTGGAGCCGTTCATCCGTTTCTCCCAAGAGAGAATTCCCGAGATCAAGCATGTGACGAACACGAATTTTCTTGATATCGGATTTCGCATCGACCGCGAGAACAATATGCTTATCCTCATTTCCTCCCTTGACAATCTCTTCAAAGGGGCGGCGGGGCAGGCGGTCCAAAATATGAACATTATGTTCGGGTTGAACGAGACGGAAGGGCTTCTATGAAAGCATCGGCACCTGTGCGGGAATGCAGTGGAGGAGTAACAACGCCCCGAGGGTTTAAGGCGGGCGGATCATATTGCGGGATTCGAAAGGCAAAGAAAGACATTGCCATCATTGCTTCCCATGTCCCCGCGACGGTCGCAGCGGTGTTCACCGTCAACAAAACGGTGGCCGCGCCCCTGGTGGTGGACAAGATCCAACTCCAGCGCTCTTCTCTGTGCTCTGCGCTGGTTGTGAACAGCGGCAACGCAAACGCCTGCACGGGTGAACGCGGGCTGAACGATGCCTGGGAAATGGTAAGAACGGCGAGCGAGTCCCTTGGCCTCGCGGAAGAGCGGGTGTTGGTTTCATCAACAGGCGTGATCGGGCAATATCTTCCGATGGACAAAGTGATCTCGGGTATCCGGCAACTGGCTCCCTCGCTGAGCGAGGCCGGAAGCCGCGATGCCGCAGAAGCCATCATGACGACGGATACGTACGCAAAAGAAACCGCCGTCCAGTTTTCCCTGGGCAAGTCCCTGGTTACAATCGGCGCAATGGCAAAAGGATCGGGAATGATCGCTCCGAACATGGCCACCATGCTTGCCTTCGTGACGTCGGATATTCGCATCAGCCGCCCCCTTCTGCAAAAAGCCCTTACCCGAGCAAATAACCGGTCGTTCAACCGAATCACGGTTGACGGTGATATGAGCACCAACGACATGGCTGTCGTCCTTGCAAACGGTATGGCTGAAAACGAACCGTTCGGCGAACATTCAGAGGAATTTCACCTGTTTTGTGCGGCTCTTGAGTATGTGATGATCAAGCTCGCAAAAATGATCGCCCGCGACGGTGAAGGAGCCACCAAGCTCATCGAGATCTGCGTGAAAGGTGCGCGGACTGAAGAAGAGGCAGCCCAGGCGGCCCGGTCTGTCGCCAACTCGAATCTCGTGAAAACGGCCATTCATGGCTGTGATGCCAATTGGGGCCGCATCATGGCTGCGGTCGGATATTCCGGAATTGAAATGGATCCCGAGCAAATCGAGATCCGGATCAATGACCTTCCCGTTCTCAACAAACATTACGAAATCGTGCTCGATGAAGAGAAAACGAAGTCGGCTCTTGCCCAGGAGCAGGTGCTCCTGACGATCGACCTGAATCAGGGCTCCCAAAGCGCCAGATTCTGGACCTGCGACCTGACAAAAGAATACGTCCACATCAACGCGAGTTATCGGTCGTGACACCCAAAACCATCGATTACGCTACAAAGGAAGAAGTGCTGATCGAAGCACTGCCGTACATTCAGACGTACGAGGGGAAAACCTTTGTGATCAAATACGGCGGCTCGGCAATGACGGACGAAGGTCTGAAACTCACGTTTGCCAAGGATGTCACCCTCCTTCGGAAAATCGGGATTAATATCGTCATCGTGCACGGCGGTGGAAAGGAAATTACGGATACCGCCGCGCGGTTGGGAATTGAGACGCGGTTTGTCCAGGGCCAACGGTTCACGGATGAGGGTATGATACGGGTTGTCATGATGGTGCTGGCGGGCGGATTGAACAAAGAAATTGTTCACGGGATCAATCAGAATGGAGGCAACGCGCTCGGTTTGTGCGGAGTGGATAATTCGTTGCTGAAGGGAAAAAAGCTCACGAGCAATGGAGTGGATCTTGGGTTCGTAGGGACCGTTACGTCGGTCAACACCTCGTTTCTGCAAATGATCCTTCAGAATGGAATGATGCCGGTGATTGCGCCCCTGGCGATAGGCCCGGCGGGCGAGATCTTCAATGTCAACGCCGACCTGGGTGCGGCAGCTGTCGCATCGGCCCTCGGAGCCGAAAAATTGGTTTATCTGAGTGATGTGGAAGGAATTATAGCCGGTGGGTCTCTTGTGTCCACCCTGACTCAGTCCGAAGCACGCAGGATGATTGAGCGAGGGGATATTTTTGGAGGAATGATCCCGAAGGTACAATCGGCATTTGAGACGCTGGATGCCGGGGTCAACAAAGTGCATATCGTTGACGGCCGGGTCAAACACTCGCTTCTGCTGGAGATCTTCACCGACGAGGGAATTGGCACACAAATGGTGCGCGATACGGCACCCGTTCAACAAAACATCGCCATATGAAGAAGGATCTTCTGACGCTCTTCGATATGACCCGTCGGGATCTGGATGCCCTGTTCAGAGAGGCTGACCGGCTTCGTGCAGACCATACCGCCGCACCGCTGCTGGGAGCAACGGTAGCGATGATATTTCAAAAACCCTCCCTTCGGACTCGGGTTTCTTTTGAAGTAGGCGTCGCTCATCTCGGAGGGAGAACGAGCTTCCTTTCTCAGGAAGGCATTGGGATCGGCACTCGCGAATCCGCACATGATGTGGCAATGCTGCTTTCAAGATATTGCGACGCGATCGTTGCCCGGCTCTATGACCATGAGGTGATCGTGGAGCTTGCGCGGTATGCAACGATACCCGTGATCAATGCCTTGACCGATCTTTCACACCCATGCCAGGTTCTCGCAGACCTCTACACGATAAAACAGCACGGCAAATTGAAACCGGGGGTGAGGGTGGCGTTTGTGGGTGACGGAAACAACGTCGTGAACTCATGGCTCGAGATCGCGTCACTCTACCCGTTGGATTTTGTTCTCGCCGCGCCCCGCGGTTACTGGCCGGATGAGGCTATTCTGCGAAGGGCAAGGGAAACCGGCGTGAGCACGATTGAAGTGACAGACGATCCTTCGCTGGCCGTGGATCAGGCAGGCGTTGTGTACACCGACGTTTGGACGAGCATGGGTCAGGAAGCCGAATCCGAACAACGAAAGAAGGATTTCGCTGGTTTCCAGGTAAACGAGGAATTGATGAGTCAGGCATCGAGCGATTGCCTGGTGATGCACTGTCTGCCGGCCCACAGGGGCGAAGAGATCACGGCAGGAGTGATCGACGGACCGAATTCTGTTGTTTTCGACGAGGCAGAAAACAGGCTTCATATTCAAAAGGCGGTTCTTTCGCTTCTGTGTGCCGGGGACTCTGTTCCAGTCCGGGATCGAAAAAGAGTCAGGACAGGATGAAGCAGGCGCGACATATGGCAATCAAGGAGGTCCTGACCCGCGTAAGCGTGGGGAGTCAGGAAGATCTCCTAAAATTGCTGAAAAAAGCCGGATTTGATGTTACCCAGGCAACACTCTCGCGTGATTTGAAGGACCTGGGCGTTGGCCGTGTGAACACCGCGGATGGTGTGCGCTACGTGCTTCAAACGGAAGCCGAGGAGCAGAAGCTGAGAGCGTTTTTAGGGTACGAAATCGAAGGCATTGACTCCAATGAGTCAGTTATTGTGGTGAAGACCCTCCCGGGGAGGGCGCAGGGTGTGGCGGGAATCATCGACGGGCTGCACCATCCTCTTGTCTTGGGAACCATCGCGGGGGACAACACGATCTTTGTCACCCCAAAATCCGTGAAGAAAATTCCGGACCTGATCAAGGTAATCCGATCTTTGATGTCCGAACAACGAAATCCCATCCATACCTCATCGCTTCACTAAAGGAACATACGTGAAAAAGCAACGCATAGCGGTCGCTTATTCGGGCGGACTCGACACCTCGGTTATCGTGAAGTGGCTCCAGGAACGTTATAACGCGGACATCATTACGTTCACCGGCAATTTGGGACAGAAGAAAGAGATCGTCGGCCTGGCGGACAAAGCTTACAAGACCGGGGCAAAGAAGGTTTTTGTTCAGGATCTGCGCGAAGAGTTTGTGGAGGAATATCTCTGGCCTTCGCTCAAAGCCGGAGCATTGTACGAACATACCTATCCGATGGCAACATCCATCGGCCGTCCACTATTGGCGAAGGCGCTGGTGGACGTTGCCCGGCGGGAACGATGTACTGCGGTCGCTCACGGATGCACCGGAAAAGGAAACGATCAGGTGCGGTTCGAAACTGCGGTGGCGGCCCTTGCCCCCGAACTCAAGGTTCTGGCGCCGTTGCGCGAATGGGAATTCAAATCAAGGGAAGAAGAAATCGCTTATTGTGAAAAGCATGGAATTCCCGTCACGGCGACAAGGGAGAATCCGTATTCCATCGATGAGAATATCTGGGGAACAAGCATTGAATGCGGAGTGCTGGAAGATCCCATGGCTGAACCGCCGGAGGACGCTTACCAGCGGACCGTTTCCCCGGCGAAGGCGCCCGACAAGTCCGCTTATGTGACAATCGAGTTCGCGGGCGGGATACCGATCGGATTGAATGGAAAAAGGATGGTAGGGGTCGATCTGATCGACAAGCTCAACATCATCGCCGGCGCGAACGGGATTGGGCGAATGGACCTGGTGGAGAATCGGCTTGTGGGGATCAAATCGAGGGAGGTGTATGAAGCACCAGGAGCAGTCACATTGCATTTTGCCCACCGGGAGCTGGAACGTCTTACTCTCGAAAAAGAAGTCATGCATTTCAAGGCAAAGATCGCTCAGGATTATGCGAACCTCATTTACAACGGCCTCTGGTTCTCACCCCTTCGATCCGCCCTTGACGCCTTTATCCATGAGACGCAAAAAGTTGTCAATGGTAGTGTCCGGCTGAAGCTTTACAAAGGAAACATCGACATCTCAGGCCGTACATCGCCGAATTCTCTGTATGACACAAAGCTCGCCACCTATACCATCGAAGATCAATTTGAACACAAGGCCAGCGAGGGGTTCATAAAGATTTACAGTCTCCCCATTAAGACTTTTTATCGTGTGAATCAAAACGAGTTTATCAGAAAACGCGTCCTGCCGAAACGGCGTCAAACTCGAACATAAACCCGATGATTCAACGGATTCTCCTCTGTTTTCTTCCTATTCTCACTTCCCTCGCTCAACCTGCGGAGTCTCTTCGGTCGGCGGTCGATTCGCTCTTTTTGCGGGTCGTCATTCCTGAAACAGACACGGTCATAACGTCAGTGAGTCGTCACCGCATTGCCGCCAGCACCATCCGCATGGCAAGGGCGTTCGTTGACGGCAGAGAAGTCAAGGTCTATCAGAGTGGGGGCTTTGCCGGAATTGTGGATCTGCAGCGGGATACCGTCGTCACCGTTATCCGAGTGATCGGCCCGATGGGCGATTCGATCTCGCGCAACTTTGTTTTTCTGAAATTGAAACCGCTGCAAACGTCGCCGCGTGACACACTAACGATCGATTCTGCCATGATGGAGCCGGCAAATGACCGATGGGTTGGGCCTGGAGACATTCTTGAAGTGAGATTGAAAGGCAGCCCGGATCATGAAGCGTCCTTCTCCCTGGACGGAATTCAGTCGGGCCTGGCGATGCGGGAACTCCCGGCGCGGGAGACGGGAGGCCTCGGGGGAATCTATGTGGGTCGTTATGTTGTGAATGTGGGGGATGAAGCAGCAGATGTCCCGGTGGAATTCAAACTTCGTAAGAGTTTCTGGACCAGTGAGGAGGCTGTTTCAAAAGGAAGAGTGCGCATCCTTCCGTCAGGGGTGCCCAGGGTGGGAGAACTCACGGGTCGCAGGCCGTTTTTGAATGCGGGATTGGGTGATGATCGTCTCGGAGGGGCGAAACTTGGGTTCCTCGACCCAGGGGTTCGCTTTGCGATCTTGGGTAAGGCCGGGGGTCAGTACAAAGTCCGGCTGACGCCAACCATGGTTGCCTGGGTTCCGGAGGAGAATACAAAACTCCTGGCCGAAGGGACACCGGCCCCGGCATCGTTTGTGGGCTCGATTACGGCATCGGGAAATTCAACGGAAGACATTGTCATTGTTGGTTTGACGGAGCGTCTTCCGTATACCACCGAGCAACAACTGAATCCGGCCGCGGTGATTGTGAATATTTTCGGAGCCACATCGAACACGAATTGGATCACACAGCATCTTTCGGCAGAAGGGATTCAGAGTATTTCCTGGGAACAGGCGGGTGAAGGGCATTACCGGCTGAAGATCGCCCTGGCGAACCAGGCGCATTGGGGGTACGAGGTGGGATATCGGAGTGGGGCCAATCTGCAGATTCGGGTACGTCGCCCACCGGTCGTTGCGAGCAGGGACTCAGTGCTGCGTAGCATGACGATCGCCGTGGACGCGGGCCATGGCGGCGACAATTTTGGAGCTATCGGCAGTACCGGTGCACGGGAGCGTGATGTTACGCTGGAAATCGCCGTTTTGCTTGAGCAGTTGCTGAAGAGCCGCGGGGCAAAGGTGGTAATGACACGGACAGACACCAATGGGGTCTTCAACAATGATCGCATCGAGCGAGTTCTATCGTCCAGAGCGCAACTGCTTATCAGTATTCATTGCAATTCCGTCGGATACAGTGTTGATCCCGAGCGCGTTCAGGGAACCGCGGCGTTCTATCATCATACCGGATTCAAGCCTCTGGCAAATCAGATTTACGCCCGCCTCCTTGACCTCGGACTTGCCCAGTTTGGCGTCGTCGGAAGCTTCAATTTTGCGTTGAACAGCCTTACACAGCTCCCGAATGTGCTGGTCGAAACCGCCTTTATTTCCAATCCGGACGACGAAATGAAACTGCTGGAAAAATCTTTCCGGGAGCAAATTGCCGCTAAAATCGTGTTGGGATTGGAAGAATTCCTGAGAAATCAACTCCCCCCATCTTCGAAATAAATACCCCAGGCCTTGACATTTGAAACTTTTTGGTGTTTATTATCGTAATAATACGATAAAAAACATGCCCAAAAGTAAATCGCACCTGTTCAAGAAAAACGAAGTACATCTGGCTGATTTGCTTAAAGCCTTGTCACACCCTGCGCGGATTGCCATCCTCTCGACACTCTCCAAAAGAACGGAATGTGTCTGCGGTGAGGTCGTGAACGTCATTCCGCTTGCCCAGGCAACCGTCTCTCAACATCTCAAAGCCCTCAAATCGAAAGGACTGATCAAGGGGGAATTCGAGGGGCAGAAATCATGCTATTGCCTTGATTGGGACAATATTGAAGAGCTTTCCTCCCTCCTCCAGGATTTTGTTACAACTCTCAAAAACAACCAACAGCGATGCTGCTAGAAAAGAAAAACCATGAAGAATCCTGAAGAACTGAAGATTGTTGTCAAAGAGACATACGGGAAGATCGCGTCACAATCCCGCACGCAAAACGCGTCTTCTTGTTGCGGATCCGGATCCGGGTGCGGGTGCGGGTGCTCGGACGAAGCTGTGATGGCCGAGGAATACGGGCACCTGGAGGGATATGTGCCTGAAGCCGACCTTGGCCTTGGTTGTGGGATCCCCACGGACGGAGCCGGAATCAAATCGGGCGACACAGTGCTCGATCTGGGATCGGGCGCAGGAAACGACGTTTTCGTCGCACGCCGTATCGTCGGTGAGCATGGTACGGTGATCGGTGTGGATTTCACCGAAGCGATGATTGCAAAGGCAAATGCCAACAAGCAGAAACTCGGTTATACCAATGTCGATTTCCGGCACGGAGATATCGAGCAACTCCCCGTGAATTCGTCCACGGTTGACGTCGTCATCAGCAACTGTGTGTTGAACCTCGTCCCCGACAAAACAAAGGCATTTGGTGAGATATCCAGGGTCTTGAAGCCGGGAGGACATTTCAGTATATCCGATATCGTGGTCACGGCGCCGCTTCCGGAGAAGCTCAAGTCAGTAGCGGAATTATACGCCGGCTGTGTTTCGGGTGCCTTGGTCCGTGACGAGTACTTGCATATTATTGAATCCATAGGTCTTCACAACGTCCGTGTGGTGAAAGAGAAACCGGTCCAGATTCCCGAAGAGATCCTGGCGGAGTATTTGACCGACGTAGAGTGCGCGACGTACAGAAATTCCAATGTCCGCATTCAGAGTATTACCGTAACAGCGGAGAAACCGTAACAATGTCCTGGTTGTTTCAACGTCCGGCCGCCGCGCACCTCGCGGCAGTTCGAGACCTTCTGGTTACCGCCGAACTTCCTTCCGAGGATGTTGCGGAACACCTCGATCACTTTCTCGTCGTTTGGGACGGAGAACGACTGGCAGGAATTGTCGGAATGGAAATGCGGGACAGCGGAGGTTTGTTGCGCTCCCTCGCCGTTGATAAGGTTTACCGCGGCACCGGCCTTGGGAAGGCCCTTACCCGGGAGATTCTTTCCTATGCCGGATCGAAAGGAATTGCGAATGTAGGGCTCCTGACGACAACCGCCGAGAAGTTCTTCGCAAAGCTGGGCTTCAAGTCGATTCCGCGGGAGGAGATTCCGGATTGGATCAAGGCAAGTAGGGAATACACGGTGTATTGCCCCTCCACGGCAGTATGCATGCTCAAACGGGTGACGCAATGACGAACGGAAACAAAAAGGTTTTGGTGCTCTGCACAGGAAACAGCTGCAGGAGTCAGATGGCGGAGGGATGGCTGAGGCATTTTGCGGGAGACAAGGCGGAGATTTTCAGCGCAGGGGTCGAATCGCACGGGTTGAATCCTCGTGCGGTTACGGTGATGAAAGAAGCCGGGATCGATATTTCCCGTCACGCGTCAAAAACCGTGGATGACCTGGAATCAAAGGAGTTTGATATCGTGATTACGGTGTGTGACAACGCCCGTGAACGATGCCCGTATTTTCCGGCCCGTGTGCTCCAATTGCATCAGGATTTTCCGGATCCCGCAAAAGCGACTGGAACAGAAGAGGAGATTCTTGCAGTATTCCGAACCGTCCGCGACCAGATCAAAGTCTACTGCCAGGCTTTTGTGATCACCCATTTGAAGTGATTGCCAATCCCCCCCGACCAAAAGATCATCCTCAATCACCAATCACCAATCACCAATCACCAATCACCAATCACCAATCCCATTTGCCCTCCCCCCCATTTTTCCCTATCTTGCTTCACTTAAATCCGCAATCAACAATCATAAATCCGAAATCCCAACATGCCTCACCAGGCCCTCTGGAGCGGTCGATTCAAAGAACCGCTGTCAACAATCGCTCTCAATTTCTCCAGCTCGATAGATCTCGACAAACAACTTTACCAGGAAGATATTGCGGGGAGCATTGCGCATGTAGAAATGCTGTCTGCATGCCGGATTCTGACCGCGGCGGAGTCACGCCGGATCAGGACTACCCTTAAGCTCATTCAAAAGGAAATTGAAACGGGAAAATTTGAGCTCTCGGGGGACTATGAGGACGTTCACCTTGCGATCGAACAGCGACTCATTCAGAAAATCGGGTCCTTGGGGGGCAAACTGCATACGGGCCGAAGCAGAAACGATCAGGTGGCCCTCGATGAGCGGCTTTATTTGCGCGCGGCGATCAAGGAGATCGGGAAGTTGATTGTACAAGTGCAGAGGGTGCTTATTTACAAGGCGGAAAAATACTTTGGCACACTGATGCCGGGATACACGCACCTTCAGCGGGCGCAACCCGTAATGCTGTCGCACCATCTCCTGGCGTATGTTGCCATGCTTGAGCGCGATCATGACCGTCTGAACGACTGCCTGAAACGCCTGAACAAATCGCCGCTCGGTGCAGCGGCTCTTGCGGGGACATCGTTTCCTCTGGATCGAATGAAGGTCGCCAAGAAGCTCCATTTCGACGGAATCGTGGAAAACAGCATTGACGCTGTGAGCGACAGGGATTATCTGATCGAATTTGCGTCAGCGGCGTCCCTGATTGCAGTGCATCTGAGCCGGTTAGCTGAGGAGCTTGTTCTCTGGTCTACCAAGGAATTTGCTTTTGTGCAGATCAGCGATGCTTACACCACCGGCAGCAGCATCATGCCCCAGAAGAAAAACCCGGATATGGCGGAACTGGTCCGCGGAAAGACCGGCCGGGTGTTCGGTGCGTTGACGAATCTCCTGACCATCATGAAGGGCCTTCCTCTCGCCTACAATCGCGACATGCAGGAAGATAAACAGCCCATGTTCGACACGGTGGTGACAACGCGGAATTGCCTCTTCATTATGGCGCACATGCTTGTGCATACAGATTTTCGGAAACAGCACCTTGAAGAAGAACTGCGCAACGACTTCACGACGGCAACCGAAATCGCGGACTATCTTGTTCGCAAAGGATTGCCGTTCCGAGAGGCGCATGAAATCACGGGGAAGATCGTCTCCTATTGCATCGATCATCGGATGTACTTCGGCAACCTCGATCTGGACACCCTGCGGACGTTTTCGAAAGAATTCGATGAGCGCGTGTTTGATTATTTACTGCCGCACAAGAGCGTCGAACAAAAGAAATCGGCGGGAAGTACATCACCCCAGGAAGTAAAAAAGCAGATTGTCCACTGGACAAGGGTGTTGAAAACAAAGAAGTAACGCAGGGGCAAGCAATGGCAGAACGTTGATTTCTATCTTTGCCAGGCTATCGCAGAAATCGGATTCCTTGCTGGTGTGGGTTGGCTATCTCCGATAGCCGGGTCCTCTGAGCCCTTTCCCGGGATAATTCCCCGTGAACGTCCCGTCCTTCCAAACCGGAATACCGTTCACAAGAACCAGAGCAATCCCTTCGGAGTACTGGTGCGGATTTTCAAACGTTGCCTTGTCGATCACCGTTTGCGGATCGAACATGACGAGGTCGGCATAGTAACCGGGTTTGAGAATACCGCGTTCTTTGAGACCGACACGCTGGGCTGGCAGCGATGTCATCTTGCGGATGGCTTCTTCGAGAGAGAGCAGCTTCACCTCACGGACGTAACGGCCCAAAATTCTCGGAAAACTGCCGTAGGCGCGGGGATGCGGTTTTCCACCGCTCAGCGGGCCATCCAACGCCTTCTGTCCCCCATCGGTGCAAAAACTAACCCAGGGTTGTGCCATGGCCATGCGGACATCCTCTTCGTCCATCGAGAAAAACACTCCGCCGACGCGCCCCGAGTCTAACAGCACAAGGTCGAGCATGGCATCCACCGGATGCTTCTTCCATTCACGCGCAATTTCACTCAGCCTCATCCCTTCATACTTCTTAAGATCGGCTGACTGAACGCTCGCGATCAGAATTCCTTCAGGCCCTGTGGCGGCAAAGGAATTGTCGGCCCCGGCTGCCTTTCCCATAACCTCGCCGCGAATGCGCTTCCGTTCTTCAGGTTCCCGCAGACGTTCCAGGAGTTTTTGAACCCCCCCATCGTGTGCCCAGGACGGGATCCGCGAACTCAACCTCGTACTGCTGGCAGGATATGGATAGATATTCGCGGTCATATCAACGCCCGCTTCGCGCTGCTTGTTGATGAAGTTGACGATCGAAGCCATCGATCCCCAATTCTGCTTTCCCGCCACTTTCAGATGCCAGATCTCCACCGGAAGGGCTGCTTCCCGCGCGATGTCCGCTGCCTCGTATAATGCCTCGGTTTCCTTGTCGCCCTCATCGCGTATGTGCGAAACATAGATTCCGCCGTACTGAGCGGCAACTTTGGCCAGTTCGATCAACTCCTCGGTCCTGGCGAACGCCGCCGGGGCATAGATAAGCGAAGTGCTCAGGCCGAGAGCTCCCTGTTCCATGGCAGTTCGAACGAGTCCCTTCATCTGGTCCAGTTCTTCCGGCGTGGGAGCGCGGTCGTCCAGCCCGATCACATAGCGCCGCACCTGTGTCGCTCCGACGAACGTCGCGACGTTCAAGGCGGGCTTGCGGGCCTCGAGCGTCCGGAAATATCCGTCAAGGTCCGTCCAATTGACCGCAATATTGTGCTGTTGACTCCAGGCCTTCAGATCATCCAGGATGCGGTCATTGACCGGGGCGGCGGAATTCCCCTCGCCGGTGACTTCGGTGGTGATCCCTTGCGAGATCTTGCTCATCCCACGGGGATCCACCAAGAGGCTTAATTCTGATTGCCCGAGCATGTCAATGAATCCTGGTGAAACCACCTTGCCTGCGGCGTCGATGACCTCTTGCGCTTGAGTGCCTTTCAGAAGGCCCACAGAAACTATTTTATCTCCTCGAATGCCAATATCCCCTTTATACCAGGGATTACCCGTTCCGTCCACAATTGTCGCATTGAGTATGAGAATATCGAACCGGTCGGATTGTTCGCGGCAGGCGCCCAAAACGGCAATCAACAGGGAAGCGGTAAGGAAAACTCTGATCATGGTTGGCCTTTCAATCAAACGCATTGGAATTCACGACTTCATACATACCGCTTGCGATGAAAGCCAGAAGGATGATCGTCATAGCCTTTAAATCGTGAAGCTTCTCTCCGTTTTTGAGTCCGAAATAACAAATGATCCCCGGCCACCCCCAGGCCATGCCGACAAGCGAGATACCAAGGCTGATTTTGGCGAGGATCAGGTCCGGATCGTCCGGAAGGAGAGCGGCGCCGGCCAACGTGACAAGGATGGAAGCCGCCGAGGTGAGGACAAGAGGCGCGGCCGCAAAGCCGACCACGGCGATGATATTCGGCAATTCACCAAGCCCGCCCCATAGCTCCGCAGAGAGATGCAGGACAATGGTGAGAAAGGCCCAAGTGAGGTAGACCGTCAGGAACGACCCCAGAAACGTAAGCATACTGAAGCCTATGCTTCCGGACTTGAACGTGGCGGAAAGAAATGTGTTCAGAGAAGCGACCAGCGCGTACGCCGTGACGATAAGGATCGCTTGGCCGATGTTGGGAGAATCGTACTGATCGTACGTCGCATCGTCCGGAGACGTGAGCAGGAGCAAAAAACGATCAGTGACATTCATGGGGTCGGCCGGGAAAGAAATGAGGCATGATACCTTTTTTCACGTGGAAATGCAATATCAACCGGCAGGCCTCCCCGGCACTTATTCTGCTTTTGTGCGCGCAAGCACCGTGCCGACCGTCCCCGTTTCCACCAGCCGATCCCAGGCGCGCATAAGGCGGGGTGCGATTGCCAGGGCAACAAACGCGACAAGCACACCCACCACGGCGTCGGTCACGTAGTGATACCGTCCATAGAAGGTTGAAACATACAAAGAGAGAATGATCGGCGTGAGAATATGAAAGGACAGACGATGATAACGATACGCCATGATCCACATGATCGTTGCTGCCGCCGCGTGGGGGCTCGGAATCGAACCTCCTGCATAGTGAAGCTGGCTGCGCATCAGCTCGCCGAGCGTGGTGAAGAAATACCCGTCGAGGGGAACGGAGTACACTTCCGGAATGAAATACAATGGACTGGCGACGGGAAAGAGGATGAATCCGATATCGCACAGAATGTTGGTAACGCCGAGAGCGAAGAAATATTCCTCCATGGGAAGCTCCCCCCGTGTGAAATAGATGATCCCACAGAGCAGCGGATAAAGAGGGACATAGATCACATAGGAGAACATCATCCATTCTGTCAGCCAGGGAGTGGTGAACCTCTCCAGCCACAGTGTCGGTTGCACTCCAAAGAGATACTGCTCCAGATCGAGCACGTAGGGATCCATCCACTCGGAAGAAACGATATGCTGAAGGGGAGCCACGGCACCAAAGAGATAGGCGTAGGAAAGTGTGATGGCAGCCACCCGCACAAAGAAGCGCCAAACACGATGACGCACCTTCGGCGTCACGTGAACGGCGCCCAGAAACAAGCCTGCGACGCCGACATTTTTGAGAATCAGCAGTTGCCATCCGTCAACGAGAAACACCAAGCCGAGGAAACTAAACAACAAAAGGGCAGAAAGGACAAGGGCATCGGTAAGCTGAAGCTCGAATCGACCAACAATGAGACGTCTTCCTAAAAACATGGGATCAGAATTCCTATGTGACGATGAATAGATCAAGTGCAACACCCAGGAGCCAATGGATCACCAGCCCATAAATGATCGAGCGCGAACGAAAAGCAAGAATTCCCCATACCAACCCGCCAAGAATTGAGCTGTACGTCTCTGCAGCCGGCTTGCCGATGTGCACCAGGCAGGAAGCCATGACCTGAAGGAGAATACTGTTCCAATCCCCGAAGCTTGAGCGGAGTCCGAATTGCATGAACCCGCGGAAATAAATTTCCCAGCCGATATGGAAGAACAAGTACGAGAACGCGTGGGTGATGAAGGCTCCTGCTGTCGCCCCGGCACCCGGATACAACGGATACTCGGTGAGAAACTCCGGCATAAACGAAGATGGATACGCCGAGAGAACAAACAGCGGGCCGAGGATTGCGACCGCCTTCCAGCCGAAACGGCTGTCCCCCATTTGAAGGCCATAGGACGACAGGGGTTCTTTGAAAACAAATCTGATGATCAGAAGCGGAACAACGCCAAACAGAACAAGGGAAGCGAAAAATACATACAGGGCAGCTGTTAGCTCCGGATTGCCTGCAAGGACAAACCAATCCCTCAACACCTCAAAATACCACTGCTTCGAACCATAATATTTGAATGTAACAAGCAGAACAGGGGTCAGCAGAAGGATCAGCGTTGGCTTCATTCGCTCGCCGCTCAAAAGTCCCCCCAGCGATACACCTCTGTCGAACCGGTTCATACGGCACCCTTCATCAGCCATTCATAGGTTTCGCGGACGCCGTCCTTAAGCGGCGTTATCATGTACCCAAGCTCGCGCTCAGCCTTCCCGCAGGAATACGCCCAATCCTGCAGAAAGGTCTCCACCCAACCGGGCGTGATCTGGGGGTAGAGGCCAAACCACTCCGCTTTCTTTTGCTCGAAGCGCGAAAACGTAAACGCCAACGCGGGCGAAAGAAACATTTGAAAATGTTTCTTCCCACTGACCTCATTCACAAGTTCGAAGATGCGTTTGAGGGAAGCATTCTCACCCCCCAGAATGTACGATTGACCAGTCCGTCCGCGTTCCATGGCGAGAATATGTCCGCGCACGAGATCATCGACATGGACGTAGTTGCCCACATTTACTCCTCCGTTAAGCAGAACCGGCACCTTTCCTTTGTCATAGAGGGAGATCATGAGAGAAACGGAATTCCCCTCGGTAAGCTTTCCAGGTCCGTAAACTCGCGTGGGGTTGACGATCACAACATCTCGGCCGCGCGCCGCGTAGCCAAGGGCCTCCTTCTGGGCCAGCACTTTGCTTTCTTCGTACTCCGTGTAGCAAGACTGAGTGATGCGCGGCATGGACTCGTCACCGATCACTCCAGGCGCAGTTGGCCCGTACACCACAATGGTGGAGGTAAACACGATACGCTTGACGCCCGCCTCCTGCGCGGCATCGAAGACATTCTTCATCCCATCAACATTCTGCCTGAAAAACACCGATGGGTCTTTGGCCCAGTTTTTGGCATAGGCGGCGAGATGATATACCTGTGAGCAACCCTCCATTCCGCGCCGGAGGGATTCCTTATCCATAAGATCCCCCGGAACAAATGCAATGCGCTCGTGCTCAAGCCCCTTTCGGTTACTGGTGCTGCGGGAAAGAGCCCGCACGGAATGACCTTTCTGCACTAAGGCGTTGACAAGCTTTGTGCCGATAAATCCTGTTCCTCCTGTTACAAAAACTCCGGTCGGTTGTGTCATCGTTGTAGATTCCTTTTCGGTGGAGCCCAGCCGTCTCGAATCCATCGCTCGAGTTCAATATTGACTGTGCCGAGCGTGATGCTCATTTCTGCACGGATCGGAACAGCAGCAGCGTCATTGCTGAACCAGCCTTTGAAGTCTCCCGAAAAACCGCCGAACGTCGAACCTTCAAAGTTCGCCCGGCCGAAAAGCTCGCGGGTGATGATGGGCTCTTCCATTGAACCTATCTCGGTGGGAACGACCTCACTGGTCACGGTCAGGTCGGTGGAAAACATGTCAAACTCCACAAGGGTGGGAACCGTCAGGCTCGTATCTTTGTGAAGCATTGTTCGTGCGAAGAAAAACAACGACGCGCCGTCATAAAATCTGTCCACACTGTCTTTGATTTCTTCGCGAAGGACACTGTCAGCGGGGAGCACCGATTGCCACATGTGAACGCGGCGTGTGGATTCGTCGAAGGTATAGGATGTCAATAATGTATCGTCACCGTCGATTTCGAGGGAACGGAATTCCTCGCACCGCACGGGATCGCTGTTCACAAGGGCTTCATACCGGTTGTGAATACTGATAAAAAAAAGGTCGGGATTGGAATCCAGCGTAATGGACGTGCGGAAGATGCCGGGGGTGTCGGGAACCCGGTTGGTTGTGACTGTGATCGTTCCCAGGCGGAAAAACAGCCATTTGACCTTGTATTCCAGCCGTTCTCCTGTGAGGAAGACCCCCTCGGATTCTTGATGAACCACAGAGGACGGAAGGAAAAACCCGCTCAGGAACACAAAAAGACAAAGGAAAACGCCAAGGACCGGAACAACCCGAATCATGCGGACCAGCGATCATATGTCGTGGCAATGTTCAAACCGACAAAAAGGTACCTAAAAAAGGCCTCACTTCCAACGATTTGAACCGGAGGGTAGTGTCCTCATTTGGGTTTCTACTGTGACAGGAAACCGTTCAAACGGTTCCTGGTCACATTGTGCTGGTTGTATTCCCCCCAAACTTTCCGCCTGCGTGCATACAGCGCACTTCGGCGGACAGGAAGTTGGGGGGAATACCCGCTCGCTCCCAATTCCATGAGTCGTTTCAACGACTTCTTGCTGCGCGGCAGGCAAAAAAGGACATCACTAACCGGAGAGTGTTCGATCTCTCGTTCTACTGAGCGACTTCTGTCCGATGGTCTGTCTGCATGAGCGATTGATATAACTGTGTCTCTGAAGCGTAGAAGGCAGCCTTCAGCCAAAGCCGAATTCCGACATACAACTGCTGGAGAACGAATAATGCCAGGATCGACCAATATCCTGAAACGGGAAACGTCCCCTGGAAAAAAGCATAGAGAGCCATGAACACCACACCGAGAACAGAAAGCGACAAAAACAATCCGGCGGCGGACCAGAAATTCTTGACCACGAATTTCACCCCTGCCCAGACCGCAAACAGCGCGCTGAACCGGTCATCCACGACCATCCGGACCTTTGCATAGTCGAAACACATGGTCAGAAATCCTATGGCGAGCACAACAACGGCATTCTTGATCATGTAGTGAGTGAATGGCGTCATTTCCGACGGATCATTTGCCGTGGCTTGCCGGATCCACTCCCTCCAGAAATCGAACACAACATCAAACAACAAGAGATATACGAAGAGGGAAAAAAGCGATATGCGAAAAAACTTGCCGAAATATTTGCCGCCTTCCGTGAGGAATTCCTGAAACGACATTCGGTAGCTCTTTGCGTATGTTCCTACAAACGCTCCGGCGAGAAATGTCGAGGCCAGCAAATAGACAAAAGCCAAAATTGTTAACGGCCCCAGGTACTCGAATCCGACTCTCCAGCGGAAGATCAGGTCGAGAAAGAAATTACCGATGTTCTTGATCATCGTTCCAGACAGAACAGACTCATAGTGAAGAAGAAACGGGGCATACCCAAAAATCGTGTAGTCAAACGGCAGTACGATGGGGTTGGATTGATTGTCGAGCCGGAAACTCTGAAACCAATTGGAATCCATTTGCTCCAGAAGCCGTTCCTCCATGACGGTTCCCCGAACGGCGGATTCTACCTGTGAGAGAAACGGAACGGCAATGGTCAGAGACAGCGTGACATTAACGAGCCAGGCAAAGACTATCATTCGCCTGGTCTGATTCACCTGCCGTATGCCGATTCGCAATGCCTGGAAGATGCCCATGGAGCGCCCTTTGCTAATGGTGAGGTTCAGAGGGAAACAAGACCGCCTTGTAGCGTTGATAAGCGTACGAAACGCTGAGGAGAATCACACCCAACGCCATAAAGGAAAACACGCGATAGAGTGTCTGCAGAAATGCCAGATCGACAATGAAAATCTTCAGGATCGTAAGGCCGAACAGGCCGATGGCGAAAAAACGGGGTCCTTTGGCGTTTCGGATTATCCCTACTACCAGAGCAAGAATCGAATAAAGGAGCCAGACTCCGGAAACGGACAGCTGCCGCAGATTGAGAATATCGGAAAGCTCATCCCGAATGGATTCGCCGGGCTGTCCCGTTCGGAGAAGGTGAATTTCATGCCGGAAGAAGTCGTTGGTTTCAGCCGTCAAGAGGATGAACAAAACCAGGAAGAAGACAATGCCAAGAAAGGGCCTGAGACTTGCAATGGAATTGTCCCGGGCTCGGGCCACCGCGAGAGTTGCAGCCCCAAGGGATAAAGCCAGAATCCCACCCGTCAGGGCTCGCGATGTTGCCAGAAGAGAGAAACTTGCGATGGGTTCGAAAACAAGCGATCCGCTCGAAAACACAAATCCGGCTAACGACGCCGCAAGAAGGCCTAGAGCAGGGCCTGCCAGCGACCATCGTTGAAACTGAACTCCGATTCCCATCAGAAGAAGGCCCTCCACGGCCAGCAAACGAATTGCAGCCACACCGCTGAACTCGAGGACTGTGCCCCCAAGGACCAAAGCCGCTATCGTAATTCCGTACCGTATCTCAATTCCTTTGGCGGGCGAGCGTAGAGACCGGAGCACGAGAAACGAAGCTGCATAGAGGATGCCGTAGAGGAACGTGACGGATCCAAGATCGGATCGGGACTGGTCCCAAATCAAAACATACACTGCCGAGTACGTGAGAAGAGAGTGAAGGGACTGGACAATGTTCCGAAGTTCGGGGAACTGCGTTACATTGAGCAAGCTGCGCGTAAAGTCGGCCGCGTGAAACAAAATCCAGAACACAAAAAGGAAGAATATTGTCAGGGTGAAGTCACCCGGCCCGTAATACTGGTCGAACCAGGCAAAATAGACGATGAAAAGGGCGATGAGGGTCAGCGGCTCGAGAGCGTACCATGACTCTCGTCTCATCGTGATAGCGAGGAGCCCGAGGGAAAGGAGGGCTATGTACGTGAAGAGCGCCGTTTCATTGGATTCCCCGGTGCTCAACAGGAAAGGCGTAAGGAATCCGCCGGCCCATCCGAGAATCCCCACCACAAGTGAATTGTAGTAAACGGCTTGAAGGAGAGTGAGAATGGTAACCCCGGACATCAAAGCAAACGCGAGCCACTGCGGAATGAGATGGTAATAATTGAACGAAGCATAGAGCGAAAGGTAAAGGATGGCGATTCCGGCACCGACCAGGCCTTGGGCAAAAACCGCATATCCCTTCTTCTGAGTTCGATATCCTCCCGCCAGGCAAATCGATCCCATGACGATCCCCGTCAGGACACGCATCGTTTCGGTGATCCAATTGTTGTCGAAAGCGTACTTCAAAAAGAATGCTACGCCCAGAACGAGTGCGAACGCACCGATCCTGTTCAACAGTCTGCCTCCAATGAGCGCCTCAAGCTCTTCCTGCGCCTTATTTTGCGCATGCGGATCGGCCGCGGAAGCCACGATGGGCTTTGTTGGGGGCGTCGGGGGTGGCCTGGGAGGCTCGGTTGCCGGTGAACGCGGCGGTGGTGCTGAGGGAGGACTCACGTCGGGCTGCAATCCGAGATGCGCTTCCAGTTTCTCGATCCTGCGCACAAGGCCCGAAGTTCTGACAAAGAGAGCAATGAGCAGCGCCAGCGGTATAAACGTCAGCGCAATGACGATCAATGAGATGAGGAAATTCATGTCAATGCCAGTGGGTTCCTATCTCGAGATAATTCTGGACCCAAAACAATGCAAGAATTCCGATCTTTCTCGCCGCAGAAGAACGAAAACCGGGTGGCCGTGCAACCCTGCTGTTGTTCAGATAGTCGATATCCATCACAAGTTTAAGATCGGGATCAACAATGGCTTGGCGGATGCGTGAATCGGTCCTGTAAACAAATTTCCTCCAACGTTCCTGCCCGTCCCACACCTCTTTCCTCTCTTCTCCATTCTCAAAGACAACGAGCACCTCCACCGGTGCAACCGCCTCGCCCTTGCGTGTGACCACGACCGTGTTTTCGTACGGGGGTGCCGGATCGTCGGGCTTTTCAGCGGGATTTCCGTTCATCGAAAACACACCGGCCGGTGAAGCGATCCTTCTGTTTGTGACTTCTGAGACTGCATAATCGAACAGGTTGGAGCTGTACCAGGTGTTCTGAAAGAACCAGTTCATATTTTGCCCGGTCACTTCATTGACTGTGTTCATGAAATCCTGCGACGTCGGGTGCTTGAAACGATAACGATGATGATAGGTACGCATGATGCGGTACATCGTTTCCTCGCCGACGGTGTTTTCAAGCTGCCGGAGAGACATGGCGGGTTTGGTGTAGGAGTTTAAACCGTAGGATTGATAGTACTCCCATCCTTTACGTGTCATCACATCGTTTTTCCCCTGATCCCGGAGTTCGAGATTGCCGGAGGTATAGCGTGACTGCTCCATCTCTTGATAAACATACGGGATTCCGACTGAACTCCCCGCCCCGGGGCCTCCAAAGAAATAGCGGAAACTCTTGAACGGCGGCCATGCGGCCTGCATCACGCGGTCCTGTGAGTACGAATTAAATCCCTCATCCAGCCAAGCTTCTTCAAATTCGTTATTGCCGACGAGTCCATACCAAAACTGATGGCCAAACTCGTGCACGGTCACGCTTTCCGGGCTTGGGATCTCCTTCGGCGCAAACATGTTGCCGCCACCCGTGAAGAGCGTTGGGTATTCCATTCCGCCCGAACGGCTGTCATTGGCAGGATCAACCACAGTGACCGTCTCGTAGGGATATTCGCCGTACCATTCACCGTAGTACCGCAGGGACTTGAACGTGGCGTCGAAATACCGCTCGATAAGATTGTCATGATGGGGTTGGGTCAGAAGAATGACCTGAACTTCTCTGAGGGGATGGTGGCGGCTCAACTGTTCGTCCTCATCCGGGTCGTTGTGTACAAAGGTCCTCACGTTGCGGACGAGGCTCGGTGAAGTCACCCAGGTGAAATCATGCACGTCCTCCTGATAGAAACGGTACGTCGTTGTCCGGTCGCCATTCTCCGTTTTTTCCTTTGGAAGTCCCCCCGTTGCTCCGATCACATACTCGGATGGAAGCGTAATCCTCACGTCATAGACACCGTAATTGGAAAAGAACTCGGTGTTAGCATGGAACTGATGACAATTCCAGGCGCCGTTCCACCACACGCCGATCTTCGGAAACCACTGAGCGACAAAGTGGTAATCCCTAATGGCACCGGTACGGGAGATTGGGAGCGGCTGCTTTGTTTCAAACTCAATGCGAAGACGAAGAAGGCCCCCCGAAGGAACAGCACGGGGCGTTCTGATTTGAAACACCGTCTGGTCATTCGGATTACCGTCATCAGGCTGAATGTACTGGAAGGTGGAAGTAACGTCGATTTCACCGCGGGGGTCCAAGAGAACAACGCGCTTTACATTTGTATATCCGTAATCTTCTTCCGTCATATTCGGCCGGCTGAGATTCCATCCGTTTTCCTTTGCAAAGGTACTGCGGTTATTTTTCCAGGCATTGTGGTAGAGGTGGAACGGGAATTCCGATTGTGCGCGCCCCGTAGTGTTGCGCCACTCGAGGATCTCCCATCCGGAGATCATTCTGGTTCTCGGATCGAGGCGCACATCCATGGTGTAACTGGAAATGCGTTCGCTTTGTGGAGGAAGAATGAGATTCGTGTCCCATGTCGCAAGAGCAGATGCCTGGGATAGCTGGGGAGCAGACGGAGGAGTCACCACAGGCCCTTGCTGGCGTGCTAGGGGTGGCCCGATGAATGCCACCAGCCCAAGAGTGGCGGCAAGGATAAATCCGAATTCTACAAAGGAAGAAAGGCGACGGCTCATGGCGAATTCTCCTGGAGGTTCAGGGAACGGGCAGGTGCCCGGGAGAACGGCAAAAACAACTTAAGAATATAGGAAAATGGGAAGAAAGGGACAAAGAAATGATACCAACAGAATCGCATGCGACAGGACCGGTATCCAAAAAGGGGGAGGCGACTCCTTCCTTCTCTTGAGAAAAGTCCTGAATTATCGCCCGCTCATACCGCGAATTTCGTTGACTGCCTTGAGGGCTGCGTAGCGGATGTCGCTATCGCCATTTCTGCGAACTACGTCTTCCAAAATGGGAATCGCCCGAGCAATTTTCAGTTTGGCAAGAAGTTCAATAGCGGTAAGCCGCACGGGTAAAATATCATTCTGGGCAAATGACGTCAGCCGCTCTGCAAGGGATGGGTCACCCGGAGAGCAGACGGCCCAGGTCTTGAGTGCCTGCTGGCGAACCGCATAGTTATAGCGCACGTCGGCAAATTTCTTCGCCGAGGGGATGAACCGGCCTTTTTGCGGGACACCATGTGTACCGGCGAGGACCTCCATCGCCTTCAATCCCGCGATGCGCTTGCTGTCATACCATGATTCATTCTCAGAAAACTCTGTGATGGCCTCCAGGGAGAGCGATCCGTCAATCTTTGCAAGAGAGACAAGGGCCGTCGAGGAAACATCGTCATTGGGTTCCGTTAGTGCCACTCTCTTCAATGCCGTACGAGCTGCTTCAGTATACCGTGAACCCAGCGCGATCACAGCGGCCTTTTTGACACGATAATCTTCCTGGCTCAATTGTGCCAGGAGGAGGGACTGAGCTTCATCTGAGTAGATGGTACGGAGCTGAAGAGTTGCTTCTGCCTTGAGAATCCAAGGCGCCTTGCCCTCAACAAGGGACCGTATAGCAGCGACGACCGAAGGGTCCGAGGAATATTGCGTCGAAAGCTGTTGCACGGCCCACAGGCGGCCCGGAAGGTCGTCATTCCTGGCCTGATAGATCAACTCCCCCAACGTTTTCGATTGAAGCAGCTCTGCGACCAACGCACCCCGCCCATCAACGCTGATCATTTGGGGTTCCGCAACGGCGTCAAAGACGAACGTTGTGCTTTGCTCGTCCACCCACACCGTTTCCCGGCGGGATGCCCCGCCTGCATCGATCCTGATTTCCACCGGGAGCTGGAAGATCCCCTGGCCCTCGACCAGCGCTTGAACCTGATCAATGGTCACTTCGACTTTCTTATGGTCCGCCACGTAGTTGGTGGCTACCTCGAAAACCGGGTGTCCTCCGCCCCACATCCATTGTTCAAAAAACCATTGAAGATTTCGCCCCGTCGATTCCTCGATCGCGGTTTTCAGATCCCTGCTTTCTACGTTCGAAAACTGATGTTTGTTTTGAAAATACCCGAGGCCGTGAAAAAACGCATCGTCTCCCAGCACCCATCGCATCATATGGAGCACGATGGCTCCTTTTTGATACGTAGTTTCAGAATTATAGATCTGGCCTCGAGTATCGAAATAGCGGTATTCCAGCGGCCGAATCATGTGAGACGTATTCACATACTTGAGGTATGATTGCAGGGCAAGCCAGGTATGAGCCTGGAGGGCTTCGCCGCCCAACCGGTGCTCATCCCACAACATCATCATGTAGGAGGCAAAACTTTCGTTGATCCAAATATTTGCGAGGTTCGTGCATGTCGTGTTGTTGCCGAACCAATGGTGAGCGAGTTCGTGAGAGACGAGCGTTTCCGCTGTCCAATTTGTTGCGTAATTTTCGTAATCAGGGTTGAACTCGTCCGTTTGCCCCTTTCCGCGGAGGATCCTGTCGTTATGTCCCGTAATACCGGTATTTTCCATCGCTCCGATGGCATAGTCGAACGCGGAGATCTGGTCATACTTGTCCCACGGGTATCGGAAGTTGAAGCGTTGGGAGAAGTACTCAACCATCTCCGGAGTGCGGGCAAACACTTCGGCAGCCTGTTGTTCCTGTCCTGGATGCACCCACGCCGTCAATGGGACAGATCCGAATGCAGGCCGAAGAGCAACAGCACGATAATCACCTGCAAAAAGAGCAATAAGATAATTGGAATGGGGAAGAGATTGACGCCAATGAAACGTCCGTGTGCCGTCGCTGTTCTCTTTCGTGCTGAGAAGAGTCCCGTTGGAAATGGCAGTGTGGGGTCTATTCACGGTGACGACCATTTCGGTGGAAAACTTGTCATTGTTCTCATTATAAAGAGGCAGCCAATTGGCATGGATGCCGCCCTCGCCGTAGGTGAAAATTGCAGGCTGATTGTTCGTGCCGGGTGCCGGCTCGATGAAATACATGCCCGCTGTCGGTGTGGCACGGTAACGAATCGCAACCGCAATGGTGTCCGTGGAACGGAGGTTTTTCCCCAACTCGATGGTCAAGGACGCATCGTTCGATGTGTAGCGAAGATCTGCTCCGGTCGAGGCATTTTTTACTGAACTGATCTTGAGCCAGTAGGCATCCAGGGTCACGGCGGATGCTGTGAGGAGCGGGCGCAATGTAACGACGGCTTCGCCGCTCACCGCCTTCGCTTTCCAGTCGATTCTCAGATCGGCTTTGTAATGGAGAATGTCATAATTGCGTTCCCGGTTGGGCCGGTAAGTGCCGGTGGGCAACTGCTGGGAAATCACCGGGGTCGTCGCGGCGACAAAAACCATGAAAAGACGGCGAAGCTTCATAGACACAGTCTCCATTTTTAAATCTGCAGCATCAGTTATCCCACTTCGTTCCCAGCCACGATTCGTAGATCTGCTTTTGAAGGGACGAGGGATCCTTGACCTTGGCAACACTGTAGGACGGGAGCGGGTCATTTTCGAGGGTTACCGTGATCTCGCGGAGCTTGTCATTTCGGATGAAAGTAACGACCACTTTCTCACCCGCCCGTTTGCCCGCTATCCTTGTCGAAAGGTCGGAGGAGCGCACGCGGTATCCGTCCAGCGCCACCAACTCGTCGTTCATATCGAGTCCCGCTTTTGCTGCGGGGGACCCATCGACAACCGTCCGAATTACGGCCCTCTGATCCTGGTCCCGGGCAACCGTACCCAGCCAGACAGAGGTTTTCTTTTCAGCCTTCACCTCAATGCCGGCATACGAAAGCGCTCTTTCCCAATCAAGCGTTCCTGTGCCGTAAACGTAATCCTGGAAGAGCGGCTCAAAACTTCCACCCCCGAATTCTTCGCACAGTTTCCTAAGGTCTTCCACTGTGTACCCCGTGCCGTTCCACGGAAATCGCCTGTAGAGCGCTCGCATCACGTCATCGAGTGAATGCTTGTTCTTCGACCTTTGGCGGATCTCCAAATCGAGCAACAAGCTGACATCAGACCCTTTGTCATAGTAGTCGGACTCGGCGTTGTAGGAATTCTGATTTCCTCTCCAGTACTTGACCCACGCATCGAAGCTTGACTCCGCAACAGATTGGACCTTGTTACCCGGTTTTCGCCGGTCATTTTCGATCTGGCCGGGGAGACCATCGATAAGGCCCTTGGCCGGGAGGAATCCTCCGCGGATCATGAGGAGATGCCCGTAGTACGACGTTGTTCCTTCTGCAACCCAGAGTTCCTTTGTATAATTTTCCCTCGACCATTCATAGGGACTTATTCCCGCCGGCCGGATTTGTTTGACATTCCAGGTGTGGAAGTACTCGTGAGAGACAAGTCCGAGGAATCCGCGGTAAGACCCCGGATTGCTGAACATAAACGGCCTGCCGCCCATGATCGTGGAATTGATGTGTTCCGTTCCGCCCCCGCCCTGGGACCAAAGATGAAGCATGAAAATATAGCGTTCATACGGGAGGCTTCCCCAGAAGTCCTTGTTGATCTTCACAAACCGCTTAAGATCCTTGATGATTGCATCCGAATCATAGGGCCCATCCCCCAGGACACTGAACACATGGGTCTTTCCCTCAGCCTCAAATTCGTGGTCCTTTTGTTCCCCGATGAACAGGGGGCAATCGGCGAGATAATCATAGCTCGGAGATGCAAACGTATGTGGTTTCCCGGAAACGGGATCAAGCCCTGTGGTTACGTGCCAATTCTTGTACGGTACCACCGTGAGCGTCAGAGGAACCTGACGGTGCGGCTGGGAATACAGGAAAACCGAGGCTCCGTCCACAAACGCCCCTTCGTCGTTCAGTCCGCGGGTACGAAGGTGAAACTCGTTCGCATACACTTTGTAGCGAACCGTGATTGCGGTTGATGCGTTCTTTACGACTCTCCACGAATCTTTGTCTGTCTTTTCCCAGGTAAGGGGCTTTCCGGTTCCGTCAACAGCCGAGAAATCTTGGACACCGCCGGCAAAGTCCAGAATGATATACCGGCCGGTACGCCATGCGGGGAGTGAAAGTTCCATGGACGATTCGGAGGCAGCAAGGCCCGAAAAGGCAACTTCCACCTCAAAGAGATGTGTCCACGGTTGGGACATGGAGAGTGTATAGTTAATGGTCGGATGTTGGGCTGAGGCCATGGCAGCTAGAAGGATGATGGAGAAGAATATTCCGTTCAATCTCATCGGCGGTCACTCCCGTTTTAATTGAGAAAAAACTATGGGCTTCTATGGTAAGAAGATTCCCCTTTGTGTGCAAGGAATTCGGTAGTGCCTCACGTTAAGTAAAAGAAAAGAAATCACACAGATAGCACCGGGGATCGTGGAGTTCCACAGAGAACAGCTTTTCTTTGCGGAACTCTGTGAAATCTCTCGAACATGGAATTAGACGCCGACCCCGAAGACTTTTTTCGACCGGATCCCAAACCGGGCCATTCCGGCCCTGTTGTGCGCTGTTCCCTTCCTCTTCAGCTCCGCAAGGATCGTCCGGGAGGTCATGGTTGAATCTTCTAATTGCTTCCGAGCATGATCAGGCCGCGCAGGAACATGAATCCCTCCACCGCATCCTGAGAACTCAATGAAAGGGTCTTGGTATTCAACCGCCTCGCTCCCGGAATGACGGCCGCCTGATCAGCTTGCGAGCTTCTGAAGAACGTAAGTTCGAACGTGTACGGTGATTTCATCGTGTAAGGCTTGATGGACGTTCTCCGCTCAACGGCATTCTTGACGTTTTGACGAATCAGTTCATGAGCTTTCTTCAAAGGAATGGTTTTCGCGGCCCGCTTTCCTATTCCTTCTTTCACAGCCACGGTCACCACGGAAGAACCGAGCAGGTTTTTTGCCTGTTCACACACGGCTTTGTCACCGGAGATAAAAACAACAGGAACATTGAATTTCCCTGCGAGCAGAGCATTGAGGCCAAGCTCGGGCATTTCAATTCCGTTGACCTTGATGGATGCCACCGTTCCCCCGGAGATCGTGTGATCCAGGACGGCATCCGTGGTTCCCTCAGAGGCATGGTACCCAACGAACACCACCGCCCCAAATGTAGCGTCGATGCCCTGCATCATGCTCAGGGGCTTGGGGGAGCCGGTGATAAGCGTCGTTGACGGGTGCAGGTCGGCAAGGATGAGGTTTCGCATGCTTCCATGAGAATCGTTCACGACCACCTCGGTTGCCCCCGCATCCAACGCTCCCTGGACCGCAGCGTTGGCCTCTTCCGTCATCCATCGGCGGGCCATCTGGTAATCCTTACCGTCACTGCTCACCTGGTCACCATGAACCAATCCCGTGATACCCTCCATGTCCACAGAAATGAAAACCCTGAGTTGTTGCGCCTGAAGCGGAGTCACCAAGAGCACCAAGAGCAGGGGGGCGTATAAGATACGGCTGTTCATGACGGCTCCTTCGATTGTTGAACGGGTTACGATTGAAGCATGTTCAGTTGCCAGAGATTGCGGTTGCTGGTATGAAGAAAAGGATGGAGAGCGAGCTTGCCGGTTGTTCCGATACTGCGCTGGAGATACTGAAGTTCGGTGAATTTCTCTTTTGTATCGGTTTCAACGGGCGGAGTGAATCCGGCTTCCCGGAGGAGAAGAACGCCTTTGGCCCTGATCGAGAGTTCAAGATAGATCTGGAGATAACAGATCATATCGGCGATCACTTCGCCGCGGAACCGATTTTGCAGAGTCTTCAAATACGTTCCGACCCTTGTCTTGGGAAGATCGCCGGACGTGATCATTTGCAGCAATTCAACATCCGTATCGAACCCCACCCCCAGCCATTCTCTGGTGACCTTCTCGCTTTGCTGAAATACCAGCATCAAGGCGATAGGCAACCCGGCCAGAATACTCAAAGGCGAGAACAACGAATGAAAAAAGAAATGATTGTAGTAAGAATGAATGACGAAGGCGGCCAGGAGGCCCTTCCAGAAAATCGTCGCGCTCTCGGAGCCTCGTGCATCCGCCTCGCTTTTTGCCACCAGGGCGACGATGGCTGTTGTCCCTCCGTGCATCACCGCGGTGCCGAAACCCCGAAGGACCCACAGAAACAGGCTCGCCTCCGCGCTCGTGGTGAGATAATAGACATTCTCGATGAACGCAAACCCGGCCCCCACCGCGAACCCGTAGATCGTCGCATCCACCATGAAGCCGATGCGTCGTTGTTTGATCAGGTAAACAATGAAGACGGCCTTCAGAAGTTCTTCAATGACGGGGGCGATATATCGCGTGAAAACGTGGAAGGGAAGGCCGATGTTTTGCTGGACCCAGGTATTGATGACATACGCCGCCCCGGCAACCAGACAGCCGTAGAGAATCGCAAACGAAACGCTCCGAGCGTTGACCAGC
Source organism: Bacteroidota bacterium (assembly GCA_040880975.1). Taxonomy (GTDB): domain Bacteria; phylum Bacteroidota; class Ignavibacteria; order UBA10030; family UBA10030; genus JBBDYD01. The sequence continues at coordinate 22,228 of JBBEEC010000061.1, read as the reverse complement.
TTGTAACTGTCGAGGAGAATAAGGCTAAGCAGAAAGAGGAAGACCGGGGCGAGGCTGACAATAATGGCAAGAATGTGGTGAAAACCGATCATCGCAGAATCTTCAGCGAAACCATGAACTCCTTTGAGAGACGATGGTTCCGCTCCGCTGCCGCGGCGTATCCTGCGGAAAGCGTGGATTCAAATGAGGAGAAAAGTACGAGTCGAAAATCCGATTGAATTCCCACCGATCCTGCTGTCCGGCGAAATCCCGGGGCGTCGGGATTGGTAATCAGTCCGGAAGTGAAGACCGCGATTCTGGACCAGGTACAATAGAGGGATTGAAATCCGAATTTTCGAAAACGGATCGGCGGAAGGTCCCATTCGACCATTCCTTTGAAGTAGGTCGTTCCACCCAGTTGGTTGATTTCCAGGCCGGGGAAACTCTCGGCCTCGCGATACCGGCGAATTTCCCCGATATCCACCCAGTTGTTTCCAAATCCGCCAAAATAGAAGTTTGCGAACGGTTCCATTCTGGATCCGGGGGAGTAACCCGCAGAACCACGCACCCAAATGGAAGAATGGTTGATGGGAAGCAGAAAACCGAACGCCCCGCTGAAACTTGTCCGGGGAAAGAATTTCCCGTTGACAAGATTCGTGTGGGATACGATGTCCCAGGAAAATCCGGTCTCTTGATCCACGGCTCCCAATGATTTCGAAAGATTGTGGTAATTCAACCGGGCGTTAAGAGAATAAAAACGATCGAAGGACGTCGAGACATTTTGAAAATCCGGTAACCGCTCGAGACCTGCAAATCCCCCGAGTTTGATCTGATAGTCCAATACCTCCGGCTCGTCATAGATAAGAAAATCGCTGTACTGGGCGCTCAAAGAGTATCCTTTGCGGCTGGTCTTCGTCGGCCCAAACAGGTCGTAGAAATCCGCTCCGTGGTAGGTCGCCCCGATCTTCCAATTCCAGAACTTGTAATTGAATGATCCGTGCAAACGCTCGTTTGCGGGGAGAACCGAATTCGGAGTGTAAGACACCGTCAGGTCGAGATTGTGCAACAAAACCGGGTCGGAAAAATTTGCCCGTAATCCGTACGCGGGAAAGTTCTTGAATCCCTCAACGATTGGATAGAGGGATGCCAGCTTCATCGTTCCGAATCCGTCATAGTCTCCGGTAGCCGTAATGACGGTGTCGATGTTCATGGTTGCGGGTGAAGGCGGCGGTACGGACCAGGAACGAAGCACAGCGTGCCGGTCCACGACTTCCTGGCCCAGGTATCGAATGGCGTTGATGTTACGGATGGTCTCGTTGGCAATCATCACCGGAACAAATCCCTGGCCTGTGAAATGAAAGGCCACAAGAGAGTCCTGTGAAAACGGGACTGCTCGAAAGAGTCCGGATTCAGCATTTGTCACCCATTCCATTTCCTTCTTCTCGAAATCATAACGCACCACATTGGAAACCCCCGTGTAATACGATGTTCCAAAAAGGAATTTGCCGTCCGGTGTATAGGTGAAATTGGCAGGTGTGCTGTTCTCAAAGTCGAACAACACTTCAAAGGACTTATCCCCCTGCTGAAGCTGTTCGGTGTTCATTCTTACAAGCAATTGTCGTCCGGTCACGTCGGCAAGGGCTCCAACGACGTGCTTCCCATCGGGGGAAACATCGATGTCGAAGAAGTCCTTGCCATAGTCAAATGAGAGGATCTGCTTCCAATCTGCGTAAGGGTACGGCATCTGAATGAGAGTGGAGATCCCGTTGAAATGGCGGACGCCCCAGAGCGATCTGTCCGCGGGGCAAAATGCAAGATCCCCGGTCCGGAGATCTTTTTGCAGCATCCGGCTTTCGCCGGATTTCAGGTCGAGCGAGAGGATATCGCGCCAACTGTTGTTGTCCGTGGTGTAGAAGAGGATTTCGTTATCCCGGTCGTACGTGAGGGAAGTGACATAAAACAGAGCGGCGCCGCGTATATCTCCGAGTTTACGAAGTTCTCCCGTTGTAAGGTCGATCTCTGCCAGGTGTGCCGTCTGGCCCGGATAGTTAAGCGCCGCATAGAGTTTCTGCCTTTCGGGGTTCACAAATGCACGGGACACCGAGCCCAGCCCGAGGGGAGTGATCGGCCGAAAACGCGTTATGGGAAACTGCCGCAACAGAATAAGATTGGTCTTCTGCCATTCCTGCTCTTCGCGGATCCATTGAGCCCACTCCTCGTCAAGCGCCGACCCAAACACTCGTTCAAAATCGGCGGAAAAATATCCGCGGCTGGAATCGGACTGCCGGAACCAATCAATCACCTTCTCCGGCCCGTAGCGGAGGGCAAGCGAGGAAATAAACCGGGTTCCGTAGAGGTAGGAATTTGCCCCAACCTGAAAATCAACTTTCGTGCCTTCGGATTCGAGCCCAACCACATCATAGAAGTAGGCGCTATCCCGCACCATGGTTCTGAACACCATTTCATCGTAGGCGCCGAGTGCGCGGCCAAGTCCGCCGCCCATCCAGGTTTCAAGGAAAACGGCAATTCCCTCGATGAACCAACGGGGCGAATTCCAGCGAGGGCTCGTCAAATATGCATACACCGCCGAAAGGGGCGCCTCATCGACCGGGGCGACCTTGCCGGAGAAGAAACCCCGCCAGAACCTGTCCCCGGGGGATGGCTTGTCCATCGTGACAATGTGGACGAGCTCATGATTCATCATCATGTTCATCCGCTCGATGGGAGGCATGGTTTCGTACGCGTAACTGAACGGGGCAATACCGATGCCGACGAGATTGAAGGGAACGGTATTAGCGCCCCCTCCTGCGAAATCACCGAAATCCTGGAGAATCAGCGTTATCTTTTCTGACGGCGTGTAATGAAAGAGTGTCCGGTGGAACTGAAGGGAGTTTTCAAACGAACGGACGATGTGGGGTGTCAAAAATTCATGCGTTTTCGTGTAATAGATAAGTCGAAGGTATTCGGTTTCGATCGTATAAAACTGAGATCGGGAAGGTGTACAAACGGTAAGCAGGAGGACCCCTGCGAAAATCAGACGGAGAAACGTGGGTCGTACGGGACGTGTCATGGGGAGTGGCGTGAAGCAAGAGAATGGTGATCTTTGGGCTAAAAAGCAAGGCGGGGGAAAAAAAGGAAAGGGGAGATGCACCTCTGCGGCACATCTCCCCTTGAAACGATACGGCAGAATCAATCGGCGGCTTTTAATTCCGCATTCGCCAGCATGGCGCGCAGGTCCGCGTTGAACAGCATAGCACGCAGATCGGCATTCGCCAGAAGCGCTCTGAGTTCGGCACTCGCCAGCAAAGCGCGCAAATCCGCACTTGCCAGAGCGGCGCGGACTTCTGGATTTGCAAGGGCTGCCCGTAGATCGGCGTTGGCAAGCATTGCACGGAGATCGGCATTGGCAAGCATTGCACGCAATTCCGAGTTGGCCAGAGCAGCGCTTAATTCCGCATTCGCAAGGGAGGCGCGGAGATCAGCACTCGCCAGCGCAGCCATGACCTCGGAGTTTCTTAATGCGGCGCGCAGATCGGCGTTGGAAAGCATTGCACGCAGGTCGGCGTTCTTCAAGGAAGCGCGGGCTTCGGCGCTGCTGAGCGCAGCACGAACTTCAGCGCTCGAAAGAGCGGCAGAGAGTTCGGCGTTTGCAAGCCCCGAACGAACATCGCGGCTCTTTAGCGCAGCGCGCAAATCGGCGTTGGCAAGCATTGCACGCAAGTCGGCGTTGGAAAGAGCAGCAGCGACTTCAGCGTTCGCCAAAGCGGCCTGTACCTCGGAATTGGCAAGAGATGCCCGAAGTTCAGAATGGGCAAGGGCAGCCTGTAGCTCGGAATTGGAGAGCATGGCCTGCACTTCGGCGTTGGCAAGAGCAGCGGCGACTTCAGAACTGCTCAGGGCTGCACGCAATTCCGCATTGGTGGAGATGGTGTGGAAAGCCGCGCTCTGCAGGAACTGCTGAATCTCAGGGTTCTTGAGCGCAAGATCAGCTTCCTGCATCTGTTCGGCCCGGTACTTCTCGGCCTTCTGAATTCCACCGATCGTTCCGGCGGCGTCGTCGGAATCTACGGGCGGATAAAACAGCGCAAAGTACGTTACGACGAGCGCTGCCACGGTGATTCCCCCGATGGAGAAAAACCGTTTACGTCTGTCAATTGCGGGGTTGTTACTCATATTCCCCTCCTTCTGTGATTGTGAACAGTGGTTAGTGAGAACTCTGTTCAAGTGTAAGAGATACATCAGAACGTTTCGCGCCGTCGATAAGGATCTCGGCATTCAGCGCGACCGCGTCAGCGGATTTTCTGAAGAACACAAGCGTAAAGACCATCGTTCCGGAACCTTTGAGTTCAAGATGGCCGGGGTGAAGGGTCACGGAGCCGGACGATGGGTCGGAAATCTGAAATCGTTCAAACTGCAGCGCCGCCGGATCGAACCTCACGATGAGATCGATTTCTTCTGATGCGTTGATGGATGTCGTTGCGATCACCTCGTTCCGCTCTTCTACTGCCGAAAAGGTACCTTGAATTTCCGGAAGATCAATTTCTGCTGAGAGAATCGCTTTCGACGGAGTCGATGATCCAATGGCTCCAACGAGAGAGGAAGTGTCCGACGGACTTCCGGTCAGAAATGCGAATAGGAGAATTCCAGCCACCGCTCCGCCCGCGAACGTATAGGCGTACCGGAGATTGGTCCCTTCGGTAAGCATCCGGGCAAGGGAAAACAGCGGGAAGAGTTTTTGAGATGACGGTTTCGCGTGCGGGAGAGAAGCCAGGATCCGCCTCTTCAGAGTCGAAGGCGGTTCGACCTGGGGCGTTGCCTTCAGGAAGGCGGCGAGTTCTTTCAGGGCTTCAAACGTCCGTCGTGCTTCAGCATTCTTCGACAAGAGAGCTTTTACCTCCTGACGCTCTTTCGCGGAGTTCGTCCCGTCCACTTCCTGATTCAGTAATTCAAACATTCGCTTGTCAAGCATGGGAGATGCCTCTTTTCAACAACAGACCCTTGAGTTTCTTTCTGGCAGAAAACAGCCTCGACTTGACGGTGTTTTCATGAATGTCGAGGATCTGTCCGATTTCTCTGTAGGAGAGCTCCTGGAAATGATTCAAGATCACAACGACGCGGTATTCGGTTTTAAGATCGAGAAGTGCCATATCAATGGAAGCTGTCATTTCGTGATCGTGAAAATGTTCTTCCTGTCCATGCTTTCCGGAATGGACATCTTCATCAAACGTATCAAATCTCTTTTTTCGGTTGAGAAAATTGATGGATTCATTAACGGCGATCTTGTAGAGCCAGCTAAAGAACTTAAATTTTGGGTCGAAGGTGCTGAGTTTTTCGAAGGCTTTCACGAACACTGATTGCGCAATGTCCTCGGCATCTTCCCTGCTTGTCGTGAAACGAAATGCGAGATTGAAGACCGGTTTCTGATAGCGATCGACCAGGATCTCAAAGGCCTTTTGATTGCCATTGAGACATTGTTGAACCAGTGCGTGATCCTGTTCGTGTGTCATGAACTACAAGAGTCGATTGAAAAAGTTGGCATATAGGGGGAGCAAGGTACGCCGATTTCCTCGAGAGATGCAAGAAAAGGCGCAATACAGGCAAAAAACGACGAATTGGGGCTATTGTATCTCGAAAATCATATCAAAACGAGCGTAATGAAAGACGTCCCGGATATGCTTGGGCATATTGATCAGTTTCAGCTTTTTCCCCGATTGGCTCAGGCGCTTCTGGGTGGCAAGCAGGATACCAAGCCCTGCGCTCGAGATGTACTGAAGCTCCTTGAAATCTACATTCACAGATTCTGTCACTTTACTCAGAATCGCACTTGCCCGATCGGTTTGCGCAGCATCAAGTCTTCCTGAAAGTATCACATCTCCCTGTTCATTGATTCGAATATCAAACATATCTACTCCAAAGGTAAACGAAAGGAAATCGTGCTTATCCGGTTATGATGAGTGTAATGAAGGTTGTCAACGAGTTTCTGGACAAGGAAAACCCCCAACCCGCCGGGTTTTCGTTCTTCAAGCGATTTTTGAAGGTTGATCGACCGTTCTTTTGTAACGTCAAAGGCTTCCGAATCGGGATCCACCAGATGAACAATAACATCACGTTGTTCAAGGACCATGCGCATATGAAGCTCGTTGCGCCCCTTGGGATTGTATTTCACCATGTTCGTGAAAAATTCTTCCACGGCAAGATCAAGCACATACCGGACTTTGTCATTGATCGCATGACTGATGGCGAACTCGTTCGTGAAGTCGAACACATCCTGCAACTGGTCGAACGTTCGTTGAAAAGTGCGTTCCACGATCTCAGAGTTCACGTTTGTATACTTTTCCATCTTTCATGACAAACCCGACCTGCTCCAATGCCCGGATGTCCGTTATCGGGTCGCCGGCTGTGGCGACGATGTCTGCATAGGCGCCGGGACGGATCTCGCCGATCAGGCCGCTCATCTGCAGCAACTCGGCACCGACGGAGGTGGCGGATTGAATTGCCTGCATCGGTGTCATGCCCCACTGAACCATGTAAGAAAACTCCTTCGCCTGATTCTCCGTCCAGGAGAATCCTCCGGCATCGGTTCCGAATGCTATCTTGACACCTGCTTTCAATGCTTTGGCAAACACCTTGGGGAGATTCTCTTTGAGCGCGAGGAACACGGTGTTTCCCTCTGCGGCCCTTCCTTCGGCGACCCAGATGTTGACATAGATCGTCGGACACCAATAGATGCCGTTCTTCGCCATGACGGTGATGCACTCGTCATCGAGGGCCTGGCCATGTTCGATTGTCCGGGCCCCGGCTGCGATCGCGTACAGGACTCCGTCGCGGGTGACGGCATGAGCAGACAGGTTCTTCCGAAGCATTCTGGTTTGTTCACCAATCGCGGTGATCTCTTCACTGGAAAAGTTCGGGATACTCCGAAACGTGCCGTCGGCGAGGCGGTAATAACTGCCGTCAGCATAGATCTTGATCCAGTCGGCACCATAGGAGATCTGTTCACGCACCGCGCGGCGGGCCTCGTCAGCCCCGGTGATTTCCTGTACTCCTTTGGGCATCCTGAGCTCCCAGGCATAGGTGGAATTACTCAGCAGGTAACGTCCGGTGGTGCTGATCGAACGCGTTGCCACAAACATACGCGGGCCGTCCATGACGCCGTTGTTGATCGCTTTCTTGAGATCAACATCAGCGTACATTGCACCCTCCGTCTCGAGATCGCGGATCGTCGTAAAACCATTCATCAGAGCCGTTCTACATGCCTTTGCCGCCCGGAGGGTTCGATACGGAATCGACTCTTTGAGGATCTGCTCCGCATAATCCTCCGTCGTTATGTCGCCCTGCAACAGGACATGGGTGTGGCAATCAATGAGGCCCGGAAGCACTGTTGCCGAGGAGAGGTCGATGATCGTTGCCCCGGCAGGAATGTTGATGTTCCGGCCGACGTGCGTGATCTTGTTCCCCGAGACGAGGATAACGGCGTTTTCAAGGGGTTTGTCAGACTTCCCGTCGATCAATTTCCCGCATTTAATGGCAGTAATCTGGGGAAAGAGGAGAGAGGGGGAACAGGCGATGAGAGCAATCAGAAGCGATCGTGCAGCCATGGTTCTTCCAGCGAAATTGTGAATGTGGAAATTGCGCCGGGCAATATGAGTATTCTGCACCTTAGAATCAAGATAACGCTGAAAATGCGGGGGAAGCCTTAGAGAGGAGTGATTTCCTGCTGCGGTCGGCTTGAAAGGATCCTCTGCTCGCCAATATCGAGCGCGATGATGCGGTCAAGGAGAGAATCGCGTTCTGCGAGTGAGAGAAGCTGCTCGATTGCGAAGGTGGGACTCGGATCGAATCCCTGAACAAGTGTTCGGTGATGCATGGGAAGCATTGCCCGCGCACGGAGATCGCGGAAGATCTGCAGCGCCTCGGCCGGGTCAACATGAGTCTGCTGCATGAAGTCGCGCGGTTCGATGGGTCCGATGGGAAGGATGGCAAGGTCGATGGCAAATTTTCTGCCGATGTCCTTAAAAAGTTCCGGATGATATCCCGTGTCGCCTCCGAAGAAGACTGTTTTGCCGCGGTATTCGATAATGTAGCCGGTATAGCCGCGGTCCCGCATCCAAAGAATATCGAATCCGTAACGGCCGCTGAAATGCTGTACGGGCACGGCCGTAATCGTCACTCCGTCGTGTTGCAGCACGTCCCACGGCTTCATCTCCCGGATTTCCTCAAATCCCAGTGCCGGAGTATAGTCAAGGGCTCCGAGCGGCAGAAGAAGTTTTCCCTCTTTTGGAATGAGGTCAAGACTCCCGAAACTGAAGTGATCGAAATGGGTATGCGAAATCAGCGTGAAGTCTACATGGGAAATTCTTGCCGGATCGAGGCCGGGCTGGATGGCACGCTTCATCACAATGCCCACCGTCTTGGTGAATAGCGGGTCGGTCAGGAATATCTTGTCATGAATCTGCACAAGAACAGTGGCATGTCCAACCCAAAGCACTGAGAGACCGACATCGGATAGAACGGGATTCTCAATACGGTTCGGAGCCGGGGCAACGGGTTTCCCGACTTGCTCAACAGATTTGGCCATGAAACGAGCAACCATGGGATTGCATCCGTTGAAAGCCACGACGAGGATAGCCGCGAGGATTGGGAGGGGAATCCTTGATTGAGGGCGGTTCATGGCGTGACAACAGGAGGATTCAAGGCCGTGACCAGTCTCTGTTCGCCGATGTCGAGGTCGATGATCCGGTCTGTCAGTCCCATTTCCTGTGCAAGCGCACGGAGAGTCTTGATGGACTGGGAGGGGTCCTGCTCGTTACCGTAAAACAGTGTTCTGTGATGAACCGGAACCATGTAGCGGGCTCCGACATCCTGAAAGATCATCAACGCGCCTCGAGGATGAACATGAATTCGGGAACCGATCTCCCAGGATCCGCCGGGGCCAATCGGAACAATCGCAAGATCAACGTTGAAACGTCGGCCGACCTCCTTGAACAATTCCGGATGATATCCGGTATCGCCTCCGAAGAAGACCGTTTGGTCTTTGTATTCCACGACATAGCCCGTGTATCCGTGATCTCTCATCCATGCTCCGTCGAATCCGTACCGTCCGCTGAAATGCTGAACCGGGACCGCCGTGATGCGCACGCCGTTTTCTTCCACGACCTCCCAGGGTTCGAGTTCATGCACCGCGTTGAATCCAAAATCCGGCGTGTAGCGGAGGGCACCGAGCGGAATGAGCAGAGAGCCGTTCTTGGGAAGCTGCTCGAGACTTCCGAAACTGAAGTGATCGAAATGGGTGTGGGAGATAAGCGTGAAATCGAGTTTCGGCAAAACGGACGGATCGAGTCCCGGCGCGATGAATCGTTTGACAACAATGCCGACAGTGCTGGTCAGAAGGGGATCGGTCATGAACAGCTTGTCGTGGATCTGAACGAGCGATGTCGCGTGACCCACCCAGGCGACCGCAAGCGCGGCTTCGGACAGAACGGGTGTGGTGATCATCTTGGGAGCGGGGTCGATGGGTTCTCCGATTCGGCTGATCGAACGCGTGAACATTCGCGCCGCCCAGGAACTACAGCCTGCGAGGATCAGGGCGGAAAGAAGAAGGCCGGCAAGGGAAATGCGGTGTTTCATTAAAAGATCCTGAACTCGAGGGATCCGATCCAGGTGGAGGGGCTGTCTGCGTGCTTGAGATTAAAATGGAGCATTCCGAAGAAAGAAGAAAACCCAATGACTTTGAAGAGCCGAGTATCGCTCTGTATCCGATAGGCGGCGACCCCGAGATTTAGCGTGAGATGTTCGCCGCGTTCGGAAAGCGGAATGAACCCCATCACCTGTCCGGACGAGGAAAAATACGATTGGCCGAGTTTTGTGGTGTGGACCTGGCCGGCCAGGCTGACCTCGATAGAACCCACAAAACGGGCAGTCGGCTCGACGATAAACGAGTACCAAGGCGATATCTGGTTGTTCATTCCGAATGAATAGAGCAGAGGGGTTACCTCCCACTCGAGGCCAAAATTAGATTGTGCGGGGTCGTTATAGAGCACCATTGACGGGATCAGCTGTAAAGGAAGCCAGACGCCGAATTTACTTTCGTTCGGTTGGCCGACCTGGATCTGCGCTGAGAGCGGAGAAAGCGAACCGAGGGAAATCAGCAAAAGTAACACAAGTGGTTTCATAGGTCTGGTTATAACAGGGGAAAACGAAGAAAAGTTCTCACAGAAGAGCGGTTTGAGCTACTCCCTAAAATAAGAAAGCCGCGAATCAGAACCAAACAAAAATGCCCGGCAAGCCGGGCATTGGGATGAGAGAGATTTGGCTACGGTTTGCGTTTTCCCATCATCATCACCATCATGGAATCCTGACGAGCAGTCATGTCCTGGAGGCTCTTAACCACATACGTGCTCAAATACGCATTTTCGCACAGACCATAGTTTATTCGATCTGCCAGGGTTCTTGTGTTGTCCCACACGGGCATCTCATCATAGATCTGTTGAATGGCCGGCCCCATTTTTGGCGGCGGCCACTTGGGGCCCTCGCCGGTCAATTGGTACCCAATGTAGAAAAGCATTACGGCAATCAGCGCCTCCAGCACAAGTCTGATATTGTCTTTATTCATGGCATGCCTCCCGGATTTTGTGAAGGGTTGAAGGAAGGGACGACTTCATTGAAGTTCATCCCGCAATTGTTGCGCCCGAATGCGAAGGCTGTCGTTTGAATCTGCATTCCTGCGGATTTCCAGAACGCGTTCGCAATGAAAGACAACTTTTCCCGAGTCACGCGTCCCTCTGTACATCGAGGCCAACGAAACATGTGCGGATGCATAACCGGGATTGTTTTCAAGCACCTTGTCATAGGTTTCGATCGCAAGGCCATTTCGACCGGCTCTCTCATAGGCACGTGCAAGGGAGGAGCGAAAGAAAGGCAGTTCCATCGGCCCGAGGTCAAGAGCGGCCTGAAATTCCTTGATGGCGTCGTCGTGTCTTCCAGCCTCAAGAAAGATCGCACCTCTTAGATGACGACTAAATTCCTTTTGGTATTTCGACTGGAATTTCAGCTCTAATCGATCAAGTTGGGCCATAACGGCGGCGGCGGACTCCAGATCTCCGGCCCGGACATAGCTTAGTCCGAGAATCCAGAGTGCTGGAATAAATGTGGAATCAACATCGAGACACCTCATAATTTCCGTTCGAGCCTGTAAGGGCCGGCCGAGTTCGAGATGAAAGCGCGCAAGCTGATAGTGGCCGTCGAGTTTATCGCTTGTTCCAACACCCCGCGAAAGAAAGTTTTGAAAATATTTCTCGGCATCTCTGTTGCGGCCTTCTTCTTTTGCAAGAATTCCGAGATTCATGAGGGCAGAGGAGAATGTGGGTTTCAGTTTCAAGGCGAGATTAAACTGCTCCTTTGCTTTCCCGTAATTTCCCGTCAACCGGTAAGCAACTCCAAGAGCTTCTTGGGCAAGTGCATCATCGGGGCGAAGAGAGGCATGGCGTGAAAATGCATCCACGGCCTCGCTCCCTTTCCCCCAATTCAAATACACGTGGCCAAGATAGTGATACGTGAGCGGATAGCGTGTGGAATCGATTTCGAGGGCCCGTAGATAGTGATAGACGCTCTGCTCGTAATTTCGTTGGTGGGCAAAATAATGCCAGCCAAGCCGGAAATGCCAGGCAGGCTCATAGGGTTGACGAAGTAAAAGCTGTTGAACGAGGCGAAATTCCTCATTCCAATCCCCGCGTAATTGCGCGTATTGCAATGCAATCATTGTTCTATCGATTTCAGGGAGGCCGTTTGAGAAGCGGATCGCTTTTTGAATCGATGCTTCCGCAAGACTTCGTTCTCCAAGGACATCATAGACATGTGACAGGGAATTGTGAGCTCTTGCGAACGTGGAATCGAGCTCAACAGCTCTCTGCAAATGGCGAATCGCATCTTCATAGTATTGCTTTTCGATGAAGGCTCCTCCCAGGGTATATTCCTTGTAGGCTTCGGCGGAATGCGTCCGGGCCTGGACGATCTCGTTCTTTTCCCCGGGAGCAGTTGCCTCGATTTCAAGAACAAGGCGGACTCTCCTTGCTATTTCGTCTGCGATTTGAAAAAACTGTTCAGATCCACTGCCCTCGACGTGCTCGCTGGAGAGAGTCTGACCCGACCGGAGGTCAAACACCTTGGTGAGGACGCGCAGCCTGTCGCCTGCCTTCATCACGCTTCCTGTAACGAGAATGTTCGCACTGGCCTGACGAGCAGCCTCGAATTTCCAACTTTCGGTCGACTCCGTTTGGGATGCAGGGATAAGATTCGTAATTCTGTCCAGGGGAACAACGGAAAGGTACCGTGATTGACTCAGATCAGTGATGACCATATCGGCAATTCCGCGGGTCATCCAGTAAAGGGCGGCATCACCCGTGTAATTATCAAATTGTATCACTGCCACATTGACTCCGGGCTCGACGGCTTCATTCCGAGACAGCATCATGGTGGTGAACACGACCGCGGCGAGAAGCACGAGAGAAGTGCTTATTGATTGCCGATGACGGCGCACAAATCCTGAGCCGTATCGGTTGTTGGATTGCGTTCTACGCGGTGAGAGTTGGGATAGGGCATCCCGGAGGTCGGAGGCGCGTTGAAATCGTTTGGAAGTATCTTTTTCGAGGAGGCGGAGAATGATTGTTTCAAGCGGGCCCGGAACATCAGGCCTCGATTTTGATGGGGGAAGAGGATTTGTATTCGTAATAGAATAGAAGACAGCAGGGTTATGTTCGCCCTGAAACGGGCGTTTCCCCGTAACCATTTCATAGAGTACAACGCCGAGGGAAAACAAATCGCTCCGATGATCAATGTGGGCTCCTTGAACCTGCTCCGGAGACATATACATTGCGCTTCCGGCAATACTCTTTGGAGACGTGCGGGTGTCCTCCTCAAGAAGTTTTGCAACTCCAAAATCAAGAATCTTCACCGTATCACCCGGCGTTACAATGATATTGGCAGGTTTGAGATCACGATGAACAATCCCCCGCTGATGCGCAATTGCCAGAGCCTCAGCCAATTGCATTCCGATGGCGACGACTTTTTCAATCAGGAGGGGTCCTTCCCGAAGAAGTTGGCCAAGAGTCCGGCCTTCCACGTATTCCATCGCAATGAACGCGAGAGTTGAGTGAGTGGAGGGATCTTCCAGTTCGTGGAAATCAAAAATCGTTGCAATGTTTGGATGGTTCAGACGGGCAGCTGCCCGTGCTTCACGTATGAAGCGATCAGAATCGTCTTTGGTGATTGTTTTTTGAAGCGGAAGGAACTTCAGGGCGACCGGCCTGTTCAGTCGTATATCCTCGGCTTTATAGACAACTCCCATTCCTCCCTCACCCAACTTCTCGAGAATTTTGTAGTGGGAAATCGTCTGGCCGATCATCTGTCACACCCCATACAGGGACGTACCGGATTGGACTCAAGACGCTAGGTCGGAGGGTAAGCAGCGGGGGACCTTCCAGGAAACTTCACCCGGCGCCGGGAAGAATCAGCTGAGAAAGCATGAGAAAGTAGTCATTTGAACACCAAGAGTCAAACGAGGCATTTCCATTGCAAATTCAGGACGTACGCCATCCAATCACAGTCGAGGGTTGCCGGTGAATTTCAGATCAGGATCCCTTTTGAAGGTCGGCAGAAATGGAATCGATCAGTCTTGAAAAATTTACGAGCGATTGTGCGACCCTGAGAATCTCGGCCTCGGCCTCCTTCCATTGTTTCATTTCGATTCCTTCGCGTACGCCGGGAATGGTCTTTACTCCATACCCGGTATAGAATCCGGGGGCATAAATCAGATGTTTGAACCACGGCCGGCCCGGGAGTCCGTCGGGATGGGTGAGAGACCGTTCACTTTGGAAAATTTTCTTGTTGATAGATTGAAGAGCTTTTCTCCGAGGCGTACTTGTTATCGCGGCAGCAGCCTTCGTGAACCGGTCTGCACTCCCGAGAAGCTGCTCGACTGCATTCTCCAAGGGTGCAAAATTGAGATGCGGCGGGACCTCTTCCGGTTTTGGAAGCACGGTGGGTTCCTTGGGGTCATCGATGGCGAAAAACACTCCTTCCCGAATCTGCTTGTTCCGCTCCCCGATTTCATCCTGCATGGACTTGAGAAGACGTCTGAGTTCGGCCGAATACCCGCGGACAGTTTCGGCGAAGTTGGAAAAATCGAACGGCAGGATCTCCGCGTCCGCAAGCCGGATCACCGCCGTGCCCGCAGTCTGGGAAAGAGCGCGGCCATAAGAGAAATCCGTGTCGGCAAATGTCGTGTACCAATAGAAGTCGTCGTACACGGAGTGGTAGATTCCGCCGCCGTCTTCTCCTCCGAATCCGAGGTTTAGCGATGCGATGCCGAGGTGGTCGATGAACGCGGTGTAGTCGGATCCTGATCCCAAAGCCCCAATGCGCAGGTCTGCGCGGGAGCGAACTTCAGCGCGATCCTCCGCGCTATTGGCAGAAGCGATCCGCCTCAATTGGCTTCGTTTCCAGACGGAGATGTTCTTTTCAGGGTCCTGGATATCCTTCGCGACGCTGTTGATGAATTTTTCCAGAGTATGCGATCCCGCCATGCCCAGGTATCCGCGGCCGTTGGAATCGGAGTTGATATACACAACGGCTTTCTCCGTGAGTTCTTTGGCATGGGTTTCGGCCCATTCTGTCGACCCGATCAGTCCTTGTTCCTCGGCATCCCACGCGCAGTAGATGACGGTGCGTTTGGGTTTCCACCCCTGCTTGAGAAGTTCCGAAAGGCCCCGCAGTTCTTCCATCATGGCCACCATTCCGGAGACCGGATCCTGCGCTCCATTTACCCAGGCATCATGATGGTTGCCTCGTATGATCCATTCATCAGGATACGACGCTCCGGGAACTGTCACGACGACATTGTAGATGGTTTTCCGGTCCCAGTTGGCGGTGACCTTGAGTCGCACGCGTGCAGGCCCGGGCCCAATGTGGTAGGTAAACGGGAGAGCTCCCCGCCACGATGGCGGGGCGACGGGCCCTGCGAGGGCTTCCAGCAGCGGTTGAGCGTCTGCGTACGAGATTGGGAGGACAGGGATCTTCGTAAACGTCCGAACTTCATCGAGTGCAAGGCGTTTGGCTTTCGGAGTGGCGCCGATACCGGGGGTCAAAGGATCCCCGGGATATAGCGGCATGTCCATCACACTGCCTCGTTGGACGCCATTTCGGTTTCGATAGGGACCTTTGGGGAACACGTCGCCCTGATAATAACCATCGTCTCTGGGGTCTGAGTAGATGATACATCCGACTGCTCCGTGTTCGGCGGCGACTTTGGGCTTGATGCCTCTCCAGGACGCGCCATATCGTGCGATCACGATGCATCCCTTGACGGAGATTCCCAGCCGTTCCAATTCCTCGTAGTCGCCGGGGATTCCGTAGTTGACATACACGAGCGGTGCCGTGACATCTCCATCTGCTGAATAGGCATTATAGGTCGGCAGTTGTTCGTCATATTGTCCGGAGGTGGGATCGACCGCTTCTGCAGGTTCGCGGAGGTTTGCGGAAAACCGATGTGGTTCGACGAGTTCAACAACGCGTTCCTTTGGAGAGGGAAAAAGAACTTCGAAGGTTTCGATCCTGGCGTCGAGTCCCCAACTCTTGAAGAGGGCAAGCATCCATTCAGCGTTGTCCTTGTCGTAGGGCGATCCCAGGTGATGGGGCTTTGCGCTGAGGCGTTCCATGTATTGACGCTGGCGGGCAGCATCCGGAAGTGAGCGGAATCGCGATTCCCAGTCGGTTGTTTGGGCGTTGAGAGAGGCAAAAAGAATCGTCAAAAGAAAATATACGCCAATGGATTTCACAGTACCTCCGTAGGGGAAAAAGGCTTGTGGACGTGGGAAAGTACAGAAGGAGGGAATTAAATGCAATTGTGGAACAGAGGACGGGCGGTTACATTTGCGACAATTGAGCCCCGGCGTCTTTATTGATCTCCCCATGTTCGATCACCGTATTGCCGTCCGGGTCAAAATCGAACTCTACGTTGACGCCAACCTGCATAAGGACGCTGAACAGCCTGGTTTCGTCGTATTGCTTCAGATTCGGGTACTGTCCGACGATCTCGGTCATAAATTGACTCAATGGAACTTTCGGCATAAAGCCTCCTGCACAGTGGGACGTTCCGGAGTATAAGAACGGAAGAAAGACGGTGATGTTCTCCAGGTCACATTAAGCTCTTATAAAAGAGCAGGGGGCAGGCAGTTGAAAGTCCGCTTGCCCGCCCCTCATTTCTACGAAAAAATTGATGATCAGTCAACTATGATTTTCGGAGGGGAGTCTCCCTCGGCAAACACCATCGGGGTGGTGCAGAATGCGGCGTACGTATAAACGCCCTTTGCAACGTTTCCTACGCCAAGGGTTAGCTTATTACCGTTTTTAATGGTTCTCGTGTTTCCGCCGAAGAGTTGGTCATTGTCGAATTGCAGATAGACATCGCTTCCTTCGGCGTGAAAGATGATCTTTTGGCCTTTCACCACACGGACGTTGGAACTTGTCGTCTCGGCCAGAACAACCCTCCATACATTTCCAACCTTTTTGATAGAAAGATTAACATCCTTTGGCGTTTGCGGAGGTTGAGGTCCGCCCGTGAAACCCGCCAGGAAGAAGGACGTCGTGACGAGGCAGAGCAGCATGAAATCAGCTTTCATGAGATTCCTTTCGTTTATGGTAAGGTGAGGCTGAATTGCGTTAATTCTTTTTTTGCATTGCCAGCATTGACTCAAACCGGGGATCAGTATAGAGGCTCTTCAGCTCGGGTTGATTGGAAATTTCGCCCGCCGAATAACCGGCTTCGAGAGCTTTCTGGATCCATCCGAGTGCCCGATCCCGTTCGCCGATCTGTTCATAAGTGGTTCCGGCCCTAAACATGATCGAAGCGTCGTTGGAATTAAGCTGGAGCGAACGCCCGGCGTGGCGTCTCGCCTTTGCGCTGTCGCCGATCATAGCATAGTACCCGCCCAGCAAGCCATGAATCTCAGCATCGCCCGGATTTACCTCGAGCTGCTTTTGGGCCAGTGTGATCGCCTTTTGAAACGATGCGACAGCCTTGTCCCTTTGTGTTCCCGTCCAGAAGTACGCTGAAGCAAGATTCCCCGTTACAACATGGTCGTTTGCGTTGAGCTCAACCGCTTTTTCGTACCACTGCGCAGCGTCGTTATAACGCCCCTCGATGTAATTGAGAGTCCCTAGATTGGAGGCAGTCCGATACGAGGGGCGGATGGCATACGAACGTTCGAACATCGAGCGGGCATCTGCCCATTGCGCAAGGAAGTAATACATTCCGCCCAAGTTGTTAAACCCGCGGTAATTATCAGGCGTCAATTCCTTGACCCTCGTAAAAGATGTGATCGCATCGTTGTAGCGGTTGTTTCTTGAATAAAAAACTCCCAGGTCGTTATGACTGCCCCAGTAGTCGGGCCGAAGTTCCGCGGCGCGGCGATACGTTTGCTCGGCAGCGGAGAGATCTCCAAGTGCCTCATACGATTTTGCGAGCCCGCGGTACGCTTCGGCGCTGGACGGGTCTTTCTTGAGGGCTCTTTCAAAAAGGGGAATTGCGGCCTCAGGTTTCCCGGTACCTGCGTAGACAATGCCAAGCGTCACGTTGACGGGGGCGAGTTCTCCGTCGAGGGCTGCAGCGCGTTCACACTCGGAAATCGCCTCTTGCGCCCATCGGACGTCCTTGCCGAACTCATACTTTCTCCACAATGCCTCCCCCAGCGCGGCATGAGCCAGCGCATACGTGGAATCCTCGCGAATGGCCATGCGGAATGCAAGCACAGCAGCATCAATGTTCTCCTCCGTTTCATAGCGGAGGAGTGAGCCCCGTCCGCGGAGATAGTACTCGTACGCCGCCGGCACTGATGTACCTCCGGATTGGAGCACATCTTTTGTTCCGGGATGAAGTTCCATATGCAGCATTTCCAGAACGCTGATCACGGATCCGTCATGAAGGCTTGTCAGGGATTCTCTGCGAGTATCGATGGTCGCTGAATTGAGCTGCCGGAGCGAGTTTGCGTCTACAAGATTCAACGTCAGGCGAAACACATCGCCGATCGCCTGCAGCGATCCGTCGAGAACAAGGTTCACGCCAAATGCCTTGCGCGCTTCTTCCGCACTCGACGTGCTCCCTCTGCGGACTTCGGTTGCCGGAACGACCCAAAGCGAACCATGGAACTGTTCCAGCTGCGTGAGTTTGCTGGTCATGGTTTCCGTCAGTCCGTCACACAACGCCTGCTGTTGGGGATCGCTTCCGATATTTAGAAAAGGGAGCACAGCAAGGTGTTTTTGATCAGGCACTCCCGAGAGTCCCAGAATGCTCTCTATGTTGTTCCAAACCGATGCCGGTCCTGCGATCGTGACCACAACGGCGACGAGAAGCAATGACGCAGCGACGATCACCCACTTTTGCGGAATCAATCCGATTCGCGCCTTGGTGATTGTATTGATAGGATCACCCGCGAGAAGAGCGGCAATATCCGATCGAAGCTCGTTGAGAGACTGATAGCGTTGATCAGCGTTCTTCTCGAGGCATTTCAGAATTATCGCGTCAGCAGAGGCGGAGACTCCGGCGGATCTTGCGGAGGGACGCGGCGCCTGCTCGTTCAGAATCTGGTAGAGCAGCGCGTGTTCATACGTAGCTTCAAACGGGCGCATTCCTGTGAGGAGTTCATAGAACACGACGCCTAATGCATAAATATCTGCACGATGATCGACCGGTTCCCCGCGCGCCTGTTCCGGCGGAAGATAGGCCATGGTGCCCACGGTCGAACCGGATTTTGTCAGGTCTGACCTGCCGCTGATTTTCGCCAGCCCGAAATCCATAATCTTGATGCGCCCGTCGTTTGTGACCATGATATTACTGCTTTTGATATCACGATGGACGATCTGTTTTGCATGGGCAGCGGCAAGGCCTTCGGCTGTCTGGTCGATAAGCCGGAGAGCGGTTGTTTCGTCGACCTGACCGGCCTTCTTTGACAACGGCACGCCCTCCACATATTCCATGACAAAATACAATTGATCGTCATGCTTTCCGACATCATGAATGGTACAAATGGCCGGATGGTTCAGCGAAGAGGCCGACCGGGCTTCCTGAATAAATCGTTCCTGTTCATTGGGAGATGACGCGAGGGAATCCGAAAGAAACTTTACCGCCACATCACGGTCGAGGCGTGTGTCGCGGCCGCGGTAAACGATTCCCATGCCGCCCTCGCCAATTTTTTCCAGAATCTCGTAGTGTGAGATCGTCTGACCGACCATCAAAATTTCCTTAAATGCCTCACAGCCCGGATTCAGATTCAAGAAAGTTCCTGAACCGGGGATGATCCCGCAGAGGATCCCAGACAGGATCGAGCCTGACCTCCCCGATAGAAAGCCCCCCAGTAACCGGAGCCCGCTCCAGCTGATCGAGGGCCAATTCCTTTTCGCCAACCATCGCGTAAACATACGCTAGATCATAGAGCCTCGCAGTCCCCCGCAATGCCTCTTTTGAAATGGGCATTAAATCGACTGCTTCGCGGGCTTTTTTGATGGCATCCTCTTTCCTTCCCAACCCCGCCAGAGCAATCGCAAGCGCACTGTAATACCGCGTGTCGCTTCGATCCGCTTTGATCATTGCCTCAAGGTTCACACGTGCCGAGTCGAACAAGACAGAAGCGCGTGCATTGTTCCCGACGAGACGGGCAATCATACCTCTCAAAAGAGAGGACGGTGCATAGTAGTACTGATCATCGGCCGCAATCGGTCCGGCCGATCTCAATATTTCGTCGGCTTTCTGATAATTTCGGCTCAAGTACTCCAGCCGGGCCATGAACTTTTCAATATAACGGTCCGGATTTGGCACCTTCTTTTGAACTGCCGTTGCGACAATTGCCCGCGCCCCTTCGAGGTCCGATTTCCACTTCACTTGGATCCACGCCTTGAAGATATAATTCACGAGTTCGTCCGGGGCGATGCTAATTGCACGTTCGTAGGTACGATGTGCTTCCTCGTACATTCGAAGAAATTCCTGGGTGTATGCCAATTCCCGGACATTTCGCGAAGAACGCGGGTCGATATCAACCGCCTTTTCGAAATACGGAAGCGATTCCTCCATCTTCCCTTGACGGCGAAGCACGGCACCAATTCCTATCAATGTCTCTGTGTCATTCGGCTGAAGAGCCATTGCCTGTTGGTAGCTCTTGAGAGCCTGAACATAGTCGAGTCTTCCATGATAGTGATACGAACCCATGGCTGTGTGGGCAAGAGCGAGGTTCGGGTCCAGACGAAGGGCCGCTTCTGCGGCGCGCTTTGAATTCAGGACGCGTTGTTCCGACCTGTCAAAATGAAACCAGTAGGCATCAGAGTGAACAATGGAAAGTCTTGCATAGGCCGCGGCGAACCCCGGGTCGAGCTCCAGCGCACGGTTGTACATCTGCTCGGCGAACGAAAGCGAAGTGTTATCCTCGCCGCCCCTGTCGGCATAGTCATTTCCTTTGAGGTAGAAATCATACGCCTCAGAATTGTCGGTCAACGCGGCCTCAAGGCTCTTGCGCTCAAGTGTAAGCAACGAAATACCCAACGCCGTCGCCACTTGAGAGGCGATTTGCGCCTGAAGCTTGAATCCCCCCGAATAAGACGCTTCGTACGGTTCGGACCATACTTGCGTGGCATCCGAGATATTGATGAGCTCCGGATTGACCCGAATCCGATCCTCTGGTCCTCCGGTTTTTTCCCAGCGAACCGTCCCCATCAAAGCATAGCTCACACCCAGCTCTTCCCCGATTTGCTTCAGCGGCTTACTTGTGCCCTTGTACTGAATGGCGCTCGATCGGGCAATCACACCAAGACCCGAAAGCCCGGACAACCGGCTGGTGACCTCCTCCGTGATCCCGTCGACAAAGTAGTCCATTTCAGACGAACCCTGATTTTGGAATGGAAGGACAACCAGCATTCGCTTTTCCGATGCACCCTGTCCATCGGAAGAAAACGGATTCAGCAGAGCGATGACAACCGCGGCAACAACAATGGCAACCGCCCCAAATGCATAGAGCTGCATCCGGGGCCCGGAAAACGCAGAAGAATTTTGTTCATCCCTCCGCACGGATTCAGGAATGGATTCCGTTCTTCGGACAACCCGGGAAGTGTCTTTCTTCAGCCGCCTGAGGTCGACCGCGACTTCCTTGGCCGATTGGTAGCGATCCTCCGGATCCTTGTCGAGGGCTTTGGAAAGAATATGAGCAAGTTCGGGAGTCCCTTCGGAGAGGGACGATGGGAGAAGCGACGGTTCTTCGTTCAAGATGGAGTACATCATCGCCGCTTCATGCTCTCCACGGAAGGGAAACTGACCTGTCAGCATTTCGTACAACACGACGCCAAAGGAGAAAATATCCGATCGGGCATCGACATCTCCGCCTTGGATCTGCTCCGGGGCCATGTAAGCGAGCGTGCCGACGGTGCTTGAGGTCTTGGTAAGCTTCAAAGAGCCCTTCAGCTTCGCCAATCCGAAATCCATCACTTTGATCTGATTTCGGGAATTCACCATGATGTTTTCGGCTTTTACATCGCGATGAACGATGCTTTGGCTATGAGCCTCATGAAGCGCTTCGGCGATCTGGACGGCGTAAGCGACCGCATCGCTTTGCTTCAGGGGCCCGGCGGACATTTTTTGCCGAAGCGTCACCCCATCCACATATTCCATATCGATGAAGTTCTTTCCGTCGGTCTCTTCAATACCGTAGATCGTGCAAATATTCGGATGATTCAACGCCGCAGCGGCCTTTGCCTCCTGAGCAAAGCGGTCGAGTTCAGTCGGACTTGATGAGACATGTCCCGGAAGAAACTTCAGCGCCACGAGGCGGTCGAGTTTGGTGTCCTGGGCCTTGTAAACCACGCCCATGCCTCCCTCGCCGAGTTTCTCGAGGATCTGGTAATGGGCAACTCGTTGACCAATCATGAGTTCCTCCGGTCGAGCCCCGCCATAAAACGGCGGGGTTCTGAAAATTCCAGCCACTCACAGTGAAACGTTCGTGGGGAATTTTCGAACTTGGTGTCCTGGGCCTTGTAAACCACGCCCATTCCCCCTTCGCCCAATTTCTCTAGTATCCTATAATGTGAAACTGTGGTACCTATCATGATAATTTCCAGACTGAAATAATTGGGCTTCGGGGGACAGGTCCGCCCTCACCGAGCTTCTCGAGAATCTTATAGTGAGAAATGGATTGACCAATCATTTGTTTGTCTCCTGCAA
>JBBEEC010000060.1:0-2374 GCA_040880975.1 Bacteroidota bacterium | reverse complement strand
ACGGTTTTCAGTAAACAAAACCGCCTAACCGGTCGCTAAGCTGACGGAGCCTCGGTACGATGAAACGTCACCAATTTTGCTTTTCTAAAACTCAGGAGCGAGTAGCAGTGTACGTTAATCGACGTTTTCGTCGCCGCAGCTTAGCTCCCAACCGTTATGCCGCCACCGTACTTTCACGGCAGGTTGGTTAAATAAAAGCGACGGTTTTTAGCTATAGTTTCTGTTAGGTCTCAATCAATTTGTAATTCAAAGTAATGGCGGCATAACCGGTCGCTAAAAGTGACGGAACCTCGGGACGATGAAAATTCACCAACTATGCAATTTTGAAACTCAGGAGCTGAAAGCGGTGTACGTCAGTAAAGTTTTCGTCGCCGCACTTTAGCTCCCAACCGTTAGGCGGCTTGCCCCTTTTTCTTTTGAGGTTGGAGAGCTTCCTGGACCTTTTCGGCAAGAAGGATCTTCAAAAGGGACTGATACGGAACATCCCGCTTGTTTGCGAGGAGTTTGAGGCTTTCTAGCAGCGATTCAGGCAAGCGAATCGAGATGGTTTTGCTCGAAGGTTTCAGATTAGGAAATAGGGTGAGCTTCGATTTGGACCAATCGATATACTGAGTGGAATCGTGAGCGGCCCAGAATTGGCGTTCTTCCTGTTCGGACTTAAATTTTGGTATTTTCTTGAGTCTTTTCATGGTAAATCTTCCTCTCCTTCCTGTTCATGTCACGAGCTGATATGACGCGAGCAAAGGATTGTCGTATCGTGAACACAACAAAGAGTAACCGTGCTGCGTTCGTTCTCCCAAGCGCAAAATGTCTTTCTTCTTGACCAGAATGCTTAACATCTGGAAATACAAACATCGGGACATTGAAGAACACTTCTTCACACTCCCACCACGAAACATGGTGCTTTTGCCAAATCTTATCTTTGTTGGCCTTATCCCATTGGAACTCAAGATTGTCGTCGGCGATTTGCATCAGGATCCAAGTGTATATGGATAATATATACGTTTCAACAATGAATGTCAACGGGGCAAGCCGCCTAACCGGTCGCTAAGCTGACGGAGCCTCGCGAGCGTGAATCGTCACCAATTGTGCAATTTTGAAACTCAGGAGCTTAAAGCAGTGTACGTTAATCGAAAATTTCGTCGCCGCAGCTTAGCTCCCAACCGTTATGCCGCACGGGCAATGATTGCATGATTGGTCCATCAATACTTTACGGCCTTCTCGTCGGTGCAATCGTGGGGCTTGTTTGGTCGTTTGCTCTAGATACTGAACTTGCATTCACAACAGCCGTCGGAGCTGTCGTTGGCGTCGCTATCGGAATTGCGTTGCTGGTCTTCGGAAAGGCAGCTCAACTTGGCGGCGGAGACATTTCTGGCGGTGAAAGAGCGTTCTTTTCAGGATCCTTGCTTGCTGTTTTCGGAATGGTCGGCACGGCGACAGGTTTAGTCATCTGGGCTGTAAGAGTCATTTTTTGGTAGCTATCACGTGCGGCATAACCGGTCGCTAAGCTGACGGAACCTCGGGACGATGAATCTTCACCAATTTTGCTTTTCTAAAACCAGGAGCTTAAAGCAGTGTACGTTAATCGACGTTTTCGTCGCCGCAGCTTAGCTCCCAACCGTTATACAGTAGCGACTCATTGCCAAAAGCGTTTTGCTGCGAACCAACTAAAAGGAGGAACCATGAAAACGAACATTGTCTTTTCTCTGATAATGTCCATGGTGATTGTCGCTTGTACTCCACAAAAAACCTCTCCCGTGCAAGGTGCGTGGAAAATGGTGAGTGCAACATTTGTGCGAAACGATTCACTCATCGTTGACTTTCCTGGAAAGTGGACAGGGAGTAATATCAAAATGTGGTCAAAAGAGCACGTCGTTTTTGTCGGACGGTTTAAGAGTGATACTACACTCTTTGACATCTATGGGGGCGGACGGTATGAGCTTCAGGGAAACCGGTATGAAGAAATTGTTCAATACCATGGTGTTGCATCGGCGGTCGGGGATACTTTCAAGATGCTGTTGGAAATCACCAATGATACACTTGCTCAAACTTGGCCATTGCCTGACAACGGAGTGATTGACAAGAGCAATTACCGGCAAGAAAAGTATGTTAGGCTCGATTAGATAACCACGGTTGTTCGCAGCAAAACGCACCATATAGGTGTGCGCTACTGTATAACCGGTCGCTAAGCTGACGGAGCCTCGCGAGCGTGAATCGTCACCAATTTTGCTTTTCTTAAACTCAGGAGCTTAAAGCAGTGTACGTTAATCAAAAAGTACGTCGCCGCAGCTTAGCTCCCAACCGTTAGGCCGCCCCAGTACTTTTTTTGGGTGGTAACAACAAAAGCAACGGTTTTCGTCGCTAGCGTCAGTTT
>JBBEEC010000059.1:229940-281608 GCA_040880975.1 Bacteroidota bacterium | reverse complement strand
GCCCCCTTATAGGTCCCAACCAGAAGAGAGACTTTCTTCGACTTTGCCATTTTATTCCATTCTTTGTTTTTGGATTTTGCCGAGAATCCGGGCGATCATTGTTATCGGGAGTATACGACGAGCCATTGTACCGAGTTTGTTCAATATCCCCGGGACAATAATGACCTTTCCGGCCATAAGGCCTTCGAATCCGTTCCTCGCAACGACGCGGGAATCGATATCGGCCAGGCTTGCAAGCAAAGCCGGTTGTTTGACGCCGGCGCGCGCACGAAATCCTGTGGCCATGGGTCCGGGACACAGCACACTCGCGGTCACACCGCGGTCTCTGAGTTCTTCTGCAAGTCCCACGGAAAAACTGACAACGAAAGACTTCGACGCATAATATCCGGACATGAAGGGACCCGGTTGGAATCCCGCCGTCGATGCGATGTTCAGAATTCTTCCGCTTCCTTTCAAAAGCATTGCGGGAAGAAACAACGCGGTCAACCGGACCGGAGCCATGACGTTGACGTCAACCATGTTCACCTGATCGCCGGAATCGGAAAATCCAAAGGGGCCGAGAATTCCGTAACCCGCGTTGTTGACAAGAACATCGACCGGGATATTCTTCGATTGCAGTTCCTTGAATATTTCCGACGGACTTTCAGCGCGCGCAAGATCCTTCGCTATCACATGGGCAGATACGCCGAACATCTGGCGCGCCTGATTCGCCAGATCAAGAAGTTTCTCTTTGCTCCTTGCGACAAGCACAAGGTTGTAGCCGTTTTCGGCAAAGACGCTCGCGAGGTCGTACCCAAGGCCGCTGGAGGCACCGGTGATGAGCGCAGTTTTGTTCGGCTTCCAGGCCCCTTCGGGAGAACGCTTTGGCGAAGTACGCCCGTGGGAGGCGCGTTTTTTAGCAGGCATGAGTTGGGAGAATTGGGTTGAGATCCGAATGAAGGTACGGAAGGAATGGGAAGATTCAAAATGTGAAACGCCGAAGTCCAATT
Source organism: Bacteroidota bacterium (assembly GCA_040880975.1). Classification (GTDB taxonomy): domain Bacteria; phylum Bacteroidota; class Ignavibacteria; order UBA10030; family UBA10030; genus JBBDYD01. Next base: position 280,619 of record JBBEEC010000059.1, on the reverse strand, counting down.
TCGATGAGCGCTGGATTGACTTGATTACGCCATAAAAACCTCCATATTACAATCAACGTTCAACGGGTGACAAATGAAAATTCTCGCAATGACGGATATTCACGGTGCGTACGAGACCGCGGGGCGTATCATCGCGAAGGAAGCCGGAATTTCGGCAATCATCATCGGCGGCGACCTTACGACAAACGGATCTGCCGATGAGGCGAAAGTTGCACTGCGGGAATTCTCAAAAGCGAACTTTCCGATCATCACCGTCGCGGGCAATATGGACCCTCGGGAAATCGAAGAAACCCTTTCCACAAACAGTATTTCCGTGAACGCGTGCGGAACAATGCTTGACGACGTTGGAATTTTCGGGGTCTCGGGTTCGCCGTTTACCCCCATGCATACGCCAAACGAAATCTCAGAGGAAGAAATTTCTTTTCGTGCCCACTCAGGATGGAAAGACGTTCAGGCTGCCCGGATCAAAATCTTTGTCCCGCACGCACCTCCTCATAACACCAAACTGGACAAGCTTCGATCGGGCCAACACGTCGGGAGCACATCCGTACGCAAGTTTGTGGAGCAGTTTCAACCCGACGCTTTGATATGCGGGCACATCCATGAGTCCCGCGGCGTGGATGTTCTCGAGAAAACGGCAATGGCGAATTGCGGGCCCGCAGCAAACGGGTTTTATGCCATTCTCACGGTGGGGAAAACCGTTTCCGTGGAGCTCAAAGGATGAGGTCCGATTATGTGGTCTTGTTTGACCTGGGCAACGTTCTTGTGCAGATCCATCCGGAAGCTTTTGCGGCAACACTGGGTGTCTCAGAGAACGAAAGCCGGGGCTATCGGCCGCTTGTCATCAAAACAACACAACGATACGAGCGGGGGGAACTTACAACCGATGAGTTTTTTGCAGACTTAAGCGGCATATTTGATGGAAGGTATGGCCGTCTCCATCTTGAAGAAGCTATGCAGAATGTGATTGGAAAACCAATCCCGGGGATGGCGGAATTGCTTGAAAAGACCTCATTCGCTGCTGAAATAGCGCTCGTGAGCAATACGAACGAGACACATTTCGAGTTCTGCCGAAAGAGTTTCCCTTTTCTGTCCTTTATCCCCCGTTACTTCCTTTCATGGGAAATGAAAGTGTTGAAGCCGGATGTAGAATACTATGCCCGAGTCCTTCGCGAACTCAATCTGCCTGCTCAGCGCGCAGTCTTCATTGACGATCTCCCTGAAAACATCAACGGTGCCGTCAATGCAGGAATGATCGGGATTGTGTTCAAAGGAGTGGGAGACCTGACAGAGAAGCTCAAAGGGCTTAAGGTTTTCTAAGAAATTCTGAGTCCAACTTCTGACCACAGGTCTCAGACCCTACCAACTGCCCGAACTTCCTCCTCCGGAAAAACTCCCGCCGCCACCGGAAAATCCTCCGCCGCCTGACGACCAACCGCCCCCGGAACTCCATCCACGGCTTCCACTGCTGGAAACCCATGTTTTTCCCCATCGCTGTACGGAAGCGTTTCTTTTCAGGAGCACCTTCAGGATTGGAAACCCGACGATAAAGATAATCCCGGGAATCAGAGTTCCCAGAATCGCCCACGGAAAGGCGATCCAGAACGGAGTGAGAAACGCATACAAAAACCAGCCGGTTCCTCCCGGCTGAACAAGAGCGATCAGAGTGAAAAGTCCTACGACGAATCCGAAAATTCCGAGTCCCATGATCTTTTCGCCGATGGATTCAAATCCCCCCTCGGATGCGAAGTCTTCCGATTCATCGGCTGCATACGTTCCTTCGATGGTTCCGAGGATCGCTTCGACTCCTGCGCTTACTCCGCCCTCAAAGTCTCCTTCCTTGAAGCGAGGCACGATTTCATGTCGAATGATCTGGCTGCACTTCGCGTCCGTCAGAACGCCTTCCAGGCCGTCTCCAACTTCGATACGAAGTTTGCGGTCGTCGCGCGCGACGAGTAAGAGGGCGCCATTGTCCTTGTCCTTCTGGCCGAGTTTCCAGGATTCCGCGACACGAATGGAGAAATCCTCAATGACATTACCTTCAAGACTTGCAATCGTTAAGATCACAACCTGATTCGAGGTTTGCTGTTCATGTGCCTTGAGCTTCCCTTCCAGATCTGCCGCGAACTGCGGTGACAGGATCCCGGCGTAGTCATTCACGCGGCCGGAAAGAAATGGAACCTCCTGAGCTCGCGCGTTTGCTGCAAATACCAGTGCGATCATCATGAGGCTTTTCATGAGCGTTTCCTCCCCCTGGCGCTTTTCTTACCACTCATGCGGAGTTGATTTGAAAGCTCATTTCGGTCTTTGCTCCTCCGTGTGATGCCTTTTTTCTGGAGGAGGAATCCGCACTTACCAATGGCCTCGATGAATCCGTCCGCTGCTTTTCCATCGCCGATTCCCCGCGTGATGCTGGCGACCACTTCCTCCCAATCGGATTGATCCACTTTCGCATTGATACCCGAGTCGCCCACCGCGAGGACTTTGCGCTCGAGCAGGCTGAGGAAGAGCAGGATCCCGGTTCGATCCTTTGTTTGAAAGACTTCTTCCGCGATGAATGCCTGAGCTGCTCGCTGCGCGACACGGTGTTCGATCAGATCATTTCCCGCCAGAAGACGTTTGAGCGGTGGGAATCGATGTGTGGCCATAACACCCAAGCCAATGGCGCCGATCGTCACGATACCGATTTCCGCGGGACCGAGCCCGTGCCAGGTATCGCTTGTCAAATGCAGGACGGCAATGCACACCAATGCAACGGCGCCCAGAAGCGCTCCTCCGCGCCACGCCGCTTCCTCGTACCGATCACTCTGATCGACAACATAGGGCACGATCTCCCCTGAAGTTTTTCTCTCGGCCTCTCTGACGGCCTGTGATATTCTTTCGAGGTCAGAAGATGAAAAAAGCCTGTGAGCCATACATTTCCTCGTTTCGTGATGGTGTTGATTGCTGAAAGTAACCCATATGATTTCTCATTGTAAACTGGATTCTTCAGGTCCGTATATCCACTGGTTCAACGGCTTTTCCGATTTGAGTCAGAAAACTGCTTTCCCGTGGCCATTCACCCAAATTGAATTTTTTCAAGCAAAAGTGGGGATTTTTAGACTACCTCGTTATCCACACCTTCCGGCCAATTATCAACACGCTAGAAACCCCTGTATTTATTGCACTTTTTGCTTGACTTTCAAACGCATTTCCGTAAATTGCAGTGCCGTGTGGGGAAAAGTGGGGAATGTGGGAGATGTGTCTTAGCTTCAATAAAATCAACTACTTCCAGAGGCAACAGAGCAGATGTCGTCGTTCAAGGGAAGGTATTCTTACTCAGTAGACAACAAGGGGCGTATTGCCCTCCCCGCCAAGCTCCGCAAGAGCGTCTCGCCGGCAGCGAACGATACTTTTATTATTACGCGCGGATTCGAGCAGTGCCTGTTTCTCTATCCGCAGGATGAGTGGAACAAGCTTGAGGATTCCATAAGGAACCTCTCTCCATCGAATCCGCAGCACCGGTTCCTTGTCCGAACCTTGCTGCAATGGTCCAGCGATTGTCAACTCGACAGCCAGGCGCGTATTTCCGTACCTCAGGATCTTCTGAAATTCGCCGGCATCGAGAATGAGGTTCTTGTCCTTGGCGTTCTGGAGAGAATCGAAATCTGGAACCCCAGGGTTTATGAAGAATACATGAACAACCAGCCCGCAACTTACGAGACGGTTGCCGAGGCGGTGCTCAAATCGAATGCCTAGGCATTGTCCGCAGCCCTGTTTCATACGCCGGTTTTGCTTCACGAAACTCTTTCGTACCTCGCTCCCCTGTCAGGCAAAACCATGGTCGACGCCACGCTTGGCGGAGGCGGCCATGCACAGGCAATCCTGGAGCGTATCGGTGACAACGGGCGCTGCTTTGGTATCGATGCCGACACAGACGCCTTGACGGCTGCCTCGGAGCGTCTGAAACAGTTTGGCAGCAGGTTTGTGCCGATTCACGACAATTTCGGTAATCTCCGTGCCGTTCTTTCTCAACTTTCCACGGATGCTGTCGACGGAGTTCTTTTCGACCTTGGTGTGTCCTCCCATCAGCTTGATGAGCCGTCGCGGGGGTTTACGTTCCGTGCCAATGACATTCTCGACATGCGCATGGATCGGCGCCAGGACCTCCATGCCGCCCAGGTCGTGAACACATACGGCCTCAAGGAACTCGAAGAAGTCTTTCGAATGTATGGCGAGGAGAAGCATGCGAGACGGATTGCCTCCCGGATCGTTGAAAGACGTCAGCGGAGCGCAATCGAGACAACGGGCGACCTTACTTCCATTGTCGAATCGGTTGTGGGAGTCCGGTTCGCGGTAAAATCGCTCGCGCGTGTGTTTCAGGCGCTTCGTATTGAAGTGAATGGCGAGCTCGATCGATTGCGGCAGGGATTGCACCAGGCATTGGATGCCGTTCGAAACGGAGGAAGGATTGTGGTGATTTCCTATCACTCGCTGGAAGACAGGATCGTCAAAGATTGTTTTCGCGATGCGGCCCGTTCTGTCGTACCTTCGGGCCTGAAGCCGGTACCGGACACCATTATTCAGCCGCGGGTGAGGATTCTCACCAAGAAGCCTGTGGAAGCCTCGGCGGCAGAGATTCGGATGAACCCAAGGGCCCGGAGCGCAAAATTACGCGCGGTGGAGAAGATTTGATGGCCAAACACTCAACACCCGAACAGGAACTTCTGACGAACCTCTCCGAGTCGGATCGTTCGGGTGGCTCCGTTGGTCCTGACCGGCTGTCTATCTACCCGGGAAACATGCCATTGGGGCCGCAACCTCCGGCTCCCGCACCTTCCCCGAGTCGAAGCCCGTTGCCACCCCTGCGAAACCGAAAAACGGTGCGGCGAAAAGTGTCGCCGTTTTCCATCATGATCATGCTGATTGCAGCCGCGGTGGGTATTGTACTTTATATCAGCAACATCATTGCGGTCAATCAACTTTTAAATGACGTCAATGCTCTTGAGACCGAGCATCGGCAGATTCTCATGGAGCAGGAAATTCTTCGGGCTCAGATCAATCGGCTTGCCAGCCTGGAGCGCATTCAGGAAAAGGCGGAAGAGCTTGGCCTGAAGAGCCTTCGGGAACCGCCCGTATGGCTGAATGCCGATCCCGAACGAATTCGTGGAATTGAAGAAGAATCTGCAAAAAAGCCAATAAAATGATGGATTTCAAAGCCCCCCAGGCAATGCAAGAACAAGAGCAGACCCACAATGGCATTACCGGCCGTTTGCTGGTCCTGAAGCTCGCTCTTTCACTCTTTTTTGTGATTGTTGCCGCGCGGCTGGTCAAGATTCAGATCATTGATGCCCCGAAGTTCCAATCGATTGCACGCAAGCAATACGAGCAGAAATTCACTCTGCCTGCCATCCGCGGAAACCTGTATGATCGCGACGGGAGGGTTTTGGTTTCCAACACAATGTTTGTGTCCTTTGCTGCCGATCCCAAGATCGTCGGCGATCATGATCAGCGTGTCGCTGAAACGTTCGCCCGCGTCTTCGGAAAATCCAAGACTCACTATCTTTCCAGGCTCCGTTCGGCGGGAGCAAAACGTTTTGTCTGGCTCGAGAGACGCGTGAGTCCGTCGGTAGCCCGTCGTATCTCCTCGGTTACTCTCGACGGCGTCGTTGTCGTCAACGAACCGAAAAGATTGTATCACTACGCCGAACTCGCCGGCCCGTTGATTGGATTCACCGATGTTGACAACAACGGCATTTCCGGCCTGGAGCTCCAGAACGACAAGGATCTTCGCGGCACAAGCGGATCGGTCACCATGCAGCGCGACGGATTGGGCCGCCCGCGTCCTTCTGCCGATTACCCTTCCATACTTCCAGTCAACGGCCATCATTTGGTCCTCACGATTGACCTCACGTTTCAAGCTATTGTAGAAGAAGAACTTCGCAAAGGTGTTGCGGCGAATAAGGCTGACGGCGGCATCGCCGTGATGCTGAATCCAAAGACCGGAGAAATTCTCGCTCTTGCGACGGTTCCCGGCATCAACCCGAATGAATCCGCGACGTACGACGCCGGGGCCGGCAAAATTCGCGTCATCACGGACACGTTTGAACCTGGTTCTGTCTTTAAGGTCGTAACGGCAGCCGCGGCCTATGAGCATGCCGTGGTATCCCCCGATCGGAAATTCAACGCGGAAAACGGATTGTACAAGGTTCTGCTCCGCGGAAAAGTTGTTCGTCAGATCCGCGACACCCACGAACATGACATCTTGACGTTTCAGGAGGGAATTGAGGTCTCGAGCAATATTGTGATGGCGAAAGCGGTGGAGCTGATCGGGCCTGAGCGTTTTTACCGGCAGGCGAGGGATTTTGGATTTGGGATTCCGACGGGCATCGAGCTTCCGGGTGAGGTACGGGGCCGACTGAAGAAACCCCTGGAATGGTCTGGCATCACGATGCAAACGATGGCCTATGGATATGAAGTCGCTGTGACACCGCTCCAGATTGCAGCGGCGTACGGAGCCGTGGCAAATAACGGTGTGCTCATGAAACCCAGCATCCTCCGCCGCGTTATCAGTGAAGAGGGGGAAACCATTCGTGAAATTCACCCGCAAAAAATCAGAAACGTTGTTTCTGCGAAAACCGTAAACCTCCTGATGCAGGCATTTGAAGGAGCGGTAGAACGCGGATCAGCGCAAGAAGTTCGCATCCGCGGTGTCCGGGTCGCAGGAAAAACAGGAACCGCAAAACGCGTGATAGACGGCCGTTATGTCGCAGGCAGCTACACCGCTTCTTTTGTGGGATTTTTTCCCGTGGAGGATCCACAGGTGGTTTGCCTGGTGATGATGGATAATCCGCGTGCACGCGGATACTATGGCGGGGTAACCAGCGCGCCGATTTTTCGGACAGTCGCTGAGCGTGTTCTTCACACCTCTTCGCGCTTTCAACGTGCCGCGGCCCCGGATGTCATTGCAGCCGAAGAGGAGACTTTGGTTGTTCCCGACGTTCGAAACATCAAAACGGTGGTGGCAGAGAGAATTCTTCGCGGTCAAGGATTGGTCTCAGAGACTTTCGGCGCCGGCGAGTATGTCATTCGGCAATCTCCTGAACCCGGATCACGCGTGGCCAAGGGTGACGCGATCAAGCTGGCGCTTCATAACGAACCGCGCGCAGATCAAAAAGGGCTGATTGTGGTTCCGGACGTTCGCGGCATGAGTGCCCGGCGTGCGATCAACAGGCTTGTTCTCGATGATTTTGAGATAATTCTCGAAGGAAGCGGAGCTGTCGCACGGCAATCCCCTGCTGCGGGTCAAAAGGCGACGATCGGCTCAACCATTCGGCTGGTATGCGAACCCAGCGGCATCGCCACGGCGATGCTTTACTGAGAGCAACAATTCGGACACGGCAAGGAATCGAACGCAATGAAATTGTCGCCCTTGCTTGACGGTGTACGGGTCATCAAGCTCTTTCAGACGATGTTCGGACGAATGGTGGTGACACATGACGTTGAGGTGAACGGGCTTCAGTATGATTCAAGAAAAGTTTCCCGCGGTGACTGTTTTATAGCGATCCGCGGCTCAGGGAGCGACGGACACGCGTTCCTCCAGGATGCGGCCAGCCGGGGTGCATCGGTCATTGTGGTTGAGGATGATGCAGCGATCCCGGATTCACTGTGCATGCATCTGGGCGTGATCAAGATCGTTGTCGGCGATTCACGAAAGGCCCTGGCGCTCATGTCCGCGAACTATTATGGACACCCATCGAGAAAGTTGACGATGATAGGCGTGACGGGGACAAACGGAAAAACAACAACCAGTCATTTGATCCGATCCTTGCTCTCGGCAGCAGGGCAGGAAACCGGACTTATCGGAACCGTTCACTATCAATTCGGGAAAAAGACGATCCCTGCGAGCCATACGACCCCGGAGTCGCTTGAGCTCAACCGGTTGCTCGTTCAAATGGTGGATGAGGGATGCACCTCTGTTTGTATGGAAGTTTCGTCTCACGCGCTGGACCAATCCCGCGTCCATGGAATTGATTTCGACGCCGGCGTTTTCACGAACCTGACGCAAGACCATCTCGATTATCATCAAACGATGGAAGAATATTTTCTGGCGAAAAAGAAGTTGTTCGACTCCCTCCCTTCCGATGCCTGGACAATCGCCAATCGTGACGATGAGGCGGGAAAAACAATTCTTGCGGCTTCGGGAGGAAGAACACTATCGTACGGTTTCGACGCACAATCTGATGTGAGAGCGGCAAACGCCGATTTTTCCATGAACGGCACCCAGGTGAGCATCGAATACAAAGGAGCGGCAACAGCGATTCGTTCTCCTCTCGTCGGACGCTTCAATGTCTACAACATTCTTGCATCGTTTGCCGTGGGGGCGGCACTGGAATTGTCTGCCGAGGACATCCGAAAGGGAATCGAACAAACGGTTTTTGTAAAAGGCCGATTCGAAAAAATTTTATCTTCCGCCGGATGGACGGTGATCGTTGATTATGCGCATACACCCGATGCGCTTGAAAAATGCCTTCGGACTATTCATGAGGTTCTTCCGAAGCAGGGACGGGGAAAAATTCTTGTAGTGTTTGGGGCGGGCGGTGACCGCGATTCCACGAAACGGCCGCTCATGGGATCCATTGCGGCTGAACTGGCAGATATCTGCATGGTGACTTCGGATAACCCCCGCACCGAAGATCCCGATCGAATTATCGCGGATATCCTGCAGGGGATACGGCAACGTGAAGGTGTTTTCGTTGAACCTGATCGGCGGAAGGCGATTCTCCGGGCGCTTTCATTGGCGCGCTATGGGGATGTCGTCCTCATTGCCGGAAAGGGCCATGAGGAATACCAGATCCTCGGAAATGAGAAGATTCATTTCAGCGATCGCGAAATCGTGGAAGAGTTCCTCCAACAGCAATGAAACTCACGGAAAAGGACCTCTTAAGGGTCACAAACGTACAGGCGATGGATTTCGGCGGGCGGAAACCGTTAACGGTTACCGGTGTTACCATCGACTCCCGCTCGGTTCGTCCGGGTGATCTTTTTGTCGCACTCAAGGGAGAGCGCGTGGATGGCCACGACTTCATCACCCGCGCGATTGAAGCCGGAGCGGCAGCGGTGGTTCTGGGACGCACGTGGACCAGCCGGAATGAGGCCTTGATGCTGAGTTTGCCCGTCCCTCGGCTTGTTGTGGAAGATACTGTGAAAGCTCTTGGCGAACTGGCACGCGTGCACCGAAGGAAATTTGACATCCCGGTGATCGCCGTGGGCGGCAGCAACGGGAAGACAACTACCAAGGACATGATCAAAGCCGTTTTGGGAACCCGCTCCACCGTACTGGCAACCGAAGGAAATTTGAACAATCACCTCGGCGTTCCGTTGACACTTTTTCGGCTCGAGAAGAAGCATAAGGTGGCAGTTGTTGAGATCGGAACAAATCACCCGGGAGAAATCAGCTATTTGTGCGACATCCTCCTCCCCACTCATGGGTTGTTGACAAACATTGGAGCTGAACATCTTGAGTTTTTCCGGACATTTGGCGGCGTGGCAAAAGCGGAGGGAGAGCTGTTTGACTGGTTGAAGACCTATCGGGCGAAATCTTCAAAAATCTTCATCAATGCGGATGACCGATTTCTCGCGAAGCGCATACGGTCAACCCGCAGCGCCGTGACTTTTGGCTTCAAAGCGACGAGAGCAACCGTGCGGGGAGTGAATTTGACGTTCTCGGAGCGTGCGCAGCCCCGGTTTCAGGTGAAATCCGGATCGCGATCGTTCATGGTGGAACTCTCTGTGCCGGGTTTACACTCCGCCATGAATGCTCTTGCCGCGATAACCGTTGGCTTGACGTTTCGCGTCTCGCCTGCAAATATTCGCCGCGCCCTGCATGCACTTAAACCAACCGGCAAGCGCATGGAAGTGGTCGAGATGGGCGGGGTGACTGTATTGAACGATACCTACAATTCGAATCCTGACTCCGTGCGCGCGGCTCTCCAGACCATCGGAGCGATGAAAACGGCCGGGAAACGGATCGCCGTTCTTGCCGACATGCTCGAACTGGGACCCGATTCTGCCGGCATGCACCGCCAGGCTGCCCATGAGGCCGCAAAAAACGGTGTGGAATATTTACTGACATACGGTCCGCTTTCAAGAGAAACACATACGACTTCGAATGCAAAATTCAAAGCTCATTATGATCAAAAGAATATGCTGTCTGAATATCTGAGTGAGTTGCTTTCTCCGGGCGATATTGTGTTGATCAAGGGTTCACGGGGAATGAAAATGGAAGATGTCGTTACATTCCTTCGAGAACGCTTCTCGAAGGCGGCCTGAGCCATGCTCTACTATGCTCTCACATATCTCGATCGCCTTTATGACATTCCCGGGTTCGGTGTTTTTCGGTTTATCACCTTCCGGGCGGGGGCTGCTGCCGTCACGGCACTCATTATCGCTTTTTGGATCGGTCCGAAGGTCATTCGTCGTTTGAGGGAACTTCAAATCGGCGAAGCCGCAAAGGTCGAAGCACCGAAGACCCATCTGACCAAGGCGGGAACTCCGACCATGGGCGGGTTGATCGTCTTGGCTTCGATCATTATTCCCGCATTGCTCTGGGCCGACATCCAGAACATGTATATCGTGCTGATTCTCTTTGTTACTTTTACACTCGGAGCAGTCGGATTCCTCGATGATTACCTGAAAGTTGTCAAGAAGAAGCCGAAGGGGTTGATCGGCCGTTACAAGATCGTGGGACAAGTGACCGTCGGCCTTGTTGTGGGAAGCGTTATTTATTTCGCCCCGGAGTGGATCGATCCGGATCTCTGGAAACTGAAATCCAGCACAACCGTTCCGTTTTTGAAAAATCTCGAACTCGACCTCGGGTGGTTTTACATTCCTGTCGTGGTCTTCATCGTCACTGCGACATCAAACGCGGTGAATCTCACCGACGGGCTTGACGGGCTCGCGATCGGAATTGTCGGGATCGTCGGAGCGACGCTGGCCATTATCGCCTACGTTTCAGGCCACGCGGAACTCAGCCAGTATCTGACAATCCCGTTCCTTCGCGGAAATGGAGAGCTTGCGATTTTTTGTGCGGCGCTCGGGGGTGCCGCGCTTGGTTTCCTTTGGTTCAATTCATACCCTGCACAGGTTTTTATGGGCGACACGGGTTCTCTCGCCCTCGGAGGGGCCATCGGTGCCATGTGTGTCCTGATCAAGAAAGAACTGCTGCTTCCTACGTTGGGCGGAGTATTTCTCATGGAAACTCTGTCCGTCATCATCCAGCGGTTCTATTTCAAGTACACGAAGAGGAAATACGGCGAAGGCCGGCGGATCTTTCGCATGGCTCCGCTCCATCACCATTTCGAACTACTCGGCTGGCCCGAGCCCAAGATCGTCACCAGGTTCTACATCATCGCGATCCTTCTGATGATCCTGAGTCTGGCAACCTTTAAGGTGCGTTGACCGAAACGGAAGTCGACCGGCAAAGCGCCGCATGAATGTGCATCAACTGGAAAATTCGCGGGTGACCGTGCTCGGTGCAGCCCGCAGCGGTATCGGTGTCGCGAAGCTCCTCCGCTCAAAGGGAGCCCGGGTGCTGGTGAGCGATCAGCGTCCCGATGATCAGCTACGCGAGGCCCACGCAGACCTGTTGGCTTCCGGCATTCCGTTGGAAACGGCCGGACATTCGGACCGGGTCTTTGACGCATCTCTGATTGTGTTGAGCCCGGGCGTGCCCAGTGATGCCCCTGTTGTTCTGGAGGCTGCCCGCCGGACGATTCCGATCGTCAGCGAGTTGGAGGTTGCAAGTTGGTTCTGCAAGGTTCCCTTGGTTGCCGTAACCGGGAGCAATGGAAAAACGACCACAACCACCCTCATCGGAAGGATTTTGGGCGATGCAAAAAAGAAACATGTGGTTGCGGGTAATATTGGAACGGCATTCTCATCGGTCGTTTTGGGTCTGGTTGAAGAGGAGATTGTTGTTTTGGAAGTAAGCAGTTTTCAATTGGATCATTGCGAGTCCTTTCGTCCCGGGATTTCAGTGCTTTTGAACATCACAAAGGACCATATGGATCGGTACGGGCATTCCATGGAGCGTTATGCGGCCTCGAAAGCAAGAGTCTTCGCGAATCAAAAGGACGGTGACACGCTGATCTATTGCGCAGATGATCCGTGGACGGCGAAGATCGTTTCGCAGGCGAAATGCCGAAAGCTCCCGTTCAGTTATTCAAACCACCAGGCCGAAGGTGCATGGATTCAGAATGGCAAAATGGTTCTCCATGTGAGCAATCAACGGCATGACGTTGTTCTGCTCGATCAAATGACCATTCGCGGGGTGCACAATGCCTACAACGCGATGGCTGCGGTTTTGGCCGGGTTTCTCTCGGGCGTGAACCCGGCATCCATGCGGGCGACATTGCGCAATTTCAAGGGAGTGGAACATCGTTTGGAGATGGTCCGCGATCTCAACGGCGTGCTCTTCTACAACGACTCCAAGGCAACCAACGTTGACTCTGTCCGGTATGCGCTTCAAGCGTTCACGAATCCGATCATCCTGTTGCTTGGCGGCCGCGACAAGGGAAACGACTACTCGATCATCAAATCCTTGGTACAAGAACGCGTGAAAGCCATTGTCGCTCTTGGTGAGTCAGCCCAGAAGATTGAGGCCGCCTTTCGCGATGTGGTTTCTGTTTCCCGGGCCAACTCTATGGATGAAGCGGTAACCTCCGCTTCCCGCCTGTCGCAACCGGGGGACCTTGTTCTCCTTTCTCCCGCGTGTGCGTCCTTCGATTGGTTCACCAATTACGAGCATCGCGGAAAAGTATTTAAGGAACTTGTCAACCGGTTGCCGGGATGACCATGACCCGTGCTCAAAAGAATCATATTGATCTCCCGACCCTGATCGCCGTATTGACCCTGATGGTGCTCAGTCTCGGCGTTGTGTACAGCGCGTCTGCGACCTGGGCCATGCAGAAGTTCGGCGAAAGTGACCGGCTGCTGAATTCCCATGCACTGAAAATCCTTGTGGGCATCGCGGCATTGTTCTTCGGGGTAACGGTCGATTACAGGAAATACAGGAAGCTGACAAAGATCGCGTTGATCGGAGCCGTAACATTATTGCTTCTCACGCTGTTTCTCGGCGGTGAGACCAAGGGGGCCGCACGATGGTTGCGATTCGGAGGTCTTGGCTTTCAGCCTTCTGAATTTGCGAAATTTTCGCTCCTGTTCCACCTCTGCACCATGATTGCCATCAAGCAGGAGCTCGTGCGCGATTTTAAGCGCGGATATCTCCCCATGATGATCTGGATTGGAGCAACTTCGGTGCTTGTCCTCCTTCAGCCGAATTTCAGCACAGGCGCCATGATCATTCTTATGAGCCTCGTGATGTTGTTTATCAGCCGTGCGAAGTTTACGCACCTGTTCTTCACCACGATCTCCATTCTCCCGTTGCTCCTGGGATACGTGGTCAGTGCACCCTATCGTATGGCGCGCATCCGGTCGTTTCTCGAAGGCAGTTCGGATCCGGGAAGCATGAACTATCAGCTCTGGCAGGGAATCATCGGATTCGGGAGCGGTGGTCTCCTTGGCGTCGGGCCGGGCGAAAGTAAACAGAGGGATCTCTTTCTCCCTGAATCCTACGGAGATTTTGTCTTTTCAATCGTCGGAGAGGAATACGGTTTCCTTGGAACGATGTTTTTCCTGGGCCTCTTTCTGCTCATCATGCTTCGCGGATTCAAGATCGCCAAATATGCCCGTGATGAATACGGTAGACTTCTCGCGACCGGCATCACGAGCACCTTGTCGCTTTATGCCCTTGTCAACGCGGGTGTGACCCTCGGTTTACTGCCGACCACGGGGCTTCCCATGCCGTTTGTAAGTTACGGTGGATCGTCACTTGTTTTTTCGTGCTTTGCGATCGGCGTTCTTTTGAATATTTCAGCCCAAACCGACCTGCACCCGCGTGCGACAACGCTCCCGGACGGTGTGATTCCCGCGGAATCGCTGCAGGAACAGGGTCTCAGAGTCTAAGGAAGGAGCATCGTGTCCGCACGGCCCACTACGATTGTGCTCGCGGGTGGAGGAACCGGCGGACATGTTTTCCCGGCACTGGCCATCGCCGATGCGCTCAAAGTTTTAAGGCCGGAGTTGCATTTGGTTTTTGTCGGAACAAAGGACAGGATCGAGGCCCGGATCGTTCCGCAACATGGCTATCCTCTTGAAACGATCTGGATCAGCGGCTTACGAAGAAGCTTTCGGTTGGACAACCTTCTCGTTCCGCTCAAAGTGATGGTCGCAGTTGTTCAATCGTTCTTTCTCATGATGCGGCTCAAACCTGCGGCGGTCGTTGGCACCGGCGGCTATGTGTGCGGACCTGTTCTTTTCGCCTCGACGACATTGGGAATTCCGACGGTCATTCACGAGTCCAACAGTTACCCGGGAGTGACCACCCGCCTGCTTGCCAAACGGGTCCGGCGTGTGTTCCTTGCCTTCGAGGACGCAACGACGTGGCTCAAAGGCGCAAGAAACACGGAGGTTGTCGGGACCCCGACCCGATCAACGATGGGTATGGTTTCCAAAAAGCAGGCTCTTGAATTTTTTGGATTGACAGACAAAAAGCCGGTTCTCCTGATCTTGGGCGGAAGTCAGGGAGCGGCAGCGATCAATGAGGCTGTCATGAATTTCGTTGGAGACTTGAGGGATGGCGGCGTTCAGGTGATCTGGCAAACCGGCGAGCGCCATTTCAAAGAAATCCGTGATCAACTTGGCGGGCAGACAATCGGATGGGTCGGCCCCTTTATCGAGGCAATGGAAATGGCGTACGCGGTTGCGGACCTGGTGGTTTCGAGAGCCGGAGCGACAACAATTGCCGAGCTGACCTTGACCGGAAAACCGGCAGTGCTGGTCCCCTATCCGCATGCGGCAGGCGATCATCAAACGCGTAACGCCCAAACACTGGTAAAAGCGGGCGCTGCACAACTCCTCCGGGAGCAGGATCTTGTCGGATTGAAAACAGTTGTTCTGACTCTTTTGAAGGACCGGGGTCAGCGTGAAACGATGGGAAGCGCGGCTCGACGACTTGCCCATCCCGACGCGGCTTCCGTTATCGCGCAAAGCATTCTTCAACTATAACGTGCAGAGATTCTCCTATGAAGACCTTCCGATATAAGCTCGATTTTTATTACCAGCAAGCGCTCATCTATCTCGTGGTGTTGCTACTCTACGCCGGGATTCGAGGAAGCTTTGTGGAAGACCAGTTCACGCTCATCTACAAAGATCCCATTATGTACATCATGGTCCTGTTCTTCGTTGTTTCCCTTGCAGTCCTTTTGCTGAACAAATTTCGGCACCGAACGCTGAAGATCGACGGCGAGACGATCATTTTTCACAACAGAAAGCATCAGCGCGAAATATCCGTGTCCGACATGGAATGGATGCACATTGGCCGCGAACGGCTGGTCCAAACGGCCGGACGCTTTCAAATGATCGTATTCAAGATCAAGTCCCGAAGGCGCATCTTTCGAATTCGCGCAGGGCGATACGAGCGGGCGGATGAATTGATCCGCGAAATGGAGCGCATCGCGGAAAAAGTCCCCAAGAGAAAACGCCGGACTTTCGGCATGAAACGACGAACGATTTCCTAGAACATGTTCTCCTCAATCAAGAAAATACATTTTGTCGGAATCGGCGGGATTGGCATGAGCGGCATTGCGGAAATCCTGCTTGACCAGGGATTCCAGATCAGCGGATCGGATCGCAGTCTCTCCGAAGTGACCGATCGATTGAAGCACCTCGGTGCGAAGATCTTTGAAGGCCACGATGCCGGGAATGTGAAGAACGACGTTGATGCCCTTGTGTATTCTTCCGCCGTTACGCATGACAATCCGGAGGTCGCAGAGGCAGTCAGACGCAAGATTCCTGTCATTCGCCGAGCGGAAATGCTGGCTGAGGTCATGAGGCTGAAATACGGGATCGGTGTTGCCGGAACGCATGGAAAAACCACCACTACTTCGATGATCAGCCTTGTGCTTATGGAGGGGAATCTGGATCCCACGGTCATTGTGGGCGGAAAGCTGAGCGGCCTGGGCGGCACAAACGCCCGGCTGGGGCACGGCGATTTCATTGTCGTGGAGGCCGATGAGTTCGACAGGTCGTTTCTCTCCATCACCCCAACCGTTGCGGTTCTTACAACGCTGGAAACTGACCACCTTGACTGTTACCGCGATCTCGAAGACATCAAGGGGGCGTTCGTTCTATTTGCGTCACGGGTCCCCTTTTACGGGTTTGTTGTTCTTTCGGTCGATGAGCCGGCACTTCTTGATATCATGCCGCAACTCAATAAGAAGAAGATCATTACTTACGGGCTGAATCCACAGGCCGACGTTCAAGCGATCGACATCCGCCACAAAGACAATACTTCGACCTTTACGCTTCAAAGGAATTCGCATGAGCTTGGGCAGATCACGCTTGCTGTCCCCGGCAAGCACAACGTGCAGAACAGCCTTGCGGCTATCGCTGTCGCTCTTGAACTCGGTGTTCCGTTTGAAAAGGTCAAATCGGGGATTGAAAAATTTTCCGGAGTGTACCGTCGCTGGGAGCTGAAGGGTGAGGCCGGCGGCATTTCGGTGTACGACGATTATGCCCATCATCCGACCGAATGCCGCGCAACCCTTTCCGGCGTGAAGGCCGGCTGGAGGCGGCGCGTGGTGTGTGTCTTTCAACCGCATCTTTATTCCCGCACACGTGATTTCTACGAGGAGTTCGGAAAATCGTTCCTTCTCTCGGACGTCCTGGTTGTCACCGATGTCTATCCTGCGCGGGAAGAACCGATTCAGGGTGTTTCGGGGGAATTGATCGTGAGCGCAGCGAAGAGATTTGGGCACAAGGATGTCCATTATGTCGCCGACAAACGAGCCGTCCCGGCCACATTGAAGTCCCTTATGAAGAAGGGCGATATTGTTATCACCATGGGCGCCGGTGACATCTGGAAATTCGGTGAAGAGTTTCTTTCTGATTTGAAAAAAAAGGCGGGATGACGATGAGGTTTTACAACACTCTTTGCCGTTTATCCCGCGCGAACGACCGAAATATTGCTCAATACCGTTCGTTCGCCAGCTCGCCAGCGGCCCGCCCGACCATTCTTCGTGCCGGAACAGGCGGGCGGGTCTGGCGGGGGCGGGCCTTCACCCTTCACTAAAATGGTCTCTCTCAGCCACATACAGTCTTTTTTTCACGGCCGCATTGCGGTGAACGAACCGCTCGCTCCGTACACATCCATGAAAGTGGGCGGACCGGCAGACTATTACCTCGAGCCACGGGACAAGGATGATGTTGTCGCCATCGTACGATATCTCCGGGAACAGCAATTCCCCTTCATGATGATCGGACGAGGCAGCAACATGATCATTAGCGATGAGGGGTACCATGGAGCTGCCATCAATCTGGAAAACGGGCTTTCGGCTGTTTCCATGAGCGGCGACCTGGTTGCGGCCGAGGCGGGAGCCCGGCTGACGAAACTCGTAGACTTCTGCATTCAAAATGCCCTGGAGGGAATCGAGTGGGCCGCTGGAATTCCGGGAAGCGTGGGTGGCGCGGTGGTGATGAATGCAGGCGCCCACGGCTCCGAGATGAAAGATCATGTCGTCGATGTCGAGGCTCTTCGTGGGACGGAAGTTCAATGGGTGAAGAAAGAGCAGGCAGGTTTTTCGTATAGAAAATCTGCGTTTAGTTCGGATGTTGTCCTGAGTGCGAGGTTTGGACTCGCAAAAGGAAACACGGAAGAGATCCGGCGCAAGAAGAGCGAACTTATTGCCCGAAGGAATGCAACACAGCCTCTCAATCTGCCAAACTCCGGCAGCATGTTTACCAATCCGCCCGGAACGTTCGCGGCACGATTGATCGAACAGGCCGGCTTGAAGGGAAAGCGCATTGGAGACGCTCAGATTTCAGAGAAACATGCAAATTTCATGGTGAACATGGGGTCGGCAAAGGGATCCGATATTCTGAAGCTGATCGATCTTGTACGTCGGACGGTGTATCAAAACGCCGGTGTGCTTCTAGAGTTTGAAGTGAAACTTGTGGGGTTCTCGGAAACACTCAAGACAAATCCTGTATGAAAACGACCCGAAAACTAACATTCGGATTTATCTCTTTAGTTCTTCTCGGTGGATTCCTTGTGGCGGGTGCAAATTTCTGGAAATCAAGCCTGACGGTTCACAGGGTCCTTGTTCACGGTAATAGTGTCGTTCAAACAAACGAGATCCTTCAGCTTGCGCATGTCAATGATGGGGCAAGGATGTATGACCTTGACCTCCTGAAGATTCAGAAAGATGTCGTCAGCCATTATTTTATCAAGGCGGTCCTGGTTGAGCGGGATCTCCCCTCGACCATCAGGATCAAGGTCACGGAACGAGCTCCCGTGGCAATGATCAATCCGGGAGAGCTGCGCTATTTGGATCCAGACGGCGTGGTGCTGCCCCATTCGGTTTCCGGTGAACTGTTCGATCTGCCCCTGATCGGCGGAATACCTCCCGACGTCTCTCCAAAAGTCGGCGCTACGCTGACGCATTCGGACATTCAGGAGGCATTGACGATCCTCTCCACCGCTCGGCTCGTCAACAAGGAAATGTTTCATTTAATTTCTGAGGTTCGACTCAGGAATGGCGGCGATATCGTACTCTACACGGCTGAAGGGAGTGTTCCAGTACTCTTCGGACGCGGCAACGTCGCCTCGAAACTCGTGAGGTTGGAAACATTCTGGAATGGAATTGTGCGGGAGCGTGGTTCACGTTTGGTCCAATATATCGATGTTCGTTTCGACGATCAGGTTGTCGTACGCTGGAAAGATCAACAAGGAAAATTAAAACTTCTGCCCCGGTCATAATGGCCGAATCGAGGAATACCATGAATAATGAGATAGCGGTGGGTCTGGATATCGGGACCACCAAAGTATGTGCCATCGTTGCATCCCCGGACGAAACTCATCCGGGAAAGTTGAACATCCTTGGAATCGGAAGGAGCACCTCGGACGGTCTCACGCGTGGTGTTGTCACAAACATTGAGAAGACCGTTCGATCGATCCAAATGGCGGTCCAGGAGGCTCAGGCTCAATCCGGTGTGAGTATCGGCGCCGTCACCGTAGGGATCGCGGGAGACCATATCCAGAGTTTCCAAAGCCGGGGCGTGATTGCCATCAGCCGCCCGGACAATGAGATCACGCAACAGGATGTGGAGCGTCTTATTGAAGACACGAAGCGCGTGGCCCTGCCGTCGGATCGGAAGATTATCCATGTGATCCCCCAGCAATTTATCGTCGACGGACAGGATGGAATCTACGATCCGGTTGGAATGTCCGGCGTGCGCATGGAGGCTGTCGTCCACATCATCACGGGCTTGGTGACCGCTGCGCAGAATATTTACAAATGTGTCCAGCGGTCCGGCATTCAGGTCAACGATATGGTGCTTGAACCTCTCGCGTCAAGCTATGCGGTTCTGGACGACGAGGAGAAGGAGGTGGGCGTTGCCCTTCTGGATATTGGCGGCGGCACGACCGACCTCGCCGTCTTCGAGGAACGCACGATACGGCACACCGCTGTTATCGGCGTCGCCGGAAAGAAGGTCACCGACGATATCCGCAAAGGATTTGGCATTCTTACCGAACAGGCTGA
The DNA here is from genome assembly GCA_040880975.1 of Bacteroidota bacterium. Taxonomy (GTDB): domain Bacteria; phylum Bacteroidota; class Ignavibacteria; order UBA10030; family UBA10030; genus JBBDYD01. The sequence goes on along the minus strand of JBBEEC010000059.1, from coordinate 260,979 downwards.
GAAATTAAAGATCGAGCATGGGTTTGCGTTCATGCCCGCCATTGCAGATAACGGTCCGATCATTCTTCCCGGAATTGGCGGAAGGCCTCCCATTGAGATCGATAAGAAACTTCTTTGCCAGGTGATTCAACCCCGAATGGAAGAAATTCTTGAAATCGCGGCGATGGAAATCAAACGCTCCGGCTATTCAAAGCACCTTTCAGCCGGCGTCGTTCTGACCGGGGGTGGTTCCCTTATCAAAGGAACGGCCGACCTGGCCCGCGAAGTCCTTGGGATGCCGGTGAAGATCGGAATTCCGACCGGCTTCAGCGCCGGACTGATCCGGGAGATCGAGAATCCCATTTATGCGACGGGTGTCGGATTGGTCATTCACGAGCTCAAACACCGCGATCGATCAGCCATCACGGCTTCCATGCGTAACGGCAAGGGAAAGGGCTCCGTGAAGAATATTTTCAACAGGATGAAAACTTGGTTTGATGAACTCTAAATGTATATAACGTTTCCATGTTCCACTTTCCCAACTCAAACAGGGAGGATCTACCGTGATAGAACTCGATACCCTCAGTGACCGCGGCGCGAAAATTCGTGTCGTGGGCGTTGGAGGCGGTGGCGGCAATGCAGTCAACAGCATGATCGACAAAGGTCTGGTCGGCGTTGATTTCATCGCCATCAACACCGATCTCCAATCTCTCGAGCGCAACAAAGCGGCACACAAATTACAGATTGGAAAGAACCTGACAAGGGGCCTTGGCGCGGGAGCTGATCCCATCATCGGCCAGCGCGCGGTTGAAGAAGACCGCGAGGAAATCGCCCGCTGTCTCTCCGGCAGTGATATGGTATTCATCACTGCGGGTCTTGGCGGCGGCACCGGAACCGGCGGCGCACCCGGCGTGGCAAATATCGCCAAAAGCATGGGCGCCCTTGTCGTCGGCATCGTCACCCGGCCCTTCAACAGCGAAGGAAAGAAACGGACGGGGCAGGCGGATTGGGGGATCGAGGAGCTGAAGAAACAGGTCGACACGCTGATCGTCATTCCGAATCAGAAGCTCCTTGACATCATCGACCGACGGACGCCACTTCTCGAGGCTTTCGAGATCGCCAATCAGGTCCTGTACAATGCGACCCGCGGCATCTCGGAGGTCATCACCGTTCCCGGCCTGATCAACGTTGATTTCGCCGACATTCGTACGATCATGCGCGAAATGGGCGATGCTTTGATGGGAACAGGCGTTGCGTCCGGCGAAAACCGTGCTGTCGAAGCCGCCAACGCGGCCATTTCGAGCCCACTCCTTGAAGGCGTTTCGATTGCCGGAGCACAGGGAATTCTCGTCAACATCACGGGTGGACCGGATCTCAGCCTTGTGGAGGTGGATGAAGCGACCAGCATTATTCACGAGGCCGCAGGCGACGATGCAAATGTGATCCTCGGAACGGTCATCGACGAGAACCTGAAAGAAGAAGTAATGGTCACGGTGATTGCGACCGGCTTCAACAAGAGGGCTGCCGGTCAAAAACCGATGAAGACGGGCGCAAAACTTGTCGACCGGATCCCCTCAGGTCCTTCCGAACTGCAAAAACTCGACGAGCCGTCGTTCATGCGACGCGGAGTCGAACTGCCATTCAACGCGATCAAGGAGAACTCCGACGAAAAGGAAAAAATCGACAAGTCGGATCCTGACAAACCGGCGTTTTTGAGAAAAATCATGGATTGACGTGGTTCTGAGTGAATCGCAACGCGAGAATCTCTCCCGTTCTCCCTGGGCACTCGTCACGGTGTGTCCTCCCTGGAGCGGGAGAGTTGCCTCGCAGTGGAAGGCCGCACTGACAGGGGAAGAAAGAAGGACGAATGATCAATCCGAAGGAAGACATCACCAAGCTTCCGGGGACGAAGAAGTACTACGCGATCGGTGAGACGATTGTGCGCGAGGGAGAGCCCAGCAAGGGGTGGTTTGTTCTCTTGAATGGGAAGATCGGTGTTGTGAAGCGCGATTTTTCCATTACAGAATTTTCCGATCCGGGCACCGTTTTCGGAGAACTCGGATGCTTCCTCGAAATCCCCAGAACTGCAACTCTTCAGGCTCTGGAACCCACATCTTTGTTGTATGTTCACCTCGAACTTGACGACCTGATCGAAAACCATCCCGCTATTACCAAGAAGATCATCGTGAGTCTGGCGGACAGGATCGCCCGCACCACCGATGCCTGGTGGGCCGTTTCAGCCGCACAGAAACGCTAGCGACCAAACGCCGCGTTTCATCCTAAAATCCGTTGTGAATCACTCCGCGATTTTCTACATTGCGGAATGATCCTCCGTTTCGCAATCCTGCTCGTTATCGTTGTTGCCGATGTTGCCGGCGCCCAAACCCGGGTGGAGAGCCAGTTTCGAATCGCGCGGCTCAAATACAGCGGGGGCGGTGACTGGTACAACGATCCGTCTGCGGAGGTCAATCTACTGAAATTCGTTCGGGAAAACACTTCGATCGATGTGGACCCACGTTATCATTTTGTCGAACTTGCAAGCGAGGATCTGTTTTCCTACCCATTCCTTTTTATGACCGGACATGGAAATGTGGTTTTTTCGGATCTTGAGGTGCGTCGTCTTCGGGAGTACCTGCACCGCGGAGGATTTCTCTATATTGACGACGATTACGGGCTGGACCGTTCCGTCCGAAGGGAAATGAAAAAGGTCTTTCCCGATCAGGAACTTGCCGAACTGCCGTTCAGTTACGGCCTTTTTCGTGCGCATTTCACCTTCCCGGCCGGCTTGCCGAAGACACATGAACACGATGACAGGCCTCCCCAGGGATTCGGCCTTTTTCATAAGGGAAGGCTGGTTGTTTTCTACACGTATGAGTCAAATATCAGCGACGGCTGGGCGGATCCCGATATTCACAATGATCCGGAGGAGGTCCGCCGGGAAGCACTCAAGTTCGGAACAAACATAGTCGTGTGGTCGTTGATGAATTAAGGCTTCGGTTAAAGCGAAGGATCCTTTTGTCTATCATAACCGACATACAAACCCGGTTATCTTCCGTTCGAATGAAGCTCCTCGACATTGAGCTTCGTGCGCTCGTGCTCCGCGGGATTTCTCTGATCACCAGCGGCATCGCCGGAATCCTGGTCCTCGAGATCCTCTTTCGATTTAATAGTTCTATTCGGACTATGGCATTCATTGCCGTCCTTGTGCTGCTGGTTGTCGTCCTTGTCTGGTTCTTTGTCCGGCCTGCCTTAAAGCGCCTGGGATTGCTTGCGACACCGTCCGATGCACAACTTGCCCAGCTTGTCGGAGCGGCCTTCCCACAGGTTCGCGACCGGCTTCTCAATCTGCTCCAGCTCCAGAAGGAAAGAAACTCGGAAACGCTTTACTCGGTTGAACTAATCGACGCCTCCTTCCGGGACCTCGCAGTCGCAACCGCCTCACTCGATTTCAACCGTGCCGTGGATGTTGTTCCTTTGCGACGCGCCTCGAAATTCGGTGCCGTGGGACTGATTTCCTTTCTTTTCCTTGTTGTCGTGTTTCCTGACTCTATCGGAAGCGCGGCCCATCGTCTCCTGCGGTTCAACCAGGACTTTGTTCCGCCGGCACGCTTCGCATTTCACATTTCGCCCGGCACCGCTGAAACCATTAAGGGTGAAGACGTCCCCCTCAGGGTGAAAGTTGTTCCGGTCGATGCGGCCGATCTCCCAAAAGAACCGTTGTCTTTGTTTTGGAAACCCGAGCAGCAAACCGAGTTCGAGGTTCTTCGGATCAGGGGCGATTCGTTGGGCGAATTCAAAGCAACGCTTTCCTCTCTGCGGGCGACAACCGATTATTATGCCGAATTTGACGGGCTGCAGAGCGAACGCTTTCGCATTACCGTGCTTGACCGCCCTTTGGTTCGATCGTTTCGGGTACAACTTGATTTTCCTTCGTATACACGGCAACCCGCGAAAATCCAGGATGAATTCGTCGGTGACATTATTGCCCTTGCCGGGACCCGGGTCCGGGTTACCGGAACGGCAAGCAAGGACATTGCGGCGGGGTTTTTGCGATTCAATGAGGGTCCTAAAATTTCACTGTCCATTCGCGGGTCCCGATTTACAGGCCAATTTAACGTCCGTACGAATTCCGAGTACGCTCTCGACCTGACTGACGAGGGCGGGTTAGGCACGGTCGATCCCCTCTATTATAGGATCACTGTCATTCCCGACGAGCATCCTGTTGTTTCGATTCTCGAGCCCGGCCGAAATGTGGACATCGCAGGAACGGGCTCCCTTCCTCTCTTGGTCAGTATTCGAGATGATTTCGGATTCTCACGGTTGCACCTGGGATATCGTCTTATTCATTCCCGCTACGAGCAGCCTGCGCCAACCCACACATTTCAGGAGATTCCGATCCGATCCGGCAAAGCAACACAGGCAGAAATACCCTTCGTGTGGGACTTCTCCGGAATGAAGCTCGTTCCCGAGGACGTCGTGGAGTATTTTGCCGAAGTATTCGACAACGATATCGTCGGCGGGCCAAAAAACGGACGCAGCCAGATGTTCCTCCTGAGGCTTCCGTCTCTTGAAGAGGTTTTCACCGATCTGAACACCGACCATAAAGAAACTCTCGAGGAACTCGGAAGAACTGCAGAAGAGGCAAAGGAACTCAAGAAGGCCATCGAGTCCATTCAGGAAGACTTCAAGAAGAACAAGGATGTTGATTGGCAGCAGCAGAAGAAAATGGAGGAAACTGCAAAGAAATACGAAGAGCTCCAGAAAAAGCTTAAGGATGTTCAGCAACGATTGGAGAATATGACGGAGCAGATGCAGGAGCAAAACGTTCTTTCTCCGGAAACGATGGAGAAGTATCTCGAACTGCAGCAGCTTTTTGAGCAGCTGAATTCTGCCGAATTGCAAAAGGCCATGAAACAACTCCAGCAGGCGATGCAGAATGTCAATAAGGAACAACTCCGTCAGGCGCTTCAGCAACTCACTTTCTCAGAGGAACAGTTCCGTCAGAGTATTGAACGAACGCTCGATTTACTCAAAAGGATTCAGATCGAACAAAAACTGGACGAAGCACGAAAACGTGCGGAAGAGCTTCTAAAACTACAACAAGAGCTTGATGCCGCAACGGAACAGGTCAATGATCCTGAGCAGGCAAGGGCCCTTGCGGAGAAACAGGAGGATCTGGAGAATCAACTCAACCAATTGAAACAATCGGCGCAAGACGTTCAAAATCGCATGGAAGAGTTCTTCACGGAAATGCCCGAGCAGGAGCTTCAATCGGCCATCGACCGGCTTGACAGTGCGCGGACAGACCAATCCATTCGTCAGGCGGTACAGGACCTTCGGTCGGGTAAGGCTGATCAGGCCAGAAAAGCGCAGGCAAGAACTCAGCAATCTCTTCAGCAATTCAATGAGGATCTCTCGCAGATTCAGATGCAGATGCTGCAGGAACAGCAACAGTACATCATGAACGAGTTGCGTCGCACAACAAAAGACCTTCTGGAGTTATCTGCGCGGGAAGAACGTTTAAAAGACCAATCCCAGTCCGCCCCCCAGAATTCCCCGCAACTGCGACAGAACGCCCAGGATCAGATGAGGACTCTGCAGGATCTTCAGAATGTTGTTTCGTCCTTGCAGGCGCTCTCACAGCGGTCGTTTGCCGTTACGCCCGAAATGGGGAAAACGATCGGCAATGCGCTGGTGAGGATGCAGAATGCTCTGAAAGCATTGGAAACGCGGAGCGGTGGAAGCGCTTCACAAGAACAACGAATGGCGATGGAATCTCTTAATAAGGCCGCCATGGCCGTTCAACAGTCGATGCAGGATATGATGCAGTCGGATGGACAAGGGGGCGGCGGATTGATGGGGCAGCTTCAGCGAATGGCAGGACGACAACAGTCCATCAATATGCGGACTCAGGGGCTTGAAGAGGCGGCCCGGCTCGCGGCGGAACAAGAGGCATTGCGCAAGTCCGTCGAACAACTCAACGCAGAGGCCAGGGCACGCGGTGAACAACAGCGTATTCTCGGAGACCTCGAACGCATCACACAGGAAATGCGTGAGGTTGTTGAGGATCTGGAACAGGGAGAAGTGAACCCGGAGACTATTCGCAAGCAGGAACGGATTCTTTCGCGTCTTCTTGACGCTTCGCGGTCCACGAGGGAGAGAGATTTCGAAAAGAAACGCAGGGCGGATACGGGGAGACACATCGCGAGACCCGGGCCCACAGAGCTCGATCCCTCAACGCTGGAAGGAAAAAACCGGATTCGGGAGGACCTGTTGAAGGCGCTCGAACACGGCTATTCGAAGGACTATCAGGATTTGATTCGGAAATATTTCGAAGAACTTCAAAAGAGCGAAAGCCGCTGAGCAGATTTGTTTTTTTCCCCGGAACAATCACTCGTTGTCGATTTTGGCCTTTCCGAAACGACTATAAGAGTTCGCCTTTACCGATTTGTGTCCGTCGTTCACCGAAAAACCGTACAAACCCGTGAAACTCCGGCGTACTATGTTCGTGTTCATACTAAAACTGTTTTTTTGTATCTTGATGCTTCCCTCTGTTTACCCTTACTATTAATTCGATATGTCTGATAACCAAAACGTTGATTTGTCGCCCTTGCGAATAAACCGAGCGGAATCGTCCAGCGCACCGCCTTCCAGAACCCGGCTCTATGTGCGTCTGGGAATCGGTGTGGTGATTCTTGGTGTCGCCATTTTTGTATACACGTTGGTCCGCGGCGCCCTTGATCCGGCGATCGAAGTCCAGCTCACCGCCGTTTCCTATTCCTCTCCTTCCCAGGCAAGCGCTGTGCTGACTGCCAGCGGCTACGTCGTGGCTCAGCGAAAAGCGGCTGTAGCTTCCAAGGCAACCGGCCGGCTCGAATACCTGGGCGTGGTCGAGGGTGATAAGGTGACCAGGAATCAGGTGATTGCCCGAATCGAAAATTCGGATATGCAGGCCCAACTTGAGCAAGCTCGGGCAAATCTGAAAGTCAGCGAGGCTGAGTTATATGATGCAAAGCAGACGCTCAACCGCGTGAAGAGCCTGGTCGATAAAGGACTGTCACCTCAGGCCGATTACGATGCTGCCGAAGCACGCTATCGCCGAGTGCTTGCTTCCATTGATGCTGCGAAAGCCTACGTCACCGGAGCTGAGGTGAATCTCGAAAACACCCTCATCCGGGCCCCGTTTGACGGTACGGTACTTACAAAGAATGCGGATGTCGGCGAAATGGTCGCGCCCATGGGGGCGGCCGCTGGATCACGATCCGCGGTCGTCACCATCGCTGATATGTCTTCCTTGCAGGTTGAGGCAGATGTGTCGGAGTCCAATATCGAGCGCATTCAATCCGACCAAGCATGTGAAATCACTCTCGATGCTTACCCGGATGTTCGCTATGCCGGGTTTGTCAGCAAGATTGTGCCAACAGCGGACCGTGCCAAAGCGACGGTGATGGTCAAGGTTGGATTTCGTTCGTACGACAGCCGCGTGCTGCCTGAGATGAGCGCAAAGGTACTGTTCCTGACAAATCCCCCTACGGTACAGGAATCCTCCGCCAAACCCATCCTCACGGTGAATTCCACCGCCGTGACTTCCCGGAATGGAAATACCGTTGTCTATACGGTCAACGGGAATCAAGCCGTGGAAGTCTCCGTGCAGACCGGCAGGAAGATGGGTTCTCTTATTGAGGTGGTTTCGGGTATTTCCGCGGGGACACGTGTTATTCTGAAGGTACCCGAGGAGCTTCACGATGGTTCTTCGGTGAAATTGAAATAATCAAGGAGCTGCAATGCCAGCGATAATCGAAGTGCAGAATGTTTCAAAGTCATACTGGCGCGATAGTTTCGAAGTGCCTGTATTGAACGGCATCACCTTTTCCGTGCCCGAAGGGGAATTCCTGGGCCTTATGGGACCGTCCGGTTCCGGCAAGACAACCGTGCTCAATCTTATTGCGGGAATCGACAAACCAAATGGGGGATCCATCACAGTCGCCGAAACAAATATCGCTGCGCTGAGTGAGTCCCAGCTTGCAAAGTGGCGCTCGACGCATGTGGGTTTTATTTTCCAGTTCTACAATCTCCTCCCCGTGCTCACGGCATATGAGAACGTGGAACTCCCGCTGCTTTTGACATCACTTTCCAAGACTGATCGCAGAAAACACGTCGAGGCGGCTCTCAGTGTTGTCGGCTTGTCTGACCGAATGGATCACTATCCGAAACAATTGTCCGGCGGACAGGAACAACGTGTGGCCATTGCCCGCGCCATTGCCACCGACCCGACCATTCTCGTTGCAGACGAACCGACCGGTGATCTTGATAAAAATTCCGCCGAAGAGATCCTGACCCTTCTCGAGCGCCTCAACAAAGAATTCAAGAAAACAATAGTCATGGTAACGCACGACCCCAGGGCTGCCGAACGTGCTCATGTCGTACGGCATCTCGACAAGGGCGAGCTTAAGTGAGGACCCACCGATGAAAGTCCTGAAATTGATGCTGAAAAACGCTCTGCGCCACAAGCTCCGCACGACTCTGACCATCCTGGGAATTGCCATTGCTGTCGTTGCGTTCGGCTTCCTGCGCACGGTGGTCACCGCCTGGTATGCCGGCGTTGAGGCTTCCGCTGCTAATCGGCTCGTGACCCGGAATTCCGTATCGTTTATTTTCCCCCTGCCGTATTCCTACCGTGACCGGATCGCAAGAATCCCGGGCGTGGAAACGGTCAGCTTTGCCAGCTGGTTTGGGGGCGTCTATATCGACAAGAACCAGTTCTTCGCCCGCATGGCCGTTGACGCACAGACGATCCTGGATGCATATCCGGAATTCAGGGTTCCCCCGGATCAACTTGAAGCGTTTCTCAAAGAACGCAATGCCTGCATCGTCGGCGCCGATCTCGCCCGACAATACGGCTTCAAACTTGGTGACGTTATTCCAATGGATGGCGACATTTATCCGGGTAAGTGGGAGTTCGTTGTGCGCGCGATCTATCAGCCGCGTGACGAAAAGATCGATGGAACGCAATTCTTCTTCCATTGGACCTATCTCGATGAACGCATGAAGGCCAACACACCCGCGCGCGCGGGGGAGGTGGGATGGTACATCATCAAGATCGCCGATCCCGTTGACGCAGCATCGATCTCAAGCCAGATCGATGAAATGTTTGCAAACTCCCGGGCGGAAACCAAAACGGAAACCGAGGCCGCGTTTCAACAGAGCTTCATTCAGGGAACAAGCCTGATCATCAATCTCTTTAATTTCATTTCGTTCGTGATCATCGGCATTATCATGCTCGTGCTCGGCAACACGATGATCATGTCCGCCCGTGAAAGGACGAAAGAATACGCTGTTCTCAAAACACTCGGATTTTCTGCAAAACATCTTGTTGGGCTCATCGCCGGAGAGTCTGTGATCATCTCTGCGCTCGCGGGCGGCCTTGGCCTGCTCCTGACCTATCCTGTGGTTGGGGCATTTTCACTCGTGGTTCCGAAGTCCTGGTTCCCGGTATTCTACATCGAGCCCTCAACCATCGTGCTCGCTGGTACTGCGGCTCTCGCGGTCGGCATCGCCGCCTCGTTTTTCCCCATTCAACGTGCGCTGAGAACATCCATTGTGGATGGGCTGCGCTTTGTCGGTTGATCACTGTTCCCGGCGGTCGAACATTGTGACTCACTTCTTGCATGTATCATCAAAGGTTTCGTATGAAGATCCCATTTAAATACATTGTGCGCAGCCTCTTTACACGTCGGCTCACGACGGCGATCACGGTCGTTGGCGTTGCGCTGGTCGTCTTTGTGTTCGTGGCCGTCTTGATGATGGCCAACGGCATCACACAGACTCTCATCGGCACCGGTTCGGATGATAATGTCCTTATTGCCCGGAAGGCAGCCAACGGCGAGATCTCCAGCATCATTACCAATGATGTCTACGGCGTCATGGCATCTCTTCCTCAGGTTGCCAGGGATGCGGACGGAAAAGCGCTGATCACCGGGGATGTGGTGGTGATCATTAATCTGCAGAAAGTTGGACCGGACGGCGGAATGAGTAATGTGACCGTGCGGGGAGTGTCGGCTCCCGCGTTTCAGCTCCGTCCGCAAACGAAGATCGTCGAGGGGAGAATGTATGCCGAGGGTGCCCGGGAAATTATTGTGGGTTCGTCGATTGCGCGGCGTTTTCAAGGAGCTCAGATTGGCAACACAATCAGATTCGCCGGTGATAATTGGCTGATTGTGGGAATGTTTGACACGGGCGGGAATGGATTTAATTCCGAAATGTGGGGGGATGTGCGTCAGCTTCAAAGCGCTTTCAGTCGCGAGGGTGCTTATTCTACGGTCACGTTCCGTCTTACGTCTCCCGACCAGTTCGATGCAGTCAAAACGGCGTTCGAACAGGATAATCGATTGCAGGAATTCGAAGTGAAAACCGAAAGGCAGTTCTTTGCAGATCTTTCAGAATTCATGTCGATCTTCCTGAGCGCCCTTGGCATCTTCATAACCTCCTTTTTTAGCGTGGGTGCGATGATCGGCGCCATGATCACCATGTATGCCGCCGTTGCCAATCGAACGGTTGAAATCGGAACGTTGCGGGCTCTCGGTTTCAAGCGCCGAAGCGTCCTCGCGGCCTTTTTAATTGAATCTCTGATTATCTCGCTGACCGGGGCGGCGATCGGACTGTTCCTCGCTTCCTTTTTGGGATTCCTGCAGGTTTCAACGCTGAATTTTGGATCGTTCTCAGAGCTTGAGTTTTCTTTTGCTCTTTCGACCGATATTGTTCTCTTGGCGGTAGTTTTTTCGCTCTTTATGGGTTTTGTCGGTGGATTTTTACCGTCTATTCGCGCCGCCCGGCTTAATATCGTCAACGCCCTTCGCTCTGCATAATCATCGGGGAATTTCAACTAACCCCCCCTTGAATCCTTTTCACGCATCCCCTATCTTGTAAATTGTGGATTGAAGTAACCATTCACCGTTCACCAGGCAAAATCATCGCATATGTTTTGGCTCCAAATCCTCTCCAACTTCATCAGGGTCCTGAGCGCAGGTCAAACTCCGCGCCAGGTCGCCGCCGGTTTTGCCCTCGGATCTCTCGCCGGATTCTCTCCCGTGTTGACGCTTCAGGGAATCCTCGTCTGGCTCGTTATTCTCACGTTTGACGTCAATCTCTCTGCTGCTCTTCTTGCATTTACGCTCTTCGCGTTCGTAGGGTATGTTCTTGATCCCCTGTTCCATGAATTCGGCTATATCCTTCTTGTCAATATCGATTCCTTGCGTCCTCTTTGGACGGCGCTCTACAACGCTCCGCTCGCCCCGCTGACGCGGTTCAACAATACGCTTGTTCTCGGCAGCCTCGTCGGGGCTCTGGTTCTGTCTCCGGCGGTATACTTCGGCATGAAGAATTTTGTCGTTGCATACAGAGCTCATCTCGGTGCACGAATCGAGAAGTGGAAAGTCTACCAGGTGGTCAATAAAAGCGGTTTGGTGCGCTGGTATCGAAGAATCCGCGATTGGGGGATGTAGGATGCGAACGAAATTCCTCTATATCGTCGTTGTCCCTTTTCTGGTTTTCCTCGCCTTGTTGTATTTCTTTCTTGACGGCTGGGTCGAATCAGGACTTGAGCTTGCTGGCGAGTCGTTTGTTGGGGCAAAAGTGGAGATTGATGATCTTCACCTGACGTTCGTACCTGTCGGAATGGAGCTCGCCCGGCTGCAGGTGGCCGATCTGAACGACCCCTGGACCAATGCTTTTGAAACCGGCAGGATTGCTTTTGCCATGGATTTCGGCCAGCTCCTGCGTAATAAGTATATCATCGAGAATATTGAGGTCAACGAGTTTATCCTCGGGACAAAACGAACGAGCGACGGCTCGCTTGAACATGAGCCGGAGCCGGTTTCTGCTGTGGAATCAGACGGATCTGCGCCTTCTCTCTCTGCACAGGCACAATCCATTGCCGATGAAAAGAAGAGGTCCACCCCGATGTTTGATCTGACTAAGCTGCGGGCCCAGTTGAATATTGACAGCCTGCTCGATGCGAGAAACCTTCGGTCCGTCCAACACCTCGACACGCTCGAACGGCAAATCCGTCGGGCCAGCCAGGAGTGGGAGAGTGCTCTTTCTGAAATTGAGCAATCCCGCGAACGCATCAAGGATATTGAAGAGCGCGTAAAGGCGATCAATGTCAACGAGCTCAAGAGTCTGGACAAGGTCGTCCAGGCGCTCAACAACGCAAACGAAGCGCAGAAGGGAATACGGGAAGTCGCGGGAACTCTTAATGCCCGCAAACAATCAGTGACGGAGGGAGTGAACCAGCTTACTGCGTCGGTGCGTTCCATCGACGACATTGTGCGCCAGGATTTACAGCGCCTCCTTGACGCCGCCCGGCTTCCGGGCGTTGATATGGGGGGATTGGCTGAACTCCTCCTCAGCAAGGATATTCTTGAGAAGGCAAACGATTATCTTCGTTGGGTCGATTTTGCGAAGCAAAACATACGAAACGCGACGTCCACGCCGGCGAACGAAAAACCGCCGAGGCTTCAGGGACAGACCATCCATTTTCCCAGCGACGATGCCTATCCGAAATTGTGGATGAAGAAGATCAATGTTTCGGGCGGAACCGATCAGCAGCGCAACCCAAACTACTTCTACGCACAGGGCAAGATTCTCAATATTACATCGGACCAGAAGATCACGGGCCTCCCCATGACTGTCGATCTCGCCGCTCAACAGGGGCGCGGAACCGACGCCACGTTTACGGCTTCCATCGACCGCACCCAGGAGGTTTCTGTTGATGCTTATGGGGCGACGCTCAGCGGCGTCCCGATCGCGGCCATGGAACTCGGCCGTTCTGATTTCCTACCCTCAAAAATCACGGATGCGAACGCCGCCTTTTCTGTTCAGGCCACGGTGCCGGGCAGCCAGTTTGATGCCACGGCACAGATTGATTTTCGCGGAATCACCGTCGAATTCGGGCGAGAGACGCGCAATACCGTGGAACGCCTCGTGCGGGAAGTGCTTGCGTCAATCAGCGCCTTCACCGTGAAGCTTCACCTTTGGAAAACGGACGATAAGCTCGATGTTGCTTTCGAGACTGATCTTGACAACATTCTCGCTGCCCGCGTTAAAAAAGTGATTGGAGACGAGGTGACCAGGATCCGGAATGATTTGAAGGCGAAACTCGACGAGAAGGTTCGGGAAAAACGCGCCCAGGTGGAAGAATTGTTCAATCAAAAACGCGCAGAGGTCACAACACGTCTTCAAACGTACGAAGATCAGATAAAAGAAAAACTCGCTTTGGTGGACAACAAGAAGGCGGAGCTGGAGAATGAAAAGAAGAAGCAAGAGGAAGCATTAAAAAAGAAAGCCGGCGACGCTTTGAAGGGTGTTTTCAAGAAAAACTGATCGCAGCCTGACCCCGATATTATCTTCTCTTCCGCTTCTTCCCCTTTTTTTGTTCAACGGCCTTCGATTTCGTTTTTTTGAATAGCTCTTTTTGCCCTGAAGTACCGCTTCCATCCTTCATTCCGTCTGTTTTTCCTTTGTTGCTCGCCTTGTCTGCTTCTTCGAGCTTCATGTCTTCTGCTTCTTCCGCAACAACAGCCGCAACATCTGCAACTGTGTCCCCGTCATCGAGCCGAATGAGTCGCACGCCCTGAGTGTTTCTGCCGGCCACCCGAATATCGGATGCATGCTGACGGATCACGACACCCTTCATCGTGATGACCACGATGTCGTCCGTGTCTGTAACTTCTTTAATGGCAACCATTTTGCCGGTTTTATCGGAGGTCTTGACGGTGAAGATCCCCTTTCCACCGCGATGGCTGATTCTGTAATCCTCGGCCTCGCTCCGTTTTCCATATCCCCTATCTGTGGCAACAAGAATCGTTGTTTCGTTCCGGTGTAGTGTTACAACACCAACGACACGGTCTCCCTTTCCGAGTCGTATCCCGCGGACGCCAGCGGCACTGCGACCCATGGCCCGGGCCTCGTCTTCACGGAATCGGATTGCCATCCCGTTGTGCGTTCCGATAACCACGTCCTGCTTCCCGGTCGTGAGCTTGACGTCGTTGAGCTTGTCGCCCTTTTTCAGCCCCATCGCTGTGATGCCGCTTCTTCGCGGGTTGCTGAACTCTGACAAAATCACTTTCTTCACCAGGCCCTGCTCTGTCACCATCAGGATGAAGTGCTTGTCGTCAAATTCTTTCACGGCAACGAATCCGGCAATGCCCTCGTCCGCTGCGGTGGTAATGAGGCTGTTGATCGGCTTCCCCTTGGCCATTCGTCCGCCCTCGGGAATCTCATGCACCTTCACCCAGTAGCAGCGTCCTTTGTTGCTGAAGAACAGCACGTAATCGTGCGTGCTGGCGACAAAGACGTGCGCCACAAAATCGTCTTCACGCGTTGCAGCTCCGGTAACACCGCGACCCCCGCGAGCTTGGCGCCGGTAGCCTGAAACGGGAAACCTCTTTATATATCCATTGTGGCTGATGGTGATCGCGACATTCTCTTCCGCGATCATGTCTTCAACGCTGAACTCTTCGGCCTTGTAAATAATCTCCGTTCTGCGCTCGTCCCCGTATTTGTCCTTGATCTGTAACAATTCTTCTTCGATGATCTTCAGCTGAAGCTGCTTGTTTTTGATGATCCCCTTCAGCTTTTCGATCAGCTTGATGAGCTCCCGGTATTCATCCTCTACTTTCTTGCGTTCCAGGCCTGTCAGTCTCTGAAGCCGCATGTCCAGGATGGCTTTTGCCTGAATTTCCGAAAGCTTGAACTTTTTCATCAGGCCTGTTTTTGCCGACTCGACATCCTTCGACTGCTTGATGAGTTTGATCACCGCGTCGATGTTATCGAGTGCGATAATGTAGCCCTCAAGAATGTGGGCTCTCTTCTCTGCCTCGTCAAGCTCGAATTTCGACCTTCGCACGACCACAACATTCCGATGCTCGACGAAGTGGCTGATCATCTCTCTGAGGGTCAGCACTTGGGGGCGCCCGCCCACGAGCGCGAGCATGATGACGCCATACGTCACCTGCATTTGTGTGTGCTTGAAGAGATTGTTCAGCACAACCTCTGCGGTCGCATCGCGCTTGAGCTCGATAACAACCCGGAGCCCGTCGCGGTCGGATTCATCCCTGATATCCGAGATGTCTTCCAGCTTCTTGTCGTTCACCAGGTCGGCGATTTTTCCAATGAGGCCCGCTTTGTTGACCATGTAGGGAAGCTCTGAAACCACAATTCTTTGCCGGTCCCCTTTTCCGGTCTCGATGCCGGCTTTTGCGCGTACCAGCAGCCTTCCGCGCCCGGTCGTGTAGGCCTCTTTCACGCCATCATACCCGTAAATAATTCCGCCGGTCGGAAAATCGGGGGCAATAATGTGTTTCATCAGTTTTTCATTGTTGATGCCCGGGTCCTTGATGTACGCCAGGCAGCCGTCGATGACTTCGTTCAGATTATGCGGGGGAATGTTCGTTGCCATGCCGACGGCGATACCGCTTGTGCCGTTGCAAAGCAGGTTGGGGAACAGGGCGGGAAGAACAACGGGTTCTTTGAGCGTGTCGTCGAAGTTCGGGGCAAAATCAACCGTGTTTTTCTCAAGGTCTTTGAGCAGCTCTTCGGCAATACGGGAGAGCCGTGCTTCGGTATATCGCATCGCTGCGGGTGAGTCGCCGTCCACGGAACCAAAGTTGCCCTGTCCGTCAACCAGGGGATACCGCAAGGAAAAATTCTGCGCCATGCGTACCATGGTGTCGTACACTGCGCTGTCGCCGTGCGGGTGGTATTTGCCGAGGACCTCTCCGACGATACGTGCGCTTTTTTTGTAGGGGCGGTTTGCCGCGAGCCCAAGATCCTGCATGCCAAACAGCACCCGACGGTGTACCGGTTTCAGACCGTCTCTCACGTCCGGCAACGCGCGCGCCACTATGACCGACATCGAGTAATCGATGTACGATCCCTTCATCTCGTCTTCAATATCAACCGGAATAATTTTTTCGTTCAGTTGCGCCATAAATCAGGTTCAAAGTTCAAAGGGGTTCGAATGTTTACACTGAGGCTCTAACTCGGCTACTCATATACTCAGACATCCAAATTCCTCACATACTTCGCGTTCTTCTCGATAAATTCTCTGCGCGGTTCCACTTCGTCTCCCATGAGAATCGAAAACGTTCTGTCCGCGTCGGCGGCATTCTCGATCGTTACCTGCAGGATCGTTCTCGTTTCCGGATTCATCGTTGTCGACCAAAGTTGCTCGGGATTCATCTCACCGAGTCCTTTGAATCGTGAGATCGTAATACCGTCTGTTTTCACGATCGTGCCTTCCTCGCTCACGGCCGGTTGCTCTTCGATCTCATCGACGGGTTGTTTCGGCGGCTTCTTTTCGCTCTTGATCCGTTTCACCACATCATCACGTTCTTCGTCATCAAAAGCATAGTACTCTTGCTTCCCGCGCTTTACTTTATACAACGGTGGTTGCGCGATGTAAATGTGCCCCAGGTCGATCAGCGGCCTCATGTGTCGAAAGAATAGGGTGAGTAATAGCGTTCTGATGTGTGACCCGTCAACGTCCGCGTCGCACATAAGGATGATCTTGAAATAGCGGATCTTCTCGGGCGCAAAATCCTGCCCGACGCCGGCCCCGATGGCTGTGAAGATTGCCCGGATTTCTTCGTTTTCCAATATCTTGTGCATCCGCGCCTTTTCCACGTTCAGAATTTTTCCTTTGATCGGAAGAATTGCCTGAAACTTGCGATCGCGCCCCTGTTTTGCGCTCCCGCCGGCCGAATCACCCTCAACAATATAAAGCTCGCAATGCTCGGGGTCGTCAATCGAGCAATCGGCAAGTTTCCCGGGAAGCCCGCCGGAGTCAAGCGCGTTCTTGCGCCGCGTAAGGTCCCGTGCTTTCCTCGCGGCCTCCCGCGCTTCCGCTGCTCTGAGGCTCTTCTCAACGATCCGTTTTCCATCGGGACTGTTTTTCTCGAGCCAGTCTGCCAACTGCGATCCCACAATCGACTCGACGATGCTTTTAATTTCGCTGTTTCCAAGCTTCGTTTTGGTTTGTCCCTCGAACTGCGGCTCCGGCACTTTTACGCTTATCACCGCTGTTAGCCCCTCCCGAAAGTCGTCTCCCACGAGCTGTACGCCATTTTCTTTTACAATTCCGGTCTTTGACGCAAACGTGTTGAGCGTTCGGGTTAATGCCGTTCTGAATCCCACGAGGTGTGTTCCGCCTTCGTGGGTGTTGATGTTGTTGACATAGCTGAAGACGTTTTCGCTGTACTGATCGTTGTATTGAATCGCTACCTCCACTTCCACCGTCCGGCCGTTTTCATCTTTGTCTTCACCCTTCGCGTAGAACACTTTTTTCATGATCGCCGGTCTTGTCGCATCGATGTACCGTACAAACTCGCTCAGCCCGCCTTCAAAATGGAAGACCTCTTCCTCTTTTGCCTTTGACCGTTCGTCGCGGATGGTCAGGGTGACCTCCGGATTGAGAAACGCCAGCTCGCGCAGGCGCTCCGCGAGCGTTTCGAATTTGAATGTTCGGTTCTTAAAAATGGTACCGTCCGGAAGGAAGGTCACCCGTGTTCCCGTTTGGCCTTTTTCCGCCTTCCCGGCCAGCTTCACGGGGGCAACGGGATCGCCTTGTTTGTACTTTTGAAAGAATGTTTTTCCGTCGCGGCGCACCTCCACTTCGAGCCATTCGCTCAGCGCGTTCACGACCGACACGCCAACGCCGTGAAGCCCACCCGAAACCTTGTATGTGTTCTTGTCGAATTTTCCGCCGGCATGTAGAACGGTCATGACGACTTCGAGTGCTGACCGTTTTTCCTCGGCGTGGATGTCCGTGGGAATTCCGCGTCCGTCGTCTTCCACGGTGGTGGATCCGTTTGCATTCAGCGTCACCAGAATGTTCTTGCAAAATCCGGCAAGCGCCTCGTCAATGGAGTTATCGACGACCTCATAAACAAGGTGATGGAGCCCGCGTGCGCTCACGTCTCCGATATACATGGCGGGTCTTCGCCGGACAGCCTCCAATCCCTTAAGAACGGTGATGTCTTCGGCTGTATACTCGCGCTGGCCGTTCTTCCCGGACTCGGGCTTCGACTTAAGGGGTTTCTTTTCTTCTGTTGTTGTGCGCTTTGCCATTGGATCCTTTTGTGCCTGCTATCTGCCGTTCATTGAAAGCGAATGTCCTTTACGACTTCCTCGCCCAGGCTCTCGTTGAGCTTCCTGATAATGTCGGTTTTCAACATCTGAAGTTCGTTCCGCCACGGGCCGTTACTCACGCGCACCAGCAGAACGCCGTTCTTGATCGACTGCGCTTCGGTAACCTTTGCAACCTGTTGTCCGACGGCTCCCGCCCAGTGGGCCACCGCGTCATACTCTCTGATCTTTCGGCCGATTCCCAGCTTTCCAAGAAGATCTTCAATTGCCGGTCCCAGCAATTGCATGACGGCTTTTCCTTTTTGTGATGATCGCTCCGGCCGAAATTGTGATTGTTTGATTTTTCTGTCTCCAGGGAAATTGCACGGGAAAAGGCCGTAGATCAGTGGCGGTGACAAACACCTGGCCAAACCCCTGAAGTTGCTCTACAAGCCGTTCCGACCGGTGCTCGTCCAGTTCGCTAAATACGTCGTCAAGCAGAAGAATCGGCGTTTCAGAACACCGGTCTTTCAAGTAGGCAACCTCGGCAAGCTTCAGCGCTATCAACAGTGTCTTGTGTTGGCCCTGCGATGCGAATTTTCGCGCGTTGATTTCGTTCACCGAGAGCCCGACCTCGTCCCGGTGCGGGCCAACGGCGGTTACTCCAAGTCGGCGTTCCTCGTCTTCCCGTGATCGCAGCTCGTCTGTAAACACGCTCTTTAATGCTTCGATGGAGTCGGCGTTCCTGGTCGGTATCGACGGCTCATAGCTGATTCCGGGTTTTTCACTTTTCCCGGCAATGCTTTCGTACGACCGCACAACGTCCCGGGAAAACTCCTCGATGAACATCCGACGCCGATACGTAAGATGCGAACCGGTTTCCACAAGAGCCTCGTCCCACGGCTCCAAAATCTCTGAACAGTCTCGTCGTGCAAGCTTGGCGTCCAGAAGGACCTTGTTGCGCTGACGGAGGATCCTCCGGTATTCCATCAGTTCCCGGAGATATACCTTGCTTGACTGCGCAATGATGAGATCGAGGAATTTCCGCCGCTCCGTTGGCGCGCCGTTCGTGATGCCCGCCTGTTCCGGCGAGAGGATCACCACCGGAAACTCCCCAATCACCGAGGACATCGATTCGACGGGGATCCTGTTAATAGAAATCGTCTTGCGTCCGGAGGATTTTTCGTAAGCCGCTTCGACCGATCTTTCGACTCCGTTGTCGCCCTTGAAAAATCCCCGAATCGAAAAATTCTCTTCACCGATCTTCAGCGTCACGGCGTCTCCTGACGCATAGAAGCTTTTCGTCAGGCACAAATACGAAATTGCCTCGACGATATTTGTTTTTCCTTGGCCGTTATCCCCGATAATAGCGTTGACGCCTTCTGCGCACGCCAGGGTGGTGTTTGTGTGGTTGCGGAAATTTTCTATTTCAATGGTTCCCGCTTTCACCGGATGTGCACCTTACAATGCGATAGCCCCGGCTCCGGGGCTATCAACGTGTCTCGTTTCACACTTGGCTTCGCCGATGATTAGACGTTCAGCCGCACGGGCATTACAAGCATGAGAAGGTCTTCGTTTTCTTTCTGGGCGCTTGGTGTAATAATCGCCGCGCGGACGGGCGTGCTGAGTTTAAACACAATCTCTTCTGCGTCGAGGTGTGAAAGAATGTCGATCACGTATGTTGAATTGAAGCCGATCTCGATCTCCTCGCCGGAATATTTACACCCCATTTTCTCCCGCGCTTCTCCGCCGAAATCGATATCTTCCGCCGTGATTTTCATTTCGTTGTTTTTAATGGAAAACCGCACCTGGTGGGTTGTGGAGCTTGAATACAATGAAACCCGCCGAACAGAAGCAAGGAGGGTGTCGCGGTTTACAAAAAGGTTTTTTTCATTGTCCAGGGGGATGACGGATTCGTAGTTTGGATAGTGTTCTTCGATCAGTCGAGATGTGAGAATGGTGTTTCCGAAAAGAAATTGAATGTGTGTTGCATCGACCAACAGGGTCGTTTCGGTTTCCTCTGATGTCTTTACAACGAGATTCAGCGCTTTTGCAGGTACAATGATGTCTTTTTTCAGCTGCGCTTGTTTTATTCCCGTGAAACTGTATCGCACAAGCCTGTGGCCGTCCGTAGCGACGGCACGAAGACCCTTTGCGTTTGTCTGAAACAACACACCTGTCATTGCGGGCCGCAGTTCGTCGGTGCTGACCGAAAAATTTGTTCTCGCAATAATACGCCGAAGAACTGTGCCGTCGAGCACGATTTTGTCTTCTCCTTTGAATTGCGGAATGGTTGGAAACTCTTCGCTGGATTCACCGAGCAGTGTATACTCGCCGGTTTCTGTTATGAGCTTGATTTTGTTCGAAGAAAGATCAGCAGAAAAAATTATATTGACATCACTGAGTGATCGAATGGTTTCCATGAGCCGTTTTGCCGGCACCGTGATGGACCCATCTTCGTTCCCTTTGACTTCGATAGAAGCGGACATCGATACTTCGAGATCCGTGGCTGAAAGCCTCAATGTGTTTTTCTTTAAATCAAACAGAATATTTTCCAGAATCGGAAGTGTGGATTTGGCAGGAACAACACCAATAATTTTCGAGAGAATTTTTTGAAGTTCATTGCTTGCTGCAGTGAATTTCATTGAGGAACTCCTTCGTAAAAGGTCAATACGGCGTGTGGAGACTTATAAATTTAGTTAAAAATTAAGCTATAAACAAGAATTGAATAAAGTGAGGGTGTTTCTAATTTGTTGTTGTACCATTACTTACTAAGGAAAGAAAAAGAAAGAGAAGACTTATAATAAAGGTGTTGATAGAGTGCATAAAAAACGGAAAAGCCGAAATCGTTTGGAAAAAGGCAGCATACAGAAAATTATGAATGTTGATAGAGGGTGAGTATTAAAGGAGCATATAAACAATTTTATTGTTGGTGTTCGATTGAAAGCTCAATCTGGAAGAAACCAACACCGCACGAACACCGATGAACACCCGGTGAATCAACTTATCCACAAAAAAAAAGGCCCGCAGAAGGGCCTTTGCGAAGTCGAAAGCAATATTACGAATGATTGAGGTGTAGGTGTCGCCGAAGTTGTTCAACGTTTTGTCTGAACACAGAGTCGGCTCCCATTCGGTCTTCAACGGACTGGTAGGCGTGTATAACCGTGCTATGATCGCGGCCGCCGAAGTGTAAACCAATTGTCTTCAACGATGAATTTGTGAGTTCCTTTGCGAGAAACATGGCAACCTGGCGGGCCGTTACGACCTCTTGTTTCCGCGTTTTTGCTCTAAGAAGATCTTCCGGAAGATTGTAAAAATCGCAGACACTTCGCTGTATTTGTTCAATAGATACAGGGCTTTTGAGCTCGTTGACCACGACGCGGAGAACGTCTTTAGCGAGATCAACATTGATTTCACGATTCTCCAGGGAGGCACGAGCAAAAAGGCTGATAAGGCAGCCCTCGAGTTCACGGATATTGCTGGTCACATTCGCTGCGACGAATTCGATCACATCCGGCGGAAGGTCAAGATTGTTCTCTTCGCTTTTCTTTCGAAGGATGGCGATTCTGGTTTCCAAATCAGGCGGCTGAACGTCTGCCGTCAGGCCGCACTGAAAGCGGGAAATGAGCCGATCGTCGAGACCCTTGAGTTCCTTCGGCGGAACATCCGAGGAAAGCACAATCTGCTTGCCGAGCTGATAAAGCGTATTGAAGGTGTGAAAAAAATTGTCCTGGGTTTTCTCTTTGCCGGAAAAGAACTGAATGTCGTCGACAATGAGCATATCGACAGACCTGTAAAAAAGCGAAAACTCGTTGACCCGATCTCCCTGGATAGCTTCCACAAAGTCGATCGTAAATTTTTCACTGGAGACATAGACAACGCGCCGCGCCTTACCGGTGGCAAGAGCGAAGTTGCCGAGCGCATGCATAAGATGGGTTTTCCCCAATCCGGTCCCGCCATAGATTACCAACGGGTTGAACGACGTCCCCCCGGGATTGTTCGCGACAGCCATGCCCGCAGCACGGGCGAGCTGGTTGCTGTCCCCCTTAATGAAATTGTCAAAGAGATACCTGGGATTCAGGTTGCTCTGAACGGTTGAAATGCGCTCGCTGATTCGGGTTGGAAACAACGGAGTCGACGGCAGACTCTCTTGAACCGGAGCAGGAACGCCCTGGGGCAGCTGAGCCGCCTCAACAAGAAGGTCCTGAGCTTCCTCGGACGCAATGGAATAAAAGAGCTTCGCCTCGTCCCCGAGAATGGCAAGAAGCGACGAACGGATCAAGGAACTGTAATGACCCTCGAGCCAATCGTAGAAAAACTGGCTCGGGACCTTTATTGTTAATTCCGTTCCCTCGAGCTTGACAGGCACGATCGGCTGAAACCACGTCTTGTAACTCAGACTGCTAACCTCTGCCTGGATTTGCGAAAGACATTGCTCCCAAACACGGTCAGGAGCGTAGACAGCGGTATGATTATGAGAGAGGGCGACAGAATCTTGGAAGCTCATGAGGTTTCCCAAAAAATTTGCGAAAACACCCGCGGAACAAACGAATTATTAACAACCATATCCACAATGGGGAAAAACACCGTTCATCAACTTAGAGCCGATAGGCGATTGTCAACATGAGGTTGGTCGGGGAAAGCGTTGAAAACTCAACACAAAAAACACACTTCTCACCATGTTATCAACAATCCGCAAAAACACCGAAAGTCTCAGGAATCCGACGGTGAAACCCAAAGCACCGACGGCAAAAACATATCAACAAGTTATTAACCAACAAATCCCCGTTGAAGTGGGGATGTTATTATAACACGGAGCGGAGCAGAACGCAAGCGGAAAAATTACAAATTACATCGCGGTTGAATCTCGAAGTGTTTTTTGCTACATTAAGAACCTTTGAATTGAAATCGGAGAGAAGATGAAGCGGACGTATCAACCTCACAAACGTAAACGCAAGAACACCCACGGATTCAGAGCCCGAATGGCCACCAAAAACGGCCGTAAAGTGCTCAGCCGGCGACGGGCCAAGGGTCGCCACAAACTCTCAGTCAGTAGCGAGCGATAGTCTGCCCCAAGGTGCCGATCTTCGGTCTCCCAAAAGAAAGAATCCTCCGAGGGTATAGATCCTTTTCGGATGTTATTGCCAGGGGGAGTTTCTTGACCGCAGGGCCAATACGCCTCTTTTACGTGAACAATGCCGCCTCAACCCCAACAAGGGCCGGGTTTTCGGTTTCCAGGTCTACTCAGAAGGCGGCAGTCCGAAACCGCATAAAACGATGTCTTCGGGAGGCTGTCCGTCACAACAAACTCCTTCTCCCCCGGGAAAGAATCACTCTTGTTTTTATGTACCGTGGGACGACTCAAAAGGCGTCCAAAATTAGCTGCAAAGATCTTGAAAAAGACGTTGTCAGCGCGCTGAACCGTCTCCGGGAAAAACTTCAAACATGAAAAAAGCGGCTATTACTTTCATAAGGATTTATCAGGCCGCCCTGTCGCCCATCCTTCCGTTTAACAACTGCAGATTCGTTCCATCGTGCTCAAGTTACACAATCGAAGCCGTTGAAAAACACGGCGTTCTGCGCGGGCTTTACCTTGGAATGCGAAGACTACTCCGCTGCCACCCGTTTCATAAGCACGCCGGATACGACCCCGTACCCGAACCGGCCACACCCCGCAAAGGAAGCAACTAAGTTATGGATCGTCAGTCTATTCTCGGCTTTGTTCTCATTTTTGTTATCCTCATGGTGTGGATGTACACCAGCGCCCCCACCCCACCGCCGCCAGGAGAACAAGCGAGCCCCTCATTTGTGGATACAAGCGCTCAAAAAAGTCAGCGAAAACAGCTTGATAGCGTTGTCGTGCCCCCCCCCGCGGCTCGCCAGCAGGAAACAGACAAATACGGCCGGTTCTTCAGCGCAAGGGCTGTTGGTGTGGAGCGCGAAATTGTTGTGGAGACAGATCTCTACAAAGCCAGGATAACAACAAAGGGCGGGCTTATTCGGGAATGGGAATTGAAGGGCTTCAAATCCTGGTCAGGTGACCCCGTTCAACTTGTCGATTACGAGAGCAAAGGAGACCTGAGCGTCCGGTTTATGACTTCGGATGGTCGGCTCGTTGACACCCGAGATCTGTATTTTGAGTACTCCGACCGCGCAGTCATTCAGCTTCAAGAAGGAGAGCAGCGCGAGATCCGGATGGTCCTCCCGTCTTCAAACGGGGGACGGCTGGTGAAAATCTTCCGGTTTCGGAATGGTTCATATGATTTTGACGTAGAGGTGGTGTTCAACAGGCTTTCCGATGTTGTCACAAACTTCAAGTACGAACTTGCCTGGGAGTCTGGTCTCCGATACGCGGAACGCAACAGCGTGGAAGAGTCTGGGTTTGCTGCCGCTCACATCTACGCTGCGGGAGAACACATCGAGATTGATGCGTCGACGGTCGGCGAGACCATCACGAGGGATTACCAGGGAAAGGTCGAGTGGGTCGCGACCAACACGAAGTACTTTGCGCTTGCTCTTCTGCCAAAGACAATCGAAACCACTGCAACATACCTAAAGGGAACACGGCTCGCGGCGCCGGATCAGGGAATCGTAGAAAAATATGGACTGATTCTCGAGTTGCCGTATAAGGGCGGTATTGAAGAGCGTGCGGAGTTCAAGGTGTATTTTGGACCAAGCGATTACAGACTGCTGTCTTCATATGATGTCGGATTGGAAAACCTCATCTACCTTGGATGGAGCTGGATTGTCCGGCCGATCTCGGTGTATCTGATGCTCCCCGTGTTTGTGTTCCTTCACGGGTTCATTTCGAACTGGGGTATAATACTAATAATTTTTGCGATTATTATTAAGGTTGTTCTCTACCCCCTCACAAAGAGCAGTATGAAGTCGATGCGGAAGATGCAAGCGCTCCAGCCGATGATGGAGGAAATCCGGGCGAAGCACAAAGAGGATCCGCAGAAGATGAACTCCCAGATTATGAACCTGTATAAGGAGTACGGAGTGAACCCCGCCGGCGGGTGTCTTCCCCTTTTCCTTCAGTTTCCCATCCTGATCGCATTGTATAATGTGTTCCGGTCTGCCATCGAGCTCCGCCAGGCAGATTTCGTTTGGTGGATTCACGATCTGTCCGTTCCCGACGTGATCTTTACGCTGCCGTTCACAATTCCGATGTTTGGTGTGCAGGAAGTAAGCGGACTTGCCCTCTTCATGGGAATCACAACTTTTATTCAGCAGAAGATGAGCGTGAAAGACCCCCGTCAAAAGGCCATGGTCTGGATGATGCCCGTCATGATGACGTTGTTGTTCAACGGCTTCCCGGCCGGCCTGAACCTCTATTACTTTGTGTTCAACCTGCTTTCGATCGGTCAGCAAATGTATATCAACAAGCAGCATGAAGGCGAGCCGCTTCGCAAAGCCGATCCGAAGAAAACGGGCAAAGGCGGATTCTTCGGCAAACTCGGCGACATCCCGCGCATTAACAAAAAAACAAAGTGAAGAGTAAAGGCCGGCCCCGAGCGAAGCGAAGGGGTGAAGAGTTAGTTGATATGCAGCAGCATTAACTCGTTTATCCGCCTCGTCGTTGCTTAGTTGAATCTTTTCCATCTTCGATCCCCCCCAAGGCAAGCCTCTATCTTTTATCGTCTTACCCCTTCCCCCCTCTTAAGGCCCCCCGACGTTCACAGTCTGCGACCCGAAATTCCCCAATCCGCAATCCGTTTGAATCTCCCCCGCCGTTTCCGTACATTGTTTCCCCCCAAGCACGCCAGGTGAACGATAAACAGTTTCAGCGATGAAAGCCGGTTCAAACGATACCATTGCAGCAATTGCGACTCCCGTCGGTGAAGGCGGAATCGCGGTCATTCGGATCAGCGGTGCCAATGCAATTCCTCTGGCTGCAAAAGGATTCAAGGGGCGCGCTCCCCTGGAATCAGCCGCAACCCACACAGCCCATGTGGGCGGGTTCCATGCACCGGATGGCGCGTTTCTGGATGAGGTGGTGGCCGTCGTGTTTCGGGAGCCGACGTCGTATACAGGCGAAAACGTGGTGGAAATCAGCTGCCACGGGGGCGTTATGGTTCCGCGTACAATTCTTCACTCAATCCTAGAATACGGCGCACGGCTTGCAGAGCCCGGCGAGTTTACCAAAAGAGCCTTTTTAAACAGTCGGATTGACCTGTCCCAAGCCGAAGCGGTGGCGTCTCTTATTCATGCCGGCTCTGAACGATCCCATCGAAGTTCTCTCAATCAGCTTCAAGGCGAGCTTGGCCGTCAGATCAACACTCTGCGGGAGGGGCTGATCAGGGCAACCGGACTTTTGGAGCTCGAGCTGGACTTTGCAGAGGAAGGCCTAGAATTCACCGACAAGACAAAGGTGGCAAACCAGATTCGGGGGGCTCTGGAAATCATCCGCGGACTTCGAGAGTCCTACCACGCGGGTCGGCTTTACCGGGACGGCGTCAAAGTGGTGTTGGCCGGGATGCCAAACGTTGGAAAATCCAGCCTGCTGAATGCTCTTCTGAAGGAGCAAAGGGCCATTGTTACCGATATTCCGGGAACCACGCGGGACAGCATAGAAGAAAGCCTCTCCATCAGCGGTTTGGCATTCCGGATTGTCGACACGGCGGGCCTGCGCGAAGCCGTTGACAGGGTCGAACAGGAAGGCGTGAAGAGATCCGAGGATCAGATAAACTCAAGTGACCTTCTCGTGCTCGTAATTGATGGATCAAAGGCGGTCGGAACAGAAGAGTTGAAGCTCGCCGAACGGCTGGCCCAGGATCTGAGAGGAAAGGCCTCGACGATCATTGCATTCAACAAAATGGACCTGAAACCCGGAACAAACGGTGTGCTCGAACAGAGCGTCTCATCAATACATCCTCAAGCAGTCGTGAGAGTCTCAGCACTAACAGGAGAAGGCCTCGAAAAACTCCGGGAGGTATTGGTTGAATCAGCCCTCATGGGTCAACACGCCTCCTCCGAGAATAGCCTGACGGTGACGAACGTAAGGCACTACCGGGTCCTGGTCGAATCGGCCCAAAGCTTGGATCTCGCCCTGAGATCGCTCGAGGAAGGAGCCAGCGGGGAATTTGTAACGCCTGATATTCGGGCCGCCCTGGACTCTTTGGGAGAAATCACCGGTGCAGTGACGACTGACGAGATCCTCAATGAAATCTTTGCAAAGTTCTGCATAGGAAAATAATGTTTCACGTGGAACACTCAAAATCAAACCACAGCCAATATGATGTGATCGTCGTCGGGGCAGGACACGCCGGCATAGAGGCCGCCCTGGCCGCGGCGCGGATGGATTGCTCGGTCCTCATGATCACCATGGACCGCAAGGCCATCGGACGTATGTCCTGCAATCCGGCGATTGGCGGAACAGCCAAAGGCCACCTGGTGCGGGAGATCGACGCCTTGGGGGGCGAAATGGGGAAGTTGGCCGATGCCACAGGTATTCAATTCCGAATGCTAAACCGGTCGAAGGGGCCCGCCGTGTGGTCGCCGCGGTGCCAGAATGACCGGGAGTGGTATTCCCGGGAGGCACAGGCCCGGATACAGGCCCAACCCGGCCTGACACTTCTGGAGGACTCTGTTGCCGAAATCCACGTCGCCGAAACGGGGTATTCAGAGGGATATCGGATTGAAGGAATTACAAGCGGGAAAGGCTTCAAAATTAAGTGCAAATCGCTTATTCTCTGCGCGGGAACATTTATGCGCGCCATTATGCACACAGGGTTGAGCAACAAGCCAGGCGGGAGGTTTGGCGAGCCGGCCTCGATGGGAATTACGGAACAGCTCGAAAAGCTCGGATTCGTGAGCGGCAGGCTGAAAACCGGGACACCCCCCAGAATCGATCTTAACAGCATAGATCTCTCGAAAACTGAAGAGCAGGGAAGCGACAACCCCCCCGCACCGTTCTCGTTTCAAACGGAAACAGTTACAAACCGACTTATCCCCATGTACCTAACATATACCGGTTTGGAGACCCATCGGGTCCTTCGAAAGGGGTTTGAACGATCACCGATGTTTACAGGGCGGATCAAAGCAGTCGGGCCGCGTTACTGCCCGTCTGTCGAAGACAAGATCAACCGGTTTCCTGATAAGGAACGTCACCAGATCTTTCTGGAGCCCGAGGGTTATGATACAAATATTGTCTATGTGAACGGATTCTCAACCAGCCTCCCGGAGGACATCCAGCTCGAGGGCTTACGGACCATCCCGGGCCTGGAGAACGTCCGCATGGTCAGGCCGGGCTATGCCGTTGAATACGATTTCTTTCCGCCCCACCAGGTCAAGCTTACGCTGGAGACGAAACTGGTCGGCGGACTCTTCTTCGCGGGCCAAATAAACGGGACATCCGGATACGAAGAAGCCGCGGGGCAGGGGCTTGTTGCGGGCATCAATGCGGCCCGGAAAGTCAGGAATCAGGATCCATTTATTCTTAAACGCTCCGAGGCCTACGTTGGGGTCATGATTGACGACCTGGTGAACAAGAGCACTGAGGAACCTTACCGCATGTTCACCTCGCGGGCCGAGCACCGGCTCCTGTTGAGACAAGACAACGCAGACCGGCGTCTTATGCCCCTTGGACGCGCTCTGGGGTTGATCGGTGACGAGGTCTCGAACAGATTCAAGCTTAAGGAAGACCTGATCCGGGAGGGGGTAGCATTCCTGGCATCGACGGGTCTCCCGCCGGGCGAAGCGAACGAGTATCTTGAGAGGTTGGGATCAGAGAGGGTTCAGGAGAAGATCCACATCGATAAGTTCCTTAAGCGCCCCGGGGTCACATTGGAAGATATCCTCGATCGTAAGTCCATCCGGACCCTCGCTTTTCCAGAAAAACTCAAAAGAGAAACTCCGCGCCTGGCAGCAGAGGTTATCGAACAGCTCGAGATCGAATTCAAGTACGAAGGCTACATCACCAGACAACACGAACAAGTCCTGAAGTTTGAACGCCTGGAATCCCACGCGATTCCCGAAGAGTTCAATTTTGCAGACGTGAGGTCGCTTTCGTCAGAAGGACGGGAGAAGCTCTCCCGCGTACGGCCGACATCCATTGGCCAGGCTTCACGCATCAGCGGCGTGACGCCGTCGGATATCTCTGTCTTGCTCGTTCACCTGAAAGCTTGAGAGAAACGCGATATCTCCTCAGTATGTACGGGCAAGATATCAGGTTTCTGCCATGTTCCACATGAAACACCCACAACTCGTTACCCCACAACAACTTATAGACCCCATTGTCTGGCTCAGGACCGCTTGCGCCAAGAACGGGCTGACTCTTCAGGATGACCAACTCAAGCTGATCGGCGATTATGTTCGCCTGTTGCTTGAGTGGAACCAAAAGATTAATCTGATCTCCCGGAGAGACGAAGAGAACGTTTGGCAAAGTCATATTCTGCACTCGATCGCCCCGCTGTTTCAGATCAAGCTTCCGGAGAGCTGTCGTATTGTCGATCTGGGCACGGGCGGCGGGCTGCCGGGTATTCCTTTGAGGATTCTAAATCCAACGATTCGGATGACCATGGTGGATTCAACACAAAAGAAGATCATGGCTGTGAATGAAATGATAAAGGCGCTCGGGATCAAAGATACGGTCGCTGTTTGGGGCAGAGCAGAGGAGCTTTCGAAGCGTAAAGAGTTCAAAAGCCAATTCGATGTTGTTGTCGCCCGGGGTGTAGGCCCGCTTGATGAACTCATCCGATTGTCGCACCCATTCTTGGCATTATCCGGCCCGCTCGCCGGGAGCACCGAAGCACCCATCGGATGTCTGCTCGCGTATAAGGGCGGCGGCCTCGAACAGGAAATTGCAAAGAGCGAACTCAACAAGACGGTCCGCGAAATAAAAGTCCGCACTCTGTCCGGCGACGGTATGGATCCCGCCGCGGGCAAGAAACTCGTCATCGTTCATTTCTAAATTCCGTATGACCGACAACAATCTCTTTGAACAACTCAAACAGCTCTCGACCGAGCAGCGCAATCCGGCAAGCGCCGACATCGATGCGCGGCCGGTCATGGAGATCCTCGCCATCATCAATTCAGAGGACCACAAGGTTGCAGCGGCGGTGCAGAGGGAGATCCCGTACATCGCAGAGGCCGTTCAAATGGTTGTCACAGCGCTCAGGGGCGGTGGCAGATTGATCTACGTGGGGGCAGGAACAAGCGGGCGGCTTGGCGTGCTCGACGCGGCCGAGTGTCCGCCGACGTTCGGAACGGATCCCCGGACGATCCAGGGAATGATCGCGGGAGGAGACAGGGCGATGTTCAAGGCGCAGGAAGGAGCGGAGGACAAGGAAGCAAACGGGGCAAAGGACATCGATCGCAAAAAGGTGGGGAAGAGAGATATTGTGTGCGGACTGGCAGCAAGCCTGCGAACACCGTATGTGGTAGGCGCCGTGAAGCGAGCCAGGGTTCGGGGCGCCAAAACTCTTTACGTGACGACAAACAGTCGGAACAAACTATATTCGCAAGAATTTATCGAGCTATCCGGATCCATCGACCTTGCCATCTGCCCGGAAGTGGGACCGGAGGTCATCATGGGCTCTACTCGAATGAAGTCCGGCACGGCTCAGAAGCTCGTTCTGAACATGATCACAACAACGGCAATGATCAGGCTTGGCAAGGTGTACGAGAATATGATGATCGACCTGCAATTGACGAACGAGAAGCTAAAAGAGAGGGCGAAACGGATCATCATGACGATCACAGGCAATTCCTATGAGGAAGCGGCCATTGCTCTGAAGAAAGCTGACGGGCACGTGAAAACAGCCCTGGTGATGATGAAGGCCAACGTGGATAAGAAGGAAGCAGCGAGACGGCTAAAAGAATCTGATGGGTTTGTGAGAAGAGCTATTTCCGGGTGATCGGGTTCCGGGTTTCAAGTTCCAAGTTCCAAGTTCCAAGTTCCAAGTTCCAAGTTCCAAGTTCCAAGTTCCAAGTT
>JBBEEC010000059.1:0-229840 GCA_040880975.1 Bacteroidota bacterium | reverse complement strand
GTTCCAAGTTCCAAGTTCCAAGTTCCAAGTTCCAAGTTCCAAGTTCCAAGTTCCAGCAATAATTCGACATTCGACATTCGACATTCGACATTCGACATTCGACATTCGACATTCGACAATTGCAAATTGACAATTGAAAATTCTCCAGCCATTTCCCGAATTTGACCTCGACCCCTATCCTCCCTTTGACGGCTTCCCGAAAAGGGGGTTGACATTCCTGCGCCAGCTGAAACGCAATAATCGTCGCGACTGGTTTGAAAAACACAAAGACGAGTATGAAGCCTTTGTGAAGCTTCCCATGCAGACACTCATTGCCGCCCTCCAACCACATTTCCTGTCATTTGCCCCTGAATTCGAGGTAAATCCCAAAAGGTCCATTTTTCGCATCTACCGCGATGTCAGGTTCAGCAAAGATAAAAAGCCCTATAAAACCCACGTCGCGGCGCATTTTGTTCTGCGCGGCAAGCCGAAGGGAATCGAGGGCTCGGGCTACTATCTGCATATCGAACCCGGGGAGGTGTTTCTCGGGGGCGGAATCTACATGCCAGACGGCGATCAATTGAAAAAGATCCGAAAGGGGATCGTTGGGAAACCGGACGAATTTCTTTCCATCGTTAAAGACCCGATTCTGAAACGCACATTTGGAAAACTGGATGGAGAGCAGTTACGCCGTGTTCCCCGCGGCTACGAACCCGAACACCCCATGGCCGACTGGCTCAGGTTCAAACAGTTCTTTGTCGGATCCTCGTTTGCCGTCTCGAAATGCCATTCTCCAAAGTTCGTCAGCGAGGTTGCCAAAGCCTTCGAATTGGCCACGCCATTGATTCGATTCTTGAACAAGGCCGTGAAATGAGGACAGTTGGAAGGGAAAAAAGTGAAATCCAGGCCATCTCTTGTTGTTTTTTGATCGGGATATTTGATTTGAAAACCATGACAACCTCCTTTAGAAGGGATGAATGAATGAAAAACCTAATGCTTATCTTAGTGCTCTTTACAGTTCCCGTGTTTGCACAGGAGCCGGATACTACTACACTGCGCTCGCTCGTCTCTCTTTATTGGGAGTATCAGAAAGAGTGCATTGAGGATACGACAGTCTGGGTATTTACCGACAGGTGGATGACAAAAAGAGAATTTCTTACTCGCCCTGATTGGAATAGATACGATGCAAAAGAGGAGGTGAGAAGTCGTCCCGAATCCCTCAACGGCTTTATCACTTTCATTGATAAGCGTCTCAAGAAGTCCTCTCCGAAAAATAGGGCGAACTGACTCCGACACTATCGGAAATCCCTTCAAACTCAATGGCGAAATTGGCAAACAAGGCCTTGATGTGATCTATGTCTTCGTCCTGAAACATCATGAACACTCTCGCGGGGATCGTAATATCCAACACCTCACCCACCGGCTTTAACGCCATCCATTGGAATTTGAACCCGAAACCCGGAACTTCCAGCGCCCTTGCCCCGTTTGACACTCCGACCTAATATTGGTACATTATAGCCCGTAATTGGGTGTCTTCCCGCGGGAGGCCCCCTTTTTTCATTTTAGTGCTTTCTCCTTCTGAATCCGAAAATGAGCGAAACTCCTGTAAAAATCAGTAACCAGACCATCGAAACTCTGGACAACATCCCGACCACCCTGCCGGTGCTCCCCCTGCGGGACGTCGTGGTGTTTCCCTACATGATCTTTCCCGTGCTTGTCGGTC
This sequence comes from Bacteroidota bacterium, assembly GCA_040880975.1. Taxonomy (GTDB): domain Bacteria; phylum Bacteroidota; class Ignavibacteria; order UBA10030; family UBA10030; genus JBBDYD01. The sequence continues at coordinate 228,138 of JBBEEC010000059.1, read as the reverse complement.
GAGAATCCTCTCTCAAAGCGGCCAACGAAGCGTTGGAACGCGGTAAAAACATTTTCCTGGTGGCTCAGAAGAACCCGGGCGTGGATGAGCCGGGCCCCGACGATATCTACCGTGAAGGCACGGTTGCAAAAATCATCCAGATGATGAAGCTCCCGAACGGCCTCATGAAGATCCTCGTTGATGGTGTCGTGCAGGCCAACGTCCGCAAGTTTATCAAAGACGAGCCGTTCCTGGAAGCCGAGATTGCCATCAATAAAACCGAGCTGCCAACAGGGAGGGAAGTAGATGCCTTGGTCCGCCACACAACAACCTTGTTCAGCGAATACGTCCGCCTGAGCCGCAACGTGGCACCCGAGGTCGTGATCGCATTCGACGGCATCAAGGAGCCCCAGCGCAAGCTCTATTACATGGCGTCAAATCTCGTCCAGAGTGTCGACGTCAAACAGCGCATTTTGCAGATTCAAACCCTTCGCGACCAGTTCTACGAGCTCTCCAAGATCCTGACCACCGAGATCGACATCCTGAAGATCGAAAAGGAGATCGACACCAAGGTCCAGGACAACATTCAGAAGACCCAACGGAAGTTCTTCATTCAGGAGCAGATCCGCATCCTGCAGGACGAGCTCGGCGACGACGAGGCGAGTCCGGAACTCGCCAAGATCAAGGAGCAGATCAAACAAGCGAAGATGCCCAAGGAGGCGGAGGAGAAGGCCCTCGAGGAATTCAACAAACTCAAGAAGACCTCGCCGATGTCACCTGAGTTCACCGTGACGCGGAATTATCTCGACTGGCTCGTGACGGTGCCCTGGAGCAAAAAGACACCGGACAATCTTGACGTTTCTCATGTCAAAAAAATCCTCGACGAGGACCATTTCGGGCTCGAGAAGCCCAAAGAGCGCATCCTGGAGTTCATCGCTGTTCTGAATCTTGTGAAATCAATGAAGGGCCAGATCCTCTGTCTTGTGGGTCCACCCGGGGTGGGGAAAACGTCGCTTGCGAAATCCATTGCACGGGCGCTTGGACGGAAGTTTGTCAGAATATCCCTCGGTGGTGTGCGGGATGAAGCGGAGATCCGCGGCCACCGGCGCACGTATATTGGATCGATGCCCGGGAAGATCGTTCAGTCCATGAAACGCGCCGGGGCTGTGAATCCGGTTATGTTGCTGGATGAAGTTGACAAGATGAGCATGGATTTCCGGGGCGATCCTTCGGCGGCCATGCTGGAGGTACTTGATCCCGAACAGAACAGCACGTTCAATGATCATTATCTCGACGTGGATTACGATCTGTCGAGGGTCATGTTCATCACCACTGCAAACGTCCGGTATAACATTCCGCTCCCCCTGCAGGACCGCATGGAGATCATCGAACTGCCGGGATATCTTGATCACGACAAACTCGAGATCGCGAAACGACATATAGTTCCGAAGCAACTCAAAGCACACGGCCTCGAGGGAAAGAACGTGAAGTTCGAGGATGCGGCGATCGCGAAAGTGATCAACGAGTATACGCGCGAAGCCGGCGTACGAAATCTCGAACGGGAAGTCGCGTCCATTTGCCGCAAGGTGGCGAAGGAAATCGTACTGGCGAAGAACGGATCGGGAAAGAAGCATAAGCACGCAGTGGTCGTGACAGCAGACAGGATCGAACAGTATCTCAGCGTGCCGAAATTTAGAAAGAAAGCAGCTGAGCGCGAACGACGCGTAGGCTCTGTGACCGGGTTGGCTTGGACGAGCGTCGGCGGCGACATTCTGAACGTTGACGTGACGATCATGCGCGGGGCTGAGAAGTTCACGCTGACGGGTCAGTTAGGCGAGGTCATGAAGGAATCCGCTCAGGCGGCGCTCAGTTACATTCGGTCGAACACGAAAAAGCTCAAAGTTCCCCAGGACTTCTACAAAGCACGGGAAATCCATATCCACCTGCCCGAAGGTGCGATTCCGAAAGACGGGCCGTCTGCGGGCATTACAATGGCCATGGCGATCATTTCTGCGGCCACCGGTAAGAAAGCCCGCAATGACGTTGCCATGACCGGTGAGATCACGCTCAGGGGTAACGTTCTGCCTATCGGCGGATTAAACGAGAAACTGCTTGCGGCGCAGAGAAGCGGGATCAAAATCGTGCTCATTCCGAAGGAAAACGTGAAAGACCTGGTGGAAATCCCCGAAAAGGTCAAACACGGCCTGAAAATCATTCCCATTGAGCGGATCGAAGACGCCATTCCGCATGTTTTTGGGTAGATCAGCGGTGAACGAATAGGCAAAGATAAAGGGAGAAGTAGAGGAGATGTGCAGGTGATCATTTGCTTTTTCGCCCTTCCTTGCTAACTTATAGCACAACCTATCACTTATCACCTATTACATATCACCGATTGCACATTGTGATAGAAAATAGGTGATATGTGGCTATGATTCTCATCTAAAACCCTCTCGCCGGAATGTCTTACCAGGTAACTGCACGCAAGTGGCGTCCGATGGTGTTCGACGACGTCGTCGGACAGACCCACATCACGACGACCCTCCGCAACGCCATCGCGAGCGACCGAATAGCGCACGCCTACATTTTCAGCGGCCAACGCGGATGCGGAAAAACAACCACCGCACGCATTCTGGCAAAAGCACTTAACTGCCTCCATCGCACAAACGACTTTAACCCTGACAACGCCTGCGACGTCTGCAAAGAGATCACGGATGGGCGGAGTCTGGATGTTATTGAGATTGATGGAGCGTCGAATCGCGGCGTGGAGGAGATTCGAAATCTGCGCGAATCGGTTCGGTACACAGCCACCCGGGGCAAGTACAAGATCTACATCATCGACGAAGTACACATGCTCACCAAAGAGGCCTTCAACGCGTTGTTGAAGACCCTCGAGGAGCCGCCGCCGCACGTCGTATTCATTTTTGCCACGACCGAAGTCCACAAAGTTCCCGCCACGATCCTTTCCCGCTGTCAGCGTTTCGACTTCCGCCGCATCGGCATCGACGAGATCACCGATCGTCTCCGCTACATCGCGAAAGAGGAAGGCATTGCGATCGAAGACGACGCGCTCATGGTGATCGCGAAAAAAGGAGACGGCTCCCTCCGCGACTCGCAGAGCATTTTCGATCAGGTCCGCTCCTTCTGCGGCAATACGATCTCCACCGCCGACGCGCTCAAGACACTGAACGCCGTGGACCTCGACGTGTATTTCAAAGTGTCGGCGTTGATCCAGGCGAACGATCAGCGGGGCGGAATCGGCCTGGTGGACGAGGTGATCAAGTCAGGTTATGATCTGCGCGAGTTCGTGAGCGGATTGGCGGAGCACTTCCGCAACCTTTTGGTTGTTTTGTCCACAGGATCCGGTCAGCTCGTGGAAACCTCGGACCACTTCCGCGCGAAGTATGTGTCTGAATCCAAGAAATGGAACGAAGCCGACCTGTTGCGCCTCCTGAAGCACACGAACGAACTTGAGCAGTCGATCCGCTGGGCGTCGCAGCCGAGGTACAAGCTGGAAGCGGGGTTGTTGCAGATGATCACCATGCAGAGTTCGGTGAAGATCGGGGATCTGTTGCAGCAGATCGAGGATCTCAAGCAACAATTTGCAATTGGTCAGGGGTCGGCAGACCCGGGCCGGAGCGCAGGCGGAGCGACAAAGGCCGCCGCCACCGGTAGGACACAGAGGGGTCCGGCCCAGGGGGCGGGGGATGTCAAAGTTGTCGGCACGGTGAGCGCCGGAATGTTGCATTCACCCGCGGTCACGACTGTTCCGCGGGAAGCGATCATGTTCGGCAGTAAGTACACATCACCCGCGAACGAAGCAGGCCCGGAAATAATGCGAATGGCTGCGGGAAGTGTGCCGGTACTGAAGACGATCTCCGTGGAAGAGGCCTATGCGCGCTGGCAGGAGTGGGTGGGCGAGGTGCGCAAGCAGAAGATCAGCGTGGCCTCAACGCTCGATCAAAGCAAGATCTCCGCTGTCGCAAACGGGGCCATCCGCATCACCTGTCCCGATGATTATGGTGCCTCCAACATACGGCGAAACCGCGAATTCCTGGCGGAGTCGTTCAAGAAAGTCACGGGCTACCAGATGCTGATCGAGCCCGAGGTCAGCGCCGAAGAATCCGGCAAAGTAATCTCTGCCTATACCTCAACCTCCACAAGCTCGACAGCATCGATCCCATCATCCTCAATTCCTCACCAGTCATCCCCTGCTGTTTCCAGCCCCAACCACCCCGTCCTCCAGGCCCTCATCAGGGAACTTGGGGCGGAAAAGGTGGAATAAGCCCAAAACCACCAATTTTCTATCGATTATTCGGAAAAACTTCGGAATAATCACCCAATCTTGACATTGGCTTCGAAACAAGCTACTTTCGAAGAACCGCAGAGCACTTCCCACAAGAACGGGGGAAAGCCAATGAAATTCTTGGTCGGCAAAAGTAAATCAATTCAACGCGTGCGCGAAAGCGTCAACTCCATTGCAATGACGGATTCGCACGTTATTATTTCGGGCGAACCCGGGACGGGTAAAAGCGTTGTTGCTCAATCGATTCATGAGAATAGCCAACACAAACAGCAACCCTTTGCTATTCTGGATGTTGCGGGAGTCGACGAAATCAGGTTGCGATCCATTGTTCAGTCAATTCTCACGCGCAGGGAGTTTCTCAATCCCGCAACCTCCGGTCATGGAAATTTTCATCTTCCGGACGGTGCCACTCTGATCCTTGATGGTGTCGATCACTCCAGTCTTCCTGCACAAACAATTCTCCTCGAATTCATACAGGGAATGATCGAAGGCCGTCAAAAAATGCGCCTCATACTTCTTGTCAATGGGTCTTTCAAAGACCAGGCCCGTTTGGGATTGTTGTTGACAGAATTCTCACAAATCACCAAGGGGTGGCAGGCAATAATGGTGCCCACCCTCCGGGAAAGGACAGAGGATATTCCCGAACTCGTGGAGCATTTTGTACTCGAAACGGCAAGGGAAATGAACCTTGGTGACATTGTCATTGACGTCAACGCAATCAGTGTTCTCATTAGAAAAGAATGGAAGGGTAATGTTCAGGAACTCAAATCCTTCGTTGAACGCGCAATGCTACTTTCGAGCGACAAGGAAGTGTTTGTGCTGCCGGAAGGCCTCATCGATGAGCAATCTGAATTGAATCAGATGCTTGAACGAATTGATAAGGGCGTCGACTTCGCAATCGACAAGTCAATGGAGTTGATTGAAAAGAAGATCCTCGAAAGAGTCCTGACAAAATTTGAATTCAATCAAAGCCGGGCGGCACGCTTTCTCAAGATCACGGAAGACACCCTGCGATATAGGATGAAGAAGCTTGGAATCCAGAACACACAATGAACTGACAAGTGCGCGCTATTTCGCACGCAATATATTGGCACGAGCGGTCCTGGTCTGGTTGATCACAATGTCGGCGGGTGCCGGGCTAGTTCTTCTCATGCGACCCGGGGGCATCGCTGAATTTCCATTTACCGTAACGGCCAGTATTGGTTCGCTTGCTGCTATTCTTGCTTTCTACGTATCAACAATAAGCAGCGCCGGACCGGGAAGGAATCTTGCGCATATTTATTGTTGGCTTTTTTCAGTCCAAGTATTTTTTGTACTTACGCGATCGCTTGGCGAGGCGGAAATTGTTGGCATTTGGGGAGTTTTTTATTCGGCCCAATATATGAACCTTTTTCACACCGGCTCCCTGGTTGTTGTTTGTGCGTATTTACTTGGGGGTGTCGTGATGGCGAGGGCGATTGCAGGGTTCAACATGATGTTCGCGATAACGGTTGGGGGAACGCTGGTTGGTCTCGCTTGCTTGCCTTTTATTGTAAATCCGAATTATCTATACACGTTTCCTGCAATCACAGATTTTCGGATTGTTGATAGAGCAAAAACGGAGTTGTTGCGAGAAGGCAAGGACAATGCGGACCCGAAGGACATTGCAGACAGAATATCTCTCTCCCGCTGGGGTGACCTTGAACGAGCGGGGGAGCTGGGTTTTAGCGAAACACTTGCAAGGGTGGAGGAGCTCTTTCCATATCTCGAAGGCGAAAACCATGCCGTTTTGATTTGCCGACCTCTCTACAAGACAATCGCCCAACTGTCCCTTTGGAGTATTGCCATTCTGGCGGGATTCTTCCTGATTAATTATCTTCGTGATCCGCCCAAACCAGCTCATTTCGAAAAAATTCATTTTACGTTGTTCGCGTACACGGTTTTTGAGTACTTCCATGCGTCGACATTGTTGAAGGCAACAACATTTGAAGAATTCGTCGCATTGGACCGAATCGGCAAGTATCTCACAGCGGCTGTTCTGATCACGTTTATCGGATTGTTTCTCGTACGCGCGCGGTTTCTAAGCAGGAGCCTTGGAGTGTTTTACGAAGAAAAGTTGACAGCGGACCCGGGTGGTATCAGCCGCTGGCGCGACGGGATTGACAATTTTCTCATTCGGAACCTCTTTGCGAAACAGAAGTTGAAAAACAGATTCTTACTTCAGCGCCCCGAAGAGAAATGAAAAGAGAACGAACCTTTAAGCTTTGGATCACTGGAATTGGGATCGTGTCGTTGTCGGCTACGGCCATCATTGTTGGCAGCATCGCCCTTTTTCCGCATGAAAAGGTCGTCCTCTTTTCCGCTTTTCGTCAAGTGATGCTTTTGATCTTGGGAATTGTGGCCGCAGGGTTGGTTTTCGCGGAAACACATCGCAGAAATAGAATTATTTTTGGTCTATTTGTGGCGCTGGGCGTTCAGCAAATTCTCGACCTTCTGTACTCTTTCCTTCCGACCGCATTCCCCGCAGACAGGTACATCGGGCATCAGTACTTCCAGCTCGTAAACGGGGGTCTGGGATTGTTCATACAATCCGCCTGCCTGGCTGGGAGCGTGATTCTCATGAACACCCGGATTAGAACCTGGTTAGGGTTGACCTTAGTGGCAGTGATTGCTACGATCATTCTGGCAATTGAATTGAATCCGATCATCATAAATCCAAGACACCTGTACACAACACCCGACATCACTGATTTTAGGATTATTGACAGGGCGTGGATGAACATTTATCAGGAAAAGAAAATTCATGCAGATGCGGAAGCGATTGCAAATCGGGTAAAGTTGTCAAAATGGGAGGGAAGGAAACGCATCGGGGAATTGACACACGTTGAAGCGGTGCGGCGAATCAAGGAAATCGAACCGTACTTGTTTGGCAGCAACTACAACATGCTCATCTACAAACCGATGAACAATCTTTGGTGGCAGATGAATATGTTTGTGGGTTTTGTGATCCTCTTGACGATTGTTTATTGGTTTTTCGGCGGCTCGCCATCAGGTGTGTATTTTGAGAAAATCTCCGTGATTGTCTTGTGCTTCTCGGTCTTTGAAGCGTTTCATTTTCACACGTACGCGAACCTCATAAGTTATTCGGACTATCTTCATTATTTCAACATCGGCGCATTCCTCTCTTTGTTAGCGGTCGTAGTCCTCATTTTTGTGTTTTTCCTGCGGTTACACTTCCTGCTGAGCCATGAAGGGAGATATTACGAATCCAGACTTGAACTGGGTGGCACCCAAATTGCCAGATGGAGGGACGGCTTCGATGATTATGTTGTCAAGAAGTTCTTTGGCGAGAATCCATTCAAATCCCGCTTTTTAACGAAAATTCCTCGAAAATGACAGCAGCACGTCTATCCGAAAAAAAACGGAATTATTCCGAAAAAACACTTGACAAGGAAAGTAAAATGTTGTATAATCCTTGTGTCGCCGGTGTACCCATTTCTAATCCTGGGGGGTGAATGGGGCGTGAGGTTTGGGGGTTTCCTCCCGTGACTATCTCCAGCCTCACCCCCGGCGACATTATAAAATAGGCATTTCCTTCCCTTTGCTCCCATTTTCCCGTAATTCTCGCTCCCTTTTGCGCTCTTTGCGCCTACTTTGCGGTCTTAGCGGTTAAAAAATAACTGCAAGGGCGTAAAAAAGGCGCTAAGAACGGTTAAAACAACAAACCACACCACAACCTATCTTGCTACTCTTTCAGAATTCGCTTAGCTTAGTCCCATAAGGAGAACCCAAAGAAAACACCTTGTTAGAGAGTTTTGCGTTTGATCCATAAAAGCAAAGAAGCACCTCTCTAACTTCGTCAGGCCGAATTTCCGTTAGAGGGAATTCGGTTTTTCTGTTTTTTAGGACATTCTATGAGAAAATTGCTGTTGGGTTTAGGGTTCATGGTTTATGGTTCAGGTCTGTTTGCGCAGGTCGTGATCGGCAAGTATGCCGGTGAGTTTATGGCGATCGGCGTCGGAGGCCGCGCCCTGGGCCTGGGGGGAGCCTATGCCGCTCTGGCAAACGACGCCACCGCCGCCTACTGGAACCCCGCAGCGCTCTCCCGCATCAACTACCCCGATATCGTCATCATGCACGACGAACGCTTCGGAAGCCTGGTCAATTACGACTTCGCTTCCGTCGCCCTCCCGTACGGCCCTGACGCAAGCGTCGCCTTCAGCATCCTCCGCCTCGGCGTGGACGGCATTCCCGATACGCGCAACGCCTGGGTCGATGTGAACGGCAACGGCCTCTTCGACGATGACAACCGGCCCGACTACAGCAAGATCACCTACTTCAACGCGTCCGATTGGGCCGTGTACCTCAGCTACGCGAAACAATCAACCGAAGAATTCTCGTACGGCGCGAACGTGAAACTCATCCGTCGCGATCTGGCCGAGCATGGCGCCACCGGGATCGGCTTTGATATCGGATTGCTGTACTCTCCGCTTCCGGATCTCTTCGTCGCTTTGAACGCGCAGGACATCACCACAACCTGGGTTGCCTGGAGCACGGGCCGCACGGAGCTTATCACCCCGACTTTTAAACTCAGTAGCGCCTATTTCTTCGAGCTCTTTGGCGGCAGGTTTGCACCGACGTTCGACGTGGATCTGCGTTTCGAACATCGCCGCTTTGCTTCCGTGGCGTACGTAAAAATCCCGTACCTCGGCGCCGCGAGCGTCGATCCGCATATCGGGCTGGAATTCGATTTTAAGAACACGGTAGCGATAAGGGTGGGTTACAACGACATCAAACAGATAACGTTCGGCGCGGGCCTGCACCTGCGTAAACTGGATGTGGATTACTCGTTTGCGAAGTTCGGATCAGCAGGGAATGATCTTGGCGATACGCACAGGATTTCATTGCGGATCATGCTGCAGGAGGAGAGGTTTGCGAGGGAAAAAAGCTCAGAGTAGGTAGTAAGGAGAATGCAGTAAGGAGGAAATAAAAAGCCCGGATCATTGCCCGGGCTTTTCTATTCAGTATTTACTATTCACTGTTTGCCCTTCACTCTTCACTATTTCGATGTCATCACAAATACGCCGTTCCAGTCGTCGGGGGGCGGATTGAGCTGATAGAGCTCGGCGCGTTGGGTGTAGATCTGCGCTACGTGGCAGCCGGGATCCAGTTGGTACGCCTGGTTGAAATAGCCGATCGCCTCAGGCCAGTTTTTCTTGCGATACAACTCCAACCCCTGCTTGTAAATGTCCAAGGATTCCTTCTGCTGCGCTGTCATTTGCATGTCGGTGGTGCCAAGTAATTCCCACACCTTCACAGGCTCCGTTTTTCCCTGCACCTGAATAAGATCCAACTCCCTCACCACCACCTTGTCTTTGACGTGCTGGAAGGTCATGTCGCTGATCATGATGTCGGAGCCATATTGCTTGTTGGCTCCCTCGAGCCGTGAAGCAAGGTTCACGCTGTCGCCGATGACAGTATAGTCAAAGCGGTCTTTTCCCCCCATATTACCCACGATCATGGTCCCGGTGTTCACTCCGCACCGTACTGCCAGCGGCGGCTTTCCTTCTTTCTTCCACTTGGGCCGCAGGACGGCAAGTCGTTTTTGCATATCGAGCGAGGCAAGGCAGGTTCTGAGCGCGTGATCCTTTTGCGGAATCGGAGCTCCCCAAAAGGCCATGATCGCGTCTCCCTCGTACTTATCAAGCGTGCCGCTGTACTTGAGAATGATCGATGTCATTTCGTCCAGGTATTCATTCAGCAACTCCACCAGGCCTTCCGGGCGCCCATGGAACTGCTCGGAGATGGTCGTGAATCCGGCAATATCGGAGAAAAACACGGTAAGCTCGCGGCGATCACCGCCGAGTTTTGCCTTTTCAGGATTATTGACGAGCTCGTTGACCACCGCGGCGCTGATGTAGTGGCTGAACACTCCCTTGATCATCGCTTTCTGTTGGCGTTCGGTCAGATATTGATACACCGCTGTTCCGAAGTAGCAGAACACAATCGCCAGACTGGGATTGACGATGTTGAAGAGAATGTTGGAGTTGGAGAACACGATGATGGATAACTCGAAGATACCGCCGATCAACACCAGGACGAGCAGCACCACTCCGATTTCGACCAGAAACGTCAACTTTGTTTTGATGGCCTTCAGGCGCAGGAGGCCCACGAAGATCAAAACCGTGAGCAGGAGAATAAAGCCCATCTCCGTCATCGGGTCTGCGACGGTGATGTAATCCTGATCCAGAATGTTCTGGATTGCCGTTGCGTGGATCTCCACTCCGTTCATGAGCGTATTGCCGTCCGCGGTCTTAATCGGAACGCTGTGATAATCCCGCTCCTCCGGCATCGTCGAGCCGACAAGGACGATCTTGTTCCTGAACAGACTTTCAGACCCTTCGAAGAGATTCAACTCTTCACCAATCTCCAATTCATCCTTTGTATTGAACGATGCATCGTCGATTGCCTGGGCAAAATCGATGTAAGGAATCGTCTTGTTCGGTCCGTAATAATTGAGTAACAACGAGCGATCGTCGTACTTCGGAACAATGCGATACGCGCCCTTTTCCGTACCGATCAGGATATATTCGTCGGTTAGTTGTGGTGTGACGTCGGGACCCAGCTGGAAATGACGGTTCAGGGCGGCGAAACCGAATGTCGGAGTCAGGTAATCGCCGATGGTCATCATCGGGAAATAGCGGCGTGCCACATCGTCGCGGTCCTTGATGATGCTGACGACGCCAACGCGCTTGTTGACGTCATAGAACACATTGTTATAGGAGCGCTCGATCGATCGAACGTAGGCGCGTTCCCCTCCCTCGCCCTCCTCGGATTTCACCGCAAGGATCACATTGTCGTACTTCTTGAGGATCTCGCGGAACGCGTCATCGCCTTCGCGATCGCTCTGAAAGGTAATATCGAACGCGATCGCACGGGCACCGGCGCGGTTCAGATTTTCAACCAGATGGCCGTAATAGCTGCGCGGAAACGGAAAGGGTTCGGGCATCGCCCGGCTGTCGGTATCTGCAATGCCGACAATGACCACATCCCCGCCGGCCGCAAAGTCCTTGACGGTACCGTCCGCAAGTTGCCGGTCGTAACGGGTCTGGTAGCGGTAATCCAGCGTCAGGAGCTCGACCTTTTTCAGAAAATCAATGTCGAGGAAGTAGGAAATGACGACAACGAGCAGGCCAATGCCCAGCCCAATGCCGATCTTTGTCAGGATCGGGAGGATCGTTTTTTTGAAATCATATCCCGTCATGAGGACCCTTAGAAGTTGAAGCGGTAGATCAGACTCGAGATGATATCGTCTGCCTGAGAGGCATTCTGGATGTATCCGAAAAACAGCTCCAGAGAATGGTTGATACTCATGGCATACTGCGCACCCGCCTGAAAATTCACGCGGCTGATCGCGCCAAAGATCGGTACGATATCAGCAGCGAGACGAAGTTTGTCCTCGAACATGCGATAGCGGGCACCGAACGAGAGGGACGTATAGTTGAACTCGTTGGTGGTCAGAACGCTGTCCGCGCCGGCGGGGGTGAACAACTGGAGATCATTCTTGTTGTTGCTGATCGAGAAGCCAACGATGGTCTGGAGCGGAATGCGATAGTCCTGGGTCCAGTTCAGCTGGAGGAACAGATTGCTCTGGTTTGCCTTGTAGAATGTGCGATCCTCCTTGTTGGCAATACTGACGGTGAGGCCGACGTTTTGCCGGTTCCCCAATGCCACGAAGTCGTAATTGGTGCCGAGGTAGAATCGGTTCGTAACCTCATCGGCAAATTTCGAGACCTGGACGACATTCGAGGTATCGGGGCCTGAGAGAATATTATAGTCTGCGATGCGGTTGTTGAAACCATAGCCGATGGTAAATGCAGGGAAATTAACAGGATTCACGGTAACGGACGAGTTGAAATTTCCGAACTTTGTAGTTCCTTCTTTTGTATCAGCCGTGTTATCATTCTTGGCCTCATACGAAAGACTCAAATAGACCCGGTTATTGAACATACGAATACGGTCGGCGATCATAAACCCCTGTACGTCTGTCTGGAGAAAGTCATTTCCGAAGGAGGTGTAAGATGCTCCTCTGCGAAAGAACGCGCCGGTGAGGTAGTTGTTGAAATAATTCAGTGTCAGGGCGCTCTCCAAGGCGAGACTGGGGAGGCCTTTGCCGACAGGGTTCGTGGGGAAGAGAAACTCGTTGACGGTGATGATCTTTTCGGCGATTTTTCCCACCTTTTCCAAATTATCGCCGGTCTCCGGATCGGACTGCTTCAACTGATCATAGTCCGCCTGAGAGAAGCTTCCGTCGGTAATATCGGTGTTGGTAAGCGAGAGTGAAGCCTGCGTTTCCCATTTGAAATTCTCGTCATCGATCGCGACACGAAAATCGGAACCAACCACAAGATTCTCCTGCGGAAGGACGCCGTAGGCTATCGACCCGACATCGTCCTTCGCCTTTACAAAGCCCAACCCCCACTGCGTACCCTCATTTGAGCCAAAGCTCGTTCGAACAGCGAGGAAATTCCGTTTGTAGGTTCCACCGGTGAAGAAGGCGTACGTTGTATCGCGGAGCAGTTTGCTATTCTTCGGAGGGACAAAATTGGAAGTATCGACTGCAACAGTACTGTCAACGATTCCCTCGACCCCGCGGGTGGTCTGCCCGATAGAGACGTCCAGATTCAGCACACCTGTCGCAAGACTGGCCGTGAATCCTCGCACACGCTTACCGCTGACCATCAAACTCGGGAATCTCGGATAGGCATCTCCGTATTCGAGACGAAGCCAGTCCGTTTGAGCAAAAATACTGAAGCGGTTCTGCGGTTGAACGGTCGGCTTGTCCTGGTTGTCGAGGTGCATCATTCCGCCAAACTGGAAAATACTGTAGGTCGCATTTGTCCTCAGGTCGCCTCGAATGTAGGATCGATGGCTTGCAGCGAGCGCTTCATCACGAAGTTCAAGCTGGCCGTCCACACGGCCGCGGAACCGGGTTTCCTCTGAAGCGAGCTCCTCGACGGTTGTTGCCGTGAAACTGGTGCGTACGCGATGATAGAGCTTCCCTGTCGTGTCGACCAATTCCACGGTGAGAATATGAGCTCCCCGGGGAATTTCGAGGTTGAAATTTTGCGGGGAATAAATGAGGAGGTCTTCCGAAAGAACAGCATTTTTGCTCACATCGATCCCATCCAGAAAGATGCGTGTTGCTTTTGGATCAACCTGGGGCGGGGCATAGAACAAAGAGATCACAACACCAAGTTCTTCGACGGCAACCACGCTGCCGGGCTCCGGACTGATGATCTGCACTTCCTGATCTTTCGGATCCGGCTCCCGAACGGCGATCTTCAGCGGATTGGCCTCGGGATTCTGCACCGGGTAGGTTTCCTTCTTTCCGCCAACGAGGCTGACACGGACATAGTATTCCACATAAGGGGACCTCACAGCATTCGCCGGCACCGAGACAGACGCCGAACGGCCGCTGAGAGCCATTTCTAATTCTTTGAATTCGCTCTGACCGAACTGGCGATAGACAAACATCACCTGCGAAACTCCAACATTCTGTGAAAGTTCAACCGCAACAACAAGCGGTTGTCCGTTCTGCGCTTCCCCCGTTTTGACACTCGAGACGATCGGCACGATCTGCGCAACAAGAACAGAAGAAGAACACGAGGCAAGAAGAACGAAAAAGAGAAAGCGGCGAGCGATCATGACGGGTCCCTTTGAGAATGAGAGTCCAAGCAGTGTGTAAAAAGAAGCGGTCCCGCTGTGGCGGGACCGCAAAATGTAGGAAAACAAGGGGTTGGATGCAACAATGAAGAAAGGGTGTCTAGAGCCTTATTGCTCCCATTCAAGGATCACCGTTCTCGGCTTTCCTTCCTTATCCTCACCGGTAATGCGTATCTGATGGCGGGTCTTTTGGTCCTGTTCATCGTCCTTGTTTGCATCATCGGTCTCATCATTCGTTGATGGGCGAACGACAAGATTTCCTGCGATGTCGGCAATTCCGGTCTGGCCCTGTCCGATATCCTCCGAACGGTTGGAATTCAAGTTCAGAAGATTGAGCAGGCCGGTGAGCATGACATACACAGAAGAGCTGTCCCCCTGTCCCCACGATCCGCTTGTTCCGCGGATGGAAGCCACAGAAATCGGGGAGGTGAATCGGAATTGTTCCTTGGGTCCCTTGGTCACTTCGAACTTGATATTTCCCTTGGTCATATGCACCTGCCGGTCAAGGATCTGCTTCCCCTGAACCTCTCCTTTGATCTCGGCGATGGATTTTTCGCGGACGACCAGTTTCGAATTGTCGACGAATTTGATGACCGCAATCGACTTGGCCTGCGTGCGAACCTCGTAGCCGGCCTTGAGCTGCTGATAATTGATGGCGTTGGTCCAGCCCTTGGTCGGGGCTTTGCTCTCGACGTTATTAATAACGCGCACCAGAACGGCCTGGATATCGCGCTTTCCGTCCTGGGGGGCCCACGCAGGACTCATCACCAGCAGGGCCGCGACCAAAACAATAAGGACAACATGGTTCGTTTTCATTGATCAATCTCCTTTGAGAGCGCTTTTAGTTTTCTACCCGGAAGTTCACTTCCGTGTTTTCGCGGGCAAGCCTCTGAAAAAGCGCTGTTAACTCACCCTGATTAATCGTTTTTCCATCCAATGTCACACCCGAGGGAACCCATCCGTCCTGGATAAGCTGGGCCAGCTGACCGGCAACATCACCCGGGAGCGTGCTCAACATTCGAGCAAGTGCATTCCCGCCGGTTTCGGGGCGAACGCGGAAGGTCCGAACTTCGCTTCGACGCGTAAGATCGCCGCGGGTTGTAAGTACTTTTGTTTCAACAAACCAGAGGTACCGTTTACCCATCTCCAACCGACGCTCGGCGTCCGCAGGGTACGTCACAGTCGAGGCGCCGACAATATTGCGTTTGAGGTACGGGAGTCCGCTGACGGCTTCTTCCGGTGAACGGTGAATCGGGAGCATTTCATACACATACAGCGTAACCTCCGGCTTTTGGGACGTCCACGAGAACGTGGGGAAGGTCGTGGGGATGTTTGCCTGGTGTTCAGGGCTGATCAGCGAAACGAGCACTTCGGCCTCAGAAGCGTTGCGGACCGTAATGGCCTTGCGGATCTCACCGAGCTTTTGCCCGCGGCTCACAGCATCAGCATCAAAAACCTCGATTTCAAGAAAATAAGTTCCCACCGGCGCTGTCGGGAATCGTTGAATATAGTCCTCAAGTTTCTTCTTCAGCGGAGAGTTATCCGGCATCTTGAAATCCGTTCTGATTCGGATATCACGCCCACCGGATCCTGAAAGATCACGCGAAGAGATCAGGCGCGAATTGTCCAGAGCGAAGTCATTACTCACACCGATGACAACGTCTTCGGGTTGGGATTCACCGCGCAACTGAATGGCGGCACGCAACCTGATATACACCATAAATTGCTGGCCTGGAGGATCAGTGCGCATTTCAATTGACATATCCGGAATATTCTCCGCAAGGCGGACGTTCCGAATGTCAACGAGGTCGGAGAGATAAATGACGTCGTAGTTCGGCAGGCGGACGTCAAAAACGACGCTCGGTTGCGAGGTCGCAAAAGACATGGCCGCGATCACCAGCACGACAATCAACAGCAGACGGAAAGGCTTCATGACGGAACGCTCCTTTTGCATGAAATGAAATATTGTTCAACAAGATACCCGGGGGCCGGATGGGACTGGGTGACTGCAATCACACGGAGTGTCCGGCGTCAAAAGCTTGCGATGTCATTATAGAGAACGAAGGCCATAAAAACAAGCAGCAGGGCAAATCCTGTCTGCTGGAGGACGATCTTCACCTTTGTGGGAATCTCGCGGCGGAAAACACCCTCATAAACAAGAAACATCAAGTGCCCGCCATCCAATGCGGGGAAGGGAAGCAGATTGAGTAACGCGAGAGTTAAACTCAACCAAGCCATTACGGTGAGGAAACTTGCGAGCCCTGCCTGCGCAGATCGTGTGGCAATCTGAGCAATTTTCACAGGCCCGCCGACTGATTCTGACAATGAAACCGTGCCTGCAAAGATAGAATAGATGTTGCGGAAGAACGCCCCCACCGCTCCCACCAGATCGACAATTGCCTCCCCAAAGGATTCTAATATAGAGAAGTGAAGCCGGTCAACGGGGCCCTCGTACCGCGGATTAAATGAAATCCCGATCACGCCGGCTTCCGTCGGGGTGAGCATTCCGGACATCGTTTCAGACTCCCTTCGCCATTCCAGCCGAACCTGCTTGTCGGGAAATTGCTTTATCAATTGGGGAAGAGAATAGAAATCCACCGACGTGTCATTGATTCTCGTGATGATGTCGCCGGGCTTGAGCCCCGCCGATGCGGCCGGTTTGCCGTCTTCCACCGAAGCGATAACAGGAACCACGCCTTTTGGAAGAACGCCGAATCGTTGTTCACTCACTGAAGGGATGGATGCCCGCGGAATGGAAATCGTTTCGGAGGCCCCCGCCCGGTCGATCGTGACCGTCAGGTCTTCGCCCATATGTTCGACATAAATCAGGCTCTCGATCTCATCCCAGTATCGGACTGCCACGCCGTTGATCGTCAGGATATTATCTCCCGGCCGGAATCCTGCAGCCTGCGCGGCAGAATTCTCGGAAACGAAGCCGATCTCCGTGGTCGGCCATACGGTTTTTCCCGACGAGTAGATGATGCCCCAAAAGATCGCGATGGCCAGCAGAAGGTTCATGACCACGCCGCCGACCATGACGATCATCCGCTGCCAGATCGGCTTGGACCTGAATTCCCACGGCTCCGGGGGCCGATTGGCAAATTCCGTGTCAAAGCTCTCGTCGATCATGCCCGCGATCTTCACGTACCCGCCGATGGGAATCCAGGAGATGCAGTAGTCCGTTTCGCCGATTTGAATTCCGAAGGCTCTCGGGGGGAACCCGATACTGAAACGCTCGACTCTCATGTGAAAAAGCTTCGCGGCGCCAAAGTGCCCGAGTTCGTGAACAAGAACGAGGACGCCGATGGTAAGAACGAAATAGAAAACCGTGGTAAGAATTTCCATGGGACGGGGGAGCCTTTCTTAAACGATCGAATGCACAAACCGACGGGCGGAACGATCCGCCTCGACAATGTCCTGAAGATCCGGAGAATGTTTGGGTGTATGATCGCGCAGGGCGCGTTCGGTGATTTCTGAAATTCTCACAAACGAAATTTTCTGTTGGAGGAACAACTCCACCGCGACCTCATTCGCGGCGTTCATCACTGCGGGCGCGGTGCCGCCGAGCGCCAGTGCATCATACGCGAGCTGCAGCGATCGGAATTTCTTCCGGTCCGGCTCAAAAAACGTCATCGCCTTCAGGCCGGGAAAGTTCACCCGTCCGCCGTTCATGGAAAACCGACGGGGATAGGTGAGCGCGTATTGAATCGGAAGCTTCATGTCCGGCAGCCCCAATTGGGCCTTCACGGAACCGTCGATGAACTCCACCATGGAATGGATGATGGACTGCGGATGGATCACGACCTCGATCTTTTCGGCCGGCAAATTAAACAACCAATGTGCTTCGATCACTTCGAGGCCTTTATTCATCAACGTGGCGGAATCGATCGTGATCTTCCTGCCCATCTTCCAGTTCGGATGATTGAGCGCATCGTGGACCGTCACCCTCTTCAGATCGTCCATGGAAGTTCCCAGGAAGGGTCCACCCGAGGCGGTTAGAATGAGCTTTGCGACGGTCGAAGGGTCTTCTCCCCTTAAACACTGAAGGATGGCGGAATGTTCGCTGTCGATAGGAAGAAGATCGACCTTGTGTTCGGCGACGAGAGAAGTGATCAATTCGCCCGCAACGACAAGAGTTTCTTTGTTGGCAAGAGCGACGGACTTGCCCTTTCGGATGGCCTCCACCGTTGGCTCCAGTCCGGCAAACCCCACCATTGCGCTGATAACGAGGTCCACATCCTCCCTCCCGACCAACTCTTTTATACCGTTCATTCCTGAGAGAACTTCGACCGAATCCGGGACTTGCTTTCGCAGTTCTGCAGCCTTCCCCTCATCAAGTACCGCGACCCCTTTCGGATTGTGCTCCGTAATGAGGGTCAAAAGATCCGGGATGTTCTCACGGACAACGAGGTAGCGCACGCGCACCTGATCGGATAGGCCTTTGATAACCTGAAGGCTGCTTTGTCCGATCGATCCGGTTGCACCAAGAATGGCAATATTTTTAGGGGGATTCGGCACAGGGGGAAACAAAAAAATACGCAATAATGGGGGGAAGGTCAAATCGCGGGTTATCCAAGTGGATTGCGGATTTCGAACCCGCCTGCCTTCGTTGAACTTTGAGGGCGGGCAGGTTGCGGATTGTGGACTGCGGTCCTGTGGTTGGGGGGACCACGGAATTGGACTGCAATTCATACCCACCTGGATCAGCGGTAGCGTCTAGTTTGAATCCAGGGCATTTCTCCGCGACTCTCTTCTTTTTGCTTTTCTCTGCGGCTCTGCGTTGAAAACGGCATATCATTTGTAGCCTTTCATCGCAGAGACGCCGAGGGGAAAGAAGAGTCGCAGAGAAAGAAAGCCGGGGTTTTCCAAACTGACCCACTACGGGATCAGCAAACCGTTTGCATCGCGCCCAGTTTCTCTCTATTTTCAAGTTCCACCACGCCGCGATCCGCGAAACTTTCAAGTTTTCCCTGCGTCTCTACGCAAGATCAAATTCCGGAGGATTCATGCATCGGTCCCTCACGCTTCTCTTTCTTCTTCTCATGTTTGTTCTTCCTGCAGCAGGCCAGATTCAGCCCGTCACCGGCCTCCGGGACAACACTCCGGCGGTTCATGCTTTGACAAACGCGCGGGTCGTCATTGCCCCCGGCAGGATGATTCAGCGGGGGACGCTGGTGATTCGCAACGGGATCATTGAAGCGGTTGGTGACCGGGTCGCCATCCCGGCCGATGCCCGGGTGTGGGACATGGAGGGTAAGACGCTGTATCCGGGTTTCATCGATGTTTATTCGGATTACGGCCTGCCGAAGCCTCCACCACCCGATACACCCGGGCCGCAGCGCCAGGAGCAACCAAGCGGGGCGGACCATTGGAATGTAAAGTCGAAATCCGAGTTTGATGTCGCCGCGGAATTTCGTGCAGACGCAAAAACAGCAGAAAAGCTCCGTTCACAAGGCTTCACCCTTGTGAATGTTGTGCCGAGGGATGGAATATTCCGGGGACAGGCC
Source organism: Bacteroidota bacterium (assembly GCA_040880975.1). Taxonomy (GTDB): domain Bacteria; phylum Bacteroidota; class Ignavibacteria; order UBA10030; family UBA10030; genus JBBDYD01. The sequence continues at coordinate 208,644 of JBBEEC010000059.1, read as the reverse complement.
GCGCTGATCCACCTGGGTTCCGGGCCCGGGAGTTCCGTTGTTATAAAGAGAAGAACGGCGAGCGCCGTTTCGTTTCACGTGGAGGGGAATTTTTTCAGCGGGTATCCGAATTCGCTCATGGGCATTCTCGCGTTCATTCGACAAACATGGATCGACGTCGACTGGTATCGACGTGCCTGGGAGTCCTTCCACAGAAACCCCGCTCAACAGAGGCCGGAAACCAACAACGATCTTGCAGCCCTTCTGGACGCCGTTCAGGGACGCCAGCCTGTTTTCATGGATGCCAACGACGATCTGAGCTTTCTGCGTGCCGTACGCATCGGCAAAGAATTCTCACTGAATCTGATTGTCCGGGGGAGCGGCGAGGAATATCGCCGCCTTGACGCGGTCAGAAATTCGAAAACCCCCGTAGTCGTGCCGCTGAATTTTCCCGAGACACCTGAAGTTGAGACTCCCGAAGGTGCGCTCAACGTCACGCTTGATGACTTGCAGCATTGGGACGCTGCGCCCGAGAACGCAGGACGGCTCGTGAAGGCAAACATTCCGATCGCCCTGACAGCTGATCAATTGAAAGACACCGGAACGTTTCTTGCGCAGATGCGCAAAGCCGTTGACCGCGGATTAAGCAGCGATGCGGCCTTGGCTGCGCTCACAATGAACCCCGCAGCATGGCTCGGGGTTGCAAATCAGGCAGGGAGTCTTGAAAGGGGCAAAACAGCCAACATCCTTATTGCCGACGGCGATATCTTTGAAGAAAAAACGCACGTGCGCGAAGTGTGGATCGACGGAACACGATACGAGGTGAAGACCTCGCCGACGGCGGAAGCACGCGGGACATGGGAGTTCACACTGTCCGTACATCCGGGTGCAACCGGAATCTTGAAGCTGAAGGGAGACGAGAATAAACCGACGGGTACGATCACCTGGGCGGGGAAAGATCTCAAGATTGAATCCGTATCGTACACAGCCGGCAGAATCTCCTTCAAGCTTCCGACAGATTCGATCGGATGGAAGGGTGTGATGACGATGTCGGGTACGGTGACCGACAAAGAGATCTTTGGCTACGGAAACAGGATCGACGGTGTGCAATTTACATGGGATGCAGTGCGGAAGGAACCGGCGAAGGTCGAAGCCGATACTTCGAAGCAGAAGCAACCCATCATGGCCTCGTTCGAGACGACCTCTCCGCCGGGAGAATACGGCAGGACAAAACAGCCGGATCAACCGCAACATGTTTTGATCCGAAACGGCACGGTCTGGACGCAGGGGAAACAAGGCAAACTCCTGAACACCGATGTGCTGATCACACGCGGAAAGATCAGCCAGATTGGCAAAAACCTGCAAGTGCCCTCGGGAGCGGTGGTCGTTGACGGAACGAACAAACATGTGACGCCCGGGATGATCGACGCGCATTCGCACACCGCCGCGGCCAGCATCAACGAAGGCGGGCAGGCGATCACACCCGAAACAAGGATTGAAGATGTGATCAATTCCGACGACATCTGGATCTACCGCCAGCTTGCGGGCGGAACAACCGCAGCAAACATCCTCCATGGATCGGCGAACCCGATCGGAGGCCAAAATTCCGTTGTCAAATGGCGTTGGGGACTGCTGCCCGACGGGTTGTTGTTCGAGGGTGCTCCGCCCGGCGTAAAATTTGCCCTCGGTGAAAACGTCAAGCGCAGTAACTTCAATCCGCCCACCGGTACCCCGACACGGTATCCGGCAACGCGCATGGGTGTGGAGCAGATCATCCGCGATCGATTCAAAGCCGCGCAAGACTATGAGAAGTCGTGGAAGATATGGGAGCAGGGCAAGGCGAAGATCCCTCCGCGCCGCGATCTGGAGCTGGAGGCTATTGTCCAAATGCTGCACGGGACGCGGCTGATCCACTCGCATTGCTACCGGCAGGATGAAATTCTGATGCTGCTCCGTGTTGCGGAGGATTTCGGGATCAAGATCGCAACACTGCAGCACGTACTCGAAGGATACAAGGTTGCAGAAGCGATCGCGAAACACGGCGCCGGCGCCTCAAGCTTCAGCGATTGGTGGGCCTATAAGATGGAGGCCTGGGATGCTATTCCGGGAAACGGTCCGCTCATGCACAAGCAGGGCGTCCTCGTGTCGTACAATTCGGATAACAGCCAGCTTGCGACACGGCTGAATTGGGAGGCCGCCAAGGCGCTGGAGTTTGGCATCTCGGAGGAAGAGGCGCTCAGTTTTGTCACTCTCAATCCTGCCAAGCAGCTCAGGATCGACAGCCGGGTCGGGTCGATCGAAACAGGGAAAGACGCCGATATAGCCATCTGGAACGGCAGTCCGCTTTCGACGCTCACGAAATGCGAGCAAACGTGGGTTGACGGGCGCAAGTATTTTGACCTGAAGGAGGATGAGGAGGCGAGAAAAGAAATTCAGCGGCAACGAGCGGTTTTGGTGCAGAAAGTTCTAGCCGACAAAAAGGAAAGCGGTGGATCCGATGGCCCCGGCCGTGGTCCGCGGAAATCAAATGAAACGGAACTGCAATCGTGCATTAATGAGGTGGTCTATGAAAACTAAATGGAAAATGGAAAATGGAAGATGGAAAATGGAAGATGAAGCCGGGTGGACAAAGACCTTCAGCCTGGTTTTGACAGTTTTGATTGCATTGCTCCCGGGTCAACTATTGGGATCGGATCCGATTCCGGCTGCGAAACAGAAGAAGCCGATTGCGCTCATCGGCGGAACGGTTTTCACGGTGAGCGGGGCTGTGATTCCCAAGGGCACTGTGGTGTTTGACAAAGGGAAGATCACTGCCGTTGGTACGACGGTGGCCATTCCGGCTGACGCGGAGCGCATTGACGTGACCGGCAAGAATGTTTATCCGGGCTTGATCGATTCCTATTCCATTATGGGATTGACGGAGATCGGATCCGTACGCGGAACCCTGGATTACAACGAAACAGGAGATATAAATCCAAACGCACGTGTGGAAGTCGCCGTGCATCCGGAGAGTGAGCTCATTCCGGTTGCGCGTTCCGGCGGCATCACCATCACCGGTACTGCGCCTCAGAGCGGGTTGATCTCGGGAACATCGGCAGCGATCATGATGGACGGATGGACATGGGAAGACCTGACGCTTAAAGCTCCACTGGGGTTGGTCGTAAACTGGCCGGCGATGACGTATACTCGCAGCGCATTCTCGCAGCAAACGAAAGAAGAATGGACGAAGAACAGAGATACGAGGTTGAAGGCCCTCCGCGACGCGTTTGCAAATGCTCGTTCTTATATGGTGGCAAAGAAGGCGGAGCAACAAAAGGGCATTCCGTATCATGATACCGATCTGCGGTGGGAAGCGATGATTCCTGTACTTGAGGGAAAAGTGCCGGTATGGGTGAACGCCAACGAACTAGCACAGATCCAGGCGGCCATCACGTGGACTGAACAGGAAAATGTAAGGCTTGTTATTGTCGGAGGCCGGGATTCCTGGAGGATCACCAGTCAGTTAAATTCAAAAAAAATCCCTGTGATCCTTACAGACGTGCTCAGTTCGCCTCAGCGGAGGTGGGAAAATTACGATCAGATCTATGCGACACCGGCGAAGTTGAAAGAAGCCGGCATCTTGTTTTGCATCTCGGGTGACAGCGATCCGTCCAACGCTCGAAACCTGAATCACCATGCCGCCACGGCCGCAGCATTCGGACTTGCGAGGGAAGATGCGCTGAAAGCCGTTACACTTGATGCGGCGAAAGTGCTCGGGATCGACTCGATGGTCGGATCTGTCGAATCTGGAAAAGACGCAACGCTCATCGTGGTCAACGGCGATATTCTTGAGCTTTCCTCGGTCGTGGAAAAGGTGTTTATTCAGGGAAGAACGATAGACCTGAGGGATATGCATAAGCAGTTGTACGACAAGTACTCGGAAAAGTACAGGCAGTTGAAGGAATAGGTCAGAAGTCGGACGTTGGAGATCAGAAGTCGGACGTCAGAGGTCAGAGATCAAAAAATGGTAAATCAGCCAAACACATTGGAACCAGGATACCAGCGGCAATGTTAAAGAAAAGCATGAAATTCGCAAGTCTCCTTTTCTTGATCACAGTGATGGGTGTTGCTGCATTTGGCCAAACGGTCAATGGGATACAAATCACCCGTGCGGAGCTCATTACGGACGCGGATGATTTTTCCAAGCCCTTCACGGTGGGAATCAAATTTATCCTCGAGCCGGATTGGTATCTGTATTGGAAAAATCCGGGCGATTCGGGACTGCCGATCGAGGTGCAATGGGGCCTCCCGGAAAGTTGGAGCGTTTCCGAGCTGCAGCACCCGGTGCCGGCAAAATTTGCTTACGACAACATGGTATCGTACGGTTATAAGAAAGAAGTCGTTCTTCTGGCAACCGTCACTCCCGGCCCCGATCGGTTGGACACTCTGAACGCAACGCTTGATTGGCTCGTGTGCAAAGAGAGTTGCATTCGCGGAAAAGCGGATGTCTCCCTTCCACTCTCCCGGAATCCAGCGAGAGCTCAGGCCACGACGATCTTTTCGGAGGCCCGGAAGAGACTTCCCGGATCGGCCCGGGAATTGTCGCTTGTGCCTTCCTCGGTCCGGCAGCGGCAAACAAAGCAGGGCTGGGAGGTGGAGGTTGATCTGACCGGAAGTGAGGCATCGACTGTGACCGATTTCTATCCCGAGTCAACGGAAAACATCCTAATCGATTTCAGCAGTATCAGAATCGAAAAACAAATCCTTCGTTTCGAGCTCACCCAACAGGATAAATCCGTCGTCGTGAGATCGATCCGCGGCCTGTTCATCGCCGGCGATCGGGGGTATCAGGGAGTGATTCCGGTTTACCTTAAATTCATGTAACAAACAGGAGAGACGCCATGATAAAAAAGACACTCCTCGCAATGGTCGCGATCGCGGCTGTTGCGATCTTTGCAGCCTTCTCGGTTGCTCCGGAGGTGGAGGTCGGAAAGGCCGTTCCAGCATTCTCGCTCACGGGAATTGACGGGAAGACCTATTCGATCGCAGACCTGAAAGGCAAGGTGGTCGTGCTCGAGTGGACGAATCCGAATTGCCCGTTCGTGCAGCGCGTGTACAAGAGCGGCATCATGACCGGAGTACAGAAGAAGTATGCCGACAAGGTTGTTTGGTTCACCGTAAACTCGACGCACCCTGAGCACGGAGATCATGAGACGGCCGACGCTCTGGCAAAGACCTTTAAAGAATGGAATGCCACGTTTGCGACCATGTTGCTCGATCCGGACGGCAAAGTCGGCCAGATGTTCGACGCCAAGACCACTCCGCATATGTACGTGATCGACAAAGAAGGCAAACTGGTGTATGCCGGCGGCATTGATGACGATCCGCGCGGCAACAAGTCCGAAAAAACGAATTTCGTTGACCAGGCTCTTTCCAGTCTTTTTGACGGCAAGGCAGTTGCCACATCCACGAGCAAGCCGTACGGATGTTCGGTGAAGTATTCGCCGTAATCTGGTTCAAGGTTTAAAGTTTAAGGTTGAAGAGAATGGCCCGGATGCCGGAAGGTGTCCGGGCTTTTTTTTACGAATTCTGGACGGAATCCCGAAGTACTTGAACATGGAAACTGAGACATTACCATCTTGCGCTCTGCTTGGATTCTCGGTATCTTCGCACGATTGCGATGGAACACGAACTTCTTAAAAGACTCTTCTCTGGGGGGGAGACTTCTCAGGCAGCCTGGAAAGATTTCCTTGAAGGCTACTCCAACCTTTTTCTCAAGATCATCTGGGAAATGGAAAAAGACCGCGAAGCGGTGATGGATACCTATCTTCGTGTTTGTTTGAAGTTTGCAGAAAGAGATTTTGCGATTCTGCGGAAGTTCAAACGGAGACACGGAGACAACCCTCCCAAGTTCACAACCTGGCTGGGAGCGGTTGTGCGGAATATGTGCGTGGACGCATATCGTTCCGTGAAGGGACGAGATCGCCTGCCCAAAGCGCTCTTACGGTTTCCCGAACAGGACAAAAAGATCTTTGAGCTTTATTACTGGCGCGGACTGAGTTACGAAGAAATAGAACGGCGGTTGGAAACGAGCCGGAACGGATCGGGCGAGAGCATTCGTGAAATACTTGAACGTCTTGAGACCCTGCTCCTGCGACCTCCTTTGAGTCCTTACACGAAGCCGATGACGGTTCGGGTTCCGTTTGATGATGAGAATGTCGTTATTGCCACTGCAGCCCAACCGGCGATGATTCCCCAGGAAACCATGGACCGATGGCTGTCGTATTTGCCGACAGACGAGCGGCTCCTGATCCAGCTGAAATTCTGGGACGACCTTTCGATGCGGGAAATAGGAAGGGTTCTCAAAATTTCATCCGCCGAACGACTTCGGGTACTCCTTGCCGACGCACTGAAGAACCTGAGAAAAATCGCCGAACGTGAACGTCTTGTGTAAAAAAGCAACTCGTGTCCGTTCAATAAGCAGTGACATTGCATGCACGCGAGCGAAGCCGAAATACTGCTCTATCTTGAGGACAAGCTGAACGCGGAGAGCATTGAGCGCATGAAGAACCATTTTTCGGAATGCGCCCGGTGCCGTGAGCAGCTTGTGATCCTTCTTCGGTTGCCGTTGGTTCTTGACTCGGTCGAGGTTCCGGGCATCGATGACCGCGTTCTTGCCAAGGCACGAGAGATCAAAATCCCACAGCGACCAATCCTGTTGAATGTCGTACGCTCCCCCTATGGCAGACTTGTTTTGGCCGTCGTGGTTGTGGCAGTGACAGGCGTTTCGTATTTTCTTCTGGAGCAACCCCTTGAGCCGTCGCGATTCCGCGATCGTACGGCAGTCCCGCATGTATTCTCCGTGCATCCACCTGAAGGAGGCACAGTACAGGACCCATCTCCGAGATTCAGCTGGTCCCCGGTGAAGCGATCGGTCGGTTATGTCGTCACCGTCTACCATGAAAACGGGACCATTTTGTGGCAGGGGACCTCCACCGATACGTTATCCATCCTTCCGGTTGACGTGGTGCTTGAGCGGGGAAAAACTTATCTTTGGAAAATCGAAAGTTTTCTACCGGATGGGTCGACCTATGAGTCGAGACTGAATGCATTTCGCTCTTCCCCGTAAGAATCCCTCCAGCTTCATCCACCTTCTTACAATATTTTTTTTGCTGTCGATTTCAAGCCAGATTCTTTCGTGCTCTTTTGAGTCTTCGTCTGACATTCAGGCGCTGGTTGCGCAGTGGCGATTAGATGAGGCTCAGAAATTGCTTGAAAGAATTCTGGAAGAGAACCCGGGCGACATCTCCGCCCGGAGGCTTTATGCGCGCGTCCTTCTCGCCCGCGGGGAACTTGTTCAGGCCAGAGAGCAGTACCAGGCTCTGGTTGTGGTCGATTCTTCTCACGCTCGTTCTCACCGTGTTCATCTCGGTTTTGCCCTCTTCTATCTCGGTAAACTGGATTCCGCTGAAGCAGTCGGATGGGGCGCGCTTGCATTGAATTCCGGCCAACACGACGCGGTTATCGTTGCCCGTTGTTACAATCTTCTCGGGCTGATCGATTTTAACAGAGGAAAGTATGACCGGGCTTTTGAAAGGCAGAGCCGAAGCCAACAGGCAGCCACGGAAGCATCTTCGCCACAGGATGAAGCGAATGCCTTGCGTCAACTCGGCGTCCTTGTCTGGTATCGCGGAAACGTTGATTCCGCGCTTTATCATTACTACCTCCCCGCTCTTGAACTGTATCGCCGGGTAAACGACATGCAAGGCGAGGCAACAACGCTCAGCAACATCAGTCTTCTGTACAACGACAAGGCCGAGCGATTGACAGCCCTGCGCTATCAGCTTGAGGCATTCAGGATCCGCAAACAAATCGGCGACCAGAGAGGTCTGGCAGACAGTTACTATTTCCTCACGGCGACGGGGACGCGCGGAAAAACATTCGGGTTTCTTTATACGTACCGAATGAAGAGTCTTGACCTGAGCAGGAAGATAGGATACACGTGGGGGGAGGAAGTGGCTGCGAGGTCCTTGGAGGAACTAGTGCCCTCCACATTTCTACCCCCCCGCCCGGTTGAGAGCGTCGGGGATACCGGAACAGCCGAACACCGCCTGTATGCTGTCTGGCGGCGTGCCTTGATATCCTTTGGGCAGCAGCAATGGGAATCGAGCATCCTGTCATTCAGGGAAATCCTTCTTCTCAGCGATTCGCTGGGATATATGCAAGGGCGGCACGTAGCCCTGATCATGTATGCGCGGGCGCTTTCAGGTTTGAATCGATTTGGCGAGGCCGAACGGTTGCTTCATCAGGCCCTGGAACACAACGCAAGAGTGTCCAACAAAGACAACGAGTTCATCGACCTCGAGCTGGCAAGAACATCCCTGAGGCTTGGTAAAACAAAGAACGCAACAACCCGCCTCCGTTCGATAACGGAGTCTCTCGATTCATTGTACCTGCACCATGTTCGCAACCCCGGAATGGTTTTTTCGCTTGAACGTGGTACGGAGATGGTTTATAAGGCCCGGTCGAGCGCGTATCGCTTGCTCGTGGAAACAGAGGTTCAAAATCCGGAAGAGGTTTTTCAGCTCATGGAGCGGGAGCGAGCGCTTTTATTCTGGGGAAAGCGGGAGGGCATGGAGGACGAAACCGATCAGGAACGGGACGCCGTCAGCATGTATGTTCGCCTCCTGGAACAGTACGAGGAGAACCCGGGGAATCTTGACGATAAAGCTCTTCTGGACGCGCGAGTCACGGAATTGCAGGAGGCGGCAATTGTGGAACAACGCATATTGACCGAAGCCGGCGACCGTGTACGGGAACGCCCGATAACGTCGCTGCCCAATCTCAGAAGGGCTCTTGAAGACCGGGAGGCCTTCCTGGAATATTTCCTCGCCGAGGAGAAGGTTGTGGTCCTTGTGTCGAGAAAAACAGGATCGATGTTCTTCACTCTCGAATGTACTCCTGACGACCTGACTTCGTCGGTCACGGTGCTGCGCGATCTCATACTGCGCGGCAAGGATGAGCCCGGTAATACGCTTTGGAAGTCACCCGCTTCGTTTTTGTTCCGGAAGCTCATAGCGCCTCTGGAACGCGGTGGCATGATTGTCCCCGGGGACAATCTTATCATTTCTCCTCATCGGATACTTCACCTTTTGCCATTTCAAGTTCTCCTACGGGAGAAGGACTTTCTCGCTCAATCCTACACCGTGTGCTCCGTTCCTTCTGCGACATGGTTTGTGGGGATGCGTGGACGGTCGCCGGCCGCTTTACGGAGTCTTCTTGCTGCTGCGCCAATGGGGAGAGCGCTTCCGTTCGCAGAGCGGGAGGTTCGACGGATTCCGTCGGAGGGCTTTTCCAACGTTAGGATACTCCGGAGCACTGAAGCCACGGTCGGGGAGATTGTCCGGTTGTTTCCGCAGTTCGATGTCGTCCATCTGGCGACACACGCAAGGATGAACTTCCGGTATCCCCTGTATTCTTTCATCGAATGTTCCGATGACCGGCTTGAACTTCATGAACTGTTCAACCATGCGGGGCCAGAGCGGCTTGTCATTCTCAGCGCATGCGAAAGCGGGATGAGCGGAGGAATTCACGACAGGAAATACACGTCCGAGGACATCGTGAGCTTTCCGCGGGCTTTCGTTCAGGGTGGCGTTCCATCGGTCATTGCTTCGCTCTGGCTCGTGGAGGATAAAAGCGCGGCGGCGATCTTTGAGGAGTTTTACACAGTCATTACGGCATCCCGAGACACTGTAACCCTGGCGGAGGCCCTCACTTTCGCCCAACGCCGGTTTTTGGCCAATTCAAAAGAAAAAGGCTACAATTCCCATCCGTTTTACTGGGCTTCGTTTTATCTCTTCGGAGATAATCGATAGACCTTCGTTTCCGCTTTGTTTCGTGTCCGTTGAATACTTCTGAGAGTCCTCTCAATCGCCGACTCTGTCCTTAACAAAGAACAGAAGCCAAAACAAACAATGCATTCTTCTTTTTCCCGTCCGGGCAGGATCTTACCCTGGGTGATCACGATTTTGCTTTGGGCTGCGCTTTTCACGCCACTGATCATTTCCGAAGGGACATTATTTCCCTTTCAGACCGGGAAAGGGATCGCGTTCCGCATTCTGGTGGAAATTGCAGCCTTTCTCTATTTCTGGTTGGCCATTCTTGAGCCGAAAAGGCGACCGAAGCCGAACGCCTTGTTCTGGTCTGTGCTTGCTTTCGGCGGCGTTCTTGGGCTCACTGCGATCCTGGGGGTGAATCCCTACCGCAGTTTTTGGGGAGACCTTGAACGCATGGAAGGCGTTTTCGGAATACTCCACGGCATCGCCTTATTTGTCATCGTGTACGGATTATTTACGAGACGGGAAGATTGGGTTCGATTCTTCTCGGTCTCACTCGCCGCGAGTTTCTTTATCGCACTCTACGCTTTCGCCCAGGCTGACCCCGCATTTCGATTCTTTCCTGTCGTCGAAGCCAGGGAGATACAACCCGGCTCAACCTTCGGCCATCAGTCGTTTGTTGCCACGTATGCGATCTTCCAGGTGTTCTTCGGCGTCTTTCTTGTTCTGCTTGAAAAAGCACCGCGGCTCCGTGTGTTCGCCGCGGTTTCCATTGCCGTCAATCTGATCCTGCTCGGTCTCACAGCCATCCGTGGCGCGCAAATTGCAATGATGGCCTCTCTCGTTACGGGACTCATTCTGACCGCGATCTTCCTCGTACGAAACCTCCGGGCACGAATGGCGATCGCGGGAATTCTTCTTCTTTCGGCGGGGTTCCTGGCCGGAGTCCTTGCGTTGAAGGACTCATCCATCATCAAGAACCTCCCATATGCGTTTCAAAGGATGGCATCGATATCGCCAGATGCAGCGACGGCTCGCACGAGATTGATTTCACTTGGCGTTTCATGGGAAGCGCTCAAGGAGCGGCCTCTCACCGGATGGGGCCAGGAACACTTTGCACCTGCCTACAACAAACATTTCAATCCGGAGCACCTCACGTACGAACAAACGTGGTTCGACCGGGCGCACAACAAGCTGGCTGATGTCGCGGTGCAGAATGGAATTCCGGGCGTTGCCGGGTATCTGGCGATATTTGTCGTTGCGTGCATAGGACTCTTTCGGAAAATCAGAAATGAAGGCAAAGACCGCCGGGAACAATGGGTCGCGGTCAGCGTGATCATGCTTGGCGCGGCATATTTTGTTCAGAATCTCTTCCTCTTCGATACGACGACAAGTTCGATGCTATTTTTCGCTTCCCTTTCTTTTACGGCCTGGTTGATCGGGTCGGACGCAAAAACAGGTCTGAAAGAGGCACGTCAAGAACGCCTGCCGCGAAGCTGGCGTTTCCCGGTTGTTGCGGTTGCAGGCCTGCTCACGTTGGGGGTGGTGCTGGAGGGAAACTGGATTCCTTATACCACGGCGAGTTTGGGGAGGGAAAGCCTTGCTGCCACCGATCCCGGGAAGGCGCTGGCTCTCTACGAGGGGGCCCTTGCATCCGGCGGTTTTCCGACGGCCGAAGTAACGCGGGCAATGATGGAAGAGTTGATCAATTCCGGCAAAGTGCAACGTTCGGAATGGAGCCGGGTTGTCGATGCCGTGATTGTCCACGCCGAAGTGTTGGGGGCAGGCGAATATGCCTCCGTTCCGGTGCTCGTTCGGCTTGGCAAGGTTTATAACGAGCAATGGCAACGGGAGGCGGGCTTCCTGCAGAAGGCGGAGCGGGTACTGCAGAAAGCAATACGCCTTGCGCCAAAACATCCCGACGCGTACTACGAATTAGGAGTAACGCATTTGAGACGCGGGGAAACAGAGCAGGCGCTCACCGTGTTCCGATCAGCTTTGGATCTTAATGTGCGGAACACCCGGGCGCGGTGGACCCTGGGACTGGCGCTTCTAAGCGTTGGTCACGTCACTGAAGGCCTGCGGGAAGTGGAGTCGGCCGTTGAACAGGGATACCATTGGGATACTCCTGCGGACATCAAAAACCTCTCGAAGGTTTACACATGGTTCGAGCGGTACGACCGAATAGTATGGATGTACGAACAAGTGGTCGCGAAGTACCCGGGTATGGCCGAACATCGCGCAACGCTGGCGACAGCGTACGCAAAGACCGGTGAAACAGTGAAAGCGAAAGAAGAAATGACGGCCGCCATGCAACTCGACAGGCAATACGAGGCCTCAGCAGTCCAGTTCATTCAGAATCTCAATCTCTCCACCACCGTTCAGAGGAGCACACCATGAAAGCATTATTTCTTGCGATGGCAATTCTCTTCATCGGCCCCGCATCGATGGCCCAGACAGTCCTGATCAACCCCAACGAAGAGGGTGGATTTGAAAATGGAACGTCATTTGAGGCAAACGGGTGGACCGTTGCCAACGATTCTCCAAACGGCTGGGTTGCTGGGTACGGAGCCAAGGCCGACGGCTTAAGGGGAGGGTATGTCTCAAACAACAGCGACTTCAATCTCTATACCTATGGTTCGGTATCGATCTCACATTTTTATCGCGACGTTTCTTTCCCGGCAGGTGAGACGATGATTCTTCTGAAGTTCACATGGAGAGGAAAGGGAGAACCTAACAAAGCATTCATGAGGGTGTATCTTGTCGAAACCCACGTGACGCCGGTTGCGGGCGCGGTACTCTCATCCGGTCTCATCGGAAGGACAAGCTATGCTCATCCGTTTTATGGAGACCAATACCGCGATGAATACATCATTCTTGATGCGTCCAATGCCGGAACGGTCAAGCGACTTGTCTTCACATGGGAAAATGACGCCAATCTTTCAGGCCCATCGGGAGGTGGACAGCCTCCTACCTGTGTCGATAATATCTCCCTCACGACCGAGGGAAGTATTTATTCCAATGGCACAGGTGGTGGAAATCTGAGCGACATAGCGACAATGCTAGGGGAGGCCCTCGGGCCAGACATCAACGTCACCATTCGGGCCGGAGATGCGGTTGTTGTCGACGCAGACGTTTCCGTAAAGAACCTGATTGTGGAACCCACAGCAGTTGTGCAGTTTGACCTGATTACCAATCGTAGCCTGACAGCTACGCAGAGTGTGATTGTAGCCGATGGCGGCACAATCACTTCCGGCACGAGCGGTGCCGGTACCCACAGTCTTGTCATTAACAGAGACTTCTTCAACAACGGGACTGCGGATTTCAGCACCAATGCTGGTGCGGGAAGCGTGAACCTGGAGTTCAACGGATCGGGGGACCATCGGGTCTTCGGCTCCGGGGTCACCGACATCACGTTGATGACCATCAATACGGCAACTTCGACCGCCGAAGTGCTCATCGCACCCGATAACTTCACGGTGCAAGGATTGAATACGAATGCACCCGGCTTCTTGAACCTGACGCAAGGCGTTGCTCATTTTGGCGGCAACTTCTCCCATGAGGGCGTAGTCTTTACCACCGCTTCCTCCACAGTTGGCACTACGTCTGCTTTCTGGCTCGACAATCCCAACCTGACGGTGCAACCTCAAAACGGTTCACTATCCGTACTCGGGACTCTTCACGTCTCCGGTGGAGTACTGTATGTTGGAGAGGACCAGGAAGACTGCGTTTTCTTTGGAAACGGCGGAACCTTCATCATGGAGGAAGGATTTGTCGGGGTGGCGAGCGCCTTCGGCGTTGCATCTCCCAGCAACAGAATGAAGGCCCTCATCACCGGCGGTGATCTGGTTGTTCAAAGGGTGGGAAACAGCTCCACAACGTTTGCCGGATTCGACTTGGGAACATCGTCGCTGACCAACGCCACATCCACTGGCGGCTCTATCACCATAGAGCAATCCAACACTGCCCTGACCGGGCCGGGAGACTTCCGGGTGCCCTTCACCTTTAGCGCAACGGAAGGGGCCGCCCTTTATTTGGGCAACGCAACAACCACTGCGGCCACGACGTTCAGGATCCGCGGGGTGATTCCGAATCTTGTCGTCGATCCGACGCGCAATCACACGGTTCAGTTGTTTCAGACCGCGACGTTCGCATTTCCAACCACGATCCGCCCGGAGGTTACTCTGGACCTGAACGGGAACACGTTGGGCCTGCGGGGGGATCTCGATATCACCGCCGGGGCGACCCTCATCGGCAATGCGACGGGATCTGCCTTGAGTTTCAGCGGGTCGAATCCGCAGCTCTTCAAACTTGACGGGGACTTGGTGGACGGATTTGTCAGGTCGGTCGTTGTTAGTAATTCGTCAGGGGCGACCCCCGCAGTGTCATTCAACAATGACTTCGCCGTTTCCAATACTCTCTTCCTGACCAACGGTTCTTTGGGAGGTTCGGGGGTCTTGACGCTTGGGAACCCCGATTTTTCTTCAACCTTCACCCTCACCCGTGTGATCGGCTCCATTCTTACGCCACCGGTCTTTGGGCCGGACGTCACGTTCAACATAAATTACAACAACAGCGTCGTTGAGACCGTCACGGGTCTGGAACTTCCTTCGATTGTCACGGGCACACTCACGATCAACGATCCCGCGGGCGTTTATCTGAACGCAACCACCACTGTAACAACGCTATCGTTGTCAAACGGGGTTTTGAATACGGATGATTCCAGGGTCATTATCGTGTCCGGTACCAGTCCCTCCAACATCATCTCAACAGGAACCAGCTTTGTGAGCGGACCCATTGTCATCACACTTCCTGCTAACCTGGATGGGTCGGTGGATTACCCCATTCCTGCGGGCACAACGGTGAAGCGCGGGTTCAAGCTGGCGGCCCCAAAAACCGATCCCACACCGAACACACGCGTGTTCTTTCGTTCCTACGATTACTTCGGCGGCGTTCCCGGGGACGGCATCAGCGCCCTGCCGGATGGGATACGATGGTTTCTCACGGTGTTGACGGGTCAGGGGGGCGGAACGGTCACCGAAACGCGTGTCGCTTTCTCAGACGGAGGTTACGGCGGGGGAAATGAAATTGCAAAATCAGAAACGATTGACGGAACTTATAATAGTATTGGGGGGAGTGTTCTGGGGACCACCATCACATCCGACGTTTTTAACTCCTTCAGTTATTTTGCCGTCGGGCTGACGGACAATACAAAATCCGGTGTCTATACAGTCGGTTCCGGCGGAGACTATGCGACGATCACCGCCGCAGTTGCGGATCTTGACACCAGCGCACTCGCCGGCCCCGTTGTGTTGAGCCTCACGGATCCATCCTACACGACGTCGGAAACGTTTCCGATCATTATCAAACAAATTGCCGGTGCAAACGCCACGAATACCCTGACGATAAAACCCGCCGCCGGGATCTCTCCGCTCATCAGCGGATCGAATTTTGACTTCGTGGGCCTCATCAAACTGGAAGGCGCCGATTACGTGACGATCGACGGATCGAACAACGGAACAGATTCGCGGGACATGACGATCACCTGCACAGATTTTTACAATCCGGTGATCTGGCTGTCGAGTCAGGGTGCCGGATTGGGAGCGAAAAATAACACGATCAAGAACCTCAACCTCTCGGGCGGATTGAGCCAAAAATCGACGAATACGGGACCGCATGCGATCATCGGGTCGGGATTGACGCCGATCAGCGACGGCGCCGACAACGACAGTAACAAGGTTCATAACAATCTGATCACGAAAGTGAGGTACGGTGTTGTCTTCCGTGGCATTTCCGGCAATCCGAACGAAGGCAACTCCGTCACGAACAACTACATTGGTGCTGCTACATTTGGCGAGGATCAGATCGGCAAAGTAGGCATCGGGGGGATGCATCAATCGGGGATAACGATCAGCGGAAACACGATTCGCTCCCTCGGATCGATCCATCCGAACGTTCCGGACGGAGCCGGAGATGACCGGGCTGGTATTGCTCTTGGAGGCGACGAATGGCCGCCAACGTTCTTCGGCACTTCGGCAATTTCGAATGCGGTGGTGACCGGGAATGTCATTCAGGATATCGTTGAGGAGTCTATACAATCTGCTGTTGGCATTCTCATCGCCGCGACGGGAAGTTCCACGAACAACCTTATCGCCAACAATATGATCTCAGGTGTGCGGGCCAATGGGACCTCGGGCAACTATGCCGCGGGGATCGGATATCATTCAGGCCAGGGAGATAAGGTCGTTTTCAACAGCATCCGAATGGAAGGGGACATTGATCCGAGCACCAGCACGGCAGCGACCGGCAGCAACATCGGGATCAACGTCAGGGGAGGAAGCAATCTTACCGTGAAGAACAACATCATCTCTGCAGACCTTGCTTCGAACACGGGGACGCTCGAGCATTATGCGATCACGGTTCCTTCGTCCTACAACTGGGGTACCGGGGGCCTCAATTACAATGACTATTCTATCAACACATCCAATGCCCAAATGAAGCTCGGCGGCATCGGTTCGGCGGTGCCTTATACGCCCTCTGCGGATCTGACGGAATGGAAAACCAACTTCTCCGCCCAACAAGATGCGAATTCAAAGAGCTTTGCGCCGGATTTCACATCGGCAACCGATCTTCATCTGAATGTCGCCTCGGCTGATGCGAATTATGCGGGGACGCCGATCTCTGGCGTGTCCACCGATATCGATGGTGATACGCGCGGAGAGGGCTCGCCGTACATCGGGGCCGATGAAGTCACGGCGTACCCGATCATCGTCGCCCCGGTCGCTCCGGTGCTTGTTCTGCCGGCCGATAACGCGACCAATCAGGCAACCATAGTTGAATTACAATGGAACCCCACTCCGGGCGCAACCGCGTATCATGTGCAGGTGGGGCTGGACGTCGATTTTGTGTCGACCATTGTCGACGAACCCGCTCTTCCGGACACGAGTCTCATCGTTTCTTCACTTGAAAACAGCTCCGAATACTTCTGGAGAGTACTGGCGTCGAACACAGCAGGATCCGGCCCGTATTCACCAGTCTTTTCGTTTACGACCGCTCCGGTTGCGCCCACTCCTCCAGCGGCACCATCGGGGCTTGTCATTACCGACTCGTCAAGCCGCACGATCACGATCAAATGGCTTAAGAATGCGGAACCGGATTTCCTTCGGTATCGTATCTACCGCGGGACATCACCGGGCCCGACCACACTCGTTGATTCGACAACAGGCGGCATCGCCGATACAGCGAAAACGCTGACGGGCCTCACCAACGGTACGCGCTACTACCTGCGGGTGACAGCGGTGGACAGTGCGGGCAGTGAGAGCGGATATTCGAACGAAGTGGATGCCGTTCCGGCGGACCGCATCAAACCCGCCGCGCCGCAGAACCTGGTGGTCACGGATTCTACAAGCACGCAGATTATCATTGCGTGGTCGAAGAACACCGAAGCTGATTTTCTGAAGTACATGGTCTACCGCGGACCGGCGCCGAATCCGACAGCGCTCGTTGATTCTTCGTCGGCGAGTATTGCCGATACGGCCAAAACGTTCACGGGTCTGGTCAACGGAACAAGATACTATTTCCGCGTGACGGCGTTGGACAGTGCGCGGAATGAAAGCGCGTATTCGAACGAAGTGAACGCAGCTCCCGATGTTGCAAGCGGTATCTCCGATATTCTCCATCAGATTCCAACGGAATACTCGCTGTCTCAGAACTATCCGAACCCATTCAATCCGAGCACGGTGATCCGCTACGGAATTCCCGAGCGAAGTTCGGTGAAAGTGGAGGTGTTTGATATGTTGGGGAGAAGGATTGCCCTGCTTGTCGATCTGGAGCAGGATGCGAAGTATTACGAGGTAATCTGGAACTCCGATAGCCCCTCCGGCATTTATTTCTACAGGATCAAAGCCGTTGCGGTTGCGGATCAGGGAAGGGTGTTCGAGCAGATCAGGAAGATGGTGTTTGTGAAGTAAGTGATGTCTGAGTAAGAAGCCTGACTTCTTACAACGCCGTTCAAGTATAGAAGTCAGGCTTCTAGAATTCGCGGGCGCTCAGAGATGAGCGCCTTTCGTTTTTGTAAACAGTTACTTACCTTCATTCGCATGGGAGGCGGCCGCACAATTGCCCTCGGCCTTTTGTTGATTCTTCTGGCCTACACTGCGTTTGAAGGGCAGCCGCAAAAAGTTTCTTTCACCCGTATCTCTCTCGAAACCGACTCATTCACACGATTTCTTCACAAATGATGATGATTCGACCGGTCTCAGCAATAATTCCGTTTTTGCGGTCTATGAAGACCGGCGGGGCACAGTTTGGGTGGGCACGGAGTTTGGCTTGATTCGCTTTAACCCGGCGACGACGCTGGAATTCTCCGTTCCGGTGGATGGTCGGGCAACGATCAAGGTCCACGACATGCTCAGCCGGGAAGTTGCGACGGTCTTCAACGATGTCGTGAAGGCCGGATACTACCACCAGGCCACGTTTGACGCCTCACGGGTTACGTCGGGAATCTACTTTGCCCGGCCTTCAACCCCACACTTTCCTCTTAAGCTGTTACCTGCTACCTTCCCTGCATTCAACTGACATGCGAACATCGACCCGATATTTCTTTCTCGCAGCACTTCTTCCGTTGCTTCATGCCGTCAGCCAGGAGACGCATGGCGAATTCGTTGCAACCTCCTGGGGATTGGAACAAGGGCTTCCTCAGAGTTCAGTAAATGCGATCATTCAGACGCGCGACGGATATCTTTGGCTCGGGACGTTCGGCGGCCTGGTGCGGTTTGACGGCGTTCAGTTCACCGTCTTCAACCGCTCCAACTCGCCCGGCATGCGCTCGGATAGAGTTCTCGATGTGTACGAGGGAAGCGACGGTTCAATTTGGTGTGGAACCGAAGAAGGACTCGTCCGCTACCGCGACGGCGTGTTCGATACCTTCAACGTCGTCGACAGCTCACGATCCACTGAGGTTTTGAAGATCCGGGAAGACTCCCGAGGAACACTGTGGCTCGGAACCCAGCTTCCCATTCCGGCCAGGTTTCAGAACGGCACGCCATCGCAGCCGTTCCTCGCGGGCGCGACGTTCACCCAGAGGGTTCTGCGTGACCTGCGGGAGGGAAAACGACTTCCTGACGGCATCTTCCTCCCCGGATCCGCAAGCATCTTCCGCACCGTGGGGGACTCGCTCGTGGTGCTCATGAACGCTCCGGTTCCGCTGTTTCCATTCTTCCGGGACGTCTTCCCCGACCCTCGCGTGCCCGACGCATTCTGGGTGACCACGAACGGACACGGTGCGATCAGGTATGAGAAAGGGGTCATGAGGACATACACGGTGCGCGACGGGCTCGCTTCCAACTACGTTCGGAAGATCTTTTTCGACCGCGACGGCACTGTCTGGGCCCTGAGTCTCGACGGTGTCAGCCGGTTGGATGGGGAACGATTCCACACTCCTTCGGGAATGCGAGGGTCGCCCGGCAACGACTACACCTCGATGATCCAGGATCACGAGGGAAGCTATTGGATCGGAACGTCGGCCGCGGGGCTTCAGCGGTTCCGGCGGTCGGTTGTATCGACGTACGGGTTCGACCATGGACTGCTCCAGGAACGCATTCTTTCCCTTTGTCTGCGCAAAAACGGCACGCTCCTCGTCGGGACAAACTGCGGAGGGATCTATGAATCACGACTTTCCGTATCTCCTGAAGGCCCGCGATCGTCTTCCGCAAATCTCTTCTCATACTCTGCGATGAATCGTTCGCTCGAGAACAATTGCATTTGGTCGCTCTTCGAGGACTCACGTGGCGCTGTCTGGGTCGGGGCGATGCACTTGTACCGGTTCGAACGAGGGAGCGTGACGAAATTCGACTCCCTGAACGGCTTCGACGGCGAGCCGGTCTACGCCGTCTACGAAGATCGCTCGGGAACCATCTGGGTCGGTTGCGGGAACGGACTGTTCCGGTACGACGGTTCATCGTTCCGACATGTTACTCAGAGCGATGGGCCGGCCTACAACAGTGTTCGATCGATCTTTGAGGACACGGACGGCGCCCTCTGGGTCGGTACGACGAACGGCCTGAGCGTTCTTCGCGACGGGAGATGGTCCTCGCTGCCTCTCGAACCGCTGGGCAGGTACGTGCGGGCGATCCATCAGGATGCGGATGGCTCGATGTGGTTCGGCACCTACGGCGGGGGCATCGTCCGGCTGAAGGAGAGGAGAATGGCTACCGTTACCACCGAGCAGGGATTGTTCGACAACATCGTCTCGCACATCGTTGAGGATGCAGCGGGCAATTTCTGGATGGGCTCCAACGCAGGGATCGCGCGTGTGTCGAAGGCGGGGCTGAACCTGGTGGCCGACGGTGTCGACGCAAAGGTCGAGGTATATTCGCTCGGCGTCGCCGACGGGATGAAAAGTGTCGAAACGAACGGCGGTTTTCAACCATCGGCCGTGCAGGATGCGTTCGGGAGGATCTATTTTCCGACCGTGCAGGGGGTCGCCGTTGTCGCGACGAGGCGTGTCTCGTTGAACGACCGTCCGCCGCCAGTTCATATCGAGAGGGTCCTCGGCGCCGATGGCGACTATTCTTTGCGCAAGCCGTTGGTATTGCCGCATGACAGCGCGACCATCGAGATACGGTACACCGCGCTGAGCTTCGTCGAGCCCCGAAAAGTGCGCTTCCGGTACATTCTTGAGGGGTACGACAACGATTGGGTCGACGCCGGGGGGAGAAGGAGCGCCTTCTACACGCACATCACGCCGGGGGAGCACAGGTTTCGCGTCGTGGCCGCGAACAACGACGGCGTGTGGAACGAAACCGGAGCGTCACTCGACATCGTGGTCGTTCCGCCGTTTTACATGACGTGGTGGTTTCAGTCCGCGATGGTTCTGCTCTTCGTCTCTGTTGGCCCTGCCATTTACGCCTGGCGCGTCGGTGCGATGAAGAAAGAACAGCGCCGTCAGCAGGAATTCTCGCGCCGGCTCATCGAGTCGCAGGAATACGAGCGCAGACGCATCGCCGCCGAACTGCACGACGGCGTGGGTCAAGAAGCCCTCGTCATCCGCAACCGGGCTATGCTGGCGCAACGCTCTGCGAAGCGGTCGAAGACCCTCGGCAGGCATCTGCACGAGATAGCCGACACGGCGGCAGAGATGGTGGAACTGATCAGGGAGATTGCCCACGACCTGCGCCCGGCGCATCTGGAACGCTTCGGGCTCAAGGATACGCTGACGATGAACATGGAGCAAGTCGCGTCATCCGGAGAGATCAAGTGGACCTGCCGAATTGATGATCTGAAGAGTCTTTTGCGCAAGGAAGACGAGATCAATCTGTATCGCATCGTGCAGGAGGCAGTACAGAATGTTATGAAGCATTCCAAGGCGTCGGCGGCACAAGTCGAGCTTCGGCGGACTGAGACTTCAATCATCGTGTCTATTCGTGATAACGGACGCGGGTTTGATTCTGGAGCGCAGGAGGGGAAGGGCGGTCTCGGACTAGCCACAATGCGAGAACGGGCCCGGCTTCTGGGCGGGAACATCGCGATCACCTCGCGACCAGGGGAAACCCGGCTCGAACTTGTCCTTCCGCGAAAGGAACAGGCTGTATGAGCAAGCCCCTCAGCATTGTCATCGCAGATGATCACCCGTTGTTGCGCAAGGGACTTCGGCAAGCCCTCGAGAGCGACCGCGGGATACGCGTCGTTTACGAGGCGGACAACGGGGACGATGCGCTGGAGGCGATCGGGCGACTGCGGCCTGACATCGCCGTGCTCGACATCGAGATGCCGAAGCGCGGAGGATTCGAGGTCGTCGAGGAGATCAACGCGCGCGGATGGGAAACCGTGGTCATCTTTCTCACGATGTACAAGGAGGAGATGATCGTCAACAAGGCGCTCGATCTTGGAGTGTGGGGGTACATTCTCAAAGAGAACGCCGTGACCGACCTGGTGCAGTGTGTCTCGCACGTTCTGCAGGGAAAACACTTTGTCAGCTCGTCGTTGTCGGACATTCTCCTTCGCAGGAGGAAGCGCGGTGGGTCTCTCTCTGCTTCCCCTCTCAATGCCTTGACGAAGTCTGAAATTGCCGTGCTGCGGCTCGTCGCGGAACTGAAGACAAGCAGACAGATCGGCGACCAGCTCCATATCTCCATCAAGACCGTCAACAACCACCGTTCTAACATCGCCGCGAAACTTGGGATCCGCGGCGCCCATGCCTTGCTGAAGTTCGTCGCGATCAACAAGGAGAAAATTTTTTCCGTATAAGAGCGCTTGCCGCGACCGCCGCCTGAGAACGGCGTAATTCAAGGTCTAGCAGGATGCTGAAAAAGGGAAAAGATCATCCACGAAGGACATGAAAATGCACGAAGGAATCCTCAATCTGGTCAAAATTCATGCTTCGTGTCCCTTCGTGTCCCTTCGTGGATAAATAATGATTGGGTATTTCAGCAACCCGCTAGAGTTAGTTTTCTCATGTTACGCAATCGGTGTATATCACCCTTTCAGGGTTTCATTCGATGATCAATGATCTGGGTCGGGACGTTGTCCCGACCTAATTTATTTCGACCCTTTCAGGGTCATTGCATCGAAATTCCCCGAAGGGGAACGATACTTCAACCGAGGGCAATGCCCTCGGAAGGAAAGCCAGTACGTTCGGAACCCTGAAGGGGTTCCATCAAACGCTTTCCTGCGTAACATCACTTAGTTTTGTTCTTTTCCCCCGGGCTTTATCATCCTCTCATGGTCGTTCCTCCGTTTCACCCTCGTTTCTCTTCTGGGTAAACCTTCCTATGCCTTTTTGAGCACTTCTCCCGATAGCATTGCCATTGCGCGTTCGGTAGCTTGCATGCAATTAGACCAGGTTTGAGATCCAACATGCGATATATGATCGTGGATGATAACGCGCGAATGCGGGGCGTTTTGCGGCTCCTGGTGGGGAGGCGAGGGGACGAGGTGCTGGAGTGTTCCAGCGGTGAAGAAGCCCTGCAACGCTACGACGTATTTCACCCCGATGCCGTCCTGCTGGACGTGGAGCTCAAGGGCATAGATGGATTTGAGACGCTCCGGAAATTAAAGAAGCTTGACCCCGGTGCGCGCGTGCTGATCGTGACGAACTATGATTCGCCGTTATACCGAAAACAAGCGGCGGATGAAGGCGCGCTGGCCTTCGTGAGCAAGGACGATCTCACGAACATTGCTTCGCTGCTTCCGCCACGCTCGTGAACGATAATGGAGTCCGGACTCCAACAGCTCTGTTACGACCCTGCAAGTTTCCGACCCGATAGGGTATGCCGGGAGCCATCTCACAAACATCCGGATTTGATAAGTCAACAAACCGTAGGGAGGTAAAATGAACATCAGATTGTCATCATAAGGAGGATTTATGCGTACAACGTTGAGAATAGCCGCCGCGCTGTTAGTATTCTTTGCCAGCGATAGCGCGTTTACTCAGACCGCGTTCGATAGTCTCTATGTCACAAATGGAACTGTCCGTGCCGTTATCGTAAGCGGCGGTACCATCTACATTGGAGGAAACTTCACAAACGTTGGTCCCAAAACAGGCCGCGGGACTGCAATTGATACAGCGACGGGCGCGCCCGATCTTGCCTACCCCAGAGTCAACGGATATATAAATGCGGTTGTTCCTGATGGTTCAGGGGGTTGGTACATCGGGGGGCTATTTACAGCCGTTGGAGGGACCACGCGAAACAACATCGCGCACATACTCGCGGACAAAACCGTTGACCCGGACTGGAATCCGAATGCGGACGACTTTGTTCGGGCACTTGCCGTTTCCGGCTCAACGGTGTATGCAGGAGGAAGTTTCACGAGCGTCGGCGATTCATCGAGAAACAGAATCGCAGCCCTTGATGCATCGACGGGGACCGCCACAAGCTGGGATCCGAATGCGAACAACGATGTTTGGGCACTTGCCGTTTCCGGCTCAACGGTGTATGCAGGAGGAGAATTCACCACCATCGGCGATTCATCGAGAAACAGAATAGCAGCCATCGATACATCAACGGCGACCGCCACAAGCTGGGATCCGATTGCGAACAACGTTGTTTGGGCACTTGCCGTTTCCGGCTCAACGGTGTATGCAGGAGGGTTTTTCACGAGCATCGGCGGCGGACAAACGAGAAATTACATTGCAGCCCTTGATGCATCGACGGGGAGCGCCACAAGCTGGGATCCGAATGCGAACAGCGATGTTTATGCACTTGCTGTTTCCGGCTCAACGGTGTATGCAGGAGGGGAATTCACGAGCATCGGCGGACAAACGAGAAATTACATTGCAGCCATTGATGCATCGACGGGGAGCCCCACAGACTGGAATCCGAATGCGAACAGCACTGTTCGGGCACTTGCCGTTTCCGGCTCAACGGTGTATGCAGGAGGGGATTTCACCACCATCGGCGGAGAAACGAGAAACAGAATAGCAGCACTTGATGCATCGACGGGGAGCGCCACAAGCTGGGATCCGAATGCGAACGACCGTGTTTATGCACTTGCCGTTTCCGGCTCAACGGTGTATGCAGGAGGAGATTTCACCAGCATCGGCGGAGAAACGAGAAACAGAATAGCAGCACTTGATGCATCGACCGGGAGCGCCACAAGCTGGGATCCGAATGCGAACAGCACTGTTGTTGCACTTGCCGTTTCCGGCTCAACGGTGTATGCAGGAGGGTATTTCACCAGCATCGGCGGAGAAACGAGAAATTCCATCGCAGCACTTGATGCATCGACGGGGAGCGCCACAACCTGGAATCCGAATGCGAACAGCACTGTTTGGGCACTTGCCGTTTCCGGCTCAACGGTGTATGCAGGAGGAGATTTCACCACCATCGGCGATTCATCGAGAAACAGAATAGCAGCCATCGATACATCAACGGCGACCGCCACAAGCTGGGATCCGAATGCGAACAGCAGAGTTCTTGTACTTGCTCTTTCCGGCCCAACGGTTTACGCAGGAGGATTTTTTACCACCGTCGGCGATTCATCGAGAAACAGAATAGCAGCACTTGATGCATCGACGGGGAGCGCCACAAGCTGGAATCCGAATGCGAACAGCACTGTTCACGCACTTGCCGTTTCCGGCTCAACGGTGTATGCAGGAGGGGAATTCACGAGCATCGGCGGACAAACGAGAAATTACATTGCAGCCATTGATGCATCGACGGGGGGCGCCACAAGCTGGAATCCGAATGCGAACAGCACTGTTCACGCACTTGCCGTTTCCGGCTCAACGGTGTATGCAGGAGGGGAATTCACCAGCATCGGCGGACAAACGCGAAACAGAATCGCAGCCCTTGATGCATCAACCGGGAGCGCCACAAGCTGGGATCCGAATGCGGACGACGCTGTTTATACACTTGCGCTTGACTTTACACACGCGCGGGTGTATGCAGGAGGGGGGTTTACGAGCGTCCTCAATGACGTGCATTCATATTTCGTCGGGCTGACAAATCCCGACGACTCTTTCACACCCTCACCAGGGTTCTCCCTATCCTCCTTGAGTCTTGATTTCGGATTTGTTCATGTTGGAACCGAAAAGGTAGACACTCTGACGGTTATGAACTCAGACCTCGGGACGCTGACGATTCAATCAGTCGAATCGGATAGCGCAGAGTTTATCGTTGCGCCGACAGGCGGGAGCATAGCAGCGGGAGAGAGTCAGAAATTCACCGTTACTTTTTCTCCGTCGTCAACCGGATTGAAATCGGGGAACATTGTTTTCACGCACAATGCAAGCAGCTCCCCGGATGCGGTTGCGGTGAGCGGATTCGGACGAGGCCTCGGGGCGGGATACGCGCTAGCGTTCGATGGAAATGGGGATTATGTCCAGGTGAGCGATGACAATACTCTCGACCTTACGACAAACTATACCATCGAAGCGTGGATCAGGCCAAGCTCGTTCAACGTACTTGCGGGAATCGTGAGCAAATGGCACTCGACGGGTAACAGCTACCTTCTCCGGTTGACAGCGAATGACCCCTATACCGGCATCGGATTTGACGGGATGGAAACGGCCGACAGCATTCTTGTAGCAAACCAGTGGTATCATCTTGCAGCCGTGAACAATAATGGAACACGGACGTTGTACGTGAACGGCACAAGTGAGGCATTGAGCGGCAACGCGGTAACGGTGACGGCAAACACCGATCCGGTCACGATTGGAGTTGATTATCTGCCCGGACCGAGGTATTTCAACGGCAGGATTGATGAAGTGCGCATCTGGAACGTTGCGCGAACAGCGGCAGAGATTCGCGAGAATATGCACCGTCAGATGGAAGGAACGGAAACAGCACTTGTCGGGTACTGGATCCTGGACGAGGGAACCGGATCGACTGCTTCCGACGTGACTTCCAATTCCAATGATGGAACGGTTCAGAACGCCACGTGGGTCACATCCACGGCTTCCCTGGGCGACGGTACGAGCAACACGCAAACTGTGAGCGGAACGGGCAACGTCGTCTTCACCGCAACAGACCTCGCGGCCGACTTTTCCGCAAAGACCGGCGCCGATGATTTCGTGGCAACACTCGTCACTTCAACCGCCCCCGGGGCTCAGCCGACCGGGGTAACGACGGTTGCCCCGCGATACTGGGTGGTGAGAAAGTATGGCACCGGAACGTTTACTGCCAACCTCACCTTCACGCTCGGCACAAATGCCGTTTCTGCCGAAGACCAGGCAAGCCCGTCAAATCTGAAGCTCTTCAAACGCGGAAGCAATGCGGACACCGCCTGGGCGGAGAGCGCCTCAGCAGCGAGCGCGACGGACACCACGGTGACCTTCAGCGGAATCTCCAGCTTCAGCCAGTTTACCATCGGCACAACAGGCAACTCCGCACTTCCGATTCAATTAGCGGCCTTTACGGCAACGGCAAGCCGGTTGAATGCGGAGCTCCGGTGGAGAACGGAGACAGAGGCGGAGAATTATGGATTTGAGATCGAGAGAAGGTCTGTGAGTAGGGAGTATGGAGTAAGCAGTAAGGAGAAAGAGGGTATGAGGGTAGGAGGGAATGAGGGTATGACGAATCAACGACAGGACGGAACAACGAACCAACGACAGGATGAGACAACGAATCAACGACAGGACGAAGCAACGAGTCCGTGGGCGAAGATTGGCTTTGTGCCTGGGGCCGGTACCTCGACTTCTCCAAAAGAGTACTCATTCGCTGACAAAATCGTAACTCCTGGCAGGTATGCGTACAGGATCAAACAAATCGACCACAGCGGCGCGTTTGCTTACACGGATGCCATAGAGCTTGAGGTCGGACTGGCTCCTCTGGAGTTCAACCTTGCGCAGAATTATCCGAATCCGTTTAATCCGATGACCACGATAGAGTTCACTCTTCCGCAGGACGGGCGGGTGGTGCTGAGCGTGTATGACCTGACGGGCAGAGAGGTCGCAACGCTCGTAGACGAAGAGCGGCCGGCAGGAGTGTACCACCGGGTGGAGTTTGACGCTTCCCGACTGGCCTCGGGTATGTATTTCTCCCGGCTCCGGTCCGGTGGTCACGTGGTGGTCAAGAAGATGCTGTTAGTTAAATAACAGCAATTCGGTGCGATCGATTTTTTCACCCCGATGCTGTCCTGCTGGACGTGGAGCTCAAGGGCATAGATGGATTTGAGACGCTCCGGAAATTAAAGAAGCTCGACGCCGGTGCGCGCGTGCTTATCGTGACGAATTACGATTCGACGCTGCCCCCGCAGGCGAGCAGCGGAGGAAGGGGCTCAGGCGTTCGTCTGCAAAGATCGACTGCTGGATTTGGAGACCGTGATCAAGTCGTTCGGTCAATGATAATTCGAAAATGACTCTTGTCAATGAAAGTGCAGGTGGTTGTGGGAAGAACAATCTGCTTGTTTCAGACAAATCACCCCCCGTATCACCGATACAAAGAGGGAAAGCCATCCACAACTAACCTTGTAAGGAGGTTATCTTGAAAACACTCTCATGGAACAGGTTGACCGCCAGCGCGGTACTCGCGGCACTCCTTCCTCTCTGGTTTCTTGCGGCCCAGCCGAAGGGCGGGAAGGTTGAGAAGACTGACGAGAGCGCCGAGAGCAAGGTGGGTATTCCGCCCACCATGGCGTATGAAGGGTTTCTCACGAACAGGAGCGGGGGGCCGCTCGATGACGGCACGTATGTCGTCACGTTCCTTCTCTACGACGTACCGGAAGGCGGCACGCCAATCTGGACCGAGATCCACCAAAGCGTCCAGGTGGCGGGCGGATACTTCTACGTCGTCCTGGGAAAGGAATCTCCGCTGGACGTCGCTTTTGACAAGCAATATCATCTGGCTGTCAAGATCGAAGACGGACCCGAGCTGACTCCGCGCACCGAGCTGCTGTCATCGGCTTACAGCCTCCGTGCACGGTATGCCGATGAAGTTCCGGATGAATCCATCACCGATGCCAAGATCAAGAGCTTGAGCTGGGAGAAAATTACCGGTGTCCCGGCAGGGCTGGCAGGGAACGCTGGTTCCAACGGCGTTCCTGCAAACGTCTGGTCGTTAATGGGCAATCGTTCATCGGATCCGAGCCGCAATTTCCTTGGGACGACGGATGCCCAGGACCTTGTTTTCCGAACGAACAACATGGAGCGCATGAGAATCACGTTCGATGGTTTCTTCAGCATGGGCTCGGATCTTCTTGTTAATGGGTCGATCACGTCCCGGATTTCTGAAAACACCGGCGCCTTCTACCTGGCCGACCCGAACTTTGGCCTGCGAAGGCTTCAGGGTGACAATGACGTAGAGCTCTTCACAACGGGTGGTAACCTCCTCTTCAGCGGAGGCAACGTGGGGATCGGTGTTCCTTCGCCGATGCACGCGCTGGATGTTGCGGGTAGCACTTCAATCGATGGTTTCCTGACGGTCTCGGGAAATGGCGACATAGGAAACAATTTCGGTGTGACAAACGCGTTGACGGTGGGAGGAAACACGAAGATTGGAAATACGTTGTCGGTCGTCGGCCCTACGGATCTTCAGAGCACGATGTCTGTCACGGGAGGCACCGCCTTAAAGGATGCTCTGTCTGTTGAGGGGCCTGCCTCAGTGAATAACACTCTGTCTGTTCAGGGTAATACACAAATCGGAAGTTCACTGTCCGTGGCGCAAAACGGATCGTTTGGGGACCGGCTAGGTGTTGGAGTCTCGGATCCGTCGACGACCCTTCATGTGAAGGGTACAGGAAACTTCCGCGGCCACCATATTGCATTCTTTGAGAGCGTGGAGAATTCATCGGCGGACGGGGTTGCGATACAACTAAGTAATAGCCACACGAGCAGCAGCAACAATTTTGTCACTTTTTATAATGGTCAGGGGCTTGTAGCCGGAAGGATCGAGGGTTTTGATCTCGAAAGCGGCGACTGGCAGGATCCGCCGTCTCTTCCCAATCCGAATCTTACGATCGATCCCGGCATCTCGTTCAATGCGAATTTCTTTACACCGGGATCGCTTCCTAGTTTGAGCGGCGGCAGTTTGCCGAGTTTGTCCATCGACTGGGCGGAGTTTGACTTCAGCTTTAGCAAGGGTTCATTCCCGTCCCTGAACAGGGGTTCATTGCCGAGCGTGACATCGCCGTTGATTTTTAAAACGCCTTCGATCACGTTTGATTTGCCGAGTCTGAACGAGTTTGTGGATCTCATGGCTTGGTCAATGGACAACAGTGCCTATGGATTCCTGACACTCGATCCGCTGGCAATTGTCGGCAACTCCCTCAAGATTGCCGCCACTAAGATCGTCAAGGATGAAGGGGTGACGTATGGATCCAAGGGAGCCGACTATGCTGAATGGCTTCCCAAACTGCATCCCGAAGAGGAGTTCAAGTTCGGCCAGGTTGTCGGCGTGTTCGGCGGAAAAATCTCAAAATCTACACGCGGTGCTGATCAGATTCTCGTAGTCTCGATCCATCCCGTCGTGCTCGGCAACCAGCCTCCCGAGGGTGAGGAAGAGCGGTATGAGAAAGTTGCGTTCATGGGACAGGTACCCGTCGCAGTGCTCGGAAAAGCCAAAGTTGGCGATTACATTCTGTCGTCCGGGCAAGAGGATGGAACGGCGATTGCAGTATCCCCCAATGATCTTCAAATGCATCAATTGAGAAGAATCGTCGGGAGAGCATGGGAAGATTCCCACAATCCTGTGTTCAGCCTGTTGAATGTCGCCGTCGGTCTGCAGGATTTCGAATGGGTGCAAATTCTGGAACGTCAGACCATCCATCTCCAGAACGCGCTCTTGGAATTCGAAGAAGGGAGTGAGAAGCTTGTGAACCTTGTGAAGGATCTCACCTCCCGGATTCAGGCGATGGAAGCAAGGTGGGAGCAAAGCGGCAAACAGAACGACAAGAGCATTGCCGAATCTTCCAAATGAAGAGGAGAAAACTCATGAAAAACATATCATTGAAGTTCATTTTCATTATTGTCCCTGCTCTGCTGGCCGTGCTGGTTCTTGATGCCCCGGCCCAGCATGTGGGAGAACGGGCGGTGGTCAAGAACCCGACCCTGGGATTCTGGGGGCTTCTTGAAAAGAAGGCCCTGAAGAACATTCCTGCGAGTGCGGTTGCGCGCGCGGCAACCCCGGCAATGGATGGCGAGGTCGAATTACAACCGTCCGCGCAAAAGGGGATTCAGGTGCACGGATTTCTTGGCGGGCGCGTAAAGCGACTTCCACCGATCATTTTTTCTGAGAAGCAGGTGGGAGAACCCGGGCTGGAGACCATTCCACGCATTTTTTCGCTCGATCAGAACTACCCCAATCCGTTCAATCCGACAACCATGATCCGGTTCACACTGCCGGAGGATGGACGCGTGACCCTACACATATATGATGTGATCGGGAGGGAGGTCGCGACGCTTGTCGAGGGAGAGCGGAAAAGCGGCGTATACCAGGAGGTCGTCTTCGATGCTTCCCGGTTGGCGAGTGGAATGTATTTTTCGCGCATTCAATTCGGTGACCGGCAATTGATCAGGAAGATGATGCTGGTGAAATAGTATCAGGTGATACCAGGTGTGAGGGGTGGTAAAGATAGTTTTTGTCTCCTCAGGAGTCAAGTGGTACTAAGTCGAGGTACTGCTTGACGACTGAGGGGGTGAGACGAATGGTGCTGATGAAATGAGTAGATGAGTAGTGGAGTATGTGAGATGCCCGGCCGCGATGAGTGTCCGGGCTTTTTATTCAAAATTCAAGCAGTTGCAGATGTTCCGGGGAGTTGTTATACTTCAGGGAGAGTCAACCAATTAGAATACTCTGGAGGGTTGGGATATGAAGAAAATCGCCGTTGTCGGATGTTTTGTTGTCACCATTGCCATCGCATCGGCTCAAATCCCCGAGCCGTGTCTGAATGTCGGCAGTCAAAGCTCTCAGACCAATCAGCAGTTCCAACGCTCTCCGGTCCGATCCTCGGCCTACGTTCCGGAAAGCCGACTCTCACCGATGTTCTCCTATTCCGCCTACTCTCTCGGCGGCGCGAGACGATTCGGTCCTTCGCTCACGATCCAGGCAACCCTTTTTCGAACTCATTCGGAAGCGCTCGACATCTCCGGCGGTCTGATGTTCCGATTCCGAGATTCCTCCGAACCTGCAAGATCGGACGAATACGCTCCCCTCGGATTGAATCCGTACAACTACCCCCGGTCACCGGGTTCCTTCTTGCGCGGATTCCGATTTGGAATGGGATTCGCCGGCCTTGAGTACACATGGTATCTGACAGAAAGCGATATCCGTCCATACGTTGGTGCGGGGGGAATGATCATGGCTTGGCCGTACGACGGACACATAGCCGGCTCTGTCGCACCAACCTTGAAAGCAGGCGTTCTCGCGAACGTTTCCAGCGGATTCACGGGATTTGTCGAGATCAAACGCATCATCGGACTGCCGTTCGTCGTGGGAGGAGAATCACCCCCGATCAACAATCTGACCGGATTTGCGTTTGGCGTCGCGTTTGCGCCGCGTTGGAATTGATGTTGAAACATAGATTAATGGTAAAAGCCCGGACAAGTGATCCGGGCTTTTTTATTTCTTAACTCATCCACACAAAGGACTCAATGAAATCTTCTTTCGTATTGTTTCTTTTTCTCGCCGCCGGATTGTTCGGCGTCAGTTGCAAGAACAATTCTCCCACCGATCCGGAAGTTCCAGTACCACCGTGGGAGATAGGCCAACTTGCCGAAGCAGTTCTGGGCCAATCGAATTTCACATCTTCCGCAGTGTTGGCCCTGGGGCAAAACTCGGTGAACAAACCTTATGGCCTGGCCATCTCCGCCACCGGAACCCTGTTCGTGGTCGATCAACTCGACGCACATCGCATTCTGCGCTTCGACAACGCTAATACCAAGGCCAACGGTTCAAACGCAGATGGTGTTCTTGGACAACCGGATTTTACGACCGAGACTTGGAACTACGGGCTCGGGGGAAGCGCACCTTCAAGCCGGGGATTGGAATCGCCCATCTCGATCACTCTCGATGCCTCGGGAAACCTCTACGTGGCCGATCAGGCCAACGGAAGGGTCCTTCGGTTTAATAATGCCGCCTCGAAGGCGAATGGTGATTCAGCCGATGCCGTCCTGGGCAGGCCCGACTTTACCTCGAAGGGATTCGGAACGACGCAGAACGAGTTCTATGTTCCGCAGGCGGTGGCCGTGGATGCATCAGGCAATCTCTATGTGGCCGACGGATCGAATAATCGCGTGCTTCGTTTCAGCAATGCTGCCGCAAAGGCCAACGGCGCCAATGCAGACGGCGTGCTGGGACAATCGACGTATACGACCGGGTCAACCGGCGCAGGGGCAAACCAAATGTCCAATCCGAGCTCTCTAGCCGTTGACAAGAACGGCCATCTCTATGTCGGTGATCGCGGGAATAGCCGGGTGCTCATATTCCTGAATGCCGCGGCGAAGGCCAACGGAGCCGCCGCTGACCTTGTGCTGGGAAAGTCGGCCTTCGGAGACGGCTCAACACCGCCCTCGGCCACATCCACGTCAATCCACACTCCGTATGCACTCGCAGTCGATGGGAACAATAACCTTTACGTTGCTGATGGTTTGTTCAACCGGGTGCTGGTATTCTACAACGCGCCGTCCAAATCCAACGGAGCTTCCGCAGACGCCGTGTTGGGAAAGAAAGATTTCACGAGTTCAGCGGTCACAGCGGCCGCCGCAGACAATGTCGGCCAGCCGTTTGGCCTTGCGGTCCACAGCGCCACCGGGAAGTTGTATGTGTCGTGCTATTCGAACGCGAGAATACTTCGATTTCAGTCGAAAAGTGCTTTATCACCCTGACGGGAGATTCCGCAACGACAAACTCTGCACAAAAAGCCCGGGCCCCGGTCCGGGTTTTTTCATTCAGGTTGACTCTCGGACGGGCGAGCGGTATTTTTCGCTCTCAATGAATCTGTCAGCCCACTTTCGCGCACGTTCGACCGCGTTGATGAGCGGTCTTCTTCTCATCACCGCCCTCAATGCGCAGGACATCAAATTCGAACGCATCTCCCTCGAACACGGTCTTTCCCAATCCTCTGTCCTTTCCATCGCACAGGACCAGCAGGGCTTCATGTGGTTTGCGACACAGGACGGTGTCAACCGCTTTGACGGACAGGAGTTTGTCGTTTTCCGACACGATCTTGCGGACTCGAATTCTCTTTCGAGCAACTTCTACAAATCTCTCCTGGCAGACAGCCACGGTTTCATTTGGATGGGAACTTCGGCAGACGGCCTCGACCGGTATGATCCCCGATCGAAAACATTCCGCAATTTCAAGAACGATCCGGCAGATCCCCGATCGATCACGTTCGATTCCATCGGGCCTCTTGCGGAGGATCCGAACGGGATGATCTGGGTCGGCACGAGGATGGGCCTCAACCTGCTTGATCCGGAAACCGGCCTTGCGCAGCGCTTTTTCCATTCCCCGTTCAATCCCGCCAGCATCCCGTCGAATCTGATAACGGTCATTTACCGCGACCAGAGGAACAGGGTCTGGGTAGGAACAGATAGCGGCGCGTGCGTGTTTGAGCCGCGGCAGCAGACGTTCGCGCGTGTACACCTGGAGAATGCTGCAAGCGATCTTGTTCAGGGATTCGGGGAGGATGAGACGGGGAATATTTGGATGACAACAAGCCGGGGTTTGTATACTCTGGATGAGGACCAAAGAGTGTTCCGGAAAGCTCACAGGTTTTTTGAAGGGAAGGACCTCGGCTTCGTTCTTCCGGACAAAAGCGGCACCCTCTGGGTTGGCTCATACCTTGGCCTCGTGGAGCTGAATCTTTCATCAGGAAAAATCCGGATTCATTCGAACAACCCGAAGAATCCTTCCAGCCCAAGCACCAACGCCTTCACGACGGCTTTCAAGGATCGCAGCGGCGTTCTGTGGTTTGGTTCGTTCAGCGGGATCAACCGCTATGCACCTCAGAGAATGAAATTCAAGACATACCGCCACGATGAATTCGACGCGGGGTCTCTTGGTGAAAACAACGTCCGTTCTTTCAGCGAGGACCATTCCGGATCGCTTTGGATCGGGACCATGAACGGATTGAACCGATTCCGCGAGGCGACCGGTTTCTTCGGCCGTTACAATCAGTTCCCGGGCGGCCTTTCATCGAACATCGTTTGGGCCCTTTCGGAAGAACGCCGGAGAAGAGGAAGTGTGATCTGGGCGGGCACAAACTCGTACGGCATTAACGAGATAACTTTTTCGGGGGAAGGGAAGCCGATGTTTCAATATCACCTTCATGGCAGGTCGATCGGATCTCTCGCGGTCGATTCAAGCGGCAATGTGTGGGCCGGCGACCTTAACGGCGAACTGTACTTCCTAGAACCCTCAGAACGCAGGTTCAAGGTCATCAGGAACGAGGGCAAGAATCTCGTTGCCTTATACACGGATCGAACAATGAACCTCTGGTCGGGTTCGCTTGGCAACGGGGCCGGACGCACCCGGATCGAAACGGGAGAGTCCAGGCGATACAACCATGATCCCTCCAACCCTTCGAGCATCAGCAGTAACCACGTGATATCCTTCTTTGAGGACGCCAACGGCGTTGTTTGGATCGGGACCTACGCCGGATTGAACAGGTTCAATGGAGCGGATGAATCATTCTCCCGGTATACAACGAAGGACGGATTGCCGAATGACGTCATCTATGGAATCCTGGGAGATGACAGCGGGCGATTGTGGTTGAGCACCAACAGGGGGATTTCCCGCTTTGATCCATCCACGGAAACATTCCGCAATTTTGATATAACCGACGGTCTCCAGGACAACGAGTTCAACCAGGGTGCGGCCTACAGGGCCCGGAACGGAACGATGTACTTTGGCGGGATCAGCGGCTTTTCTTCGTTTCATCCGGATAGCATTCGCGACAATCCGTACCCTCCCCCCGTTGTCGTTACGGACTTTCGTGTTTTCAACCGGACCGTTGAGGATGAAGCGGCAAGGATGATGTTCGGCGGACCGATCGAATACGCGAAAGAGATCACGCTCTCGTATCGGGAGAACGTTTTTTCGTTTGAATTTGCCGCACTGGAGTTCACCAATCCCCGCAAGAATCGTTTTGCGTACAAGATGGAGGGATTTGATGAGGCCTGGATCAATGCGGGGGATCATCGCGAAGCGACCTACACAAACCTCGACCCGGGAGAATATGTGTTTCGGGTCAAAGCATCCAACTGCGACGGCATATGGAATGAGCAAGGGGCTTCGATCGCCCTGTTCATTACTCCGCCGTTCTGGGGAACGTGGTGGTTTCGCGGGATCATGGTCATTGGATTTCTTTCCGTAGGGCCGATCATTTATTTTAATCGGGTCGGGACTCTGAAGAAAGAGAAGAAAGCGCAGGAGGAGCTTTCCCGGAAGCTCATCGATTCGCAGGAAGCCGAACGGAAGAGGATCGCCGCCGAACTGCATGACAGCGTGGGTCAGGATCTGCTTATTATCAAGAATAAGATCCTCTTTGGACTCGAAGCAGAGAGCGGATCTGTTGAAAGTATGAAGGAGTTCAAGGATGCAGCCGACTATGTTTCGAAATCACTGATGGATGTCCGCGAAATATCGCGCGACCTTCGCCCCGTTCAACTTGACCAGCTTGGGCTCACTTCCGCCCTCGAATCCGTGATTGAAACTGTCGCACATTCCGCCCATCTTCTCCATTCGAGTCACCTGGAGAATGTTGATAACAAACTGTCCGGGGATATGGAGATTCACCTGTTCCGTATCATTCAGGAGAGTCTGAACAATATTGTCAAGCATTCCGGTGCGTCGTCGTTCGCGATAAGACTCGTGTGCAACAGGGACGACCTTGAGCTAAGCATCACCGACAATGGGGGGGGAATGAATGCATCGCCAAAGAAAGGGGAGGTGGGATTTGGCCTTAGCGGTATGAGAGAGCGGGCGAGAATTCTGGGAGGGAATCTTGAGGTTCACTCTGAAAGCGGAAAAGGAACAACAATAACTCTCAGACTTCCTTTGAAAGGCAGGACCGATGGGTGAGTCAACAAAGATTGTGATTGCGGATGATCATCCGGTATTCCGGGCCGGCATACGCCAGATTCTGGAGAAAGAAACCACGCTGGAAGTTGTAGGAGAAGCGGAAAACGGAGAGGAGGCCCTGAAACTGATCATGGACCTTCGCCCCCGGATCGCCATTCTGGATTTCCAAATGCCAAAGATGACGGGACTTGATGTTGTCCGCCGGCTCGAAGCGGTGGGGAGCGAAACCAAGATTATTTTTCTGACGATGATCGATGACAAGAGGATCTTCCTGGAGGCCATGGATCTTGGTGTGGCTGGATATGTCCTGAAAGACAGCGCCGTTTCCGAGATTCTTCATGCAGTGCGTGCGGTCCTGAACGATCGGCCCTTTGTAAGCCCCGCGCTGACGGCATTCCTCCTTCAGCGGCGATCCGAAGTCCCTCAGAAACCGGAAGCCCTGAAAGGCCTTACGCCCGCCGAGTTGCACATTCTCAAACTCATCGGCGATCTCAAATCAAATCAGGAGATTGCGGACGAGGTGTTCATCAGCAAGCGGACTGTCGAGAATCACAGGGTCAACATCGCAAGGAAGCTGAATCTCAAGGGCTCCCATGTCCTCTTGAAAGTTGCCCTGGAAAACAAGGAGATTCTCTAGTGTCGCAATCTTAAGAACGTTGAATAAGTAGTGTGATGTGCATTGTGTAATAGAATAAAAAACGCTGAAAAGACGTGGATTGGTTAATCCGCGAGGATCCGCCTAATCGGCCTTTTCAGTGTCCCATTACTAAAGATTCTTTTGATACGCGACACGAGCAGAGCTCATTGAAACAGAAATCCAAAAATGCCGAACAACTAAATCGGGACCATAAACCAGAAACGCTTCTTCCTTTCCCAAGCCCTTCAAGTCTTACGTCGTAACATTCTTCCCCTCGTGATGATCCTCGTGCGTTAACGCATGGATGCGTGCGCGTACTCCCGTACGAATGTGCGTTTTCGCGGATTTCCCCATCGTTCCGCCTTCTTTACATTCCCACATGAAAATTCTGGCCCAACGGAGCATCGAATGAAATTTCTCATTGTGGATGACAACCAGATAATGCGATACACCATTGGAAGAATCGTAACGCAGGACGGGGATGAAGTGATCGAGTGCGAGGATGGTGAAAACGCACTGCAGATGTATACGAAGCATCATCCGGACTGGGTTCTTATGGACATCAGTATGAAGAATGTCAATGGAATCGAGGCGACCGAACGCATCACGGAAAAGGATCCCGCAGCCAAGGTGCTTATTGTGACCGATTACGAGGATCGCTTCTTTCGGCAGGCAGCCATGACAGCCGGCGCTCTTGGGTTTATTTCGAAGGAGAATCTCAAGGATATCAAGAACCTGATTGCCAGGGAATGAGATCTCGACAAATTGTCAAACAAACATAGAGGAGGAGTTGCCATGAAGAATATTCAAATAATTTGCGTGATGATCGTGTTTGCGACCATCGGTGGTTGCGCAAAGAATCCGACGGGTCCGGATGTTGCCGAGGAATTCCGTTCGGCACTGCTTGCGGGTGGAAACGTCTCGTCGTCTGCAGTCACTTCAGCCACGGTGCTTGAAGAGTCGCAGTCTACCCCCGAGCTGCAGCCGGACGGGTCGTACAAAACCTGCGTCACCCAGCGCGTCGACGCCTTTGCAGCCGCGGGGGGTGACAATGGATTCCCGCTCTTCAACCCAAACGCATCGGTGATTTACCCCGGAAGTCTCCTGCAGGGTGCGTCGCTGAAAAACGCAACACCTGATCCTATCGCCGTGAGCAGATCCGGCGGAACGGTTTCGATTGACATTGTCAACGGATCAAAAGGGGTGTTTGTCACGGTTCCCGAAGTCCGAAAAAGCACGATCGCCCAGGCAGTCAACGATATCCTTGCTGAAAACACGGGTGTTCTGCCGGCAAATTTTAATTTTTCCGCCTCTGTCGTGCAATCGCGGGAACAACTTGCCATCGCGCTTGGGCTTGATGTGAGCGGAGCGTTCGCCTCTGTAGAGGCGAATTTTGGTTTTCGAAGCGACCGTCAGTACAGCCGCATGATCATCAAGCTCACACAGCAATACTATACGATGAGCTTTGACATCCCTACCTCCCTTTCCGAACTTTTTGCCCCGGGAGTAACGCCGCGCGATCTGTCGCCGTATGTCGGCTCCGGGAACCCGGCAACATACATTTCCGACGTCACCTTCGGGCGCATTTATTATATGCTGATCGAATCCAGTTCCAGCGAGACGGAGATCGATGCCAGCGTGCGGGCCTCGTACAGCGGTGTCGTAACCGATGTGAAAGGATCGGTCGATGTCACCCACATGCAGAGTCTGTCGAATCTGAACGTAAAAGTCATGGCCCTCGGCGGTGAAGCGACGAGCACAATCCTGACGATCGGAGAAACTGATCTGCGGGTACTCGTTGATCTCTTCGCTCAGAGTACCAATATCCTTTCCGCGGTTCCGATATCGTACGTCGTCCGTAACGTCGGGGATAACAAGATTGTTGCAACGCAGCTCAATACCCAATACGACCTTACGAAATGCACGTTCTATGCCGATTACGAAACTCACCCCGTGTTCAGGTTCGACGCTGCCGATCAGTACGTCGAATTTGATTCATTTCAATTGAGCGCCGGCGGCACCGGAAGCTTTGTTTCCAGCTGGAGTGAGGGATTCTCCAATACGCCGGCCCTCCGGGAAGATCCGGGTGTGTATATGCCTCACCTCAAGAATTGCGCTTCAGTGGCAGTGATTGACAAAGTGAGCGGGCACTACGCGGGGCGGATGTTCCAACAAGGGGTGAACAACCAGAACTACATCAGATTTCATCAGCACAGGACTCCGGGAATAGACACGACAGCACACTCCTTCGCAAAAGACAGTGTGATCCACGTCTTTAACCGGCATCGTTTCGACGGAACGCAACTGGAAAACTCCGATTATACGATCTTCGCCGTCGTACGGTGCATAACGGATGATGAAGTATTGAAGAACTCGGACGGCAATTTCTTTTTGTACAGCAAAGATCCGGCGAACTATGACAAGGATTACGCGGCGCTCCTGATCGGATTCAATCTGAACGGCAAGATTGAAATGTGGCATCAGAACAAGGGGAGCTACCATTTGTTGAACGCGCCCGTGGCAAACCGCAAAACATGGAACGTTTTTGCCTTCCGTTTTGACAAGGACGAGGGGATGACGATCTATGTGAACAATGTGGGTAACAAGGTTCAAAATGGAAACAAGAACCCCGTCAAAACATTTCTGGGCGCAAGTGTTGGTCTGGTGCAACTCAGGAATTTCTATCCCGGCACTCTGCGCGGCTACGATCCGTGCTACAATTATCGGTTTGCCGCCGAGGATCGTGCTTCGGTGGATATCGCGCTCATTGAAGGATTTGGAGCCGCCGCAAGCGAAGAGCAAGTCTCGCAAAAGTTGCAGGAACTGCGGACGAAGTACGGGATATTTTGAGAAGGCATCGTGATTACTCCTTCACCGAAAGCCCGACCAACCCAGCCCGCTGTGCATACCGCATGGTGGACTTACCCTGGGTGAAGACGTTGTCCATGGTTGCGCAAGATCCCTGAGATGCGGTGCATGGTCGCCGCAGCCGTCCCGAGCCAGGACACGGTGGAGGACAAAGCCGGCGCCAGAAGCCTCGTAGCAGGGGCCCTTGTCAGAGAGTCGACGGAAGAGACGACGAACCTTCATGAGATCCGAAGAAAGCTCGATCACCTCGGCGCTCGGACCTTCGCTGGGAACGATGGCGGCAGTGATTGAATCGGCGTGAAACATCGAGACCAACAAACGTTGTAGGTTGCATGGCTGGACTCCTTCATGATTTGGCATATCAATATACCAAACCAATTTGTGTTGGCCCTGAGGGCCAGCCATTTCCATACAATCTGATGGCAATGGAGAGTTGAAGGGCAAAGGAATAATAATCAGGACAACAATACAAAAAGGAATCGCCATGAAAACCTCCCAGCTCCTGACGACCGGCATGTTGTTTCTTCTTTCTTTTGAGGGCGACGGGATCATCAGTCGGCCTCCCCGGGATGCAGAGATCCCAACCTCCTGGTTGGACCAGGTGCAGGAAGATATCAGGGCCTCTGAGTACGAAATACGCTGGAGCGACAGCTTCAATGCATTCAACTCACCCAACCGGGCCCAGAACCTTCGGTTTACCTACCACCCTCGTGGGTTCAGCGTTCAACAGCGAACAACGAGGATCCCATTGTTCGATACGAACGACAGGTTGCTGAAAGAATCGGAAAAGACATATGAGGAGATTCCTCCCTGGGAGATCGCTTTTGTTATGAAGCGTTTGGATAAAGGCGCGGAGCCGATCATTTTTTCCGGAGCGACGCTCGAGGTCCGCGGGCGCACCGCAAGCAGCGAGGATGACCATGTGAAAATCGAGTACACCAACAGCGAAGCCGGCATGCGGCAGGATTTCATTGTGAAGCGCAGACCGGAAGGGAACGCTCCGCTCAGAGTTGACCTTGCGGTGGAGACCCGCCTGGAGATGCGGGTGGGTGCGAACGGGATCGCTTTTTGGGATGCAGACCGTGAAGCGATGCGCTATGCGGGCCTGAAGGCCTGGGATGCGGATGACAGACATCTGGCTGCCATGTTCGAACAAAAGGACGACGGCGTTTCCATAGTCGTCGCGGATGAAGGCGCCAGGTATCCCGTTACCATCGATCCGCTTTCCACCACATCCAATTGGACGGCAGAATCCAACAAGGCAAGTGCCCAGTTTGGCCAATCCGTTTCCACCGCTGGAGACGTCAATGGCGACGGTTATTCGGACGTCATTGTGGGCGCGCCGTACTATGACAACGAACAGACCGAAGAAGGCCGGGCGTTTGTGTATCACGGGAGTGCATCCGGGCTGTCTACAACATCAAACTGGACGGCGGAATCCGACCAGGTAGGTGCATTATTTGGCGGATCTGTTTCCACTGCGGGAGACGTCAATGGCGACGGTTATTCGGACGTCATTGTGGGGGCTGCTGCTTATGACAACGAACAGAGCAATGAAGGCCGGGCGTTTGTGTATCATGGAAGTGCATCCGGACTCTCCGCCACATCCAACTGGACGGCGGAATCCGACCAGGTAGAAGCGTATTTTGGCGAATCCGTTTCCACTGCAGCAGACGTGAACGGCGACGGTTATTCGGACGTCATTGTGGGTGCAATTGGCTATTCCAACGGACAGACCAATGAAGGCCGGGCGTTCGTGTTTCACGGGAGTGCATCCGGGCTTTCCACCACATCAAACTGGACGGCGGAATCCAACCAGGCAGATGCCGAATTTGGCTGGTGGGTTTCCACAGCCGGAGACG
Organism: Bacteroidota bacterium; assembly: GCA_040880975.1. Taxonomy (GTDB): domain Bacteria; phylum Bacteroidota; class Ignavibacteria; order UBA10030; family UBA10030; genus JBBDYD01. Next base: position 167,024 of record JBBEEC010000059.1, on the reverse strand, counting down.
TCAATGGCGACGGTTATTCGGACGTCATTATGGGGGCCTATGTCTATGACAACGACCAGAGCGCTGAAGGCCGGGCATTCGTGTATCACGGAAGTGCATCCGGGCTGTCTACAACATCAAACTGGACTGCGGAATCCAACCAGGCAGGTGCATTATTTGGCGTATCTGTTTCCACTGCGGGAGACGTCAATGGCGACGGTTATTCGGACGTCATTGTGGGGGCTAGCGGCTATGACAGCGACCAGTACGATGAAGGCCGGGCGTTCGTGTATCACGGAAGTGCATCCGGGCTTTCCACCACATCCAACTGGACGGCGGAATCCGACCAGGTAAACGCATTCTTTGGCATATCTGTTTCCACTGCGGGAGACGTCAATGGCGACGGTTATTCGGACATCATTGTGGGTGCAATTGGCTATTCCAACGGACAGACCAATGAAGGCCGAGCGTTCGTGTATTACGGAAGCGCATCCGGGCTTTCCACCACATCCAACTGGACGGCGGAATCCGACCAGGTAAGCGCCCAATTTGGCTATTCCGTTTCCACGGCGGGAGACGTCAATGGCGACGGTTATTCGGACGTCATTGTGGGGGCTAATCTCTATGACAACATCGATAGCGATGTAGGCCGGGCGTTTGTGTATCATGGGAGTGCATCGGGGCTTTCTACTGCATCCAACTGGACGGCTGAATCAGAGCAGGTCGGTGCACAGTTTGGCTGGTCTGTCTCCACGGCGGGAGACGTCAATGGCGACGGCTATTCGGACGTCATTGTAGGCGCGCCGTACTATGACCACGACCAGACCGATGAAGGCCGGGCGTTCGTATATCACGGAAGCGCATCCGGACTCTCCACCACATCCAACTGGACTGCGGAATCCGACCAGACAAGTGCAAATTTTGGCTTTTCCGTTTCCACAGCCGGAGACGTGAACGGCGACGGTTATTCGGACGTCATTGTGGGCGCGTCGTCCTATGACAATGAAGGCCGGGCGTTCGTGTATCACGGAAGCTCAACGGGACTTTCAATAATCGCCGACTGGACGGCTGAATCAGACCAAGTTAATGCAGTGTTTGGCTCTTCCGTCTCCACGGCGGGAGACGTTAATGGCGACGGTTATTCGGACGTCATTGTGGGGGCTTATCTCTATGACAACGGCCAGAGCGAGGAAGGCCGGGCGTTCGTATATCACGGGAGCTCTAGCGGACTTTCAACAATCGCCGACTGGACGGCGGAATCAAATCAGGCATTCGCATACTTTGGCTCTTCCGCCTCCACGGCGGGAGACGTGAACGGCGACGGTTATTCGGACGTCATTGTGGGAGCTTATGGCTATTCCAACGAGGAAGGCCGGGCGTTCGTATACCACGGGAGCTCTAGCGGACTCTCCACCACATCCAACTGGACTGCGGAATCCGACCAGGCATTCGCATTCTTTGGCTCTTCCGTTTCCACCGCAGGAGACGTCAACGGCGACGGCTATTCGGACGTCATTGTGGGGGCTCTTGCCTATGACAACGGCCAGAGCGAGGAAGGCCGGGCGTTCGTATATCACGGGAGCTCTAGCGGACTTTCAACAATCGCCGACTGGACGGCGGAATCCGACCAGGCAAGCGCATTCTTTGGCTCTTCCGTCTCCACGGCGGGAGACGTTAATGGCGACGGTTATTCGGACGTCATTGTGGGGGCTTCTGGCTATTCCAACGGCCAGAGCGATGAAGGCCGGGCGTTCGTATATCACGGAAGCGCATCCGGACTCCCCACCACATCCAACTGGACTGCGGAATCCGACCAGGCATTCGCATACTTTGGCTATTCCGTTTCCACTGCAGGAGACGTCAACGGGGACGGCTATTCGGATGTGATCGTTGGTGCATATCTCTTTGATAACGGGCAGACCGATGAAGGCCGGGCGTTCGTGTATTATGGCAACGGCGGAAATGGGATGCATATCAGACCGAGACAGTGGCGGACGGATCTCATCACCCCTGTCGCTACCCCGCTCAAAACCCGTTCAACGAGTCAGGCAGGACTCGGACTGCTGGGAAGGACTTTCTTCGGCAGAAGCGACGTGAAGGTACAGTTCGAGGTGAAAGCTCTGGGAACCCCGTTCGACGCAACTGGTGTAACGGAAACCGGCATGTGGACGGACGTCGGTACGGCAGGAACGCAGATCGATCAGCTTATCAGCGGCTTATCCGACAGGACAATGTATAAGTGGAGAGCACGAGTCAAATACAGGCTGACGGATTGTGCTCCACAGCCATACGGCCGGTGGATTTACCCGAACTCCAACGGGGGACTTGGAGAGAGCGACTTCCAGATCTCTGATGACGACAACCCATTGCCGGTTACAATGGCGTATTTCACTGCGATTGCCGGCCGGTTGAATGCCGAGCTGAGGTGGAGAACGGAATCGGAGGCGGAGAATTATGGGTTTGAGATAGAGCGACGCGTTGTTCAAAGTTCAAAGCTTAAGGTTCAAGGAGACAACCCTTTGAACATTGAACCTGGAACCTGGAACCGTTTGGGATTCGTCCAAGGTGCCGGAACCTCCTCATCCCCCCGAGACTACTCCTTCACCGATAAACCCGACCAACCTGGCCGCTATGGTTACCGCATCAAACAGATCGACCACAGCGGCTCGTTTGTTTATACGGATGCGGTAGAGCTTGAGGTCGGACTGGCTCCTCTGGAGTTCAATCTTGCGCAGAACTATCCCAATCCCTTTAATCCGACAACAACGATCGAGTTCACGCTTCCGGAAGACGGAAGGGTCAAACTCAGGATCTACAACATGCTCGGTGAGGAGGTTGTCACGTTGGTGGATGAAGAACGAAAAGCGGGAGTGTATCAGCAGATCGTGTTCGACGCTTCGCGACTTTCTACGGGAGTCTATATCTCGCGGCTCGAATTCAAAGAAAGACAGCTCATCAAGAAGATGCTGTTGGTGAAATAGATAGTTTCATTTCTTTCTCTGTGGAACTCTCTTCTTTTTCTCAGTGTCTCTCTGTGAAATTTCTTTTGAGGCATTGCAATCGTTGATTCTTTAAATCGCTATCCTTACTTTGGTGGTGATGAAGAAAGCCTATCAGGCGAATCCGAAGCGTTACGAAGCAATGACCTACAACCGTTGCGGAAAGAGCGGACTGAAGCTTCCCGCGCTTTCGCTGGGACTGTGGCATAATTTCGGCAAGGTTGACGATTTCAAAACGGCGCGCGCAATAGCCCTCCGGGCGTTCGATCTCGGCATCACACATTTCGACCTGGCGAATAACTATGGCCCTCCACCAGGAGCTGCCGAAGAAACGTTCGGAAAGATACTCCACTCTGATCTTGCTTCTTACCGTGACGATCTGATCATCTCTTCTAAAGCGGGCTATTTCATGCAGCCCGGTCCCTACGGCGATCTCGGCTCCCGCAAATACCTCATCTCCAGCCTGGATGCAAGCCTCCGCCGGTTGAAGATCGATTACGTCGACATTTTCTATCATCATCGGCCCGATCCGGACACGCCGGTTGAAGAAACAATGCAAGCGTTGGACCAGATCGTTCGAAGCGGCAAGGCGCTGTACGTCGGGATCTCCAACTACGACGCCGCCCAAACACGCCAGGCATCGAGAGTTCTCAAATCCCTGGGAACTCCCTGCCTGATCCATCAGCCGAAGTACAGCATGATGGAACGTCGTGTCGAAGGCGGGCTTCAGCAGGTTCTGCGGGAAGAGGGGATCGGGTGCATCGTTTTTTCACCATTGGCCCAAGGGCTGCTCACCGATCGGTATCTTCGCGGAATTCCAAAAGACTCCCGTGCTGCCAAACCGCATGGATTTCTAAAACGGGAGCAAGTCACCAACGAGAAACTGGCAAGGATCAGGAAACTGAATGATCTGGCGGAGCGACGGGGGCAGACTTTGGCACAAATGGCGCTCGCCTGGGTGCTTCGCTTGCCGGAAATAACTTCGGCACTTGTAGGGGCGAGCAAGGTATCGCAGATAGATGATTCGGTGGCAATGCTGAAAAACAGAATTCTCAGTCCGGAGGAGTTGAGGGAGATCGAAACGATCCTGGGTTCATAACGAAATCCTGCAGAGTGACAATTGACTTGTCACCTGATTACCAATGAGAAACCCGGAATGTGCCCGGTTTTTTTGTTTTTCGGACCATCATTCGTTATTATGAAATTCAACAGACCATTTTTCCTCCATGCGATTCGCCATCATTTCCGACATCCATTCCAATCTCGAGGCGTTTTCGACCGCCCTCCAGGCGATTGAAAAAGAAGAAGTGGATGAAATTCTCTTTCTGGGGGATGTCGTGGGATATGGGGCAAATCCCAACGAGTGCCTTGCGCTCGTGCGTGAGCGTTGTTCCGTCGTCCTGCTGGGGAATCACGATCTTGCCGCCGTTGATCTGAGTGTCGCCGAACAATTCAACAGCCATGCCCGTGTCGCTGCCCATTGGACGTCAGAAAAACTCACCGCGGAGAACAGGAAGTATCTTGAAGGCCTGCCTTACACCGCTGCAGTGGAAGAGGCACTGCTTGTTCACGCTTCGCCGTTCGAGCCGGAAGAATGGCATTATATCATCTCCGAACTCGACGCAGAGCGAATGTTTCACCACTTTCACGAAGCGATCTGTTTTGTCGGACATTCCCATCTTCCGGGCGTGTTTGCAGAATCCTCGGTCGGGCAGGACGTCCGCCGGGGGGAAAGGTTTATCGTGAATGTGGGAAGTGTCGGTCAACCCCGCGATGGAAATCCGGACCTCAGTTTCGGAATCTTTGATTCGGAACGGTGGGAATACAGGAATATCCGGTTGGTGTACGATGTGGAACGTGCCGCCCGGAAGATCCGGGACGCAGGATTGCCGGCGGTGCTTGCCGATCGCCTTTTTCGGGGTGTGTAGTTATTTCGCGGTGAGAACGGCGAGCATCTGGTCTTTTCCCATCGTCGAAACTGCCGCACACAAGGTTTCGTCGACGGTCCAAAGAACCACGTTACAGTCCCGATGTTGGGGATCGGTATACCAGCCGGTTTCCGCAAGAGATTTCCTCGCGGCGGCGGGAAGGCTGAAGGTGGATCCGGGGAGAGCGGTGTTTTTGTTGACTTCGAAGACGTAAAGAAGGTCATCGCCGCGTTTGTACATGATATGCGCCTGTTTCACGCCGTCATAGGTATCGGAAACCGCCCCGTACCAATCGCAGCTGTCGTCCACGGGAATACTCACCGCAAAGTCGAACCCCTTCTCTTCAAAATACCCAACCACGATGTCCGGATAGCAGGCGATCATGGAGGGCTTCAACTCGCCGCTGCGCACAAGTGAAAAATTCTGCACCGACCGGTTAATGATGTCATTGGCAGATGTGTGTGCGTATTCGTCGTCATTGAGAGTGGCGGGAATATTGAGAAGAACGATCAGCAGCAGCACGGCCGCGCCCGCTGCAAAAGCAGCAGCCAACCGGCCTCCCGGGATGAAAGCCCTTGGGAAAAACTTTGGCGGAGCAGAAGCTTCCCGATCGAGGGCCGCAATAACGGCGGCTCGCACAGCATCAGGAGTGGGGGATTTCTTCAGTTTTGCAGTAACGATCTGTTTTGCCAGGAGCTGGAGTTCGTATTCACTTCGACAGGGATCGCAGAGCTTCAGGTGGGCGAGGACGGCGGAACGAAGATCGTCCGGGAGGTGGCGATCGACGGCGTCGACAAGATGCAGATGTGTTTCGTTACAGTTCAACGGACTGCTCTCCACGTTTTAGCAATTAGTCGTTTGGTATAATCCCATGTTTTTTTGCGTACTCGAACAGCTGCGCCTGAAGAAGTTTTCTGCCCCGGTGCAGACGTGAACGCACCGTGCCGATGGGCCGATCGATGAACTCCGCAATTTCTTCGTACGTCAAACCCTCAATATCACATAAGATCACGACGGTACGAAAGTCTTCCGGAATACTCTCCAATGCTTTAGCAACTTCATCCCCCAGAAGATTCCCGAAGAGTTTTTCCTGAAGATCATTCGTGTCCTTGTATTCCGCACGAATAGAATTGTAAAAATTCTCAACGTCACCATAGTCAACCTTGTCCGGCTCTTTGGATTCCTTCCGGTAACGGTTGATGTACGAATTCTTCATGATCCGGAACAGCCAGGCCCGGATATTCGTACCTTTTTCGTACTTATCCCAAAAACGGTATGCTTTGAGGAACGTCTCCTGAAGGAGATCGCGGGCATCATCCTTGTTGCCCGTTGTACGCAGCGCGTAGTTATAGAGGATATCCGAATGAGGCAGGGCCTCGTTCTGGAAATCCTCCTGCTTTCGGTGCGTCGAACGCGGTACGACCGCTGCGAGGAACACTGGGATCATGAGTCGCCTTCTTCCTTCTGCACCTGTTTGAATCCCCCATCTTCAATGCTCTCAACCGAAGAGCGAAGAGGCGACCTGCACTTTGAACAGGAAATTGCCCTGACAAGTTCCATCAAGATCGACTCAAAAAGCGGGTAAAAGCCTTGAAGGGGAAGAACGTCAGAAAGAGATCACAAAATACGAAAAAGGCCTAACGGGTGCAATGTCGATCTATTGCCGGCGTTTGCGGTTCAGAAGGTCGTCGACTGCCTGTCGGGGCATGCTTTTTTGAAGCTCAATGTCCGTTGAATCAAAAACCATCTCAGAACAATCAACGTCCTGAAACGCCGCCATGGTACTCAGGTCCCCCAGGTCCACGATTTTTGCGATTGGAGAGACCTGTCCCGTTGAATCACGTTCATCTTCCAGGTTGATCCCGATGTCCACCCGGAGAGGAGGGACGGAGGGAGAGGCCTGGAATGTGGCTCCGCGAAGAATAATGTCGTACATATTCTTTCCGTTGAACGGAAGCGTCTCGTAGAGCGAAACGTCTGCCTTGGCGTACTCCTTGTTTGCGATGGACGTCATGGCGGAGAGAAGGGCGATGAAGTTCGCTTTTCGCAAATGCATTTTCTCGGGGTCACCCGGCCAGCCTCCCGATTCGATCAAAATAGTACTGGTTCCCCATTTCTGAACGTTGTCCCCGAACGCACGCGGCTCAAACGTGTCGTCGTACCGGGTCACGCGACCCGGAATGAACTTGTTAAGGGCCTCCGTAATTCCAGCAGAGACCTGTTTTGCCTTAAGGCGGCCAATATTGTCAGATTTTTCCTCATCCATGGCAGGGGCAAGCAAGGCTATTGCCGCGACATTCTTCGACTGTCCCACCGTATAGCGCGGATCCTGGTCGTGCAGATTGAAGCCGAATTCCGGCTCATATTGATCGCGAAGGGCCTTGAGCAGTCGTGCTTCCGGAGTTGCAAGCCGCATCGCGTCCCTGTTCATATCCACGAATTGCGCGGTTCTACGCTGAAAGCGCTCCGCGCCGTCCGGATTGATCATGGGAACCATGAGAAGTGTCAGATTCCGGCGGATGGCCCGGCTCACCGGATGATTGGGTTCATTCGAGAAGAAATTGAGAAGATCAATTAACGCCATGGTGGCCGTCGGTTCATCGCCGTGCATTTGTGACCACAGGAGGATCTTCGTCGGTCCGTTCCCGAGCGTATAAAGCAGAATACCGCGCCCTTCCGCCGAAGTGCCAACGGTCCTTGCGGTGAAAACTCCCTTCTGGGCCAGCGGCTGGATCCAGCCGAACATCTGGTTCTGATTGAACCGGCGGGAGATGATGGAGTTGACCTTGTGCCGCTCATAAAGGGCGGTGTAATCATCGGGGGTTTTCATCTGAGATTCGAGCGTGTGAGCAGAAATGAGGAGAAGAATGGGGAGCAAGAGTTTCATGGAGATTGATGGTATGATTGGCTTGGATAAACGTAATAATTCATCGGAAAATCAATAAACGCTTTGAGCGGTACTTTCAGCAATGCTCCCTTCATATTGACATTACAGGGGGTGTTCTTTATATTGGCGGCACCTGCTCCCGGGTGTACGGAGCACGACTCTTGACAATTATTTAGGGAGAACCTTCAATGTCGGATATTTCGCTGGATGCGCTCGGAATGGTGGAAACCAAGGGATTGGTCGGAGCCATTGAAGCCGCAGATGCGATGGTAAAAGCGGCACGCGTCACTCTGATCGGCAAGGAACAGATCGGCGGGGGATATGTGACCGTAATGGTGCGCGGAGACGTTGGTGCCGTAAAAGCCGCTACCGATGCCGGAGCTGCAGCCGCCCAGCGTGTGGGCGAACTTGTTTCCGTCCACGTCATTCCACGTCCGCATAGCGACGTTGAAATGATTCTTCCGAAGCGGCCCGCAAAGTAGTTCTTCCCCATCAGGACCTTGCCGGGGATCATGCCCTGGCAAGGCGCTCACACCTCTATGATTGATTACGCTCTCGGACTCGTTGAAACCAAAGGCCTCGTCGGAGCCATCGAAGCCGCTGACACGATGGTGAAAACGGCTCATGTCATTCTCCTTGGCAAGGAACGCACAGATCCCGCAATGATCACCGTGAAGATCATTGGTGAAACGGCGGCGGTACAAGCTGCGGTGGAGGCGGGGGCAGCGGCGGCACAACGTGTGGGACAACTTGTTTCAAAACTTGTCATTCCCAGGCCCGCGGAAGGCATGGAAGCTCTCATCTACGCCAAGGCCGCAAAATCTGAAGCAGAGGTTCGTGAATTGCTGGGTGGAGGGGGGGATGATCAGCTTGAGGAAGTAGAGCCAAAGCCTGAAGAGCCGTTTGCCATGCCGGAGAATCTTACGCCAGAACAACAGAAATATTTCGAAAAACTCGATGCGATGACCGTGCACGAACTTCGTTCGCATGCACGTTCCACGGAAGGGTTAACGATTTACGGACGCGAGATCTCGAAGGCAAACAAGAAGGACCTTATTGAAGAACTAATGAAGGCAAAGTATGGATGAAGAAAAATTCGAAATCCTAAACACAAAATCTCAAACAATACCAAAATCCTAAATCTCCAGAATTCACAGTGTGTTTTAGGATTTTGAGATTGAATGTTGTTTGGAATTTCGGGCTTTGAATTTAGAATTTATTCTCTAAAATGGTCTTATAAACCTAAAGAAAAATCTCGCGGGAGCCTTCACATCCGTCCGCCACGCAAACCCCGCCCTCACCGATCCGCTTCTGTTTGACAATCCTATTCCCAGGTCGTTCTTAAAATCTGAGAACTTCAATCCTTCAAATCCGTCAGTCCATCCGTGCTCCGGAGCGGCCTCACGCATGAATCCCGCGTCAGCCATGACGATAAAATTCACATGCCGGAGAATCCAGCTTGGCCAGAAATCCAGATCATTTAAAAAGTCACCGTTCACGATGTATTCAGCGTTAAGAAGGATCATGCGATTGCCGGCTTCGGATTTGTAAGGTCGAGCATGTAAGGTTCCCAATCCGCCTATTTCAAAGTCCTTCTGCACCGGTACGCGTCCTCCGGATGTACCGACGCGAAGACGTACGTTGATGTTGTCAAACCGCCCGAGCGGCTGATAGCGGCGTATGTCTGCGACGAATGTGCTGAATGAAAACTCGCCCCCAAGGTTCTTGTTTGCGATCTCGGCCACAGCCTGCATACCCCACCCCTCCTGACCGTGGCTTGTGGCTTCAACGGTGCTGAAACCGGGCCGAACAATGACCGACCGCATTCTGCCTTCCTGCACCGGAGGATTATCGCGGTACACCTTGTTGCCGCCAAAAATGGACCATTCCGTCCGCCTGTCGAGCGAAGTGTAGCGATCTGCCGCATACTCGATACGCACTTGGGCTCGCGTTTCATTGTTCTGATAATAGTATGCCGTATGGAGTGTTAATCCTTCCCGGCCAAAATAATCATGGAAGTCCTCGTGGATGAAGATCGCGGCACTGGTGTTTTCGTTTGTCCCGATGATCCAGCTTTCCTTTGAATCAGTGAGACTGTGTGCCTGAACTCCGAATTCCAGAATGTGCCCCTCATCCGAATCCATGCCGGCGAGACTGAATTGCCGGTCCAACCCCAGCGTGTAGCGCCAGTGATGCGATTTGAATCCCCATCCGACGAATCCGTACGGGCTGATTGACCGGGCCCCATCCCAATAGTATTTCTTCTCAGAGCCAAACCCGAAGAAATGCCCCTCGACGCGGTTAAACCGGTAGATCACGTTGTCAAGATTTGTGAGCTTATCGGTCCACGGGGCGTGAAACGAGTATCCGGAGCGGTTGAAGCGTCCTCGGTCGTACCGGTAACCGGCTGTCGACGCTGAGGTCCGATCGGAATAGCCCTCGATCACTCCGTCATCATCCTTTTCGATCGTTCCGTTGATGACACGGGCATTGCCGGTGATTCTTCCTCCATCCTTCACAAATAGAATGCCCCCGACGACCAGTGCATCGCCGTTGACGGTTCCATACACCACGAGATCCCCGCCCTTTACCACAACGTTTGCATCGACAGTCTCGCCTTCCTCAATCGTCTTGTCGCCGTCAAATGTGATGCTTCCCGTTTTTCTCCATTGATCGATGTCTTCGTTTTCCCGGTCGCGATTCTCCCCGGCGGGAGGAATGGTATCTGACGGAAGCGGTTCTGCCAGCAACTCACGCTTCACGTTGTCGATGAATCCATCGATCATCGAATCCAGGCGCTTGCCGAATGAGTCATGTCGGTCGGATGCCTGTTGATCGGCGGTGCGGAGTTGGGAAAAAAGAAAGGGTGAGGAGACCGTGAAGAGCGCGAGAACGATTCCGGAACGGAGCATGGAAGTCACCAAGTTGTTGATCTGAAGAAAGTTACGATTTCTCTTTGGCAAAAGTTTCGCTTTGGGAAGAGAGATTAGGACTTCAATGGAAAGCCCTTTTTTTGTATATTGGGTGGCCTTATTTTGCCGTTATGAGACTTGCTATCAATATTGACCATGTGGCCACGCTGCGGAATGCGCGCGGCGGGGAAGAGCCTGATCCTGTCACTGCAGCCCATTTGGCAGAGCTTGCAGGAGCCGAGGGGATTGTCTGTCATTTGCGGGAAGACCGCCGGCATATCCGGGACCGGGACGTACAGCTGCTGCGGAAGACCGTGAAGACCAAACTGGATCTTGAGATGGGGGCATCCGCGGAAATCGTGGCGATCGCCCTGGAGACCAGGCCCGACCTCGTGACGTTGGTTCCCGAACGACGCCAGGAACTGACGACAGAAGGTGGCCTGGATGTGGACGCGCAAAAATCAAAACTGAAAGACGTGGTGACGGAATTCCATGCAAAGAACATTCCGGTAAGCCTCTTTGTCGATCCTGTGGCGGCACAGATTGAGGCCTCGAAAGCCGTGGGCGCGGATATCGTCGAAATTCACACCGGTGAGTACGCAAACGCAAGAGCCGAGAAAGCGATTCAAGAGCAGTTGGTCGCAATTGAACGGGCCGCGAAACTTGCCAAGTCCCTTGGGCTTGGCGTCAATGCGGGTCACGGATTGAACTATGTGAATACGCGTCCGGTGGTTTCCATTCGTGAAATTGACGAGGTGAGCATCGGCCATGCCATTATTACACGCGCTCTTTTCGTCGGTATGGCGCAGGCCGTAAGCGAAATGCTCACGATTATATCAACACATCACCGGCAGGACTGAAGTGGAAATAGCCCCCGTCATCGTATTTGTTGGATTGCTGATCTTCATGGCCCATTTCTTCGTCGCGTTGTTTGAGAAGATTCGGGTGCCGGACGTATTGTATCTTATTGTCATCGGCCTGATTCTGGGTCCCGTCTTCCGTATTGTCCGCCCAGAAGACTTTGGAAAAGTCGGCCACGTGTTCACGACTATCGCCCTTGTCATCATTCTGTTTGAGGGCGGCTTGGATCTCGGAATTGCCCAGCTGAGAAAATCATGGCGTGAAACGGTCTTCATCACCATTCTCAGCTATTTCGTTTCAGCAGGCATGCTGACCGTCGCTATTTATTATCTGACCGATCTCAACCTTCACGCTTCGTTTTTCGTTTCGGCAGTTCTTGCCGGTCCCGCCCCTTCCGTGATCATTCCGCTGGTGAAAAATCTTCGGCTCAAGGACTCCAGCAAAACAACCCTGACTCTTGAATCCTCATTGGGAGAAGCCCTTTGCATCGTTGTTGCGCTGGCTGTGCTTGAAGCGTACAAAGTCGAGGAGGTCCGCGTCGGACGCGTGATAGGATCAATGGTTGCTTCCTTTCTCTTTGCCCTGGTGATCGGCGGCATTGGCGGCTATGTATGGTCGATTCTTTTGAACAAAATGCGCCAGCTTCGGAACGCCATTATTACAACGCCTTCGTTCGCGTTTATTATTTATGGAGTAGCCGATTTTCTCGGATTTAGCGGTCCTATAGCCGTTCTGACCTTTGGCATTGTTCTTGGAAACATCGGGATCTTCAATTTGTCGTGGCTGGAAGAGCGATTGAATCTGACGCCAATCGTTCACAACGAGACAGAAAAATTGTTCTTTGGCGAATTGGTCTTTGTCGTGAAAACCTTTTTCTTTGTTTTCATCGGTCTCTCGGTGGAAGTCTCGAATTATTCCGCCATGGCTTTTGCCATTACCTTGACGGGCGTTCTGTTGTTTTCAAGATATGTCGCAGTCCGGCTGAGCGTGAACAAACAGACCTCCGGGAACGACGCGCTTTTGATGTCGGTTCTCGTTCCGAAGGGAACGGCGGCAGCGGTTCTTGCCAGCCTTCCTCTGCAAATGGGAATTCTCGGGGCAGACTTGATTCAAAATCTCACGTACGGTGTTGTGACCTTCAGCATCCTGATTTCTGCCGGCCTCGTGTATCTCCTTGAACGCGCACCTCTGGAACCTTCCGAAACCTGGTTGTTCTCCGGTTTTGGAAGTTCCGGCCAGGAAAATCCGCGCCCACCCTCTGCGACAGACAGCGATTGAAATGATGTTCCTTTGAATTGTTCCTCGAGAACATCTATCGCATTCATGTCTCAGGGGTCGGATGTTGAAGGTCATGCGACGCTTGCGAAGATCTCTTCGATGTTTCGATTCCCGTTTTTCGAGACTTTCCTTGCATCTCTCCGTGAAAATCCTTTCTTATAAAGAGTAGAGACAGCGGTCTAAGGGAGGGAAAAGGCGGCGTTTCGGACAAGAACCCTTCTGGACGTCGAATCAGATATTGTCTGGTGTGTTTTGGCTGAGGGTTCATCCTCTCCGCGGGAATCGAATCGGTCCCGCACTGTTCAATTCGTTGTCCCCGACATTTCCCTGACCACCTGCCGTCGAAACCGGCCCGAAATGCCGGGATTGTGGTCATTTGTTTTCAATCAACGAGGAGCCCATCGTTGGAGTATCTTGATCAGGAATATTTTGGAAATTCCGTACGGGCCTGGCTTCTGGCCTTTGGGGTTGCTGTTGCGACCATAGTGGCCGTAAGGCTGCTGAAGGGTCTCTTTGTGCGGTCCATTGCGAAATTGACCCCGGCAACGTTCGATGGGATTCAGGACCTGCTCGGAGACGTCCTTGGACGTACGAAGTTCTTTCTTGTCTTTGTTATCGCCGTTTACGCAGGCGCCTCGACGCTGATCCTTCCCGGGGCGTTTGAACGTGCTGTTGCCGTGGCCGCCGTCATTGCTGCACTCCTCCAGATTGGACTCTGGGGAAACGCGATCATCACGTTCTGGATCGGCAAAATTGTGCAGCGAAAGATTCAGCACGATGCCGCGGGAGCCACGACGATGACGGCCCTGGGGTTTCTGGGTCGCGTGGTCCTCTGGACGGGCCTCCTGCTCTTTGCACTTGACAATCTTGGTGTCAACATTACGGGATTGGCTGCCGGCATCGGGATAGGCGGTATTGCGATTGCCTTGGCCGTTCAGAGCATCCTCGGCGACCTGTTTGCCTCCCTCTCCATCGTTCTGGATAAACCGTTTGTCATTGGAGATTTCATTATTGTCGATGAATATTTAGGAACGGTCGAACATATCGGCCTGAAAACAACAAGGGTCAGGAGTCTTTCCGGAGAACAGCTGGTGTTCTCCAATGCGGACTTGTTAAACAGCCGGATCCGGAATTATAAACGGATGTTCGAGCGGAGGGTTGTTTTCGAGGTGGGGATAACATACCAGACGCCGCTTGAAAAAGTCGAGGCGCTCAGCGGGATGATTCAGGCGATCATCGAAGATCAACCGAAGGTACGGTTCGATAGGGCGCATTTCAAGAATTTCGGGGACTCCTCTCTCGTGTTTGAATCGGTGTATTACGTCAAGTCGGCAGAGTACAATGATTTTATGGACACACAGGAACGCATCAATCTCGCCATCATGAAGCAATTCGTCGAACAGGGGATTGACTTTGCGTACCCGACGCGGACCCTGTTTGTGCAGGGTGAAGGCAAGAACACACTCCAACAACCAAACGAAACGAAATGAACGCGTTTCATTTTTATTCCAGGCTAGATCTCACGATCCTCCTTGACGAACACGCAACGGACGCTAAGCAGCTCCTCAAAGGCATTGAGTCTGTTCCCGACGCATCGATCTACTTCCATACCCATAAGTACCTTCTGCAGTATCATTACCTGATTCCTGTACCCCCGAATGATTTTGCGAACTGGGCCCTCACATCACTCAACGACGATGTTCTCGGTGAGCAACTTTCCAGTATCGACATCATGCAATCAGGAAGCATCCCCGAGCTTCGGGAACGTATTGCCGAGGTCGTACGGTCGTATGTCAAAAAAAACCCGCGCAACAAAAGGGAGTGCCCTCCCGGCGAAGAGTTTTATTTCATGGCAACGCAGACGGTGATTTTACCAACACCGATCGTTTCCCGTTCCCTCGAGGAGTTCTCCAATCATATTGAGCAGATCAGTCTTCACTCCTTGTACTATCACATGTTCGATTCCCGCTTGCGTCTTGGGCGGGGGGAAAACGATTTCTCTGCGTGGTTTCGAGGCATCGGCAAACCGGAACTGGCCGACAAAGTGCGCACCTTGGATCCCTATCTCTCGACCCTGGAAGGGCTCCGGGCACAAATAAAGGCTCTGGTGAAGAAATATGAATAACCTGCAGGAGTATGCTCCGATTGTCGGAGAAGCGACAATTTACGACCTCTTTCTTCTTGCAAAGCGGCTTGAGGGAAAAAGTATTCAAAACATAAATTCCACGTCGGTGGGAGGCGGAGTTGCAGAAATTCTCACGCGCATGATCCCGCTTTTGAAGCAATTGGGCCTTGATGCACGCTGGGATGTGATCAAAGGGAACGAAAAATTCTATGCCGTCACAAAGAAGTTCCACAACGGACTGCATGGAGTTCCGGTGGAAGTGACGGACGAGGAATTTGATTGGTTTCTTGAAGTGAACAGGGCAAATGCCGAAGAATTCAACTTTGCCGACATCGTTTTCGTTCATGACCCTCAGCCGATCGCGTTGGTTGAAAAACGTCCTTCCATCGGAAAAAACTGGATCTGGAGATGTCACATTGATTCCTCACAACCGGACAAAAAGATCTGGTCATTTCTGGAACGATACATGAGGAAGTATGACGCGACGGTCTTCTCAGCGCCTGCGTTCGCAGCGCCAATGCCTGTACGTCAGGTCTTGATTTCTCCGTCTATTGACCCCCTGAGCGAGAAAAACCGGGACCTAACGGAGACAACGGTCCAGGAGGTGTTCGAACGGTTCGGCATTGATCGGTCGCGCCCGGTGGTGACGCAGATTTCACGGTTCGATTTTCTCAAAGACCCATTGGGGGTGATCAAGGCCTATAAGATCGCCAAGAAGAGCCATGATATGCAGCTTGTCCTTGCCGGGGGCGGCGCAACGGATGACCCGGAGGGGCCCATGATCATGGAACAGGTGAAAGAGGAGGCAGACAAGGACAAGGATATTATCGTACTTTTCCTGCCGCCGTCAAGTGATTTTGAAATCAATGCCCTGCAACGCGGGTCCACCATTGTTCTTCAAAAATCTCTTCGGGAGGGCTTTGGCCTTACGGTCGCCGAGGCCCTTTGGAAGGGAAAACCGGTGATCGCCGGCGCGGTCGGCGGTATTCCCTTGCAGATCACGCATCAGCATTCAGGCATCCTGACCCATTCCGTCGAGGGGACAGCCCAGTGGATCAAGCGTCTGCTGAACGAACCGACATTTGCAGCCACATTGGGAAAAAACGGGCGCGAGCACATTCGAAATAACTTCCTCATCACGCGGCATATCAAGGATTATCTCTTGCTGTTCCTGTCCTTGTATTACCGTGATGATGTGGTGCATTTCTGATGAAGAAACGCCGAAGGCTGATACTGCTCTCCAACCGGCTTCCGTTCACTGCAAGGGAAAGGAACGGAACCCTGCGGTATACGGAGAGCGTGGGGGGACTAACGACAGGAATGACCGCGTTTCTTCATTCCAGGAACGATCAATCTTCCGCATTCGAAGATCACCTCTGGGTGGGTTGGCCGGGCAGCACGATTGAAAAAAAGCATCAGTCCTCCCTGAAAAGTGAAGCCCTCAATCGATTTAAATCCTTTCCGGTCTTTCTTTCTGCCGAAGAGATGGAGCAATTCTATCTCGGATTCTGCAACGAAACCATTTGGCCGCTCTTTCATTATTTTCCCTCTCTGACGACCTACCGCGAGGAATTCTGGCATCAGTATCAAAGAGTCAACGAGATCTTTGCGGAGGCAGCGGCTGAGATCATTGGTCCGGACGACATCGTTTGGGTGCATGATTATCAATTGATGCTTGTCCCCGGGATGCTGAAGAAACGTTTCCCCGATGTCCCGGTCGGATTTTTTCTTCATATTCCTTTTCCCTCCTTTGAAATCTTCAGGCTTATCCCGGTGGCATGGCGCAAGGAAATTCTCGAGGGGCTCATAGGAGCCGATCTCGTGGGTTTTCATACCTATGAATACACTCAGAATTTTCTCCGATGCCTCCTTCGTATTCTCGGCCATGGCCATACCATGGGAACCATTGTTGCCGGGGACCGATTGGTCAAAGCGGAAACATTTCCCATGGGCATCGACGTCAACCATTTCCTGTCGGCGTCCCAGTCAAAGGACGTACTGGCAGAACGCGATCATCTGCGGAACTCGCTCTCGGGCGAGAAGATCATTCTTTCTGTGGATCGGCTTGACTACACAAAGGGGATACTCAACAGATTGGAAGCGTATGAGCTTCTTCTGGATACGGACAAGGAATACCGCCGGAAGGTGGTGTTGGTTATGATCGTGGTTCCTTCGCGAACGGGTGTCCGGCAGTACGGAGAAATGAAGAGGCAAATCGAGGAGTTGGTCGGCAGGATCAACGGAAAGTTTGGAAGTGTGGGCTGGACGCCGATCATTTATCAGTACCGGGCGATGCCGTTCTCTTCTCTGGTGGCGTACTACACGGTGAGTGATGTTGCGCTTGTGACTCCGTTACGCGACGGAATGAATCTCATCGCAAAGGAGTACATTGCCGCCCGCGCGGATGATTCGGGAGTTTTGATCCTCAGCGAAATGGCCGGTGCCGTCAAGGAATTGGGCGAGGCGGTGGTGATCAATCCGAATTACAGGGATGAGATTGCTGCAGCGATGAAAGAAGCCCTGGAGATGCCGGAAGATGAACAACGCCGCAGGAACCGCATCATGAAAGAGCGGATCACACGGTATGATGTGGTTCGCTGGGCGAACGACTTTGTCTCCCGACTCCTTTCTGTCCGAGATGCCCAGCAGGTACTCTCGGTGAAAATTCTCTCTGCTGAGTCAAGGAAGAAATTATTGGACCACCATGCGCGAGCCGAGCGGAGGGGGATCTATCTGGATTATGACGGGACATTATCACCATTTGTCCGCCGACCGGAAGACGCAGTGCCCTCCGAAAACCTTCTCAAAACACTTCGGCAGCTCGCGGAGGATGAACGGACCACCCTGACTATCATCAGCGGCCGGAAGCGCGATGTGCTGGAACGGTGGTTCGGGTCTCTTCCCCTCAGGCTTGTTGCCGAGCATGGCATCTGGCTCAAGGAACCGCGGAAGGAATGGAACCTCACAAAATCATTGAGCAAGGAATGGAAGGCCGCGGTGTTGCCGATCCTGCAGCAGTATGCCGAAAGACTGCCGGGGTCGTTTGTTGAGGAAAAGGACTATTCGGTGGTCTGGCATTACAGAGGATCTGATCCCGAGCACGGGGAGGTCCTGGCAGCGGAGCTGGTGGACACTTTGATGGGGTTTATTGTGAATGTTGATGCGCAGATCCTCCGGGGGAACAAGATCATTGAGGTTCGATCGGCCGGTGTGACAAAAGGCACGGTGGGTGGTGAACTCATTCGGCGTTCAAATCATGATTTTATTCTCTTCATAGGCGATGATTGGACGGACGAAGATCTTTTCAAGATTCTTCCCCCGTCCTCGTATTCCATTAAGGTTGGCATGGCAAAGACTTATGCCCAATCGATGCTTCAAAGCGTCGGAGACGTTCACGCCCTCCTTGAGATGCTGGCCGCCCATCACAAAAAGGTCGATCCGAAAGCGTAACGGTGTCCAAGGAGGATTGATCGGGGAGCCTTGGCCCGAGCGGATAAAATTGCTTATGGCCGAACGATTAGATATTTTCAGATAGCTCGAAAGGAGATCCGATGGACCCAAAAAAGTTTCTTGAAACGATGGAAGCGGACCTGCGCAAATTCGATCAGGAGATTCAACGTCTCGCGGAAAAAATGGAAAGAGCGGGAACCGAAATGAAAGCCGATCTTGAGGTGCAGATGAAGAGCCTTCAGATGAAGCGAGATGAGGCGCAGAAACAGCTGTCAGGCCTCAAAGAAAAGAGCGAAGGAGCATGGGAAGAACTTCGCGGCGGCATGGAAACAGCGTGGCATGATCTCAGGCAAAGCATCGACAAGGCCGTCGAACGATTCAAGTAATCTTCGGAGATTCCCATGGAACAAATTCAAATCATCATGGCCTCGCTTCGCCAGTTCTGGGAGCAGTTGGCAGTGACGCTTCCCAGGGTCTTCCTGGCTCTCCTGCTACTGACGTTCGGCTGGATTCTTGCAAAGCTGGCCCGGAAAGCCACTCTTCGGATTTTGCGCTTGATGCGCGTCGATGTGGTGGCGGAGAAATCCGGAATCGAGGATTTCCTCCTTCGGGGCGATATCAAATTCACAGCGGTCACGCTGCTTGCGAGCCTCGTGTATTGGATCGTACTGTTCACGGTGGTGCTCGCAGTTTTGAACAGCATGGGACTTGAAGTTGCCGCCCAACTCTTCAATCGGATCATCCTTTATCTGCCGAATGTCGTCGTTGCGGTCATTGTACTCATTTTTGGCGCGCAGTTTGCACGGTTTATTCAAAGCATCGCTTTTGCCTACCTGAGCAACATCGGAATTGGCGGAGCCGAGATCATGAGCATGGTCGCTCAATATGCGCTCTTGTTTTTTGTGGTCTCCGTGGCTCTGGAACAGCTGCAAATCGGCGGGCAAATTCTGGTATCCGCTTTCCAGATCGCTTTTGGGGCCCTCTGTCTTGCGTTGGCGCTTGCGTTCGGATTGGGAGGGAAAGACTGGGCAGCGGGTATTCTTCAGCGCATGACCAAGAAATAGCCGGGATTGTCCCCTTGATCATCGACTGCCACACGCATATCAACAACTACCACGATGAAGGAAAAGAGTCGCTGCAGGAATGCCTTGCAAACCTTCAGCGCGAGATGAGATTGAACCGCGTAGATATAGCGTTGGTGTTGACATCGTATAAACTTGTGCCGGGAAGGCCCTCAACGAGGGACGCCGTGATGGCGACCCGCGACCTTCGGGACATTTTTATTGTGGCCGGACTCAGCTATCTGAATTTTCAGGAAGATGATCTTGTCGAACTACGGGAATACCTCAAAGAGGGCTGGGTCCGGGGGTTGAAGCTGTATCCGGGCTATGAGCCCTTCTATCCCAGCGATCCCAAGCTGCACAAAGCTTATGAACTCGCCGGCGAGTTTGGCGTTCCCATGATGATTCACTCGGGGGATACCTATGACCCAAAGGGGCGTGTGCGGTTTGCTCATCCGCTTCACATCGATGACGTGGCGGTCGATTTTCCCGACGTGAACATCATCATCTGTCATATCGGAAATCCATGGATACGAGACTGCATGGAAGTCGTGTATAAGAACAAGAACGTTTACACGGACATTTCCGGACTTGTTCTCGGCGATTTTTCGGACCGGTTTGAAGCTTATATGCAAAAACAACTGCAGGATATGCTGAGTTATGGCGTAGAACCTGATAAGGTGTTGTATGGCACTGATTGGCCGATCTCGTCGATGGACTCGTACATCCAGTTTATGAATGAATTGCCCCTGCCCGACAAGGACAAAAAGAAGATCCTCTTCGAAAATTCCGCCCAACTGTTTCACCTTCCATCGACCGCTCAAAAAACCAACGATTCCGGTTTCCTCGGCTGGCTCAAATAGATCTAAGCATTCCGGGACGTGAGTTTCTTCACGAGCGGCAGGGTCATCAGGGAAACAAGCCCCATCAGAAGAAAAGCGCCCGGATATCCAAACGCATGGTGCATCCTTCCCGTTGCAAATGAAGACCAGGACTCACAAAGATTTGTTGCACCCATGTAGGCGCTGAATTGCGTAGCGGCAAGGGACGGATGTGTCGCGTCCATCATCATTGCGTAACTTGATGAAACGAACAGGCCGATGGAGAAATACAGGAACGTCATTGCCGCAATATGCCAGTGGAGATTTGAATCACCCAAGATACTATCGAGGATCCCGATCAGCAGAACCGCCCCGGCCATGGTGGCAAGGAAAGCTCTGACGGACACTCTTCGGCCGATCCGGTCTGCGCAATACCCTCCAATCAGAGAACCTGTGATCATGGCAGCGATCGCCGGAATAAGGAAGAACCATCCCACCTCACTTCTTGCCATTCCCCGGTCGATCAGAAATGGTCCCGCCACACTCCCGACAGCCTCATAGCCGGCCCCTGAAACCGCCGCAAAAAGAAGAACATACCCTGCCTGCCGCAATCCTCCGCCTGTCCGCAATGTATCGATCAGACCGCGGAAAGACACAAGATTGTGCGAAACCTGTAAAGAGGGTGCGCGGGTGAAAAGAACCAAAAGCGAAGACCCCCAGACCACAGCGAGCAGGAGCAGAACAACACCGGAAAATCCCACCCAGTCCATAGCGATTAACGCTCCGCCGCCGAGCACCGACCTGCCGGTGAGCATTCCCGCCTGCATCCAGCCGTTCAAAGAGCCGCGTTCCCCGGGACTTGCCGAGCGAATGCAAAGAGCGTCAATAGCAACATCCTGAGTCGCGGCACCGATGGAATGCAGAATGAGAAACAAGAAGACCAGCGAGAACTGATCATGAAGATCGAGAAAAAGAAGCGGGAGAAGGGTGATTCCCATGAAGGCCTGGGACGCAACGATCCAACGCGGTAGCGGCCATCGGCGCTGCAGCAGATCGATGGCAGGAGCCCAGAGCACTTTGAATGCCCAGGGGAGAACGAGAAGGGAAGTCAGAGTGGTGATATCGACAACGGATATGCCATACGAGCGCAGAACGGAGGGGAGGGCCCACCAGAGGAATCCGATGGGAGCACCTTCACTTGCGTACAGAAAGGCAAATAACCACCTGCGCCGGGCCGGTGTCGCGAGGAAATCCAACCGAGTCTTACTCTTCCCGGATGTTTACTTCGTAAAGATCCGTCCTCCGGTCGTTCCAGTTGAGCAGGTTGCCGGATTGTCGATTTCGTTTGAGCAATTCGAGATCAAGGTCTTCCACGATCACCATCTCAACATTTGGCGTACACTCAGCGGCGATTGCGTCGCGGCTGAAGGGGATATCCGCCGGGGTATAGATCCCGGATTGGGCATACTGGACGTCCATGTTTTCGACGGCGGGCAGATTGCCGACGGTACCCGCCGCGGCTACGTACACGTGGTTCTCGATACAGCGTGCCTGGGCACAATACCGTACACGGAGATATCCGTACCGGTCGTCGGTACAAAAAGGAACGAAGATAAGCTGCGCACCTCGTTCAGCGGCGATCCTACTCACCTCGGGGAACTCGATGTCGTAACACACTTGAATGGAGATCTTTCCTCTATCCGTTTCAAACACCTCCACTCGCTTCCCCGGTTTGATTCCCCACCAGTGCTTTTCATTCGGGGTCACATGCAGCTTGTACTGTTTTCCAATTCCTCCGTTCCGCTTGAACAAATAAGCGACGTTGTACAGATTCTCGTTTTCCAGCGTAAACATCGTACCGCCGATGATGTTCACATTGTATTTGATGGCGAGCTTTGAAAAGAGATCAAGGTACTCAGAGGTGAATTCGGCAAGTTTTCGCACGGCAAGCCCGGGGCGCCTGGCTTTGATGAACGAAAGTAATTGCATGGTGAACAGCTCGGGGAACAGGACGAAATCGCTCTTGTAATCGGAGGCGACATCGACGAAATATTCCACCTGTCGGGCAAAGTCCGAAAAACTCTTGATTTCCCTCATTTGGTATTGAACCACGCAAACTCGAACAGGTTTCGAGGGGATATACAATCTGTGAGGGTCGGGAGTGTAATCGAGATTCGCCCACTCCAACAATGTCGCGTACCCTAAGGACTCTTTGTCAGACTCCATGTACTCCTTCAGGAGGCGGCGCAAGACAAACCCGTTGGACAATTGCGTTGTGAGAACAGGATCCACAAGCTCCTTATGGATGACCTTGTCGACATATTCTCTGGCAGTCATTTTGTCGGCATGTTCCGCATAACCCGGAATTCTTCCGCCCAGGATAATGCGCATAAGGTTCTTTTCCCTTGCCAGTTGTTTCCGCGACTCGTACAACCGCCTGGCGAGCTTCATCCCGCGAAACTCTGGATCCACCATGATTTCAATCCCGTACAAGGAATCCCCGTTTGGCGTGTGATTCCGGATGAATCCGGCGTCCGCGATATCGCGCCAATTGTGTCTTTCTCCGTATAGGTTAAAGTCGACGATGAGACTGCTGGAAGAGCCCACCAGGCCGCCGTCGTACTCCACGCATAACTGGCCTTCGGGAAATATCTCAAGCTGGCTTTGAATCTGTTCGCGCTTCCACGGCTTCATGCCCGGGAAACACTTCAGTTGAAGAGAAACCAGTTCGTCGTAGTCCTCTATCCGGATTGGGCGAACACGAATCTTCTTCTCAAACTGTTTGATGTCGATTTGTTTCATGTGATCTGGGTATGGGTGGTGCCTGAAAAATATACCCTCTTCGGGGACGAGTCGCAAGGAGAATAGGTGAATCTCCCGCATGTCGTTTTTCAGTTTCTTTGTGAATTAAGTTGTATCTTTTCAAACATTTTACACAGATTCCGGCCACACAGGTCATCAAGAATCTTCATCGAAGACATGCACATCCACGAATTGCCAACTCCGGCGTTATTGATCGATCAGGAAATCCTCGAACGCAACCTCTCTGCAATGCAGAAGAAGGCAGACCAGCTCGGTGTTTCTCTTCGCCCCCACATCAAAACCCATAAGTCTCTGGAGATCGGTAAACATCAACGGGAACTTGGCGCAAAGGGAATTACGGTCTCGACATTTCATGAGGCGGAAGTGTTCGCGAAGGCGGGATTCGACGATATTACATGGGCTTTTCCGTTTCCGCCGGTCTACGCATCGAAACTGGCAACAATTCCCGAATCTACCACTCTCCGTCTGGTCATCGACAGTAAAGAAGCAAAAGGACACCTGGACAAACTTGCCCGAACCTTGAACAGGAAGATCCATGTCTGGATCAAGATCGATTGCGGTTATCACCGCGCCGGTATTGATCCAAAATCCCCCGAGGCCGAATCGCTGGTGAAGAGCCTGTGCGAGTCGAAGGTGCTTGCGTTCGACGGCATCCTTTCTCACTCGGGGCATTCTTATTACGCGCGTCGACGCGAAGAGATCATTCCGTTTGCGCATGAAGAGCGGGACACCATGACGTCGTTCGCAGAGCGGATGCGGGCGAAGGGGTATGAGATTCCGGCCATCAGCGTTGGTTCGACTCCCGCCATGTCGGTCATTGAAAACCTGAAAGGGATTACCGAAGCACGCCCTGGCAATTACGCGTTCTACGATTACACGCAAGCAATGATCGGAAGCTGCGGGGTGGGAGACTGCGCACTGACCGTGCTTGCTTCCGTGATATCTCATCAACCGGGGTCAGCGCACTTTGTCACCGACGCCGGAGCCTTGGCTCTCTCCAAGGATGCCGGTCCAACCCATGTTAAAAACCAGATGGGAATGGGGATCATTTTCGAAAATTACGAGCGAAAACGCCTTGCAGCCCACCTGCAATTGACCACACTTTCACAGGAACACGGCAAGGTGACCGCCGAGGCCAGCCGTCTTATCGAAGGCAAGTATGCGGTCGGGGAGCGAGTACGAATTCTTGAGCATCATTCGTGCCTCACGGCGGCGAATTTCGACCGCTATTATGTTGTGAAGGAGGAAGAGGTGGTGGATGAGTGGAAGATATGGCGGGGGAGAACCTAATGATAAGGATTGCACGGTTTTTTTGTGTCCCGCCGTTGTTAGCGCGACGGATTTTGGATTTCGGACTGCAGGAATCAGCGGAGTGATGGCTAGAACTTCAACATTAAAATCTCAGGAAGTCCATCCTGGCAGCAATGGTTTGAGCAGGGACACGCTCATCGAACTGTACCGCGGCATGCTGCTGCCGAGAATGATCGAAGAGAAGATGCTTCTGCTGATCCGTCAGGGAAAGCTCAGCAAGTGGTTTTCCGGCGTGGGCCAGGAGGCAATCTCCGTCGGAGTCACACGGGCCCTGCGCGAATCTGATTACATCCTTCCGCTTCACCGCAATCTCGGAGTCTTCACCTCGCGCAACATGCCGTTGCAGAGACTCTTTGCCCAATGGCAGGGTAAACGATCAGGATTTACCAAGGCCCGCGATCGGTCTTTCCACTTTGGAGTACTGGAGTTCAGGGTGATCGGAATGATCTCACACCTTGGAGCAATGTTGGGGGTAGCCGATGGCCTTGCGCTGGCAAGCAATCTGGACCGCCGTGATGATATTGCACTGGTGTTTTCTGGAGACGGAGGAGCGAGCGAAGGTGACTTTCATGAGGCGGTGAATGTTGCGGCTGTTTGGGATTTGCCGGTCATTTTCGTGATCGAAAACAACGGCTATGGGCTTTCGACCCCGTCGAATGAGCAATTTCGCTGCAGGCAAATGATCGACAAGGCGATCGGGTACGGGATCGAGGGCGTCAAAGTGGACGGAAACAACATTCTCGAGGTCTACGCAACTACAAAGCGCATTGCAGAACAAATGCGCAGGGATCGGAAACCCGTGATCCTGGAAGCGATGACCTTTCGCATGCGCGGACACGAAGAAGCTTCCGGCGTCAAGTATGTTCCTCCTTCGCTCATCGACGAATGGAAGAAACGCGATCCGGTGACAACTTTTGAGGATCATCTTCGATCATCGGAGATACTGAACGAGGCCGCGATTAAGAAGGTACGTTCGAAATTCAAGGAAGCGATCGATGCTGCATGGGAGGCCGCCCTCAACGAACCGGAGATCACAGCAACAAAGGATGAAGAGCTTCATGATGTGTATGCACCGTCGCCGGAACATCCCGATCCTCCGCCTGCCCCCAACGGTCCAACAAAGCGTTTTGTCGATGCCATTGCTGAAGGACTCCGACAGGCAATGGAATTTGATCCGAAGCTTGTGCTCATGGGGCAGGATATTGCCGAGTACGGAGGCGTGTTTAAAGTGACCGAAGGCCTTGTAGAGAAATTCGGCAAAGAACGGGTGCGCAACACTCCGCTTTGTGAGTCCGCAATCATCGGGGCGGGATTGGGCCTCTCTCTCGCCGGCCGTGCATCGATGGTGGAAATGCAGTTTGCGGATTTTGTAACTTGCGGGTTCAATCAGATCATCAACAATCTTGCAAAAACGCACTATCGATGGGGTCACGGAGTGAATGTTACCGTTCGGATGCCCACCGGCGCAGGTGTCGGCGCCGGGCCGTTTCATTCTCAAAGCACGGAGGCTTGGTTTGCGCACATCCCGGGCTTGCGAGTGGTCTACCCGGCAACCCCGTTTGATGCCAAAGGATTATTGACGGCGGCGCTCCGCGAGCCGAATCCCGTTTTGTTCTTTGAGCATAAGTATCTTTACAGAAGTCTCGAAGGCCCGGTTCCCGATGAATACTACACACTGCCTTTGGGAAAGGCCCGCATCGTGCAGGAAGGCGGAGATCTGACTGTGGTGACCTATGGATGGGGAGTGCACTGGGCCTTGGAGATTTCAAGAGAGTTCCACCAAGCCGGTATTGAGATCGTTGATCTTCGGACCCTGCTCCCCTGGGACCGCGACCGGGTGTTCACCTCGGTTCGAAAAACCGGAAAATGCCTCGTCCTTCATGAGGATACCATGGTCGGAGGATTCGGCGGAGAAATTGCGTCATCGATCCAGGAAGAGTGTTTTCAATTTCTTGATGCCCCCGTGAAGCGGTTGGGGTCTCTTGAAACGCCGGTACCGTTTAACTCAGCTCTCGAAAAACAGTTTCTCGCAAAAAGCCGGCTCCAGCAAAAACTCACCGAACTTCTTTCCTATTGAACAATCATGCAGACCCTGAAAGAATCCATCGTCCTCATCACAGGAGCAAGTAGCGGAATTGGCCGCTCCTGTGCCGTGAAATTCGCCGAGGAGGGGACCCGCCTTATTGTGACGGCCCGTCGAAAAGACCGCCTCGATGCTCTTGCGCATGAGCTCAAGAAAAGCACACAAGTGTTGACTTTGCAACTCGATGTAAGTGATCACCAGGCGGTTGGAGAGGCCTTGGGAAGTCTCCCAAAGGAATGGCAGACGGTTGAGGTTCTTGTGAACAATGCCGGACTGAGCCGCGGGTTGGACAAGCTCCACGAGGGAAAACTTGAGGATTGGGAGGAGATGATCGACACGAACGTGAAAGGGCTGTTGTATGTCAGCCGCGCCATTATTCCCGGAATGGTGACCCGCGGCAAGGGGACGATCATCAACATCGGATCCATTGCAGGCCATGAGGTATATCCGCGCGGCAACGTTTACAGCGCCACAAAACATGCCGTGGATGCGCTGACCAAAGGAATGCGAATGGATCTCATGGATACGCCTCTCCGTGTGTGTACGGTCGATCCGGGGCTTGTCGAAACGGAGTTCAGCATGGTGCGATTCCGTGGAGATGAGGAGAAAGCCAAAGTTGTGTATCAAAATCTGCAGCCGTTGACTCCGGATGATGTAGCGGAGGCGGTGGTGTTTTGCGCGACGCGACCTCCCCATGTTCAGATCGCCGAGCTGATCGTGCTTCCAACGGCCCAGGCCTCAACGACGATGGTGCACAGGAAAACAAACTAGCCAAAAATCCGATTTCTCCATAGGCAAACGAGGCAGAAATCGAATTTCACACTTGTGGATATGCCGAAACTCTTTTTCATCACAGGTTCCCTCTTGGCTCTCGCCGGCGTTGCCGCGGGCGCTTTCGGAGCGCACACTCTTAGCGACATCCTGAGTATGGAACGTCTTGAAGTGTTTCATACGGCTGTGCGATATCAAATGTACCACGCTTTTGCACTCTTTCTGGCGGGCTGGGCAACAGAAAAGTATGGAGGCACCCAATTCGTCAAAGCAGGCTGGTTGTTTCTGGCAGGGGTTGCACTCTTTTCGGGAAGCCTGTACATTCTGGTTGCCACCGAAATCCGGTGGCTCGGCGCTGTGACGCCGGTGGGTGGCATGGCGTTTCTGGCGGGGTGGTTCTTTCTTGTCTGGGGTTTCTGGAAACTGCGATGATCTTCAACGCCGAAAAGAAACAAGAACGACTCGAAAGCCTCTTTGAGCGCTTTCGCCGTAACATTATAGGTTACGATCAGAAATTCCGCACACCGTACGGTGAGAAGCGGATTCTCTACGCGGACTGGACGGCCAGCGGCCGGCTCTACGCTCCGATTGAACGTGCCATGGTGGAAACCTTCGGCCCGTTTGTCGGGAACACGCATTCTGAATCCAACGTTACCGGCACCACGATGACCCAGGCGTACCATCGGGCTAACGCCATGATCAAGAAACACGTGAACGCGGGCCCGGATGATATGTTGTTGAATGTCGGCTTCGGCATGACGGCTGCGATCAACAAGCTGCAGCGCATCATGGGGTTGAAGATCCCTGAACAGTTTGAAAAGAAGATCGCGCTCAAAGAGAAAGACCGTCCGGTGGTGTTTGTCACGCACATGGAACACCATTCCAATCACACGACATGGCTCGAAACCATTGCCGACGTCGTGGTGGCCAAATGGACAAATGAGGGATTGGTGGATCTTGACGACCTTCGCCAACTTCTCAAAAAATACAAAGCCCGCAAGCTGAAAATCGGCGCGTTCACGGCCTGCTCCAATGTCACCGGAATCGAATTGCCGGTGCATGCCCTGGCCCGCATCATGCACGAGCATGGCGGAGTGTGCCTCGTTGATTACGCGGCATCTGCCCCGTACGTTTCCATCAACATGCATCCCCCGGATCCGAAGGAGCAATTGGACGCGATCACATTCTCACCCCATAAATTCCTTGGCGGACCGGGGACTTCCGGTGTGCTCATTTTCAATTCTCATCTCTATCACCTTAAATCGCCGGATCAGCCGGGCGGCGGAACGGTCCTGTGGACAAACCCCTGGGGGAAATACCGGTTCAAGCCGGAGATCGAAGAGAGGGAAGACGGAGGAACGCCAGGGTTTCTCCAAGCCATCAAATCTGCGCTTGCTGTTCAGCTCAAAGAGGAAATGGGTGTTGCGTTGATGAGAAAACGGGAAGAAGAGATTCTGGAGAGGATGTTTCGGGGCTTAACAGGCATCCCGGGTCTCATTATCCTCGCGGACAATGTGCGGACCCGGCTGGGGATGATCTCATTCTATTTTGAACACGTTCATTACAATCTTGTCGTGAAACTTCTCAACGACCGGTTTGGTATTCAGATGCGGGGGGGATGTTCGTGTGCCGGAACCTATGGGCACTATCTGCTTCACGTTGACAAATACGCGTCAAAGCGATTTACCGACAAGATCGACGTCGGTGACTCATCGATCAAACCCGGCTGGGTGAGAATGTCGATCCACCCCTCCACCACCGATGCGGAAATTGACACCGTTATTGAAGCCTTGCGGGAGATTGGCAAGAAGGGAAAAGAATGGGAATCCGACTATCGGTATGATACCCACCTGAACGAATTCCGACACAAAAACGACCTGCAATCGGCAACCTCCATGGACTCTTGGTTTCAATTGAGGTAGGGAATCCTGCGGGGGATGGATCTTAGGGGAGGGTTACCGATACGGTAGTGGTTTTTCCGTACTCACTGTTGATCTCCATCGTCCCACCATGAATTTCCACCAATCGGCGAGCCACTGTTAATCCGAGGCCCTGCCCCTGCTGCTCGTACACCTGCCGTTCAAACTGCACAAACGCTCCGATTTGAGATATCTGCTCTGCCGTCATTCCGCGCCCCTGATCGGTCACCGAGAACGTAAACTGGTTGTTACGGTTTTCAGACCGCACGAGAACATGAGTGCCGGTTTTTGAGTAGCGGAAACCGTTATCCACCAGCTCTTCAACGATCTTCGAGAAGTACTTCGGTGAAGCCGATACACGCCCCGGGGTGAGATGGAGGTACAGATCCGCTGTCCGCCCGAAGTCACTTGCCTTCTGAACGGCGATATGTTCGATGGAACGATCTGCGTCAGGAGTCTCGGCATCGAACAGCTCCTTTTTGTGCATTTCCTCCCGATGGAACTCCATTTGGGCGTAGAGAAGATAATTCTCGACAAGCCGCTCAAGCCGTTTCGCGTTTTTGTGGATCCGTTCGGCCATCCTTCCGACCTCAAGCGGTTCAAGGTCGTCGAATTGCTTGCGCATGATGTCCGAATAGCCAAGAATGCCGTTCAGCGGAGTGCGCATTTCGTGGGGGACGGTAACGGACATGGAGGCGCGGAGCTCATCGAGCCGTTTGGAGGCCTGGAGGGACAATTTCTGATGCTTGTCGAGCCGTGTACGGACGGCGGCGAGCAATTCATCCGGGGAAAATGGTTTCGGAATGAAATCGTCGGCGCCCAACTGCATGGATTGTCGCATGACGGTCATATCGGCCATCCCGGTAATAAAGATGACGGGAATGGTGGAGGTGGACTGATCGTTCCTGATTGCGCTCAACATGCTGTATCCGTCCCCCATCTCCATGTGGATGTCGCTCAGAATGAGGTCGGGGGAGTGTTGCCGTGCTAAATCGATACCTTCAGCCCCGTTTTCTGCCCCAATAGCCTCATATCCATGCGATTTCAGCATGGTCATGATCATGAGGCGCTGTGATTTTTCATCCTCAACAACAAGGATTCTTGCCATCAGGAAAAGTCTATCAAGGTTTGGTCCAAAAAAAGGACGAATGTCTAATAAAACAACATTTCATCATAAAAAAAAGAAGAATCGGATTGAAGAACTTCATCACATCATACGTGACAACACAACTCAGACGGCCATTCGGTGTCGGTCAATCCAATATCCCCACGCAACGAGCAACCACATCGAAAGTCCCACATATCCCAGCGCTGCTGATTCCGGCGGGGGCGGGCCAAAAAGATTCCCAAGATACACAAGAACGAGAAAAACGATCAACCCCCAGAAGCTCCATGAACCGGTGCGGTCCTTTGGCTTGGTTGATTGCAGGTAAAGCCAAACTCCGCCGAGAAAGATTCCAATCTCAAGAATAAGTGTTCCTGCAAGCGAGTTCCAGAGTCCGAATCCGACGACCGTTTCATATCCGGGCAGAAGGGGAAGGTCCGGCCGATGAGTGACAAGGTCGAGAATCCAATGACTCAGAACGCCAATTCCGACAATCAAAGCCGCCTTGCGGTCCTTGCGGAGGAAAAAATAGATTCCGCCAACCAGAATCGACCATACGACGACTCCGGCCAGACTGTGGGAATATGGATAGTTGGAGAAGTCGAGCGGCGTTACGACAGTATTTCCGGGATCAACGCGAACGTTCTCAATGCCCAGAACAAGAAATAGGGGCCAAAGGAGATCAATGAACGATGTGGAAAGGATCATGGTCCCAAGCGAAACACGAGGGACCACCTTTTTTGCTGCCAATGCGACGGCAAAGTGTCCTATGAACATGGATCAATCCTCTTTTAAGTAAGTGCAAGTCACCAGACTTTTTGGTAGTGTCTCAGTTTCCGTTGTAAAGAAAATCGCAGAGACGTCTATTGAAAACAATGTCAAGAGGGAACACTTATTCCCTGACAGATTGTAGCCTGTGTTTTTCTTGACATTGAGGGTCTCACGTATGAACACCGAGATATTGAGACCATACCGCGTGCGGTGCGTGGGTCTTTCTTAGCTCGATGCTGTATGTTGTGTAGTCGTCTATCTGAGCACGTAACAAGGCTACGGGTAATTGGAGCACAACAGGGAGGGGTTATCCGCACAGAGGTGGCACGGGACCAGGGGATCCTTGCAGCGTCTCTGATGAACGCACTCTCCCGCTCGCAAGACCGCTTATCTGCCGACGGGCCTAGACCTCATCGGTGCCAATGGTGAGAAGCTCAAACCATATGGACGATAGGGCCGTTACGAGTTGTTGTGCTGAACTCCTTGTTTCAAGATGCCGTAACTGAGACGAGCCAGATAGCGAGCCACGGCATGACGGGCGTTGTGCTCTGCTCGTCCTTGTGCAACAAGGTTTTGGTAATAATCAGCCACGGGACCTGAGCCTTTGATGGCAACCAAGGCTGCCGTCTTATAGACAGCTTTTAATTGATGATTATACTGTGGTCGGCGCCTGCCGTAGCGACGACCGCCGCTCATTTTGTGATGCCAGACCAGGCCGCAATAGCTCCAATAGTGGCCCCGGTTTGGGAATCGTCGAGCGTCAAGGACATACCCCAGGATCTTAACGGCACCACGCAGGCCGATACCCGGCAGACGTTTGAGCTGGCGTAACACCGGTATTCGTTTAGCCCAACGGGCAAAGGCTTCTTCAAACTGTCGTTTCTCGCGGCGATACTGTTCGATGCGCCCTTTGAGTTGCTCGGTGATCATGGTTCCTGAACGTCCTGTCATGCGACCGCGGCCGCAGGCCTTCAGTTGGTTCTGGGCAATCACGCCAGTTCGCACGGTGTCTTCATAGGCGCTCACCAGTTGGCGAAGCTCATAGAGACTGCTCGTGCTATGATAAACTTCTTTGAGTGATCCTTGACGAAGTAACAAACACAATTTCGTGGCATCAATCGTATCGTTCTTTGGACCACGGCACAAGAGACGATTATACCCTGGATTGCACACAATTAACCGATCAACAGACGGCAGGAGCTTTCCATAAAGCCAATGTGCGCCCGTGCTCTCTTCAAAGGTCAGCATAACTCGTCCAGCGAGTTCTCCAACCATCGCCTGTAGCCGGGCTACATCTGAGTCCCCTTCCCACGTTCGGGGAAGGGCTTCATCGGCTGCCATGATCGCAATGGCCATCGTTCGCTCAGACCAGTCAACGGCAACATAGTAATCATAGCCCCTTGCTTGAGGGCTCTTGACCTTGGGCTCGCGCCCAGTTAACTTTCGGATACGCATTTGGGTCTCCTTTCTGAAAGTTTGCTGGATTGCACTGACAAGATATGTCAGACCAGGCACAACTGAAAGTGAGACCCTTTTGTTTTCAATTTACCGCAGAGAGCGCGCCTGCCCGAACGACCGTATTAGGTTCTATTATGTTCGGTCGGGCGGGGAGGGACGCAGAGGGATCAAGCAAAATGGGCAGTTCCTCTGCGATTCTCTGTTTATCCCGCCCGCCTTTGGCGGGACGTCCTCCCCGCCTGACCGAGTATTGTTCAATCACAGTCGGGCAGGCGCGTCTCTGCGTTTATCTTAATTCAAAATGACCCACTACCGGATTTTCAATGATTCAACTTCTTCGTTCCAGAACCCCCGAATGGCAGTCTTCAGTCTACGCATTTCTGCCGTGAATTTCCCCGGTTCTTCCCAGAATGGGAAATGGGCCGAATATTCGAACCAAATCAACTCTTTTGCCGGTGCCTGAAGATCCCGGAAATACTCTGCGGCAAGAACCGAGGGCGTGTTGTAGTCGTGCCGTCCCAGGAAGAAATAAATCGGAATGGAAAACTCGCCGAGAGTTTCCTCAAGGGGGTATACCGGTACATCCTCGCGCATACGCCTCGAAACCATTGATGCCCCTTTCGGAACATTCAGGATGTCGAACAGATCATACTCCGGCGCCCACAGCCCTGCCATGAGGATCGGTCCGTATCCCCTTGCCGCGTGAATTTCTCCTCCGTACCGAAACAAGTCGTCTTCGGTGATTCTCTCTCCGTGCAAGATTCTTTCCATAAGCCCGTTGTCGCGGTGTGCTTTTGCCATGTTATAGAGAAATCTCCGCTGAACAACGTACCGTCGCAGAGAATCCGCTGACAGTTGTCCCATCCCGA
Source organism: Bacteroidota bacterium (assembly GCA_040880975.1). Classification (GTDB taxonomy): domain Bacteria; phylum Bacteroidota; class Ignavibacteria; order UBA10030; family UBA10030; genus JBBDYD01. The sequence continues at coordinate 133,613 of JBBEEC010000059.1, read as the reverse complement.
CATACGCCGAATAGTATTCCGGATGTTCCTTGACTGCCAGCAAGCCCAGCAGGGTTCCCCATGAATGCGCGACGAGAACGATGCGGTTTTTTTCGAACCTATGCCGCAGGTGGGTCGTAAGGTCATAGGTATCGTTGAGCGTCTGACGGAGCGTGATGGAGTCAGACTCAACGCCCGCGAAATATGATTTTCCGGCTCCCCTGCGATCCCAATGGACAATGACGAAATCCTGTTCAAGATCCTGCTGAAACGAGTGGGCCAGAAACATCGCCGGCATGCCGGGTCCCCCGTGGAGAAAGAGGATCACCGGGTTGGTCGAATCCGCTCCGCGGACGAGGATGGTCTGATGTATGCCCCCCAGCGAAATCTGCTCCAATGAAGCAACACTTCGAGGAATCAATCGGCCTTCGTTGTCGACAATCTGCGGCGTAGTCCCGCGAAGAATGATGAATTCGATGACAATGCCAAGCAAGATCACCGACAGTACTCCGGAGAAGGCGATGAGAATCATTTTGAGAAAGAATCGTGTGCGCAGGTTCATGAGGGTTCTGAAAGGTACTCCAAAGAAGGTCATTCGGTCAAGTGTTGTCGGGAATGCCGGCGAGTTTCTCTTTTTCCCATCATTTCAGGGACGACAATGATTGCGAGACAATTCTCTCATACTTGCTGGAGATTGTTCCGTATGATGCGGTCGTCCAGCACGTGAAGAAAAAACCGCGCAAGAAGAAGAATCCCCATGTTTGCGCGCACAAACCAGGAAACACTGCGATTTCAAAAATAATTCTCAGAATCATTTGAGCCTGTTGGCCGTTTTGGCTATTTTCCTATTCATCCTTCTTCAAGCAAAAGGATCTCTTATGCGGAATCGATTCCTGGTAGTTCTGGCATTGCTTTGCGCGGCGTTCCTCAACTCCTTCTCTCAGTCAGCTTCTCAGCCCACGCGCGGCTGGCTTACCGTGGAAACCATCATGCGTGATCCGGCGTGGATGGGTACCTCGCCAGGCAGCGTGTACTGGTCCGAGGACGGGAGCACTGTTTACTTCAATTGGAGACGGGAAGGCGACCTGGGCGACTCTTTGTACTCCGTTGATGCATCGGGCGGCAGACCAAAGAGAGTGCCGCTTGAAGTGCGGCGAACCCTTCCGTCTCGTTCAGGGGACTACACGCGGGATTGGACACGCAAAGCCTATATCCGGGACGGGGATATTTTTGTGCTGGACATCAAAAAGAGCAGGGAGGTTCAACTTACAAGGAGCATTGAAGCGGAATCGAATGCACGGTTCGCATTTGATGAAGGATCCATTGTGTTTGAACGGGACGGGAATCTTTTCAAACGAAACCTGTCAAACGGCCTCGAGGAGCAGATCACGAATTTCTCGAGCGGCACAAAACCATCGGAGGGTACCGAAACTGACCTCCAGCATTTTGTTCGGAAGGAATCGCTGGCGCTGTCAGATGTTCTTCGGAAGAGGAGGGAGGACAAAGAGCGAAAGGACGATCAGGCGAAGTCTCTGAAGCAGAAATCCCCCGGAGCCTACTACCTTGGTCAGAAGACCGTATTCGGATTGACCCTTTCTCCCGACGAGCGCCATGTCACGTTCGTTCTTACACAGCAGGCGCAGAACGCCAAGCGTACGATTGTCCCAAATTACGTCACCGAAAGCGGCTTCACGGAAGACATCCCCGCACGAACAAAAGTGGGAGAGCCTCTTGCTTCATATGAGCTTGCGGTGTTGGATCGTACACGGGACACGGTTATCATTGTCAAGCCGGGGAACCTTCCTGGCATCATGACGGTACAACAGGATTCCGCAAAAGAAAAACCCAGGCCGGTGCGCTACACCCAGGCCTCGTGGTCCAATGACGGTAAGACCGCCTTCCTCCAGATATTTTCCCAGGATAACAAAGACCGTTGGATTGTCATTCTGGATCCAAAAGAAGCACGACTCGGTCCGGTGTTGGATCATCAACACGATGAAGCGTGGATCGGGGGCCCGGGAATTGGCTTTTTCGGGGGGAACACAGTGGGATGGATGCCGGATTCGAAAAGCGTCTATTTTCAATCTGAAGCCGACGGATGGTCGCACTTGTACGTCGTTGGGGCGGATGGGACGCGAAAAAGACAACTCACGAAAGGAAGTTTCGAGGTTTATGGCCCTCAAATATCTCGAGACAAGAAGCAATGGTACTTCAGTTCGAACGAAGTGCATTTCGGCGAGCGACATTTTTACTCGATGCTGCTCGAAGGAGGTGCGCGAACAAGAAGAACGGGCATGGAAGGGCGGAGCGACATCGATCTTTCGCCGGATGAAAAAAGCATTGCCATCATGCATTCGTTCTCAAATCGAATGCCCGAACTATATCTCATGGACAACAGATCCGGTGCAAGGCCTGTTAGAATTACCGAATCCCCGTCGGTGGAATTTCGCTCGTACGCATGGCGGGCGCCGCAGGTGCTTCGTATGATGGCACGTGACGGAGCTGAGATTCCCGCCCGGCTTTACAAACCTGGGAATCCCAACGGTGCCGCGGTGATCTTTGTCCATGGGGCCGGGTATCTGCAAAACGCCCACAAATGGTGGAGCTCCTATTTCCGGGAATACATGTTTCACAATCTGCTGGCGGATAAGGGCTACACCGTTCTGGACCTTGACTACCGGGCAAGCGCGGGCCTTGGACGTGATTGGCGGACTGGAATTTACAGGCATATGGGAGGCAAGGACCTCGATGATCAGATCGATGGCGCGCGTTGGCTTGCGGAGAACCACGGAGTCGACCCGAAGCGCATCGGCATGTACGGGGGATCGTACGGCGGGTTCATCACGTTGATGGCGCTATTCACGGCGCCGGATGTATTTGCCGCCGGAGCTGCTCTTCGGCCTGTTACTGACTGGGCTCACTATAATCACGGCTATACTTCCGCCATTCTCAATATTCCGCAGGAAGACACTCTTGCTTTCAGACGGAGCTCCCCTATTTACCACGCCGAGGGCCTCAAGGGAGCCCTTTTGATATGCCATGGCATGGTCGATGTGAATGTTCATTACCAGGATGCCGTGAGACTCGTACAAAGGCTCATTGAGCTGAAGAAAGAGAATTGGGAATTTGCGTCCTATCCGGTGGAGGATCACGGGTTCAAGGAAGAGACCAGTTGGATGGATGAGTATAAGAGGATCCTGAAACTGTTTGAAGAGAATCTTGTGAGATAGGCGAGCGAAGTCGGAGGTCAGAAGTCGGAGGTCAGAAGTCAGAGATCAGAAGTCAGAGATCAGAAGTCAGAGATCAGAAGTCAAAGATCAGAAGTCAGAGATCAAAAATCATAACCGGGAATACTAATGAGCAAATCCAGCCTCGATCCCAAGACACTCAGTCTTTCTACACGCGCGATTCACGGAAACAAACTGTTTGCCTACAAAGGACCGGTCTCGTTGCCAATCTACCAGACGACAAATTACCGGTTCGAGAATTCAGAGGACGCCATCCGGTACGCTCAGGGTGATAAGTCCGTTCTTGTCTATACCCGCTATCACAATCCGACTGTCCAGGATGTCGAGGAAAAACTGGCTCTGATTGAAGGCGCGGAGGACGCCGCGCTTTTCGCGAGCGGCATGGCGGCGATTTCCACGGCCATCCTCTCTGTTGCCTCATCGGGCGATGAGATCATCAGCACACCGGCTTTATACGGCGGAACCTATCGCTTCTTCAGGGATGAACTTCCCAAGATCGGAATCACCGTCCGATACGTCGAGCCGGATCGGCTCGAAAGTCTGGAATCGCTCATCAATGCGAAAACGCGCGTTGTGTACTTCGAAACGCCTACAAATCCGACACTGGGTATTGTGGATATCAGAGCGTTGGTCGGGCATGTGCGGAAGGCAGAGCAAGATGCGGGGAGGAAGATCCTCATCATGATCGATAACACGTTCGCGACCGTTTTGAACCAGGATCCGTTCTCTCTCGGCGTGGATGTGATCGTAGAAAGTGCGACCAAGTATCTCGGGGGGCACGGCGATATCATGGCGGGAGTGGTCCTGGGGACGAAGGAAGTGTTGTCCGGAGTGCGAACATCGGCCAAATATTACGGAGGGTGTGCGGACCCGTTTGCGGCCTACCTGTTGTTCCGCAGCCTGAAAACATTTGAACTTCGCCTGGAACGCCAAAACGCGAATGCCCTCGAACTGGCAAAGGCACTTGAATCTCACCCGAGCATCAAACGGGTTCTGTATCCCGGACTTCCGTCCCATCCCGGATTCAAGATCGCTGCGCAACAGATGAAATGGTTCGGCGGAATGATCACGATCGACGTGAAGCCGAAGAAGTCAGCCTCACCCGTTCTCGCGGCAGTTGCGGTGTGCGATCACCTCTGTATTGCCATCAATGCCATGTCTTTGGGCGGCGTGGAAACCTTGGTCAGCATCCCGGTGTATTCTTCACATATCAAAATGACGGATGACGAATTACGCAGCCATGGGGTCTCAGCCGGGATGATCCGGATCTCTGTTGGAATAGAAGGCGTACAGGATCTCATTGCAGATTTTCGGCAGGCTCTTGAGTTCGCCTGATCTATCGTGTAGGTGAGGCGAGAATCACGGAGGATGCCTGCATGGAATCTCCAGCCCCGGTTGCAATCATGAAGGATTCAGGATTCAACGCCCCGGGTTCAAAAGCCAGCACTCTCCAAACCGCAGGAGTGTCGCGTTCGGTAACCGTAAAAGGACGGGAGGCCACCGGCCTTTTATTTGCCACAGTCCACAACTCGTAGGGAGTGTTGGACATCGGTAAATGATCGACCTGAAGGGCAGCCCGGCCGGTGAGCGGGTTCCAAAATACTTTTCCGTGCGTGAGGTTCCGCGCAGAAGTAAGCACATGGAGTTGAGTGTTTGATGATCCAGCGATCTCCAGCATTCCGTTGAGTGTGTTGATCCGCGCGCGTGCTTCTGCAAGATCACCCGCCTGCCGGTCGATTGTGCCGATCATTGTCTCCGAGTATTGCCAGAAACCAATGAAAATGGCAAGGAGGGCGACAAGCGTCAGGGTGCCCATCCAACTGCGATAAGAAGACGGAGGGTGTTGAACCGGTTCTTCCGCGGCTGTTGGCTTCTGTCTTGTTTTCTTGTGTTTCATACGTTAAGAGATGTCAATCTAGTCAGCGATTGCGCGAAAATCAATGAGTCGATTAGCAATTCCCTCCCCATGAACTTACAACCGGATCAGATCGAAGAATTCCTAAAGCGGCGAACCCGCAAGGAACTGGCCCGGCCCGGCCTCATCCACGCAGGGGTGTTGATTCTGCTCTTTCACAAAAATGACGAGCTTCACGTCCTTTTGACAAAACGGTCATCGGATGTCGAACATCACAGGGGTCAGATTTCTTTCCCCGGCGGAGCGGTGGACGATCTTGACACAGATATCGTAGCGACGGCAGTACGGGAGACGGAAGAAGAGGTCGGCATACGGGCCACCGCGATCAGGGTTCTCGGCCTGTTTGATGATGCCTGGACCCCATCGGGCTTTCGGATCACACCGGTCATCGGGTATATTGACGGATCCCCGGACGTTCGACCCAATCCCCTCGAAGTCGAAGAAGTTCTTGAGGTGGCCTTGTCGTTCTTTGTCAATTCGCAGAACGAACGGGTGAAGCAAGTCACCCACGGGGAAGCGATCGTGGACGTCTATTTTTATACCTATGGTACGAATGAAATCTGGGGGGCAACAGCAGGAATGCTTCGTTCGTTGGTTCATGCTCTTCATGTCATTCGGAAGTGAATAAAAAACACTTTGGAAATCCGCCGATTATTCGCGATATTTAAAATTCGAACGTTAACAGGAGACAGGAATGCCGCAGCATAAATCCGCAGTGAAAAGAATCCGCCAAAGCGCCCGTCGTCAGGTTCGCAACAAGGCCGATCTTTCGCGTATTAAAACCCTCATCAGGAATGTGCGATCTGCCACAGAGAAAAAGAACGCGGAAGCCGCATTGAAAACTGCGGTAAAATTTCTTGACCGCCTGGCTGCCAAGGGAGTGATTCACCGGAACAAGGCCTCGAACCAGAAGTCAAAACTGACTCGATTTGTGCGGACCTTAAAGTAAGTCCGTTTCCCAGAGAAGAAACACAAAACCCCGTCCGTGGACGGGGTTTTTTCGTTTAGGGCCGACAAGCGTTATGTGCCTGATTGCTGCTTTTTCAACTCCTCGAGTTCCCTGATGCGGCTTTCGTACTTGTCTCGTTCGGTCGGTTTGTTGACCGCCATTGCCTTATACGCCTTGATGGCATCGTCATACCAGCCCTGTTTTGCGTAGATTTCCGCGAGGGTTGGAGTGACAAAGCCGGTCTCCGACGGTGTGTCGGCTTCGCTCGGGGTTGCGGAAGACCGATCCGCGAGATTTATGACAGGTGTGATTCTTTTGGCATCTTTGAGCTTTTCGGCTATCTCCTCGATCTGATCTTTTCTTCCCGCTTGTGTCTGATCATTCTGTGACAATTGCGCAAATGGGTCCTCGGTGGATTCTGGAGGAGTGGGGGAAGATTCGATCGGTGTCGCGGGCTCTGTGGTGTTGGCATAACTCGTCAGAGCCGCAAACGGGTCAACGAAAGTTTCCTGCGAGGACTGTTCCGGGGGTACGGCCGATGGGGTCTCCTCAACAACAGGCGAGGGTTCTAGAGACGGCGGGATTCCCTCTTGAAAATATTCGTCCAGCGACATCGAGTTTTCAAGCCCGAACAATTCTCCGCGTTTTTGCTCGGCATAGGATGCAAAGGCTTCCGCAACCTGAGCAGAAGACTCCGTGGTCTGCGGGACAGGTTCCGGAGCGCCAAAGGTCTCTTGCTCCGCCGGTTCCGGCGATGAGGCGGCCTGCTCAAACGGATCGTCGATTTCTGCCGGAGCCGTCGGAATTTCCGGCGACAAGGCATCAAACGAAGAAGCTTCCTCCTGTGCGGGCGTTTCGGCAGACGCAACAGGTTCTTCAACGGCCGGCTGAGCTGTTTCTTCGGTGAACTGCGACAGCAGCTGTTCGGCTTCTACGATCGCGGGCTCGGAAGGGGGGGGGGGCTGAACTGTCTCCGTTGTGATTGCAGGGGTTTTGACAGCAACCGGGGCAGAAGACAGGGATTCTTCGGGAGAGGAGGGGATCTGGGCGACTAAGAGCGCCACAGCCTCATTCAAAGGAAGCATTTGGTGAACAAACTCCAGCTCCCTTCGGGCCTCGGCGCGCATGTTCAACGCAAGGAGAGTTCTTCCCTTGATCAGATGTCCCGTGGTGTAAAAGGGGTAGTGGGCGAGTCCGCTGTCGCAGACGGTCAAGGCATCCCGGGAACGCCCCGCTTCAAGATAGTAACCCGCCAGTTGGGCAAAGAGTGGCGACTTGGGTTGAGCAGCAAGCCGCTTCTCGAGGTTCTGAATTCGCTGTTCGAGGGTTTCGATCATTCCGTCTTGTGCATAAGCTTTCGGGCATGCCATGCATGCTTGATGGAAAGGGCCGAAACAAAGCTGAATCCAGCGAAGTACAGCAATTGGAACGGAACGGCCGCAATCTCCAGATAATATAATGAAGAAATTACGCCGAAGAAGCAATAGACGGCTAGGAGAACTTCGACCCCAACGATCCAATCAATTTTCACGGGGACGTATTTTTTCTCCAGCCAGGAATCGGATTTTCCCTCGATGTGGTATTTCGGCGTCCGGATAAATTCACTCTTCTTCCGGAAAAGTCCCTCGAATACGGCTCTGGAATTGTTGACAGCAAATCCCATGCTGCCCGCCATGAACAAAGGGAACAGCATCAGGCGTTTTCGCCAGTCCGGATAAACGCTCTTCTGCGACAAGAGGTAAAACATAAATGAGCCGATGAAGGCGAGAACGAACACGGACATAAGGGAAAAATACAGCTCGTGGCCGCCGTGTTGTTTAATGAACATCAGGGGGACATTAAGAAGTCCAGCCAGCAGGATGAACGGGAATACAATATTGTTCGTCAGGTGGAAGGTCGAATGGACCTTGACGCGAAAAGGGATATCAGCCTTCCAGACCTGCGGAAGCAGCTTGCGGGCGGTTTCGATGGCACCCTTTGTCCACCGGAATTGCTGGGTTTTCAGAGCATTGACTTCCGACGGAAGCTCGGCAGGAGAGGTGAAGTTGTTCAAATACTTGAATTTCCATCCTCGCAGCTGTGCGCGGTAACTGAGATCGAGATCCTCGGTGAGTGTGTCCGAATGCCAATTCCCCGCGTCCTCGATCGCGGCCCTGCGCCAAATCCCCCCTGTGCCGTTGAAGTTGATGAAAAATCCCGCCTTGTTGCGGACATCTTGTTCGATCACAAAATGCCCATCCAACGCCATTGCCTGCGTGCGCGTCAGCAGGGAATACTCACTGTTGAGGTGTTCCCACCGGGTCTGTACGAGGCCAATGCGGGGGTCCTGGTAGAAATAGGGGATCGTTTTCTTGAGGAACTCGGGGCGGGGGACAAAATCCGCGTCAAAAATTGCAAGGAATTCGCCTTCGGCCACCTGAAGTCCCGCTCGAAGCGCTCCTGCTTTGAATCCGGATCTGTCCGGCCGCATGATATGCTTGATGTTGAATCCGCGCTCCCGATAGAGCTGAACACTTTCCTCCGCGAGAAGGCACGTTTCATCCGTGGAATCATCCAATACCTGAATTTCCAGTTTGTCTTTTGGATACTCTAGGGCGCAAACGGCGTCGATGAGCCGCTTGACAACATAGAATTCGTTGAAAATCGGGAGCTGAACCGTGACAGACGGGACCTCGCCCATCAAGGGCGCGACGTCCTTCAACTTCCGCTGTTTGAGATAATGAAAAACCATCACAAATCCGTGGGCCCCGAACGTAAAAAGAATGAGCAAAGAAATGAAATAAAGGATCATGACGGCATCAAAAAACCAGGGGCTTTCTGTGAGTTCCTGTCTAAAGAACGCTATGAGCATACATTACCATCCCGCGACTGTTTCGTTGAGAATATCTTCCGTGAGTTTTCTAACGGCTTCCTGAACGCCTTCATTGCGTTGAGTAGGGCCGGCGCCCGAGGGGAAGTCGCCCCATTGGCTGAAGTTTTTTTCCCAGATGTTTTTTCTGAGTTTTAGATCGGTGAATACCACACGTGCCGTGACGGTGATGCGTCGTTCAGCCACCTGCTCGCCGGGCTTGACAACGCTTGGGGTCTCCGTTACGCCCGTTACCACAGTTTCGAGAAGAGCGTCCGAGGCGCCCCGTTCCGTGAGAGCCAGGCTGCCGTCATTTGTAAAAATATCCACGAGTTGCTGCGTGAACAGATCTCTTAATGCCGGGTCTCCGTATCCGCTTTGGTCCTGAACGATCGGAATGGCGATGGTCTTCAGGTGGGGCGGTACCGAGCCTCCGGAGAAGGAATATCGACATCCGCTTGCCAGTACGAGCAAGGCGAGGAAGCAGACGGGGAACCGTACGGTATTACGCATTCAATCCGTACTCCTTGATCTTTCGATACAAAGTCCGCTCGCTGATGTTCAGCTCGCGCGCCGCCAACCGGCGGTTCCCTTCATGCCGGTCCAGGGCACGCTGAATCATTTGCCGTTCCATTTGGTCCAGGGAAACCATTCCGTTGCCGTTGGCATGATCGCCCTCGGCCACGGGCTCACCCGGGCGGGATTGTTGTGCAACGAGATCTCTGAGTTCCAGAATATCTGCTTTCAGATCGAGCAATGCGCGGTAAATAAGCTCACGCTCCGCTTGCTCCACGGTTTTGTTCGCCACCACGGGGAGATTCCGGGATCCGCGGGCATCGATACTTTCTGCACCAAAAACTTGTTTGCGCACGTGCTCCGCTCCGATCTTCTTTCCGTTCTCCAGCACGATCATGCTCTCGACGACATTCCGCAATTCCCGCACATTTCCCGGCCAATGGTAATCCGACAATGCCTGGCTGGCTTCTGCGGTAAATCCCTCAAAGTCAATGTTGTTCTTCTCAACAAATTCTCCGACAAAATGCTCGATGAGGAGCGGAATATCTTGCCTGCGGTCGCGTAAGGGCGGAATCCAGAGGTTCACGGAACGAAGCCGGAAGTAGAGGTCGGGCCGAAACCGTCTTTGCTGTACTTCGACTTCGAGATTCTTGTTCGTGGCGGCGATGACCCGAACATCGGTTGTCCGCGGAAGGGAAGATCCGACCCGCATGAACTCCCCGTTTTCAAGAACGCGAAGCAGCTTGACCTGGGTTGCGAGAGGCATTTCGCCGATTTCATCCAGGAAAATCGTGCCGCCGTCGGCGATTTCAAAGTATCCCCGTCTTGTATCAACAGCGCTGGTGAAGGAGCCCTTTTCGTGGCCGAATAATTCACTCTCGATAATACCTTCCGGAATGGCGCCGCAATTGACCGTCACGAGCGGTTTCTTCGACCGTTTGCCGGCGCCGTGGATAGCCCGCGCAATAATCTCCTTCCCCACGCCGCTTTCCCCCGTCACCAGCACGGTAATGTCTGCCGGGGCCACCTGACGGATCACATCAACGATTTCGACGATCTCAGCCGAGGATCCGACGATCCCGTGTTCTTTCTGGAATTCTTCTCGTGTCATTTCTTCCCTTGGGCCTCAACGCGACACGACAATTGATTCAAGACTGAATTTTCGGCGAATCTCTGCCGTAAACCGCTTGGCATCTTCATAGGATTGGAACTCACCAACCCATACCTTGTGCAGTTTGCGGCCATCGTTAACGATCGTGAAGATATTGGACGAGTAATTTTCCTTTTCAAATTTTGATTTCAGTTCTTCGGCGTTTTGCAATGTCGAGAATGCTCCAACCTGTACGGTAAAAGAGGTCGGGTACTTTTCAACTGAGCCGGTCGGTTTCACATCGGCCGGAGCTTCCAGCACTGGTGTTTTTTGGGTTTCCCGGGGCTTTTCCGCCACCGCGTAAGTCGAAAACGGGAATTCCTGCCTCAATTGCTGCAGCTTTTGGTCGCCTGTTTTATACAAGCCGATGGAGTAGTAGTACTGATAAAGCTTGTACAAAGCATCGTCGGCCCATTCGTTCTTTGGAAAATTGTCAACAATGTTCTGGTAGAGCTTGGCCGCTTCACTTCCGTCCGTTGTTAAAACGGCCTGAAGATAAAGCACTCCCGGATGGTTTTGATAATTCGTCATCAACGCGGGAAGTTCAGACTTCACGGCTTCGCCCTGTCCCCGTTCGATCACCTCGAGTCTGCGTTGAATGTCCGGCTGACCCTGCGCCGAAGCGAGAGTAAAGCACAAAAGAACGCCTGCGATAGTTTTCATAGTCGTCTCCATCTTCATCCGTTGACCGCGATCCGTTGTTCCGCGGAGTGACTGATAAGGGTGCCGAACAACGTTGCAGAATTCGCCCGCTCAATACGCACCCGCCGATATTCCCCGGCGCGGACGCCCCCCTCAGAAAACACGACCATCTTGTTCGTATCCGTTCTCCCAACGAGATCGTCGCTGGATTTCTTGCTCGGCCCTTCAACGAGAATTTCTTCCTCGGTACCGATCAGCGCCTGGTTTCGACGAAATGAGATCGCCCTCTGGAGCTCGATGATTTCGCTCAACCGCCGAACCTTTGTTTCCTCCGGCACCGAATCGCCCATGTGCCAGGCCTTGGTATTTGTACGGGGGGAATACTTGAACGTGAACGCGCCGTCATACTCCATTTCCCGGATCAGGTCCATCGTCATCCGGTGATCGTCGTCCGTTTCCGTCGGGAATCCTGCAATGATGTCGGTCGACAGACTGACGCCGGGAATTGCGCGACGAATGCGGTTTACCAGTGCCCGGTACTCGTCGGCAGTATAGGTCCGGTTCATCAATTGAAGCACACGATTCGATCCTGATTGAACCGGCAAATGGACATACTTGCAAATGTTTGCATGTGTCGCAATGGCCGCGATGAGCTTGTCGGACATATCCTGAGGGTGCGAAGTGGTGAACCGAACACGCAAGGAGGAATCGATGCGGGCGACGGCCGCAAGAAGATCTGCAAAATCATATCCACCCTCTTCATCGCGGTAAGAGTTTACATTCTGGCCAAGGAGGTTGACTTCCCTGAACCCGCGCTCCACGAGTTCCGCGATTTCCCGCCGAACACTCCGGAGAGAGCGGCTGCGCTCCCGGCCGCGGGTGAACGGCACAACGCAGAACGTGCAGAACTTGTCGCATCCGCGCATCACGGACACCCACGCGCTGATGCCATCGATGCGAAGCGGAATGATATCGTCGTAATTCTCGACGCGTGAAAGCCGGACGGCAATTCCCTTTTCGCCCTGGATCGCGCTATCGACGAGGTCCGGAAGGCGCCGGTATTCATCGGGGCCGACCACAAGGTCCACCGCGGATTCGGATTGGAGCAGGTCTTTTCGAAGCCGTTCTGCCATGCAACCAAGCACGCCCACCACCACTCCGGGATTGGATTTTTTAAGGTGTTTGAAATCCCCGATTCTGCCGTAGATACGCTGTTCTGCGTTCTCCCGGACAGCACAGGTATTCACAAAAATGACATCTGCCTTGGAAAGCTCTTCCGTGCGTGAATAGCCGGCGCCTTTCAGAATGCTTAGGACCACCTCGCTGTCCGCCACGTTCATCTGACAACCGTATGTCTCCAGATACACTTTTCTTTGAATATTCATTTTCTGTTCATCGAAGGTTTCAATCTAAGCAAACTATGACATTCTGTCAAATCTCGGCATTTTAATTAACTTCTTTTAATGTAAGATGTTTTTTATGTTTTTTCCACTTCTGCCAGGCCTTCTCTTGACAAATCGTCAGAATCTTGGTCGTTTCATTGAATAGGTTCCTTTTCGGTAGTATATTGAAGCATCAACGATGAAGTGTTTCTTTGATTGTTCTTCTTGAAAAGGCAAACCAATGTCATCCCTCATTGACTCGATAAAAGCCAAATCAAAATCTCTCAAGAAACACATTGTACTCCCGGATGCAACAGACGAAAGGGCTCTTAACGCCGCGCGTGCATGTACAGATGAGGGGATCGCTCTCATTTCGCTCATCGGAAAGGAGCCGGAGATTCGCGCTCTTGCTGAAAAGCACAGTATCAGCCTTAAGGGTGTCCGTCTCGTAGATCCCGAGCGATCCGAACGACTGAGCGACTTCAGCCACGTTTATTTCAATCTCCGGAAAGCCAAAGGAGTGACCTTCGAGGATGCACAGTCCGTGATGAAGCGCCCCCTGTTTTTCGGAGCGATGATGGTTCGGGAGGGATTGGCTGACGGAAGTGTGGCGGGATCGCTTTCGACAACTGCTGATGTTCTGAGGGCGGGTATTCAGGTCATCGGAGTGAAGCCCGGTATCAGCGTTGTCTCGAGCTTCTTCTTGATGGTATTTCCCTATACAGTGTACACCTTTGCTGACGGCGCCGTCGTGCCCGATCCCACGGCGGAGCAGCTTGCCGATATTGCCATCGCGTCGGCCGAGAACCATCAAAAATTGACGGGCGACGAACCCCGCGTGGCAATGCTTTCGTTTTCAACGAAGGGAAGTGCCGAACATCCGTTTGTGGAAAAGGTGCGACAAGCGACGGATCTTGCCCGCAAAAAGGCGCCGAAACTTGTTGTTGATGGAGAATTGCAGTTGGACGCCGCGATTGTGCCGGCAGTCTCCGACCGCAAGGCGCCGGGAAGCCCGGTGGGCGGGCGCGCTAATGTGCTGGTGTTTCCGGATTTGAACGCAGGGAATATCGGATATAAACTCGCACAGCGTATGGGCGGAGCGGAGGCACTCGGTCCGGTTGTCCAGGGTCTGACCAAACCTGCGTTCGACCTGTCGCGCGGCGCAAGCGTCGCGGACATTGTGACGGTGGTAGCCATCAACGCCGTCATGGGGGCTTCGTGAAGTGAAAACGCGCTATGCGTTTCTCGATGTCTATCGCGGTTTGATCGTCATTCTTATGATCGAAGGCCATGTTGTTCGCGAAGTCTTGCTGCCTTCCCTCCAGAATTCGGGCTTGTTTCGTTATCACGAACTTCTTCACGGCGTTACCGGACCGGGATTCCTTTTTGGAGCGGGGATCACGTTCGGCATTTCCGTGCAGCACCGATGGGCGGAGTTTTTATCTCTGAGTGCCGCCCTGTTTCGCCGCATTCGCAGAATTGCCCTTTTGATCCTCCTCGGATATGCGCTCCATCTTCCCTTTCTGTCTCTTCAGAAAACACTCTCGGCATCGACCGAGGCTCAGTGGCTGGGGTTGTACAGTCTTGATGTGCTCCAATGTATCGGTTTCACGCTGTTGGCGGCTCATCTTGCCATGATCGTTGTCCGCAAGGAGCAAAGGTTCCCAGCGATTCTTTCCCTCGCGATGCTCGGTGTTTTATTTGCAGCACCCTTCCTCTGGAAGGCAGACCTCGCGCAAATGCCTGAGGCTGTCTCGATGGCTCTCCAGGGCACCCTTGGATCCGTGTATCCGCTCTTCCCTTATGCTGCTTTCCTGTTCGCGGGTGCGCTTGCATCGTATGAGTTTATCAAGTTTGCGCAACAAGGGCGTCAAGACATCTTCATCAGGCGCCTGGCCCTGGCGGGTTTTACCCTGGCAGTCGGCGGAACCGCCTTCCTCGCATCGACGAATGGGGCCGGATCGGGAGAGGAGTTCTGGAACAGCAATCCGGCGATCATGATTATCAAACTCGGATCGCTGTTTGTGCTCTTAAGCGGAGCATGGCTGATCGAACGACAGCTTCGTGCGACGCGGGATTCCGTGTCAATGCAATGGATCATTCTGATGGGAATCGAGTCCCTGTTTGTGTATACTCTTCATCTCATTCTCTTGTATGGCAGCGTCATCAATGCAGATCTTCACCTTTCTGCATTTTGGCAGGGGAGCCTCGATTGGATGTCTTCCCTGGGCATGGGCATTGGTTTCACGGGTGTCTTGGCCACAAGCGCTTGGGCATGGAACAAGGTCAAGATCGATCACCCTGAGTTGTTTCGTTTGATCATATCGTGGATGGTTATTGTTTTCGGATACGAGTTCCTTACAAGGGCATATTGAGTGTTTTTTTTTGAAACCTGAAACCTTAAACCTGAAACCCGACCAACCTATGGAAATCCAAATCTTTGTTACCGGCGGCACCTTCGACAAGGAATACAACGAAATTGCCGGGAAGCTCTATTTCAAGGAAACGCATTTGACGGAAATGCTGAATCTTGGCCGATGCAAAGTACCAGTGAAGGTACAAACCCTGATGCTGGTGGACAGCCTGGAAATGTCCGATGAAGACCGGCAATCGATTGTGAATCACTGCCGCAAAGCTGCTGATGAGTGGATTGTCATCACGCACGGGACGGACACAATGGAATTGACCGCCCAGGCGCTGGGCAAGGCCATAGCGGACAAGACGATTGTTCTCACGGGTGCGATGGTCCCGTACAAATTCGGAAGCTCGGACGGGTTATTCAATCTTGGAAGCGCTTTGGCATTTGTGCAAACGCTCCCACGGGGTGTTTACATTGCGATGAACGGTCGTTACTTTCGGTGGGACAATGTGCACAAGAACAAAGTGGCGGGAGAGTTCGAAGAGATCACATCCGGCCGCAGATCCTGAATTGAACTTGGAACTCCCTATTCTTTTTCCTACCATGCCACACTAAGTCAGAAAACGACCATGAAGAAGCAAAAGAGACGATTAGCCCGCCCCCCATCACTTGTCAAAGCACCTGGCCATCCCACTCTCGAGCCCGAACGGCTTCGATGGCAATGCGACCCAAAATCTCTCAAGGTCAAAAGCACGGATGATGTGAAGCCTTCGCGGGAGATTATCGGTCAGGAACGTGCGCTCCGAGCGTTGCGCGTTGGCCTGGAAATGAGCCACTTTGGCTACAACATTTTTGTGACGGGTCTTCCGGGCACCGGGCGAACAACGACCATCAAGCGTCTTCTCCAGGAATTCCAGCACCGAAAAGCTGACCTGAAGGATCACTGCTATGTTCACAACTTCAGAAATCCCGACATGCCGCTGGCGCTTTCCCTCCCCGCGGGACAGGGACGATCGCTGCAACAGGACATGGAGTCGTTCGTCAATGAGCTGACGGTCAATATCCCCGCGCTCTATGAAAGTCAACGGTATCAGGAAGCCCGCAAGATCACGCTGCAGCACTTCCAGGATCGTCAGAAAGCTGTCCTGCAGGATTTTGAAAAAAGAGTGAAAGACCAGGGGTTCGATCTTGTCCAGGTCCAAACGGGCAACATCATGAGGCCCGACGTGGTGCCCGTGGTGAACGGCCAGCCGGTGAATCTCGATCAGGCTGAGGGGCTTGTGCAAAAAGGCGAATTGCCAAAAGAGGATTTTGAGAGGATGAAGGGCAGACAGGCAGACCTCGAAAAACAAATGTCCACCGTTTTTCGTGAGCTGAGGAATATCGAAAAAAAGGTCCAGCAATCCATCATCGAGCTCGAAGAACGACTGGTGATGCCGATCGTTGACGAGGGAATCGATGTGCTCAAAGTGACCTATGACGACAAAAAAGTGCAAGCGTATCTTCAGGATACACGTGAAGACATCCGAAAAAATCTCGACCGCTTTCGCGGGAAACCTGCCTTGCCGACACAGCAATCGGACGAAGCCGAAGAAGAGGAAGAGGACGAATTCATCGAGTACAAAGTGAACGTGCTCGTGGATAACGCGGAGACCGATCATATTCCGATCGTGATCGAAACCAATCCGAAATACAAGAATATCTTCGGTACGTTGGAACGGGAGATGGAACGCTCCGGGGTCTGGAGAACCGATTTCATGCATATCAAAGCGGGTTCGCTCTTACGGGCAGACGGCGGCTACCTCGTATTGAACGCCCTGGACACACTCATCGAACCTTGGGCGTGGCAGGACCTTAAGCGTACTCTGCGAACCGGAAAGATGGAAATTCACACGTACGAGCCGGTGTTCAATTTCGTCTCGACGGGAATGAAGCCTGAGGCAATCGACCTCAACGTCAAGGTGATCATGATCGGGGACGCGGAACTCTATCACCTCCTCTATGATCGCGACGAGGACTTCAAAAAAATCTTCAAGATCAGGGCGGATTTCGATTCCGAAATGCCCAAGAGTCCGGAAAGCATCGAACACTACGTCCGATTTCTCAAGATGGTTTGCAACGATGAAAAGCTCAGAGCCATGGATGCCTCGGCCCTTGCCCAGGTCATCGAATTCGGTGTCCGGCTCTCCGGCAGGCAAAAGAAAATCTCGACGCGCTTCAACATCATCGCTGACGTGGCCCGGGAAGCAAACTACTGGGCGGGAAAGCAGAATGCGGAAGTGATGACCGGAGAACACATTGAAAAAGCCATCGAGGAGCGGGTGTTTCGCGTGCGCCTGGTGGAAGACAGGATCCAGGAGCTGATCAACGACGGAACATTCCTCATCGACATGGACGGAACGGCGGTGGGACAGGTGAACGGCCTGACGGTGTACGATCTGGGAGAACACGCGTTCGGTAAACCCGCCAGAATCACCGCACGAACCTCGTTGGGGCGTTCGGGGGTCATCAACATCGAGCGGGAGGCCGAACTCAGCGGGCCCACGCACAACAAAGGTGTTGCTATCCTCACGGGATACCTCCGCAGCAAATTCGCCCAACACACTCCGCTCATAATGGATGCCAGCATTACGTTCGAGCAATCCTACGGCGGGGTGGACGGTGACAGCGCTTCTTCGACGGAAATTTATGCAATTCTCTCAAGCCTGTCTCAGCTTCCCATCCGACAAGACATTGCCGTCACCGGGTCTGTAAACCAAAAAGGGGAGATTCAACCCATCGGGGGAGTGAATTTGAAAATTGAGGGATTCTTTGATTCGTGCAAGGCACGAGGGTTCACCGGAAGACAGGGGGTTATGATCCCGTCAACAAATGTCGACGAGTTAATGCTGAGGGAGGAAGTGGTGCAGGCTGTTGCGGAAAAGAAGTTTCACATTTATGCCGTTGAAACGGTGGAGCAGGGGATCGAAATTCTGACCGGTGTCAAAGCAGGTGTGGTGGCTGTAAAGGATGAATTTGAAACCGGCACGGTCTTTGGGCGCACGGCGGGCCAGCTTGCCGCTTATGCGAAGGAGTGGCGCGATTTCGAGAAGGGAAAATAGTCACGGAAGGATTTCGGTTCGTTTTTTCAGTGCTTTCACCGTGGACGTCCTCACCCGCCGAAAACCGCGGTCGTTTCGCAGCAGAACCAACGATGCCAGCTGTTCCCCCGTAATGATATGCGGAAGAATAACATGGTCCGCCCCTCCTTCGTAAAGCCTCAATGCATCGTGGACAGAATTAGCGTAGACAATCACTTTTCCCTTCAGTTTCCTTGCCTTTAAGTACTTGAGAAGCGCTTCATTGCTCGTTCCGCGCAAGAAATCGTCCGGGAGCGTGCAAATGACCATGCTGGCCCGATGAATGCCGATCTCATCCAGTGCATCGAAATGGCTGATATCGACATACGACGCGTTGATGCCGCGGTCGCGGAGTCTCTGGAGAACCTCAGGGTTGAAATCCAGGACATGCAATAACTTATGCTCTGAAGGGAGCGCCTCAACGAGTCCGCTTCCGATCCTGTGGCATCCCAATACCACAATCTCTCCCTCGCGGGTTTCATGCACTTCTTCCTTTTGAAGATGGGAGCTTCTGATGCCGAACGTCTCGAGGATCACCACCCCGATTCTCGCGAGCGTATGACTGCTCAGCATCATGTACGTCGATGCGGTCGAAGTGATGACGAGGGTGAGGGCGATCAAAGAGACGGTCTCCGGCGAAATATGCTGGTACGCCAGCCCCAGCGATGCGATCACCAGGGAAAATTCGCTCGATTGTGAAAGCGAGATCGACGAAAGAATACCCACGCGGGTCCCCAGTTTCATGAGAATGCTGACCGGCAGGATCGTCGCAATGCGGCTCATGATAATGAACCCTGAAAGTATGAACCCTGCGACGACCATGGCGACCGACGAAAGCAGGATCTGCATTCCGAGAGCGACGAAAAAGAGCGTGACAAAGAAATCGCGCAAAGATCGGATTTTGGCGATCACGTCATGAGAATAGGGGAACGTTGAAATACTCACGCCCGCGATCAGGGCTCCCATGGCGATGGAAAATCCCGCTTCAAGCGCCATCCAGCACATGATGAAACACCAGGAGATCGACAGGACCAGCACCATCTCAGGGTTACGGGCGACGCGTTGAAAGGCAGCCGGCAGGGCGTAACGGCTGACGAGGAAACTCACAATCACCAGGCCAAGGCCATACAGGACAGAAAGAACGACGGGACCGAAAGAAGGATCGTTGATGTTGCTCTGCCCTGCAAGGACAAAGATCGCCAGGGCGTCCTGAACAAGCAGGATCCCGAGCGTGATGCGGCCGGGAAGCGTGTCCAGCTCGCCGCGATCGCTGAGAAGTTTGACGACGATCATCGTGCTGCTGAAGGCGATCGCAACGCCAATATACACTGCGTCAAGCCCGGAATATCCCATCCAGATCGCCATCAGATATCCGAGCAGTGAGCACAGTCCCACCTGCACAACACCGATCACGGTGGAAGCAGCGCCCGACCGGACAAACTTTTTCACGTCGATCTCGAGTCCGACGATGAACAGAAGAAATGCCAGGCCAAGTTCGGAAATGGCCGTAACGTCTTCCTGATGCTGGATCAATCCGAGCCCATGAGGGCCGATGATCATACCGGCGGCAATGTATCCGAGGATCGGCGGCTGGCGAAGGTATTGCGCCGCGTACGCGAGGACCGACGCCGCGACAATGGAAAGCCCGATGGCAAAGAGGATGGTTGAGTGCATGAAGAAGTGTTCCCATCGTACGAAATGTTTTCCTCAGCTTCAATTCTTCCGGCACACAAGTTGGTTTTATTGGCTCTTTTTCATAGCTTGAAGCCGGATTCCGCGCGTTGAAAGCATGATCATCGGCATAGAATATATCCTCCTCGTCGGGTCAGCCCTTATCCTGATCAGCACAATGATCGGGAAGCTCTCCGACAACCTTGGTGTGCCAACCCTGATCATTTTCATGGTGGTGGGCATGCTTGCCGGTTCTGAGGGTCCCGGGGGCATCGAGTTTGACAATCCCAACCTCGCGAGCTCCATTGGCATCGTTGCCCTGGTGTTTATCTTGTTTGGCGGCGGACTGGAGACCCGTTGGGCCAATGTTCGCGCGGTCCTGGCTCCCGCCGTGGGACTTTCAACCTTCGGCGTGCTGGCGACAGCTCTTGCGGTGGGTGGATTTGCGTACTACTTCCTTGGGATTCCCCTCGAGTACGGTTTCCTGCTCGGTTCCGTCATTTCTTCCACCGATGCTGCTGCCGTGTTCGCAGTCATGCAGTCGAAGAATGTCAGCCTCAAAGGAAAACTAAAACCCCTCCTAGAACTCGAATCCGGAAGTAACGATCCGACCGCAGTGTTCCTCACGGTCGGATTCCTGGAGATCATTCGTTCCCCGGAAACTACGATCGCCAGTCTCCTCGGCCTCTTCGTTCTCCAAATGGGCCTGGGCGGTATCTTCGGATATTTTCTGGGGAAGGCAATGGTTCTTCTGCTGAACCGGCTCCGATTCTCGTACGAAGGGTTCTACCCGGTTTTTGCTTTGTCGTTTGCCTGCCTCATCTATTCGAGTACGGCGGTGCTTCAGGGGAGCGGATTTCTCGCTGTGTATATTGCAGGCATTGTCCTGGGGAACAGCAAATTTGTACAAAAGAAAAGTCTCTTTCGGTTTTTTGACGGGCTGGCCTGGCTAAGTCAAATCGGAATGTTCCTCACCCTGGGATTGCAGGCATTTCCATCCCGCCTCCTTCCGGTAGTAAGCACAGGATTGATCGTGTCTGCATTTCTTATGTTTGTCGCCCGGCCCCTCAGCGTGTTTGTTGCACTTGCTCCGACGAAATTCAACTGGCGGGAAAAACTCTTTGTTTCCTGGGTGGGTTTACGAGGCGCGGTTCCGATCATTCTCGCAACATTTCCGGTTCTGGCCGGAATCCCCCAGGCCGACCTTCTGTTTAATCTTGTCTTCTTTATCGTTCTCACCTCCGCATTGTTGCAGGGCTGGTCCATTCCGCTCGCCGCCCGCCTGCTCGGCCTTACGAGTCCCGCCGAGCGAAAGAAATCCCATCCGCTGGAATTTGAACCGTTGGCGGGGAGCGACACGGAACTTGTTGATCTGACCGTCCCGTATCATTCTGACGTTATTGGAAAATCCATTGTGGAACTGGGACTGCCGCCGGACAGCCTGGTGGTCCTTATCGGGCGGGGTGAAACCTACATTGTGCCGAGCGGCGGAAGTGTGTTTGAACCCGGGGATACCCTCCTTGTTCTGGTGAACACGGCCAACCTTCCGCAAGTCAGAGAAATCCTTGCTCGACAAAAAAAGCCGGATTAGTAACTGCATTGTTGCAAACCACCGTTCACCATACCGTGTATTTCAAAGACGCGCTCAAGCATCTTTCTCTCGTTCCGGAGAAGAGTGTCGATCTGATCCTCACCGATCCGCCGTACGGGCAGGATTATTCCACGGGACGTCAGAAGAAGACCATTCGCAACACGACCCGCATCGCCAACGACGCGGGAGATCTCGACATCGCGAAACTAATGAACGAATTCGACAGGGTGTCAAAACATGCCAGCCATTGTTACATTTTCACAAGCTGGAAAACGATCGACCTCTGGAAAAAAGAATTTGAGCGGTATTTTGTTCTGAAAAATATTCTGATCTGGTCAAAGGATAACCACACGGCCGGGGACTTGCACTGGAGTTATGCTCAATCGTACGAGATGATTCTATTCGGTATGAAAGGGAGGAAGAGATTACACGAGAGGAGGGATCGGGACAGCGTGTACTATCCAAAGATCAAGTCACATCAGCAGGCTCATCTCCTGCAGAAACCCGAACCCCTTATCGAGTACCTGATCGCAAAATCCTCTGACCCGCACGAGGTCGTGCTGGATCCATTTGCGGGATCAGGAACTGTCGGGGCCTGTTGCGCGAGGATGCATCGTAACAGCATCCAATTCGAGATTGACCGCAAATACAGCAGGACCTTACTGACCAGGCTTCGGAGGGAAGTGGGGGCATCTTCCGTCCAACAAGTTATTGTGAGCAAATAAAAAGGGCGGCCATGGGCCGCCTCTTCGTGCTGAGCTAAAACGCCGAATTACATTGTGGCTTCGGCGACACTCCTGATCATCAATCCACTCACTCCACCCTTCACGCGCACATATCCCTTCGCTTCGACATTCTTGCCGATGAAATCCATCAGCAGGTGATTGGGGCTCTTCTTGTGGTCGTCCGGCAGCAGGGAAACATAGAGTTTTCCGTCAGCGGTGAGAATTCCCAGCGCTCCACCGGCTTTGGCGCAGGCCGTGGCGCATGCGACATGGCCCGGGCCTTTGGCGTCGTTTGCGAGATAACAGGCAACATCAACCACTTCGCCCGCAACCGTCATTTCCTTGGTCATCTTCTTTTCCTGGGCGCTTGTCATTCCAACGGCGACAATCAGGATCAGAACCACCGACACGAGATGTTTCATATGACCTCCTTGTGAGAAATTAAGTAGCAGAAGAATACAAGACCTTACTAAAAACCCCTCACGGGGCCCGTACGTTCCCCGCCTCCTGCTTTAAGAAACGGCGACTTCCTGAGCTGCCTTTTTTGTCATTCTGTTCCGCTCGTTATGATCCAGCCAACGTTTGCGAAGGCGAATGGACTTTGGAGTGACCTCAACATACTCATTATCCCCAATCCACTCGATGGCCTGTTCGAGGGACAGGATTCTTGGCGGTTCAAGGCGGACGGCCTCATCCGAACCTGAGGCACGCATGTTTGTGAGTTGTTTGGTCTTGCAGACGTTTACCACCATATCCTGATCACGCGAGTTTTCACCGACGATCATGCCGGCATACACGCGGGTTCCCGGTTCCACGAAAAAGGTGCTTCGCTCTGAGAGCTTCCACATGGCATAAGCGACCGCCGCGCCGTCTTCGAGAGCGACAATTGCTCCGCGTGTGCGATGCGTGAGTTCCCCCTTGTACGGCTCGTACCCGTGAAAATTGTGATGGAGAATTCCGGTGCCTTTCGTCTGCGTCATGAACTCCGACCGGAACCCGATAAGCCCGCGTGCCGGCACAATGAACTCCACTCTCGTGTTCCCTTGGATCTGCAACATGTTCTTCATCTCGCCTTTTCGCCGGCCGAGATTTTCGATCACTCCTCCAACAAATTCATCAGGCACGTCGATAATGACATGTTCCATGGGTTCTGAGAGCACGTCATCAATCCGCTTCAGGATCACCTCGGGCCGGGAAACTTGAAACTCATATCCTTCACGCCGCATTGTTTCGATCAGTATTGCAAGATGCAATTCGCCCCGGCCGCTGACCTTGAAGGCGTCAGGCGAATCCGTGAGTTCGACGCGAAGGCTTACATTCGACCGCAATTCGCGCGCAAGTCGTTCGCCCAAATTTCTCGTGGTGACATACTTGCCTTCCTGTCCGGCAAGCGGGGAATTGTTCACAATGAAATTCATCGACAATGTGGGCTCGTCGATCGCCACAAATGGCAACGGGGAAGGATCCGCGGCATCAGCGATGGTCTCACCGATGTCGACATCTTCCATCCCGGCAATGGCGATAATATCGCCGACGTGGGCCTCGGTTACTTCAACCCGCTTCAACCCGTCAAATGTATAAATTTTTGTCACGCGCGCATCGTCAACGCCCCCGTCGCGATGCACAACCTTCATGGGAGAGCCGTACCGGATACTGCCGCGGGAAATGCGGCCGATGCCGAGGCGGCCCAGGTAATCGTTGTAGTCTATTGTTGTGACGAGCATCTGGAACGGAAGAGACGGGTCACCTTGGGGCGGAGGCACCCTCGAAATGATTGCCTCGAACAGAGGTTCAAGATTGGTTCCCTCTTCTTCCAGCTCGCGCTTTGCAATTCCTTGTTTCGCGATGGCATAAATCGTGGGAAAATCGAGCTGGTGGTCGTGTGCGCCGAGAGAAAGGAAGAGCTCAAAGACCTCGTCCAGCACTTCATGAGGGCGGGCATCTTTCCGGTCGATCTTGTTGATGACAACGATGGGCAGAAGATTCAATTCGAGGGATTTCTTGAGGACGAATTTCGTGCCCGGCAGGGGGCCTTCGGCGGCATCGACAAGGAGCAGAACCCCATCCACCATCTTCAGGGTGCGTTCCACTTCCCCGGCAAAATCAGCATGGCCCGGGGTATCGACGATGTTGATCTTGATTCCGTTGGGGTGATTGGCGGACCGATGGAACACAGAGGTGTTTTTCGCCAGGATGGTGATCCCGCGCTCGCGCTCCAGGTCATTGGAATCCATCACGCGCGTCACCAGTTCCTGGTTGGCACGGAATGTCCCGGTTTGTCGCAACATGTAGTCTACAAGCGTGGTCTTGCCGTGGTCAACGTGCGCGATAATGGCAATATTTCTAATATCGTCCCGCGTATTCATGGTATAAGCCGAATGCTCTCTCTCGAAGGGTTGTCATTTCAAGTTCAACGGAATGTCATCTCTTCTTGTTGGAACTTGGACCGCCATTTTACAATCCGAATCAGCGTACATCAGCGATCATTTGCGTAAATCTGCGCGCAATAAAAAATGCCTCAGTTGCTTCCTGAGGCATTTCAAAGATACGGAAAATATTGGTGACTTCAAAACGGGAAAGAAATCCCCGGGGTTTCAGCTTAAATCACGATCATTACGCCGGCGCTCAATGTTTTGTATTTCGCAAAATTGATGTCAACGTTCACGTTGATCAGAAGAATCTTGACCGAGGCACCGAGAACGATGCGTGAGGAGTTCTCGCCTTCGGCTTCAAACGTGATCTTCTGCAACTCGGTGATTCCCGGGCTTGTCTCGATCGAATACTCATAGGCCCAAACGATCTTCGAACTCTCGATCATGAATCCTGCATAGGGAGTAAGGTTCAGGAATCCCCAGCCGAGACGAATGCTCGTGTTAACGCCGAACGAGGTGGCGCTGGCGTCCATCAGGGAGCCGACCTTGAGGTTTTGGGTGAAATAGCCGACGGAAAGCTCGAACGGGAGTGCGTCTTCTCCGCCAAACCAGACCAACGGGTTATGTTGAATGCCGAAACCGAAATACTTGAATTTGCCTATTTTGGCATCGATTTCAACTTCAGGCAGATACCGGAAGGTAAACTGGCTGCCCAGAATCGTTCCGATCGTCAGTTGCGGAGTTGCAAGCGGGATGAATTTCGCATCCTCCAGCAGTCCGGTCACTGGCAGGGTAAAACTCTGTGAACCAAGCAGATAATCCGATCCACCGACATTGATTTGTTTTCCCGGAAATGCAATCCGAAGGCTATCGGTTTTTGATCCAACAATTGTTGGTCCGGAAAAATTCACTCCGAAATCCTGATTCATGATCACATCACGTATTGCGTCTCGCGTTTCACTTCCTTGGTTTTCCGCTTGAGCTGCGAGCTGATCGGCTTGGTCGTAATTGAAGCGGAACGAACCATTAGAACTGAACCTCCTGTGTGTGTCCTCCATTGCCGCACCCATGGCAACGAGCCCGAATTCAAGATCGAACCCGAACATGGTAGCCCAGGGGGCTCTGTGAAACCAGCCGGAATTCAAATCCGCTCCAAATCCGGACACGATGGGAGAGATATAGGCGCGGGCCGCGTCTTGCGCAAGCTTGCCCATCGTCTCCTCCAATCCCTCATCTTCGTCCTGTGTCTGTGAAAAAACGAACGAGGGCATACAGATCGCGAGTATGGCGATCAAGACCCAAAAGCGTTTCATGGTTCCTCCCGGAGAATTGAAAAACAGAAATGCAGAAATCAGTGACAAAGTATACCCAAAGATGTCCCGTGAAGCAACTTGTGTCCGTGTTCTGGGACACGAAAAACAAAAATGGTAGGAGATTCGAAGGAAAAAAAAGCGGTGCAGGAGCCGCGCCGACGAATGGTTTCCTCCCAGGAACACACCCTACAACGCGGCAACGCCGCACCGCTGAATTATTGGCTTTGATAGTAACAGGAATCGTGCGGAGAATCAAGCTGGAATCGGCACTCATAAATTCTTACGACTATGTGTTTTTTTGCCTTTGAGTCGCCCCTTCAATATATTGTCATCCGAACGAGGCCCTTCCGTTCCGCAATTTTTTGGGAATGGAGGGGATTGGTGTTTCCGTCCCTATCAAATGCTTCTCCATGGCTGATCTTCTCCACAGTCTCGTCTCTCATTCAGAGCCATTTGCGCGGTTGCGCGACTCTATCGCCTCAATCACGCCTGCCCGGCCGCTGGATATCACGGGTCTCAGCGGCTCGTTGCTGGCGGTTGCTGCCGACGATTGTGCCCGCGAAATGGGGGGACAGGTTCTGCTGATCACTGCCGAAAAAGACCGCGCAGAGCGTCTCCGCGACGATTGTGCCTCCGCCGGCAGAACCCCCGCCGCGCTCTTTGTCCATGCACAGCACCACAGTTCAACGATGCTTGATATGACAGGGCCTGTTCTCAACACGGAAACATTGAGGGCGCTTTTGCGGAGGGAGCCTCTGTTGATCGCGGCATCCGTTGAGGCCGTCGCCAGTTCTGTTCCAAATCCTCAAGTGCTTCAGCAGAAGATTGTGACGGTTGAAGTCGGAAAAGAAACTCCCTTTCAGCAATTGATCGAAACTCTCACCGGGCTGGGATTCGAACGAAAAGAATTCGTCGAGGGATATGGCGACATCGCCGTCCGGGGAGGGATTGTCGATATTTTTCCGTTTATCGGCGAACACCCCATCCGCATTGAATTGTGGGGAGATTCCGTCGAATCCATCAGAGAATTTGACGCCCGGTCGCAACGGTCGATCCGTCCCCTCAGCACCGCGACCATCGTCGCAAACCTGTACGGGGACCAATCTCATGATCCTCCGCAGGGGACCATTTTCGACTACCTGGCCGCTGATACAATCATTCTTCTCGACGAGCCTGCCAGTCTCCAGCATGAACTGGAAGAATTGCAGAAAGAGGGGGTCAGTCAGATCCTGACGTGGGAAGATCTCCGCGAAAAATGTGCCAGACACCGCACCATCATCCATTCCGGGTTCCTCAAGAATGAACCGGCCGTCGATTTTCGCGGATTGCCGCAGCCCCCGTTTAACGGGAGCATCAAATTCCTCATCGAAGATCTCCGTCGCCGAAAGGAAGCAGGATTTTCTGTTGTTCTCGTGAGCGACACACCCGAAGAGCAGGAACGCCTGCGGGAATTGATCGACGAGGAGACGGAACGTACGCAAGGTGGTATGCTCGATATTCAGTTTGTTTCCGAGGCCATTCACGAGGGGTTCTTGTATCCCCCGGCCTCGGTCGCCGTGTTTACTGAACACGAGATCTTTGGCCGTTTAAAGAGAAGGGGAATTTCCAGGAGGACGGCGTTCAAGGGAATAAGCCAGCGAGAACTCGGCCGGCTCAAACGGGGGGATTATGTCGTACACAGCGATTATGGGATCGGACGGTTCGCCGGATTGCAAACGATCAAGGTTGGCGAGGCCGAGCAGGAAGTGATGAAGGTCCTGTATGAGGAACATGATGCCTTGTATGTGAACCTGAATTTCATCAATCGTGTGCAGAAGTATTCGTCCCGTGATGGCCATGAGCCGCTGCTGACCCGGCTGGGGACCCCCCAGTGGGATCGGCTGAAAGCGAGGGCGAGAAAGAAGATCAAGGACATCGCGCGTGACCTGATCGCGTTGTACGCAAAACGAAGACTCGAACCGGGGTATTCGTTTTCCCCCGACAGCCATTGGCAAAAAGAACTTGAAGCTTCCTTCATGTACGAAGATACTCCGGATCAGGCCAAGGCAACGGCGGATGTGAAGACGGACATGACACAGCCGTATCCGATGGATCGGCTGATCTGTGGCGACGTGGGGTTCGGCAAGACAGAAGTTGCCGTTCGGGCGGCGTTCAAAGCCGTGCTTGATGGGAAGCAGGTCGCCGTGCTCGTGCCGACCACGATTCTCGCACAGCAGCATCACTTCACGTTCATGGACCGCCTGCAGAGGTATACCGTGAGAGTCGAGAGCATCACGCGGTTCAAAACAAAAAAAGAGCAACACGCTCTATTGGAGAAACTTCAGGAGGGGGCCATCGATATCCTCATCGGGACGCACCGCCTTCTCTCGAAAGATGTTCGGTTCAAAGATCTCGGATTGCTCGTCGTGGATGAAGAACACAGGTTCGGAGTGACCGCGAAGGAAAAACTGCGGCAGTTGAAAGCTGTCGTCGATACGTTGACGTTAACGGCGACTCCCATTCCCCGAACCCTTCAATTTTCCCTCATGGGAGCCCGTGATCTCTCCATTATCAACACGCCTCCACGGAACCGTCTTCCGATCATCACAGAAATTGCCGAGTATGACGCCAAGCTGGTTCGCGAAGCCATTCTCAGGGAGGTTCACCGCGGGGGCCAGGTTTATTTTATTCATGATCGGATTCAAAGCATGGAAGACATCCAGCAGATGCTGAAAAAGACCGTTCCGGAAGTGCGTGTCCATTCTGCCCACGGCCAGATGAAAGGCCATGAGTTGGAGCAAACAATGGTGCAATTCCTTGAGCGGAACTATGACGTTCTCCTTTGTACAAAAATCATTGAATCCGGCATCGATATTCCGAGCGTCAACACGATCATTATCAATCGCGCAGATCGTTTTGGATTGGCGGAACTCTACCAGTTGCGCGGAAGGGTCGGGAGATCAAATGTCCAGGCGTTTGCCTATCTGCTCACGCCGCCCCTGATGACCTTGCCGCGGGAAACCCTCCAGCGACTGCAGGCGATTCAGGAATTTACGGAGTTGGGATCCGGCTTTAATCTCGCCATGCGGGATATGGAGATCCGGGGTGCCGGAAATCTCCTGGGAGCGGAACAATCCGGATTCATTCTGGAAATGGGATTCGAAATGTATCAGAAGATCGTGGAAGAAGCGGTGCAGGAACTGAAGCAGGAGGAATTCCACGAACTCACGGAAACCGGACCTTCAACCCGTCGTGCCGCGACGGAAACTGTGATAGAGTCCGACGTGGAAGCTGTCATTCCCGATATCTATATTGATTCAGACTCCGAGCGGCTTGATGTTTATCGGCGCCTCTACCAGTTGAACGACTCGTCGGGTGTGGCCGATATGAGGACAGAACTTCAGGATCGGTTTGGTGAATATCTGCCCGAGGTGGAGTACCTGTTCAAGACGGTGGAAATCAAGATTGCAGGTTCGCAACGACGATTCCAAAAAATTCAAATTTCCGGCCGGTTATTGACATTCTGGTTTCCTCCAGAAAGCGATGGCCTGTTTTACGACGATCGGGACGGGGGCGTATCTCTCTTTCAAGCGATCATGGACGCGGCTCTGGCAATGAAGGACCATCGCACACAACTCCGTCAGGACGGCAAACAATTAAAGCTCGTGGTGAATTTTTCGGAGGCACTTCACCCGGGTGAAAGACTTGAACGAGTGCTGAGTATTCTCAATCTCCTGCCGGCCGGTGGGGACACATGAGGCTCTCGGCGGAATTGGGTATTCTCTTTTTGGTTGTGGCGACAACGCTTCCTCTCAAAGCACAGGAGAAGGCAGATTCACTCTCTCCGCGATTGCTCCCGTCGGAACATCTCGTTCATGATTTTGTCGCCGACGGCTTGGCGCATCGATTCACTGCAACGCGACTCTTGTCGCCCCATGAAGTCTGCGTGGGGACCGGCGGAATTCTCCCCTTGGTCGAATATGTTCTTTGGGATCTGCCGGTTCAGATCAGTTCCGGCGCTTCGATTCAAGCGCGACTGGATCCGGGCCAGGGGATCGCGGTCCTGAGCACGGAATTCAGTGTGGATTTTTTTCTCCTGGATATCGAATTGGCAGATGGATTGATTATTCGTACCGGAATGGGGCATGCCAGCCATCATTTGGGTGATGGAGCAGCCAAAGATTCAACACGGCAACCGATCGATTACAGCCGCGATGATGTTCAGCTGTTCATTATTCATCCTTCCGCTTTTCTCTGTGGCCAGTTGTACGCCGGTCTTCGGTACAATTACGCTCTTGTTATCGGGCAACCGGTCCGCAAACCCCTTTCTTTCCAAATAGGAATCCATGCGCTTCCATGGTCGCTTTCACCGGAACTTTCCGTGTATGTCGGCTGGGATGTGAAACTGCAGCAGGAATTGTCCTATGGAAATTCGCAACGATATGAGGGCGGATTGCAATACAAGACCGCGGAGGGAAGGATCCTTCGAATTGCCGTTTCGTATTCCGCCGGGTACGACGAACGCGGTCAATTCTTCGGCAAGCGCCGCAGCGAAGCAGGCATGGGGATTGTTGTTTCACTTTAGATTCAGCAAACTTTTCGTTGCTCCTCCCTCGGTTTTTTTGTAGCTTCGAAGATTCTTTTGAGAGCCCATGAAACAAAAACTCACATCACGTGAAGTTGTTGATATCACGGCACGAAACACGTATGGAACGTGGCGGTTCCAAAAAGGATGGACGCCCCTTCATATTGTCGATGCTGAAGGCTGTTTTTTTGTCGATGCAGCGGGAAAACGCTATCTCGATTGTTCTTCTCAGCTCATGTGTGTCACGTTGGGGCACAAGAACCAGGCGGTCATCAAGGCGATCGCGGATCAGGCGCAGGCGCTTTCGTACATTGCCCCTGCGTTCGCCACGGATGCCAGGGCGGAGCTGAGCGCTCTCTTACTCGACGTGCTCCCCGCAGGACTCGAAAAATTCTTTTTTACCACTTCCGGAACAGAAGCAAACGAAGCGGCTTTCAAGATCGCGCGGATGGTTACGGGGAAAACGAAGATCATTGCGAGATACCGTTCCTATCATGGCTCCACGATGGGGGCCATCGCAGCGACAGGAGACCCCCGCCGATGGGCTATGGAGCCGGCCGGAAAAATCCCGGGTGTGATTTTTGCGCCGGAAGTCAATTGCTATGATTGTCCGATCATGCACACGTATCCGGGTTGCGGCATCGCCTGTGCCGAATACATCGAACATATGATCGAAAACGAGGGCGATGTTGCGGCGGTCCTTGTGGAGCCCGTGGTCGGTACAAACGGAGTGCTTATTCCGCCTCCCGAATACATGCCCCGGCTCAGGGAAATCTGCGACAAGTACCAGGTTCTTCTGATCGCCGACGAAGTGATGAGCGGGTGGGGGCGGACCGGCAAATGGTTTGCGATGGATCACTGGAATGTCAAACCGGATATTCTTGTGACAGCAAAAGGAATTACCAGCGCGTATGTTCCGTTGGGCCTCTGTGCGACCACGATGAAAATCGCTTCCTATTTTGACGACCACTTTTTTTCGCATGGACATACGTACGAAGCTCACCCGCTGACCTTGGCTCCGGCGATCGCGGCCATCCATGAGATGCAGCGATTGAAACTGGTGGAAAGAGCGAACGATATGGGAGATCTCATGGGCACCGCGTTGAAAAATCTTGCTTCCCGGCATCCCTCGGTCGGGGAAGTGCGCGGATTGGGTCTTTTCTGGGCTCTTGAGCTTGTACGAAACAGGGATTCCAAGCAACCGTTCAATACAAAAGCGGACAAAGTCTCGGGGAAACCCATGCTGGCGGAGAAAATAACGGCAGATCTAATGAAGCAGGGAGTGTTTCTGCAGGCCTGGTTGAGTCATCTTGTTATTGCCCCTCCGCTCATAATTACAAAAGAAGAAATCGATCTCGCGATCACCGCGCTGGATCGATCTCTGTCCATTGCGGACGATGCCATGGACAAATAACCCTGCCCGAAGGAGGTATCATGTACAGGTCATTCCGGACATCTCTTCTGCTTCTTCTGCTTCTCTGCACGGTTTATGGCGCCATGGCGCAAAAGAAATCCCGTGCGCGGGATCTCGGTGTTCCATTTGATGGAACTCCGGGCCCATGGAACGCAATCACCGATGTCGCGGGAGTTGAAGTCGGCTACAGCACGATCATTCGGGGAGACGGAAAGCTCACAGTCGGCAAAGGGCCGGTGAGAACGGGCGTTACGGCCGTTTTCCCCAGGGGAAAGAAATTCCGTGATCGTGTTTTCGGGGCGTGGTTTACGTTGAACGGAAATGGAGAAATGACAGGAACGACATGGCTCGAGGAATCCGGGAGTATCGGAAGTCCGATTCTGATCACCAACACACACAGTGTCGGCATCGTACGCGATGCGGTCATTGAATGGGGAGCGCGGCAGGGAAGTAGCGAGGGATATTCCGGTGATTTCAGCCTGCCGGTTGTGGCGGAAACGTGGGACGGATTTCTGAATGACATCAATGGCTTTCATGTTAAGAAAGAACACACGTTCGAAGCGATGGATAAAGCCGCATCAGGGCCGATTGCCGAAGGAAATGTCGGCGGCGGCACGGGGATGATCGCCCATGGATTCAAAGGAGGAACAGGAACTTCATCTAGGGTCTTGGACGAAAAATCAGGCGGATACACCATAGGGGTGCTTGTGCAGGCGAACTACGGCTCGCGTGAACTCCTGCGCATTGCCGGCGTGCCGGTGGGCAAGGAGATACAAGACCCCAGAACGGAACGAGGCAAACCGGATGACGGGTCGGGTTCCATTATTGTTGTGGTGGCAACCAACGCGCCGCTTCTTCCGCATCAGTTGAAACGTATCGTGACCCGCGTGGCGCTGGGAATCGGAGTGATGGGAGGGCGCGGCGAGAATTCTTCCGGGGATATTTTTATCGCGTTCTCCACAGCCAATCCCGAGATCGCAAAAACCGATGGGGTGGCGCAACTGACGATGCTGCCGAATGAGCGGATCGGTCCCTTGTTTCGAGCGACCGTTGACGCGACCGAAGAGGCCATTGTGAACGCCATGGTCGCCGCCGAGACCATGGTGGGCCGTGATGGCAATAAAGTCCCGGCGTTGCCTCACGACCGGCTGCGGCAGGTTTTGAAAAAATACAACAGGTTGCAGGAATAGCCATCGAGTGTGATTCGCAATGTCTTTTTGTGAATCACCAGGGCGAAATCGGGAATCTACCATAGCATGCAAACCAAAGAAGGTCATTTCGTACAGGGACTAGGGCTCACGAGCGCCACGACCATTGTGATGGGCGGAATGATCGGCTCAGGGATCTTTATTGTCTCAGCCGACATCGCCCGGGTTGTGGATTCGCCCGCTCTCCTCCTTGCCGCGTGGATGATCACCGGGATCATGACAGTGATTGCCGCACTCGCCTACGGTGAACTAGCTGCCATGATGCCCCAGGCCGGTGGTCAGTATGTTTATCTGCGCGAAGCGCTCGGACCGCTGTGGGGGTTCCTCTATGGATGGACGCTGTTCCTTGTCATTCAGACCGGCACGGCAGCCGCGGTTGCGGTTGGATTCGGAAAATTCCTCGGTGTCTTTTTTCCTTCCATATCTTCGCAAAACTGGATTTGGCATATTGCGCACGTTCCTCCCATTCCGATCGGCCCTATGCAGCTGGGAAACATGGATGTGGGCATCAATACTCAAAACCTCGCTGCGATTATTGTCGTTGCCGTTCTCACCGGGATCAATGTATTTGGGGTGAAACTAGGCGCTCTCGTGCAGAATATTTTCACATTTGCGAAGACCGCGGCGGTCATCGGATTGGTGGGATTGGGTCTTTTTATCGGACGGAATGCGGAGGCCGTCTCGGCGAACTTTGGGAATTTCTGGGCCAATGCGGGATTGGATGCAGAGCATGCGGTGCAATTCGGCATGGCGGGGGCCTTCACGATGGTTGGCACCATCACCATCCTCGCCATCGCCCAGGTGGGATCGTTGTTTTCATCTGATGCGTGGAATAATGTGACATTCACTGCAGGCGAGATTAAAAACCCGAAGAGAAATCTGCCGCTCGCTCTTGCTCTTGGCACCGGAAGTGTCATCCTCCTGTATTTTGCCGCCAATGTCGTGTATCTGACCACGCTACCTCTGATGGGGGATCCTGGTGCCGAAACGGTGCTGGGCAGGGGAATTCAACATGCGACTGAGGACAGGGTGGGAACGGCGGTGATGCAGGTGATGTTCGGAGACGCCGGACAGTCGATGATGGCCATCGCCATTCTAATATCAACCTTTGGGTGTGCGAACGGGTTACTCCTTTCGGGGGCAAGAGTGTATTATGCCATGGCCCGGGACGGTTTGTTCTTCAAGAGTGTGGGACATCTTCACCCCACGTACAATACGCCGGTCAAATCACTGGTCGTTCAGGGAATATGGACATCCGTGCTGTGCATTTCGGGTTCGTACGGTCAGCTTCTGGATTACATCGTCTTCGCGGTCCTGATCTTCTACATTCTCACCATCGGATCAATCTTCGTTCTTCGAAAGAAACGACCGGACGCTCCCCGGCCGTACAAAGCATTCGGCTATCCCGTATTGCCGGCGCTCTATATTGTCATGGCCCTCTACATCGATTTCATTCTCCTCCTGTACAAACCGCAGTACACCTGGCCGGGATTGATCATCGTTCTTTTGGGAATACCGGTCTATTTTGTCTGGACGAGAAGAAACAGGAAGGAAGCTGGATCATTGAGTCATTGACTCAATGGGGGGCGGCGGTTTCCAAGTGATGATGGATCGACGGCTTGTTTGATTTGTCGGCTAACTCATCCAATTATGCTTTGCGTCGGGGTTCCACTTCACGGTTGTTTTCTTGAGTTTCGTAAAGAATTCGATCGAACTCTTCCCCGTAATGTCCCCCACTCCGAATTTCGATTCATTCCATCCCCCAAAAGAGAATGGCTCGCGCGGTACGGGAACGCCGATGTTAACTCCAATCATGCCGGCGTTTGCTTTTTCCGAAACGTAACGGGCAATTCCGCCGTCCTGAGTAAATACCGAAGCTGCGTTCCCGTACAGCGATCTGTGCTGTATGGCAATGGCCTCATCCACGTCGCGCGCCCGGAGAATAGCCAACACAGGACCAAAGACCTCTTCGCGGGCGATGCTCATTTCCGGGCGCACGTAGTCGATCACCGTGGGCCCGACGTAAAACCCGCCCTCTCTTCCGGGGACTGTCACCCCGCGTCCGTCAACAAGGATCTTTGCACCTTGTTCCTCTGCTTCTTTGATGTAGCGTTCAATTCGGTCTTTTGCCTTCTGGGATATCACGGCGCCGAGATTCTTTCCGGGAATGATCGTTCGGGCTTCGTCACACAAGCGCCGGATAATGTGCTCAGAGTCGCCGACGGCGATCATGGCAGAGGCGGCCATGCACCGCTGACCCGCGCATCCGCTCATGGATGCTGCAATATTTGTTGCGGACATTTCCTCGTGCGCATCCGGCATGACGATAAGGTGGTTCTTTGCTCCGCCCAGGCAAAGCGCACGTTTGAGCCTGGAGGTGGCCCGGATGTAAACCAATTTTGCGACATTCGTGGACCCGACAAAGGTAACGGCTTCAATATCGGGATGATCGCAGAGCGCTTCAACTGCCTGCTGACCGCCCTGGATGACATTGAACACTCCGTTCGGGAGCCCCGCTTCCTGAAGGAGAGCGGCGATCCGCAGAGAGCTCAATGGAACCGATGGGGACGGTTTGAGGATCATGGTGTTGCCGAGCGCCAGGGCATTCGGAATAGTCCAATGAGGAACCATGCTCGGGAAATTAAAAGGAGTGATGGACGCGATGACTCCAAGCGGTACGCGATCCATCCGACACTCAACACCGCGGCTGACCTCCAACACTTCACCAGGGATCAATTGTGGAAGAGAGCAGGCGAATTCCGTAACCTCAATGGCTTTTTCGATTTCTGCACGAGCTTCTCCTGCAACCTTTCCGTTTTCCTCATGGACAAGCGCTGTGAGTTCATCGATATGTTTTTCGAGGAGGGATTTGTAGCGGTAGAAGATCTGTACTCGTTCCTTCACAGGCAGGGAGGACCAGGAGGGAAGGGCGGACTTTGCGGAGGTCACCGCCATGGCTACTTCCGTTGTGCCGGAGAGCGGTACTCGCGCTATTTCCGTGCCGAAAGAGGGATTCATCACCGGTGCCGTTGAATTCGTTGACGCTTCAACCCACATTCCGCCAATGAAATTCTGCACGACCGCCGACCCGTTTAACGTCCGGAGACCGGTCAAATGGGGGACTGCGGACGTCTCTTGGACTTCGGGCGCCATACCTGTAACTCCTTCAAAATGATGAATCTATGGGGATGGACACAGAGACAATAGTGAAATGACGGTAGAAAAACAAACGATCGGAAAAAGAAATAGTAAAACACGGAACTTGTTTTAAATTCAAAATGTTCGAATTTGAAAGGTCTTTATGAAAACGACTTTGCTATATGGAAAAGAGGCTGATCTCGCCCTTGGCTTGTGGGTGAAACTCGCACGAGCATCTTCAACATTTGCGCGCCTTTCTGAGCGGGATATCGAACAGTACGGCCTGACAGGCCCCCAATTCGCCGTTCTCGAAGCCCTCGGACATCTCGGTCATATGACCATCGGCGAATTGGGGAGAAAAATGCTTGTCTCGGGCGGGAACATGACCGTGGTTGTGGATAACCTCGAACGGAACGGCCTTGTGGAGCGTACTCATAACAAGGAAGATCGCCGCACGATCGTTGTGGATCTGACGGCAAAGGGCCGAAAGCTCTTCAAAGATATTTTTTCTCAACACGCAGAATTCATTACTGCGATGGCGGCCGTGCTTACGGAGAAAGAACAAATGGATCTGTCCCGGCTGCTGAAAAAACTTGGAACAGCATGCCGGAAGCATCTCCTGGCGAAAGGGTCATCATGAACACCCCGGAATCTAATCACCACCTTTTCGGCATCCATCACATCACAGCGTTGGCAAGCGATCCGCTGGCCAATATCGCGTTCTACACACGCGTGCTTGGACTGCGCCTTGTGAAAAAGACCGTGAATTTCGATTCGCCGGATGTGTATCACCTTTACTATGGCGACGAGTCCGGCAGGCCCGGAACACTCCTCACTTTTTTCCCTTTTCTGAATGCGATAAGAGGTAAACGGGGGTCCGGAGAAGTTGCCGCAATAGCGTATCACGTTCCGCGCGGGTCCCTGGATTTCTGGATCAGGCACCTATCGCGCAACGGCGTTGTCTTCCAGGGGCCCGAAGAGCGATTTGGCGAGACCATCATCATGTTTCCCGATCCGGACGGCCTGATGCTGGAATTGATCTTTGACGACCACGTCGATGCCGCAATCCCATGGAAGAACGGCGCAGTTCCTCCCGAGCATGCGCTGAGATCGTTTCACGGGGCAACACTTTGGCTTCGGGACGCCGGCCCTACGGACAATCTGTTGACAGCCACGATGGGATTTCAGCGCGGGCCGGAACAACCGGGTCGCATACGCTATTTTGCCGGCGAGGAATCCGATCGTTCCGCTGTGGACGTCGTTGTGAGGAATGATGTGGGTCCGGGGCGGCAATCTGCCGGATCCGTTCACCACATTGCGTGGAGAGTCGGAACGGATGAAGCCCAGGCAGAATGGCGGCAAACATTGGCGGGGCTTGGCCTGGACGTAACGGAAATCGTCAATAGAGTGTATTTTCGTTCAGTGTATTTTCGTGAACCGGGCCGAATACTGTTTGAAATTGCAACGGACCTTCCCGGAATGAGCGTCGATGAGAATCAGAATGAATTGGGCACCGGCCTTCAACTTCCCCCGTGGCTCGAACATAACCGGGAAGCGATTGAACGTGTGCTTCCGGCGCTTGAAACGAAGCATACGACAGGAAAAACTCAAATCCCTATAGGCACCTGATGGACACGTTTTTCTCTTCGTTACGAATTCATAACATCCGACTCGGCGTTCTGAACCTTGAAATGTCGGCCAGGTTCTATCGCGACGTAATCGGCTTGAAAGAAATTGGCCGGGATGGACAGGTCGTGCGGTTTTCGGCAAACGGGTCGGATCCTCCGCTTATCGTCTTAGAGGGAGATTCGGCCGCTTTTCCAAGGCCTGTGACAGCTCCGGGGCTCTTTCATACAGCCCTGCTGTTTCCGGATCGGCTGGAATTGGCACGCACGATGCGTCATGTGGGGGAGAAAGGATGGAAGTTCCAGGGTTTCGCGGATCACGGGGTGAGCGAAGCATTGTACCTCGCGGACGCCGAAGGAAACGGGATTGAATTATACCGCGATCGCCCCCGGAGTGAATGGCCCGTCGGCTCCGATGGAATTGCGATGGTATCCGACCCGCTGGATGTCGCGGGATTAATGTCCGAATTGGACGGAGTTTCCTCTTCGTATGCCGGCGTTCACCAGGATGTCGTCGTAGGCCATATGCATTTGCAGGTCTCGAATCTCGAGAGGGCGAGAACATTTTATCATGAATTCATCGGACTCGACATCACTCAACGGAGCTACCCGGGGGCGTTGTTTCTTTCTGCAGACGGCTATCATCACCATATCGGACTGAATATTTGGAACAGCAGAGGTTCTCAACCGGCGGCAGAGCATGCTACCGGATTGAAATCATTCGAACTGGGTACCTCGCCGGCGCGTCTGGGGCTGATCGCAGATCGCATCCGGACCTTGGGCCGGGGCGATGGTCTTGACAGGAAGGATGCACAAAAACACAGACTCGTCGATCCGGACGGAATCTTCATCGATCTTTCCGTGTCAAACAAGGACGCCGTTTCTGTTCGCCATTCATAACCATTCATTCCCATCTTCAGAGAAGGAGAAGAATCATGAAGCGTCTGACAAATCTTGCGGCTGCCGTGCTTATCGGGATATTCCCGGTTCTCGGCCAGGAAAAAGGATGGGCTCTCGACAAGTCACACTCGAAAGTGGAATTTTCCGTCGTACACATGGCGTTGTCAGAAGTCACGGGACGGTTCAAGGAGTTCGATCTTACGTTCGTTTCCTCGAATCAGGATTTCTCTGACGCCGTGGTCAATGCCACGATCAGCGTTGCGAGCATTTCGACCGATCAGGAACGCCGCGACAACCATCTGAAAGGCGAAGATTTCTTCAACGCAGCGGACTATCCCACCATCACGTTTGCCGGAAAATCATTCGACAAAGTGGACGAAAAGAAGTACAAAATCACCGGCGACCTCACCATCCGTGATGTCACGAAAACAGTGACCTTTGACGCTGATTACAAGGGTATGATTACGACGCAACAGGGATCCGTTATGGGGTGGAAAGCATCGACCACCATCGATCGGTTTGATTTCAATCTCAAATGGAACAGAATGATTGAGAATGTGGGTCTCGTAGCGGGGAAGACCGTGACGATCACTCTCAACCTCGAATTCAAAAAGTGAAGACGCAGATCGGCTCCGTTGGAACAGTGCTGGGCCGTTTCTCTTTTTATTCGCTGGTAGATTTGAGTTGGATGTGGGTCTTGTCGTGATCTTCGAGAGGTTCGAGGTGTGTAAGAACATTCACAGGAAGGGGGAGGGATGATCTGAGAATTGCCTCGATCTCAGTCGCCTTCCAATGCGCGTCTTCAATCGGTGTTCCGTGAGGAAAGAGAAGATGAAACTCCACCCAGAGTGTCGTGCCGGCGTTCCGGTGACGTACCTCGTGAAAAACGAGTCCTCTTGATTTTGTTTCCTTCTGTAAGATCTCGGTGATGGTCTCTGCAAGTTTTGGATCCCCCTCGTCCATTAATCCGCCCACGGACTGCCTCACGAGTTTACCGCCGGACCAGAGAATGTTTGTGGCAACAATGATCGCCAAAATCGGATCAAACGGTTTCCAGCCCGTCCATACAACCAGCAACAATCCAACAATGACGCCGGCGCTTGTCCATGAATCGGTAAGGACATGCTTGCCGTTGGCGACGAGCACCAGGGAGCCGTGACGCTTTCCGGTGAACACCAGGTATCCCCCGAGAGCCCCATTCACGGCCCCTGCGGCGGCGACGTAGATCATTCCTTCACCAAGATTCTGCAATTGGAGCCCGGCCATCCATTTGAGGATGGCTTCGACCATGATGGTCAGCGCGGCAAGAATGATCAGCCCGCCTTCCACTCCTGCCGAAAAGAAACTGATCTTCTCATGTCCGTACGGGTGACTCCGATCGGCCGGTTTGAAACTGAGCCAAAGACTGTACGCGGCAAACGCAACAGCGAAAACATGCACAACCGATTCGGCAGCATCCGAGAGGATCGCTGCGGAGCCCGTGATCAGGTAGGCATACCATTTCCCACCCAACATGAGGAATCCAAACACCAGGGAAATGCGGATGGCAAACTTCTGATGGAATATGGCCTTTGGGGAACCGGACGATGCGATGTCGGAGGCGGTCATCGCTGATGGTAGGATAGAAAATTCACTACGAAGTTACTCCAAGACTCTTTACCCCTTCGTCCGCCTGCGGCGGACTCAGGGCAGGCCTTTACCCTTGACTCTTCACTATTCTTCACCCCCAGGCAGTTCCGGACCGAAAGAAAACGACCGCGATCCAGCCGGCCGCCAGGGCCAGGATGATAAAAATTCTCAACTTCTGATCTTCCGTGAGTTTCATCGCCATCAAAGATAGAAACAAATGCCGGGAAATGAAAGTATTTTGAATCGGAGAAATCTTCAGTTCACCGGGATCCCGTCGAAGGCCACGTTCATGATCCGATAGTGCTCCCAGCCCTGAAAGTCAAAATGCCACCACTCGTATTCGTAGACGGCGAAGCCCTCTTGTTCAAGAGCGGTGCGCAGCAGTTCGCGGTTCCACCGTTGAAGAGAGGATTCCCCCGGATATTCCGGATACGCGCGGACCGAAAATTCGTCATATCCACTTACCATGGGTGCAAGAGCGCCTGTGCGCAGGTCATACAGGCCGATATCCACCGCGCAACCGCGATTATGACGCGATCCCTTTGAGGGGTCAGCAACAAAATCACGCTGATGATCGGGGGTCGCGTCCCAAAACATCTTTGTTACGTACCAGGGCCGATAAGCGTCATACACGATCAGCCCATAACCGAATTGTTTCAACCATGCGGATGCAAGGGCAACGGCCCGGGCTGCCGGGCGTTGAAGATAGGCACGCGGTTCCGAATAAAACACGGCATTCATGAAGTTGTTGGTGGTGGCATAGCGTATATCAAACCTTATGGTAGAATCCAAAGCCCGAAGGTCCACCAAATCGCTTTCCTTAAATACGCCGCCTTCGACCGACGGCGAAGCTTTCATGGCCGATTGGCGCAATTGTTCAATAGGGTGTTGCGGATTGATGCGGAATGTCTGCCCTCCTGCCGTTCCTACAGCCCGGCGTACGAATCCGATATTTGCCGCTGTTGCGAGAACCCCGTTTCCCGAAGAATCCCTCGTAAAAACGATCTTCTCTCCGTGATAGAGTCCGAATTCCGGGAATGCAAAAACGTTGTTCGAGATTTCCCGCAGGGGATAAGAAAAATACCATTCGATCTGCGCGTGAAGAATTCCATTCCGTTCGTGTATATAAAGCACGTTATGATCCCAGCCGTATTCGCCGATGAGGCCTTTCCATCGGTCCGGAGCTTCCTGAGGCCTCGTTTCGGTCACCCGAAGAAGCGTGTCCGCCCCCAGAACGAGTCCATTGGCAACAGGAATGAGCGTGGTGCCGGAGTTGTGCTTGTCATCGACGACGAGGGTATTCTCCCGCTGGCGCACCACAGACTTCATGGTTCTCCCTTGCATAAAGAGGGTCCCGGCTTTGTAAGAGATCTCCACCGTCAGGGATCCCTTGCGATATGTCCCGGAGACGAGCTTTGCGAGTCGGGGATCGACAGGGGTGGTTGATCCGAATGGGGGGAGGGCAGCGTTCTTCTTCTGCGCTTGCATGAGCCTGAGGGCGTAGCGGGCAATGCGGCTCGACCAATCGTTGCAGGCATTCATGGTGTTCACGACAATGACCCCGACCTTGCGATCGGGCATCGCAGCAAACTCCGTGGCAAATCCGTAAACGTCGCCGCTGTGACTCACCAGGCGTTCTCCCTCAAATTCCTCGACAAAGAAACCCAGGCCGGCGCCCGATTTCTCTCCTTCAGGCACAAATTGAGGCCGCCACATTTCTTCCAGGGTTTCTTCCTTCAATATTCTTCCGGTTCCGGTCTCTCCTTTATTGAAAAGAGCGATCATGAATGTTCCGAGATCTCCGATCGTGGAATACATGTTCGCGGCCGGGGCCATGCCGAACTGAAATGTCGGCACGTCGAATGTTCTTCCGTCGTACGTCCAGAGAAGAGCTCTTGGTTTTCGCTCAAGCAGTTCTTTTTTCGGCAGAAATGAGCTCTCATTCATGCCAAGCGGTTTGAGCAGATACCTTTCAATATACTCTCCAAAGGGTTGGCCCTGCATTTTTTCGAGAACATAGCCGACGAGGGCAATTCCCGCGTTGGAGTACTTGAACCGGGTTTCCGGTTTGTAAACGATTTCGGTCTGATTCAGACTGAGGATCGTCTGTGCAAGAGATGGTTCCGTAGGGTCCATGTAATGCCCCACCGGGGGCTCCCGGACGATTCCGGCCCTGTGTGTCATGATCTGGCGAAGGGTGAGGGGAATGCCGAATGGGTTCCGCGGTTGAAACTCGGGAACATAGGTCGTGACCGGAGCATCGATATCCAGAAGTCCGCGCTCGGCAAGTTGCATCACTGCAATGTCTGTGAAGAGCTTGGAAACGGACGCAATCCTATGAACCTGAGTGGGCGATGCGGTAAGCTTTCGATCGAGGTCAGAGTAACCAAACGCAGCGCTCCAGACGACAGACTGGTCGTTCACGAGCGCTATATACGCCGCCGGAATGCCCTTCTGCTTTAATTCCGATTCGATGACATCCGAAAGCTGTCGGCTGACTCGGGAAAAATCCTGTGCCGGGGCATCAGCAACCAGAATCGAGATCAACGCCAGAATTCTCACCACTGCCGCTCTAGCAGGTTTCATTCATCCTCCATTCATACGAAGCTATAGCATTCCGCTTTGTTTCCGTAAAACCCATTCCAAGGAAAACAACAACACTATGGTGAAAAGAGCCCACGGATTGGTCCACAGAGCCAGGTCGGCCGACTGAAGGGTTTCGGAGGGGCGAAAATCCGGAAGAGAGCTGATATCGTCCGTAATCGATCCAATATTGTCGGGGAAATAGAAACGGCCTCCGGATTGTGCAGCGAGTTGACGCAAATGCAGGGCATTTGAGCGCGTTTCGAGAAATTCTGCATTGGATTCACCAATCGAAAACGAACCCGATACCCGGCCTGCTTCTGCTCCCCCCCGCCGAACAATTGCCTCGAACGCGTAGTCTCCTTCCTGCATCGCACGTGCACGGGCATCATATTGACCATTGCCGAGGGAGGACATTGTAAAATCATTGCGGAGAGTCTTGCCCTTCACGGTAAGCGTAATCTGAGCGTCGTCAATCGGCCTGAGAGTTTCGTCATACACCTGGCCCGAAAACTCGATGGGTTCATCGGGAGTGAAACTCTTTTTGATGGGCGCGATACGGATCCTTCGATCTTCGTCGCGTGTGGTCAGCCAGCGGACGGTTGTATTCAGCCAATGATCAAGAACGCCGTCGAGGGAGGGATCGGAAAGCATCTTCCATCGCCACAGGCCGTATCCGAGCAACGCCACGGATTTCCGGCGGTTCACATTCCGGCTCACCAAAAGCGGCTCTTCGGTAACAATCGTTCGGAGGCGTTTCACGGCGTGTACATCCGATTCGGGTTTTGCCCGTATGGCCGTCTGGAGAGAAAAAAGAGGTGGAAGCTTCGACCATCCATCCGAAGGAAGATTATCCGGGAGTTTTAAGAAGAGATCATTCGGATCGGAGCGCGGATGGAAAAACGTCTGCTGCTCTGTTTGCGAGAGATCCCGAAATATGAACGGGAGGATCGGCAGGAGAGACGTCAATTTGGCGTGATCGACGGTCCGCGCCGGAATATAAAGCACACCAGGGCCTTTCGAACCTGCTTCACGCACAAGGTCAACAAGAAACGGGGAAGTGGCAGAGGTTGGAAATCCGGCGAGAATCAGACAATCCTGCGCCTCAAACAACAACGTGGTTGGGGTAGGGCCGTAATGCGTTCCGCCGCCGCGCTCAATCACAGTCGTTACCTGCATGTTGCTGTCGGCGGCGAGACTGCGGTGCA
Organism: Bacteroidota bacterium; assembly: GCA_040880975.1. Classification (GTDB taxonomy): domain Bacteria; phylum Bacteroidota; class Ignavibacteria; order UBA10030; family UBA10030; genus JBBDYD01. The sequence continues at coordinate 89,565 of JBBEEC010000059.1, read as the reverse complement.
GAAATGCAATATCGGGACTGGGTGCGCCGCCGAGGATCATGACTTTCATTTTGTTTTCCAGCACCCGGGCTGAGAACGACGAACGGTTGTTCCTTTCCGTCAATTCATCGGGGAGCGATGTCACGCTGACAGTATATCGCTGGGAGCCGCTTTCCAAAGGAACATACGCGAGGTTGACGGGATACTCATGCACACCGGGTTCGAGCAAAAGAGACGCACGATCCACAATCTCTGATTCCCTGCGGAGGGTGACTTCCACTCTCTCCCGTTGAGCTCCCGTGCTTCTGACCTGAAGATTGACCGGTACGCGGGTTCCTTTGTACACCACCGCATTCGTGATGACTTTGCGGATGAGCACGTCCTTTTGATCTGCCGTATCTCCCACGATGACGCTGAACACGGGCAGTGCAAGCAGCTCCTCTTCGAAGATCGGATTGCCTCCCGTTGTCGCATTCCCGTCTGAAAGAAGAAGAACACTCCGGACATTGGAGGTGAGGGAAAGTGTCCTCGCGTATCGCAATGCCCCCGAGATGTTGGTCTGATCACCTGCGAATTGAAGCGAATCCGGTCCAAGGGACTCAATGCTTCGGGCCTGATCGCCAAACTTCACAAAGTGCACTTCTCCTTTTGCGAAAAGTTCCTGCAGCGGCCTGGAGGCAAGGGCTTCCCGAAGCACGTCTGCCCGCTTGCCGGCCTTGTCGGCGATGGTCATGCTGCGTGAGTCGTCGATCAGAATGACCGTCACAGGGAGCTGCTCAGTACGATAAAGAAGCGATACGAGAGGTTCGCCGATGAGAAGAAAGAGGAGAAACAGTCCGAGAGTCCTGAGGATAACAAGAATTCTCTTTCGTTTTGGGGAAATGGGGGGATTGGTTGTTCGGTACGAGAAATGGGAAATGAGAAAAGCCCCGATCAGAGCAAGACAAATCAAGAGAATGCTGAACGAGGTCGACAAAGAAACTTCAGGCATGACAGTTGTGCCTAGCGGAGGAGCAGGATCTTTTGAGATCGGATCGTAGAACCGGAGCGGAGCATGGAAACGTACACTCCGGTGGAAACACTCCGTCCGCCATCATCAGTCCCATCCCAATAGAACACTCTCCTCTCTGCGAACGTGATTCCCCGGTAAAGAGTCTTGATTCTACGTCCCAAGATGTCGAAAATAATAAGCTCCACTTCATGTCCACCCGGGGCATCAAATGAAATGGTTGTTCCCGCATTGAAAGGATTGGGGTAGTTTGGAAGCAGTTGAAATTCCCGAGGTGATATTCCGGGGACATATGTTACCGTGTAATCCGCAAAGACATAAAGACTTTGCGGCGCATTGAAAGGGGCCAGGCGATTGCGATTTGCTTGATCAGAGGCGGTGAAGTACCCCCTCGGCCATCCAGGATCAGTGCTTGTGGAAATGGTTGCGTGAAAGAGATTCGCCACGGGAGTGGACTGCATCGGAATTCGCAGGAAAGGGCCGTTGTTTGCCAATTGGTACATCATGATAAGAGAATCAGCAACAAGCGCCGTATCCGACGCGATCGAAATGTATACGGAAACTGAATCCGAGAGAATGACCTTCGGCTTGCTGCTGAATGCGATTCCGTGATAGAGCAACGCTCTGTAGGTATCGAGAACTCCCCAGCCGTAGTAATTATTGGGATATGTTGCCGTTCTCGTGGGATCATCCGGATCTAAAAACTGGTATGCGGTTGCGAGAATGGCCTCACGAACCTGCATGGGTGTAAGCTCCGGCCGCGAGGAGAGTAACAGGGCTGCAGCGCCTGCAACCAACGGCGCTGAAAGCGATGTACCGCTTGCTAACCTATAGCCAAAATAGTTGTTCCCGTTAAAACGAACAAAGTCAATTCCTGTCGGGTCCGCGGCAATGACGCTGACGCCCTGGGCGATGATTTCCGGCTTCGTTCGGCCGTCCGCCGTCGGACCGGTGGAGCTGAATGATGCGATCCAAAGATCCGAGTGACTCGCCCCGACGGCCAGGATACTGTCTGCATCCGCCGGCGTGACCATAGATCCGGTGACACCTGGAATCGCGACGTAGCTGTTTCCCTTCGTGGAATCGGGTTCCTTGCGCCACCATCCTTCATTTCCCATGGAAGTCACAAGAAGTACACCTTTGCGAGCTGCGATGATTGCGCCAATGGACGTGGTGGCGGTTCGGCCATCTTTCATCGAATACGTGACGTCTCCCGGATTATACGTTCCCATTGGGTCGAAGTCGTCGTATCCCAGGGATGTCGAAATGATATCCGCGCCGGATTGCTCCAGCCATTCCAGCGCTTCGACGTACAGGTCCTCTTCTGCCGAGGTCTCCGTTCCGATTATTTCTGTTTTGGCAAGAATCAACGAGGCCCCATAGGCAGGGCCAATCAGAATACCCTCCGCAAATCCTGCAAGTGCCGACAACGTTGCTGCTCCATGGTTTCCTTGCGATAACACCTCCGATGGCTGTCGCTGCGTGTTCGGAATGTCATGAATAAAATCATACTCGTCGACGACGGTGATGTTCTTAAGGGCGCTGTGCGTACGATGGTTGTTGAATCCGTCGTCGATCATTCCCACAAGAACGCCGCTCCCGTCAATACCAAGGTCATGCACTTCCGGAACGCGGATATTTGCAAGCTGGGTATACGAGGGTCCGTAGTTCAATCCCGATATCGAAACCTTTGAGAGCGACGAAGTGGGAATTGCGGGCCCAAGTGTTACGGGAGGGTGACCGAGATTTGCAACCGGATGGACTTTCACCACAAACGACAGAGCGGAGGCACTGGTCAATTGATCAGGGCTTGCCGTCACAGAGACAGCATTGAGCCAGCGCGAAACGGAGTGGACCCTCATCCCCATGGCCTCGACCTGTCTGATGTAAGCGGTCGAAACCGGCTGATCGTAGGAGTCGATAAGGCTTTGGGCCGGAAGGACTTTGGCTCTTCGCCGGAGGGCGCGATGGGAGATTCCGTATTCAGCCGCAAGTTCTTCTATTGAGCTTGCAGAGGAGGGCGATAGTTTATCGGAAAAAAAGATCCAGGATCGAACCGGAGCGGGCTGCGAAACAAGCACACCGGATTCGAGGAAAAGGAAAGCCAAGACTGCAAGTGCACGGTTCATAAGTTCCTGCCGCCTGAACAGTGCCTAGTCGCTGCTGGTCAGGAGCTTTTCTATGATCTGGACGGAGGTGATCCCTTCGGCCTCGGCGTTGAAGCTCGGTACAATTCTGTGTCGGAGTACCGGCCCCGTCAGGGCTCTGACGTCGTCAATATCGGGTGTATGCCGCCCCTGGAGAATAGCCCGCGTTTTTGCTCCCAGGATAAGATACTGGGATGCTCTGGGTCCGGCTCCCCAGCGAATCCATTGTTTTGCAAAGGCGGGTGCATGTGATGATTGAGGCCTGGATCGATTGACAAGGTTCACGGCAAATTGGACCACGTTGTCTGCGACTGGGACTCGCCGAACAAGATCCTGGAGCACAACAATTTCGTCGCCGCGCAGAACCGGTCGGATGGATGCCTTATACGGGCTTGTTGTCGTCTTGACAATCTCGATTTCCTCTTCAATCGAAGGATAATCGAGCCACAGATTGAACATGAACCGGTCGAGCTGGGCCTCAGGCAGGGGATAGGTGCCTTCCTGCTCAATGGGGTTCTGTGTTGCCAGGACAAAAAAGGGCTCATCGAGCTTGTACGTTTGCCCCGCCGCGGTGACATGGTGCTCCTGCATCGCTTCAAGCAGGGCTGCCTGTGTCTTGGGCGGAGTCCTGTTGATCTCATCGGCCAAGATCACATTGGCGAAGACGGGCCCGCGAACATACTTGAAGGCCTTTTGTCCCGTTGAAACGTTTTCTTCAATGATTTCCGTCCCCGTAATATCGCTCGGCATAAGATCGGGGGTGAACTGGATCCGGCTGAACTTCAGCTCGAGCGCCTCTGCGACGGTTTTGATGAGCAAGGTCTTTGCGAGGCCGGGCACACCCACGAGCAGGCAGTGTCCGCGGGCCAGAAGTGCGATGAGGAGGTGTTCGATGATGACATCTTGACCGACGATCGCTTTCGCGATCTCAGATCTCATCTCCGCATAGGCACCGGTAAGCTTTCGAACTGCTTCGACGTCATTCATTGGCAGATTGACTGTTGGTACTACAGACGGGTTTCCCAGTAAATGGTCTTCTTCAACTCCTCAACCCATTCGGCATTTTTTCGGTTCTTCTTCACGTACAGGGCCACTTGTTCAATCCGCCGATAATCGTCCGTGAGATTCATGGGATGAGCCGGAATTTTCTTGCGAACGAGGACGATCTGAAATCCATAGTTATTCTTCAGGGTAATCCTATGCGGCTCCGAAATTTGCCCCCCGTCCAGTTTTGCGACGACTTCGGTAAATTCAGCTTCCAGCTGTTCAAGCGTCACCGTTCCCATGTCCCCCCCGACCGGCTTGGTTTCGTCATCCTCAGAATACTTCTGAGCGAGTTCCGCAAAGGACGCTCCGTCGAGGACCTGCAGGCGAAGGGAGTTGAGGAACTGCACAGCGGTTGAATCACTGGCAGGGCCGCGGTTAAGTCGTAAAAGAATATGCCTCACGTGGACCGATTCACCCCGCCGTTCAAGCAATTGAATAAGATGCAGTCCGAATTCAGTTTTCACAATGCCGGAAATTCCGCCTTCCGGAAGCGAGAACACGGCACTTTCGAATTCCGGCACAAAAGTCCCTCGTTTTGCCCAACCGAGATCACCACCGGAAGCCGCCGTACCATCCTGGGAATGTCTCCGGGCAAATTCCGCGAAATCACCGCCGGCCCGGATACTGTCGAGAATTGAGCGCAGGCGCTGCGTCGACTGCTGCTCAACCTGAGAATCAGGTTTGGGCGTAACAAAAATATTGCTCAATTCGTATTGATCGGGGACGCGGGGAAGGCTGTCCTGAAATGTTGCAAAAAACTCCTCCATTTCCCTCCGCGAGACAAGCATGCTGGCCTCCCGCGTCTGGCGGACCCGCTGAACCAGGAGTTGTTTCCGAATATCGTCGCGGTACTCCCTTCGGATCCGGCTCAACGGCATTCCATAGTATTGCTCGACACGTGCCTCCGACCCCGCCTGGCGAATAATATTCTGCAATTGTTGGTCAAGAGCGTTTGAAACCTCCTGATCGGTCACCGTTACACTATCCAGAATTGCCTGGGCCAGGATGAGCTTTTCGGTGATCATGCCGTCAAGAATCTGGTTGCGCAGTTCGGGGTTCGCCGGATCGAGCCGGTTCTGCATCGCAACCAGCGTAATCCGTTCCCTCAGTTCCGATTCCGTGATGATCTCCTTGTCCACAACAGCGATAATACGGTCAATGATCGGCAGATTCTGCCCGTTGGCGAGACCGTGTAACAGTGCAAACATTATCACAACACCAATACTCTTCATGCTTTATTCCCTGCTCCTCAAAGTAACGGAATCCTGCGGTACGGAACTGATTAATATCTGAACAACATGGTTCGAGCGAAGGTTCTCCAGCAATTGTTCCGTCACTTGTTGACGTTCAGCAATTGCAAGTCTGCTTTGAATCTCCCGTCTCACGTACGGAAGGTCGGCGGTATCACCTTTTCGCGTGAGCTTCCACACAAAGATCACATAATGCCCTTCCGGCGTGCGGATGGGAAACGAAGGTTCCTGGCGGACGGTTGTGACGACAGCCCGCCAGAGCTCAGGCGGAAACAAAGTCCGTTCCGACTGATAGGCGGAATCAACGGTCGTGATGACGCTCTGAGACAACTGGGGATCGGCCAGCAACTCCGCTTTTCCCGCAACCCACGATGTTCCGCGCATGAGCCGTGTCCGGAATGCAATGGCTGCGTCACGCTCCCAAAACAGGACGAAACTGATCAGCGCCACGTCGTTCGAGAGCGTGAATTCCTGTTTGTTCTGATTGAAATAGTCCTGGACCTGTTCCTTGGGGCTCTGCTGTGTTTTGAGCGTATAGACTTCCTGTTCCAGCAGGGCGTTAATAGCGAGTTGCCGTCGGATGTCGGTAAGTCGGATTTCAAGATCCCGGGTCCGGTCGAGGCCGCGGCGGACCGCTTCCTGATAGAGCAATTCCTGTGTCAGCCATCTCTGAATGTACTCGTGAACCTGTGCTTGGGACAAACCGTGAGAAGAATCGAAACGGGATTCCACTTCTTCGAGGGTGAGCGTCAGGTTGTCGATGCGTGCGACCGGAGTCCGCGGCTGTTGTGGCTTCTGGCAGGAGAGAAGCAGAAGGCACGCCAGGACACCAAGGAAATGGTTACGAGGAAGGCCGAGACTTGAATGCATCGGACAATCTTTCTGGGTTCACCGTGACCCCATAACGAGCCTTGAGCGACTCGATCCATTGCCGCTCGCGCTCTTTTGATGCGTGTTCCTGGAACTTGCTTGTGACCTCCGGGCGGGCCTCTTCGAACGTTTTTATTCTCGAGGGCTCTTTGGCGAGGATTTTGATGATCGACCACCCGCCTTCGAGCACAACCGGTGCGCTGACGCTATCAACCGCCATGGAGCCCGCAAACTCCGTAAAACTGTTTGAGCGGATCGGGAGCAAGCCCCATTCCCCTTGCTTTTCTTTGAATCCCGGCCGTGTGGTGAATGTCTCAGCGAGAATGCCAAAGTCTTCACCCGCGGCAATGCGCTGACGAATCACCATGGCTGCACTATCAGTCGGAACGTGGATCTCGGCGAGATTGACCCTATCTTCCAGGATGTACTGGTCTTTTGTTTCCTGATAGTATATTTCTAACAGCGAATCATTGACCTGAACCTTTTGCCAGATCTCATCCTGGTCCATTCGGTAGATCAGCACGCCGTCCTCATATTCTTTCATAAGTTTTGCGAAGGTCGGGTGCCTCTCCACCGCAGTCGAACTGTGATATTCAAGGAGAGAAGAAGCCGCAACGTTGTCGATAGCGGCATCCAACTGAGTCACAGACAATTTTGAGTTTTGAAGTTCCTGATCGTACCGAAGGTGGTCAAGGAACTGCCTCACGGTGTATGATGTTCCCGCGTGAGTGAAAAGCGCCTTTGGAAGCCATTCAGGATTGACTTCCTTGGTCCAGTCTTCCGACAAGGGCGTTTTAGTTGAATCAAGCGAACGCGTAAGTGCGTGTCGGAGTATGACGTCGAAACTCAAATCATATTTCTTCTTCAGACCGTGAACAAATCGGTCGTAATCCGATGCATAGTATTGTGTCTGATAGCTTTGTCGAAGTTCGCGTTCTGCCTGTTCGAAAGAGGGAGCCGGCGATTTTTCGTTAACTCTAAAAATATGCAATCCGTAGGGTGTTCGATACGGTGGCAGGACCGTTTTGACCGGGGATGAGAAAAAGAGTTCGCCGAGATCCTGGGGAAGGCGCGTTCGCTCGAAAGCACCCATAAGGCCCAGTCTGTCCCTGCTCTGCTCGTCTTCACTGAACCGCTCTACCGCATCTTCAAAAGTGATCTTTCGCGCCAGGATCATCTCATAGATTTCCGATGCTTCTTTTTCGACTTGAGCCGTATCCTTCTTCGGAAAGAAACGTTTGACCATCTGGCTTACCTGCACGGAACCCTCGTTTTTTCGTCGGTCGGTTACCTTTAGAACATGGTAACCAAAACGGGTTCGAATCGGCAGGGCAGTCACTTGTCCGGGCTCGAGAGTGTACGCGGCATCCTCAAAAGGACGAACCGTCCGGCCCTGGGTGAACCATCCCAAATCACCCCCGTTTGACCCCGCAGAAGGGTCTTGAGAAACCTTACGCGCAAGACTGTCAAAATCCGCCGTAAGTGCCCGGGAACACAATTCGAGGGCCTGGCGATAGGCGGCAAGAGTCTCCGCCGGAGCCGCATTTTCGGCAACACGAAAGAGAATGTGGCTGGCTCGTATCTCTTGCATCCGCCGGTCATACAAGTTTTTCAGTCCCGGGCCGATCAGTTCCTTTTCAAGGATATATGTTGATGTTACGGAAGCCTTATAAGCCGCAAGTTCATTTTGAATGGCGGTATCCTGGAGAAGGCCGCGCGCATTCGCTTCCTGGAGTTTCAGTTTGTATTTGATGAACAGATCGAGAAAATCTTTTCGCTCTTCCAGGCTCGACTGAGCAGCTCTTTCCCAACCGCCGTTGTTTTTCGAGAAAACTTCCTCAAACTCCCTCAGAGTGACGACTTCTCCCCCGATGGTACCCAGTTGGTTTGATGCACCGCATCCGCCAAGGACGATGAGCGAAATGAAAGCCGTGAATGAAGTGATTGCCTGCCGCATGACAAACGTTATCCTCTTATCCTGATTGAAGTTAGCGTGAGATAACATGGTAACCAAAAAAGGCCTGTGAAACAAGGCAAATGGGGCAGTCCGGGCATTCCGGAAGAACGGAAGGGAGGTTATCGGACGGTGATCAGATCTTTTTTCCGCTTCAGCACTTGCTGCGCCTTCCATTGATCGACCTGATACCATTGGAGTGATGATGAGGTCTGTACGAGGTATCGCTCGCCCGCTGCCGCCTGATACCACCGAACGGAAATGCCGGCCGCGGAAACCTCGGCGATGCGTTTTGCTTTTGGCGGAAGCGACGTGTCAAGAAAATCATCCGCGCGCAGATTGCTCAGAGCATTGATCAACGCCCTTGCGGACGCTTCTTGTACGGGATCTTTTCCGATCATCCAGCTGCTGTCCTTCCATGCGAGCGTAAACGTGGTGTCGCCATACTGAAAACCAATTTCCTGTGTTGCATCTGCCGGGAGGCGAAGGATTGTGTGATCCCGCCATTCTTTCGCCGGCCGGTTGACGGTGTAAAAGATTCCCGCGTTGACGAGGACAACTTCATTGGAGCCCGTCTGCCGGGCATAGACATCCGCGAAACTCGGGCCGTATTTTCCAAGGATGATCGAAATACTGTCCCCCGATTCCCGAAAAAATGTCACCATCGTCCCCGTACTGTCGACCTGAAACAACGAATGTTTTTCCGCCCTGGTAGAAATAACCGATTGGATCGGCAGTTTCAAGGCTTCACGCAAAAAGGTCCAAACAAATGGCTGGTCGGCACGGGAGCGAACCGGCTTCTCGAGAAACCACTCGGTTTCCTTCAGGACAAGGGTCATGGACAAAGTCGGCGAAACGATGTTGATGCCGCTCACCGAAGCAGAATCAAGCTCGACAAGCAGATTCCTGCCCGTTTCCGTAAGGCTCATTTCCCCCGGCCTCTGGAAAACAAAGAACGCGATGCTTGCGAGTACAAGGAGAATGCCGAAGAGGATCAGTGTATTCTTATTCATGGATTCTTCAAGACGTCAGGACTGCGATTCCAGTGCGCGTTTCAGGGACGTACGTCTCCTCCAACGAAAGACTCCGTAACCGATTACCAAAAGGGGAGGAAGAAGCATGTTGATGTATTTAAGAGTTCGCTTTGTCCCGTCCTCGATTTGCTCGAGGGGAGTCTGGGCAAGATTTTTGGAGCGGATCGTGATCAGGCCCGCATCGTCAGCGAGATAGTCCACAATATTGGCGAAGAACACGACGTTGTCTCTTGCCCCCAAATAGTCATCCTTCATAAAATCGCCGTCTCCGACGACAAGAATCCGTGTTTTGGGGCTGACAGGTTGCTGCGTGTCTGGCTCCTTATCGGCGCTGTAGCTCGGGAAAGATCCCTCAAAGACCGCGGCCAGCGGAATATGTTGTTCGGGAAGATCGGCAGGCGTTAGCCGCTGAATCGGATCGATCGCAATAAATCCGGTTTGCCTGCCGCTTTGCTGAGAGGATCGAACGAGCACCTCCGCCCTGATTTGCTTCGAGGAAGCGAGGCTGGTATCGATTGAGCTCACAAAAAAGAAGAGAAGAGTCTCAAGGTCCTTTACGATGACATTGTCCCGGTTGAAATCGGAGGGGGTGGGGATCAACGGAAACGGGACCTGGCTTTGAAAACGGAACATTCCCTGTTGCTGCATGACGGTAACGGGAGCGCATTGAGCATCGCGAACGAGATCGGCATTCACCCGAATCCCGTACTGGGCGAGAAGATCGTCCAAGCCGGTCTCAACGGCTTCGGCAGCTCTCGCCTGAAGATTGCCCGCATATTGATTGAGAAAGAACCCGAGCTGGCCTCCCTGCATCAGATACTGGTTGATGGCATGTTTGCTCGAATCGGAAAACCGTCCCTGGGGAGCGATGACGAGGAGAGCGTCGATATCGGGTGGAACTGTCGGGTTGGCGGCAAGATCGACCGGGACCAGGTCATATTGTGCAGTGACCATCTGGGCCGCCTGCTGGAACGCCGAAGGCTCAGCTTCCTGGTGGCCCGTGGTGTAGCCGATCTTCTTTTTCTTTGTCGTGGTGAGCCGTTTCAGCGCCCCGCTGATGTCGTACTCGAGCGAGCCGAGGTTTTGCACGACCGGTATCGTCTCTTTGCGGTCTTCAAAAAGAAGGACCAATCCCATATAGCCGCGTTTGACCTCGAGCCTGTCGTTGTTGATGACCTGTACCTGCACGGGTGCGATTCCCTGTTGTTGGGTCTCTTGTTCACCCTGTTCCCCGGCGGGGTTGATGAAATCAAACTGCAGATTCCCGTTGGAATAGGCTTTGTACTCGTTGAGAATATCAAGCGTCGCGCGCCGATTGTTATTGTACGGGGCAGGCAAATCTTCGGTGAAGTACGCTTTTACGGTTACGAGGTCATCCAAAGCCCCAACAATGGCCTTGCTCGCATCAGCCAGCGTGTAAACGTTCTCCTCGGTCAGATCGATCCGGCCAAAGAGCCTGATGGAAATGATGTTCACAAGGATGACGATCCCGAAAACAACCGCCGCTTGTATCAAAGAGTGGATCTTTGTGGATTTCATAAAAGTCGAAGCAAGGGAGTAATTCTCTTACCGTTCACCATGCACCGTTCGCCGTGCATTGATGCGAGCGTACTACCATTTCCGCCGCTCCAGAGCCAAAACGGAGCAATACAACATGCATCCCGCCGCACTTGCAAAGTACACGAGATCCCTGGTATCGATGACCCCTCGTGCCATGTTGAGAAAATGAAAATCCGTCCCAAGATACTCAAAAATGCTCACGAGGTATGATGGGACAAAAATGAGGATCTTGTCCAGGACAAAGAACACGACGATAAGGAAGATCCCAAGGATGAAAGCAACGATCTGGTTTTCCGTAATGCTCGATGCGAATAATCCCATGGAAACGTACACCCCGGCCATCAACATCAACCCAAGGTACCCGCCGAGAACGGGGCCATGATCAATGTTCCCATGCAAAGCCACAATGAGATAATAAACAAGCGTGGGGACCAGGGCGAAACCGATCAGGCTCCACGCGGCGAGGAATTTTCCCAGAACGATCTCGATATCGTAAACCGGTTTGGTGGTCAGCAACTCGATCGTTCCTGATTTCTTTTCCTCCGCCAGAAGGCGCATGGTGATCGCAGGGATGATGAACAGAAAGACCCATCGGGCTGTTTCGAACATCTCGCGCAAGGAAGCGAGATTCAGAAGGAAGATATTGCTGGCGTAAAACCAGCCCAGGAAGGCGAGGAAAACGACAATGACAACGTAGGCCACCGCGGAATTGAAATAGGAACGAAGTTCTTTGATATAGATGGGCCAAATATTCTTCGTGCCAGCCGCAACGCGATTGAGAATGTCAGACTTGAAATCGGCCATGTCAATGAGCCTGCTCGGTGCGTGTAAGTTTGTGAAACACTTCCTCCAGGCTTGTTGCCTGGCGCGTCATTTCAAGCAATACCCATTGCTCGGCAACTGCCCGGCGAAACAGATCTTCCCGTACGTCGGTCCCTTTCACGGTGTGCAAAAGAAACGAATGGACCGACCCTTCGGATCCTCGTAATTCCACGTTCTCCACATTCGGTAGTCCTTTGAGCTTTGGCAAAAGGTCTGTGAGAGGATTCGAAACGGATGCCTTGATCTCCAGCGTTAACGTCTCCGATCCACGGAAATTCCGTTGAAGTTCACCCGGCGTACCATCCGCGACAATCGTCCCGTCGTTGATGATAACCACTCTATCGCAGGTGGCCTGCACTTCCGAGAGGATGTGAGTGGAAAGCACAACCGTTTTCGCCCTGCCCAACCGGCGAATGAGATTCCTGATCTCGACGATCTGGTTCGGATCGAGCCCACTGGTCGGTTCGTCCAGAATGAGAACTTCCGGATCATGGATCATGGCTTGCGCAAGCCCAACTCTCTGCCGGTATCCCTTGGACAATTCCCCGATTTCCTTGTGCCGGACATCCCCCAGGCCGCACACATCGATCATTTCGCGCTGACGCTCGCGGAGGCGGGTCCCGCGCAATCCGTGAAGCTGGGCGCTGTATTCGAGATATTCCAGAACGTTCATGTCGAGGTACAGCGGATTGAGTTCCGGGAGGTACCCGATCTTACGCTTTACCTCATGCGCGTGCGTTGCCACCTCGAGTCCGTCTACTTCCACAGAACCTGCTGATTGGGGCATATAGCAGGTGATGATCTTCATCGTGGTGGTTTTTCCGGCTCCATTGGGGCCGAGGAAACCCAGGATCTCGCCGGTTTTGACGTCGAAGGAGATGTTATCCACGGCCTTTTCGCGGCCATAGAATTTCACAAGATTTCTGACAGCAATTGCCATGCGTGTCTGATCGTTTGCTGAAAACCGGGGGTTGGGCGGCCGCGTGAGGTCGCGGCATGCAACGCCATCGAATGGGCGGACAAAGTTTAAAAAAAATATCCTAGTTTGTCAAGAGAAGAGACGAAAAGAGGAGCAGATTGTTCCCGTGAGGATCTAAAAAAATGCGAGCTGACTGTTCCCCGGCCGGAGAAATTCCTGTGTGGAAAGGGAAAGCGGCTTCTCGTTCAAGCGGAACTTTCTGCAATTTATCTCAAAGAGCTGATCGATGGCTTCCGCGAATCCACCTTCTCCCGACATGCGTTTTCCAAATCCGGACTCCGAAAGCTTCCCCCTGCGCACATCTCTGATGCGGCCCAGAACCTTTGCCGCGCGCTCGGGCAATTCCCGGTGAAGCCAGTCCTGGAACAGGTCCTTCACGGAATGGGAGAGTCGAACGATCGTGTAGCCGGCATGCCGTGCCCCCCGCTCCGATGCGGCCTGCAGGATGGTTGGGATCTCTGATTCTGTAAGGCCCGGAATGATCGGGGCGACATTAACCCCCACGGGGATTCCATTCTCGGCCAGGGCTGTTACGGTTTCCAAGCGCTTCTGAACCGCGGAAGTACGCGGCTCCATGATCTTTGCCAGGTTCTGATCGAGGGTGGTAATGCTGATGACGACAAAGACAAGTTTCCGGCTTGCAAGCTCTTTAAGAACGTCGATATCGCGCTGAATGAGAGCATTCTTGGTGATCAGAGAAACGGGATGCCGGAAACGGGCAAAAACCTGCAGGCATCGGCGCGTGAGCTGAAGTGTGCGCTCCGCGGGCTGGTAACAATCGGTATTTCCGGAAAAGACGATCGTCTGCGGTTTCCAGGATCGCTTGGAAAACTCCTCTTCAAGGAGCGCAGGCGCATCAAGCTTTACCATGATTTTGGTTTCAAAATCGATTCCCGAGGAAAAGCCCAGATATTCATGAGACGGGCGCGCGTAGCAGTAGATGCATCCGTGCTCGCAGCCGCGGTACGGATTCAGGCTGTAGCTGAATCCCAGATCCGGGCTGTCATTGCGGGAGAGCAGGGTTTTGGATCTGTCGACATAAAACCGCGTCGGGATTTTCTGGCGGGGATCCGGCAATTCGAAATAGTCTTCGAGTTCGGTGGGAGGACGACCGGTGTGGATTTCCTCAAAGCGGTTGGGCGGATTGAATCCCGCGCCGCGGCCGATAAAGGGTTTAGGTGATGGATGGTTTGGATTCATGCTTCAGGTTTCACGCGTCGGGTTTCAGCGATACTTGAAGCCCCGAAGTATTGAAGAGAAGCTCCTCCTGGGATTTCCGTGCACTCTTTCTGCTTCGTTTCCCCGGTTCTGCAATTCCAAAAACCTCTTTGAGCTTTTCTTTTGAATATCCAAACGGCTGCAGCATGGTTTCCGCGGCGCGGAGAGTCAGCTCGGTGTATTGCTCGATGTCATACCCGTCCTCAAACGCATAAAGCGCAAGCGGTTTGGCTTTTTCCGGTTTTCGTTTTCCCGACTGGTCGATGATGATGAACTCGATCGTCTCGCCCGGCGAAAGATGCACGCCCATGTCGGCGATCAGTTTCGACACCACGGCGCTGATGCTGTTGTTGGTGTACTCGTCAGCTTCTTTGCTGATATGCCTCCGCAGGACCAACTCCATCGGATTCACGCGTCCGCTTCTGAGCATGGCAACATGATTGCGGGCGATGTCCAGGACCAGCGGTACGAGAATCTCGACCTCCGCGACGGACCGTGCGCCTGAAAGCGCCTGTAGCATGGCGGTCTGCATGTTCTTGATGAATTTCGGAGTGTCCCTTCGCCGCGCTTCCAATCCGCGTATTTTCACTTCGCCGTGCCGGTACCAGCCGGCATAGCGGTTGGCGGTTGTTATGGCCGGGTCGAGTTTGGACGCGGGGAAGAGGATCCAATTGTAAATACCCTCGAGCGAGATATCGATACCGGTGCGTGATGCAATGGTGCGGCAGAGTTGTTCGTACTCCTGTTCGGTTGCCCCCTGTTTTTTTAACCACACGCAATCGATGATGGCGTGCAGCATGCGGAACCCGCGCTCCTCGGCGAGTTCTTTGGCGGTGAGAATCGCATCTCGCGAAAATGCGTTCACAGATTCATGCGCCTCGATCTTGCCGAAGCGTGCATTTTTATATCCCAGGTAACCAAAACAGCTTACCAGCATCCATTTCAACGCATTTTGTCTGCGGTCGTATTTGCGAAACAACGTCTCGTCTTTTCCCTTGTAGTCCCGCTTCAGCTTTTTGTAGTGCGCCCGTTTTTGTACGACGGAGCGAAGGGTCGCGGGGACAATACCCTCGCGTTTTTCGCAGATCGTATAACCGAGCTCCGGAACGGCGTCATTGCGGCAGCAGCGGCAGTTCACGGTCTCCGGCGACACGTTCTTTTCCACCATAATGGTCGGATACATCGAGACAAAATCCAGCTCGGCGACATCTTCATGGTAGCCAAAGGGCGGATTGAAGATCAGGCCGCCGCGGTCGGCCAGAAGCAGCGTCGCGGCGGATTTGAATCCCTCGGGTTCACGTTTTTTCGAAGGGATCAGATAGCCATGCCGGTAGGCCCAGGACAACTGCATGGAGGACATCGATGTGCCGATGCTGGCGCGAGATTGGCGTTGCACAGGAATCTGGGTCAGACGGGCCAGTTCAAAAACGCCATCGAGATCAGCTTCCACCATTGTGAAGGAGTTTTGCAGATCGAGATGCCAACGCCCGGCCAGCTCGAACGCCCCGTCTTTGTGAACGATCTTGCCGTATTGAAAAAAACTAGATTCGCGTGTTTTGAAATACCCCGCCGAGTCATCGCGGTTCAGCAACAGCGGAATATTCGTGCGGACAGAAAGCGCGGTCAATTGCGGCAAGAGAAGGGAATCGCCGTAATCCGTCAGCACGATGTCCGGATCGCAGCGGTGGAGGTGCCAGTTGAGCGTTTCTACGATCTCGCGGGAATTGTCCTGTTCAAGGGCATACGTTTTGCCGTCGTACAGCACCTCGAGTTGCAATTGCTTGCGGTATTTTGGGGGAACAAAATCGCGGGCGTCGCGGATATGCAGAATGGAAAACGGGGGCAGTTCATACGTGATCGCTGCACAGGAATCCTGCAAGGTCCAACCGGCGAGCATCCCCTGAGCGTCAATGTTGTATTCTCCGAGCGCAAGGGGGAAAAGTTCGGTGTGGTACAAAAAAAGCTGCTGAGGGAGAATATCGGAATTGAAAAAAACGAAATGAGGAAAAAATTGCTCGAAGTAACGAACGGCTTCGCGAAAGTGTGTGGGAGAGAGCACGGTCACTTCCGCCACATCCCACGTCTCGCCCGAGTAGATTTCTGTCCGCTGTGTATTCGTGAACGAGACGGGGACGGGGGACCGTCCGGCTAAAACAGCCAGACGTTTGCGATCAGCATCTGAAAGATGAAGAAAAAAGGATGGAAGAAATGGGTGATGACAACGATATTTGACGCCCTCGCGGTCGATCAGCCACACAATCATGCCGTCGGAGGAAGGATAGCATTCGAAGAGCCAGGCTGAAAGGACCATGAATCGTTATTGATGGTTTGATGACAAATAAAGTATTGTGTCGTGATGATTGCGACGCCAATTGAACGGCATAATGAAATACGAAATCCAAAACTCTAAAATCCAAACAAACTCAAAATGCTAAAGTCACCAATTGCAGTTTAACATTTCGTATTTCGATATTGTTTCGGGCTTAGAAATTGAGATTTTGAATTTACCCGGCAAACTGTCTCTTAATCCTTTACCAACCCTCCAACTCCCACAGCCAAAACCCTTTCCTCCAATCGCCCAACTTTTCGTCGAAGTGTTGCCAGTTCTTTTCCTTGTTCAATCACCATCGAAACAATGATGCTTTCAAACGGAATTGTCCGCATCGCATAAAAATTCGACGCGAGGCGGCGTTTGGCGGCACGAAAGATCTCATCGAAGACCTCTTGGTCGTCGCGGGGAAGGCCCCGGCGGTACTTGGACCAGCTTGTCAGTTCGCTGTCGATGATGTTGGTGAACGTCGGTACGGTGCGTCCCATGAGATGCTCCTTTTGGCAGATTGTGATCGATGGAGTGCTTGGCGGAGAGAGGATGGTGGAGGATGGAGGATGGATTTTCGCGCACCAACAGGGGTTGTTCGCTTCTGTCGTACTCCAGTCGGTACACATGATCCATGGCTTTTGCCAAAGTGCCTGAAAAACGATTACGCTCTTCGGGCAGCACGGAACGGTCGAGACTGGCAATCAGGACTGAGACTCCGTTCGCTTTCATCGCCTGAAGCGCGGCCAGGATACGCTGCAGAATGTGTCGTACCTCGCGCAACGGTGCCTGTTCATCATAGAGGGTATCCAGGGGCCCGAAGATAATCGCCATACGGGAGTCGATGGACTTCAGGAAGGTTGGAAGGAGATGTGCGACCGTTTGCTCCATCTGATAACAGGTGAAGCTTCGCGACACATACATGGCTTTCAGCAGGAGATCGGGATTGGTGTGAGCCGCGCGGGCCGCATGAATCAAAGCGTGCACGTTGAACCAGTTGCCCCCGTCTGCCACCGCGATTCGCATGCCGCTGCGCAGAGCATACGATGCGACCGTGTGCGCAAGTCGAAACACCGGTTCACGCCCATGCAGGAGAAAAAGCTTGCCGGGCGGAAGGGCCAATTGTTGCGTAAAAAGTGTGTATGGCTGAATGATTTCAGGTGCAGACGGGGAAGGGAACCTGGCCGATGACACGAAAAACCTCCTTGGATGTTCAAGGAGGAAATAACGACAAATTTGTCATGTTGTCAAGTGTAAAAAGACATATTTGTCGTTTTACCAAAGGTTTGATTTCTCGTGCCGTTCTCAGTATATTTTTCATCCACAAAAATGGGGAGGCGGGTATGTTCATCATTCTCACTCAATGGGTTCGCGGAGGTGTACAGGCGGTAATCGTTTCATGCGTACTCTCGGTTGTCGCGTTTTCGCAATCAAGCCAGGATTCGGTTTCTGCAGCGTCACATCGGTCATTCTCTTCGGTGGGATTCAACGCAGCAGTGTTTCGGGGATGGGGCTGTCTTTCCGCCATCATATGAACTCGCCCGGATTGATTCAATTCACAGGGGGCTTCCTGACCTCGGATCAATCGACTTCGTATTCTCTTGGATTTGAATTTCAGTACGAACTCTCCTTAAAGGAAACTTTTCGCTATTACGTTGCTTTGGGAACCGGAACCTACTCGGGAAATGACTCGAAAACCACGGCGATGGGATTTGGGATGGGTCTTGAAGTCCCTATTATCGGGAGCGGAGCGATCTATGAGAGCGTAACAGCCGGATTCGACATCTTCTATCCGTCGCTCTATATGGGAACAGGAAAAACGGATGTTGTGACAGTGGGCGGCTCGCTGTATCTTTTCTATAACTTCTAACCCGGTTGCTTTTCCTGCACGATCGCCACAATGCGCACGGGTCCCCCACTGCCGCCGCGAATTTTCATCGGAAGTGCAATGACCGTAAAACCCTTCTCGGGCAGCTCGTTCAGGTTCGCCACGTTTTCAAAAGCCGGAATGTTTTGCCCGAAGAGCGCCACATGACTTTCAAATCTCGTCGACTGGCCGTGATCGATGCTCGGTGTATCAAGACCTACCGCTCTGATCCTTCGTTGCGCTACCAACCAGGCCGCGGCATCATGATGTAGTCCGGGGAAATGCAATTCCGGGACGGCCTCCGGGCCGTGCTTCTCGGTCCCAAGATACTCTTTACGATCCGGCCAGTACCTCCCAAATCCTGTTCGAATCAAGACGATCGCCCCGTCCGGAATCCTGTCGAACTCTGATTCCCACGCGAGAAAGTCTTCCACCGTAACACGATAATCCCGGTCGTCCATGCATTGCTCGGATACATCGACCACAATGCCGGGACCGACAAGCTGCTCCAGGGGAATCTGGTCCACGGTGTTCCGGTTCTCATAAAAATGAATCGGAGCGTCAATGTGCGTTCCACCGTGTTCCGGCGTCCAGAATCTGTTGGCTGAATAGTAGTAACCTCCCGGCGTCATTCCTGCAGAGCCCAGCTCCAGGGCAAACCCCTTCTCCGTCGGCCAGTAAATCGTCGTGCTGTCGTAGGAATGAGATAAATCGATGATCGTGCCGTCCCAAAGCGGGGGTTGCTCCTTAGAGCATCCTGCCAAGATCGCGAACAGCACAACAAGGGAAAATAAACGGTATGCCATAAGGCTCCTCTCCTTGATCAGCTAAAGCCGTCGAATGTATTTTCAGATTCTTTGCCCGGCGATGATGGTTTGAGATCTGCCGCGGGGGCCCGCGATTGCCTCTGTTGAACGACGAAATTCCGGAGTGTTCGTTGTTCAGTCTCATCCTGGAGGATCTTGTACGGAATGGGATTCCGAAATCGCTGCACAGCAGTGAAGATCCCCCACAGAATCGCTCCGATACCGACGAACAATCCGCTGAAGTAAAACAAATCAGCCCACGTGCCCGCCGAGTCGAGTATGTCCCATTCGCGGAACAAGTTCCACCAGTCGTGCCACGATTTATGGCCGCCGAGGAGAGGGAGCATTCTCAAAGGCGCATCACGCATGTAGAGGCTGACATCCATCATGTTCGTGCCGACCCAGAACAACGCAAAGGGAGCTATGAAGTGAGAGCCCTTTCGGATCGCAAGAATAAAAGAAATCAGCGGAAAAGCTATCTGCCAGAAGGATCCGCCCAAAATATTCAGCGTTCGCCCGAAGAAGTAGAACAGAGCGTGCCCGCCCTCATGAATAAAGAGGAAAATGCCGTTACGAATGGCACTCAAAAGGAACGGCCACGAACGGCCCGGTGTGTATTCATAGAATACATCAGCAGCTTGAACGAGATAGACGGCAAGCAGAATATAAACCGCAATCTTGGCGCCAAGCGGAATGTATCGTTCAAGAGGGTCGGATTTATTCATGCACGGGAGGATGGAATCGTGCCTAAGTTGGTAGTTTATGATTACACAGTTTCCTTCTTCCGCCATATGGCCAGCAACGCACCACCCGCCAACATGCACACGAGCCAATAGCCCCCGTCAATGAGCCATAACAAAAGGGGCTTCATCGTATAAGTGATGTTCACCAGGATCGTGGTGGCGACGAATCCAAGCCATAACCAGAATCCGGTCTGCATGCCTTGCTTGGCTGTTGTGGATTTTGTGTAACTGACGAAGTGGGCCATGATGTAGTACACGACGAGAAAAGCCATAAGCGATCCGACATACATCATTGCCATCTGCCCCCCACTCATGGATTGCGCCGCATCCATGGGAACTCCCGTTGCCTCAATCCAAGGCTTCATAAAGAGCATTCCGTACCACAACCATCCGATGAAAAATTGAATGAGGGCTGCAACAATGACAGCAGGATAATGGATCTTCGGTTGTTCCATGACGCCCTCCGAGAAAGTGGGAAATCCGGCAGCTCAAACCGTTCCGAGGTCTAGTATAGACTTCTTCGCGGGGAAAATCAATGAGGGCCAAGCCGAGGTAGTGTCCTCATTTGGGTTTCTACGGTAACAGGAAACCGTTAAAACGGTTCTTGGTGACATTGTGCTGGTTGTATTCCCCCCAAACTTTCCGCCTGCGTGCATACAGCGCACTTCGGCGGACAGGAAGTTGGGGGGAATACCCGCTCGCTCCCAATTCCATGAGTCGTTTCAACGACTTCTTGCGGCGCGGTAGACAAAAGAGGACACCACCCAAGCCGATGAGGTATCAGTTATTGGGTCATTAGGTGAATCTTTCATGCCCGGCTTTAGACGAGGATTTGCTCATTTACCTTTTGTCTCTTCAAAACATCAATACCAACGCCCTTTATTCCCATAATCATTTTCCATACACTTTGGAGGCTTTATGAACCGCTTCATGCAGTTTTCGCTGGTGCTGGTGGCCGCCGGGACCATCGCGCCGCATCGGATTCAGACCGAGGGACCAGGTCCCGATCGGACCGTCCCGCAGTTCCTGAACAAGGGCCTTGCCTGGCTTGCTGCCGCGCAGTTTGAAAACGGCGGGTGGGGTGCCGGAAGTCACTCAAATCAATCGGTCCGCGACCCACGGATTGTGCAGATTGATCCGGCAACGACCGCGTTTTCCGCGATGGCTCTCATGCGGTCCGGAAGTACGCTCCGTGACGGGCCCTATTCGAAAAATATTTCAAGAGCTTTGTCTTATCTTCTTGAAATGGCCGAAGCATCTCCGGAAGAAGGTGCCAACATCACTTCCCTCACAGGAACACAGCCGCAGGCCAAGATGGGTCAGAATGTTGATGTCACCCTGTGCGCCCAGTTTTTCTCCAGGGCCCTTCCCCAGACATCACGGGATGCGAAACTCAGGAAACGCGTAACCGAAGCTCTGAACAAATGCCTCCGCAAGATCGAACGCGGGCAAGCCCGGGATGGAAGCTGGGCGGGCGGCGGGTGGGCCGGAGTGCTGCAGTCTGCCATGGCGAATTCCGCCCTCGAAGCCGCACAGGCAGTCGGGGCGCCGATCGATGAAGAAATCCTCGAGCGCTCACGGGAATACCAAAAAAGTAACGTCGATGCAAAAACCGGCGAAGTTCGAACGGAAAGCTCAGCCGGCGTGTCATTGTATTCCATTACGAGCAACCAAAGAGCTACAGCACCAGAAGCGCGCGATGCCGACCGCCGGATCAGCGAAGCAAAGCGTCGCGGACTTCTCCGGGACAATGCTTCCGTCAGCAAGGAGAACCTGATGGGTGCGGGTGTGTCGGAAAAAGATGTAGATCGGTTGGCGAAGGCGCACAAACAAAACAAGACCGCGCAGAAAATGCTCTCAGATGAATCCGTGATGGCCGGCTTCGGGAACAACGGCGGAGAGGAATATCTGAGCTACATGATGACCGCCGAATCCATGGTGATCACGCGTGATTCCGAATATGATGCGTGGTACCAGAACATGAGCCGGCGTCTGGAAAAGATTCAGGAAGGCAACGGCAGCTGGGGCGGGCATCACTGTATCACCAGTCCCGTATTCTGCACGGCGGCCGTGATCATGACCTTGACGGCGGATCGCGATGCAGACCTGCTTGTGAAGGAACATCAAAAACAAGGAAAGTAAATTGAAGAAAATAATCACAATAGCATTTCTTCAACGCTCCCTCCTCGCTTCCATTTGTGCAGCGTTATTCCTGCAATGCGGAGGCGGGGAGATGCGGCACTTGTCGGAAGCGGAGCGTATTCTCGCGAGAGCGACAGCGTACCTTTGGGAGCATCAGGAAGCCGATGGCGGCTGGCACAGCGAGATGCACGGAGTGATGCGGACGGGCCAAACGCTGACTCCCTATATTCTTTCTGCCCTGATGGATGTTCCTTCCGGGGTTGTCGAGGCCGATTCAGCCCACATACAAATTGCGTGTCAATTCCTCCGGAACCATATCAATGACAAGGGTGTCCTCGGCCTGGCGGATCCGGATATCATTGAGTATCCGAATTATTCGACCGCGTATGCGTTGCGCGTTCTCCTCAGGCAGAGGGATCCTTCGGACTTCGGTCTCATTCGCACCATGACGGCCTACCTTGTGCGCGAGCAATTCACGGAGCAACGCGGTATACGGTCCAATCATCTTGCGTACGGAAGCTGGGGGTTTGGCGAAACGAATCTCCCGAAAGGGACCGTGGGCCATGTGGATCTGTCGCATACCCGGCACGTACTGGAAGCGTTGCGGGAAGCAGGGTGGAACGACTCAACGTCTTTGAAGAAGACGATACAATTCCTGCGGCTTCTTCAGAAGCATCCTTCTCACAAACAATCTCCGGCGAATGCCTATGACGGAGGATTCTATTTCTCGCCCGTCGTGCTCGATCAGAACAAGGCCGGAAAAGATGAGAATGCGTATCGCAGTTATGCAACGGCCACGTGCGGCGGAGTCATGGCGTTGTTGGCTTCGGGAGAACTGCCGAAAAGCGAACCGGTACAAGCAGCTCTTCAATGGCTGGAGGCAAATTCGACCCTCGACTATCCGGCGGGAATTCCAGAAGACGATCCTGATCACTGGAGAAAGGTGCTCTTTTTTTATCACCTTTCGGTCCGGGCTGAGGTCTACAAAGCAATGGAAAAAAAGGGGAGTTGGAAAAACGAAATGGTCAGATTATTGCGGGAACGACAAAACGAGGACGGCAGCTTTGCGAATCCGTTTGGTTCCCCCAACAAGGAAGATGATCCGCTCCTTGCGACAACGCTTGTCGTTCGGACGCTGACGCATCTGATCAGTTCGAATCCGTAAAAAGATCTTTGCTTCCTTCAAGTTCCAGGAGCTTCTTTTTTCTCCACAACCCTCCTCCGTACCCTCCAAGCTCTCCGTTTTTGTTAATGACGCGGTGGCACGGAATGACGATCGCAATGCGGTTGCATCCGTTTGCCCGTCCAACGGCCCGGCTCGATTTCGGTGATCCGATCTTTCGCGCGATCTCTTCGTAGGAGGCCGTCTTTCCGGGCGGAATCGTCAGGAGTGCTTTCCAGACCCTTTGCTCAAAAGGACTTCCCGGAAATACAAGCGATACGGAGAATCGATCCCGTGTTCCGGCGAAATACTCGGCGAGTTCTTTTTGTAGTTGCAAAAGGTGGTTGTTTGTTCCGGGTACGATGGCGCATTTGAAATAACGGCGTAACCGTACGAACTGGTTGTCCAGCATTCTCCGGTCGGTGAATTCGAGCAGACAAATTCCCTCCGATGTTGCTGCTGCAACGAGTGGCCCGATGGGGCTTTCGATCCATGTCGTGACGATATGCTCCGAGTTTCTGCTTTTCCCCGGGGGTGTACCGAATGTCTTCACAAAGGCCTCCCGAAAACCGCTGTGCGATGAATATCCGTATCCAAGAGTCACATCGTCAAGGTCGGCACCACGGCGGATCTGCTCGAGGGACGCGCCAAGCCGTCGTCCTCTGCAATAGGCCTGAAAGGTCATGCCGTAATTCTTCAGGAAAAACCGGCGGGCTCGAGCTGGATCGATGCCCATGAAACGGAGACGTGAGTCAGAATACCGCGCGGTGGGATCGGCGTCGATCGCCGCGAAAAGCTTGCTGGCCCAATCGGGCGGAGTTCCGTTGGCATCCATGGGGCGGCATCGTTTGCACGGCCGATATCCCGCAAAAATGGCCTCGCGGGGTGTGGGAAAAAATTCGACATTCCGCGGCAGGGGCTTTCTGGCAGGGCAGGACGGACGGCAGAAAATCCCCGTGGTCCGGACTGCAAGGTAGAAAATACCGTCATAGGAGCGATCGCGGCGTCGCGTCGCTTGCTGCATCTCGGTTTGGGGGGGAAGGCTCAACATGCTCATGACTCCTTAAGATACGAATGATGAGCCCAATGATACAATGGTGGGAATTATTTCTCCACCGAAAATTCGACATTAATTTTTTTAAATAGACATTTGATTTCGTGGAGCATTCTCAGCGTTCTCCAACCAGTGTGCGAACAACGCTTGTTGCTCGGGCTCTTTAAGTCTCGTTTGCAGTTTCTTTCGCAGCGCGAAGTCCGTCAAGGGGAAGCCGTTGAATTCCTGAGTGCGAGTTTGATTCCAAGAATACCCAAAACAAGGACCAGTAAAAGGCCAAGGGGTCCGAGTATCTTGTCAACAGTTTCTATCCCTGTCCATTGCAGATAGTGAATTCTGTACATCAGGTCGATCAAATCGGTGTCGGATCCCCGCTGATACACACTCATTCTCTGCCAATTCAATGATATCCGGACTCCGGTCGTCGTAACAACCTCACCCTTTGACATCGAGGCGATCGATCCGTAGCGATCGGGATTGGAACTGAACGCATCGGTCAGAAGGACCTTGAGTTCATCATCGGCGGGTTCGGGCCGCGATTCGAGTGTCACCGGATCGAACTGCGACCAGCCATTCACCGTTCGAACGCACAGATGGATTCCGAGGATCGTGCGAAAAGAACGGACCTCCAGCCAGTCGGGATTTACAGGTAGAATGACAACGTTCTCGAGTGGATATGTTCTGAATTGGAGGGACGCATAGGCCTCATCGTACCCGGGCTTAAAATAGAAGATGAATGCGGTAAGAATCCAACCCAAAAAGGGAAGAAGGAGCGCAAGCCCGATGAATTTGTGAAGGCGCCGGGGAGTGATCATAGGAAACCGGTTCGAGGTTTGAGGTTCAAGGTTCATGGAGTGCAGGAACAATCAGCATCTCATGTAATCATTCGTTTACTCAACGCTTCCCTTGAGCGACAAAACAAAATTCCTTCCCGGAGCGCTGATTCCTGATGCATAGGGTCGATAGAGCTGATCCGTAATGTTCTCGAGTCCGATGTTGACTGTGAAATGCGGACCGAGAAGCACCGAGCCCTTAAAGTTCAGAGTATACCAACCCGGAACGAACGGATTCCCGTGTTTGTCCTTCGCATAGGGAGCCGGATCTCCTCGTTCGGAAAGTGCAAGGTCTTCGTATCGCATATCATCATTATAAAGAACATGGAGATCCAGTTTGAGCCCTTCCCGTTCGTAAACGAGATGTGTCGATCCGAACGCCGGGGCGGCATGGCGGAGCGGAGAGTAGCTCAAATTGTCCGCGTCTTGTTCACGTCCGTACTGGTACGAATACTGGCTTCTGATCGAAAATCCGTCGCCAAGGCGGAATCGCACACCCGCCTGGAGTCCATAGATAAAAGCATTGGCAATATTCTGAATTGCCTGAACCCGGCTTCTTTGGCCGTCATACAGGATGCTGTCCTGACCGTTGTATGAGAAATCTCTCCGGGCGAGGGCATTATCAAGGAATGTATAATAGATCGAGCAATTGACCTCCAGGAGTTCACGGAACCTTCCGGTCGAACCAATTTCGATATTGTAGGCATATTCCGGTTTCAGATCGGGATTCGGGACGATCACCGAGCCGGGTTCTGACTCAAACACCTTGCCTATATCGTCAATATTGGGAGCCCGGTATCCTGTTGTACCATTGACGTAAAAACTCCAGGCGCTGTTAGAGTAGAACACCGCCCCGATACTGCCACTGAGCGCTGCGCTTCTGTTTGCCGCGTGAGCGAAGGGAAACGGAAAACGGGAAGTGTCAAACTCCGCCTCCATGCTATGAAGCGCGTATCGTAAACCAGCATTGATCGTGAGCGTCGGAGTAACGAAGTGCTTAAGCTTTGCATAGGCCCCGTAACTGTTCCATGTCGCCCCGTCGGGATATCGCGTATTGGTTGGTTCCGCGAACCCGTTTTCTATGTGCAACCCGATCGCGCGCGATCCGATTATATTGGAAATCGCTTCCACACCGTAGTAGAGCACCGAATGCTCGTCCGCCTGCTTTTTGAGGTCGATTGCGAGGGACAGGGCGTCCACGGTTTCTGTCTGGCTTCGAAGTCTCGGATTTCCTGTCCTCCGGTCATGTCGGCTCTCCTCATAATTCTGCACCGCTGCCGTCAATCGAAAATGATCATAGAACGTGGTTCGATTTGACCGCGAGAGCCCGAGGCGATTCATGATCCAGTGCTGCGGACCATAGTACCATTGTGCGAAGTCCAGAATGCCGTTGTTGTCTGCATCGAGAGACAAACGGTCGTAACGCGGAGCGTCTGATGTGGCGGAATAATACAATCCGTACTCCAGATCCCAGGTGGTCTCCGGTTTGAAACGGAATTTCTGAATGAAATTTGTCTGCCGGTATCCGGAATGGATCTGGAGCGTGGGATCGGAGTTGACCAACTGCGAATCGATGCCGTTTATTCTTTCCTGATACGTTGGACGCAGAAAGTATTCGTTTCCATGCGTTCCGGAACGGAGGTCTCCAAACCGCGAAGAGGTAAAACTCGTCGCAAATGCAAAGGAGGAGAAATCGGCGAGAAGATCGACGTGGACCGATTGTTCCCCGGTGGCGGAGGAATAGCGGGTGACGCCGGTTCCGGAAATATGATGCCTTTGCTCGGAGAAACGTGGATCAAGGGTCGTGAAGTCCATAACCCCGCCGATCGCATCGCTCCCATACAGAACCGTCCCCGGGCCAAACAAAATTTCAGCGGTCTGGATTGAAAACGCATCGAGAGAGATGACGTTCTGAACGTTCCCGGACCGAAAGATGGCATTGTTCATGCGGACACCATCAACAACCAACAGGACCCGGTTCGCAGCAAATCCTCTGATCATGGGTGATCCGCCCGCAAGCTGGCTCTTCTGTATATAGACCGCGCCACTGATTGCGAGGAGGTCGGCGGCGGTTTGCGGATTCATCAAGATGATTTCGGCGACGCGGATTGTCTCCAGATAGTGGGGAACATCCCTGCGGCTTTCCTCTGAACGGCTTGCCGAAACAACGATCTCGGCGAGGGGTATCACGGCTTCCGTCATTTCAACGAAACGCATATCCTTCAGCTGGTCGTAGCTGAAGGCCCTGGTCTTGTAGCTGACATGGGTGATAACAATGGAGTCCGAGCCGAAGAACGCTGATATATCGCTTTGTCCGAGAGCATTGGTTGTTGCCGAAGCGATCGGATCAGGAGAAAACAAGGCCGCACCGATGACAGGTTGTCGGGTGACTCTATCAACGACGGTCACTGTCTGTGTGAATGCCTTCGATACTCCAATCAGGAGAGCAAATACAATGAAATGCGATTTCATGGACTGCAATATAGGGTTCGTCTTCTCTAACTCAAAACACAATCCCCCGGCGAATTTCTTCTGATGATTTGTTACTTTCTCCCATGAAAATTCTCATCGCACCGGATTCATTCAAAGGTACATTGACTGCGGTTGAGGCGGCCCAGGCGATGGCCGAAGGTGCGAGGTCGGTCGTCCCCGACGCGGTTATCGTCGAACTCCCTATTGCGGATGGTGGAGAAGGCACGGTCGAAGCTCTCGTCCGGGCCACCGGCGGGAAAACAAAGAAAGCAACAGTGACCGGTCCGCTTGGGTTTCCGACAGTCGCAACATGGGGTATTTTGGGAGACGGAACGACAGCTGTGCTGGAAATGGCTTCAGCGTCCGGATTAACCCTCCTGACTCGGGAACAATATCAACCACGAAAAACAACAACATTCGGCACGGGTGAATTGATCCGGGCCGCGCTGGATGAGCGTGCAAAGAAGGTCGTGATCGGGATCGGCGGCAGTGCAACAAATGATGGCGGGGCCGGGGCGGCAGAGGCGTTGGGTGCACGCTTTCATGATGAAAAGGGAATCCCGATCGGACGAGGAGGGGAGGCGTTGGCGCACCTGGAACACATTGATCTATCCGGCCTCGATCCGCGGCTGGGTGACGTACAAATAGTGGTCGCTTGCGATGTCGATAACGTTCTTTGTGGTCCCGATGGTGCTTCGGCGGTGTATGGTCCCCAAAAGGGGGCAACGCGGAACGACGTGGAGATTCTTGACAGAGCACTCCACCATTATGCTGACGTCATTCTCCGGTCGATGGGTATCGACGTCCGTCCCTTGCGAGGAGGCGGTGCTGCGGGAGGCCTTGGAGCAGGGTTAACCGCGTTCTGCGGTGCACACTTGAGCCGAGGGGTAGACCTTATCCTGGATGCGCTAGGGTTCGACCAGCATCTCCGGAATGCAGACGTTGTACTGACAGGGGAGGGGCGGATTGATTCTCAGTTGAAATTCGGAAAGGCGCTCGCGGGTATCCTGGAACGTGCAGGTCGAAATTCGGTACCCGTGCTCGGACTCGCGGGCTTCATTGAAGGTCCCCCGGAGCAATACTGTGGCCGGGGCATCTTCGCCGATGTTGGTTCGCTGACAGCGGAAACCGTTTCGATCGACGATGCGATGAACAACGCCTACCAATTGGTTCGGCATCGCACGTCCGATCTCTTGAACCGCTGGCTGGTCAAAAATCCGCAATCCCGACGATGACTCACCAGGTTCTTCGAATGGGGTGTGCTTCGGTGTTGAAAACTGTTGATTTGAGATCGACGGTTTTTGGCGGCGCGAATAACAGGTAAAGATACTTCAATGTCTCCGCGAGAAAATAGCTTTCCATCCGATCCGATTTCTCCTTTGTAAGGACACTCTTCAGTTCACAGTATCCCTCATCGAGGCGGCAATAGGCCATCAGGCTGTCAAGAAACGCTTTCCCCATTTCAAGATAGCGGGGATCTTCCGTCGCTTGATACAGATAATAGGCCGATTCCATGATCTCCGGATTCAGAAAATACCGCGGCCGGGCTGCTTCCATTTTTGAGTAGTCAAAGTCTTCAGGCTCGATTCCGTGCCGGTTCCACATTTTGAAACAGGACTCCTGAAGCCTGGCGGCGGTCTCGAGGTCTCCGGCAAGTACGAGTGTTCCGGGAAAGAATGCATCCAAAGCGCCAAACCAGGTTTTTGTGCGCTTCCCTGTGAACATATCCGCATGCCCGAACCATAAGCCGGTCGCCGTCTCATCGGCGAGGTACTTTTTGATAGCAACAATGCTCGTATCCCACATTTCCTTAAGATCACGGTCGCCGAAGAGCAGCCAGCATTTGATCATATACTCATAATACGAATCGATGCAAGCGCTAAGGTGGCTGTCAGGATCGAGCCATTCCCCCGTGTTGGCATCCATCCACGTACCGACAAGCCCGATCTCTGATCGGCGTTTGTAAACTTCAACAACGGCCTTCTTTGCCGTTTCATAATAGATGGGCTTGCCCGTCAGTTTGGAAAGTGTACCGAACTCAATAAGAAGCGTTCCCACCTCGCCGGGATTTGTCCTCGGGTTTCGAATCTTTCCCGACCTGAGATTCACCTCGACAAAGGGGATTCCTGTGGGCGTATCGAAGACCGGCAATAAACGTGTACCCAAATCGTCTGCAAGCCCCAGCAACCGCTCGTCTCCCGAGAGTTGGTAACAGGAAAGCAATCCGCCCAGAAGTCTTATCGTTATTTCAAAGTTTTTGACATAGATGTCATGGTCGAACGACAAGTTTCGGGCGATAAACTCGCGAACCGAATCGGCTTCTTCATTGAGTCCCATCAGGATCATGGTATCCAGGGCATCGAGGGCGGTCATGTACAGGGGCACCGAGTACCAGGTGTATGCCGTTTTGCTCAAAGGGCGGAGGCCATCCTGTCCCCAGGCATACTTCTTATAGGCGTTCCAGGAATGGAGGAATTCCGCTTTTACGAGGGTAGCAAGCTCATCCTTGGTGGTTTGCTCAACTGGTTGAGAGGCAGCTGGGGCAGCGAAGGTAACAAGAAGGGTAAAAACTATTGCTCTCATTGTATCCTCGGTTTTCCGGCGTGTTCATGTTGGTTGCTCCTTCGGCAAGGTGAAATAGAACTCTGCGCCCCGACCCACGGTTCCCCTGGCCCAAACCCGACCATGGTGTCGAGTAATAATGCGTTTGACGTGTGCAAGACCAATCCCGGTTCCGTCGAATTCATCCATCGTGTGCAAGCGTTGAAAAACGCCGAACAATTTTTCGGAGTACCGCATGTCAAAGCCCGCTCCATTGTCCTGCACGGAAAACACGTGCTCGCCGTTCTCGAGCGCGTAGCGGACCTGGATCTGCGGGCTTGAAGTTTTTCCGGTGTATTTCAGCGCGTTAGAGATGAGATTCATCCACACCTGACGCAACATGGTCTCATCTCCCGAAACGGCGGGAAGCTCGTCTACAGAGACATTGACACCGCGTTCGTGGACCTCGTTCATGGAAAGTTCCAAAACTTCGCGGATCAAACGATCCATGGGGACATCCTGTTGGCGCATCTCCGCCCTGGCCATCCGGGAGAAAACCAGAAGCTCGTCGATCAGCAGTCCGAGCTTTTTTGCAGATGAAGAAATGATGCCCAGGAGCCTGTTCTGCTCCTCGGTGGCCGTGGCGCTGATTTGTTCCTCGAGGATCCGTGTGAACCCGTCAATATGACGCAAAGGTGCCCGCAAATCGTGTGAGACCGAATACGAAAATGCTTCGAGTTCCTTGTTGGCCGATTCCAGTTCCTGTGCGCGTCGTTGCAGATTGGTATTCAGGAACACGATCTCCGCTTTGGCGCGCTGGTTTGCGATGAAAAAGCGAACGATGAGCCATGCAATGAAGACAGTGAAGATCAGTACGGCCAGGTAGATGAGACCGATCGTCCGGAGGGAGGCATACTGCGATGCAAACGCCGAATCTTCCGGCTCTTCGACAATAACCCCCCAACCGTACCCAGCCACAGGCGCGCATGCTGAAAGAAGGCTCTGACGCGATTCGGGATCGCGGAGAATCCGGACTTCTTGATCGCCGCGAAGCGCCGATTGAACGATGGGGCGGGTCGCAATGTTCAGAATTTCTCCTTGCAGATTCAGAGAGGGATGAGTTGCGACATTTCCCTTATGATCGACCACATACAACACGCTTCCCGTCCCAACCGGAACCGTCTTGATCCAATCAAGGAGTGTTTCGAGTGTAATTTGCAGCACCAGAATTCCAATCACAGGCCCGTTGGGCGATACGCGAATGGGGCAGGAAATGGTCACCACGTTGATGGTTGGCGAAGCTGCTCTCTTATAGACCTCGGACAAATAGGGCTGCCAATGCCTGCGAACGCCTTTGTACCAGTTCCGAAAAGCAAAATTTTCCCCCTTGACATCCGGAAGGGCGGGATAATCGGCCATGAGGGTCCCGAGCGTATCAGCAAGGAATATGCGCTCGACAAACGGAAAATCTTTTTGAACATCACGCAGGACGGTGATGGCCTCTTCCCATCGTTTCTCCCGAACTTGGGTTCGAAACATCACACGAGTGGAAAGTGAGACACCGAATTCCTTTACGCGGTCGAATCGCTCTTTGAGGATGGAGGCAGAAAGGGATGCAACGGATTGCCGCTCGGTGATGACCCCATTTAATAGATCCCGTTCAAATTCCCTGTAGCTGAAGTACTCGATAACGAGGAGAGGAAGGACAATGGCCAGAAAGGTGAGAATATGGAGGGATTTTTCATTCTTCATGCAAGAAGAAGGTGTGAAATCAAAGGTACATGTTCAAGCGAAGAAGGTACCGATTCAAAGCAAAGCCTCATTCTGCTGAATCAATCGGGCATAATGCGACTTTGCGATTTCGGGATTTGGCCAGGTATGGGGGGAGGTGGGTAGGAAAAAGCAGTGCAATTGCCAAGAAGAGAGAGGGATAAAATCCTCCCTCTCTCTGGATTTATGCATGTGCGAGATGAGTTTCCGGTCAAGCAGCTTCAACAGCAGTCTTACAGCTCATGCAACGGCGTGTGTACGGAATCGCCTCAAGGCGCTCTTTTTCAATGACCAGACCACATCGGGTGCAATTCCCGTAGGATCCTTGTTCCAAACGCGTAAGGGCCGCCGTTATTTGCTCCAGCGTTGCGGTTAATCGGCGTATCTGAATGACGGCGTACTCCGAAGATTCGGTCTCTACGGAATCGCCGGTGAAGTCGGGATCCCAGGGCCCCAGGCTCTGATCGACCGCTCTCGAGGATCGGAGTGTTTCCCTTTCGCTCTTGAGATCTTCGAGAACTTCTTCGCGGTATTCCAAGAGCAATGCCCTGAATCGGGCAATATCCCTCGTCGTGAGCGGCTTCTTCGTAAACTCTCGATTCTTTTTTCCATAGAGCTTTCTGATTTGCCGATTGTCTTGTTTGATCATTGGTTCCTCCACGCTCAAGGTGAAATTATCAGGCAGCACGTCCCATTCTACCGCCTGGATTATCTGTATTGTCGGGCTTTTCCTGAGCCGGTTGATGCCGCGGGCCATGCTGAATCTTGCACGCGGGACAATACCAGCTGCCTTCACTACTTCCGCGTTGTCGCACGAAGCTCATGAAAGCTCCGCACGTGGGGCAAACGTTATCAAATGGGCGTGTCATTTCACTCGCTCCTTTCTGCTCCGAAGGCGCAAAAAATAGCACAACGACCGATGGGAATCGGAGTTTTTAACGTTACGGTGAATGAAGTGTCGCCGGCACCAGCCCGCTCACGCGGTCTCAGTGCGGCAGAAAAGAGAGACTAGCGGGGGACAGGAACGGTGCGGCGCATACTAGATTGTTCCAAAGTTTCCATCATTTGTTCATAGATAAAATACATCGGGGGGCAAAAGAAGTCAAGTGAAATCGGAATTGTGATGTCGATTTTCAGGGAGCGATATTTTCTTAGTGCAGCTTTTCGATCGCAACTGCAATCTGCCGCGTCTCGTCCAGTGCCACGGCCGTGTAAAAATGGTAATGCTTTTCCGCGGTTCTGAAGATAAAGGGTTTGCCTGCGTGCAGGGCGTCGAACGATCCGGGTTCTCCGACGCGCAAAACCGGATTGTTCTCATAGATACGCCAGTCCAGCGGAAACTCCTCGTCTGTTGTCCAGGCAAGCCCGTCGGCGGAATGTTTTCGATCCCAACTGTACCATGCCATGTACCAGAGATCTCCGACCTTATACACGCTCGGGTCCCCGGCCCTCCCGGTTGCGTCCCAGGCGCCGGGTTTGGCGCTTCCCACAATGAGAGGAGAATTTGTGTCGTCAACATTCCATTCGTAAAGATCGTCGGACGTTGCGTATCCGATAAACTCTTCCGCCAAACCGTTTACAACGCCGGAAGCATTAAAAAACAAGTAGTACCGGCCGTTGTCCTTGACGATGTTGGGATGCCAGATGGCGTCGCGGCGCCATCCTGTTCCAAAGGGCGCAATGATGGGGTTGTTCTTGTACCGCTCCCACGTGATCAAATCGGTCGATGTTGCAAGGTTCATCGACTTCGTCCCCTTTTCATATCCCTTACCGGTGGTTCCAAAGTAAAAGAGGTAATACGTATCGTTCTCAAGCCAGATAAACGGGCCGGTGGTCCCGGCGGCATCCGGTGTCCCTTCAATGCCGCTGCCTTTGAAGATGGGATTGCGCGGATCTTTCTCCCAGTGGAGGAGGTCAATGCTCCAGGCAAGTCCGACGGAAGGAAACGTGACAAATCCGTACCCGCGCTTTGTATCGTCGATGCTGCCGTATCCTGTGTACACCATTCCGTATCTTCCGCGACTGCTGTCAAACCAAACGACGGGAGACTCGACCATTCCCGAATCCCACTTGCCGGGCTGGCCAACGGGCAGGACGACGCCAAGTTTCGTAAGACGGGAACCAGGCATACCCTCTGGAAGGGACGCGCTGCAGGAGACGAGAAGGAGGCTGAGAAGTGCGAGTCGTGCCATACGGGCAATGTGATGAGCCGTGAGCCGGTCAGCCAATGCACACCAGGCGATAGGTGAACTCGTTCAATCCGTGACGCGTTTGCTGGCGTATGGATTCGCGATCGAACGATTCTTCATCAAACTCGCCTTCATACACCCAATCGATCAGATTCCCATCGCTGTCGAGAGTAGCAGAGATGCTGCCGCGGCGGTTGGTGGCGCGGCCGCGAAAGACAATCTGATCCTCTGAGATCTGCGCCGTGTAAACTTCGTTTTTCGTGCGCCGGAGGTCGGGCGGAATTTCATAGCCTTCGTACGTGCCTTGGTCAACCCGATAGATCTGCGCATTGCGCGCAAGAGAATACAAATGCGCCTCAATGGCTTGTTCCTGGGCGTCAAGTGCGGCTCCTCCGAAGATCATCATTCCGGC
This sequence comes from Bacteroidota bacterium, assembly GCA_040880975.1. GTDB lineage: Bacteria > Bacteroidota > Ignavibacteria > UBA10030 > UBA10030 > JBBDYD01. The sequence goes on along the minus strand of JBBEEC010000059.1, from coordinate 55,388 downwards.
GAACGAGAAAATCCCAATGACCACGAGAATCATGAACACGATAATAAGGCCCGAAAGAAGCGTTCCGATGATTCCGAGAATCATCCCCGCGCGTGTCAGGCCTTCCTCGGTGTTCTCCATTTTCCCTTCGCGCATCCTGCGCAGGTCGGTATGCCCCATCACCCAGGCGGGAATGCCGGTGATCAGTCCGAACATCACAAGACTGAGAATGCCGAGGACAAGAATCAGCGCCCCACGTCCCCGCTCAAGCTGCCCTGTTGTTGTTTGCGGTATTGTCATTTGCGAACTCTTTCTATGCTGCTGTGAGATGTTTTATGACGATGAGTCGGGACAAAGAGAAAAAAGAACAAATCAAAAAGAAATAGAACAACAAACAGAAAAACATTACTCGTTATGAAGCCCTTCTTTTATTTTTCATTTCTTGTTGCTGTGTTCTGTTTCGTCTTGCCAACCGCTGGCATTACACCCTTCACCCTTTACTCTTCACCTGTCCTACAATTGCCCTCGCTCTCTCCAACGCTTCATCGATATTTCCGCAAACGTTATCCTCACCGATCTTATCCAGCAGGCCCGATGTCGTCAGGGAGAACAGCGGTTGCTTGTGAATTCCCGAAATGACAAGGATCGTTCCTTCCCTCCGGGTTCGTTCAAGAAGATCCTCCAGCGCCCGGAGACCTGTGGCATCGATGGCAAGCATATTCCGTGTCCTCAAAATAAGAACGAGCGGAGGTTTTTCAACCGCTCGGAGGGAATCCTTGAACTGATCCACGGCGGCGTAAAAAAGAGAACCATAAATCTCGAAGACTTCCACTCCTTCCGGCACTGACCGCCTGGATATGGCAAGCGGATCTTCTTTCTCTTCCTCGTTTTCGTCAATGTCCTTCGTGATCAACTGGACCTGTGTGACTCCCGCCATCTGACGAAGGAACAAGAATGCAGCGAGCACGACGCCGACTTCAATGGCGACCGTCAGATCGATCAGGACGGTTAAGAGGAACGTGGTGAGGAGGATGGCCACATCTCCCCGCGCACCGCGGAATGTCTTGACGAAGGCATGCCATTCGCTCATCGTGTAAGCAACCATGATCAGTACGGCCGCAAGGGTGGCCATCGGGATCAGGGATGCGAGCGAACCGAAGAAGAGCATAAGAATCAGAATCGTCAGTGCATGGATGATCCCCGAAACCGGAGTGATGCCGCCATTTTTGACATTCGTTGCCGTCCGTGCGATTGCTCCGGTAGAAGGGATTCCCCCGAACAGAGGGGAAATGACGTTACTCACACCTTGGGCGACAAGCTCCATGTTCGAACGGTGCCTCGTGCCCATCATACCGTCCGCCACCACTGCTGAGAGAAGGGACTCGATGCCGGCAAGCAATGCGATGGTGACACCCGGGCCGAACATGGTTGTCACGAGCTCCCAGCTGCCCTCGGGCATTGTGGGTTCCGGAATCGTTGTCGATACGGATCCAAACCTGCTTCCGACGGTCTCAACGGGAATATTCAGGAAATGCACAAGGGCCGTCATGATAATGATCGCAACCATAGGGGCGGGAACTTTCCGCGTCACGCGGGGCCAAAGCAACAGAATCAACAACGATCCCGCGCCCACCATGACCGATGAAATGGTGGCGGAATCAAACGCGCCGGCAAAAGCACTCCATTTCTGGACAAAGTCCGCCGGCACGACATCAATGGCCAGGCCGAAAAAATCTTTGACCTGAGAGGAGAAAATTATGAGAGCGATACCGCTTGTGAATCCGACAGTCACCGGATACGGAATAAGCCGGAGGAGTACACCCATACGCGCAATGCCCATGGCGATGAGCAGAAAGCCGGCGATCATGGTTGCGATGGCAAGTCCATGATATCCATATTGCTGAACGACACCATAGATCACTACAATAAAGGCGCCGGTTGGCCCGGAAATTTGTACTCTGCTTCCGCCCAGCACCGACGCTATGAATCCGGCGACGATCGCAGTATACAGCCCCTGTTCGGGCTTCACGCCGGACGCGATCGCGAACGCAATTGCCAGCGGGAGCGCGACGATTCCAACAAGAAGTCCGGCCGAGGCGTCTGCGCCGAGCTGTCGGAGGGAATATCCTTCCTCCAGCGTTGTGAGGAGTTTCGGAGTGAGGCTCGTCATGATATGTCTGACTCAGTTCTCTTTTCGGAAACAGGCCTGAGTTTAAATACTTTCCCTTTTTCCGGAAAGAGTTCTCCTTGAGGAAGAACAGAGGAAAACTCCGCCAATCGGGGGAAGGTCTGCATCAGGGGCTTTGGCACATGAATGATCTTCTTCGGATCAGCCATGTTTTTCAGTTGAAACCCATTTACAGGTGAGTTGGCATCGGGATCGTTATGAAAAACAACAAATGCTTTCTTCACGGTCGATTTCAAAGCACTGATCCGTTCCAACACTTCCTTCAATTCCTGTTCAGAGTAGAAGTACTTGTATCGTTCCTGCACGCCGCCTTGATCCCAGGACTCTTTGTTGCGTCCCATGAGACGATAATACGCCGTGTCGCTCCAAGCCTCATTGGTGAAGGGCATATGATGTTTGATCGCAGGAAGGTCCGTGTTGATCAGCCGAAAGCCCCATTCTTTGAGCAGGGCAAACGACTCTGCATTATTCCATGAATCATGCCGAAGTTCCAGGAAAAGGGCGTAGGCGCCGAAAGCGTCGGACATCTTCTTCAAATATTGTTCGCGTTCTTTCGTGCGGATGAAAAGATGCGGAAACTGGAGAACGAGGCCCCCGAGTTTTCCCGAGCCTGCCAGCGGTTCCAGCAATGCTCTGACGGACTGGGCATCACTTTGTGTGGCGTTGTACTTGTGCGTGAATCCCTGAAACAATTTCACCGTGAAGGTGAAGTTCTTGTTCTCCTCGATGTCTTTGAGCCAGCGCCGGGCTTGTTGCGGGGCGAGGGCGGTGGTATAGAACGTCGCGTTCACTTCCACCAGGTCAAAATACCGGCTGAAGTATTCGAGTTTTCTGAATCCCTTTCCCTGCTCAGCCGGATAGAAGCGCCCGTCAAAAGCCGGGAGAGACCAGCCACCCATGCCTATGAGGATTTCTGGTTGCATGCGTTACTCGTTGAAACATTGAGTAGGGAGTATGGAGTAAGAAGTAAGAAGAACGAAGCAAGAAGTAAAAAGTAAGAAGCAAGAAGTAAGCGGTGCTGCGATGCATCATCTTCCTTCCTACTCCCTACTACTTATTCCTTACTCCGGTGCCTTTCTTCCCGGCTTCAAAATAGCCGCCAGCTGCCTGATGTGATTCTCGTCGTGCCCCGCCATCAATTCCGTCAGTCGCCGGATGGATTCGTGGCCCCGCTCCTCGTGGATGCCGAACCGATCGAGAGCGTCGGGCGGCAGGGATTTAATGAACAGAACGTTCAGAAGCCGCAGACTTTCAAAAAAAACCGCTGTTTGCTTAGGATTTCTTTGCAGATATCGCGCGTGGACCTGCCACTTGTCCTGGTTAAATGCCTGAATGGGTGTGCCGGGAGCGCCTGCGATGAGCCGGATGCGGTATCCGTAGGCGATCTCAGCCTCTGTCAGGTGAGCGAGAACTTCCGCCACGGACCACCGTTCGGGGGACGGACGCTTGTTCAGTTGTGGCGGACGCTTTCCGCGCAATAACGCTGCGATCCTGCGCGGCGATTTCTGTATTTGCTGGAGAAAGTTCTTTCCGGCAACATAGGATGAAATGCGGGCGGCATATTGCTGAGGTGATTCGTTCATAGGAATGGAGGGAAGTAAATATGGGTTCAGAAAATAATGAAGATACCGGAACCTAAAAACTGAATGCTTACCTGGAAGGCACCAAGACCATTCCCGACCTTGCCGGCAACCAGATGTCGGAACCCAGAATGTTCTTGCCCGTAAGCAAGTCGGTGTATCGGAATTGGCCACCCAGGGCTGTTCTTTGAGGTTTGTCGCAGTTGTTCAAAATCACGGTTACAAGCTCCTTGCCATGGGCGCGTTCAAATGCGTAGATGCCCTCGTCGGTGGCGAGGAGCGTCCGGAACGATCCGCGCCGAAGCGCATCGTGTTTATTCCGAATAGCGATGACCTGCTTCAGATACGCAAAGAGGCCGCGGTCGAAAGCCACATTGTCCGGGCGGCGGCCTTTGCCGGAGATCGGATGGCTCCGTTCGTCGTCGTAGGCAATGTCGTCCCAAACCATCGGCTTCCGATCATCAGGGTCGTCTGCTCCCCACATTCCGGATTCCGTGCCGTAATAGATCATCGGTGCCCCAATATACGTCAACTGAAACAAGGCCATAAGCCGAAGAATCTGAAACTCACGTTCACCCGGTTTCCGCACGTCGTAAGCCGGGTTGTGCCGCAGGCCGTTGTTGCGGTCATATTCTCTGTTCGCGTTCAGGATCATGGACGACCATCGGTCGGTGTCATGGCTGTCAATGAGGTTTTGCAGAATATAATTCACTTCCTCCGGGTATCCCTTGCGGACGTCGGCCAGTTCTTCGTCGAACTCCCTCACCGAGTAACGCGAAGAATCTGTGTCAGCAAAAAACCGCACGACGGCGCGCGAAAAACGGTAGTTCATGACGGCATCAAACTCGTCACCCTGAAGCCACGTCGAGGCATCATCCCAAATTTCACCAACGATATAAGCGTTGGGGTTCACGCTCTTGACAAGAGTACGCCATTCTTTCCAGAAATGATGTGAAACGTCGTTTGCCACGTCAAGCCTCCAGCCGTCGATCCCGTCCGACGGATCACCATCGCCGTTCGGATCCATCCACCGCTTCGTGATGTTAAAGAAATAGGTCCATACCGGCCGGACGAATCCCGAGGAATCCTCACGGAATTCCGGAAGCCCTTGATAATCCCACCACCCCTTGTATTCGAATTCATTTTCAGGAGTTTTCAGATCGTCCCAGCGCCTCACATCAAACCAGTCCGCATAACGCGACCGTTGCTGGTTCTCTACAACATCCCGGAACGCCCAGAAATCCGTGCCACTGTGGTTGAAGACTCCGTCTAAGATGATGCGGATGCCGCGTTTGTGGGCTTTCGCAATAAGGTTCAGAAACAGGCGGTCCGCGGCGCTCCATTTCCATGTTGCCGGGTCTTCTGTTTCTGCTTCGATGATGGCGAGATCACCTTCCGGATCGGGCCCGAAGTTGTTGTCGATGTGATGATAGGTCGATGCGTCGTATTTGTGAAGAGACGCAGCCTCGAAAATCGGATTAAAATAAAGAGCCGTGATGCCGAGGTCCGCGAGGTAATCAAGTTTATCAAGAACGCCCTTCAGGTCCCCGCCATAGCGGCGGTCAAAGACGTTATCATAGAAATTGGGATTGTGATCTTGCTCCCACGGTTGGAGCTGATACCAGTCACTATTCCATGGCGAAACCTTCCATCCCCTGGCAGGGGGAAACTTCAGCTCGCTGGGTGCCGGATCATTGGATGAATCGCCGTTACGGAAACGTTCCGGAAATATCTGATACCACACCGCATCTTTGGCCCACTGCGGAACGACCGGTTGAGCAGGGAGCACAAGCGGAACAATCGTAAAGAACAGGAGGATTTGGATCATTGCCAGGGACTTTCTTCGGTATTTTCTTGAACGGGCACTTTGCGGACGCGGATAGTTTCGACAACGCGATCGTCAACTTTTTCAATGACAAACTCCGCTCCGTTGACCGACACAGTTTCACCCTTCGCCGGCAAGTGGCCGAGTTGTTCGATCACAAACGCGCCGATGGACTGAATGTCGCGGATGGAAAGCTCCTGACCGATCAGCTTTTCCACGTCGTTGGTCGTCAGGCTGGCGTCGACGACGTATTCGTTTTCCCCGACTTTTGAAAACTCCGGCGTTTCCCGGTCAAATTCATCCTGAATCGTCCCGACGATTTCCTCAAGAACATTCTCCAGGGTCACCAATCCCGCCGTTCCGCCAAATTCATCCACGAGAATGATCATGTGCGCCTTCTTCTGAATCGTCATCTCGAGGACACGCTCCAACGGAGCGGTTTCGGGAAGAAACATGGCGTCGCGGATGACGGATTCTATGGAAAAATCAGGACGGTGATCGCGATCGAGCTTGAAAATGTCCTTCGTGTGCACAATGCCTATGACGTTATCGATCGTCTCTTTATAGACCGGGTATCGTGAGTACTTGTGAGAACGCATGATCTCCAGGTTTTTGGCCACTGGATCCGAAAGGCGCAGGGAAACAACCTCTTTTCGCGGAATCATACAATGGCGGGCCTGTTTCTTGCGGAAATCCATGGCATTCAGCATGAGCTTCTTGCCGGTCAGAGACACATGCGTTTCCTGGGCAAGGAGCATTCGGAGTTCTTCTTCAGAGTGTTTCATGTCGCTTTCGCTCACGGACTGGATTCCCACCATACGCAAAATGGCATTCGCCGCTCCGTTGAGGAGATTGATGATCGGGCGGAACAACGCGTAGAAAAGCCGGAGTGGATACGCGATCCAGAGGGTCGTGCTCTGGGATTTTTGTATGGCGAGTGATTTGGGGGCAAGCTCGCCCAGAATGATGTGCAGAAACGTAATGATGGTAAAGGCGACGGCGAAAGAGACTCCGCCCAGGATACTCTCGTCCAGGATCCCGAGGTCCATAAACAGCGGACGAATCATGCTGGCAACAATTGGCTCCCCCAGCCATCCCAGCGCCAGGCTTGCGATGGTAATTCCCAACTGGGTTGCGGAAAGATAAGCGTCAAGATGTGTAATGAGTTCCGTGGCAATTTTGGCCCTACGATTTCCCTTGGCGGCCAACGGTTCGATTTGAGTCGCACGGACCTTGACGATCGCAAATTCGGCGGCAACAAAAAACCCATTTAGAAAAACAAAAAACAAAACAAGAAGAATTTCCAACACCGTTCCAAAAAAATCCATTACACCTCAACATGTCGTGGTTCGATTTGACCCAATATACCCGAAAAAGAGCCACGCAGTCAAGAAATCCATTTGCGTCCTTGAAATCAGGGGAAATTTTAGAGAATTTCGGATTGTACCCGCCGCCCGACTGAACGATGATTGCTCTTCAGAGACGTTTGGGCGGAACGATTGCGGACTGCGATCGACGTGAAACAGTCAAATGGCTAATGACAGTCCGCAATCAACAATCCGCAATCCGAATTTCGTTCTTTACCGTTCACTCTTCACCCCTTACCGTTTTTTATGAATGATCCTCGCATTCGCTCTTTAGTAATGTTTCTGATCCTTGTGGCTGCTTTGATCGTGTTTCTGCAAAGCGGACTGAAGGATCAGGTGCGGTGGGAAAAGCTACGCGAGCTTGGGGAAAATCCTTTGACGCCGGTGATCATTGTTACAGCCATGACGGCCGCGTGGGCTTTTGCCCTGCCGGGGTCGGTTTTTTTCTTTGTTACTCCCTTGCTATTCGGAGCATTCGAATCAACATTGATCGTATGCCTGGGGAGTGCCTTAGGGACCCTCGCAGGGTACGGAGCTGCACGGTATGTGGGAGGACCGTGGGTGGAGAGGTTCAGGAACCACGCCATTACGAAGTTTCTCGAGCGACACTCCTCGTTCGCAAGCCTTTTTGCGATTCGTGTTGTTCCAAGCTCACAGCATTGGCTCATCAACTATGGGGCAGGATTGCTCCGGCTACCCGTCATGAAGCTCCTTCTTGCTACCGTTGCGGCGGTGTCGATCAAGGGATTTCTCTATGCAAAGGCGATCCAGGGGAGTGTCGGAGCGTCAAACATCCGCGACGCCTTGAACTGGGAAACTGTGGTGGCGCTGACGATTATTGCGGGGCTTGCGGTGGCGGGGCATGTTTGGCAACGAAAGAACTCAAAGGAAGATTAGGAACACAGAGGGAATGACCAGGGTCTGGGATTCAAATTCCAATAAAATGACCCGGGACAAAACGGCAAATTCTTCCTTGGATGTTACAGTTTGGTGCTTGAACTTTGTATTGAACCTTGCAAATTACGCCTTGAACAATCCTGTTATTTCCTCATCTGCTCCGAAATCCATCCCAAGTATGCCTCAAGTTTCTCCAGAAAATTCAGATACCCCGTGTGCCAATCGTCGGGGGTCGTCGGCTTGGGCTTGCCTATACACTCCTGAAAAATTCTGGATACCGCCATTGCGATCTTCTGTTTCCCTTCTTCAACGACAGAATCGACTTCCGCAGAGTAGAACGCCTTCAGGGCGTTGACATCCCACCGTACGCGTGTTTCAGGCGTGTTTTTGAAAAACAGGATATCCGCTTTACTCCCGCCGGATTTTTCATACACCAACAAATTCCAATCCTCCATGACACCCCGAAATTCTTTTTCTGACCGCGCCACGGTGATCGGAAGTTTCACTATTGCCTGTTCCGTTTCGTAGGAATGGTGGAACAGGAGCTTGTGACCCACGACCGGGGCCAGGAGATTCACATCGGCAAGCAATCCCAAGACGCGATGTACGGCCGTATACGTTTCCCCCTCGTAGTTGCGTTCCTTTCCCTCCAGTTTCCCGGCATTCTTCTTTGCCATCATTTTCATCTGCACGGCAAACTCCGCGTCATCCTTGAGCATACTGTGTTGCTGGCCGACGGGGCCGCCGGTCCGTGTGGGCTCGGCCGCGTACGACAGACGAATGGCTTTTTGATCCCACTCCAATTGATCGAAATCCTTCGCCGCTTGGGAAAAATTGATGCCCGGATCAGCCTGCGACCGCAGGAGGGTCAACAACTTGTTCAGAAGCCTGTCTTTGTAGAATGTGTTGAGATGACTCACGTCAGCGACAACATAAAGGTCTTCCTCGACACAGGAAAACACGGTATTCAGCAGCCGCACGATCTGATGCTCACCGACCTTCTTGTCATCGATGGGACGCATGGTGTAATCCACGCCCGCCATCACGGTATCGAAGATCACCGCCTTCTTCCTTCTGCCCTGAAAGGAATTCGGTGTGCCGACTTCGATATTTTGAATTCCGTGCGCGCGCAATCGTTGCCTGGTGTACAGCGTGGGGCCCGAAAAAGGAAGGATGACTCCCACGTCGCTGGCTGTTCGTCCCGGCTCCATGAGCGCATGTTTGACGAGCTCCAATACTTTGTGCGTTTGCAGATCGTTATACGGAATGATCTTCTTTCTGCCGATATATTGCTTTGCCTGGGATCGAAGGGCGCTGGTATCCACGAAGAAGATTCTGCCCTTGGCGTTGGGAGATGCAAAGACGTTGATCTTGTCGTCGAAAACAATCGATCCGACAAAGAGCGAAAGTTTTGGGGTTGTTGCAAAATGGGAAGAAAGAAGAATGCACGATTGGGAATTCTTCTCCGTGTAGTCAAAGAGACCCGGAAGTTGTTCTCCTCCCGTTCTGTGCAGAAAAATATCCCGCTGCAGCCACTCTTGCGCCAAAGGGGTATTGGAGGATGATTCGGGTCCCAATTGATACGGATCACCCGACACGACCATTTTCTCCCGGGCCATCGCGGACAGGGCGGTGAGGTACGGAATGGGAATCCCTTCGGCGTCATCCACCATGACCATATCAAACTGTTTGCTGCGCAGGTGCGGATTGCACAATGCATTTGCAAGCGTGGTGCCAAGAAATATTTTGGAATCGAGGAGGGCCTGTTCGTCAATGGACGTGTATTGCCTGACGGCCTCTTCCACGGCAGCAAGTCCTCCAAGCTCTTCGATGCGTTTCAATGCGAGGTTGAACTCTTTCTGGTCTTCCCCGCTGATCGGTGCGTGAGCCTCGATCTTCATGGATTCATGGGTCAGCGACGTGAGCGAGGATTGAAGCCACTTCAGGGAGGACACCTTGTCGTCCAGTTTCTTTTGGGCCGCGGCAAGGTCATCTTTGCCAAACCCTTTTTTCAACCTGTCCATCATCGAAGCATTTTGAACTCTGTTCACTGCTTCGCGGAGTTGGGCGATCTCTGCGCCGGCCTGCTCGATGATTTTTTTCCGTTCCGAAAGTTTTTCCCGGATCCCGGCCAGCCGCGCCGTCTCGTCCTCATGAAGCATCTGCTTGATACGAACGCGCCAGTATGTTTTCAGCACATGGACCCGCTCCTGAAAGCTCTTCCGTTTCTCCTCCCGCTTTGCCTCCGCCTGCTGTTCAAGGGAAATGGGCCCCAGTTTCTCAAAATTCTCCACAGCAGGAAAGCCGACCACTCCCGTTACCGATGCCATATCGATTCCGAGCTGTTGACCGATCTCAATCGAACGGAGGAGAACATCATCGACGCGTTCGTTCACCGTGTCCACAAACAGGATCTTCTTGCCTGCTCTGACATAGTTCGCCGCGATGTGTGCCAGTAAATGCGTCTTTCCGGACAGAATCGGGCCCCAGACAAAGGTCAATCGGTTTTGAACAATGCTTTCCAGCGCGGTCTTTTGGTCCTGCGGTGTGCTTGGGAGAATCTGAAAGTCGAATCCAACGGCATGGTGATTGTCACGCGAGGCGGGATTGAGCAATTGCGCGGGGATGGGGAGCGTTGGGTCCAGCGAAGCAAGGCGATCGATGATCGACGACAGAAACGGAGCAACTTCCCACCGGCAATCGGTTTCCGGGATGACCGGGCCAAAATTCCGGGGAAGGGCGACGGTAAGGTATTGATTCTCAACGGCGATAAACGTGCCGGGGAGTTCGATGGGATTCAACCGCCCGAACGAAAACATGCCGTGAAGGATGCCGCTCAAAGAGATATTCTCAGGGATCTCAAAGCGATAGTAATGCATGCCGGCGAAGGAACCAATAAACTCACCGGAACAAAGCGTGACTTCGTGTGATTGCTTCGAGAGAACATCCAGTTCGTTACGAACAGCTTCGGCGAGCTTCTGAAACAAAGGGGATGTTGAGTCCGAATGTGGTGGCGGCGTCATGGGTGCTGGGAGGGCGAGTGGAGCAAGAAATACTTCCTAAAGTAGGAGAAAAGTTTTGAAAAGCAAAGGGAGGATAACACTGATTCTCCGCAGAAAAAAGCGATGGACAGAGCAAGTCTCTGAGCGCAAAAAAAAGCGTCCCTGAAGGGGACGCCTGTGAAAATCAAAGACAGGGAACAATCCGTTACGGTTTGTCGGGGAGTTCTTCGAACGCGTCTGCGAAGAGCTCTTCGCCTACCGTCGAAGAATCGAAGAAGCCCTCAAACTCCGTTCCGGACAGCTGCCTGCGGCGGAACAGGACAACAACGGCGGAAACCGTAAGGCCGATCAGCAAACCAAACATCACATATTTTTTCATAAATCCCCTGAAAGAAAAAATTGAACACCTTGTTTGTGCGCACCATGGTACACAAAAAAGGAATTACGGTCAACAATCATGTGATGAATTGAAGGGCGAAAAAAAATATCGAGGAAGATTAACGGGTATTAATGGAGGAGGAATCCCGCTGCTGCGAAGAGAACGAGAGCCCCCGCTGCCGCGGAGAGGGCATAGGGGAGCTGGGTTCGGACATGGTCGATGTGATCACTTGCAGCAGCCATGGAAGAGACCAGGGTGGTGTCTGAAATAGGAGAGCTATGGTCCCCAAAAACCCCCCCGCTCAGAACTGCCGCCACGGTGAGGGGGAGGTCCGAACCCATGGCAACGGCGGTCGGGACCGCTATGGGGATCATAATGGCAAAGGTTCCCCAACTGGTTCCGGTCGAAAAGGCTATAAACGATGAAGCCAGGAAGATCAAAGGGGCGACAATGGCCGGACTGATCACTTCCTGGGCTACCGAAGCAACGTAGAGCCCGGTGCCGAGGGCCTTGGTCGTGTCCCCCATCGCAAAAGCAAAATTCATTAGAATGCCGAGAGGAATCAATCCGCCCATCCCTCGTAACGTCAGGTCAACAACCTCACGGATGTTGAGGATTCGTTGAGTAATGGCCATGCCGCCGGCCAGCGTGATGGCGAGCAGAACCGACCAAAGCACAGATGTCGAACCTGAACCTGCCGTAATGTCTCCGTCTCCCGTTAAATAAAGGCTCAACGGCATCATAAGGATCATTCCGCCGATCGGAATGATCATATTCAACGGGTTCTTATGGCTTTCAGCTTTCGGTTCTATCGACGTAACATCATCTGATACCAGCGGAATTGCATTATCGGCAATGGTTTTCCCCGTTTCATCGGCCCGCCGTTCGGCTTTTTTCATGGGCCCGAAGTCCAGGAACGTAAACGAAATGAAAGCAACGAGAACAACCGACAAAAGTGCATAGAAATTGTAGGGGATGGTTTGAAAGAACAACCCAATGGGGTTTTCGACTCCCTCCTGACTCAGCAATCCAAGGACATAAGCCCCCCAGGCATTCAAGGGGATGAGAACACACACCGGGGCTGAAGTTGAATCAAGAATGTAGGCGAGTTTCTCGCGCGAGATCTTGAACCGTTCGAACAATGGCCGGGCGATGGCACCCGTGACGAGGCAGGTAATGCTCGATTCGATGAAGATGGACATTCCCACGATCCATGCCAGGATAGAGGCTCCCCGGCGTGATCGCACGAACTTCTTTCGCTGGATCCAATCGACGAATCCTTGAACACCGCCGCTGCGTTGGGTAAGGGTGATCAAGGCCCCGATAAGCGACGAAAAGATAATGACCCGCGTATTCCCGTTGTCCTTGAAAACATCGATGCAGGCTTGAATTCCCGCCGCGAGGCCTGAGACGACTCCTCCTGTCAGGATCATCCAGCCGAACCAGATTCCGAGAAAGAGGGAAATGAATACCTGACGTGTCCAGATTGCCAGGACGATCGCAAGTACCGGAGGAAGAATGGAAAGCCAGCCGAAATTCAAGATGGAAAATGGAAAATGGTAAAAGGAAAATGGAACCGGTGTGAAGCGAAGGAAAGTCGGGAATTAACTTCTGAATTGCAAAAAGAGCTGATCAATTGGCGGTGAGCTGAAAGCGAATGGGAATGGAAACTCGAACGTTCACCGGCTTTCCGCGTTGACGCCCGGGGATAAATCGGGCTTTGCGAACCGCCGCCATGGCTGCTTCATCACAACCTGCGCCGATCCCCCTCAACACCTCGGTTTTTGTTACCTCGCCTTTGTCGTTTACGAATGCGAGTACATAGACGCGGCCCTGAACTCCGGCTCTTCGTGCGATCTCGGGATAAATGACATTACTGTGGATAGCCGCCATCCCGCCTACGGGTTCCGGCATTTCCTCCACAGCGACGAAATACTCTTCTTCGGCGCTGTTGTCGGAAGGCGGCGGCGGTGCAATGTCTTCCGCAACATTGATCTCGGAACTGGCAAGATCCACGTCCTCGATCTCGGCGTCCGACGGTGCCTCGATCGGGATCGGCGGGCGGGGAGGAGGGGGCGGCCGGTTTTCTTGGCGCGTGTGCTCGATGTCCTCGAACTCGACGAATTCCTTTGTTGCATTTCCGGAGACGGATGTCAGTTCGACGGATGGAAAAAGTACAAACGTCAGTATACAGCATAAAACGGAAATGGCGAGCGAGGCCTCGAAGACCACCGTGGGAGAGGCCCCGAGGTCGACATGGCGATCCCGGTCAACGACCGGTGACAGGCCCTCCGCCCTGCGCATACGCCCGAGAAATTGATACTTGAATTTATCGAGGATCATAAGAAGTTCCGGTACATATTACGGAGAAAACAGTAAAGAGGTTACCCCGCCAATTGAATTAACGTTCGATCCAGGAGAGCCGGTTGCGGCTGAAGTCAGGCGCCACGACTGTATAAGGTACCTCTTTTGCCGCTGCCGGAAGCCAGCGGGAATCGTCAAAATCAGCTTCCTTCCATCCTGCGGCTGCATGATCCGACACCTTCACGTGGTTGTCCAGAACCACCATCATGGTTGTTCCGCCCGGAGTTGTTTTGTACCCGAGGATGTTTATGCCCGCGGACCCGAATGTGTCATAAGTTACCGATTCCATTGCGATCACATTCTTTCCCGGCCGGAGAAACGGAGTAAGATCCCAGGCTTTGACGCGTTGTTGTTCCACGGTCAGGGAAAGGGACCGGCGCGCAAACACAGTGCCCACTTCAATGCCATTGACGAATACTCCTGCGTAGGTGTCAGCGAGAAGCTGTATTCCTCCCGGTGTATGGGCGTCGTCAGATCTGAACGTCAAACGGAACCACGCTCTTGGCACCTGTTCAGCAGTTGAATCTCTCTTGAGGGGATTGGCCCGCGGATGATAGAGCCACGCCGAGGGGATCGACGGGTCTCCCATGTGCGGATCTGCTGAAATCTCATTCCAGTACGCGATCTGGCGGTCGTACCTGGCAACCAGCAAATGCAGATTGTCCTCACGGTTTGTTCGCATCCAGAGATCTGTGAATTCTCTCTTCAGGATCTCGGTCTCGGCAATCATACGGCTGCAGACACTTCGAATAGCAACGGCCTGTTCATCCGCATTGAGCGTGGAATCCTCTTGTGCGTCACGGATCGATTCCCGGGCTCTTATTCTTTGCGTAAACCAGAGATTCAACCGCGTGACAAAACGAACGGTGCGAAAATGTTCCTTGTTCAATGTGGCTCGTCCCGCGGCTTTTTCCAAAAGATCATTCACGAAAGGCATGGAAGATTCAATAGCCTGGAAGCGCCAGAGGTTGTTGAGGATTGAAGGTCGGACGGGAAGGAGCGGATGGCGCCAGATCTCGTGCCACTCAAGGTGTGTGTAGACATTGGAGAGCAAGTGATAGGCGGCCTGCGCGTATTGGCCGGCCTCCGCGTTTCCGAAGAAATTGGAGAAGAACGCCTGCTCAAATTGAACGGGGTCGGCTTTCAAGGGCTGCCAGGCACACTCGGCCGTCCAGGCGAATCCATAGTAGTTCAACTCCCGCAGGGTCTCGCCGCCATAGTCGTTCCAGTTGGATGTGAGAATGCCGAGCGCCCCGTTGTCGTATCCTGCGCGGGAAAAATTGCGGACGTTGATCACGGTGTTGAGAAAATTAGGCCACGGCCCGGTGAAATTCCAGATGGCCGGTGACACAATGAACGGGAAACCTGCCCTGCGAAAAATGTCGGCACTCGGATAGGATTGTCCCGCCCAATATTGCCAATCCACAATGATCACATCGCGCGGAATTTTTTCGAGAATGGAAGGATGATTGAGAATGATATCGCCGTACATCAGGGGGCGTTTTCCGTGCTTCGCCAGCATGGCAAACAATTTCTTGTAATGTTCCGCATGCACACTTGCAAGATCGCTCTTTTCTACCAGGTCTCTGGAGGCGCCCAATCCCACATCCCATGATTCATCCGCCGCCATATTAAAATAGGGTGAACTGAACGCGCCCGCCAGCTCACCGATCATCTCATCGAGGAGGGTGTAGACACGTTCGTCCGAGACATTGATCGTATGTGCGCCGGGAAACTCAGCCAAATGCGCGTATTCTGGAAGCAGGAGAATGTTTTCCCAATGCCCAAGTGTTTCAAAGATTGGTATCAACTCCACGTGATATCGTTTCGCGTAGCTGTCCAGTTCTTTCACCTCATTCGGTAAAAGCGCTCCACGGCCTTTGCCGATGAGAGGATGACCCTTGAAAACAAATATATCCTCGATGTAGGGAGAATAGACGTTGAGTTTGTGGCGGGAGAGATACCGGATGATCGCCTTGAAATTCTCTTGTGTCGAAACTTGCCCTCTGCTGAGGTCATCGGTAATGCCCCGGATGGATTGCAGAGGCCAGTCTCGTATGAACACCCTGGGAACCACGGCAGCCTTCTTTTCCTTCGCGATCAACTGCAGGAGGGTCATCATTCCGTAATATCGACCGCGTTCGCTTTCTCCGAGGATCACGACCCCCTCGCTGGTGACGCTAAGGATATACCCTTCCTTCAGCATCGCATCGGCAAAGCCGGACACACCGCCGGCAAGCAGCGCTTTCCCTTTAGTGCTGGCGGGCGGGCCGATGTACACAAAATTGGAAGTTCTTGAGCGAGACCTCGATTCTTCTGAAACATCAAGAGGGGAAAAGCCGAGTCCGATCAAATGTTCATTCAGCTGATCAGCCGTAAAGCGATCCTGGGCGGTCGCCGCGTTCGCAAGCACAATCCGAGTCTGGCTGGAAATACGGAACTGACCCGCAGACAGAGTGACCTCTTGCGGAGTGGGAATGACATTCAGATGGTGTTCCTGTTTTGCTGACAGGAAACAGGGAATAACGGCAAAGGCCGTGAGGGTAAAAATAGAAATGAGCTTTATCATTGCGAAACCTTGAATGTGAGGGAACAGTGCGGCGCGATCGTCCACGGGGGGTAGGAGGTGCGGGATGCCGGCACCGGAGGTCCGATGCCAGCATTATGACGTGAAATTCGGACCGGACTACACCGGGGTGGAAGGCGAAGCGGGCCCTGCCTGCTCATCCATTTTTCGTTTAACTTCTTGAACCTCATTACGGATTTCCTGCGCTTTCCTCTTCAGCTCTGCCATGTGCTTCCGCACACGAGTGCCGGCAGATTTGTTCTCTTTCACGTAGAATTTTTCGAAATCTTTTTCAAATGTTTGGATAAGGTCCAACAACTCCTGGTACCGATTCATGCAAGGGTCCTCCGATTGGTAAAACGATGGTTGTTTACGGGAAATGCCATGGAATTAACGTTGACGCTTCTTCACAAGGTCCGCGGCACGGCGAAGGCGGTTCATCATTTCCTCGCGTCTGTCATAGAGTCGTTTGAGTTTCCGGCGTTTATGTTTCCCGAGCGCATAGGATGTCAAAATCGGCATTGCGATCGTCGAATCGACGTAGGAAACAACAGTATCGGGCAGTTTGTCCGGATCAATTTTGCCCCAGCTCACAGCCTCCGAAGGCGTTGCACCGGAAAGCCCTCCCGTATCCGGGCGGGCATCTGTGAATTGGATGAAGAAATCATGCCCTTTTTCATTAATTTTGAGCACTTCCTGAATTTGAGGCTCGGTCTGCAAGATAAAGTTCTTCGGGGACCCTCCTCCAAAAATCAACACTCCGCTTCTTCCTTTCGTTTGTTTTGCCTCAAGGACGATTGCGGCAGTCTCGTTCACATCTGCCAGGACATCAAACTGACACCGATTACCGTACAAGGCTGTTTCCGCGACATTCATTCCGATGGAACTATCACCGGGGGACGAAGTGTAAACCGGAACCCCAAAGCGGAACGCAGCACCCAGAATACTCCGGTGGGGCCGCTTCAGTAGCCGCTCGCGCGCGTAAACATACCGCCCGATCTTGTAATGAAATTCCGCGGTGCTCAGGGCCATCTGAAATTCCGGTGCCAAGATGATGGTACGGTAAAAATCGTCCGTATCGAGGAGAACGTTGTAATCAAAAAGGATGTCATAGATCCGGATGACAGCTTCTTTTCGAAGAATTCTGTCATCGATGAACGGGGAACCGCGGTGCAGGGAGTGTCCGATGGAGAAATGTGTGTCGTGGTACAGGTTGGCTCCCGTGCTCACAATCCAATCGACAAATCCTGCTTCCATGAGAGGGACGACGCAGGAGCCGCCAAGGCCCGCGGGCGTGAGGGCCCCGGTAAGGCTCATGCCGATCGTGACATCGGAGGAAAGCATTTTGTCGGTAAAAAGCCGGCATGCCTCGCTCAATCGGCCCGCATTATATGCCTGAAAGTAGTTGTCGACCAGTTCCCGGACGTTCGCGTTCTTCCTGATGGGCGATGTGTTAATTCGCTTACCGGAGAGAAACTGTTTGCGTTTTGCCATTCGTTCTTTCAGGCGAGTGAGATGGGGGGAATGGTGAACAATATAACGGTTTTGGTTTTTGAATCAAGCAAAAACGGCAAACGTCAGGTGATCATCACCCCGCCCCCGTTGACGCACAAGGTCGCTCCCACGAGATGGTCGGAAAGCGGCGAAGCCAGAAAGGGCACGGGTCCGGCAATGTCATCCGGAGTGGCAACTTTGCCCCGCGGAATCGAGCGCTCGATCGCGCGAAGGGCCGAACGGTTCCGTAACGCCGGGAACGTCATGTCTGTGGAGACCCAACCCGGCGCAACGCAGTTAACATAAACTCCTCTCGGAGCAAGTTCGACGGCAATGGATTTTGTAAACGCGATCACGCCCCCCTTCGAAGCTGCGTAATGAGAGTACTCTGCCTCTCCCCGTTGGCCCGCTGTGCTCGCGATGTTGATGATTTTTCCGCCCTTCTTTTTCATCAGCGGAAGAATAGCCTTGCAAAAGAGATACACACCCTTGAGGTTGACCTCCATCGTCTCATCCCATTGTTTTTCCGACATCGAACGGATGGGGGCGCGTTTCCAGATCCCCGCATTGTTGACGAGAATGTCAATCCTCCCAAACTTTTGGCCTGCTTCTGCAACGGCACGGCGCACACTCGATGATGAAG
Organism: Bacteroidota bacterium; assembly: GCA_040880975.1. Taxonomy (GTDB): domain Bacteria; phylum Bacteroidota; class Ignavibacteria; order UBA10030; family UBA10030; genus JBBDYD01. Next base: position 37,104 of record JBBEEC010000059.1, on the reverse strand, counting down.
AAGCCTGGGCTCGGATCGTGAAACACATCCTCCCGAATCGTTCGATTTGTTTTTTAACGCGGTCAGCGCTTTTCCGATCCGAAACAAATGTAATAGCAACATCGGCTCCCGCTTTGGCGAAGAGGAGGGCAACAGCGGCGCCAATTCCTCTCGACCCGCCGGTCACCAAAGCGACTTTTCCGTCAAGACTTATCAATGTTCACCTTAGGCCTTTTGTTGGAATTTCGGAAATTTTAAGAGAAAGGATTCCTAGAATTAGTATTCGTTCCTAAAATATGCATTTTTTAGGCATTTTGTCCAGTTTTGACTTGACTGCCCACCATTATAGGACTAAATTGGTCGGACATTAACATGGACTGATTGGGTCGGATTACCATTAATAATAATGAGTATTAGGTCGACAATAACGCTGCACCAGGCAAAGAAGGGTACTTTTCTAAGAATAGAAGGGATTCCCGAGGGAAAAAGCAGGGCACAGCTTTTGAGACTGGGTCTTCTCGAAGGAGAAATGGTCCGATGCCTTGAAAAGCTCCCCGGGGGGACTATCGTTCTGGAGAAGAACAGGCAGGAGATTGCGATTGGTTTCTCCCTCGCAAGCACCATTGTCGTTGCGGTCGTGCAAACATCCGAAGAGAAAGAATGAGTATGGTTCCGACAGATCCGGGCCCGCATCAACACGTTGAAAAACATAACCATCCGGGAATGCCCATTACGGTCGATGAGCTTATCCGTACCCAAGTGGCGTTGGTCGGAAACCCCAATGTCGGAAAATCCCTCTTCTTTAACTATCTCTCCGGCCTCTATGTCGATGTTTCGAACTACCCCGGAACGACGGTCGAAATCGCGAAAGGCAAATTTCAGGATATCGATGTGTACGATACGCCCGGTGTTTATGGCATTTCCTCGTTTACCGCAGAGGAGAATGTCACACGGGACATGGTCCTGAAAGCCGATGTGATTCTCAACGTCGTGGACGCGGTGCATCTTGAGCGGGATCTGTTCCTAACGCAGCAATTGATCGATATGGGAAAAAAGGTGTCGGTCATTCTGAATTTCATGGACGAAGTGGAGAAGCACGGGTTGGATCTGGACATCAAGCTTCTTTCAAGGTACCTGGGCGTTCCCGTTTTCACCACCACCGCCATCAAACGCGAGGGGTTTGATAGAATTCCGGAGGCGATTCGGGAGGCGCGCCGGGGTCAGCAGGACCGCGATCAGCACGCCCGACTGCATACCATGCTGGCCGTCGCCGGCTCTGAAGCCGAGGCTCTTCTGATTCTCGAAGGCGATGAGGACATCGCTCAACGACACGGTGTGGCCCCGGGGTCGGAACGCGAGTCCATGTACGTCGAAAGACGGAACCGTGTGAACCTGATCATCAACGCGGCAGTCTCGGAGCGGCAAATTCGCAAGCGGGTCTCGACGCTTCTGGGCCGGTGGGCCGTCAATCCGTGGACGGGTGTCCCCATGCTCTTCGGCGCGTTGTATCTCATTTACCTGTTCGTCGGCACGCTGATTGCCCAGGACCTCGTAGAGTATCTTGAAACCAATCTGGGCAACGGCCTGTGGGAGCCCTGGGTCCGCGGCCTGGTTGCCCAATCCGTCGATCCGAATTCCTGGCTCGGGATCATCTTGATCGGTGAATTCGGTGTTCTCACCATGACCGTGACGTACCTGCTGTTCCTGCTGCTTCCGCTTGTTATGGCCTTCTACCTTTCGCTCGCGATCATGGAAGACAGCGGGTACCTTCCCCGGCTTGCCACATTGGTGGACCGAAGCCTGAACAGTATCGGCCTTAACGGCAGCGCAGTGATTCCGCTCATTCTTGGATTCGGTTGCGTAACCATGGCAACCATCACGACGCGACTGCTCGGTAGTGACCGCGAAAAGAAAATCACCACCGCCATTCTGCAGTTTGCCATTCCTTGTTCCGCACAGCTCGCGGTGATTGCAGCGATGCTTGCCGGTGCAGGATTCAAGGCGATGCTCATCTTTACGGCCACCATTCTCACGGTCTTTGTTGCCATCGGCACCATCCTTCACAGAACGTTGCCCGGGAAAACAAGCCCGCTGCTGATCGACCTGCCCCCCATGCGTCTTCCACGCCTTGATAACGTTGTCCGGAAGACGGCTTTTCGGGCGTATTTCTTCATGAAAGAGGCCACTCCCTGGTTTTTTGCAGGGGCACTGGCGGTCGGAATCATGCAGGTCACAGGGCTTTTGAACGTCTGGCAATCCATTCTCTCCCCCTTCACGGTGTCCTGGCTGCAGCTTCCGAAAGAAGCCGCCACGGCGTTTGTCATGGGAATGGTGAGGAGGGATTTTGGCGCGGCGGGACTCTATGATCTGTCCCTCTCGCCCGATCAAATCGTTGTCGCACTTGTCACGATCACGCTATTTGTGCCCTGCATCGCCTCCCTGATGGTGATGCTGAAGGAGCGCGGGACCAAGGAAGCTATGATTGTGTGGTTTGGCACCTGGATTGGTGCGTTCCTGGTTGGCGGGACGCTGTCGCAGATTCTTCTATGAATTCCCCGGACTACACCGGGCTGACGCTTGAGGCACAACTCCGCACCGAAACCCGTGCCTGCCCCCGCTGCAAATTCGAACTCACCAATCCGTTCATCGAACGCTGTCCGCGTTGTCTCACGTCAGTACCCGTGAACGACCCCGGTTGCTCAAAGTGTGTGCATAACAGCTCGTGCCCGGTGTCGAATGTGAAGCGGTGAAGAATAAGGAAGAAGAGAAGTCATTCTTGAAATGTTGAGAAAAGGGGCGCAAAGTGAGTTGAATGTTGGGCCTTGGGCGTTCGATATTGGATGTTTCTTTCAGAAAGAATGTCCAACGCCGAACATCCAATATCCAATGTCGAATTAAAAAAACAAAGAGTGCATCACCACCCTGGCAGGTTGACAATGCACTCTATCTAACAACGGAACGCCCGAAGACGTCCGTTTGCCTTGGCAATATACCCTGAATCGAGGGAGTTGTCAAGCGGACGCCCGGGCGTCCACAATCAAGGAGGATTCATGAAGAACTCAGTACGGCTCATTCTCACCATCATTCTTGCCGGAGTTCCTGCCGGACTCCAGGCTCAGGAAGCAGATTCGCTCAGGGAGATCCGCAGGCAGATTGACATCCTGGTCGATGAGCTGGAGCGACTGAAACTCGGCGAAGCGACCGAAACCCTGTATGAACCCCAACGCGGATTGGGCCCGGCGGCGGCAAAGGTGTACCAGCTGAAAAAATCGGGCGTGTCGATCGCCGGATACGGCGAAGTCGTGTACGAGAATTACAAAGAGCAGCGGGATGATGGCGTACCGGCGAATAAGCCGGACAAGATCGACTACCTGCGTAACGTCATCTATGTCGGTTACCGGTTCAATGACTGGATCTTGTTCAATTCAGAGGTGGAGTTCGAGCATGGAAGCACGGGCAAGGGGGGGGAAGTTTCCGTTGAGTTCGGATACCTAGAGCTCATGCTTGCCAGGGGATTCAACGTCAGGGCGGGAATGGTGCTTCCGCCCGTCGGGATCATCAACGAAAAGCATGAACCCTCGACCTTCTTCGGTTCTCTCCGACCTCAGGTGGAGCGTTTAATTATCCCAAGCACCTGGCGTACGAACGGTATTGGGGTGTACGGCGACGTTGGTTCCTCGTTAAATTATCGTGCGTATCTCGTTGAAGGATTCAATGCAAAGAATTTTTCTGATGCTGATGGCTTGCGCGGGGGAAGGCAAAGCGGTGCAAATGCCCGCGCGGAGAACTTCGGTCTGACCGGCCGACTTGAGTTTACCGGCATCCCGGGTGGTGTGATTGCGGGAAGTTTTTACAGAGGGAACTCCGGTCAGGCCCAGACGGATTCGTTGGGTACCATTGACGCTGCGACAATGCTTTGGAGTGTGCATGCGGAATATACCTGGAACGCATTGGAATTGCGCGCATTGATGGCAGGGATTACCGTCGATGATGCCGGTCGGGTAAGTGTCCTCTCAGGAAAAACGATCGGTTCCGAAATGAACGGATGGTATGTTGTGGCTGGATACGATCTGATGCCGCTCTTTGCTCCCGGTTCAACGCATGCTCTCGCCCCGTACATTCAGTACGAATCATTCAACACCCATGCCAGCGTTGCCCCGGGATTCACGGCCAACAAGGCCTTCGATCGGACGATCCTGTCTGTCGGTGTTTCCTACAAACCCCATCCGAATGTGGCGTTCAAAGTAGACTACCAGGATATCAAGAATGCCGCGGGTACAGGCATCAACCAATTGAACGCGGCTGTGAATTATCTTTACTAATCAAACGCGACGGGTGGTGATAGGTGATATGTGAATGAAAAGAAAAAACACGCAGGATTTCGTATGAGATTCTGCGTGTCCTTTATGGCTTTGTGGTTCATTGTTTTTTCTGATGCGCGCTCTCAGGTGTATCTGACGAAAGAATCAGCGTTGGATTTGTACTTTCCGCAGGCAAACGTCGAACGCCGGACCATGTTCCTGACGGACGAGCAGGTTGGAACAATTCAAAATACCGCCAGGGCAAAAGTGTCCTCCCGTCTCGTCACCTATTACGTCGGAAGAACAAACGAGGGAGTCGTCGGATACGCTTTCTTTGATACGCATGTTGTTCGCACCATGCCCGAGACATTCATGACCGTCCTTCAACCGGACGGATCGATCCGCGCGGTGGAGATCCTCGCGTTCTACGAGCCGGAGGATTATCTGCCCCCAAAACGCTGGCTGGCCACGCTGGAAGAGAAAACGATTCAGAGCGACCTCTGGCTTAAGCGCGGGGTTCAAAACATTGTCGGAGCCACGCTCTCTGCCCGTGCGATCACCGATGCCGTGCGTGTGATGTTAGCGGTATTCGAGCACGCCGTGCCGAAGGAACAGTAACCATGCGCTATATGCAAACAGGCGGATTTCAGAATAACCCCTACATGCGTCTGACCCTTGGTCTGACGCTTGTTCTGCTTCTCGGTTTCACCGCCACGAACTTCATGCTGTATTTTGCCAAAATGGACCTCTCGCCTGCCTCTGTCGTTTCGTACTACAATGGAAACGAAGAGGAGTTCCACCCGGCTCGAACCTATCAATCAATGCTCGAAGTCACGCATGGTCACCTCGCCATGATGGCGTTGGTCATGCTTTTGCTGACTCACCTCGTTGTGTTTGCTCCGTTTCGTCGTTACCAGAAGATCGCTCTGATTGTCACAGCGTTTGCCTCCGCTCTCCTCAGTGAGGCCTCGGGTTGGCTCGTCCGCTTTGTCGATCCGGGATTGGCGTGGCTCAAGGTCACGGGGTTTCTCACGCTGCAGGCCAGTCTTTTGTTTTTACTTGGCTCTCTTGCCGTTTTCCTGTGGATGGGGTACCGGCGGCAAAAGGAAATGGAGTCGGCTATTCTTGCAGGAGAAATGGAAGAAGAAATGGCAGAAGAAGAAGCCCAATTGCCATGAGAACCGGAGGCCGGACGCGAAGAATGTTCCTCAACCGATCGGCCCAAGCCGGCCTTGGACTGATGCTTGTGCAGGCTCTTCCCGCGTGGGCCTTCAGTGGACTGAGGCACCGAAAGGCGTATCGGGAGCGTTCGTTTTACACCATGGGATCCGTAGCAACGGTGTGCGCGTACGGTGAATCCACAGCCCACATCGACGACGCGATCAACAAAGTAATCGTGGAGTTCGGCCGGCTGGATGCCCTATTGAGTGTTTTCAACTCCTCGAGTCAAATTTCGAAATTAAACAGTGCAGCGGGCAGTGGCCCCATGAGGGTATCCAGGGAAGTCTGCGATATTTTGGAGTTATCAAAAGAGTTCAATGGTAAAACGGCTGGCGTGTTTGATGTTACCGTTGAACCGTTGATGAGTTTGTGGGGATTCCGCGGGAGAGAGCGTCAGAGCATTCCGACCGACCGTGAAATCAGCAGCGCGCTTGAGGCTGTCGGGATACACCACCTTTTCGTTCATCCCAAGGAACGCGAAGTTTTGCTCGACCATCACGGATCAAGTGTTGACCTGGGCGGCGTTGCCGTCGGCTACGCGGTGGACCGGGCTGTGAAAATTCTGTGCGCGTCAGGGATCGAGTCAGCGTTCATCAATCATGCCGGCGATGCGTACGCACTGGGCGCACCCGACGAACAACCCGGCTGGATCGCAGGGATTCCTCATCCCGAGGAACCGGAAAGAATGGTCCATGAAGTAATCCTGGCGGATCAAGCGATCTCAACGTCGGCGAACAATGAAAGATTTGTAACACTCGATGATAGGCGATTTGGGCATTTGATGGATGTGCAATCCGGCCGGCCCGGCGCGCTCGTTGCGAGTTTGACTGTCATGGCGCCTTCGGCAATCCAGGCCGATGCACTCTCGACGGCTGCTTTTTGCAGGCCGGAAATTCTTGCAAATGTGCGGGAAGTATCGTATTTCTCTCTTGAGTTGGGGGAGAACGGGAATTTGAGTGTCCAGGAACAGGAGCGACGATGATGGCAGAGAATTTGAATCCGATTACGCAAGAACAGGTCTTTGATGTCCTGCGGGAATGTTACGATCCGGAAGTTCCAGTCAATATTGTTGATCTGGGACTGGTTTACGGCGTTACGATCATTGACGACTGGGTGGGAGTGAAGATGACCCTTACGACACCGGGATGCGGAATGGCTGATACGATCACCAATAAAGTGCGCGAGCGGATCAAACAAATTCCCGGTGTTTCAGACGGGGACGTACGTCTTGTCTGGCAGCCTGCATGGCATCCTGGGCTCATGAGCGAAAGTGCAAAGAAGCAACTTCGAATCGACAAGACTTCGGCTTCTGAATAAGCATCCGGCGATTTTTTGCGACTACTCCGCTCCGCCTTGCGTTTACCCGCGGCATTTTCTACATTAAGCGACCACATTTTTCACCCCCGCTATTCGTTCCGCAGCTGTCGTTCAACGAAGGAGGTTTCATGGATCGTGAGGTACTCAAAGTCCTTTTAGTGGACGACGAGGGTTTTTTTATCAGTCTGATCGCTTCCCAGCTTCAAAACGACTACGGGTATAAAGTTGACACCGCGTTCTCCGGAAAAGAAGCCATCGAAAAGATCTCAACCGCAAAACAAGGATACGATGTTGTCCTTATGGATTATATGATGCCGGAGGTCAGCGGGTTGAATGTTCTTCAATGGATGCTGGAGCAAAAAAATGAAACACCGGTGGTGATGCTCACCGCTGCCGGTTCCGAGAATGTTGCCGTGGAGGCGATGAAACTCGGTGCGTACGATTATCTGCGCAAAGAACACCTCGATATTCAACGTCTCGCGATTGTCGTCCAGGCAACAAACGAGCGTCATCAGTTTCGCATTGCCCGTCAATTCGAACTGGAAAAAGAGCGGGAGATCCGGTTGAATCTTGAGGCGACGGAAAAAGTTCGCAGACTCTTGAATACGATCGCGCCCCGGCTTAACGAAGATTTTGCCGCCGTCGGAGTGGAGCTGGAACTCCGCAGTAAATTGATCACGGAGTCCCTTAGCGAGGAAGGCAGGATCCATTTGGAGGCAATGATCCGGGAACTTCAACGGCACATCAGTTCGATTGAGGGTGGTGTGAAGGGCCTTCTCTCTTTGTACAAAGTGATGTATGCTCGCCACAGCGAAGACAAGGAAATCGACCAGATCCGAGGGGAATTCGAGACGATCGCGGCATCAACCAAAGGCTAATCAGAAACATTCCAAAAAAAAGAAGGCGCCCTCGGGCGCCTTTTGTCGTTTGCAGGATCTTAGTCCTTTTTCGGCGGAATGAGCTGACTCGCCTTCACCCCATGGGTCCATCGCAGCTTGCCGGTGTAATCCCAGCATTCCATGACGAGGGTGCGGTCTCTCCGCGGCCCGCTGAACTTCAAAATGCCGAAGTTATGGGCGTCGTTGACGAGCGTACCGGGTACGACATTCTTATTGTCCTCGTCTTTCCAGCTCGAAAGTCCCGCCGTCAGCGAAGAAGATGTGTAGTCGTACAGGGGATAGAAGGTCGTATCTTTGAGAGTAATCAGCTCGGTCAGATGCCGATCGCCGGAAAGGAAGATCACGCCGGGCACCCTCTGGTCTTTCACGAACCTCAGAAGCGCCTCATACTCATATTGGTATCGATAGAAGGTCTCTCCTTCGGTCGACGGATTGAGAATCTGGTTGCCGCCAGCGACGATCTTGAACGGGGCGCTGCTAGAAACCAGTCCGTCCATGAGCCATTGAAGTTGTTCCTTGCCGAACATCGTCTTGCTTTCGTCATTCGGCGAACGGTTGGGCGATCGGTGATACCGGTCGTCGAGCAAAAAGAATTCCACATCTCCCCATTCAAACCTTCCGAACACGCCTTTCGTTTCTGCTGTACCGTACGTTTGATTTGCCCAGAACAACTTGTGGATCTCGAGTGCTTCCGAACGCAGGCGATAAGTACGGTCGGCATCATTCGGACCGTAATCGTGGTCGTCCCAAATGGCATAGTTGTGCGCCGCCCCGAGAAGCGGCTGCATTTCCGGAACAGAACGCGTGTGGGTCCATCGGTGTTTCAAACCACCCACTGTGTGCCAGTCCACTTCACGGTAGTACGTGTTGTCCCCGAGCCATAACATGACATCCGGTTGTTTTGATGCAATCACACCAAGGATTCCGTAATCCGATCCATACGGCGTACCCGGCCTGTCCCATTCCGTTTCGTTGATATAGAGACAGGAACCGAAAGCAACCGTGAAGTTCGGGGGATCGGTGCGCCAGTGCCACAGTGGCTGGGTCTGGAACCGCAGCGGATAAGGCCGCTTGACCGCCTTCCCATTGATCCGCAATTCATATCCATAGGAATTGCCCGGGTGCAATCCGTCGATCAGAACGTGCGCAACATGAGCGTCGGAAGCCGAGGTATTGACAGGCCTGCTCATGGAGGACTTTGTTGGATCCTGAAGGTTCCAATACCGGAACTGCACGGCAGCGGGTTTCTTGGTTTGAACCCAGACCATGACCTCGGTCATCTGTCCGTACCCGACCATTGGTCCGGATTGGAGCAGACGTTCCTGAGTATGAAGTGTTCCGGCCGTAAGAACAAAAACGAGTACGAGGACAAACGGAGGTTTATCCATGGCGCCTCCGTCGTATGGTTTTGTTCCCCGGCTTCTTCTGTTTCCGTTGCCCTTGTTTCCGGGTCTTTTTTTCCTTTCCGGCCGGCGGGGGGTTAGCCCCGGGCTGCGTTTCTTTTGTGTCCCGAAGGAAGAAGGATGTGACTGCCGCAAGAGCCGCAACGATGCCAAGTGCCTTAAGAATCCGTTTCATGGAACCTCTCATGATTGATGAATCATTCAGCGCGAATCTAGGAAATACGTTTACGAAAAGCAAAGCAGAAGGTGGATCGAGCCGTCTCGGGACGAGACGCCAAAAAACATGAATTTCTCCCGACAATTTGCTCGTTCGGTCTTGCGCCAATCGGCGAGAAGCCTTACATTAGACGACCACGTTCGCTCCTTGAAGGTTCTGTTATGGGCATGTCGGGCTCTGATAAAAAACTCACACTTCATCTCCTGGATGACAAGTTCACGGTCAGTAAACTCGCACAGTTTGCGGAGTTGCCGATGATCGTCTCAAAAGGAGAGATGTGCTTCTCGGCCCGCACCGATGAGGAATTCGTAATTATCACCCCGGAATTCATGGCACCGAACAATGTTCAACAAGAGGTCGGATGGCGGGCGTTGCGCGTGGAAGGGGAGTCGGCGCTGAAGGATGGCACCATTATTCCTTCTCTGATTAGTCCGCTTACGCAGGCCGGGCTTGCACCGTTCGTTTTTACCACGTTTAACACCGTTTATGTGTTTTTGAGGGAAGAGAAGATTGTCGATGCCATCAAAGCCCTGCAACACGCCGGTCATTCATTCGAACACAAAGAAGTAGGTGTCCCGAAATAGATTCCTATGTTCCCCGGACGGCCCTCCGCTTTAATTCCCCCGCAATTTCCTCAAGACTGACATCCTTCTGCTCCAGCAACACCATGAGGTGGTAGAGCAAATCGGCGGTTTCTTTTCGCAGGTTTGTCCGATCTCCTTCCAAAGCGCTTAAGGCAACCTCGACAGCTTCTTCGCCGACCTTTTTTGCAATCTGCGCCGTTCCGCTGCGGAACAGTTCTGCTGTATAAGAATCGCCCGGCATGGTCTCACGCCGTTCGCGTATGACCCTTCGCAGAGTTCTGAGAACATCCGGATTGCCTTGTTGCCCCGATTCGCCGAAGCACGATGTTGTCCCGGTATGACACACCGGACCTGCAGGGATCGCCTTAATCAGCAATGAATCGCCGTCGCAATCCGGAGTGACAGAGATTACGTCGAGAACACTGCCCGAAGTCTCCCCCTTTTTCCAAAGCCGCTGTTTCGTTCTGCTCCAAAATGTGACGGTTCGATTCCTGAGGGTTGTTTCAAGCGCTTCACGGTTCATAAATCCGACCATCAGGATCATTCCTGTTTCCTGGTCTTGCACGACAACCGGGATAAGTCCCTCAAGTTTGTTGAAGTCAAGGTTGTCAATATTCATGGGCGCACCGGTATTCCCCTGGTTTGCAGAAATGTTTTGATCTCTTTGATGGATGTTTCTCTGTAGTGGAAAAGGCTCGCGGCCAGAGCTGCATCCGCAGTTCCGTCCTGAAGCACCTCAAGAAAATGGTCCCTGGTTCCCGCGCCTCCCGAGGCAATAACAGGCACTTGGACAAGACTGGAAATATCCCGGAGCAATTCAATATCGTACCCTGCCTTGCCGCCGTCCCGATCCATCGAGGTTACGAGGAGTTCCCCGGCGCCGCGTTCTACTGCTTCGCGTGCCCATTCCCGTGCATCGAGGTTCGTCCTCTTCGTGCCGCCGCTTGTCCAGACTTTCCAGGTTCCATCCTCGCGTTTTGCATCGATCGCGGCCACAACGGATTGTGACCCCACATGCCGGGCGGCTTCGTCGAGCAAAGAAGGCAGGCGAACGATCGCTGAGTTCAGGGATATTTTGTCGGCGCCGGCTAGCAAGACGTTTTCGATGTCCCGCAGGGAGGCGATCCCTCCGCCGACGGTAAAAGGAATCTGAATGGACGCGCCGACCCGCTCAACGAGGTTGAGCAAGGTGGAACGGTTTTCCTGCGTGGCGGTGATGTCGAGGAACACGAGCTCATCGGCCCCTTCGGCGGAGTATCGTTCAGCGAGTTCCACGGGATCCCCTGCGTCGCGCAGATCGAGAAATCGCGTTCCTTTGACGGTCCGCCCGTCCTTGACATCAAGACACGGTATGATGCGCTTTGTAAGCACGATTAGTCCATCAACGGTTTGAGATCCGCCGGCCTTATCCGCCCTTCGTAAAGCGCTTTGCCGATCACTGCTGCGGGAATACCGGCCTTCTGTAAAGCATCCACGTCGTCAAAGGAAGAGATTCCCCCTGACGCGATCAGTTCGATGCCGGGAAAGGCTGTAAGCAAATTACGATAGAGGTCGATATTTGGCCCCGTCATCATGCCGTCCCGCTCGATATCGGTGCAAAGAATCGATATCACGCGGGCCTCCCGATACCAACCGATAAGATCGCGAAGGGAACGCCGGTCATGCGTTGTCCACGCTTCTGTTGCAATCGAGCCTCCGCGAAGGTCGAGCGCAATCGTAAAGTGCTCAGGGCCGAATTCATCGATCCACCGGAGGACCGTTGCGGGATCCTTCACTGCAACACTTCCCGTCACGACTCTGTGTACTCCAACGGATAAAAGTCGCTCGACATCTTCCCTGTTCCTGATTCCGCCGCCGGCCTGAATCCGCAGTCCTTCGACGCCGAGCAGAGACCGTATCGCCGCGGCATTGCGAACTGTTCCATCCCGGGCGCCGTCGAGATCCACGACGTGGAGATACGTGAATCCCTGTTTCACGAATGACCGGGCTGTTTCCACGGGCGAATTCGAATACACCTTGGCAGAGTTGAAATCGCCCTGTTGCAACCGGACACAATTTCCGCCGAGGAGGTCAATGGCCGGCAGGATTAACATAGGATCACAAAATTAGACAGAAGTCTCAGCCCGGCTTCACCGGATTTTTCCGGATGAAACTGAACTCCGCGGAAGTTGCGAATCCGGATTGCCGACGAAAAATCGCCGCTGTAATCCGTGGTGCCGATGGTCTTCGCTGTGAGGGGAGCGAAGTACGAATGGATAAAATAGAAGAATTCGCCGCTCTGCACTCCTTGAAACAACGGATCTTCGGTGACAAGGGTGAGCGTATTCCACCCCATATGGGGCACTCTCACACCGACCGGGAAACGTTTGACAGCTCCCTCCATGATGCCGAGACATGTGGTTTCGCGTTCCGATGTGTGTTCAAACAAAAGCTGCATCCCGAGGCAAATTCCGAGGAACGGCACGCGGGCCGACCGAATCCATTCCGTGACGCCGGTTCTTTCAAGCGAGGCCATTGCGCTGCGTGCCTCGCCGACGCCGGGAAAGATAATCTTTGATGCCCGTCGGAGCTCTTTGACATCGCCGGAAATGAAGTGTTGCACTCCGAGAGTGGTCAGGGCATTGCTGACCGACCGTACATTCCCCGCCCCGTAGTCGATGATGCCGATCATAGCATGCCTTTTGTCGTTGGAAGAACAGCGGCCCGGTCCGGATCAAGTGTAATTGCCTCTTTGAGAGCACGAGCAGTTGCTTTAAACACAGCCTCGATTTTGTGATGATCGTTCCGGCCGTCGACGGAAACGTGCATCGTTGATCTGAGGCCGTCGGCAAAGGCGCGAAAAAAATCCTCCACGAGTTCCGTCGGTAATTCCCCGACGCGTTCGCGTTCGAACTTCGCCCGAAACGAACAAGAGGGCCGGCCGCTCAAGTCAATGACAACCTGCGCGAGGGATTCGTCCAACGGCGCCGCAAAGCCGAAACGGCCGATTCCCCGCTTATCGCCCAGAGCCAGGCGGATTGCCTCCCCGATTGCCAATCCGACATCTTCAACCGTATGATGCTCATCGATGTGCAGATCGCCTTTGGCGTTAATCGTCAGATCGATCCCCGAATGCCTCGCGAGTTGAGCCAGCATGTGATCGAAAAACCCGATACCGGTGGCAACGGTGGACTCACCGGTTCCGTCGAGCAGAAGATCCGCGGTAATGTCAGTTTCCCGTGTTGTGCGCCTTACGGAGGCAGTTCGGTCGCGCCGCACGATTGCGAGACAAGCCTCAAGAATTCCCGGTACCAAAATGTCGGCTGAGCTGGATGCGTGAGAGGTCAGCCGGACCGTTTTGCAGCCGATCGCTTTTCCCAGTTGAACGTCGGTTTCCCTGTCGCCAACGACGTAAGACTTCATTCGATTGACCGGATTCCGTCGGAGAAATTCGTCAACCATCCCGGTTCGGGGTTTCCTGCACCCGCATTGATCGGATTCGCCATGGGGGCACACAAAAACCTCGGCGAAGTGTATCCCCTCGCCTTCAAGCAGACGAAACATTTTTTTCTGGACCTTGTCCCATGCAGAAGCAGGATACGAAGGGGATCCCAGGCCGTCCTGGTTGGTTACGAGAACAAGGCGGTATCCCCTCTGCACAAGGAGCCTGAGTCCCTGGAAGGCTCCCGGAAGGAATTCCAGCTTTTCGAGTGAATCCACCTGCAGGTCGGGAGGTTCCACAAGAATGGTACCGTCGCGATCCAGAAAGACGACATTCATAATGCAACCTCCGCAAGTGCGCGCAACAACGCTTCGTTTTGAACAGCTGTACCGACCGTTATCCTGAGGCAGTTCTCCAACCGCGGCTCGGAGCTGCGATCGCGGACAATGATACCCTTGCTTGCCAGATGTTCCCGGACGACCTGTGCGTCGGTGCATCGGATGAGCACAAAGTTTGAATCCGAGGGGAACACTTGCCGGACAAAGGGAATGGCTTCCAGGCCCTGAACCAGCCGTCCCCGTTCAAGGAGAAGAGCCTGAACGGTCTCCGTCATTAGGCGGTGTTGCTCCAGAGCCTGAAGGGCAAGTTGATTTGTGAGAGCGTTGATGTTATAGGGCGGTTTGATCTTCATCAAATAACCGATGACAACAGGATCGGCGATGCAATATCCAAGGCGGATGGCTGCAAGGCCCCAGGCTTTCGAGAGAGTTCGCAAGACAATCAGATTGGAAAATTTGTGCGTGGACGCCGCCAGCGACGAGGCTTGGGCGAAATCGATGTAAGCTTCGTCGACGATCACCAGCGCGTCCGTTTGCGCACAGAGGGCGAGAATGTCTGCAGCGTGGAGTAAATTGCCCGTCGGATTGTTTGGAGAGCAACAGAAAATGAGTTTGGCCCCCGGCGCCTTTAAGAGCACATCCTCCCTGTCGATCTGAAATTCCGAATTAAGCAGGCTGCTGAGAACGTGTACACCGTTGACAGAGGCCGAAACTCTGTACATCCCATAGGTCGGCTCGATGATGAGAACGGAATCTTTTTCAGGATGACAGAAAATCCTGATCAGAAGATCAATAATTTCATCCGATCCCACCCCTGCGAAGATCCGGTCCGAGGGCATCATGTTCAGGTTTGCCAGGGCTTCCCGTAACAGAATCTGCGACGGGTCCGGGTAGCGGTTCAATGCAATGCCGTCGAAACTCAGGACACTGCCGAATGAATTCTCATTTGCGTCAAGCAGAATGCCAGTTCCGTAATCCTGCCGCGCACTGCGATAGGGCGTAAGGTTCCGAATGTTGGCACGGACAAGATTTTCGATCGATGTTCTCATCAGTGTTCTCTCACCGTGATGGAGCGGCGGTGGGCTTCAAGCCCTTCAGCGGCTGCAAGGCTTTTGATTGTTCCTGCGAGCCTGCCGAGGCCGGCCCGCGTAAGAGACTGAAATGAAACGGATTTCTGAAAACTCCCGACCGTGAGACCGCTATAGGCCCTGGCCCTGCCGCCCGTCGGCAGAGTATGATTGGTACCCGAAGCATAATCACCGGCTGCCACGGGGGCAGAAGCGCCAAGAAACACGGAGCCGGCATTGCGAACATGACGGGCAAGTGCTTCCGGGCGGGCTGTTTGAATCGAAAGGTGCTCGGGAGCGTACTCATTTGAGAAGCGCATGGCTTCTGAAAGGGAGCGAACGATCAGAACGAAACCTGCCGCCAATGAGCGCCTCACGATCGTCTTTCGCGGGAGGTCTTTGAGCTGAGAGGCAATCTCGGCGAGTGCGCGCCGTGCGAGAAGTTCGCTTGTTGTTACAAGGGCAACGCGGGCATCAGGATCGTGCTCTGCTTGTGAAAGCAGATCGGCGGCAACATACGCGGGATTGGCGTCGGCGTCAGCGATGACAAGGAGTTCTGACGGCCCGGCGGGCATATCGATTGCACAGCCTTCGGGATCGGCGGCGACGATTTGCTTGGCAAGATTGACAAACCTGTTCCCGGGCCCGAAGATTTTGTCCACCCTTGGAACAGACTCTGTCCCGTACGCCATGGCCGCGATGGCCTGGGCGCCTCCGACCGGGTAAATTTCCCTGATTCCTGCAACGGCCGCGGCAGCAAGGACGAAGGGATTTGCCAGCCCGTTCGACGACGGCGGAGTGAAGAGCGCAATGGAGTTACAACCTGCAAGGAGAGCAGGGATACCGAGCATCAAAACCGTTGACGGTAATGGGGCGGATCCCGCGGGGACATAGAGTCCGACGCGGGGGATGGCTGTGATCGTACGCCAGCATGTGACACCAGGCATCGTGCGGACTGGCCGCTGAGAAGAATTCTGCTGCTCATGAAACCGGGTGATGGTTGCAGCGGCGTTTCGCAATGCTTGCATAAATTCAGGTTTCATTCGGCGCGAAGCTTTGTTCAGGGCAGAATCGGGGATGCGCCTGATTTGCGGCGATACTCCGTCGAATCGCGTGCTGAAATCGCTCACCGCTGCGTTGCCGCGCTGTTTGACGTCGAGGCAAATCCTGCGCGCCGTCCGTTCCGCGGCCTGATCGTTGACCGGATTGCGGACTGTCAGTCTTCGCCTGTGTGCGGCGGAAAGGCGGGATGACCGGAACGTTTTCATGAGATGATCGTCTCGATGGGCACAACGATGATATCGCTGGCGCCGGCTTGTTTAAGCTGTTCCATGACATCCCAGAAGACATGTTCTGCTATCACAGAGTGGAGGGCAACCATGCCCTTTTTGGCCAGCGGAACAACGGTGGGGCTTTTCAGCGCAGGGATGATGGTCATCAGTTTCGGAATGGAAGAGGCGGGCGCGTTCAACATGATGTACCGTTTCCCTCGCGCCTCGAGACTGCCGGAGAGCCGGATAAGAAGACGCTCGACAAGTTTCTTGCTTGCCCTGTTCTTCAGCGAACCCGCGTTCGCGATCAGAATTGCCTGGGATTCGAGAACCGTGGACAAGGGGCGTAATCCGTTCATACGCGCCGTTGTCCCGGTGGACACAATGTCGCAAATGGCATCGGCGACGTCGAGGGAGGGGGCGATTTCGACAGCGCCGCTGAGCTCCACCAGCGAGGAGCGCAGCGAAGCGGATCGAAGGAACTTCCGAAGCGTTGTGGGGTATGTGGTGGCAATCCGTTTGCCGTTGAGCTGCCGGACCGATCGGATGGCGGACCGTTGCGGCACGCTGATCATCAGCCGGCAAAGTCCGAACCCGAGGTTCTTCAACGTTCGCACGCGGGCCTGTTTTTCCGTGACGATATTTTGTCCCACGATGCCAAGGTCGGCGACCCCGTCTTGTACATATTCCGGAATATCGTCGTCCCGGAGGGAGAGAATATCCAGATCGAAATTTCTACAGGGGAAATAGAGGCCCTGCGGCTGGAATTCAAATGCGAGGCCGCACGACCGAAGAAGGCCGACCGATTCCTCGGTCAGTCTTCCGCCCCGTTGAATGGCGATTTTCAGACGTCCGTTGGCTGCAAGCATGCACTTTACTCAGATAAAGTATTCCGTGAAAAAAAACCGGAGGGACATTTTGCCCATCCGCGTTCTGTCAAAGCGCCGATCGCAGGCGCCGGAGCATGAGGTTGTACCCGCCCCTTCCGTGTTTCATCCAGCGGTGAACGCGGGCGATCGTTCTGGAACTCAACCCGGTTTCCCGTTCGATGGTTTTGTAGGGAATTCGTGCTTCAAGCATCTGGGCGGCCTTCCATCGCTGAGCGAACTCGTGAATCTCGGTCTCGGTCAGCAGATCCCTGAAGAACCGCTTGCATTCGTCAATGCTTTTAAGGCGAAGAACGACCCCGTACAGCCGGTCGATTTCCCTGGGCGATGCGCGTCTCATGCTTTACTAAGGTAAAGCATTATGGGATCAGGGTCAAGTAAAATCTTGCCCCCGGCCCAAAGGCGGCTTGTCTTCCATTCCCGTTTTGTCTATTTTGAACCGTCATGGTACGGTATTCCGATATCGAAGCGGCATGCGCCGTCGTGGACCCGGTCGTTCTGAAAACGCCGGTCCTGACGTCGCAAACGCTCGATGACGTCAGCAAAAACGTCGTCTACCTGAAGGCGGAGAATTTTCAGAGGGTCGGAGCGTTCAAAATACGCGGTGCGTATAACAAAATCGCCAGCCTCAGCAGAGAAGAGCGCGCCCGCGGCGTGGTGGCTCACTCGTCGGGCAATCACGCCCAGGGTGTTGCGCTGGCCTCAAAGCTCCTTGGTGTCCGGGCGACGATCGTGATGCCGAAAGGCTCGCCCCCGAACAAAGTTGAAGCAACCCGGGGATACGGGGCGGAGGTTGTGTTCAGCGAAGACTCCACCGACGACCGGGAACGCATGGCAGAGGCCCTTCAACGGGAAAAAGGTTTTGTGCCGGTCCCCCCGTTCGATGATGATAAAATTATTGCCGGACAGGGGACGGTGACCGTCGAGATTGCACGGGAACTCTCTGACCTGGACTACCTCGTTGTGCCCGTGGGCGGAGGAGGACTGATAGCGGGGAACGCGATCGCTGCGAAACACCTGTTTCCGGGTATCAAGGTCATCGGAGTCGAAACCGAACAGGCGAACGACTGCTACCAGTCCTTTCGGAAAAAGCAGATCGTCAAAATCGCCCCCCCGGACACCATTGCAGACGGCATGCGTACACAGTCGGTCGGTGGCCGGAATTTCGAGATTATCATGAAATATGTGGATGATGTCATTACGGTGACGGATGCGCAGGTGATTGAGACGATGAAATTCCTGCTGGAACGAATGAAAATCGTCGCCGAGCCGACCGGTGCTGTGGCACCAGCCGCAGTGCTCTTTAATATCTTGGGTGTTTCGAATAAGAAAGTCTGTGCCATCATCAGTGGCGGAAATGTGAGTTTGAAGAAGCTGGCGGAGTATCTGAGTAGATGAGTAGTGAAGGTGGAGAGCCTAAGGTTATGCAAAACGAAACAGAAAACAGCAACGGGCAAAAAGAAATGAAAATAAAAAAAGAGAAAATAAAGATGGTCTTTTGAGGGTTGTAATTTCCTCTTTTTGTTTGTTGCTTGATTTCCATTTGATTGTTTCTTTTTTCTCTTTGATCCGACTTGCGAGACTTCTGATCTCATTTCACATTTCAGCCGTTGTTTACAATCTGCAATCCACAATCTCAAATCCCTGCCTGCCGGCAGGCAGGCGCAATCCTATGACTCTCCAAAACTACCTCTCATATTTCGATGAAATGATAAAACCAACGGAGCCATTGTTTCTCATGGTTCCGGCCGATAAGCTTGATTGGAAACCCACGGAATCTGCTTTCACCGCAGCTCAGCTGATGGCTCATATCGCCGGATCTCTGGGAGTTTATGGACGGGGAATCACAACAGGAGACTGGGGATTTAAATCCATGCGCGAGATCTTTGTTTTCAATCGACGCACTCCCTCAAAGACATCCGAAGAAGCTGTCCAGGCACTGAACGAGAATTATTCCGAATTCCGTCAGCTTCTGGCGGGGCTCACGGACGAGGAGTTTGACACCGGCGAGATCGATTCGCCCCAGCTTGGCCGCGTTCCCCGGTGGCGGGCAGCGATGCTCGCCGTGGAACATCATGTGAATCACAAAGCGGAGCTCTTCATGTATTTGAAAGTCCTCGGCGTGAAGGTGAATACAGGACATCTCTACACGGACCGCCGCGCAGCGTCTGCTTGATGCTTTGGAGAAAGTTCTTTAGTTTGAAAGAGATGTTAATTTGAAGGAGACAGTGCTTTCATGAAAATCGTCGTGTGCGTCAATCACGTTCCGGATACCGAAACAAAGGTTAAGGTTAGTCCCGACGGCAAATCGATCGAGCGGACCGGGGTGAATTTCATCATCAATCCCTATGACGAGATTGCCGTGGAAGAAGCTCTCCGGCTGAAAGAAAAGCAGGGTGGTGAAGTAATTTCTGTTTCCCTTGGCGGTGATACTCACAAGGAAACTCTTCGCAAGACCCTTGCGATGGGTGTTGACAAGGCCGTCCTCCTGAAAGACGAAACCCCCCGCGACACATTTTCCGTCGCGCGGGCCCTGTCAGACTACATCAAAGAGCTTCAGGCCGATATCATCCTTTTCGGAAAGCAGTCGATCGACAGCGATACCGCCGCGGTAGGACCCATGGTCGCTGAAATGCTCGGCATTCCGTCGGTCACCGTTGTCGTAAAACTGGAAATCAAGAATGGCGTTGTACTGGCCGAGCGTGAGATCGAGGGCGGCCATGAACATGTGGAAACCCGATTGCCGGCAGTGGTCACGGCCCAGAAAGGGCTGAATGATCCCCGCTACCCCTCGCTCAAAGGCATTATGGCTGCGAAGAACAAGCCGATTGAAGAGCGGCAGCCGACACCGGCGGCAAACAAGGTGGAAATTGTCGCCATGCAGAAACCGGCCGCGAAAACCCCGGGCAGGATTGTCGGAACAGATGCGTCAGCAGTACCGGAGCTTCTGCGGCTTCTGCACGAGGAGGCGAAAGTCCTATGACGATCCTGGCCTTTGCTGAGCAGCGCGATAACACATTCAAAAAAACAGCGTTTGAAATTGTGACGGCTGCGAAAAAACTCGCAGAGTCTTCCGGAGCCGAAGTCGTGGGCATTGTGGTGGGAGACAAGGTCAAATCGATTGCACCCGCGTTGGGAACCTATGGAGTGGCGCGTGTTATTGCCGTGGAGGACCCGAAGCTTTCCCAATACTCATCGACCGCTTACGCGGCAATTGTCGCAAATGTGGCAAAGAAAATCGGAGCGGACGTTGTGCTGTTTCCGGCAACTGCTATGGGAAAGGACCTTGCACCCAGGGTGGCTGTGAAACTGGATGGAGGGCTTGCCGCGGATTGTACCGCACTGCGGTGGGAGAATTCTGAACTTCTTGCCACGAGACCTGTCTACGCCGGGAAAGCGCTGATCGATGTAAAGATGAACTCCAAGTGCAAAGTATTCACTCTGCGTCCCAATGTCTTTACAGCGGTTGCTGTCGGGGAAGCGTCTGCGCAGGTTGAAGAGCACACAGCGGACCTCGGTGATGCGGAGTACAGCACGCAAGTCAAAGAAATCGCACAATCCTCGGGGAAGATCGACGTCGCGGAAGCGGAGATCATCGTTTCCGGCGGTCGGGGATTGAAGGGGCCGGAGCACTTCAAACTTATCGAAGAACTCGCCGAAGTGCTGGGCGCTGCGGTTGGTGCTTCCCGCGCCGTGGTCGATGCCGGCTGGAGACCCCATGACGAACAGGTTGGACAAACGGGAAAAACGGTTTCCCCCTCGTTGTATATCGCGGTTGGCATTTCCGGAGCTATTCAGCACCTTGCGGGAATGTCATCTTCAAAGTATATTGTCGCTATCAACAAGGACAAGGACGCCCCCATTTTTCAGGTGGCAGACTATGGAATTGTAGGCGATGCGTTTGAAATCCTCCCTGCCCTGACGCAGGAAGCCAGAAAGCTCTTAGGGAAGTAAGAGAGGAGAATTGGGTGGAGAGAATTCAGGTTGATATTCTGGGACTGTCCACGAGTCCTTCTGCCGGAGGGGCTTATGCGCTGATCCTGAAAGAAGTAAACGGAATGCGCCGCCTGCCGATCATCATCGGTGCGTTCGAGGCTCAGTCGATTGCCCTTGAAATCGAAGGGATCAAACCCCCTCGTCCGCTCACGCACGATCTGATTAAAACGATCATTGATTCGCTCGGCGTTTCTCTCAGCGACGTCTTCATCAACGAATTGCGTGATGGTACGTTTTACGCCCGGCTGAATGTCGACTCGCAGGAGATCGATTCCCGTCCGAGCGACGCCATTGCCCTTGCTGTTCGCTACGGCGTACCGATTTTTGTCTCCGGCAAGGTCATGGATGAGGCATCCTTTGTACCCGAGGGGGACGAAGGGGAAAAGGCGGGAACATCTGTCACGGAGCCGGAAGCTGCGCCGGCGGAATCCGGGCCGAAACCCAAGTTGACCAAGATCGAACAACTGGAACATCAATTGAAGGAAGCGATCGCGAAGGAAGACTACGAACAGGCCGCCAGACTCCGCGATGAGATTAGCAAATTTCAGGCCCGTAATTCCTAAGGCCACCCCACGGTGAAAACCCCTA
The DNA here is from genome assembly GCA_040880975.1 of Bacteroidota bacterium. Taxonomy (GTDB): domain Bacteria; phylum Bacteroidota; class Ignavibacteria; order UBA10030; family UBA10030; genus JBBDYD01. The sequence goes on along the minus strand of JBBEEC010000059.1, from coordinate 15,615 downwards.
GAAACCGATTGATGTTCATGACGGCCCTGCTTGTCGGGAGTTTTCCCTCCGGGTCAGCCGCGATTCAACTGCCTTCCCCGCCTCCTGATTCCGTTCAGGCTCACAACGCTCACGCTCTCCTTGCCCTGGCGAACGAAATTGCCCTGAATCAATTCGACAGCAGGCGTGCACTCGCGCTTTATTCGGAGGCGCTCTCGCTCACCGGGGCAAACGCTGAGATCCTGTGGCGTATCAGCCGGGCCTATGTTGATATTGGGGATCAATTGCCCACAGGGACCGATGAAGAGCAAGAAGCACAGCTCGCGATGTTTGAGAAAGCCCTGGAGTTCGCGGAGAAGGGCGTGACCATCGATCCCGGGAATACGATAGTTCTCACGCAACGGGCCATTGCCCGTTCAAGGGTCACTTTATACAAAGGCCTGTGGGAATCGGTCAGTCTGCTGAATCAGGTGCGGGAGGATCTTGAAAGTGCTCTTCGGTTGGATTCAACGAATCATCTCGCGCATTACACGCTGGCGGTAACCCATATGAGGGTGATTGAAAAACCCTGGATTATCCGTTGGCCCCTGGGATTGGGATGGGGGGACAGAGATGAAGCCATCGTCCACTTTGAGTTTGCCATTGCTCTCCGGTGGGACATTATTGGTTACCGATTCGCATGTGCCAGGGCTTATGTTGACGAGGGCGAATATGAAAGCGCGCGTGCCCACCTGACGCTCATCCCAATGCTTAGGCCTCAGAATCGGGGTGATGACGGAGCACGCAAAGAAGCATTTGTTGCTCTCGACCGCCTCAGAGACGAAGAATAGTCCTTACCCCGCCGTTTTGCCCTTATTTCGGGCCTGCACTTTTTCACCAACCCAGGCACTCACGACCGCGACGAGAAACGCCGCAAACATCCAAATCAAGGAATTGGTAAGCGTTGCGAACGTAAAGGCCGTATTCTGAAGCTTCAAAAGGCCAAACAAGAGGACAATCGTGTAGAAGAGAGAAGCCAACCCGGGCTCGAGAATTGTCACTCCTGTCGATCGGTATCCTATAAAGTAGCCAATGGGAGCGAGAGCGATAAACGTCCAGAGGGCCACGGTGAACGCGTTCAAATCATAGGAGGAAAACGAGGATGTGACAATAAAGGATGGAAGGAGATGGAATATTACAAAGAGGCAAAATCCGGTCTCGACCCACTGCCAGTCAATCGGAACGTTAGGTTTTTGATCCATACTCATTCCTCCGACTCTTGAAAATCAAATCGCATGACGCCGGCACTCGATACATTGCCGGTGATCTGCAATCGTGAACCGGAGGCAGACACAGCTCGCAGGGTGATCATAGTGTCGGCGGCCATGATTAGTTCACACGAAAAAGCATCGCTTTGTTTCATATCTTCTGAGACCCTGTATCCCCGAAATGTTCCGTCCCCACCGCCCAATGATGACGGCAAAATTCTGAATTGCAGCGCATCGCGTCCCACCTTACCCAGCGCGTGGATCATGAGATCGCGTTCACGCGAGAGATCTTGCACCCTTCGCATTGATTCAAGAGCGTTCCATTGACTGGCAGCGAGGATCACTGGAGGGACCATTGTCGAGACCACAAGGACGCCCCCCAGCAACAGGGCTGGAGGATGCCAGCGCCGGGGTACCATCGTCGTTTTCCATTGTCTCCAGGCAACCAGCAGGAGAGTGGGACCGACAACCAGCGACAAGACCAGGCCGATCAGCATTGTTGCACGCTGCCCTTCCGAAATCGGATTGGGGGAGATTCCGCTGAACGTGTCGAGGCCGTTGGAGATCGTGATGTGGCCTGCCGGCATCCAGGGAAAAACCGTCAATTGGAATTCCTTGCTGACCTGATGCCGTTCTTTGCCCCCCAGGCCCGGAGTCAGGAACACGATGGCAAGGGTTGCCAGTGCCAGGAACAGAAGCCAGGGACGGAAGACCGCGGGGATCTCTGGCCGGTCAGTTTTGTGATTCATATGTTATCCCTTTCGCTGTCAAACGTGCAAGCTCCTGGACCATTCCCATCCCGCCGTCAAGGTTCCTGAACCCCAGGTCCCTTCCTTTCACGTATCCCTCCTCGGCAATGAGCACCACTTCATCCGCTGATATGGAAGCGACTGTGATTCTCAAGCGATCGGATTCATAGGAAGGTTCATGGAGATTTGATCCGATTCCTGCGCCGACTGTTTCCTGAAAGACTGCTCCGAGGGAGCGGTTTTGCCGCGGGGGTTGATGATGGTAGGACTCAAGGACTTTAAGCAAATGTTCCGAGAATTCGTGGGCAATGACCCCCCGGGATATCCGTCCGCGAATTTCCGATAAAAGCTCTGCCTGATAATGAGATTGTGCATCATATCCGGTCCAGACAAACACGGTTGCCGCGCCGGCAATCAGGGCAGCAGCCCATCCCGAAATCACCGTGGTACGGTGTAGCGGCTTTCGCAGGGTGGAAAGTAAGAGGATCAAAAGATACAAGCCCGCGACCAATCCCGCAGTATTCAGAGGATCCCACGGATCGGGTGATTGAGGGGAAAAAATGTACGTGAAGGTAACCGCAATGATGCCTGTGGCGAGCCAGAAGAGGATCATGGAATTCCCTGGTTTTTTTGGCTGGGAGGTTACTCGATGCGATGAATGTAAAAATTTAGCCGGCAGGAGTCAAGTCTCGGGGCCTGACTTTCCAGACCTTGTATTCGAAATAGACACATACCGTCATCAGAATGGCGCCCAGGAAAAAGGGGAGTGCGATGTTCATTTCGTATAATAAGCCGGCAATGATGGGTGCCAGCACCATGCTGGCTGCCATGAGGGAGGTCATGATTCCGAGGATCTCACCTTTCATATGCGGCGGAGCGATACCGGCCACGCGGCTGGTGATCACGACACGGAGAATCGATTGGCCGGTGGCCAGAAAGACAAGGGCAATATAGAAGAGAATGAGGATCTGGAGTGCCATGAGCAGGAGCCCGAGCCCGAGGGCAATGGTCATAAGAAATTCCAGTGTCGGCTCGTCAAAATATTTCAACCACACCGGTTTAAGGAGAACGGCCTGATTGAGAGCCGTGAACACTCCAATGCCGGAGAAGAGAAGGCCGGTTGCAAACGCGGAAAACCCGAATGCCGCTTCTGCATAAAGGGAGAATACGGATTGGGAAGCCATGAAGGAAATGCCGAAGAGGATCCAGGAGATGAAAAAAGGACGCAGTTCCATGTTCCGGGACGCACGTCCGAGCGGAGCAAGTGGGTTGATACTGATGGGAATCTCAGGATCGCGTTTTGTGTGCGTCTCCGGTAAAAAGAAGAATGCGAGTACCGTGTTCACGGAAGCAAGTACGCCTGCGATCCAGAAAGGAAAGCTGTGCGAGACCGTGCTCAGGAGCCCGCCGAGAAGGGGACCAAGCATGAAGCCCACTCCAAAGGTGGCGCCGATCAGGCCGAGATTCGCTGCCCGTTCCTTGTCGTCCTTTGATATGTCGACGAGGGCGCTTTGGGCCACCGTGAAGTTCCCCGCCGCCGCCCCATCGATAATCCGGCCGATGAAAAGAAACAGGACGGAGGTTGCGGATGCGAAGACAAACCACCCGATCGCTGTGCTGGCGATGCTTATCAGGAGCACTCGCCGCCGGCCGACTTTGTCCGATAAAGCCCCGAGGAACGGACTGCTTAAAAACGCAAAGAACGCAAAGGCAGAGAACAACATTGTCACCGTAAAAGGGGAAGCGCCGAAGGAAGTGACGTAAAACGGAAGAATGGGAATAACAATACCGAATCCGAGAATGTCGACGAGGACTGTAAAAATGATGATGAGTTTTTCTCTTTGCATGGGAATCAAGATAAAGAAAAATCCCGTGAGTGTTTGGAAAGTTTAAGTTTGACAACTACTTCCAACGTGTGTACCTTTCCTCAAGGATCATCATGGCCAAAACACCTCTGAAGCAAGTCCTGAGCGACAACACGCGGCGCGGCGAGCTCTGGGAGAGTATGCCCGATTCCTGGGTCCGTTGTTTTGCCTGCGGCCATCGTTGTAAAATTCCGCCGGGCAAGGACGGCATTTGTCGTGTACGGTTTAATCAGAACGGTGAACTCAAGGTCCCCTGGGGCTACATTGCTGCCCTTCAGCTTGATCCGATCGAGAAGAAGCCATTCTTCCACGCGTACCCCGGATCGAAGGCGCTGAGTTTCGGAATGCTGGGCTGTGATTTCCACTGTTCGTATTGCCAGAATTGGGTAACCTCCCAGGCCTTGAGAGATCCGGTCGCGGGCTCGGAGCCCGACGCAATGACTCCCGAGAGGTTTGTGAACCTTGCCATCGAGGGGGGAGCGAAGATCGTCACCAGCACCTACAACGAGCCTCTGATCACCAGCGAATGGGCTGTCGAGATATTTCGGAGAGCGAAGGAGGCCGGATTGGTAACGTCCTTTGTCTCGAACGGGAACGGGACTGCCGAGGTCCTCGAGTATATCCAACCCTGGGTGGATTTGTATAAGGTCGATCTCAAAGGATTTCGACAAAAGGAATATGCTCAGTTGGGCGGAGTATTGAACAATGTCCTCGATACGATCAGAATACTCCATGAAAAGAAAATCTGGCTGGAGATTGTGACACTTTTGATTCCGGGATTTAACGATTCGGATGAAGAGGTTCGGGAAATGGCGGAGTTCGTGGCCTCCGTTTCGCCCGACACCCCCTGGCATGTGACGGGATTTCACAAAGACTACAGAATGACCGATCCGGATGATACTCCCTCCTCGACACTGATAAAGGCCGCGGAGATAGGATATACGGCGGGGTTACACTACGTTTACGCGGGCAATCGACCGGGTTCAACAGGAAAATTTGAAAACACGTACTGCCCGTCCTGCAACGAGCTCCTCATCGAACGTCGGGGTTTTCAGGTGAAGCAAAATCGGTTAGAGAACGGAAGGTGTTTCAAATGCGCCGCCGCTATCCCCGGGCGATGGTAAACAAATATTAACCGCAAAGACACGAAAATTCACAAAGGACAAATTCTTCAAGCTTTCGTGGTTAGAACCTGCGACTTGCACTCGTCCGACACAATCCTTAATTTCCCCTTTCCAAATTCGGAGGCGATTGTGAAGGCTCTTTCGGCTTTGACGTTGTCGGTCTTTCTTCTCTCCTGCAGCAGTGAGTCATCGGTGCCCCCCGAGCTTGACCAGGCATCACGGTCTATCGAATGGTCATTGAAGCCCGCGACACTTGCCCAATCCACGTTCCCCGTAGTACTTCCGAATGGCACTCCAAAACAATTTGTCAGCTGGTATTTTTCGACATTGGGAGCAGCGGAACGACCCGGGTACGACACCGGGGATGAAATGGAACGGGAAATGACTGCGACCCTTGGTGCGACGTTTGTTCCCAAAGGCGTTTCCATTGTTCATTCGAAACCGGATACCGCCTTGGGAAAACAAATTGTCATGAAATGGGATGACGATCGCGGGGTCGTCATTCTTGAAGGGTATCTTAAAGCCGATGAAGCGCCGGTTTTGGCGCGGGAAATCGAACTTCCACATGTTCAATCTGCAAATGAGCTCGCCCGCCTGACGGCACAGAGTCACCTGGAAATGGGAGGGACGTTTCAGGCATTCTAGCGCCGGAATCTTCCGAATACTGATCCGAAAAATCCACATTGGCCATCTTCGGCCTTGCCGTTCTCGGAATGGTGTCAGCGGGGATCGGCGGAATTATCTGGTCACGCCGTTCACATTCATAACAACCATACGGGAGGCATCATGATGCTTTCGCGCCGATTTGGAATACCAATCGTCCTCTTCATTCCGTTCTTACTCAACGCCCAAGTTGGCTTCTCGCCGTTTACGACAGACTTCCCTCCTCAGGAGTTTTCTCAACGTCGTCAGAACGTCATGAAAGCTATCGGTGACGGCCTTGCCCTGATACCCGGAGCCGCAAGCCCACAGGGTTACACCCGCTTCCGACAGTCCAACGAGTTTTACTATCTATGCGGAATCGAAAGCCCGCATGCGTATCTGCTGATTGACGGAGCTTCGAAGCGCACCTCCCTTTACCTTCCGCATCGCAATGAAGGCAGGGAACGGAGTGAAGGCAAGCTCCTGTCTGCCGAAGACGATTCTTTGATTCGGCATCTTGCGGGGGTCGATGCCGTATATGGTGTTGAATTGCTGGCGGAACACCTTGGACGATTTGCTCGAGGAGATGAAAAGACCGTTTCCATTCCGTTTCAGCCCGCCGAGGGATTTGCGATGAGCCGCGATCTCGCAGTCCGCTATAACACAGACGTCGCCTCGGATCCCTGGGACGGCAGAATTCCGAGGGAGGGCCAGTTCATTCGGCTTGTTCAATCACGATTTCCCCAATTCGTTATTCGCGATCTATCACCCATGCTTGATGAATTACGGCTTGTGAAGAGCGAGCTCGAGATCGCATTGATCCGAAAGGCGACAAGGCTCTCAGGCCTCGCCCTCATTGAAGGAATGCGATCAGCAAAGCCCGGAGTCTATGAATACGAATTGGATGCGATGGCGAAATATGTTTACTATCGCAACGGTGCTCAGGGTGAGGCCTATTATTCGCTAATTGCAAGCGGCCCCAATGCCCTGTTTGGACATTACAATGCCGGAAAGCGCAGAATGGAAGCAGGTGACTGGTTGCTTTTCGATTTTGCTCCCGACGTGGGGTACTATATGGCGGACGTTACCCGCATGATTCCCATTGGCGGTACATTCAGTCCGGCCCAGCGTGAGCTGTACTCGTTCTATCTTTCGTGCTACAAAGCCATCCTGAAAGCCATTAAACCGGGAAAGACACCTCAGGCAGTCAAGCAGGAAGCATTGAAGGAAATGCGAAGAGTTCTGGCAGCATCGAAATTCTCCAAGCCTCTCTATCAGAAAGCCTGCGAAGGTTTTGTGGATCGATATAGCCTGGGATCGGAGAGCCCTTATACATCGCTTGGCCATTGGGTGGGGATGGCAACGCACGATGTCGGAAAGCTCGTCGGTCCGCTCCGGCCCGGAATGGTTTTCACGATCGAACCGGCACTGGTGGTTCGCGAAGAAAACATCAACATTCGTCTGGAAGACATGGTGCTGATCACCGAAAAAGGGGCCGAGAACATGTCCGCGTTTGTCCCGATGGAGATCGTTGACATTGAAAATCTGATGAAAGAAGATGGAATGGTTCAGCGATACCCCATGGACAGAGTGCGCTGAAAAAACAGGAATACTTCCTACATTCCCCAATTCAACCAAAGAAATTCTCAGTGTTGCGAAGTACAACAGTCGGTGGGTGATCATTTTAGGATTTTCGTTCAAAATCGCATTTCCCGCTCTGACGGCCATGGCACAACCCTTGCCGGTCTTTGGCACAGTCACTATTGAAAGGAGCGGGTCACCATGAAATTCATTCAATTCACAGCTCTTTGTCTCATCCTGGTTGTCTGCATTTCCGGCATCGGTCTGGCTCAAACGCGGACGATCGAAGGGAAAGGCGAAGAGTATCATCATGCCATGTACCTGAATTTCAAACATGCTGCGGATCAGGCCCAGGCATTGTTCACCCAAGCCAATCTGCGAAATAATCTTGTGATGGAGATTGTGCGGGAACATGTCGATGAAATCTTGGTCAATCTCGAGCGGGCGAGAGTCCAGCATGCGATGATTCACAAGACTTACGGTGAGGATGAGACGAGAATGCTCATGGAAAATCATGAGAACCTTCTGAATGCTCACCTGGCCGCAATGGAAAGTTGCAAACTTCTCAAGGCAGAGGTTGAGAAGAAAAACCCGGATCGGGAATCCATGAAGAGGCTTTCAGGGATGCTCTATGCCCAGGCATCGAAAGCCGCGGTTGAACATATGGACGGAATGAAAAAGCTCGGACTTCGGGAGATGCAGATTCCTTCATAAATCCAGTCAATGGACGTTCAAAGAAAAGCCGTTTCAATTCGTTGGAGCGGCTTTTTTGCTTGTAGGAGAAGAAATCGGAATAGAGTGGATGAAAATGTTTCAGGAAAATGCTATCATTATGGAACGACGACAAAATGAAACAATGAAACTACGAATCAACGAAACAACGAAAAGCCAATCCACAACCATAAACCATAAACCTTAAACCTTCATATGCCTTCTCCCGGTCTTCGCCAGGAAGTTGTCCGAAGCGGAATCAGCTTCGGTTCGGCTCTCGCCATCGTCATCAGCTGGTCGGCCAACGGGTCGATCCTCTGGGCCATTATCCATGGTTTGCTTTCATGGGTGTACGTGGTCTATTATCTCGTCAAATATTATTGAGTCGGAACTCCCGTAGATGAGTAAGCCTGTGATCTTGTGGGTACTGGCGACGGTGCTCACGATGGCGACCGCCGTCTATAGCGAATGACAGGTCCGACATACGCGCTCGGCGGGAGACCTGGTTCGACAGTCTCTTCGGATCGGAATTGAACTTCACGAGTGCCGCTGATCCAGGCGGATAATAATCTTTATGAAAGGAATATTCATGCGAATGAACCTCCGGCTTATCGCCCTCGCACTGCTCATCGCTGTTCAGACCGGTTTTTCGAGGCAGGATCCTGCCGGGAATTCCATCGGCAAGCAGCACATCGAATCGGCTGAACGTATCATGGGGCTCGAGTTCACAGATGCCGAGCGTGATTCAATGCTCGATGCTCTGAAGGAGCAATTTGACAACTACGCTTCCATCAGAAATGTGAACATTCCCAATAACGTTCCTCCGGCGGTGTTGTTCAACCCAATTCCGGTCGGGTTCAAATTCGAACAGAAACAAAGTCCTGTACGGTGGAGTCGTACTAAAATCCCGTCGGTTCCTGCAAACCTGGAAGATCTTGCTTTCGCTTCCGTACGTGAACTTGGAGAATTGATCCGCACGCGCAAGGTCACTTCGGAGCAACTGACGCGCATGTATCTCGGAAGACTCAAGAAGTACGGGCCCAAGCTCGAATGCGTGGTGACGCTGACAGAAGAACTTGCGCTCGAACAGGCGAAAAGGGCGGACCGAGAGATCGCCGCGGGTAAGTATCGGGGGCCGTTGCACGGCATTCCGTATGGAGCGAAAGACCTTCTTTCAGCAAGGAACTACAAAACAACGTGGGGGGCCATGCCATACAAAGATCAGGTGATCGATGAGGATGCTACGGTGATCAAGAAACTTGAGCAAGCCGGCGCTGTCCTTGTTGCAAAGCTCACGATGGGCGCCCTTGCTTGGGGGGACGTTTGGTTCGGCGGGATGACGCGCAATCCGTGGAATTACAAACAAGGATCCAGCGGATCATCAGCCGGGTCTGCTTCGGCCACTGCAGCAGGGTTGGTGGGATTCGCCATTGGAACAGAAACCTGGGGTTCCATCGTTTCGCCTTCGACGCGATGCGGTACGACCGGTTTACGTCCGACGTACGGCCGCGTGAGCAGAACGGGAGCCATGGCGCTGAGTTGGTCCATGGACAAGATCGGGCCCATTTGCCGGACGGTGGAGGATTGTGCCGTTGTCTTCAATGCGATCATCGGCCCGGACGGGAAAGACCAATCGCTCTATGATGTTCCCTTCAACTACACTCCGGATGTGGATCTGAGGAAATTGCGGATTGGATTTCTGAAAATGGAATTTGACAGCGCGCGCGGCACAAAGGCAAGCAATGATTCCGTGCTGGCGGTGCTCAGGAAACTCGGAGCGACCCTCGTTCCCATCGAGCTGCCAAAAGGATATCCGGTAAACGACCTGGCATTCATTCTTTCGGCCGAGGCCGGAGCGGCGTTTGACGAACTGACCCGCTCCAATCGGGATGATCTTCTCGTTCGGCAGATCAAGAACGCATGGCCGAATGTCTTCCGTGCCTCCAGGTTCATTCCGGCGGTGGAATATCTGCAGGCAAACAGGATCCGCACTCTTGTCATCCAGGAAATGCAAACTTTGATGAAGGACATCGATGTGTACGTTGCGCCTTCCTTTGGCGGGGATAACTTGCTGCGGACCAACCTCACCGGGCATCCCTGTGTTGTTCTGCCCCACGGATTCACGAGCGAGGGAACTCCGACGAGCATTTCGTTTATCGGTCAGCTTTTTGGGGAGGCAAAACTGATGGCGGTGGCGAAGAAGTTTCAGGATGCGACGGATTACCATTTGAAGCACCCGGTATTGCAGGAATAGGTACATGCGTCCTTGGTTGGTCCGATGGCATCCAACGAGTGAATTCTCTGGATGGATGCCATCGGGCAGGAGACCTCATTTTGCCAGCAGCGCCCGATAACCCTCGTAATCATGAAAAGCGAAACCTGCGAATGACGGGAACGTGCGAAGAAGTGATTCAGAATCTTGTAACGCCCGTGCAAGTCTCAATGCCCCGTCTTTTCCCGCGAAAGTCAATCGTGAAGCAGGGACAGGAGTTTCCCTGCTTATCGGCCACCAAAGAAGATCATCAGGATTGCCGCCGTTCAGGAACCTCGCTGTCGATAATTGGTCTTTTGCGAGCATGAAGATCAGGCTGTCATTCCGAGATAGTAAAAGCATGTAATCTCCTTCTCCGTTCGGCATTCCACGATTCGGCTCCCCGCGAATGACAAAAAGAGTTTCGTCAAGGAGCGGAATGGTTTCGAGTCCCACAAAAACGCTTTTTTGAACCTCGGCTGCGTATCGTAATTCGTTTACCGCCTGCGAGACAAACCCGCCTTCACCTGTTGCTCCCGTCCTGTAGTCCATCAAAACGACGAAATCCGTAATATCCACGATGTGCTGATATGCCGGCTTCGTCACGCCGTTCCATGCAATCTCCGGCCGCTGATGTGTCAATTCGTTAGGTGCGTCAAGCCAGGCCGGGATATCGGCTCCGATCACAAGGCGTGCAGATCGGGCCAGGGAGGCACATTCGGCAAACACTTCGAGCAAATTCTGCAGAAACCAGGATTGCCGGGCACTTCCGAATCCTGGCAGCAAATACGGCTCGATATCGAGGTGAATTCCGTAAAACTGCGCGGCCGGTTCTGCACTCTGTTGATACTGAATGATGTTCTGGATTGTTGTACGAACGAATTCCCTGTGCTCCGGCTTGATGAAATCCTTGTCTCCTATGAGGGCGTGGACTTTCAACCCCGAAGCATTGAGTGATCGAACGACTCGAGCCATTTGTTTATGATCTATCGGAACTCCACGGCGGGCGAGGGGATGCTCGGGATCATAGGGGATGGCAAGGAACACATGATCGGTAAGCTGATCCCGAACGAACGCCCGAAGACTCCCGAGCTCGCGTTGATCGCGCATGAGGTCCCGTGTGTTCCAAACCCAAACAGCCCGTTCTGGTTTCGCGGCAGAGTTCAATATGGATTCGGAATGCTGCCGAGTTGGTGTCCTGGCACAAAAAGCAATCGAGGAAAATTCGACAACACCGGAATCAGGCCCGATAACCTCGAACACAACGGTCGCGAGCCGCTCAGCGTTCAGCCGCCTCGGAAATGCATCGATGGGGATAATTGCAGTCTGCCACAAGGTGTCAATCTTCCCCTTCGGGAGGTATCCGCCGAGCTCACCGACCGGAAGGGCATCCTCCTTTGCATTCCAGATATCGTCGGCGGCTTTGAGCAGAAGCCGTTCGCGCCCGGACGTTCCTCTAAGGGTTATCGTCAGAGACAAAAACCGGGTTGCGTTGAGGTATTGGCGCTCATTCACCGGCGAGGCAGAATTAAACGTATGCATCCAGAATCCGCAATACTCTCCGGAGCCCTTCGTGAATTTCAGGCGTAATGTCTGGGCACCTGTTTGACCGAGATCATGGACAAGCTCGGCTTTGCTTGATCCGGACTGAAAACCGTAGTACGACCCGCCGACAAGGTTGACGAACGGATCGTCGAAGTCGGCAAGGATCAGACAACCATCATTGTCCTGCCGCTGAGCTGTTTGAGAGAAATAGCCAGCTTCGTAAACAGCTTGAACATTGAAACGCGGTCCCTGTGCTGTCCGGACAAGCGAAAATTGAGCAAGGCGGATATCAGAGGAATTTGAGATTCCCCAATCCGGGGGATTGATCGAGGTGGAGAATTCCTGTGAAGTGGAGGATGGTGAGTCGAGGACCAGGAGTCCGGAAATGAAAAGGACAATTCGCAAGCAGGTTCGATGATAAAAAAACACAGGTTCCCGGAGGAGTGGTCAGATTGACAGATTAGTTAAGCAGACAAATCGAAAGAAGCAAGATGTTGGGCAGTGTCCTCATTTGGGTTTCTACCGTAACTGGAAACCGTTAAAACGGTTCTTGGTGACATTGTGCTGGTTGTATTCCCCCCAAACTTTCCGCCTGCGTGCATACAGCGCACTTCGGCGGACAGGAAGTTGGGGGAATACCCGCTCGCTCCCAATTCCATGAGTCGTTTCAACGACTTCTTGCTGCGCGGCAGGCAAAAAAGGACATCACTAGATGTTGGTTGATTCGTATTCCCCCGCGTGCTATATTGAACTCCGGCGATGGAGTTCGCCGATGAATTGAACCATTCTGCCGAGGCGGAATTAATGACTCCTACTGAAGGTCGCTGACTGATGTAGGAGTTTTCTGTTTTTGGGAGGGCTATGGGCGAGAAAACGAAACTTCCGGATAATTTCCGGCGGGGGCTTTCCACCACCGCACAAACGGTTGAACGGGCCCTGGATGAAATGGAAAAGATTCTTTCCATAAATAACGAACAGGCAGGAATCAAGATCTTGAGAGTATACGATGACGTCCAGAGAAGGAAGTTTCTGAATGCCGTTGCCGAAATGCGGGAAGCCAACATTCAAATGATAAAGACCTTCAGCCTTGAATCCTCTCCTCGTTCCGAGAGCCGGATGATAGGGGCCAAAGCGGCTCACCTCTGGACGGTTCTGGTTGACAGCACGGCCAAGGGCCTCAGAGGGTTTGGGGACATTCCCGAAGAGCAGGCAAGGCAGATTGATTTTCACGTTAATACGCTTTTACAAAAACTGAAACACATCAAGTAAGCAAAGACGTTTGTCGTTGAATCCACTAATCCATTTTGTGAGTGGTCTATGAAATCTTATCTTATCGTTTTTCTCGGTGGCGGGGCCGGCGCAGCTCTTCGCTACTGGTTGTCGGGCGCGGTGTATCGCTATCTGCCGGCGGATTTTCCTTATGGAACACTCGTGGTGAACCTTTCGGGATGTTTCCTGATCGGGATCCTGATGTCGGTTCAGGAAGGGAGATTCGAAATTCAGCCGTCTCTCCGGCTCCTGCTCGGCATTGGCATTCTGGGCGGGTTTACCACCTTCTCGACGTTCAGTTATGAAACAACGGCCTTGCTAAGAGACGGGCAGGCAATTCAGGCTTCGATGAACATTCTTGCGTCCTTGTTAGGATGCCTCGCCGCTACTGTCGCGGGAATAACGATCGGAAAATTATTATGAGGAACATGACATGAAACTCTCAGGTGAAGGCAAACTCCTGCGGATCTTCCTGGGGGAACTTGACAAACACGGGCATAAGCCGCTGCATGAAGTGATTGTTCTGAAGGCCAGGGAGATGGGACTCGCGGGGGCAACGGTTTTAAGGGGGATTGTGGGATTCGGGGCTGACAGCAGAATTGTTCACACAGCCAAGATCCTCCGGCTTTCGGAAGATTTGCCGATCGTTATCGAGATCGTGGAGACGGAGGAGAAAATCAGGTCTTTGATTCCCGTGATCGATGAAATGATAGCATCGGCGGGTTGCGGGGCGATGATGACGATAGAAAAAGCGGAAGTCATCCGATATACGCCCGGGAAGACCGCGGTGAAGACCTGAGGCCTATTGCTTTCGCGTTGCGACGCTGGCAGGGTGATCGCCTCCCGCGGCGGTCTTGAATTCCGAGATAACATGAAAATCAATGTCCGGGAACATATCCTGGGCAGCGTTCAGTGACCACGGTCCTTCGGCAAGAAACACCGGCTGTTCATCCTTGTCGAAGGCAATGGATCGGTTCTGCAATTGAAGAAAACGCTCGAGTTGTTGCTTGTTGTCGGAAGTGAACCAAAATGCTTTGTAAACGTTCATCTTGTCAAAGGAGCAATCCGCGCCATATTCGTGCAGTAACCTGAACTGGATCACCTCAAACTGTAGTTCTCCCACCGCCCCGATGATCTTCTCGTTTCCCTGTTCCCGAATGAGCAGTTGCGCTACGCCTTCGTCCGTTAATTGACGGATCCCTTTTTCCATCTGTTTTGCTTTGAACGGATTTCTATTGATAAGTTGTTTGAAGATCTCGGGCGAGAAGCGGGGAATGCCTTTGAACATCAGCGCTTCCCCTTCGGTCAACGTGTCTCCGATCTTGAAATTCCCGTTATCGTACAGTCCCACCACGTCGCCGGGCCAGGCCTCCTCAATGACGCTTTTCTCGTTCGCCATAAAACTCGTGGGATTGGCAAATCGCAGTTTCTTGTTCAACCGGGTATGATAGTAGAATTCGTTGCGGCGGAATGTCCCCGAGCAAACGCGGCAAAAAGCGATGCGGTCGCGGTGGTTCGGATCGAGATTCGCGTGAATCTTGAAGATAAATCCCGAAAAAGCCTCCTCGGTTGGATCAACCACTCGGGTTGTGGTTTCCCGCGGCCGGGGAGAGGGAGCAATGGCAACAAATGTCTCCAGTAACTCTTTGACTCCGAAGTTATTGATCGCACTGCCGAAGAAAACCGGCGCGAGATATCCTTCGAGGTAATGTGCTTCAGAAAACTTCTCATATACCGTTTCAATCAAATTGACGTCATCACGAAGCTTGGCGGCGGAGTCCCGTCCGAGATGTTCGTCGAGAAGCGGACTGGCGAGGCCATCGATGGCGATGATATCCTCGCTGATGGTTGTTTTGTTCGATGTGAACAATTCGAGTTGTTGGTCGTACAGGTTGTAAACACCCTGAAACCGAGATCCCATGCCGATCGGCCAGGTGAGCGGACGGGTATGAATCCCCAGTTCGCGTTCCAGCTCATCGAGGAGTTCAAACGGATCCCGTCCTTCGCGGTCGAGCTTGTTGATGAACACAATCACCGGTGTATTGCGCATTCTGCACACATCCATCAGTTTCCGCGTTTGTTCTTCCACGCCCTTGACGGAGTCTATAACGAGGATAACGCTGTCGACCGCGGTCAGGGTTCTGTACGTATCTTCCGCAAAATCTTTATGGCCAGGCGTGTCAAGGATGTTGACCTTGTAGCCGTCGTACTCGAATCCCATGACCGATGTCGCAACGGAAACGCCGCGTTGTTTCTCGATCTCCATGAAATCAGAGGTCGCGGTCTTGCGGATCTTGTTGCTCTTCACCGCCCCCGCGGTCCTGATAGCTCCTCCAAACAGCAGGAGCTTCTCCGTCAGCGTGGTTTTTCCGGCATCGGGGTGACTAATAATGCCGAATGTCCGGCGTCGTTTGAGTTCGTGTGCTTTCACTTACGTTCGGAGGGAACGAAAAATGTTCCTTTTGTTGTCCTTGTTGAGAAGTAGAGATGGAGTGCTGCCCGTGTGGGCAGGGAAACAAAGGAGACAGCTAAGGCGGAGTGAGGGGTGTGCGGAATGATTGCGAAGTCACGTTCTTAAGATACGAAAAATGGAGGGAATATACTGCTCCCTTTGAAGCTGAGACAGTCTGTTGATTGAGAGTTTTTCCCTTC
>JBBEEC010000058.1:0-76866 GCA_040880975.1 Bacteroidota bacterium | reverse complement strand
GCTCCCAACCGTTAGGCGGGCAGGCGGCTATGCGGCGTGTTCGAGCTGTTTCTGTGCGTCGTAGAGATCGCAGTTGGTCTGCAGGTTCATCCAGAATTGGGAACTCGTCTTAAGCACCCGAGAGAGCAAAATGGCAGTCTCAGCAGTCATGTCACGCTTTCCATTGATCAACGTGTTAACCCGTTGAATAGGAACTCCCATTCGGCGTGCCAGTTCGAGTTGCGTCATCCCCAACGGCTTGAGATAGAGTTCCAAGAGAATTTCTCCCGGATGGGTCGGTCGTCGGTTTTTTGGAAGCATACGTGCTCCTTAATGATAATCCGTTATTTCAACGTCTCGCAGATTCCCGTCGGACCATCGGAAGATAATGCGAAACTGGTCGTTGATGCGAATCGAGTGGAATCCTGACAGTTTTCCTTTTAGCGATTCGAGTCGGTTTCCAGGTGGAAACTTGAGATCCTGCAATGTGCTAGCACCATCCAAGGAGTCTAGCCGATTAATTGCAGCTTTCCAAATCGATCGAGGAATTCGGCGCGCCGCCTTGGTGTCGTTGCCGTGAAAGAGGTCTTCTGTGCCTCTATCACCGAAGTTGAGGATCATGGCACAAACTAATACATTAACGGTAAATGTTCAAGTTTGGTTACACGCCTCCTGCCCGCCTAACCGGTCGCTAAGCTGATCCGCCAGAAAGCGGCGGACAGGCGGGGCCTCGGGACGGTGAAATCGTCACCAATACGGGACAATCATACTTCAGAGGATATCAGCCATGAGATCTCTCATTGTATCTGGTTTTTGTGTGTGTTTAGTCCTCTACGCTGGCTGTTCGGATACAATCAATCAGCAAGTGGTCACTCAAATAGTTGATGTCCCCCGCGTTAGCTCAATTTCAAAGCATGCCCAGGGGTTTAGTTTCCCACAGGGACTTGCTTTTGACAGTAGCGGGAACTTATTAGTGGTCAATACACTCACGGGTGTCATCAGCCGTGTGCATCTTGCTGGTGCAGTGGATACGATCACAACGGCGGCTCAAGTCTCCGCTTGGATTGCTGTCGGTCCAACCGGCCACATTTATGTGTCTTCTTACGGAGACGGCACCGTAAAACGAGTCCCATCGACTGGCGGAACTATGACAAACTTCGTAACAGGCCAAGACAATCCCGCCGGGATAGCATTTGACAAAGCGGGCAATCTTTACATCGCAAATTTCAATTCAAATCAGGTGCGTATCAAAACCCCTTCCGCTGACACTGTTTTCGCAACCTTTGCCTACGGCCCCACGGGATTGGTTTTCGATAATCTCGGTAATTTGTTTGTCTCCCACCAGCTCGCACACACAATCAGTAAGGTGTCACCGAGTGGAACCATCAGTACATTTGCGACTGGAATCCTATCTCCTCACAATATTGCCTTTGATAATCGCGGGAATCTCTTTGTGTCACAATCGACTCCAGCGTCGCGAACCATCACCGTGATTACAGCCACACATCACATCTATCAGTTTTCCGCCGATTTCTACTGGCCAACAGGTATTGCCTTCGATTCACAAGGCTCTCTTTATGTTTCAAATTATGATTCAACGTTTGTAAGCAAGGTGACAATTCAATATTGACGTTCCGCAACCGCCTAACCGGTCGCTAAGCTGATCCGCCACACCGCCACAAAGATGGCGGTCAAGAAAGATCGGCGGACAGGCGGAGCCTCGGGACGGTGAAACGTCACGAATTTTGCTTTTCTTAAACTCAGGAGCTTAGAGCAGTGTACGTTAATCAAAAAGTACGCCGCAGTCCCGCCATCACGAAGCGGGATCTACGATTCGGCAGCCACTCGTCCTGAAAAGCGGACTCGTGGGCCGAATCGGGATTTACCTGTCCGCCGAAGTCGTTCTTTCGACGTAGGCGGAGCTCCCAACCGTTAGGCAGCTTGGCCCCATAAATGGCGCAATTTATCAGCAATATCTTTCTGGCCCTTCGATCAATGATGTACGCTACCGTTTTTGTCTTTCTTTGGGGTTGGCTTGCTGTCGAGACAAGAAGGGGTCTTGGAGAGTGGTTTACGTTACCATCGTTTACTCGATGGATTGGGCTTTTCTGTTTTGTTTTAGGCGGTGCATTGGCGCTTTGGTGCATTCTTCAATTCTTTCTCTTCGGAAAGGGAACTCCTGCGCCGTTTGATGCACCCACAAACCTTGTAAGGACCGGACCTTATAAGTACGTACGCAATCCAATGTATGTTGGTGGAGCAATAGTCTTGCTTGGCTTTGGACTCTGGAACACTTCCACCACAATGGCTCTTTTCACAATCTTCTTTCTCCTTTTGGCTCACTTTTTTGTCGTTCTTTATGAGGAGCCTGCTCTTGAACGTGAGTTTGGGCCAGACTATTTGCTGTACAAAACGGCGGTTAGTCGTTGGATTCCAAAAAGTCCTGGCCAAGCCGCCTAACCGGTCGCTAAGCTGATCCGCCACACCGCCACAAAGATGGCGGTCAAGAAAGATCGGCGGACAGGCGGAGCCGCGGGACGATGAAACGTCACCAATTGTGCAATTTTGAAACTCAGGAGCTAGTAGCAGTGTACGTCAATCAAAGAGTACGCCCGCCTACGCCTGAAAAACGGCGTAGTCGGGCAAGTCGCCGCAGTCCGCCATCACGAAGCGGGATCCACGATTCGGCCGCCACTCGTCCTGAAAAGCGGACTCGTGGGCCGAATCGGGATTTACCTGTCCGCCGAAGTCGTTCTTTCGACGTAGGCGGAGCTCCCAACCGTTAACCAGCGGCAAAACCAACTCCTGGAAGGTCTTTCATGGTCACGAGCACAGCTACAAGGCCGCGTTTAGCTCTGCAGATTCTGTGGCGAGTGGCGCTGTTTGTACTTACCTTTGCGCTGATCAGCGCGTTGTTCATTGTTCCTCTTGCTTCCGTACTTTCCGGATGGGCAGATGCCTTCCCAGTGCGAGCACAGCTTTACGGCGACATTGCGGGCGCTATGGCTATGCTGGCTGCAACTTGGGTCATGACGCGGTTCGTAGATCGCCGTCCGTTCCGGACCATCGGGCTCGCTCCCAAGAATGCCCCTCGAGATATGGGTGCCGGACTGGCTGTGGGAATTGGCTGGCTCGCCGTGTCTGTCGGTGGCGCCTGGGCGGCCGGCTGGGCGTCGTTCGAAATGCCTGTGGCGTTCTCAGGCTCGCTGCTGCTGGTGGCGGCGACCTCGGTGTTCTTCAACGTTCTCACTCAGCAACTACTACTCTGCGGCTATATCTTCCAGACAATTCGATCTCGGGCCAACTTCCTCGTCGCGCTTCTGGTGTCCGCTGCCTTGTTCTCCACCTATCACGCCGGGGTTTTCCAGGGGGCGTGGCTTCCGGCCGTTAATGTGTTTGCGGCCGCCGTGCTGTTCTGCTTGGCCTACGACATCACGGGTAACCTTTGGTTTCCAGTAGCCATTCACTTCGCCTGGAATCTCCTGCTCGGGCCTGTGCTTGGCCTCACGGTTAGTGGGACGGGTCAGATGGGACTCGGCTGGAGGATGTTCGTGGTCGAGGGCCCTGCCCACTTCACGGGTGGCGCCTTCGGACTGGAGGGTGGTTTGGTGGTAACGCTCACGACTACTCTCTTCATTGCGATGATTCGATTCCGTCCTCGGCAACGTGTTCAAGAGAGCAACGACAGTTCCCTGAGTCCGCGTGGATCGGAGAGGTCAGAGGCAGGTTAGGACATCATGAGAAGCACATTCTTACTTTTGCTTTTAATCTTGCCAGCAACCCTTTTGGCGCAAAAGGGACGCTCCGGCATGCCCCAAAGTCCAACTCAACTTCTGGCGGAGGCTTTGCATCAAGCCGTTGCGCTGGAAACAATCCCCGAGGGAATTCAACCCCTTCTCAAAAGGGACACATTACATGTACGGGTTTCATATTTCACCGAGCCTGACACGATTGGAGAAAACTTCTCTGGTTTTCTCCCAAAGCATACCGACCGATGGTGGGTTTCAGAAATCTCACCGGCAGAAATCAAGCAGAAATGTGCATCAGAATTTTTCTTCTACCTCTATAGAGAAATGGCCTGGCTAACACAGACCAAAATGTCGGTTACTGTTTTTCACCAACCGTGTTCCGAGGACTTCGATGATAGGCCAGCCCTTCAACTTATCTTCGAGCTAGAGGATGACGCTTGGCAACTCAAGAGCGTAAGGTCGTTTTATGGGTAACCTCACTGGCCGCTGGCTAACCGGTCGCTAAGCTGATCCGCCAGAAAGCGGCGGACAGGCGGAGCCTCGGGACGCCACTACGCTAAAAGGCAAGCTTCGGCGGGCTAGTGAAATCGTCACCAATTGTGCTTTTCTTAAATTCAGGAGCTTAGAGCAGTGTACGTTAATCAAAAAGTACGCCCGCCTGGCTTGTCCAACTCAGAGATGACAACATCACTCTATTATCATGGCGAAAGGTCCGAACTGGCTCCACTCCTACCTTCAAGCTACAAGACGGTTCTGGAAGTTGGGTGTGGAGAAGGAAAGTTTTCGCGAAATTTGAGAGCCGGGAGTCAAATCTGGGGGTGCGAACCAAATAAACTAGCCGCTAAAGAGGCAAAGAAAAGGCTGACCAAAGTCTTCGTAGCGAAATATGAGAGCATTGCCAACAAGCTACCGAACCAGTATTTCGATCTCGTTATTTGTAATGACGTCATAGAACACATGCCCGACCATGATTGGTTTTTCGACTCAATTATCAAGAAAATGAAGCCTTCAGGTGTCTTAGTCGGATCCATTCCAAACATGCGGCATCTTCGTTCGCTCTATCACCTTGTTGTCAAAAAGGACTGGCAATACCAGAACTCGTTGACGCTTGATCGAACACATCTTCGCTGGTTTACCAGAAAGAGTTTATTAAATACTCTTGAAAGGCACGGGTTCACGGTTGAACACTTCATCGGCATTAACGGTACTCAGAGGTCATTATATCATGTGTTTCTCTTTTTCATTAATCTTGTTACCCTTTGGCAACACAGAGATATAGAGTACCTTCAGTTTGCCTTTCGTGTTGGTGTGGGCAAGCCGCCTAACCGGTCGCTAAGCTGATCCGCCAGAAAGCGGCGGACAGGCGGGGCCTCGGGACCTGCCTGCGGCAGGCAGGCGGTGAAATCATCACCAATTGTGCTTTTCTTAAACTCAGGAGCTTAAAGCAGTGTACGTTAATCGAAGAGTACGCCCGCCTACGCCTGAAAAACGGCATAGTCGGGCTAGTCGCCGCAGTCCCGCCATCACGAAGCGGGATCTACGATTTGGCAGCCACTCGTCCTGAAAATCGGACTCGTGGGCCGAATCGGGATTTACCTGTCCGCCGAAGTGGTTTTTTCGACGTAGGCGGAGCTCCCAACCGTTAGGCAGCCGGGCGCCTAGGGTTTCTAGCAATGAATGTGTCTTCAGAAGAGCCGAAGGTAGTCGCGCGCACCATGGAGAATACGATACACGTAGATGGTCTCTTGCTCGATAGTATAAAAAATCAGGTAGTCGTCAACAACGAGATAGCGGTATCCGAGGCGGGCGAGATCTTCTTCTTTGGGAATTCGTCCAAGTTGGGGGTTCTTCGAGAGTAGCGCAAGGTTTCGCTCGATTTTCGTAGCGACGGCCTCGGCCGACGTTGGACGGTCCGCAGCAATGTAGGCGACAATCTCCGTTAGGTCGTCTTCGGCAGTACGAAGCAGCCGAACATCAAACTCAAGCCGACTCACGGATCCGCTTTCGGAGATCTTTCATTACTGAACCGAGGGAGCGTCCCCTATCCCCCGCTGCACGTTGGGCTTGGGCGACGGCAAGTTTGTTCACCAGATCGATCTTCAGCTGGAGCTTGCTGTAATGCGCCATCGACATAACGACCATATCACCTTCACCGTTTCTGGTGATAAAAATTGGGGCATCCGATTTATGAGCAAGATCGGATATCTCGTTGGCCTTGTTTCTTAAGTCTGAAATTGGCTTAATGACTGGCATCGCATCCTCCATATGAACGATAGCAATATAGTATCATTTATATGATATTGTCAAGATGCGGCGCACGTCTGCCTAACCGGTTGCTAAACTGATCCGCCACACCGCCATAAAGATGGCGATCTAGAAAGATCGGCGGACGGGCGGAGCTCCCAACTGTTAGGTGCCACCGCCTATGAAGTTCCAATTCTACTTATGGCAGATATCATCTGTTGTGATTTTCTCAAGCGCGCAGAATCGCTCTGACAAATCATTACCTGATCCGCATAAGCATGTCGTTGCAGTTCATCAGGATCCCTGGAAAACAGATCTTGCCCCAGAAGCTAGAATTGAGACATTAGAGGGATCAGCCGTCGCAGCTCGAGATTCTGTGTTATCCCCAAATGGTCAATGGCTTGCCTTTGTTTTCAGCACGCAAAATGAGTGGGCACGTGTGGGCCTTGAGGATAGACGTAGCGGTGAACTCTATCAACTCGTCGACCTTCCACTGGAGTATCGGCCAATCAATGACATTGTTTGGATTGAGAACACTCACTTGGCATTTGATCGCTGGTCACAACCACACTATGGAATGCATTATGTTATTGACATCGAGCGAACTCGACTAGTTCTCGCGGCTCCTTTCCCGGACGAGTTTTTTCTTCGTCAGCAACGCGATACTGTCCGTTGAGCCCAGCGGTGGCACCTCACCGGTCGCTAAACTGACGGAGCCTCAGGCCTTTAGAGTTAGTAGAATTTTCGTCGCCGTATTTGTCCGCCGAAGTCGTTCTTTCGACGTAGGCGGAGCTCCCCACCGTTAGGTTGCGCATCCAAATGAACAATAATGAAGAACGCAAATGTTGACAAGAACAAATGACAGAGGATTGCAATGCCAATTCTGAAATCTGCGGGGGTCTTCATCTTGGCCGGGCTTTGTGAGATCGGTGGTGGCTATCTCATTTGGTTATGGCTGAAGGAGAACAAGCCGGTCTGGTTCGGCATACTCGGAGGGATTATCCTAGCATTATACGGTGTTGTAGCAACCCTTCAACCGTCCAATTTTGGAAGGGTTTATGCAACTTACGGGGGCATCTTCATCGTTATGTCCCTTCTCTGGGGTTGGAAAATCGACAACATCGCTCCGGATCAGTACGACATCATCGGAGCGTGCGTTGCTCTTCTCGGTGTCGGTATAATGTTCTATGCACCGCGTACATGACGCACACAGGCGCAACCTAACCGGTCGCTTCCCGCCCTCGGAGTATTTCGAGGAAGGGACCCCCGCCTGACCTTCCGAGAACCACAAAGGCGGGCAGGCTCGATTCGGCAACCACTCGTCCTGAAAAGCGAACTCGTGGGCCGAATCGGGATTTACTTGTCCGCCGAAGTCGTTCTTTCGACGTAGGCGGAGCTCCCAACCGTTAAGGCGCTCGTGGGACTAACTGGGGAGATGACGTTGCAGGGATTGTTTCGAGGCACCGAGAGCTAGAAGTGAACGAACAAGCAGGTCGACTGAAACAGAGGGATCTCCTGCTTCCATTTTTGCGATTCGAGACTGGCTGGACTTCAGCCTTCTTGCGAGCGCGGTTTGAGTCAAATTCATTGCTCGACGACGCTTTTGGACGTTTTTTGCGAGCATCAGTTTAAGTTCAACGTAGGCTGCTTCTTCATCGGAAAGTTTAAGGAAATCCTGGACGTTACAACCTTCCAGCCCTTGGATTCGAGCTTTTTTCTTTTGGCCTTGTTCATGCTAGGCTCCTTTAATTGGTCATACTGTCGTAATCGACGTTTACACGTTTCAATAACCGGTTTCGGTGTGTGCTTTCTTCTTTTGAAATACGTGAACAATAATAAGCGCATCTTTGTCAATTCGGTAAATAATGCCCCATTCAATTCTGTCGTCAGTAATTCGAAGTTCGTGGCATCGAGAGATTGCGAAACTTACCTCAGCAGAGTACGTTCGAGAAAGTACGTTGGCGCAGCCCCGATGTACGGGGTTCTCGATTCGGCAAGACAACTCGTCCGGAACAACGGCCTCGCCGGCCGAATCGGAACTTACCCGCCCGACCGAACCTATTCAGGACGATAATCGGTCGTTCGGGCGGGGCTCCCAACCGTTATACAGCAGCGACTTTGTTTGTAAGGGTTTTGCTGCGAGCACTAGATGAGATGGTCCAGATTGCGGGAGCCGTGAACAGCACGATGGATCTCGATCGCCTGTCCACGAACGATGTAGAAAACAAGGTAGGATTCGATGATCAGGACACGATAGCCGTATTCTCGGAGTTTTGGGTGCCGAGGAATTCGTCCTAATTGCGAATTCGATTTAAGAAGACTAACACGTTTGTCGAGTTTCTCAACAAATGCTTTAGCACGATTCGGGCTGTCTTGGGCAATAAAATCAAAGATCGCAATCAAATCGTCTTGAGCAACAGGAAGGTAGCGCAGACTCTGCTTAACGGGCATTCTCTCGACGACGCAGTCTTGTCATCATTTGTCGGTGGGTTATCCCTTTTCTTCCCGAAGCTGATTGAGCCTGTGCGACGCCCAACTTTTCGAAGAGATCAACCTGAGCTTTCAAACGTTCATAGTGATCGATACTCATTACTACGAGGTCACCTTCACCATTTGTCGTCAAATACACGGGTTCATCCTGGTCATGGCACAGTTCAGCGATTTCCCGTGTACGATTTCTCAAACTTGAGATGGATTTGATGATTGGCATAAGTTCTCCTAAGGGTATGCGCAAATTAATACCTAATTTTGATATAATCAAGCACGGGGGTGCTCGGAGTAAAATCCGCGAATTGAGGTGCGCTGCTGTATAACCGGTGCTAAACTGATCCGCCACATCGCTACAAAGATGGCGGTCAAGAAAGATCGGCGGACATGCGGAGCCACGCGGGCAGACCCCAGCTGTTGGGACAGATATTCCCGAAATGAGCGGCGCCAGGATGCACTTCCCTCATGAACAGAGATCCGGCTGAAAACCGCCACAAACCGGGTTGAATCTCTTTGCGCAAAAAAGTAAATTCTTGAAGACTGGACAAATCAATAACGGCATTTCCGATCCGCTTATTGGTTCGGGCGAACGAAGAGGAGGTTGACGTCCATGAAACCCCATTTGGTTCTTCTTTCTGCGGTTCTCGTGCTCGGCTGTAAAGGCACAACGGGGCCCGCAGGCCCTCCAGGCCAACCTGTTCTGCCGGGAACCATTCGTGGAATTGTTTCCCTCTACCCCGATCTCTCTCCTCGCACACCTGCTCAAGACGCCGGCGGTGTGACTGTTTTGTTTCAGCCGCACAATCTCTCAACGATTACCCTTGCGGATGGATCCTGGGAACTTACGCAGGTGCCGATGGGTGTCTATTCCGCTAAATTTACAAAACGGGGCTGCTTTACCGAAAACATCTACAACTTTCAATTTGTTGCCGGCGGCGGAACCTATTTTTTTGACAATATTCACGTTAGTGAAGTGTCTTCAATAAGTGTTCATTGTGATTCGTTGACGTTGTCACCGGGGAACTCCGTGGGAATCTACGGAGCCGTCGGATCGTCAAGCTCCTTTGAACGGGTCCTCACTGTCATGGTCTCCAGATCGCCAATGGACACTTCATTCGTACCATTTGAATTCGACTACATCTTCTCTCGCATTGTCGACGCTGACTCCATCAATTTCAATTTCTATGACTTCCAAAGCCTTTCGCCCCCACTCTTGGGGTCAACCGTGTATGCTGTCGTGTTTGTCAACAATGGGTGGTTTCCATCCCGGAATCCGTTGACAGGCCGATACATCTTTGACACTCCCGGTGTTCTTTTCTCGGAGCAGAAGAGTGTCGTGGAATATTCCGAGGAATTGACCTTCACCGACAATAAAAAAGACCCGGTGATCCATTTTGAGCAAAAGACATGGATCAAGTCGACGGGTGCAGGGAGCCGGGAACCGCTCTTCTGGGAAAGCGGTTTTCTGCTCGACAAAGGCGGCGGAATCTTTGAGCTCGTGAGCGCGCAGAAAAGCGGCCGGATGGAGATTTTGAGAGGCAAAGCGAGAAGAATGGACCCGAACACCCTCGAGCTTCCGTTGACAAGCGTTTCGATTGTGAACGATGATCGCATGATCCGGTCCGGGCGGACCTACACGTTTTCCCCTCACAAGCTTACCTATGAACTCAGCATGAGCACCACTGTTAACCCGTCATTTCAAAAGCATGTGGCCGCCCAACTCACCAAAATGACTTGACGATAGATGCTCCTCAAGCAATGCGCGCCAGCCACTCCGGCAACAATACCTTCAATATCCACACCCTTCAACTATCGAGGCCTCTTTATGAAATTCATCCATTTCTTTCTTCTGTGCATTCTGGTTGTTTCTCTTGGAATAGCACAGGAATACAAGCCGATCGATCCTGCCAACATGGATCGTTCCGTCAAACCGTGTGACAATTTCTACTACTACTCAAACGGGACCTGGCTGAAAAATACCCCCATTCCCAATGCCTTCAGCAGTTGGGGGAGTTTCACTGAACTCTCGGAAAAGAACAACGAGGTGCTGAGGGTCATTCTGGAAGAAGCCGCCAAAGAAACGAAGGCCAAGAAAGGGAGCGGCGTGCAGAAGGTCGGAGATTTTTATGCCACAGGAATGGATTCTGCCGCCATCGAAGCCCTCGGCTGGAAACCCATTGCGGGAGACCTGAGGCGCATCGACGCGCTGAAAGACGCAGCAGGCGCGCAGAAAGAACTCGCGCGGCTCCATTCCATGGGTGTCGGCGGATTGTTCGGGTTCTTCTCCACGATCGATGCGAAGAACAGCACACAGGTCATCGGAGCTCTGAGCCAGGGCGGATTGGGCCTGCCGGACCGCGATTATTATTTCGAGCAGGACGACAAATCGAAGAAGAACAGCGAAGAGTATGTCGCGCACGTTACGGCCATGTTTCGCCTGATCGGTGCCGATGAAGCAACGGCGGAGGCAAATGCGCAGGCGGTCATGGCATTCGAGACGCGCCTCGCGAAGTCTTCCCGTACGCGCGTCGAGCGGCGTGATCCCGACAAAAATTACAACAAAATGACCCAGAAACAGCTGACCGAGCTCGCCCCGCATTTCGGATGGATGCGCTTTTTTGAAGGAGCCGGCTGGCAGAAACCAAACGACGTCAACGTCGGTCAGCCCGAGTTCTTCAAGGAAGTCAGCGCGATGATACGCGAGGTTCCGGTCGGAGATTGGAAAGCCTATCTGAAATGGCGGGTGATCAATGCTGCGGCGCCTTCTCTGAGTTCCGCCTTCGTGAACGAAGATTTCCGGTTCTTTGGCACGACACTAACGGGGGCCAAGGAACTCCAGCCGCGATGGAAGCGTATCCGCGCCGTCATCAACGGCCGCCTGGGTGAGGTTCTGGGCGAGATGTATGTCGCACGGGCCTTTCCACCGGAAGCCAAGGCCAAAGCGCTTGAAATGGTGAACAACCTCAAGGAGGCCATGCGGGAACATATTGCGAAGCTCGACTGGATGGATGACTCCACAAAGGCCGCGGCGCTGAAGAAACTCAATTCGTTCGGCGTGAAGATCGGCTATCCGGATAAATGGCGCGATTATTCCAAGCTTGACATCGATCGGAATTCCTACTTCGAAAATCTCCGCCGCGCGTCCGCGTTCAGTGTGGCCTTTAACCTCGACAAGATCGGGAAACCCGTCGACAAGACTGAATGGGGCATGACACCGCCGACCGTGAACGCGTACTATAGCTCCACGCGGAATGAGATTGTGTTTCCCGCCGGCATCCTTCAGCACCCGTTCTTCGATTTCAAAGCCGATGATGCAGTCAACTATGGCGGAATGGGAGCCGTGATCGGCCATGAGATCTCACACGGATTCGACGACCAGGGCAGCAAATTTGACGCCGATGGAAATCTGAAAATGTGGTGGACCGCGGAAACACGGAAGAAGTTCGAGGAACGGACCGCCGTCCTCGGCACCCAGTTCGACGGCTACACAGTGCTCGATTCGCTCCCTGTGAACGGAAAATTGACGATGGGCGAGAACATTGGAGACTTGGGCGGACTTGCGCTTGCCTACACGGCTCTGATGAATTCCTTGAAGGGAAAAGAAACTCCCTTGATTGACGGGTTCACACCCCAGCAACGCTTTTTCCTGTCGTGGGCTCAAGTCTGGCGTCGGAACAACCGGCCCGAGCAATTGCGGCTCCAGGTGAAAACCGATCCACACTCCCCGGCTGAATTCCGAACGAATGGCCCCGTCGTGAACATGCAGGAATGGTACGATGCGTTCGGATGCGGGCCCGAGGGAACGATGTATCTTGCTGCCGACAAGCGGGCGAAAATCTGGAATTGGAGGTGAAGAAAGAGTGTATGAGGGTGAGAGGAATAAGAGGGTGGGAAGGTGAGAGGGTGAATGGACCTATGTGACCTACAGCTCGTCGAATGGCCTGTTGAAACGCGACGGCCGTTGGCAGGCCGTTTCTTCGCACGTATCAGGACGCAAGATGATGCGGCCTTGATGCTTTCTCGGAGTGGTCCCGGCCGATGACCGCGAGATTGACAATCACTGCCGCTTGCTTTCTCTCGCTTGCCTGCGATACAAACCAGCCGGTGAGCGACCAGAGCTTTTTCCTCAGGGGTCAGGTGATCGACTCTGTTTCGGGTGCGCCTCTTGCGGACGCGGTCGTCGGGTATCGCAACCCGACGGTACCGGACTCGCTTATTTTCGTGCATGATTCCGTGGACGTCGCTGCGCCAAACAGCCTTCTTGTCGCCAAAACGACGGATCAGCAGGGATCGTTCGAGTTTGTTTTCTTTTTGAGCGCAAGAGACACCGCTGTGTACAGCCTCCTCTTTGTTTACAAACCCGGCTTTACGCTCTGGCGTTACGACCGATCGCCCGTTTCCATAACAGCAAGCGCCGAGTACGTCGATGAGATCGTCATTCGGCTGACTGCAAAGAATTGAGGGAGACACCTTTTGAACAAATACCTGTTTAACCTCTTGCTGGTTTTTTTCCTGGGCATTGGGTTTCAGGAAACCGGGATTGACCGCCGCCTTCTGAAGGGCGCCTGGACTTCGGGAGGACCGAGCTTCGACATGCTCGTGCAAGACAGCACCATTCTCTTTGAATTTGACATGAAGGAGCACCCCTACGTGCTCAAAGACAGCCTTCTGATCATAGATTTTCAGGATCCGACGTTGGGTATACAGACCAAGAAGATCATCAAATTGACGCTTCAGGAATTTGTCTTTCAGGATCTGCAAAGCGGAATGATCGGCACGCAGACGCGGTTGGAATAGGATTTTCGCTTTTCGGGATCACGCTCCCGCTGGTGAACGATAGTTCTGTCGGCGGAATCATCTTCAGCCTCTTCGTCGTTGCCATCGCTTCCATGAACCTCGTCGTGGATTTTGATTTCATTGAACGCGGAGTGGAAAGCAAAGCGCCGAAATACATGGAATGGTACGGGGCATTTGGACTCATGGTCACGCTCATCTGGCTGTACATTGAGATCCTCCGCCTGCTCGCGAAATCACGCCGGCGATAACCTGATAGCAGAAAGGAACGGATCGTGCTGAAATCAACTATTATTGGACTGCTCCTCTCCTTCTTTGGAGTTGCTTCCGCACAGGAAGCCGAACCGCCGTCGTACAGGGCTCTCACGACACTATTTGCCGAATGGCGCGCCTTTCAGGTACCGCAAGTGGCCAACGGTATCCCGGATTATTCTGCGGATGCCATGGCGCAGAAATACCGGGAACTTCCGGGATGGCAAAAGCGGCTCGCGGCGATCGATACCAGCCATTGGCCGATCGGACTTCAGGTAGACTGGTACATCGTTTGGGCCGAAATGAACGGCTATGATTTTACCGATCGTGTCACGCGGCCATGGGCAAATGATCCGGCTTTCTATCAATGGTTCTATATGTGGCCTACCGATGTTCCGGAACGCGAAGGTCCGAACATCCACGGCGCCATTGAATTGCCCAATTTCCATCAGCCGCTTTCCAAAACGGATGCGTCGGAAATCGCGGCGCGGTTGCGTGGGATCGGACGCGTCTATCAACAGGCAAGAAAAAATCTGACAGGCAACGGCCGCGATCTCTGGACCTACGGTGCCCGCGCCATTCAGGGTCAAAGCGATGAGCTTACGGCTTTTGCGAAATCTGTCGCATTCTCTCATCCGGATCTGGCCAAGGCAGCCCTCGAGGCCAAAGCAGAATCGGATCGATTTGCCGTGTGGCTGACCGGCGAAGCATCAAAGAAAACTGGCAAATCCGGTGTCGGAAAAGACAATTACACCTGGAATCTGCACAACGTTCACCTTGTCCCCTACACTTGGAACGACCATGTTCTCATCATGCAGCGCGAGCTTGCGCGGGCGCATGCTTCACTTCGTTTGCAGGAACACAGAAATCGCCGCTTACCGGGGCATGCGAAGATCGAAAGCGCAGAGGAATATGATCACCGGCTGAACGCCGCTGTGACCGAGTATATGCAGTTTCTCGAAAACGAAGAGATCGTCACCATCAAAGAATACATGGACGCCGCACTCCGGGCCCGTATCGGACGCTTTTCGCCATCCACAGGCCTGCGCGGATTCTTCTCCGAGATCACGTACCGCGAGCCGATCATGATGCGGACACACGACTATCATTGGATCGATCTCGCCCGTATGCGGGAAGAGCCGCAGAGGAGCCCCATTCGAAGGGTTCCGCTCATCGAGAACATTTTCGACAGCCGCGCTGAGGGAATGGCCACAGGCATGGAGGAAATGATGATGCATGCGGGACTGCTGGACTCGAAGCCGCGGGCCCGTGAGCTTGTCTGGGTACTCCTGGCTCAACGCGCGGCCCGCGCCCTCGGCGGCCTGTACCAACACGGCCTTGAAATGACCATCGACGAAGCCACGAAGTTCGCATCGAAATGGACTCCCTGGGGACTCCTTCCTGCAGACGGCGAGACAATCCAGGGAGAAGAGCATTTTTATCTTCAGCAACCGGGATACGAATCGAGCTACATCAGTGGAAAGATCCAGATCGAAAGACTCATTGCCGAATATGCAAGACAGCGCGAGGGGAAATTTATTTTGAGGAATTTTATGGATGAATACAACGGGGCGGGGATCATCCCTGTTTCGCTGATTTATTGGGAGATGACGGGAGACCGTTCGATGCTGGAAGAGGCGGTTGGGAAAAGATAGAGGTCAGAGGTCGGAAGTCAGCTTGCCCCGAATTCTGTTTTCGGGGAGGTCGGAGATCAGCTTGCCCCGAATTCTGTTTTCGGGGGAGGTCGGAGGTCAGCTTGCCCCGAATTCTGTTTTCGGGGAGATCAGAGATCAGAAGTGGATGTGAGATAAGAAAGGAGCTTGATCCATGTGTCGTAACATCAGAAGACTTCGTCAGCCGGGAAAACGAATCCCGACCAACCACGAACTCGAGGACGCGGCTCTGCAATTCGTGCGAAAGATCAGCGGATATCAAAAGCCCTCGCGTGTCAATCAGGATGCCTTCGACGAGGCCGTGGAGCGCATCGCACAAACGAGCAAGGAATTATTCCGCTCCCTGCGCCCGACAATCCGGAGGAAGAAGGCGGCCTAAGGAATGCGGATTGCCGATTGCCCGACCGACCGAACGTAATAGTTGAACGGTCGCCCGACCGAACGTAATCGAACCACGTACGGTCGTTCGGGCGGGGTGATTTCGGACTGTGAGGGTCCGGATTACGGAAAATTAATCTTGTCCGCAAATCCGATAGCCCGTCCCTGTCGCAAGCTAAAGCTTGCGGCTACCACGGTTGTTCTTGACCTCTGATCTCTGATCTCTCTCCCCCCCCACCCTCTCACTCTCCCACCCTCCTTACCTCACCCTTCACCCTTCGCTATCTTGCTTTTCACTAGCCATTTCGTAGATTACTCTGCTGTCCAACCATCAATCTTAACCGAAAGGGGGCTGTATGAAACACCTCATCATTCTTTTCGCCTTCGTATTCGCTGCAGTTCCATGCGCCGCGCAGGAACAGGCGATGGACAAGGGACTTGAAGTGACCGAAGCCAAGCTCGGGAAAAGCGTTGAAAATCGTGAATTGGCCGAGGAAACCGCGACGTTTGCCTTGAATGACCGCGCATATCTTTGGATGAGGGTGACCGGCGGGCCGGCCGATTCCATTTCCGTGACCTGGAAGACCGGAGAGAACACCCACGAATCCAAGCTCAATATCGGCGGAAGCCCCTGGCGAACTTGGTCGTATAAGACCTGCTATGTCGCAGGACCATGGACTGTGACCGTCACCGATGCACAGGGAACCGTCCTGAAAGAGCTGACCTTTACCGTGGAAGACGCCAAACAGGAGATGAAACAATAGTTGAGCCTGGATCGATTCTTTGCGGAATGATTCAAAACCTGCAAGTTTATCCGGCCAGCTGTGAGTGCAATGAAAAGTGAGGTGTAAGAAAACAGATGTTTCTGACATCTCACTTTTCACATTCGCTGTTTTTCCCCACCTTTCACATCAACGTATCATTACACCAACACGGTACTGATCAAGTCT
Source organism: Bacteroidota bacterium (assembly GCA_040880975.1). Classification (GTDB taxonomy): domain Bacteria; phylum Bacteroidota; class Ignavibacteria; order UBA10030; family UBA10030; genus JBBDYD01. The sequence goes on along the minus strand of JBBEEC010000058.1, from coordinate 60,360 downwards.
TCACCCGAAAGGATATCCTCATGCGTCGCCTAATATTGTTTTCGATTCTTACGGTGCTTCCGATGTTCGCCCTTGCCCAACGCGCTCCGTGGTCAGCATCTGAGTTTGATTCGTATGTTGAAAGAGTCATAAAGAGATTTCAAGTGCCGGGCGTGTGTGTTGCCGTGGTAAAGGATGGAAAGGTGGTGCTCGCGAAGGGATACGGCGTACGCGAACTGGGAAAACCGGCAAAGGTTGATTCAAAAACACTGTTCGGCATTGCGTCAAACACCAAAGCGTTCACCGCGACAGCTCTGGCTTTGCTCGTCGAGGAAGGAAAGATCAAATGGGACGGCCGGGTCATCGACTACCTCCCGTGGTTCCAACTTTCAGACCCTTTTGTCACACGAGAACTCACGATCCGTGATCTCCTGGTGCACCGGAGCGGACTCGGCCTCGGGGCGGGTGATCTGCTCTGGTGGCCGCCATCGACGTATGACCGCAAGGAGATCGCCCGGCGCCTCAGGTATATTCCGCTCGCAACCAGTTTCCGGAGTGCGTACGCTTACGACAATGTCTTATACACTGTCGCAGGCGAGGTGATCGAGACCATCTCAGGAATGACGTGGGAGGATTTTGTCCAGAAGCGTATTCTGGACGTTGTTGGTATGACCACAAGCAATGTACGTCATTCCGATGCCGTGAATGGGGGAAACATCGCAACCACGCATGCGGAGATTGACGGGAAGGTGAGGGTTGTGAATCCTTTTGCCAGCGACAACACCAATCCGGCCGGCGGCATCAACTCGAACGCCGATGACATGGCGAAATGGATGATCGTGCAAATGGACTCAGGCAGAATATCTGCAGAAAAACGGCTGTTCTCGCCGCGCACGACGAGGGAGCTCTGGCAGATCGTGGCACCGATCGGTATCGGTACACCGGCACCCGAACTTGCTCCCCTTCGGGCCAATTTCAACGGCTATGCACTCGGCTTTGGAATCCGCGATTACCGCGGCTACAAATTGGTTTCGCACACCGGAGGGTTGCCGGGATTCGTTTCCCAGGTCATGATGATCCCGGAACTGAAGGTCGGCGTTTGCATTCTCACGAATCAGGAGTCCGGAGCAGCCTTTAACTCGATCTCACTCTATGTTCTTGACCGCTATTTAAAGGCCACACACGACTGGCTCGGTGCCTTCAGCACGTTGGTGGCAAGGGGAGATTCCTTGATGAAGGTCCGCGAAGGGTCGATCACGGTTTCCCGCGACGCCAATTCCAAGCCATCACTCTCGCCGGAAGATGGTGATCCGATTCACAAGGACCCCTGCCCTGGTCGGAGATCTGGAACACTGGCAGTATGATACCTTTGTGGCCAAATGGAGGGATCGCGAACTTCGCGCCGATGCGTTCGTGACGTTTTCACTCAATCCGGACGGCTCGATAGAACACATGAAGATGAAAGCAGTCTCCCCTGCGACGGATTTCAGTTTTGATTTTCATGATCTTTTGCTGAAACCGGTGAAGGTTGATTGAAAAGGTGTTTGAATCCAAGTGTTGAGAAAATACTGAAAGGTGGATTGTGAAATGATGGAAGACATACTTCAGTCGGCTGCCCGACGATCCATTGAATACCTTCGGGGCCTTGAGGGCCGCCCGGTTGCGCCTGATACAAAGGCGGTAGACAATCTGCGTGTGCTGGACGGGCCCATGCCGGAAGATCCGGAGGATGCAGGGGATGTTCTTCGAACACTGGACGAGGTTTGCTCTCCGGCAACAATGGCGATGGCAGGAAGTCGGTTTTTTGGATTTGTCATCGGAGGTTCGTATCCCGTGGCGCTGGCTGCCAACTGGCTTGCGGGCGCGTGGGATCAGAACAGCGCTCTCTACCGCGTCACACCTTCCACCTCGCATCTGGAACAGGTCGCCCTGCGTTGGCTTGTGGAACTTTTCGGATTGCCTGCCGGAACGGGCGGCGCTTTCGTCACAGGCGCAACGGTCGCCAACTTGTGCGCTCTTGCTGCCGCGCGTCACGCCATGTATGTCAGGGCCGGCTGGGATATCGAGGGACAGGGGTTGCTTGGAGCCCCGCCGTTGAATGTCATCGTCAGTGCGGAGGCGCACCCTGCCGTCATCAAGTCGCTCGGCCTCCTGGGACTCGGGCGTAACCGTGTAACACTGGTGCCCGTCGACAATCAAGGCAGAATGCTGGCAGACCGGCTGCCGGTGATCAAGGGCCCTACGATTGTCTGCGCACAGGCCGGCAATGTGAACACCGGGTCGTTTGATCCGATCGCAGAGGTTTGCAAACGCGCCCATGATGCCGGGGCGTGGGTGCATGTCGATGGAGCATTCGGACTCTGGGCCGCCGCGGCACCCACCCGGATGTTCCTCGCATCGGGAATTGCCGATGCCGATTCCTGGGCCACCGACGCTCACAAATGGTTGAATGTACCCTACGACAGCGGCCTTGCATTTGTCCGCGAGCCCGAGAATCTCCGCGCCGCCATGGCGGTGACGGCAGAATATCTGCCGACGGAAACCGAGCAGAGGAATCCTTCGGACTATGTTCCGGAACTCTCGCGCCGCGCCCGGGGCGCCGAGGTGTGGGCTGCTTTGAAATTCCTGGGCAGGAGCGGCGTCGCTGATCTCATCGAACGTACATGCCGGCATGCCCGGAGGTTTGCCGACGGCCTTCGCCAGGCCGGGTTTACTATTTTGAATGACGTGGTCCTCAATCAGGTTCTGGTCTCATTTGGGGACCCTGCTCGAACACAGGAAGTCATAGCCGCGATCCAAAGGGACGGTACGTGTTGGGCCGGCGAAACCGTGTGGCAGGGATATACCGCAATGCGCATCAGCGTCTCTTCCTGGGCAACAACAGACGACGACGTTGAACGAAGTCTTGAAGCCATGATCCGTTGCGCCAAACCGTAAAGGAATGGGGGTCGATCCCAACGTAATTCGTGTTTCATCACTTCAAGTCATAGTGTGTTTTGAACCTGCCAGATGGGGGCTATGACATTCTGCCTTGCATGTGGTAAAGAGTTTGTGAATTATTATACTATGAGATGTCAGTCAGTCATTCAGCTTACCTTCTTCTTGACGACCTTCACGAGCCCTGTCTTGATCGCGCAGGAGCAGGCAACAGATATTCTCGCGAACGCAGAACAGCATATAACGAGCGGGCGATATGGACCGGCAATCAGACTCCTGGAAGGCTATCTGGCGGACAACCCGCGGAGCTTTGAGGTCCTTCGGATGCTCGCACGGGCCTTCTATTGGTCGGGGAGCATTGACTCAGCGCGGCAAAGATACGAGGAAGCACTTTCGTTTTTCCCCGACAACGTCCCGCTGAGAATCGAAACCGCACGATTCTTCCTCGAAACCAACCAATTCGACAGAACGGATGAAGTTCTCAGGCCCCTTGCATCAGCGACCAACGCCGAAGCCCTTTCCCTTTTGGGGACAGCCAGATATTGGAAGGGTGATTGGACCGGGGCGAAAAACTACTTCGAACGTGCCCTCGATGTTCAGCCGGATCATTCCGATGCGCGACGGCAGCTGAACGAGATCCTCGCCGCAACAGCGTCACAAGTAACCTTTTCACCTGAATTTCAGTCCGACAATCAGCCCATTCGACGCGTTGGCGGTATCGCGCTCTATACAGTGTACATCACTCCCCTTTCTCCTTTGACGATTCAGGGAGGCCTTTCCCGCGCGAGCATTCAAGATACTTCGTGGGTGTTTCCCCAAGGCGCGGTTTCCTTGCGGCATATTTTCCCGGCGAGCGGGCTTGGCATTGAAGCGTCGGCGGGCGCGGTACAGATAAGCTCACGCCGGGATATTGAACTGACATATCAAATAGCGCTCTCCTTGCGATTGCCGGAATCCATCACACTCAAAGGGCAATTCGAGCGGCGGCCGTACTTCGAGACGATTTCAAGTTTCTCTGTCCCGGTTTCCGTTACATCCTGGTCTTTCTTTCTTGATCGGCCCGAATCAGAAACGTGGACCGGACAAGCCGCATTCCAGTCCCTGCGATATATCGACGGTAACACCGGTACAAATCTTTCGGCATGGTTTCTGTTTCCGGTAGGGCAGCAAAAAACGATCAAAATACGTGCGGGGTATGGATTCAGTCTGCAGGACACGCGTGATTCGCGATTTGATTTTGCGAGCGTGACTTATGCTCCTTACTATACTCCCCTCAACGTCATATCCCATAATCTTCTCTTATCCTTTCAGATTCCCGCTTCCAACCACTTGAATTTTCACATGAACGGATCTTATGGTCTCATCGCATCCGAGAACCTTCCGCAGTCACCAACGTCGGGGGGACCAATGATCCCGGGGCCGCCGCGTTCCACAAATGAAACCGCTCAGCGATCGTTTCACCCCTGGCAATTGCGGATGGCACTTGACTTCAGCCCGGCTGACACTCCCCTGCAACTTCAGATTGAAGGTACTCGGTTTGCGACAGCTTACTACCAAGTAAGCATGGCCCGGCTCATTGTGCGCTACATATTTCCGGTTCACCTCCGTTAACATGAACCCGGCACCGGAAGATGCGCGATTCAATCTCTGGACAACCCGCGAAGCACCTGACGTTTCGTTCGCACATCGATTGGTTCTTGTGGCCCTCGTTTCAGCCGGCCTTTTGGCGGTCGTGCGTCTTGCCGACTGGTGGTTCAAAGCCGATCATATAGCGGATACGGGATTCTTTGTCTTGCTTTCTCTTGCATTCTGGTATGGAATAGGCAGGATATTGGTGGGCTGGTTTAATTACCTCGGCATGAGGAAACCACCGGTTCGAAATGCGCATCTCGGATTGCGTGTAGCGATTTTCACAACTAGTTCTCCGGGCGAACCGCTTGCGATGTTTGAAAAAACACTGGCGGCCTGCAAAAGGATCCGGTATCCTCATACAACCTACCTTCTCGACGACACACAGGATCCACGTTTCCGCAAACTTGCCAAGCGGCACGGAGCGGTCTGGCTCGAACTTGTCGGCATTCCGGGAGCCAAAGCCGGAAAAATCAACAAAGCGCTTTCCATGACGAACGAGGACTTCATTCTGGTACTCGACCCGGATCACGTACCGTTTCCTGACTTTCTGGACCGCGTCATGGGATATTTTGGGGATGAAAAAACGGGATTCGTGCAGGTGTGCCAGGCTTACTACAATCAATCGCGTTCCTTTACTGCAAAGGGGGCCGCCGAGCAGACCTATGCATTTTACGGTCCGATTCTCATGGGTATGTTCGGCCATCACAGCAGTCTTGCAATCGGGGCCAATTGTACATTTCGCCGAAGGGCCCTCGAATCCATAGGCGGTCACGGCATCGGTCTCGCCGAGGATATGGTCACGGCAATCCGGCTGCATGCCGCGGGATGGCAATCAGTCTATGTGCCAATCATTGTCAGCCGGGGACTCGTCCCGGAAGATCTGGGATCCTTTTTCAAGCAGCAGCTGAAATGGTCGCGGGGGGTGTATGAGATCCTTTTTTCCGAGCTGCCTGTCCTCTGGCCCAAGTTGCGATGGCGGCAACGATTGTCGTATTTCCTGGTGGGAACGTACTATTTATGCGGTGTGACAACGTTCATTTATCTTCTCATCCCCTATTGTTACCTTTGGCTGGACTTTCAGCCTGCCGCTATGCCCTTTGGAGAATTCCTGACCATGGTCGGCCCCGTCGGCCTCCTGGGTGTGATCCTCTACCTTGTCGTCCAGCAATGGCTCTGCCATCCAGAGCTTGAGCGTGGACTTCACTGGCGAAGTCTGATGTTGAAGATCGGATGTTGGCCCATCTATGCCATGGGAACGATTCTTTCGATCACCCGTACGAATATTCCCTACATTCCGACTTCCAAGGAGGCAATGCGCGGACAATTCCTTCGGCTTGCCTGGCCCCATATTGCCGGATTGTTTCTGTATCTTGCAACCGTGGTAATTATTGCGTACAGGCGGATATTTATCGTTCAAGAAGAAACCCTTGCACTCAGTGCGGAAGCTGTTTGGGGAATGGTTGGATTTGCGACCATGTCAATGGTTTTTTCCCTGGGTGTCATTTATGCTGCCTGGAAATCACGATCCCTTCCCGGGGGATCATCCTGGGATGTTGTTCCGGATTAACGGGTGACCTATGAAACGTACGCATCGAGTAACAATTGTCGCCGTGTCGCTTGTCAGCGTAACGCTATTCTTCCTGGTGTTGACGGGCCTCAGCAGAAAAAGCGAAGGACCACTTGCCAGAATTCTGACAGACATCAGCGTCTTGGTCATGGACGCGGAAAACGCTGTCACAGATTACTTTCGCGGCCCGGGCCGGGCTTCGCGTCTTGAGTGGTTCGGACCCCACCGCAAGAATATCGACTCGCTCCGCCATCCCCCCCGCGTGCTCCTCGGCGCATATGACGGCGGTCTTCCGGAGTCGCTGGACGGCATCTCCGGGCTTGAATCAACCCTCGAAACGACATTTCCCCTGATCCATCTATATTCCGCCTGGGGCGACCGGCCCGACCAACAGTTTCCGGCGCGCGTTCTGAGCGCCATCTGGAATCTCGGCTCAGTCCCGGTGATCACCTGGGAACCCTGGCTCAATGATTTTGAGAACGTCAATCATCTCCATCTTCCGTTGCGGGCAGACAGAGATCGCGGAGGGCTGGCGGCCATAGCCCGTGGAGACTATGATTTCTATATTGACGAATGGGCGGCTGAGGCGGCGGATTATAAGCATCCAATCTTCCTTCGATTCGCTCACGAAATGAACGACCCCTATCGATACCCCTGGGGACCTCACAACAATCCTTCCGTTGCTGACTTTCTCGAAGCCTGGCGGCATGTTCATGAACGCTTTAAACGTGCGGGAGCCAACAATATCCTTTGGGTCTGGTCTCCTCATATCGCCTACACGTATTACGACTACTATCCCGGCGATTCGTATGTCGATTGGGTTGCCACGGGCGTTTTGAATTACGGCAATGTGGCGTATTGGTCGAAGTGGTGGAGCTTCGAAGAGATCTTCGGCAAGAAATACATTTATATCGCTGCATTACGGAAACCTGTCATGATTGCAGAATTCGGTTCTCTTTCCTACGGCGGAGACCGGGGGCAATGGTTCAACGATGCCTTGCATCAACTTCCGCGCCGCCATCCCGGCATTAAGGCCATTCTCTTCTTCCATGCCATGGGAGATGCGACCGTCACACCCCAAGCGCTTGACTGGACTGTGGTCCATGATTCGACTCTGAGCCGGATCATCGCGCGCGAAATCGCCGGCTGGTCCACGGAATCACAATGAAGGGGCGAGCGCTCTTAAAGATGCTTGAAGGGGGAAATCTACGCTCCATAGGGCGCTCAGAGGAAGCCGCAGCCGAAGTCCTGGCCAATCCCCTGCTGTTCAAGCATCTTGTTCGCGGAATGCAATCGGCCGATCCGATTCTCCGGATGCGAGCCGCCGATGCAGCAGAGAAGGTCACAAAGCATAATCCGATTCTCCTTGCCCCGCATAAAAAGAAAATCCTGACTACCATTGCGCGGATCAATCAGCGGGAGGTTCGCTGGCACGCCGCGCAAATGATGTCGCGCATCGAATGGAATTCAAGGGAACGGGTCGCCCTGATCACGATCTTGGAGGAATACCTGCGGGATCGATCGAGCATCGTACGAACCAACGCTATGCAAACCCTGGCGAACCTGGCCCTTCAGGACAAGAAACTTAAGGGGCAAATTATGAAGAGGTTGAAGGATCTGACGACCGCAGGTACTCCGGCAATGAAAGCCAGGGGGAAGAAACTCCTCGAAGTCCTTCAAGCCGGACGCTGATTTTGTTTCTGCATCCTTTTCCATCCTCCTCCGTCTATCTCTTTGACCCGTGATCTTCGTCCCGACCACTCCAAAATTATAAGGAGGGCCGGACATGCACCATATTTCACTTTTTCCTATATTCCCCTATGAAGCTTCTGCTTTCCTACCTGCGCCGGCATTGGAAGCTCGTTTCCATCGCTCTTGGCCTTGCTACCGTCAATCAGGTTTTCTCCCTGCTTGATCCCCTCATCTTCCGCCACGTAATCGACGAATACGCAACCCAGTATGAGAAATATACCGCGGATGAGTTTTTCAACGGTGTGATGCTGCTTCTCGGCGCCGCGGTCGGCGTTGCGTTTGTTTCGAGGGTGGCAAAGAATTTTCAGGACTATTACATCAACGTCATCACGCAAAAGCTCGGGGCGCAGATCTACTCAGATGGACTGAAGCATTCTCTCGAGCTCCCGTACCAGGTGTTCGAGGACCAGCGCAGCGGCGAAACCCTCGGAAAACTCCAAAAAGTTCGCACCGATACCGAGAGGGTCATTTCCTCCTCGGTGAACATCCTGTTCACCACGCTTGTCGGCATCATCTTCGTCATTGTGTACGCGTTCAGTGTTCACTGGCTTATCGCTCCTGTATTCCTGGCCACGGCTCCCCTGCTTGGCTGGCTAAGCTGGGTCCTCAGCAAACGAATCAAGGCTGTCCAGAAACAGATCGTCGCCGAAACGACGGCGCTGGCCGGATCAACGACGGAGTCATTGAGAAACATCGAGCTCGTGAAGAGTCTTGGACTCGCCGGGCAGGAAATCAACAGACTCAATTCGGTCACCGAACGGATATTGCAGCTGGAGCTGAAGAAGGTCCGCTACGTTCGAAGCCTGAGTTTCATTCAAGGAACCGCTGTTAATGCGCTTCGCACAAGCATCCTGTTCATGATGCTCACCATGATCTTCATGCAGGAGATCACCGTCGGCCAGTTCTTTGCGCTGTGGATCTATTCTTTCTTCATCTTCGGGCCGTTGCAGGAACTTGGTCACATCATCAATGTGTACCGGGAAGCGGAAGTGTCGCTCAAGAACTTTCAGGATATTCTTGATACACCCAAGGAGCCCCGGCCCGCGAACCCCGTTGAAATTGGCTCAATTCGCTCTCTTGCATTCGATCATGTGAGCTTCCACCACGTCAGCGGCAAAGGACATGCGCTAAACGATGTGTCCTTCACGGCTGCCCTGGGAGAAACCGTTGCCTTCGTAGGCCCTTCGGGAGCCGGCAAGACAACGCTGGTGAAACTCCTTGTGGGGCTCTATCCGCCCGAATCCGGCAAGATCCTCTATAATAACACCACCACCACAGAGATCGACCTCGAAAAGCTGAGGGAACGGATCGGCTTCGTTACGCAGGACACGCAGTTATTCTCGGGAACCATCAGAGAGAACCTTCTCTTTGTCAATCCGAACGCAACGGACACACAATGTCACGAGGTATTGACGAAATCGGCCTGTCAGAGTCTGCTTGCGCGGGCGGACAAGGGGCTTGAAACCGTGATTGGCGAAGGCGGCGTGAAGGTCTCGGGCGGCGAAAAGCAGCGCCTTTCCATCGCACGCGCCCTGCTGCGCCAACCCCAGCTGCTGGTATTCGATGAGGCAACATCGTCGCTTGATTCGTTGACTGAGGACGAAATCTCTGAAACGATCAGAGAGATTTCCCTCCGCAAGGACCTGATCACCATCATGATCGCGCACCGGTTATCAACTATTATGCATGCCGATCGCATCCATGTTCTGGAAAAAGGGCAAATCGTGGAGTCGGGTACGCACATCGAGCTCATCGAGGCCAAAGGCCTGTATTATGCGATGTGGAGGCAGCAGATCGGAGAGCGGGATGGGGGGAATGGGTCGGATATCAGAGGTCAGATGGCAGAGATCAGAGATCAGAAGTCGGAGGTCAGAGGTCAGAGGTCGAAGATCAGAGGATGGGAGTGAGATGAGCATCGTTGTCAGCGGGCTGAATATCTATCCGATCAAATCTTGCGGGGGGATGGATGTCACGGAGGCAGTTGTTGTTGAGAGAGGATTTCAATACGATCGCAGATGGATGGTCACCGACCGGAACGGAATGTTCCTCACTCAGCGGAATCACCCGAAACTCGCTCTTGCCGCAACAACATTAAGCGGGGAGCACATCGCCCTCTCCGCGCCTGGCCTGGACCCGGTTCGGATTCCCTTGGAACTTGACGAAGGGGAAGCAATACAAACTGAGGTCTGGGGAAGCAAAGTAAAGGCTCTGCAGGGGCCCCGGGAAGCCAATAAGTGGTTCAGTACACTTCTTGGCATCCCCTGCCTCCTTGTTCATATGCCCGCCAGCTCTATTCGTCCTGTTCAACATTCGTCAGCATCGAAAACCGACCATATTGCCTTTCCCGACGCATTTCCTCTGCTTGTCATTTCTGAGGCATCACTTGACGACCTGAACAAAAAACTCGCTCAACCTGTACCCATGAATCGATTCCGCCCCAATATTGTCGTCCGCGGATGCGGGCCCTATGAAGAGGATGCCTGGAAGGACATTCGGATTGGCTCCCTCTCCTTTCTTGGTGCGAAACCCTGCGCCCGATGCGCAACGACAACCGTCGATCAGTCGACCGGAATCAAAGGTACAGAACCGCTCCGAACACTTGCCTCCTATCGCAGCCGGAACGGCGACGTCCTGTTCGGACAAAATCTCCTCCACAGGTCTCAAGGAATTTTGCGGGTCGGAGATACTGTCACACCACTTCCGTAGGAAATCATGATGAGCGCCTATATCGGATTGAAGCTCATACTTTTGTGCATCATCCTCAATCTCCTCCGATATTACGTCATAGGTTTTGTGGAGGGATTGGTGATCATGGGGCCTCTCTTCGGCGCCATGGAGAAGAATCTTTCTTACTTCAACACGAACTTTGAGGCGATCGATTGGATCACTTCCTACTTCTATAATTTCGTCATGTGGCTCACAGTAACCGTTGCCTTTCACAAGGTTCATCCGCACCTGAAAGGATCGTTACCCGTGAGGAGTCTGAAGGTTTATGGGTTCTTTGTGATTGTCTTTGCCAGCATCAGCGCGATCTATATGAACCACTACAGCCATTCCAAAGATTTCTATCTGTATTCCATCCTTGATGCCGTGCTTGTCTTCTCCCTCCTGGGTCTGGCAAATGGATTTCTGTACCCCTTGATATTCCGACAACACCCCGAAGCGCACTCCTAGTGCCCAAAAATAACGATTGTGTTTTACGCTCGAATCTACAGCTGGGGGCAAGCACGAATGCTCGTTCCAAATTTTCAAGTAATCGACAAACACAGGGCCACTGATTTGGAACGGCACCGGCATTGCTCATGGCCCGCGTGACGTTTATCAATCATGCGACGGTCCTGATCGAACTGAACGGCCTCCGCATCCTCACCGATCCCATCTACTCCTTCTCGGTTTCGTATTTCCTCCCCAGACTCAAGAAACCCGGGATTCCATTTCCGAAACTTCCCCCCATCGATCTTGTCGCCATTTCGCACGATCATTACGACCATTTGAATCTCCGGACTCTCCGGCGTCTCGCCCGGGCTCACAGCCCTTCGATCCTGCTTCCCAGAGGGCTCGGTTCTTTCGGAGTTCGAACAGGATTTGAGGATGTACGGGAATTAGACTGGTGGGAAACACTGGAACATCGCGGATTGTCGATCACCTGTGTTCCGGCCAGACATTTCAGCGGACGGACACCATGGAGCAGGAATCGTTCCCGGCCATCAGGGTATGTCTTCCAGGCCCCTGGTTCCGCTGTTTATTTTGCGGGAGACACCGCCTACAGTGAAACCTTCAAAGAAATAGGACAACGCTTTGCGCTGGATATCGCTCTTTTACCCATCGGTGCGTATAAGCCGCATGCCTGGTTTAAGAACATTCATTTGAATCCGCACGACGCGCTCCAGGCTTTCTTCGATTTAAGAGCAAGGATGCTCATTCCCATCCATTGGGGGACATTCAAGATCAGCGATGAGCCAATGCAAGAGCCTCCTGAGTGGCTTATGAGGGAAGCGAGAGCGCGAGGTGTTGAGGAAAGAGTGAGGGTGTTAGTGAATGGGGAGTGTGTGAGGGGTGAGCGTACGAAATGCTTGAGATGAACGCAGGAAATTTCGAATTACGAGTTTCGAATTACGAATTGCTTAGGAATTGCTGCCCTGAAACCTTAAACACTGGAACCTAAACCTCGAACCGCTTCAACCCACCTCCCACTCTGCTTCTTTCGGCCTGATCGCGTCGTGCATACGCTTCAGAGCCTCGAAGGCGCTTTGGCTTCCCCGTTGAGCTGCATTGCGGTACATCCGGGCAGCGCTGCCGCTGTCGCGCTGAATTCCCAATCCGCGTTCATAACAATAAGCGAGAGCCACCTGGGCCAGAATGGATCCTTCCTCTGCCTGCGTCCGGAAGAACGTAATGAGTTCGGGGGGTACGTTGGGTGACTCGCTAAACAATTGAACGGCCTGAATGCGGACCTGAGCTTCGTTGCTTCCCAACGTCGCGGCGGCCGCCCACAGTCCTGTTGCCCGTGTACGATCCTGCGGAACCCATCTTCCGGATTGATAACAGAGTCCCAGTTCAATGATCGCATCGAGGTAATCTTGCTGAACAGAGGATTGGAGAAGCCTCAGGGCCTGCTCGCCTGACAATCGTTGATCGATTCCGGCTGCAACAAGGCCGGCCCACACAAATTGGGCAACCGGGTCCCCTTTTTTGGCCCGCCTCTCAAGTTCCTCGGGAAACCCCGGACCGTTTGCCAGATTCCAAAGGAGTTCCATGGCCCGTGAGGACTCATTCCGGAGAGCAACAAGGTACTGCGCCGCGGCAACCATGGGATCACGAGCCGCTGCGACTCCCTTCTCGCTGAATCTTCCAAGCAACGTCCTTGCCTCAGGGCTTCCGGCTTCGCTTGCCCGTTGAACCAGGGCCAGCGCAGAAGAATCCGGTGCGTTGCTGGCAGGATTCATGCCCAGAGCTCTTTTCAATTCTTCGCTGCCTTCCTGGATCAAGTCATTGAGGATGGCGGCATCATCCGTTGACGAAGTATCAATATTGAAATCGATGAATAGCGGACGCAAACCGCTCGCCGTGTCTGCGGCGGAACCGTTCGCAAATCCTCCGGCACCGATCCCCCGCTTCTGGAATTCCGTCAAGGTCTTCTTTGCGGGCTCATATCCGGCGTCTGCGGCCTTTCGGACCAGGGCATAGGCCTGCCTCCAGTTTTGCCGCACGATAAGGTCTTCCGTGTACATCAAGCCCAGAATGAAGTCTCCCTCCGGCATGCCGCGCCGGCCAGCGCTTCTGAAATGCCGAAAAGCAACGAAAGGATCCCAGGGTACACCCCAACCGTTCAATGTGAGAATGCCGAGATTGAAATGCGCGAGGTCAAAATCCTGGGCGGCTGATTTTTGTATCCAGAATGCGGCTTTTGCCGTATCGGTTTCAAACCCCCGGCCCTGGAGATAGCGCAATCCCAGTTCATGCTGTGCGGGTGCCTCTCCGTCGTTCGCCCGACGCACAAGAACAAATCCCTCCCGCAGCCGATAATCCAGTGATGATTCCTTGATCATCATTCCGGGTGTCGGCTCTCTTCCCGCTTCCGATTTCCTTTGAGCAAGGCCGTCCTCAATGCCCGCGAAGAAAAGAAACCCGGATACGAGGAAAAGGAGGAATCTGCTTTTCGATGCTTTTTTCATTATTCTTAATGTACAATAATATTTCGAAAATGAAGCTTTTCCATCACGAATATGGCGGGGAAGGCGATCCGCAAAAACCGTTGACCATCCTCCACGGACTCCTCGGTTCCCTCGATAACTGGCACTCACTCAGCCGACGACTGAGCGAGCAGTACCGCGTCATTGCTCTCGACCAAAGAAATCACGGCCAGTCTCCTCACAATGACGAAATGACGTATGCGGCCATGGCGGCAGATCTCGGCGAGTTTCTGGATGACCATCATCTTTCCGCGACAGCTCTTCTGGGCCATTCGATGGGAGGGAAAACGGCAATGGAATATTCCCTCCGTCATCCCTCCCGCGTCCCGGCCCTTCTTGTCGTGGATATTGCCCCACGATCCTATCCACCCCACCATGAGTACATTTTTGACGCCCTTTTTTCGCTGGACCTGACTTCTTTTGAATCCCGGACTGGCATTGACCGGGCCCTTGCAAAGCAAATTCCAAATGCGGCGACAAGACAGTTTGTGATGAAAAACCTCAAGCGGAATGACGACAATTCGTTTCGCTGGAAGATCCACCTCGAAGGCTTGCACAAGAATATGGACGAATTGAATAGTGAAATCGTTTCAAACACTCCATATCCCGGGCCCGCTCTCTTCATCAAAGGATTGAAATCCGATTACATTGCGGATCAGGACACGGCCTCAATCCGTCGCTTGTTTCCGAATGCGGTGATAAAGACGCTTGATACAGGCCATTGGGTGCATGCGGAATCACCGGATGAGTTTTACTCTCTGATAGTAGACTTTTTGCGGCAATCTCTGTACCATTGAGCCACCCCCCCATTCTCACCATGACGAGGTTTTTCGTCCACACCAATTGATCAAAGGGGGTTGCCATGGGGGCATTTTCCAGGGGGATCGTTTTCATCCTTCCGTTGAGTATTTCCGCAAGCCAAATCATTTCCTTTCCGTTTACCGAGAGGTTTGATTCCCTTCAAACTCCGCAACTGCCATCCGGATGGGAAACTTCGACGAACCGGTTGGCATCCGGCGATTTCTTTACGACCTCGACGTCACCCCACTCAGCCCCGTTCGCCGTCCAGTCGACAAACTCGACCGTGGCACAGACGGTTGTCTCTCCGATCATTGATTTCACCGGCCGGGTCCCGGACCAGTTGCGGTTCTATCTTGCGCGATCTGGCACACACACATCGGGACTCCTCGTGGAAGCCTCGGCGGATGGAGGCTCAACTTGGCCGGTGCGTTGCACAGACACACTTCGGCATCCGGGAACAACGGGATATGTCTTGACGGTTGTGCAGATTGCGGAAACATTGACCAACATGTCCAATGTTCGCTTCCGTTGGAGAGTGGTCGGAGGGGCAGGTGGGACGACCGCAACGCTTCGGTTGGACGATGTTTTCGTCTCCGTGTTCACCTCGATCGATCTTGCCGTTCGCACCTTCGCCTTCCACCCCGGCAAACCCACGGATTCCGACGATATTGCCCTCAATCTCACCGTGGCTTCCCTTGGGTTGATGCAAATCCCCGGATTCAGCACAAAATTCTTTCTCGACCATAACTCGAACGGGACCGCCGAGGATCCCGAAATGTTTTCAAGCATCGACGGAGGGGCGCTTTCACCGGGTGATTCAACGACGCTTTCTGTTCTTCATCCGCCCCTCTCCGCCGGGTCATACCGGTTTCTTGCAGTCACCGTGTTTGCCGGCGATGAAGATCCTGCAAATGACACGGCACAAGTTGTTGTCCCCGTGGGAGTGAGTCCGGGAAGCATCATTGTCAACGAGGTCATGTACGCACCACCGGGGGACGAACCCGAATGGGTCGAATTGTATAATCCCACATCCCGTCCGATCAACCTGGGGGGATGGAAGATCTCCGACAACCGAACGACATCAAGAGTCCTTCTCTCAGGGCTTGATTTCTTTGTGCCGCCCTCCGGATTCGCTCTCGTTGCACGCGATTCTTCATTCTTCATGATCCATGACTCTCTTTCCGCATCCGTGGTGGTAACGGTCTTTCCTTCCTTGAACAATACAACATCGGATGCTGTGGTGCTGACAGATTTTCACGGCGTCACGATTGACAGTGTTGCGTATGATCCGGCATGGGGTGGAAGCGGGGGTCGGTCGCTGGAGCGGATTGATTATTTTTCCGTTTCATCGGATCCTTCGAACTGGATCACATCCGTGTCATCAAGCGGCAGTACTCCCGGGACCGCGAACAGTCTTGCCGTGATGGAATACGATATTCGAATTGAATCTGCCGCTGTGTGGGGAACGACGCTTGGCGTTCACGTCGTTAACGCGGGACGAACAACGATTCATGAATTTGAGATTACCCTGACAACTCTCGGAGGAAGTGCGGTCGGGTCCATGTTGTTTTCAGGCAGCCTGCCGCGCGGTGAGACCGCCTTCCTGTCCCACAACTGGACTGAGGCGCCTTCCGGCAGAACTTCCATCCTCATCAGCGCGAACCTGAAGGAAGATGAAAGACCCATGGATAACATCGACACGGTTGAAGTGACCCGCGGATATCCGTCCGGTTGTCTTCTTATCAATGAGATCATGTACGAGCCGTTGGCAGATCAGAACGAATGGATCGAATTGATCAACCCCGGTGATGTTCCCGTGAAGCTGGCAGGATGGATGCTCAGCGATGCTCCTACTGCATCAGGGGGCGTCAATCGGTATCCGCTGAGTCAATCGATAACAATCGAACCGGGCGAATTCGCCGTCTTTGCGGCGGATTCAACGATTTTGATGCTCTTCCCTGCGCTCACCCGTGATCCGCGCGTTCACATTTTGAACCAACCCGGCGGGCTTGGATTGGCAAATACCGGAGATGGTGTGATCCTGAAAGATCTCACGGGCATGACGATTGACAGCGTTCGGTACTCGCCATCCTGGCATCATCCAACTATTAATGATCCGCGTGGACGTTCGTTGGAGCGTATTCGGCCGGATCTTGGTTCGAACGATCCGCGAAACTGGAGCACGTCGGCCGGCACGATTGGCGGCTCCCCGGGCAGTCGCAATACTCTCTTCACACCGGCGGCCCCCTCCGGCTCTTCGCTTTCGTTTTCTCCCAATCCATTTTCACCCGACGGAGACGGCCATGAGGATTTTTGCATCGTCCGATTTGCCGTTCCGATTCCAAGCTCTGTTATTCGCATCAGAATCTTCGATCTGCGCGGCCGCGTCATTCGGACGCTGGCCGAGGCGGAACCGGCCGGATCCATCGGCGAAGTGATATGGGACGGCATGGAATCCGCCGGACGCAAAGCACGGATCGGTCCGCACATAGTTCTTCTGGAAGCGTCAGGTGTGAATGGGGAGATCTTCACCGCGAAAGGCGTGGTGATTGTCGCGACCGCCCTTTGAGTATTTCGACAAAATGGTTATCTTCAAAGATAAAACGAGGAGTGAGATATTAGATGATCGCAGTTTCAGATCATCTCACGCTTTCGCATTTCACCGTTCACTGAATGTCGTTCAAAGGAGTGTCCATGAACCGATTCCTCTCCGCCGGTTTGGTGTTGTCTTTCGTACTCATCGGATGTTCATCGGGGCCGTGGGGGTTATCCGAGAAGGCGTACCGTTCGGGAGACATGGTGAATGCCGTGCGATATGCGGTCGAGACCCTTCGTGAAGATCCCGGGCATGCCGAAGCACTGGATTTTCTTTCAAGGGAGCTTCCAGGCATCTATGAAAACACGTACGCCCAGGCGCAACGCGCCGAAGGCGCCAATGATTGGGACCTGGCTTACATGTTGTACGAAGATATTCTCACCATGTCTGACGCCGTACGGAGTTTGCCTCCGCAAACGCATGAAGACAGCGGACAGATGGTGACTTTACGGACACGCAACGTGGAGACCGAATTTCAGAATGCCCGGCGCCAGGCAGCGGAGAAGCACTATACGGCGGGAATTTCCTTTGAAGATAAGGGAATGGCCAAGGACGCTGCCAAGGAGTATGCGCGGGCTCTGGATTACATCGTTGACTATAAGGAATCGCGGCAAAGATATGAGAAGAACCGCAAAGCCGCCGTCATGCGGATCGCCGTGATGCCGTTCGACAATTTGAGTGGCAAAAACTGGTACGGAGCCATCGGGGTTGTGGTTGCTGACCGGGTCATCAGTGAGGCAATGCAAGACCCAAAGAATATGGAATTTCTCGAGTTTGTAACGAGAGAGAAGATCGACGACCTTATCAGGGAGTTGAAGTTCGGGCAAACGGAATTCATTGATCCCGCATCGGCCGCGCGGATCGGAAAACTCCTCGGCATTCATGCATTTGTGTTCGGCAAGATCACATCGGTGGTAAGCGATTATCCTCCCGACATTGTATCCATGTACCGGGACGAAGACGAAATTTCACAGGGGAAAGACAAACCGAAGAAGAAAGTGACCGCCACGGTCACGGCGATCACGCGCAGAGCGACCGCGAAATTGAACGCCAGTTACCAGATCATCGATGTCGAACGAGGCACCATCGTCAAATCGGGAAACGTTCCCCACCTTCAGATTGTCGAGATCAAGTTCGGGAAATACCGCGGAGACAAGGAAGCGTTGACCCACCGATCGCGCCAGCTGTGCTCGATTCCCGAGGCGTATCCTCCGCCGGATGATGAACTTGTTCACCGCGCCGCAGAGGGAGCTTCCCGGGAACTCGCAATGGAAATTGCCGGATATTTTCGATGAGCTTCATCTTTCGATGACGTCCAAACAAATTTCCAATTGACAATTGGCAATTACCCATGACTTTCCCTCGATTCGTTGCCGTTTGCGGCCTCATTCTTTATATTGTGACGTGGACCGCGATGTAACCCCAAGAAATATCTTTCAGAATCAACTTCAGGCCGCCGCGCACCTTCATCGGAAGGGAGCAGGTGGAATCCGGACGGCCCTCACACTTACAAGAGCCATGGATTCCGCCATTATCTCCACCTTCCGTTCCTTTGGTCATCCTGCGAAATCATCCTTTGCCATCGTTTGCCTTGGCGGATTCGGCCGCAAAGAGCTCTGTTTTGCCTCTGACACCGATATCATGTTTTTGATTCCGAAATCCACGTTACCCGAGGTGGGGTTTGCTGTTCGGAAACTTCTGCATAATCTGCTCGATATCGGACTGGACATCGGCCACAGCGTGAGGACAGTGGAAGATTGCCTTGGGCTGCGTGAAACGGATGTCGAATCATGGGTTTCTCTTCTGGAATCCCGGTTCCTGTGTGGAGATAAGGCGCTGTTTGCGGGGCTAAGATCATCCCTGCGGTCGCAAATAGACAAAGGGGATCGGCCCGGTTTTGTTAGGGACCTCGCAGGACGCATGGAAGTCCGGCACCGAAAATACGGTCAATCGACAAAGTTGCTGGAACCGAACATCAAGAACAGCGCCGGCGGATTGCGTGATCTGCACACCGTATTGTGGCTTGCGCTGGGATCCGGCGCGGTGAAATTGTTCACGGGTTTGAAGAAGGGTGAAACCGCCTTCACGCGGTTTCTCTCTGCTCCTTTCATTCGTCGGCATGTTCCGGCGGGCCATCTTCGCGACCTGCAGACAGCGTTTGAACAACTCCTGCGCACCAGGAACGCCATGCATCTGGAGTCCAAGGGCCTCCATGATTCCCTGGAGTTCGCATTTCAGCGCCAGGTGGCTGACGCATTGAAATTCCGATCCACGCCCAATCGTTCAAGTGTTGAACGATTTATGCAGGAGTATTACGTTGCTTCGCGGCGGATCTTCATGTTCAGTCGCAGGATCGCCGGTGTACTGCTTCGGCAGTTCCACCCGCCTGCTTCGCAGGAAACAACCCGGCTTGATGAATCATTTGTGATCCGGAGCGGCCGGATCGCTCCCCAGTCAAAACCCGCCCTTACGAACACGACCGTCCTTCAGGCCCTTCTTTATTCCGCACAACATCAGGCTCCGTTTTCGGAGGAGTTGGAAGACCTGATCGCGAAGCAATATCGGCGCTGCACAAGACTTTCCGCCAAAAGCGAGGCAGGTTTGTTTCGTGAATTTCTGAATCTTCCGGAGGGCGTTGGCCGCGGTCTACACATATTGTCCGAGATGGGGATCTTTGAACGGTGGATTCCCGAATGGAAGCCGCTGGTGGCGTTCTTTCAACACAATCAGTACCACTATTATACGGCCGACGAACATACCTTGCGTGTCGTTGAGACCGCAGAAGCGCTTGCCGGTCAGTCCAGCAGCCTGGGCGAGGTGTTTCGAGGACTCGCACGACGTGACGTACTGTACCTTGCGTGCCTCCTTCATGACATTGCCAAACCCGAACGCGTCGGGGACCATGAAATCACCGGAGCCTCCATCGCAGAAAAGGTCCTTCGGCGCCTGCGGTTCAACGATATCGTTGACGATGTTTCCTTTCTCGTGCGAAATCATCTTTTGATGGAACAAGTGGCCTTCCGAAGAAATCTCAGCGATCCTCAAACGATCATAGACTTCTGTGCCCGCATTCCCCGGCCGTATCTTCTGGACTACCTTTACGTCCTTACCTATGCCGACCTGAGCGCCGTCAACAAAACCGTATGGACGGACTGGAAGGGAATGCTTCTGTTCGAGCTGTACCGGAAATCCAAGGAGGTGCTCAACAAAAGTCTTTCGCAGGAACAAGTTCGTCACGCCGCGGAGACCAGTCATGTGAGGGCTGTTCAAGAACTCGTGCAGACTCTCGCGGGAGTGCTCCCGGAAGAATCGTCTTCGGGCCACCTCGAGGCCGTGGACAATGCGGGATATCTCGCTGCGTTCAATGCGGAGGAAATCGCCGAGCATATTCGCCGGATCGGGCGCAACGAGCCCGTTGCCGCCCTCTTCGCACACCAGGATTCGATGACCGAGGTTACCATTATCGCGCGCGACCGGCGGTTTGCCTTATCGCGCTTTTGCGGAGTGCTCTCCGCCAACGATGCCAATATTCTCGATGCCCATATCTTCACCCGAAACGACGGCGTGATCATTGACAAATTCCGCGTTACCGATTTCCTCCAGCATAAACGTTTGACCGAATCCCAGTGCGCAAAGATCCGCCAGGAACTCGCCGATGTCATCGCAGGGTCCACCGACATCGAACATCTTCTTGAACGTCACAGGATGAAATGGAAGCGTCTCGCAAAACCGATGAATCCGAATGCACGCATCGGCGTGGAATTTGAAGACCACCCTCTTTACTCGATCATCGACGTCTTTGCTCCGGACCGGCTCGGATTCCTCTACAAGATTACCGGGGCAATATCACAGTTGAACCTTGATATCGCCTCCGCGAAGATCGCCACAAGAGCCGACGGGATCGTGGATTCGTTCTATGTCCGCGACCGTGACGGCCAAAGGATCGAGGACCCAAATCGCCGGGACGCCGTCCGGCAAGCCCTTCTTCAGACAATCGTCGAAATCATTGAATCCGAACTAACCCCGGTGACAACATGAGTGCATCCCGCCCCATAGGCGTTTTTGATTCCGGAATTGGCGGATTGACGGTCGTGCGCGCCCTGACGCATCATTTGCCTCATGAAAACATTGTTTACTTCGGAGATACCGCCCGCGTTCCATATGGCCCAAAATCCGCGCAAGTCGTGCGAACCTACGCCGCGGAAGACACCGAGGTATTGCTTGCCCACAACGTCAAAATGATCGTCGTCGCGTGCAACACCGTTTCCGCGGTGGCCCTTGATGTGGTTCAGAAGCACTCCCGGGTACCGGTCGTGGGTGTCATTGTGCCGGGAGCGGAGGCGGCAGCAGCATCGACAACAAAGAAACGCGTGGGCGTCATTGGAACATCAGGAACAGTGCTGAGCCAGGCATACGAGAACGCGATCCGGCAGGCAGACCCGTCGATTCAGGTCTTTTCAAAGGCGTGCCCCCTCTTTGTTCCGCTCGCAGAAGAAGGTTGGGTTGACCACAAAGCTACTGAAATGATCGCCCGCGAGTATCTCTTTCCGCTCACGCTCGAGAAGATCGACACGCTTGTTCTCGGGTGCACGCACTATCCGATCCTCCGCGGCCCGATCAACACCGTTCTCAACAATGCCGTGGCACTTATCGACTCTGGTGAAGCAACGGCCGCTACCGTGGGAAAGGTGCTGGATGAGAACAACCTGCGCAACCCCAGCACGATGAAGCCGAACCTGCAGTTTTTCGTCAGCGATATTCCGCACAAGTTCACGGAGGTCGGCGAACGATTCCTCGGACAAAAACTCGGTAAGGTGCACAAAGTTTAGCACCTGCACCGTTCACCACTCACTGTTTACTGTTTACCGGTATCAAGCTCTGATATTGCCTCCAACGCACGACTTGTCTATATTGCATCACTATGGTTCGCGAAATAACACTTCTCGGAAATCCGATACTGCGCCGGCGATGCACGCCGGTGAAAGACTTCGAATCTCCGGAAACGCGGTCCCTGATCGCTGATCTGGCCGACACGCTTGCAGATTTTCGGTCGCGCAAGGGCTTTGGGCGGGGGATCGCTGCGCCGCAGATCGGTACCGCAAAGCAGGTTATTTATATAAATCCCGAGATCCATGGCCCGATGATCAATCCGCGGATCGTCGCCAAAAGCCGCAAGAAGATGAGGTTGTGGGATGATTGTTTTTCCTTTCCGGATTTGCTGGTCATGGTTGAGCGGTCGTATGCGATCAAGGTGTCGTACCGTGACGAGCACGGAAAGTCGCGGACTGTCAACGGAGAAGGGGCACTTTCCGAATTGCTCCAGCACGAGATCGACCATATTAACGGCATCCTGGCGATCGATCGGGCCATCGATTCAAAGCATATCATTCTGAGAAGCGAGCACGAGAAACAAGCCCGCCGGGAGCCGGTAATGTTTTGATCAATTTTCAACGAGGACGCTATGGCACAGATAGTACTGAGCAAAGGAGATATTCAGGCAAAATTGAAGAAGCTGAAGGGCTGGTCACTCGAAGGCGACCAGATCCGGAAGACCATTGAGGCAAAAGATTTTGTCAGGGCAATGGGATTTGTGAACTCCGTCGCGCTCCTGGCCGAACGGCAGAATCATCATCCGGACATCGACATCCGGTGGAACAAAGTTACGCTTGTGCTTTCGACTCATAGTGCCGGCGGACTGACAGAAGATGATTTCACGCTCGCCGCACGCATCGACGAATTATGAGACAAGACCGCATTGCGCAGCTTAAGGAATTCCTCGAAAACGATCCGAACGATTCGTTTACCCGCTATGCACTCGCCCTGGAGTATGCCGGGATGGGGGAAACGACGCTCGCAGTCTCCCTCTTGCTTGAAGTGGTTGAAAGAAATCCTGCCTACGTACCGGCGTATCAGCAGCTCGGCTTTCAGTATCAGAAACTCGCCCGCATGGCTGAGGCGAAACAGGTCCTGAAACGCGGCATCGAAGTTGCGCGGGACCAAAACGATACTCATGCTCAGAGGGAGATGCAGGACGCTCTCGACGAGATTTCGTGAAAGCTGAACGTCCCCGTTTGGTATTTCGATATTAGAATGTCGACTTTTTTTTACCTACCTTTACGTCCCAACTGGAACTGATTTCTCATGCCTTCAAAAATCCCCAAAGAGCAAATTCTGGATATTTTTCGAGAGACAAAGGCCCTTCTTGAGGGGCATTTTCAGCTGACGTCCGGCCTTCATAGCCCGCAGTATTTTCAATGTGCGAGGGTTCTTCAATATCCCAAATACCTTCATTTATTTGCGGGCGAGATCGCAAAGCATTTCGAGTACAGCGACGTTGAGCTTGTTGTGTCTCCGGCACTGGGTGGCATTGTTGTAGGAACAGAGGTCGGCCGGCTGCTCGGAGTCCGCACGATTTTTGCCGAAAGAAAAGCCCAGACCATGGAAATTCGCCGCGGATTCGAGATCAAGCCGGGAGAGCGGGTCCTTGTTGTCGAAGATGTCGTCACGACCGGCGGATCGGTGTTCGAAGTCGTGGATCTGGTCAACAAGGCACAGGGAAGACTCGCCGGGGTCGGTTACATCGTTGACCGGAGCAACGGAAAATTGAAATTTGATTCCAAGCATTTCTCCATCCTCCAGCTTGATGTCATCGCGCACAAGCCCGAGGAATGTCCGCTCTGCCGGGAAGGCGACCCTGTGATCAAGCCGGGAAGCAGGGGAAACTACTGATGCGCTATCTCAAAGAACTCCTTGGAAGCGGAACGGCATTTATTGTAACGACGGCTTTGTTGCAATTCCTTGCCATTTTGCTGCTCGCCTGGCTTCTCAAGTGGTTTCTCAAGACCGCTGGGCGCCGGCTCGCAGCGAAAACCACCGCGACGTTTGACGACAAGATCCTCGAGATCCTCATCGATCGCATGACCTGGATCGCGGTCGTCTTGGGCGTGTACCTCGCGATAGGTCAGGTAAAGAACGTTATCGGCAAAGCCAATGAAACCGCCCTTCGTTTCATCGCCTACACCGAAGGCATCATTTTCGTGTGCTTTGTCATTGTTTTGACCATTATTCTTATTCGGATTTCCGACACGATCATCCGTCACACGATCGAAAGGCGCACTGAAGCCCAGTTTCATGAGGGGATCCTCCCTCTGGTCAATCGGATCGTGTCGATTATCATCACGCTCATCGCGCTCATCATTACGCTGAATTATTTTCGGCAGGATGTCAGCAGTCTGGTGGTCTCGCTCGGTGTGGGTTCACTGGCCATCGCGCTCGCTGCCCAGGATACCATCGCAAACATGATCGCGGGGTTCGTAATTATGATGGATAAGCCTTTCCGGCCCGGAGATCGCATTCAGCTGGCCTCAGGAGAAACCGGTGACGTCTACGAAATCGGCATTCGAAGTACCAAGGTTCTGGACTTCGACAACAACGTTATCGTCATGCCCAACGCGGAACTGACGAAGGGGAAGATCGTCAATTATTCGTATCCGGAAATGGTGATTCGGGTCATGGTGCAGGTCGGTGTTGCCTATGGCACAGATATCGATCAGGCCCGTCAGATCATGGTCAAACTTGCCCGCCTTCATCCTCACGTCATGTCGGAACCAGCTCCCGAAGTGTTCGTCATGGATCTTGCCGATTCGGCGATTCTGCTCCGGCTTGTTGGCCGCTCGGATGATTTTCGGCAGAAATTCCTCACCGAAACGGCCCTTCGCGAAGAGATCTACAACTCGTTCGTAAAGGAAGGGATCGAAATTCCCTTCCCTCAGCGTGTGGTTCACCTTCAGCAAGCATCCAATGCAAAACCTCAAGCTTCTCAAAAGCGAAAAACGACACGCCGGCAAGGTCTTTGACCTTATAGTGGACGAAGTGGAGTACCCCTCCGGAAATCGCGCGATCCGCGAAGTCGCCAGCCATCCCGGGGGTGCCGTCATCGTACCGTTGCTCGATCGCAGCACCCTCCTGCTCATCAAGCAGTTCCGGTATCCCATGCATGAAGTGTTGTATGAATTTCCCGCGGGAAAACTCAACGAAGGCGAGGACCCGGGACTTTGTGCCAAGCGAGAACTGGCCGAAGAAACTGGATACGATGCTGGCACGATGAAGAAGCTTGGCCGGATCTACACAAGCCCGGGATTCTGCAGCGAGATCCTGCATCTCTATCTTGCAACCGACCTGATTCAATCCCCCCACGGACCCCAATTGGAGGAGGGAGAGCTTGGCCTGAGCGTCGAGCCGACATCGATCACCACTGTTGCCTCCATGATCCACAACGGGACCATCGTCGATGCGAAAACCATTTGCGGGTTTCACCTTGCCTTGAAGACGATCGGAGGAAGCACATGAGCAAGCCGACCGGCCGAATGTACCAGCTCGACCTCAAACGTTGCCCCGTCGCCGCATGCGGCGGTGAGCTCGCCGAGATGAGCTATTACGAGCGAAACAACTGGGTAACGGTGGAATACAAATGCGACACGTGCGGAAAGGAATTTACGGTAAAAGTGGAATGTTAGAAGGGCATCGACTTACTCAGAGATTACCAAGAGAGGAATCCGGCCATCCTTCCTGTTGAACTTATACGGAAAAAACGCGAAGGTGGTGCCCTTACCGAAAGTGACCTGCGCGTGTTGATCACCGGATATGTCCGCGGTGAATTGCCCGACTACCAGATGTCCGCCTTTCTCATGGCATGCTATTTTCGCGGCATGACAAAGGAAGAGACGGTGATCTTCACGGACTTGATGCTGCATTCGGGCAGCGTCATCGATCTTTCGGACATCCCCGGAATCAAGGTCGACAAGCACTCTACCGGGGGAGTGGGAGACAAGGTTTCCCTTATACTCGCTCCCATCGTCGCCTCCCGCGGAATTCCGGTTCCGATGATCTCGGGGCGCGGCCTGGGCCATACGGGCGGGACATTGGACAAGCTGGAATCCATTCCGGGATTTCGGACGGACATCCCGATTCCCGAGTATCGACGACTCGTACGGGAAACGGGGGCTGTCATGATCGGGCAGACGTCGGAGATCGCCCCTGCGGACCGAAAGCTTTATGCCCTCCGCGACGTAACAGCAACGGTGGAGTGTATTCCCCTCATCGCGAGCAGCATCATGAGCAAGAAGCTTGCCGAGGGTATTGACGCTCTCGTTCTGGACATTAAAACGGGGATCGGGGCGTTCATGCAGCGGTACGAAGACGCGCTGAAACTCGCTGAAACGCTGATATCCATCGGTACCCAGTTTGGGACGCGAACAACGGGATTTATCACCGCCATGGAACAGCCGCTCGGGGTCGCGGTCGGAAACTGGGTCGAAGTGGTCGAAAGCGTCGAGTGTCTTCGCGGGACCCGGGGTGTCAACGATGAATCATCGGATCTCATGGAGATAACACACACGCTTGCAGGAGCCATGATCCAGGCCGGCGGAAAAGCGAATTCGCTGAAGGAGGGGATGGCTCAATCCAGGGGTACGATCACAGATGGATCGGCGTACAAAAAATTTCTGGAAATTGTCAGAGCGCAGGGAGGGAACACCGCGGTCGTTGAGAATCTCGAGGCATACCCGATTTCCCGGCATCACCTGCAGATCAAGTCAGATATGGCGGGGTTTGTCGGGGAGTTGAATGCGTACGAAGTCGGACAATCTGCAATTCTGCTGGGAGCGGGGCGAAAAAAACTTGCAGATGTCCTGGACCCCAAAGCAGGGATTCTACTGCGAAAGAAGGTTGGCAACAACGTGGAACCCGGGGATGTTTTGGCGGAAATCCTCTGCGATCGGGATGAGGACCTCTCCGAGGCAAGAGGACGCCTCAAAGCCGCTTTCAAGATAACACCGCACCCCCCGAAGCCCCGCCCACTGATCCATTGTTTTATCGATCAGGCCGGCATACACCCGTGGGAACCAAGGTAAACCTCAGACCCTCTTTTTCAATACAGGAACATCGGTTTCCCCAACATGTGAGCGATCTTCGGCCGGTACGCTTCTTTGTCGTACAAGGCGTCAACATCAACCCGCTTGACACCTTTTGTCAGGGTATCGATGGGAACCGTTGTATATCTTCCTTCCTGAAGAGCGACCATCCTCCCGAACTCCTTGCGCAGAATCAGGTCCGTGGCGAGGTTCGCATAACTGAAAGCCACCATACGATCCAGTGCATCCGGTTCTCCGCTCCGCATCAGGTACGCCACCTGCTGATACACGGTATGGGTCTTCAGTTTCCGTTTGATGTAATCTTCCGTTTCCTCTCCAATGCCCCCGAGCTTCTGATGCCCGTATGCATCTTCGGGCCCGCTTTGAACGATGCTTCCCCCCTTCATGTGAGCTCCTTCTGAGATCGTCATGATCGCATAGTTGCTCGGGTTCGAACGTTTGTCCTCATCGAGGAACTGCGATAGCCGGTCGGGATCGAACGGAACTTCCGAAATGATCGCGCGATCCACGCCTGCCAGATAGGCGGAAATCAGGGATGTCTCCCCTGAGTTTCGTCCAAAGAGTTCGACAATGGCAATGCGCTCATGCGAACCTGCGACCGTTCGCAGAGAGGTGATGAAATCGACGCTCCGGGTCACCGCAGTGGAGAAGCCGATACAGTAATCTGTACCAAAGACATCGTTGTCCATGGTTTTCGGAATGGCGATCACGGGAAAGCCTTCCTTGTGCAATCGGACGCCATAACTCTGCGTGTCGTCTCCGCCGATGGTAACGAGCACATCGAGCTTCAAGCGATCGATCACCTTCAAAACGTGGGCCGTGCAGTCGATACGGCCTTCCTTGGGGGAATCCGATGTGCGAAGGAATGGCGGAAGATCTTCGGGCTTTACTTTTCCGGGATTTGTGCGGGACGTATGGAGAAATGTCCCGCCGGTCCGATCGATCGTGCGCGTGTTTCGTTTATCCAATCGGATGACCCATTCGCGGTCGTCCGCGTGTGAAAGATCGTAGTCGAGAAGACCCGCCCATCCGCGTTTGATACCGACGACTTCTGCACCGTTATCCACGGCCCGATACACGACCCCTTTGATGCAGGGATTGAGTCCTGGGACATCGCCACCCCCGGTGAGAATACCTATGCGCATGGAATACATCCTTTCTCCGTGGTCATGGGGCCAATTAACGCCAATTCAATGTATCGACATAATGGCCGCGATGCAAGAATTTGTCCCGAAACTTGCGTCAGTTAGGAAAAGTTCTTAAGTTTTTCGACCTGCATGACACATTCCCACGGAAGGAGGGTAGGCGTATGAAATCGATTGGCGAATTCGTTCAGGACCGGCCGATTCACGCAGTGAAGCGTGATCTTACGGTGGCAGAGGCGGCTCGGTTTATGGCGGAGAAGAAAGTTGGGGCGGTACCGGTCACCAAGGATAACAGGCTGGTCGGGATATTTTCGGAACGCGATGTGATCACACGTGTTATCGCCCTCGGTCGCGATCCTTCAAAGACCCTCATCGGGGATGTCATGACAACCCGCATTGTCGTGGCTGAGACGGATGAAAACCACGTCTCTTGCCTTCAGAAGATGCAAAAGGCCCATTGCCGGCATCTTCCGGTTGTCTCGGGAGACCAGTTACTCGGAATGGTCTCTCTGCGCGACCTTTTGATGGTCGATCTCGACGAGAAAGAACGGAATCTGGAATATCTCGAAAGCTACATCTATACGATCCCCCCGGGGACAACAAAAAAATATCAGAATCACTAATCAGAATCACCAATATGCCCACCGTTCACTTCGTCAACAATCACAAATCCATCGATGTTCTTCCGGGGACCAATCTCAGAAAGGCAGCTTTGAAAGCCGGGATCGGCCTTGCCGGTCCGCTTCATCGATTCATCAGAATAAACCTGCAAGTAGGGCCGCTCAATATCCCGTGCACATCGGATGTCGTAGAAATTACGGAGGGCAAGGGAGTTAATGCGAGAACCCCGGACGAAGAGCGATTGATCAGCGGAAGGATTCTGAAGCGGAAAGTGTCGCCGAATCACCGGCTTGCATGCCAGGTTCAGGTAACGGGAGATATTTCGGTTCGTACCCGCCCGTCACGGGAGCTCGATTTCGAGGAAACGAAACGTCACGCGGGATACTTCGGGGCGCTGGGGCTCTTTACGCTTATTATGATTCTGACATTTGCCGTGATGGGGTTGGATCTGGTTAAAATTCTGTGATGAGAGATGTTGCGGAAAGGTGGGCTAAGACGTGCTTTTTGGATCCAAAGCGTTGCGAGTTATTGGTTGGTTGTTTTAGTTGACCAGGTGTTGGTTTATGTCTATGGCTGTTTCTTTGTACCGTAGTCCAAAGACTTTGACCAAGAACCAAAGAACCACAACGTCAAACTATCAACCAAGAACGCTTTAAAGCCCCTTCGTTCAAATCTTGCCTCTTTTCAGCACTCCAACCATTTGATCATGAATTCTTCCGTTGGAGACCAGTATCTTCTTGTTATGAATTGTTGAAGGCTGGCCCTCAAGGTCGGTATATTTTCCACCCGCTTCTTCCACCAGCAAAACTCCCGCCGCCATATCCCAAGGATTCAACGACATTTCCCAGTACCCGTCGAGCCTTCCGGCGGCTACGTAGCAAAGATCCAACGCGGCAGATCCCAGTCGCCGTACGGCGCGGGACTCAAGAAGGAAATTCTGAAAATGGTCAATATTCTCAAGGGTCGAACGAACATTGTAGGCGAATCCGGTGACCAGCACGCTTTCAATAAGAGAAGAGGCGTCTGAGACGCGGATGGGGTTTCCGTTCATGAAGGCCCCCTTCCCGCGTTCCGCAGTGAACAATTCGTCCCGGGTGGGATCATACACTACGCCGAGGACGATCTTTCCCTGGTGTTCCAATCCAATGGACACGCAAAAAATCGGAAGACCGCGGGCGAAGTTTGTCGTACCGTCGATAGGATCGATCACCCACCGGTATTCCGATCCGCCGTTGCGGCTCCCGGATTCTTCGGCGAGAACATCATAATCCGGGTAATTCTTCCGGAGAATCCTGATGATGAGGGCCTCTGCCTCCCGGTCGAGTTCGGTCACGAGGTTTGTTTCCTGACCGGCTTTTGTCTGAACGCTCCCGGCATTCCCTGCACGATCTCTGATCAATCTTCCGGCTGCTACTGCCGCGACTGTTGCATGTTCAAGCATGTTGGGGTTCCTTCCTCTTGGCAAGATACGAAAATTCCTCTTCCGGAGACGATCCATGTCGTCATGCCGGGCAATGTTTCGGTCTTTATTGTTCACGTTCGCTCTACAACTCACCAGGTTTCATGCAGAGACGCGGAGACAACAATAGATGTGGCGCAAAGGGTTACGCTGTTCGAAACGGAAATACTACTTCATTATTCCGGTTTTGATTGCGGCTCCAGACAAAAAAACGTATTTTATACTTTACATTCTTTCGTGCTCATCCTGATGTCCATGCAAAAATCCCTTTCTCTCGTTGCCACAGCCCTTCTTTCAGGGTGCACAACATTTGACCCCGATATCAAAGTATCGGTCGACGACCTTCGGATCGATGTCTTCGGAGCCTCCCGTGAGCTCGCCTTTACAAACAAGAACGCCGGATTTCTCTACACAGAGACGAATGCCGAACACACCAGGGGATGGCACGGATGGCACGTCATGTCCACGAAAATTATGGATGACTACCTGATCACCATCGATAATCGTGAACTGCTGAAATCGCAGGTGCATTTGACCCAGGTGTATCCTGACCGGATTCAACGGTCTTATCCCATCGGTGTGCAGGAAACAGTGACTCTGATTGATTCCATTGACGCGATCGTTATCGAACTCGGCATTATCAAAGGATCAACGGTCGGAATTCGCCCTCTGTTTTCGAGTTCGCAAAACCCCGCCGACTACGTCACAAGATCTCACGGTGATGTCATCCTCATTGCACGAAAAGATCACCTTCAGAGAACCGCCTCCGCAGATTACCCTGTCTGGATGGGCATTACCGCCACCGGAGACGATCGGACGGTCAGCGCAACAGCTGTACAGGGCAGCTTCCGCATCGGCCCTGCAATGGCACAAGCTGCAATCGTGAAGGGCGCCTCTGTTGCCATTCTGACGGCCGGCGACACCGAGGAACAAACGCTCGAGCGGACACGGTTCGTCGCAAAGCACTACCAGAACCTGATCCAAGGCCGAAAAGACCGTATGCAGCGCGTTCTGGACCGCACGGCCGTTCGTACGACAGATCATCGCCTCGACATGGCTTTCCATTGGGCTTTACTTTCCATGGACGCCCTGATCATGCAGCAAAGGAAAAAAGGGATTTTTGCGGGACTTCCGTGGTTCAGCAATTATTGGGGCCGCGATTCTTTCATTTCGCTTCCCGGGGCCACGCTCATTCAGGGAAGTTTTTCCGAAGCGAGGGAAATACTGCAATCGTTTGCCGAATGGCAGGATGTAAATCCCGCCAGCCCGACCTATGGCCGCATTCCAAACCTGGTCACGCCATCTTCCATCAGCTACAACACAGCGGACGGTACGCCCAGATTTATCGAAGCCCTGGGCGAGTATGTCAACTATTCAGGAGATACGGCGTTTGCCCGATCAGTCTATCCTGTCGTTCGAAGAGCCGTTGAAGGATCCCTCAGAAAGCGAATCGACCGGAACGGCCTGCTCACCCACGGTGACGCGGAAACCTGGATGGATGCAGTCGGTCCCGAAGGCCCGTGGAGCCCCCGTGGAAACCGGGCGAACGACATTCAGGCACTCTGGTATCAGCAGCTTTTGATTTCATCATGGCTGGCAGGTCTTACAGACGATGAAAAAAGTTTTCAGGAGTGGTTTTCATACGCTGAACAGGTTCGCATTTCTTTCAACCGGATGTTCCTCGATCGTTCCTCCAACCGCATTTATGATCATCTTAATGCCGATAACACTGCGGATGGACAATTCAGACCAAATCAGATCTTTACCCTTGGCCTGATCGATGACCCGCAGATCCGGTTTCAAGTGTTCAGGGAAATGACAGCGAAACTGGTTTATCCCCATGGTATGGCATCGCTTTCGCAAGACGATCAGAACTTCCACCCCTATCACCATTATATGCCCTACTACGTCCAGGATGCCGCCTACCATAACGGTATTGTTTGGACGTGGCTGGCAGGACGGTGGATCAGTGCCGCGACGCAGTTCGGATATACCGAGTCCGCGTATCATGTCACACAAAATATGATTCATCAGATCCTCGACCGGGGGGCTATCGGAACAATGTCAGAACTTCTCGACGCTGCAGTTCGCGAGGGTGAATCGGAACCGAGGCTCTCGGGAACCTTCACCCAAGCATGGAGTCTCGCGGAGTTCTTGCGCAACACATATCAGGACTATCTCGGAGTTGCTGTTGATGCGGTGGAAAACAAGCTGGAACTTGCTCCCCACCTCCCTGTTTCTGTTTCGGATGCGGCATTCAACGTTGCCGTTGGCGGATATGTCCTTCGGATTCGTTATCACCGGTCCCCGTCCGAAGGGCTCATCAAGCTCTCATCGCCGGCAGGGGCACCCACCATTGATGTGCTGGCGACATGGCGGCTGGAATCCGGGATTGAGCATAATTTTGCCTATATGCTGGCTCCGCTCACAGAAGCAGAACTCACCATTAAGGCAGATGGCGTGTATGTAGAGGATCAAAACGGATCGCGCAAGCTTCAAATGGATATTGTCCGGGCTTTTGATCCGGACTCATCGCTGGCTCCTATTTCACTTGCTGTACCGGTCGTTCGGACGGACCTCAAGGCATTGCAAGGCCCCGGTCACAGGCTCCTCACCAATGAGGAAATTAAGTTTGACAACCCCGGCGCAACCGTGCTTTATGACCGCACGGATCCTGCAGGCGATGACCGCGGAACCGGCTCCTTGACCTACCCAAAGATCGCCCAACTTCGGCCGGGAAGCCTCGACATCACCCGATTCACCGTCACTGCCGACGATAAGAATGCGTACTTCAAACTTCAGTTCCGCACACTCTCTGATCCCGGCTGGCATCCTGAATACGGTTTTCAGCTGACATTTGTCGGAATTGCGATCGACACTGACGGGCGTACGGGATCGGGCCGACGGCCGGTGGGGCGCAACGCGCAATATTCTTTGCCGCCAGGGCACGCCTACGAGACCATGGTGTTTGTCGGCGGGGGTATTCGCATTGAGGATGAAAAAGGAACAGTTCTTGCAGAATATCTTCCCGTTCCGAACGACGAGGTGAATCCGTTGGGAAGTGCATCTTCAGGAACAATCTCCTTTGCAATTCCTCTCGAAGTGATCGGAAAGCCTGCGCCGAGCTGGAATTACACAGTGCTTGTCGGCGCCCAGGATGATCACGGTGGCGCGGGGCTGGGGGATTTTCGGCCTGCAGGCCCGCTTGCAACCGAATGGAAGGGCGGGGGGAAAAAATCGGCGGGTGATCCGAACGTATACGATGTAGTTCTTCCTAACCCATAGCTGTCATTCATGATTCGACCCATCCGCTGAAGCGCCATATCCGGCCAGCGGGGTTAGACTCTTAACGAATTTCAATAAAACGGAGGTTACCCATGCTTTTCATACTCAGCGTTCTCATCGCGGTCGGAGCACTCTTTGTGTTTCTGACGGCACGAAAAAAGGCGGAATTCAATGTTATGTTGAAGAAAACCGCGAACCTTGCCTTAGCCGCTGCTGTCGGCTTTTCCCTGCTGGCTCTTGGTCAGTGCCTCACGGTCATTCCGGCGGGGCATGTCGGCGTTGTAGATTTTTTCGGTATTGTCTCGGACGAACCGTTGCTGGCCGGCATTAATCCGATCAATCCGCTGGCCCGCGTCCAGAAATATTCCATTCAGACGAAAGAACACAAGGAAACAATGGAAGTCCTTTCGCGCGAGGGATTGACAATCCGTCTGGAGATCAGTGCATTGTACCGATTGAACCCGGACTCCGCTGCCCGTGTTTATAAGACGATCAGCGGTGGGGATTATGAGGGCGTCATTCTCGTTCCTCAGTTCCGCTCCATCAGCCGGGCTGTGACTGCAAGCTTTCAAGCCAGCGCCCTGTATTCGACCGAGCGGGAGGCCCTTGGTGCCGCCATTCAGCACGAACTGGCAAGAGCGGTTGCCCCCAGGGGGATTCTGGTCGAAACAACCCCGTTGCGCAATGTCGGTTTGCCGGTGCAATTGACCGAGGCCATTGAGCAAAAGCAGAAGGCGGATCAGGAGAGTCAGCGGATGGAGTTTATCCTGACGAAGGAACGGCAGGAAGCAGAGAGAAAACGGATCGAAGCCCAGGGTATTTCTGATTTTCAGAACATCGTCGCCCGCGGTATAAGCGAGAACCTGTTGCGATGGAAGGGCATCGAAGCGACCGAAAAACTCGCAAGCTCGACAAACGCAAAAGTTGTTATTGTCGGAAGCGGAAAAGACGGCCTTCCGTTGATCCTGGGAACTCAGTAACAAGATGCATTCAGGTTGAAGTCCGACATTGCAACATCTCTCCGGCGATAATGTCGGACTTCAGCTGTTTTTGGATCTTGCCAGGCTCCGGATCCTCCCGGCGGCCCAGATCAGGATTGCAACGGCCAATCCGGGATACATCGGCTCGATTCCCAGCCAGTATATAGAAATCCCTCCCTCTGCATTAAAAATTCCGTACAACAAGCTCCCCGTTGAAGTCAACCATCCGAACAACATCGCATTGAAGGCGTAGGAACTCGGGATCTTCAGGTTATCAAAATAACCGGCGATCACCGGAATGAGCAATCCCGGAATGATCGTCGTGCCGATGGTGTACCAAAGGCTCACCACCGAGGGGACCATGAGCGCAAGTCCAACTGCAAAAATTCCCCCCAGAATCAAACCGATTTTTGTCCATTGGCGAATAACGATGTCGCGCCGGCCCTCTCCCGCCAACCGCCCGGCAATATCATTCCCCACGGTCACCGCCGAAATGAACATAAGGCTGCTCAGGCTCGACATGATCGTCGCGAGCAAGCCGACGTAAAACAAGCCCTTTGCAACCTCCGGCAGCGTTATCTCGGCCAGGAGCGGATAGGAAAACATCGGCTCATCGAGCCCGGGCAGGGCCGCGCGGGCGTACAGGCCGGTAACCGTGGTGAGAAAGTCAAAGCAAAACCAGAACAAAACAGAAACCAGGATACCCCGCTGCGCGGTCTTTCCGTCCTTTGCCGCATAGCACCGCTGATGAAATGCCGGGTCGACGAGGGTCCAGAGGGCGATGAAGAACCATACGGCAATATACTGCAGACTGTTGCCTCCGTGCCAGGCAAGATGAGCCTCGGGAACATTTGTTTCAATGAAGGTAAATCCGCCGTATGTTCGCACGGCAAAGAATACCATCGCGGCAAATCCGGCAAACATCATGATGAACTCGAACGCATTCACCCAGACATCAGACCGGAATCCGCCTGAATAGAGATACCAGATCGTAAGGACTGTTGCCAGAATGACGCTCGTTGCCAGATTCAGCCCGAACATCAACTGAACGAGCACACCGAGCATCAGGACGTAGGCGGCGGGAGTAACCAGAATGAATGTCAGAATGCTTCCAAGGAGTGAGGTTTTCCGATCGTAGCTGGCGGCAAGTTTATCGGGGATTGTTGCGAGATTGGTAGCCCGGATTCTCTTTGCAAGAAACATGGCAAACAGGATAGCGAAAATATAATACGGGAGCCCGAATACGAGCCAGTTTGAGATCCCGTACGAATAGGAGAATTCACCGACTCCAAGAATGCCCCCGTACCATGTAGACACAAGCGTCGCAACGAACAGAGGAAGGGTCAACGTCCGTCCCGCAAGAAAAAAATCCGCCGGGTCATCGTTTCTCCTTTTCCCGGCGCGGTAGCCGATGTAAACAACACAGGAAAAATACGCGAGAACAATGATGGTATCTGCGGCACCGAGTTGAATCTGCGGCATCAGGGCGTTAAGAAGGTAAGCGGATCCACGAGCATGTAGAGAAGGAGGGTTCCGCGGCGTACCTGGACCATGACAGGGCTTGATCGCACTTCGTTGCTCGTGCTTTCCCGAACTCCGAGCTCGAGAATGCCGTTGCGAAGCTCCCACTTCAGCCCGCGCGTCACAATGCCTTCACAGCGGGAGAGCGGAATCAGGGACACGGTGGTACCCCGATCGGCTTCGAAGGTCAGCTCAGACCCCACAGCCGTCATGATCCCTTCATCGTCAAGAAAGCGAATTTCCGCCGAGCGGGAGAATTTTCCAAGGGCACTGAGGTTTCCGGCCAGATGGTCCACCCGCCCCCCGAGCGCCCCCAAAACGTCCACAGACTCATAGTTTCTTCCGATAACCCAAGTCAGCGCCTTTTCCAGGTCGGTGCTGTTCTGATCGGCGATTCTGCGCGTTCGAACCGATTTGAATTTTCGTATGGTCGAACTTTTAATCGAATCCAGATCGCCGATGATCAGATCAGGCTTCTCATTTATGGCCGCGGCCACATTGGCCCCGCCGTCAGCGCAGACAAAGATGTCGGCATGTTTTCGGGCGGCATGGAAAAGCGCTTTGCGCGGGGGCGTTCCGTTGGCAAGAATAAGGGCGCGTTTCATAGATAATTCAACTGTGGAAGCACGAAATTCTAATTTTAAAATTCCAAACAATATCTAAACACTAAAAGCTGCTTAGAAATTCGGGTTTAGAGTTTGTTTCGAATTTAATTTAGGATTTCTTATAACACTATTTGTATTGATCCAAACACATTTTTTGTTGCCGCGGGGAAAAAATCGTCGCCTTCTCCATGCGACGCATAGATCGCGTCAAAAAGATTGCTCACCTGAAGACGCATTTCCACCGATTGCCCCAATCCCGGATCAAAACGATAATTCAGCCATGCATGAAATACCGTGTAGGCATCAACGGTGCGGGCGGGATCGGAAATTCCCTTGCCCGGGTTTTGAAAATTGTCGGTGTAGAAATCACCAACATGCTGCATGGAAAGCACGGCGCTCAACCCTTCGTTGGAGAAACTTGCCCGAACATTGGCAATGACTTCCGGAAAACCTGCAATGGTGTTTCCGTCAAGGGATTGCGGAGTTCCCGAATCGAAGACCGTATACTTCACGAGCCTGTTTCTGCTCGTCGTCATGTTCCCATGAAACTCGAAATACCCGATGCGCGCGGTCGCGGTGAGCTCAATTCCAATATGCCTCGTTTTCTCCGCGTTGCCCGTGACGGGCTGACCGAAGCGGTCGAGCTGGCCGCTCTTGATGATTTCGTTCGAGAAATCCATGAGAAAGAAGTTCGCCGTTGCGCGAAAATCCGGAGAGATATATCCCCCGCCCAGTTCAAGATCCGTCAGAACCTCCGGTTTCACAAGCGGTTTTGAAAAATCGTACCCACCGCCGGGTCTTTGCTCAAATTGCGGCTCAACGATCCCCCAGATTGCGGGGTAACTGGCTTCCGCAGCGTCGTAGAGGTTTTTCAGGCGGGGTTCGCGGGAGGTTCGCGAAACCTGGGCATAGATATTCAATTTCGACGTCACATTGTAATTTACTCCCAATCGCGGATTCACGAAGTGATACGGGACAGAAAAATCCGTTCCGAGATATCGTTCATTATACAGACGATACTTGTTATACGCGTACTGGAGATCTGCCATCAGCGTCAAATTCGGCTGAATTCGCCACACCTCATGGGCATAAAGCGAAAACATCTCCTTCGCGCCGTTGTATTCATAGTAATGGTACTCCGGAGTGACACCGATCGGCAACCCTTCACCCCACCGCAAGGCACCCCAGTGCAAGGAGCGATGTCTCCGCAATTCCACGCCGACGGTTAGTTCTCCGCCTTCATGCTTTATCGTTGCCCTGGGGAGCCATCCGAATTGCCGGTTCCCGACCCACGCACGAATGAGTGCATTGGCAATGTACAATGTGTCCGGATCGCCGGTGACGGCAAAACCATTTTGCGGCGTGATTCGATAATAAGAGTACGGCGCCCAGGATCCGTCGTAGTCAAAAAATCCTTCTCCTGTGACATAAAACAGAGAATTGTTCAATGTTACCGTCTCATTCAACTTCCATTCGTGGAGCAGCTCATAATGTGGCTGACTGAAATTCTCGATTTCCTCCGGTCTCTGAATCGGATTTGCGCGTCGGATTGTCTCGTCGGACGAATATGCATCTTGTTTGGAGATCCCATAGTACGCCAGATGGTCTTTCACGGGACCACCGTAAAAATTCAGCTGCGTTGTCATCGTTTCGTCATAGCGAACAGCACCCAGAAAATAACTCGAGAAATCTGCCCACGACCTCTCGCGATATCCGTCACTGATAATCCTCGATAGCTTCGCCTGAAACGCATACCGGTTGGCGACAAGTCCCGAATTCGCTTTCACCGAGTACTTCCGGGTGTTGAATGTTCCGATTCCGGACGAAGCCGTTATCCCCGGCGACGATGCAAAACTGGATGTGATGAGGTTTACCGATCCTCCTATGGCAGCGGGGCCGTAAAACGCGCTCCCGGCTCCACGTTGCACCTGAATGTCCTCCAGATTTGCCGCCAGGTCCGGAAAATCGAGCCAGTACACATTATGATCTTCCGGGTCGTTCTGCGGAATGCCGTTAATCATCACAGAGATCCTTCGCTGGTCGAATCCACGGATATTCAAATAGGTGTAACCGATCCCGTTCCCGTTATCGGAATAAAATGTCGTCGAGGGAAGCTCCGAAAGAAGCTGCGGAATATCCTGTGTATTGTACCGGGTTGCCAGTTCCTTTGCTTCGAGGGTGGAAAACGTTGCGGGGGTTTCACGCTCCTTCCCACGGGTTGACGTTACCACAATGGTCTGTCCGGGGAGAATTTTCGGAGATAAAAGAAACTCCACATCCATCACTTCATCCGGCCGAACCTCGACCTCTCGTTCGATCGTCTCGAATCCGACGAAGCTTACCGCAATAAGCTGCCTGCCAACCGGTACCGACAAACGAAATGTCCCGTCTGCCGCAGAGCTGGTACCGGTTGAGGTTCCTTTCAGAACAATATTGGCCGAAGCGAGCTGTTTCCGGTTGTTCAGTTCAAGCACCTTCCCGGTCAACACGCCTGACGGCTGGGTGAACAGCGTCATGGGGATTGAAACCAAACTCAACAAAATATATTTCATCATGAGCGTATCACCTTCAGTAAACGAAAAAAGCCGATTTCCGATCATAGCAATGAAAGGAAAACGGCTTAAAGACACGGGTCTTCCGTTTTCCTTCGCTGGTATGATCCAGATCAGGTTCCAGGGTTTTATCTCAGTCCCGGTTCAACTCCCGGCCAAAGCCGGTCGCTCACGGGACACCCCTAACGGGCGAGAAGTAAAATACTCAACTCAAAGAACGTAGTACAATATAACGGGCTCGAAAGAACTTGTCAAGTCGCGGCCTCGGAAACAAGCATTCCAAGATGCTTCTCGGCACTCCCGGCAAGGGCCTCAAGGTCATACCCACCCTCGAGCACGGAAACAATCTTACCGTCGCAATGATCGTCTGCAACCTTCTTGACAATTCTTGTCATTTTCTCGAACGACCCCTCTTCCAAATTAATCCCGGCCAACGGATCGTCCTTGTGCGCATCAAAGCCTGCTGAAAGAACCAGCAGCTGGGGCTGGAAAGACTCCGCTGCCGGTACTATTCGCTCCTGAAATGCATCAAGATAGTCCCTCTCTCCGGCCCCCGCCTTCATCGGACAATTCAGCGTGAACCCCTTCCCTTTTTTACTCCCGGTTTCGCCTTCGGCTCCGGTGCCCGGATAAAACGGATACTGATGAAGACTGATGTAAAGCACCGAAGGGTCTTCGTAAAAGATCTCCTGAGTTCCGTTCCCGTGATGAACATCCCAATCCAGAATCGCAACCCGTTCAATTCCGTGGGCCTTTTGAGCATACCGTGCCGCGATCGCTGCGTTGTTGAACAGGCAGAAACCCATCGCGGTGGCGGTTTCTGCGTGATGGCCAGGCGGACGAACAGCGCAGAATGCCGAATTGAGCTTACCCGTCAACACTTGATCCACCGCCTCCACCGCAGCGCCTACGGCAAGCAGTGCAACATCGTAAGATTCCTTGCAGGCATGTGTGTCACCGGCGTCGAGCACCTTGATGCCGGAGGCGCATGCTTCTGCAATTCCTGACACATAACTCTCAGGATGTACTAGTGTGACGTGATCGATCTGCGCCGGCCGGGGCTGAAGGTGAATCAGAGAATTCCAAACAGGGCGGCCAAGCAAGTAGTTCACCAGGTGGGACAATCGTTCCGGCCGCTCGGGATGCCCCGGGCCGGTTTGATGCTTCAGATAATCGGGATGATAATAAAACCCTACACGGTTCATGGCCACGCGAGAAGTACAAGGAAAAGAATAAGATTAATAGCGTGACTCGTGAAACACAACACACACGAGATTTTGATTCGCCATATCAGCGAATAGGTGAGGACGATTCCCACAAATACCGTAAACCCGGAAAGCATTCGCAATTCAAAAAGAAAGTCCTGCATGATCGAAGGGAAGAACGACAGAACGATAAGCGCGACGTAGTACCCGATGCCGAGATAGAAGTTCGGAATTCTGATGATCTTCGCTTCGGGCGTGCGGAGGATCGATCCGCAACTCTGCTCATCGATCCGGCAAAACGTAGGGATCCAGGTTGTGTCCGGGCGGATGATATTGCGGTACACCAGCGCAAAGTAGATGGAGATGAAAAGACCGATTGTCGATATTGGAATGAGGAGAATGTTCATTGTGAAATGTTCAAGGACCAGATTCCTCGATCATTTTCCCTAGACTGCTTTCTGAAGAGACTTCACTGCAACCCAGAATGACGCCACGAGAAATAAACCGAAACCGATGATTTCCCAAAGGACGATCTGCGGATCGCCAAGGCCGATGGTGAAATAGCGCAAGACGTCCGTGTGCCAGGTGAGCGGATTTCCCATCGCGAGGGTCCGCAACCATGCCGGAGCACTGTCGAGCGGATAGAACATGCTGCTCACGAACATCAGTACAAAATAAGCAACATTAATGACTGTGTTAAAGGTGTCATTGCGTCGAATCCGGAACGCGAAGATCGCCAGAAAGAAGAACCATGCAGCAATGCCGATCACAACCCCTGCGATCAGCGGGAGCAAGAACTCCCACCTGAGCTGTATTTCCAGGATCCAGACAGCGCACGAAAGGGTCAGAGCAGCCTGCACAATGGACATGAGACATTGGAAAAGAATTTTCCCGACGAGAAACTGCCCCCGCGTCATCGGGTAGGTCAGAAACTCGTAGAAAATCCCATTATCACGATCGACAAAAAAGCCGTACGACTGGTTGATCGCGCTCCCAAAGCACGACATGGAGAGTACACCAGCCAGGAAAAATTCATTGTAGGAGACCGCCCGCCCCTCAAGCGCTATTCCCAATCCAATCGCGCGATCCAGGCCAACGCCAAACATGAGCAAATACATAAGCGGAACGACCAGATCAAAAAAAAGCCACAACGGGCTCGTCAATCTGATGAGATACTCCCGGTAAACAATGGCAAGAACGGCCTGCATTATGCCGCCTCCTGCTTTTTGTCCACAAGTTCCACAAACACGTCTTCCAGCGTGGCGTTCACGATCTCAAAGTTCCTTAATAGCCCTGTCTTCCTTGCGGCCGCGACAATTGCCAGCGCCGCTTTGTCGTCTCTCACCGTGAGCTCGATAGACGTTCCCTTTGTTTCCAGTTTCACGGGTTTCCATTTTGCTATCGACTGGACCGTTTTCTTCCCGATTTTTTTGAAATCCAGCCAAACATACATCATTTTCAGGCCCATGGCCTTGACCTGATCGGTGCTTCCGGAGGCAATCACGCGCCCATGGTTAATGATCGCAAGCGAATCGCAAAGTTCTTCTGCTTCATCCAGCAAGTGCGTTGTCAGAACAACCGTCCGTCCTTTCCTTGCCTCTTCTTTTATAGCCGCAATCGTGGA
This sequence comes from Bacteroidota bacterium, assembly GCA_040880975.1. Lineage (GTDB taxonomy): Bacteria > Bacteroidota > Ignavibacteria > UBA10030 > UBA10030 > JBBDYD01. The sequence continues at coordinate 18,474 of JBBEEC010000058.1, read as the reverse complement.
ACGCTTGTTGAACGTGTCCATTCCCGTTGTCGCTTCGTCCAGGAAAACGATCGGCTTATCGATGAGGAACATCTTTGCCACCTGAACTCTTCGCTTGAGGCCGCCGCTCAGATCCACACCTTTTGCGTTCAGATGCTCTTGCAGGCCAAAAAGCTCTGATATCCGCCCCATCCGCTGTTCCACTTCCCCGGTTGTCAGGCCGTGGAACCGGCCGAAAGTCCGGAAGTTGTTCCTGACAGAAAGGTAAAGCTCGATGGCATTATCCTGCACGACCACGCAGATGTTTTTGCGCACGTCCAATGAATGCGTGGCAACGTCAAACCCCATGACACGAACGGAACCAGACGTCGGAAGAAGAAGGGTCGTGAGGATTTTGAGGGTCGTTGTCTTTCCGGCGCCATTCGGACCCAGAAGTCCGAAGATCTCGCCCTTCCGAACGGAGAAGGAAACACCCTGCACGGCGCGTACCAACGGTTGACCGCGCTTCTCATAGAATTTCACCAGATCTTTTACCTCAATTGCCGGATGGCTCACCGGAGGGGCCTTTCAAGTGAAAAGGCAAAATAGTCAGAGAAAGGGTCGAGTGCAAGTTGGTTAGTAGGTCTTGAGTTAGTGTGCTGATCAGTAATTGTCAATTGTAAATTGGCAGTTCCCTTGCTACATTATTAGCAATGAATGCCAGGGTAGCACTCTCGGAGGCCTTGTCGGACATTGTTACTGGGCGGGGAGCGACAAGGTCGAAGCATTTACTTGTCCTCGATGGCACTCCGGTCGTTGGCGAATTCATTCGCTGCCTTGAAGAGAACGGATTCACAAGAACGACGGTCGGAGAGGTGGATGTGAAGATAGGTGAGCGGGCGCCGGCCTTTTTTATTGAAAATACCACCGCGTGGTTTGGCTGGATTTTCTGGGAGAAATTCACGGAAACAAAAGCCCGCAAGCTTTGGGGATCGGTCGTGCGGAATGCCAAAGGTGACTGGGCCGTCCAGATCCCTCCGACAAAACCTACGCCTGTTTATGCCGATCTCAGCGGCAAGATCGAAATGGATGCCGATAGACCGATTTATCTATGACCAAAAGGAATACCATGAAGATGATTCGCTTTACTGCACTCGCCATATTCATTCCGCTTGTTACCGTCTGCCAGGACAAGGGGATTCATGGATTTCTTCCGGATCGCGCATCGTTGCAACGGAAACACGAAGCCGCCGTTCTTTCGAACATCCAAGAGCGAAATGCGGAGCAATTTCTGTTTGACCTGACGAAAGAGCCGCATCATGCCGGCAGTCCGGGCGGACGTAGGGTGGCCGAATACGTCCAGGAACGGTTCAAGGAGTTTGGATTTGATTCCCGCATAAAGGAGTATTACGTCCTGCTCCCGTACCCCAAAAGGGTCAGTGTTTCCATTCTTGATCCGATTGAAAAAGAACTCTCGACGAGAGAAGAAACGGATTTTCACCCCGACGCCCTCATTCCCTTCAACGCCTACTCTCCATCGGGAGACGTGACATCGACGGTTGTCTATGCCAACTACGGATTGGCTGCCGATTTTGAACGGCTGAGAGAGCTTGGTGTCGACGTGAAGGGAAAGATCGTCATCGCACGTTACGGGCGCGTTTATCGCGGACTGAAGGTTCTGGAAGCCACCAAAGCCGGAGCCGTTGGGATCATTCTGTATTCGGATCCTTCGGATGACGGGTTCATGGCCGGCGATGTGTATCCAAAGGGTCCCATGCGGCCCTGGGACGGAGTCCAGCGGGGAAGCATCAGGTTTTCCGAGCAATATCCCGGTGATCCTCTCACCCCCAACATCCCCGCAACGAAGGATGCCAAGCGGATCAAGATCGGGGAAGATCCGGACATGCCAACGATCCCGTGCACTCCAATTTCTTATGGTGCAGCACAACACATTTTGCGCACGCTGGAAGGCAAGACGGTACCTCGGGAGTGGCAAGGCGGCCTTCCATTCACGTATCACATTGGCCCCGGTCCGACAAAGGTCCGCGTGCAATTGGAGATGGAGTTCAAGGTCCGGCCCATCTGGAATAACATTGCGATCATCAAAGGAACTGAGGAGCCGGATCAATGGATCATTTTGGGCGGGCATCGCGACGGATGGGTTTTTGGTGCGCAGGATCCGAATGGAGGAACAGCAGTGTTACTGGAAGCTGCGCGGGCAATCGGACAACAGATCAAGGCCGGATGGAAGCCGCGGCGCACTCTGGTGTTTGCCCAGTGGGATGCTGAAGAATATGGTTTGATAGGATCGACGGAGTGGGGTGAAGAATTTCGCGACGAGCTGAAGAAGAAAGCCGTTGTTTACATGAACTTCGACGCGACGATTTCCGGATCGAATTTCGGCGCCAGCGGCACACCTTCGCTCGATCTTTTTCTCCGCAACCTCGCCGGTGACGTCACAGACCCGCTCCGGAACGTCCCTGTTCTCTCCGCATGGTGGTACAGCCAAAACAAAGACAAAGCCCCCCGCGGGCTCGAAGAAACTATTCCGGAAACCGCAGCCATCAATGTAGGGCGTATGGGAGGCGGATCCGATCATGTGGTGTTTCAGAATCATCTTGGCATTCCGGCGATGGGGTTTGGATTTGGCGGACCCGGCGGGATCTATCATTCATACTACGACAATTTCGATTGGATGAAGCGGTTTGCCGACCCGGGGTTCTCTTATCATGCCGCCGGCGCGCGCCTCGCTGCGCTTGCTGCGATGCGTATGGCGAATGCCGATGTTCTCCCCTTCGTCCTAACGCCCTATGCCGACGAGATTCTCAGTCAGCTCACCAAGATAGAGTCGCGGTACGGCAAATTGTGGCCGGAGACGACGGACGTTGCCTCAGTACGAACAATGGCCGAGGAATGGAAGGAGCTTGCACAGAACGTCGATGCGAGGATCGCCGACATCAGCGATCCGAACAATCTCAAACGGGTCAACGCCCTTCTTCTCAGTCTCGAACGATCGTTTGCCATCGAGCAGGGTTTGTCGGGTCGGGAATGGTATAAGCATCGGATCGTCACGGCAACCGGATACGAGTCGGTTGGCCTCCCTGGGATCGTGCAAGCTGCCGAGCGCAGGGAATGGGATGGAGTTTCCAAGGAAATCCAGATCCTGGAAACGATCCTGGAACGCGTGAAAGAAACCACTGCCCGGGTTCATGCGCTCCTCTGATTCACCTGTTGTCACCCGAAGTGTTATTTCTGTTCCGAAGTATTTCAGCTTCTGGCGAACAGTCCATAGCCATGGCTGGTCTTCCCTTCCTCCGTTTCTCGTTGACAAAGAACGCCACGAACTGAAACGCCAGTTGCGGCTTGCAGGGGGTGTACTTGTCCAGTGCGCTCTTCGGGAGTCATCTTCGGGAATCTCCGTTCGTGCCGAGTCCCGCCGCCCTCTCACCCCATCGCAACGATCCGAAGTCCGTGAACAGTTACGATCCTGTTTTCGCCTCGACGAGGATTTATCGGAATTCTTTTCCCTTGTTGGCAATAGCCGGAGCCTGCGGTGGATACGGACTTCAGGGTCAGGAAGGCTCCTGCGCGCGCCGACCGTTTTCGAGGATCTCGTAAAGATGATGTGCACGACGAACTGCACCTGGGGTCTCACAGAGGTGATGGTAAATAATCTGACGACAAAACTCGGCGAAGAATTTCCGGCAGGTGTATTTTCCTTTCCGACACCCGCAAAAATGGCGTCCCCTCCAGAGGGTTTTATGAGAAAGGAAATCCGGTCAGGATATCGTTCTCCTTACCTCGTTGAATTCGCGGAACGGGTCGCTTCGGGGAAATTGGACGTGGAGTCGTGGAGAGAATCGAAGTTACGGACAGAGGAATTGTTCAAAGAGGTGCGAACGGTGAAGGGAGTCGGGGAGTATGCGGCCGGGAATCTGTTGAGATTGTTGGGCCGGTACGATTACCTGGCGCTGGATTCATGGGTTCGTGCGAAATATGCCGAGATTCATCATCACGGGCGAAAAGTGAGCGACGGGACCATTGAGCGCGCGTACAAGAAATATGGCTCGTGGCGGGGGTTGATCTTCTGGTATGAGATGACAAAAGACTGGTTGAGCCAGAAATTCCCTTTTTGAACCATGATGATCCAGTTCCTCCATCGACTCGTCCGCAAAAGCCTGAAAAGCCAGGGGATCGCAAGCAAGAGCGTTTCTGTTTCGGGCACAACCATGCACTATTATGAGGCGTGTCCCAAGAATCCCAGGGAAACTCTCGTTCTTGTGCATGGACTTGGGACCTCCGCATCAACATGGACACATACCCTTCCCGACCTTTCCCGTGACTATCATGTCATCGCCCCCGATCTGCCCGGATTCGGGTTGTCCATCCCGAAAGACGGCTTTCCCGTCCACACCATTGATGAGTATGCCGCAATACTTGAGCAGTTCATCGAAGAGACCGTTGAGGGGAGTTTTGTTCTCCTGGGACATTCTCTCGGCGGATGGCTCACAATGAAGTATGCGTTGAAACATCCGCAGCGCGTCGATCACCTCATTCTGGTGAACACGGCCGGCGTTTATTTTCAGGGAGCTGAGATGCTTGTCGACCTGTTCGACATTCGTTCAACGAAGGAAACCAACCGGCTTCTCGATCGCATCTGGAAACGCTACCCCTGGTATTTCAGATTTTTCACGCCTTTTGTTTTTGAAGACCTTGTTCGCAGGAAGGTCCCGCAGATCGTAAAAGCCGTTCAGGAGCGGGATTTCGTCAATGCTGATCTTCCCGGGTTGCACTTGCCAGTCAGTGTCATTTGGGGTATGGCGGATCGGCTCCTCTCTCCTGAAACACTTTCGATCCTTGCAGAGCGTCTTCCGACCCGTACGATTCATACTATTGAAGAATCGGGTCATGTGCCTCAGCTCGAAGCGCCGGCGGAGTTTCTTGCAACTGTCCGGAAGATTCTGTCTGATAGAGTGTTGTAGGGGCAGGAGGGGAAATCGGAAGAAGCAACTGGAAACCAAAGAAGAAAACTACGGCATACTTTTTGTAATCTTTCCAAGGTTTAACCTTGCCAAGGTTGTAACGCAAACCGGTAACACCCTGCTTTCAAAAACTCACTGAAGGAGAACAAAAATATCATCATCAAATCCGGATAAAGATGTAATCCCGTACCATTGTTGGATCTCCATCTCTTCAAGAAGCACCTCTTCGATCTCCTCCCATTCCCTTTCGGTCAGCGGTCGTGTTGAAATGTGGAGTTGCATGGCTTCTTCCTGATTATTGATGGTCCTCCTCTACAACTGCAACCATCGTGCCAATCTGCCACATGGTCAAATCTGCTTAAAAAACGAAACCCCGGCCTTTTAAGAACCGGGGTCGTGCATTTCTTACTGCAAGGTGTCTTTTTTACGGTACCAAATAGGGAATTCCCCAGAGTCTCGTTGACCACGGCGCCACATCGTCAAACAGAGAATTTCGCGTGATGCCGCTCACGAAGAAATGATGACGTCCCTGAATGTGGCCCGACCATGAATGTTCATAGACTCGCGTATAAGGGCCGCTGCCTGTTTCAGAGACCAGCGTCATGCGTGCCCGTGCCGGGCGCAACACCGAGGTATTCAACCATTGGAATGGCCGGTGGAGGAACACCATATCTGTGTCAGATTCCGTGCTTGTGAGTGTGAGCCGAACTTTGATCGTTGCCGCACCTCCAACCGAGGGCAAATGCCGGCCGGCAAACGCGGGAAATCTCAGATAGAATTCCGAAGGATCGGTGATCGTAAGAGTATCGGTTCCGACAACGGCAACAAGCTCCTCGAAAGTGATCTGTGAGTTCGTCGTTCCGCCTTCAACACCGGATACTTCACGGAACCGCCAGTTGTCGCGAGGGCGATCCGTTCGTGCAATGCGAAAGAATCGCACGTTGCGGGTCGTTGTTTCTGTAAACGGCTTACTGACGATGGTGATTGTTGTATCTTGCAGGGAGTCTTTTGCGGCGATCTTGATCTGACCCGACATTGTCACATTGATCGTTGCTACGATCACAGTGTCTCCAAAGTGAACAAACGAAACTGACCTGCTCACCGAATCAACCCTGCGACCCCAGGCCGCCGGAAGAATGTGGCCCATTGATTTGCCGAGGTTGAACTGATCTGCATCACTGAGCATTGTATTGTCGCTTGTGAAGAATGCATCGGAAGCGATCATCTCCTGAAGGACGCTCAGTTCGTCCTCCGCCGGTTCCGTTGAAGATTTACAGCCCCACAATGCCAAAGCCGCAACAGCAGCCAGGCCCAACAGGATCTTCCTCATGACAACTCCTCCAAGATGTGGAACAATGAATTAAGTCCTTTTTTGAACTCAGACGTTTGACACCAATTTACGCCCCCGGTTTAACAGAATCGGTGATAAGGGTCAATAATGCGCTGTTCGCAGTATTTTTCGGTGGTGTCTAAGTTTGCCTTTTCGCTATGTTCTTGGAAGGAAGTCGTTGAAACGACTCGTCGTAGAAGTTGCGGGTGATTCCCCACAACTTAAGTTGTGGGGAATGACAGTCGCGCCGGAATTCCTGGAAACCGTTTCAACGGTTTCCTCCCTCCAGCGAACTTCCGATTTGAAATTAATACACTACCTATTTTTCTGCCCACTTGACTCGATTCCGATAAATGCCTATTATACGACATAAATGTCGCTTCTGCGAACACCCAAGACATTATTGTCGACCGGAGTGAGAATGAAACAAACGATCGCTCAAAGAATTCGGCAGGCGAGGCTGAGCAAGGATTTCGATCAGGCACGGCTAGCGGCCAAACTGGACGTCGCCACGCGCACTCTTCAACGATGGGAAAAAGGAGAACAGGTGCCGGATGGCAATTACTTGATGCGGTTGGCCAAGATCATGGGCGTTTCCCCGGAATGGCTTTTGACTGGGAGCGGATCGATGTACTCGCAGGAAACTTCTGAAAAAATTCTGCCGTTGCCCACGAATCGTTACAAGAAGGTCGATCTGATCTCTCTCCCGCTGCTTTCCTCCGTGCCAGGCGGGGCGCCGAGCCTCATGTTTCACCCCGATTACGTCGAAAAATACATTACGGTCGACAGCGTGCATGACAAGGCCGCCTTTGCGCTCGAGGTCAAGGGTAACAGCATGGCGCCAAAGATCGAAGACGGAGACATCATTGTTGTCAGTCCGAAATTGGAATCGCGGAGCGGAGACATCTGTGTCGTTCGAGTGAGTGACGAGGACACCGTCAAACGCATCAAAGTCGACGAACATCTGGTTTATCTGATACCGCTCAACCCCGAGTTTGAGCCGATGGCGGTGAAGAAACGAGATGTGACGTTCATGTGGAAGGTGGTGAAGGTGATAAAGAATCTTTGAGGGTTTCCGCCGATTAACACAGATTGCACGCAGACGCAGATTTCGCAGATACCAACTCAGGAATGAACATGCATCTCACTCATCACCTCGCCACCCTTCCATGGAAGACCGTTCAGAAATCGAAATATGAAATTGCCGTTCTTCCCTGGGGAGCCACCGAGCCGCACAATTACCACCTCCCGTTTTGCACTGACGTCATTGAGTCAGAGTACGTTGCTTCTGAAGCTGCCCGCCGCGCCGTTGAAGAAGGAGCAAGAATCATCGTTCTGCCTTCCATTCCGTATGGCGTGAACACGGGGCAAATGGATCTGCATATGACGATGAACATGAATCCGAGTACGCAGGCTGCTGTACTTAAGGATATCGTCGAATCGCTCTCGGGTCATAAAATCCCAAAGTTGGTCATTCTGAACAGTCATGGCGGCAATGATTTCAAACAAATTATCCGCGAGCTGCAGCCACAATTCCCCGACATGTTCCTCTGCACGGTCAATTGGTGGCAGATCCTCGATCAATCTCAATTCTTTGAAGCAAAAGACGACCATGCGGGCGAAATGGAAACAAGCGTAATGCTGGCAATTGCCCCCGACCTTGTGCTCCCTCTGAGTGAGGCCGGTTCCGGAAAGGCCCGCCCCTTCAGAATCAAGGCGCTTCGTGAACGCTGGGCGTGGACTCCGAGACAATGGACACAGGCCACCGATGACACCGGTGTCGGCAACCCCTCAAAAGCCACTGCAGAGAAGGGGCGCAGGTACCTGGACGCCTTGACAAAAGAAATAGCCGATTTCCTGACGGACCTTTCGCGGGCAGACATTCACACTCTTTACGAGCATTTGTAGATCTTCTCCAACGACCAACCTTGGATCCTCTCCTCATCGAACACTTCGGTTAACCGATCATGAGCGCCAGAACGAAGGCCTGACGTCTTATTGACAATATTCATTTAACCCAACGAGGCACATTCATGCGTATCACGTCTTTCACGCTCATTCTCTTTTTTGTGTTCGTACCATTTCTCCATGCCCAGCTCTCGGAAACCGCTGTCTGGACGACCCTCCTTTCGTCACAGTATCGCGTTGCACCCAACATCACCTATTCCGTGGCAAACAACTATGAATGCAAGCTGGATGTCTATGCCCGCCGCGCAACACCGGCTCCAACGCTTATCTACATCCATGGGGGCGGATGGGTTGCCGGAACGAAGGACAATGCTGTGCTGGGGATTCTTCCGTTCCTGGAAATGGGTTTTTCCGTCGTGAACGTCGGCTATCGCTTAGGGAAGGTTTCTCCAGCTCCGGCTGCTGTCGAAGATTGCCGGCTGGCTTTGCGCTGGGTTTACAAAAATGCGAAGGAGTTCGGATTCGACACGACACGTATCGTTGTCACCGGAGGTTCCGCCGGCGGCCATCTTGCCCTGATGACCGGAATGCTTCATCCCGGCGCGGGTTTTGACACCCCGAAGGACTGGGACACGCAGCAATTGAATCTCAAGGTAGCTGCCGTGGTCAATTTCTTCGGCATCACGGATGTGGCCGATTTGCTTTCCGGTCCGAACCGTCAGGAATACGCTGTCTCATGGATCGGAAATCAGGAGAATGGTGCTTCCGTTGCAAAACGAGTTTCACCGTTGACCTATGTGCGGAAGGGCCTGTCGCCGATCCTCACCATCCACGGCAACAACGATCAGCTCGTCCCCTATTCCCATGCGGTACGGCTGCATGATGCTTTGACAAAAGCCGGGATTCGCAATGAACTCCTGACGATTCCGGGAGGGATGCATGGGGGATTTACCGACGATGAAATGAAGAAGATTTTCCAGACTATCAGGGATTTTCTGGGAGCGCAAGGAGTCCTCAAGTAATTGTCGCCAAAGATAAGATCCCTCGAAAAGAAACCGCTCGGGCTCGAGTCTTGAATCCGAGCGGAATCCTTCGTGTATCTTTGAGTGAAATCAATCTCCCCTCGCTCCTTTCCCCGGAAGAACGGTCAGAAAACCAATATTTTCACATCGGGAAAACCCATCAACTTGAGAATGAAGTAATTCACTGCCGCTTCGCCGGGATCGTCGGAAAAGCAGACGAGCTCCGCATACCTCGACACGCCAGCCTTTGTCAAAATATCCCAGATATCCTTCGCGGCTTTGGGCCGCCCGTCAGGATTCAGGAGATCCGCGTACGGGATGTGGACAATTTTGCCCTCTTGTGTTCTCTTCGACTGTGCTGCACCTGCATCGATGAATAATTTGGGATAGTGTCCCTGAGTGCTCTTCGGGTCCGAAATGATAATGTTTTTATGCAGAGTCACCGGATACATGGTGGGAGGTATTGACAGGTCGCCGGGTCCTTTTTGGGAGCCAACGACAGTCACATCCTTTGTCAACCCGAAACCGGCTTGTGACGATTTTTCGAAAGAATCCGTGAAGATCGATACCTTCTTCTGTCCTGCTCTCTCCAGCAGCACAAACGCAAGGGCGGATTCCTTGGTCAACCCGTCGCCGGAAATCACAACCGCCTCATGTGAAACATCGACCCCGGCCGGCCCCAGGATCTTCGCCAGATTGTCGGGATCCGCGATATTGTTCCTGAACTCATTTGCGGGGATATTGATCGCAAAAGGTACATGTCCCTGATTGAATTCATCTGCAGACCGCACATCCACGATGCTGACCTGTGACACGCCGTACATCCTCATCATTCTGCCGCCCCAACTCTGCAGCCACCCTGTTTCCCTCATCAGAAAGGGGGCATCATATGTCCAGAAAGGGAGTTCTCGTTGATCGGACAGCCATTCCAATTGCGAGCCGGGGTAGAGTTTCACCCTGGGATAGTCAAGGAGGGCCCTAAGCGCGAAGAACGGCACACTGGCAGCTATTCCACCACCGCAGTGGGTAAGGACTTGCTGCTCCGGCCTGACTCCCAGATACGCCAGCATCTTCTTTATTTCTTCAGGGGATTTAAAGGTCTTGTCCGGATTGTAGAAATCGGCCGCGGGCAACATGATGGCATTGGGGATGTGGCCAGGTTTGCTAAGGAATTGGAGTCCGCCGAAATGCCAGGTTGGCTCCAGGGCTTCCAGCAAGACATTGTTGCGGGGATTTCCTGATGCGACGAGAAATTCCGGCAACTCAACTTTGATATCTTCGTTGAGCTTCTTGATGGTGAAAGAACCTTTCTTCGGGGCAGGCGTAGGTTCCTTTGTTACCGGTAATCCTTCCGCCTCCCATTTGGAGAGCCCGCCATCCAGAATGAAAACGTCTTTTGGCGGAAAGCCATAATAATCAAGGGAGAAAAAGAGACGTGTGGCCAGGTAGGTGCCCCCCTGATCGTAGATGACGATTGTTTTCCCCCGGCTGATCCCCCACGCCTGGTACCGCTTTTCAATCTCCGCGAGCGGAGGTTCCTTGGCGCCGTAGCTGAAGATGTCGTGGTTGAAGGAACCTGGAATGTGTTTCACCACATGGATCCGGTAAGGCGACGCGTCCAGTATGACGACATCGGGATTTTTAAGATTCTTCTCGAGCCACCCGACGGTGACAAGATTGCCTTTTGCTCCATCGTCCGCCATCATAAGGTGCCCGGAGAGCAACCAAGCTGCCATTGCAACGAGGAAGCACAATCTGTGAACCTTCATGTATTCTCCTTTCGCTTTATTGTTTTTCGTTATATTTCTGAATTACGCTTCTTGTTTGTCCGTGTGGCTCATGAATATAAGATACGCGGCCGGCCGATTTTCTGGTTGACTCCGGAGAGTTATCCGTATACCACAATCCCGATTCTGTAGACTCCAAGGTGATATGAAACAAAAATTGCCGACATTGACCTCGCGACACAACAGGATGACCATCCCATTCGACAAAAAACGACTTCAACTGTTTCTCTGGATCGGCCTTGCCTACTTGTTGCTGGGCCTTTTGATCGACGTGGCGAACGCCGCGGACAATCTACCGGCGAGATTGTTGAACAACATCTGGCGGGCCTGCTATATCGTCGCCGTCAATTTTATTTTTTTTGAATACACGCTGCCTTTTATCGGTCGCCGGAGGAACATCGTCCTTAAGATTCTGTTCTTCCTTTTTCTGTTTTGGATTCAATTGATGCTCTATGGCTTTGGTCTGTTTGCCTGGAGGCATATCGGAATCCAGTTGCATCTTTTTATTGCACTGAGAGCCTTCCCTTCGATATTAGAAGGAGTCTCTTATGTCTTCCCATTTTCCTTTTTCTCGATGTTCTTTTTTGGCATTATCCGGCACTTTTATGATCACAACAAGCTGAAACAGGCTGCTCAGCAATTGCTTATCGAAAAGCAGCGCGCAGAATTGAATTACCTCAAGGCGCAAACGAACCCGCATTTCTTATTCAACACGCTGAACAATATCTATGCGCTGGCAAGAGATAAGTCCGATCTGGCTCCGAAATCCATTCTCCGCCTCTCGAAAATACTCCGTTTTATGCTGTATGAGACAGAGGGGGAATACATCACTATCGAGCAGGAATTGAAAATCATCAAAGACTATATTGCTCTCGAAAAGCTGCGTTACGATGATTCCCTGCGCATCACTTTTAAGAGCAACATTGACGATCTAAAGCGACCTTTGCCGCCCCTTTTGCTGATTCCTTTGGTGGAGAATGCGTTCAAGCACGGGGTTTCTGAAACAGGAAATCAGCCATTTATCGACATTCATCTTTCGACTGATCATCAGCAGTTGGAATTTATGGTGCGCAATTCCGCTGAACAACCTTCCGGGGAATTGGCCATAAAGGAAAATATCGGCCTTTCGAACCTAAGACGGCAATTGGAGTTACTTTACACAGAGTATGATCTTTCGGTTCAGCAAGGAACATTGGAGTTTACGGCTACGTTAAAAGTAAATCTTGCAAGCCATGTCTAAGATCAGCTGCATCATAGTTGAAGATGAACCGTTGGCGGCCAAGGTGTTATCGGATTATATTTTCCAGATACCGTTTCTGGAATTACAGGGAACATTTAAGAATGCTCTTCTTGCTGCAGACTATCTGCGGGGCAATGAGATCGACCTTATGTTTTTGGATATTCATCTGCCGAAGTTAAAAGGCATGGCCTTTCTCAAAACGCTGAAACATCCACCTGCTGTAATCGTTACCACCGCTTATCACCAGTATGCGGTAGAGGGGTTCAATCTGAACGTCATAGATTACCTGCTGAAGCCATTTGATTTCGAGCGTTTTGTAACTGCTGTGACAAAGATAAGAACAGCGCAGGAAGGAAAACGAAAATCAAGTGGAACCGAAGAGATGAGGGGTCATATATTTCTCAGTGTACAAAAGAAGAAGGTAAAGCTGTTGTTTTCGGAGATCGTCTATATCGAAAGCCAGCGGGAATACGTTAAGATCGTTACGACAAGAAAAGAATACACTTCAAAAATGAGTACCCGGGAAATCGAGGCCCTTTTGCCTAAAGATCTCTTCAAACGGATTCACCGGTCTTTTATAGTTTCAACGAGCAAGATAGAATCATACACCGCTGAGAGAATTGAGGTTCATGGAACAACTCTTCCCATTGGGAGGGGGTACAGAAATATCATAGAACACCTCTAACTGCGATGTCAACGCCACGATCTTTGGTGAGGGGGTGTGATGATTGAACCGACAAAGTTCGTTTTATTTCTTGGTGTTTCATGGGCATTGATTATTGCTCCGGGCCCTGATGTGATCTATGTGATTACCCGCGGCATGGCTCATGGACGGCGAGCAGGCGTCTTGTCTGCCTTCGGCGTTTCATGTGGCATTCTTGTACACACAACCGCCGCTGCATTCGGCCTGACACTGATCCTTCAGACATAGGGAGGGTCGATGCCTGAAGGCACATGGACAATTTCTGAATATCATGTTTACGATGTAGTGGAGGGGCTTGGGCTTTTGGAAGGCCATCGTGATAAGGAAGCCGTGATGGACCTACAAAAACGCCTTATGCAAAAACATGCGATCAAACTCGGCAGCGCAATTGTCCTATGGGCCGAGAATGGAATTGAGGCGACTACTGTTTCAAAGATTGTTCTTGGCTTGTTGAGATTCTATCCTGAAGGCCATAACGAGCCGATTAGGACATATTCCATTTGCCTTGTCATCCGGGAAAATGATGATATTGTCGATGCGCTAAAAGAAGTGGCGGCGAACAATTGGGGAATGTGTGAACTGATTGGGGTGGGAGAGATGTAGGTTAAGGGCAGACATCATATCGAGAATTTAAGTCTATTCGTCGTTTTTCGCTTGACAAAGAGCCTGAAATGACTTAACATCGGGCAGGTTGTGTCGCTTCAAGACACGGGTGTATCGTATCGAGGGTGGCGGACGTTTCCTAACATTTTCCGGGGTAGTTTGAAATCCCTCCAATTCGAAGAACGCCGAATCGTTCCACCAACAGCCTTCACCTATGTAAGGCAACCGCGTCCGGACGTGACCTTCACAAGGCCGAATGAATTCTATGAGGCATCTCTTGTATTCCATCTTGACAATCTTTCTCCTTACGCTCAGCTGCAAGGACCTTGGCATCATTGTGGTCCCGCCGATTAATCTGGATCCACGCTCCTATAAGTTCAAGGTCGACGTGTTACAGTCTCCTGATGGCGCCTCAGTTGATATCCGCGCCATTTGGGGCACAGCATACAACAACATGTACGCCGTGGGCAGGCATGCAATAGCTTATACCTATATGTTTTTCCACTTTGATGGGAGCGGATGGACGGATATCACCGAGCCCATCAGGACGCCGATACTTGATAACGGGGGGGGAGGGACTTTTGACCTTGCGGGGATCCATGGTTTTGCCGCAAATGACTTTTGGATCGTTGGCGGTTGGAAGTTCTTTGAAAGTGACTCAGAGGGAATAAAAGAACAAGGTTTTGTCCTCCGATATGATGGAAGTAAGTATGTTAATATGACACCGCCGGGCATGCCGCCTGCTGCGGAGGTCGATTCACGGTTTTACACTGTTTGGGGCACATCACCAAATGATGTTTGGGTCTCAGGCGCGCATGGCTTTGTTTTCCATTGGAACGGTGCGCAGTGGGCAAATCACAGAATGACCGATACGACGGCGGATATTAGTGGCATCTTAGGCAGAATAAACAATAGGCTTTACACTTTCTCGGCAGTCTCAAACCCGTCTCTGGGCTTCGCATTGCACGAATTCGATGGGGCAAGCTGGAGAGAGATCTGGTATACCGACTTAGGTTCTTATTTTTTTATCAATCCGGTCATCATCAACGATGCAATTTTACGCTGCTGGCGCCTACGGCTCCGTTGTCAGATTTGATCCTGCGGCGGCGGGGTCTAGCAGATACAAGGAGATCGGCGTTTGGGGGGTCGAAGAGAGATCATGGGTGATGTCCCATTATGGCTTCCGGGGCCTTTTGGGAAAGTCGTTTGATGATTTCGTCATCTACGGAGGACAGGGCGTTGGAGGCGTGTACGACGGCGTTGCAGGACATTACAATGGGAAGGATGTGATGCCGTATCCTTCATCATTCATTGACGGAATCGTCTACCAGAGAGGATTCCGTTTCGAGGATTCTTTTTTTTTGATCGGCAAATATGAAGGTGGCCCCTTCAACACGAACGTCATTGTCAGTGCTATACCGCAGTAACATTCAATCAACTCACACTAACCTTGGGGAGGTCCAGATGAAAAATCCCATTCTTTTTTTAATGATCATGTTTTTTGGCTGGAACGAAGCCATCGCTCAGTGTTTCCAAGATGGTCACCCTATAGACTGCAATCTCTCATTCACTCATAATCATGACCTTACAGTATGCTACGGTTATGCCATGGCGAGGGCATTCGGAAAGGACAAAAATTGGCCTGTCACGAACAAGGTTTTTACAGAGCCCGCTGAGGGAGTCGATACGCGGTATTTTATAACCGACGCAAATGGTATGAATCCAATGAAATAAGAGAATTGGGACAGATCACCGTTAGTCAAGGGAACATCATTGTTTTCTATGACAGGACTCAAGTAAGTGGTAGATTTGCGAAGCACGCCTCGTATGTGGACAGAATCGCCACCAGCGGCGGGGACTATATAGAGTACCTTCCTGCCCCTTTGAAATGGCTACCAGGAGGACAAACGATCTCCAAAGATGCAGCATTCTATTCGACAAATCTTGAGGACATTAGGATGCGCGAAGTGTTCAATCGAGGGGGCTCATTAGAGCCGGAGAAATCGTTGCGAGAGGTGCTCAATTATTGGGCCGCCTCCCCTGAAGGAAAATATTTCAGGATCTTTTCCGCCAATATCACGAAGGACATTTCTGTAACGTACAAAAATGACTTTGCAGGCACGACTGGAAACGGAAAAATGCTGTTCCTGGACCTTACCGAGCCTCCTTCTGGCGTGCCTGTGCTGGACGAGCCAGGGGGTGAGACCGACGTGCCGGCGGGCGGACTCGTAGTGAAATACTTTTGTGGCGATAGACAACTGGTAATGGCAAAGGAGGAACAAGTAGTTGCGGGGAATAAGTATAAATTTGGAGGATGGACGGTCTTCGGCTCACCTCGATCCGAAATTCGACAAGACCTCACAATACGTCAAGACGGAAATGTAACGGCACATTATACGTCCAGTATAGAGAACATTATACAGGTCAATCTCATTGGAGATGGCGAGACTCTGAATGCATATCTCAAAGTTGGTGACACTGTTAAGAGTGTCAACGGAACGACGGCATTCAAACACTACAGTAGCAATCCCACACTGGAGGCTTACCCGACCCTTGTCTCTTATGGAGTTGTCTATCAGTTTTCACATTGGAATACGGGAAGCACCAGCACAACAATTACCACATCGCCAAACGGATCATATACAGCCTATTACAACTTCAATTATCTCCGCCCGCCCAGCAGCCTTCGTATCATCAGCATGCCGGGAGATCCCGGCTTAGATCTCCGTTGGAACGAAATGCTCTCGCCTTACATCACACTCCTGGAATTATGGAGCAAGACTAAAAGCACATCGTATCAACTGCTTGAAACACTGCCCGCCACCGCAACAAGGTATATCGATAGTCGCTATTCCATTTCTACTGTTTCTCAAGAGAACAATATCGGGCTTGAATACCAGCTCAAGGCAAAGTATGTCAAACCCGGCGTAAGAACGGTTTGGGCGCAAAGTGGAGTGTTCGCGTGGGTATCGGATGACGGGGTCCTTCCGTTCGAACGTACGAATGAAGAGATGAGCTCAATCACCCTGAAGAATGACTTCGGCGCTTACCCGAATCCGTTCAATCCGAGCACGAGGATTTCCTATCAACTTCCTGAAATTGCCCACGTGGTTCTGGAGCTTTATGATATTACAGGACGACGCATAGCCGAACTTCTCAACTCAGAAATGCCTCCGGGCTATCACTCAGTTGCATGGGATGGAACAGGGAAGGCAAGTGGAGTATATTTATATCGTTTCACGGCCCAAGTGGAAGGAAAACAGGATGTGTTCCTCCGCACGGGAAAATTGATACTCACGAAGTAGATTCGGATTAATGTTCACTTTTGAGCTAAAACATTTAGGTGCGATCTTGGCAGGCTGTATGCTGTTTTTTATGGCCTGCCCTGATCCTATGCGTCCTCCCCAACAGACTCTTGAAATATCTGCTGATTATGTAAGTTCGAAAGAAGTGTGGCTAGGTGTAAAATTTCTGGATACCATTCAACCGCGTAGTCTTGTCGTAAAGCGCAACGAAACCGTTGTCTATTCCAGTAGCAACGCCCCATCGGGTCTTCTCGTAAAAGATACGCTTGTAATGCCTAACCAGAGTTACTCCTATAGAGCTGAGCGCCCCGGCAAAAGTGATGATGAGCCAGTTTCAATAAGCATCACGACTCAGGATACTACTTTTCACACCGTATCATGGCAGGTAGATACTCTGGCGGATCAGGGCCTAATCAGAGACGTGTGGATCTTCAACCAATCACATATCGTTGCAGTGGGTGAGCTTGATTTTGATCCTGCCGGGCAAGCGCTGTTTTATGGAGCGGCTATTTGGAACGGGGTAAACTGGCAAATCAGGAAGTTAGAAGCAGACAATCCACCGCCAACGGTCGGGAAAGCCAATCTCAGACCTCAGGGAATTTTTGCTTTTTCCCCAACAGATATATGGCTCGCCGGAGGAGGTGTGTTTCACTGGGACGGTGATTCGGGAATCACGCCATATTGGATCAACCCGTCTTCGGGAAATCCGAATGCAATTTGGTCAGACGGTCAAATCGCGGCAAAGCTATGGGGGACATCTTCCTCGAATCTGTATGTCGTCGGCTGGAAAGGTGCAATCGCCCACTTCAATGGGACGACTTGGACGAAGATGGAGAGCGGAACAACAGTGGGGCTTGAAGATATTTGGGGGATTGATGAAAACCATATCTGGGCTGCTGGAAACGACACTCAGGTTGGTAGAAGCGTAATATTGTTCTATAATGGTTCGTCTTGGTCTACAATCTATGATACCGAGACCGAACCAATGTCAACGCGATTCGGATACAGCTCTGTTTGGACAAATAACAGACATTCTCTTCACGTCACGGGTCACGGCGGCTCGAATGTGTTCCACATTCCGACTCACACTTTTGAACGTCAATTGACCGGACAAACCTACGTCTCGTACTTCACTCGCGCAACAGCCCCCAATGACGTATATGATTCGGGGCCAGCCGGTGAATTGGCTCATTTCAATGGATCAACATGGCATTTGTATCCCGAGTTGAAAAACATGAATGGGGATTTTACTTTCTTTTATACGGTAAAGCCCACTCAAAATCTCGTTGTTGTCGGCGGGCAAATATTCACAGGACTTAACGGGTTTCCGATAATTGTCAGAGGTTATCGATAGAATCTTGATTCACCTCAATCCAACCAAAAACGCACGTCTTTCACCGGCGTGCAAAAAGGCCCCAGGCATTGTCTGGGGCTTTTTTGATTCAATTTGACCGATTGTTGTGGATTATGATGAACTATTTTTTTTAACCATGACCGATCAGGATTAGGGGGGATCCTACTCCACAGTGATGCCAGGATCCGGTTTTTCATCCCTCATTCGTTCGTAAGGGCCCGGCTTCTGCATTGCATCTCCCATTTCTTCCCAGGTCATTCCCTTATTGAACATTAGCTCCTT
>JBBEEC010000057.1:6041-16088 GCA_040880975.1 Bacteroidota bacterium | reverse complement strand
CAGGTTTCAGGTTTCAGGTTTCAGGTTTCAGGTTTCAGGTTTCAGGTTTCAGGTTCAAGGTTTAGGATCAAAAGCGTTATTGGTTCTTGGTTTGCAGTTTTGGTTCCTTGTTATTGGTTATGGTTTTTGTTTCGAACATGAACTACAACCAGAAACCACAACCAGAAACTACCAACTAAGAACGCTTTTCCCTCATCCATCTCCCATCCCTTCGTCCGCTACGGCGGACTCCCCGGCCCGCCTTCTTGAAACTTCAGCCAGCCAGCCCCCGCCATGATTGCTCAGAAAAGGTCTGGCGGGGCCGGGCAGGGCAAGCCCTCACCCTTCACGATCGTTACAACTTCTTCAAGATCTCTTCGATCGCAATTTCTTCTTTCCCCGTTCCGTACGAGGTATCCTGCTTCGTAATTTCGACATCCTCGATGTCAAGGGCGCGAAGAAGTTCAACTTCGGACGAGAGAAGGATCTTCAGTCTGCTGATGATGCTTTCCTTGCGTGCTTTTAGATGAGCGATCTCCTCTTTTGCCTTCGCAAAATCCATGCGAGCTCTCTCAAGAATCTGAGAGGCCTTCATTTGTGATTCCTGAACGATCAGATCCGCTTCTTTGCGCGAATTCTCGATGGATCTTCCACTCGTCTCCTGCGCCTGCATGAGCGTTTGCTGGAGCGTCTTTTCCATGTTCTTATAATCACGCAGCTGCACTTCAAGTTCAATGCCCCTGTCGCTCAGGTCCTTATTCCGCTTGATCAGGTCCTCGAGCTCATTCGACAACATGTCGAGGAAGGTATCGACCTCCACCGGATCAAATCCGCGCATGACCTTCTTGAACTGCTGGCGTTTGACTTCAAGAGGAGTGATTTTCATAGGAGCCTCCGGCGTAAATTATCAATCGTCAATTGTCGATTGCCAACTGATACGACATAGAAATTGGCAATCGAAAATTGCAAATTGGAAATTCAATCTCTTTTTTCTCTCTCTCCAAATATGCCTGTACCAATTCTCACCAGCGTTGCTCCCTCTTCAATGGCGACTTCAAAGTCATGTGTCATGCCCATGGAAAGGTGTTCCATGCTCACACCTTCGATTTCCGCTGCTTCAACGGATCGCTTGACATCGGCCAGGGTTCGGAAGGATGGCCGGGAGTCGTTCGGGTCATCTGAAAACGGACCCATGGTCATCAGACCCTTGATTCTGATCCTGTCGAATTTCGACATTTCCTTGATAAGATCCACAACATACCCGGGCTTGACCCCGGTTTTGGTTGTTTCCGTAGTTGTGTGGACCTCGATCAGAGCGTCAATTCCCTGCCCCGCCCGTTTTTGGATCTCCGCTGCTAGATTGAGGCTATCCAGCGTGTGAATCAAGTGCACATCGCCCACAATATACCGGACTTTGTTCGATTGTAAATGACCAATGAAATGCCATCGAACCTTCCGATCCCGGAACGCTTCGATCTTCCCACGGAGTTCCTGGACATAATTCTCGCCAAAATCCACCACCCCGGAATCAAGCGCTTCCCGTATCCGTTCTACCATAAATGTCTTTGAAACAGCCACTAACCTGACACTCTTGGGGTCTCTCCCGACCCGTTTGCAGGCTTCTGCCATACGCTGCCGGACAAGTGCTATATTCTGAACGATCATACCTGGATTGACGGGTTTCTAATATACCCCAACAAACAGCCAAAAGCAACGAGGGGGTCTAGCGCCTTATATTCGTGGTATCAGGCACTTAATCCAGCCTTTTGAATGATTACTTGACATCGTTTCGTTTTTTTCTTTTATTCCAATCGGATAGGACGTGTTGACGGACTCCCCCCAGAGTTCAGGGACCTGAATGCCGGCTTTCGACCAATTTGATGATGACGATCAGGCTCCGACGCCCCACAGGCGGCCGGACGATGATGTGCGGAGAATTCAGGAACAATTACGAAATGGTGAGCGGAACATCACGAGTTCCGAAACCCTCGAAGAAATCATCCAGTTTTGCTTCGAACACGAACAGTTCGAAGATGCCCTTCCGTTTTGCGACCGCCTCCTGAGTTTTGAACCCTACAATGCCGATGCCTGGCAGCGTCGCGGCATGGTCCTCAATAATCTCGCCCGTTACGAAGAAGCTCTTGAATCCTACGATCAGGCGCTGAATCTCAATCCTGCCGATGCGGAAATCCACGTAAATCGCGGCATCACCCTCGACAACATGAACCGGATTGATGACGCGGTCGATGCGTTTGAATACGCCCTTAGGCTTGAGCCGGGTTCCGAAGAGGCCCTTTTCCACAACGGAGTGACGTTGGAGAAGCTGGACAGATTTGAAGAGGCTATCGAGATCTTTAAGCGCATTTTGACTGTGAACCCGAATCATGCAGAATCCTGGTATGAATTGGGATATTGCCATGATTTTCTTGAACAGATGGAAGATTCCGTCCGGGCCTACGATGAACATCTGAACCGCGATCCTTTCAATTACAATGCCTGGTACAACCGCGGAATTGTGTTGAACAGAATAGGTCGTTTTCCGCAAGCCGTGGAGAGTTATGAGCTTGCTCTCGCCATTAAAGAGGATTTCCCGGCGGCTCTCTATAATATGGGAAATGCCTTTGCCAACCTGGAACGGCTGCCGGAAGCGATCGCCGCATACAAACGAACGCTGGAACTCGAACCTGCCGATGTTCCGGCCTGGCACAACCTGGGAAACGCTCACGAGGAACTTGGGAATTACAACGACGCCATCGAATGCTTTTCAAAAGCAATCGAGTTCGACGACCGGCATTATGAATCCTATTTCGGGCGCGGGTCCAGTTATGATGCACTGGAGCAGCCCCGAAAGGCGCTCGAAGACTATAAAAGAGCACTGTCGATCAATCCGGATTATCCTGAACTCTGGTACGCGCGGGCCGACGCCGAATACAATCTGCGGAAATTCCAGGAATGCGTGGTCAGTTACCGTATGGTCGTAACACTCGACCCCACGAATGCAGAGGCTTGGTTTGATTACGGCGACACCCAGCAAGAACTGGGAAATGCCAAAGAAGCGCTTCGGGCTCTCAGCGAGTGCATCCGTCTGGCCCCTCAATTTGCTCCTGCCTTCTACAGCAAGGCAAAGACATTTCTTGAGCAGGGAATGAAAAAAGAAGCGCTGGAAGAGCTGGCTCTGGCTTTTTCCATTGATCACGAGCTTAAGAAGAGCTTTGTTCTTGAATTCCCGTTATTGAGCAAAACCCCGGAATTCATGCGCCTGTTGAAGCGTTGATCCGTTTGACCGTCCCCTACCGAGACTTTCAATGAAACGTTACGCGATCATAGGCCATCCGGTTTCCCATGCACTTTCTCCCCGGCTGCACACTGCCGCATTCAAGGCCCTCTCGCTCGATTGCTCGTATGAGGCTGTCGAAACGGCCCCCGAGGACCTCGCGGCAACGATACAGAGATTCCGGGATGAAGGGGTTGCCGGATTCAATGTGACCGTACCGCATAAAGAAGCGATCATTCCGCTCATCGACAGTCTCGATGACGCTGCACGCGGGGTTGGGGCCGTCAACACGGTGACCATCACCGCCGGCAAACTCGCCGGCACCAATACGGATGTGTACGGCTTCATCAAGCTGGCGGAACCACTTGCTACGGCAATTGCGGGAAAGCACGTTGCGGTTTTAGGCGCAGGCGGAGCAGCCCGGGCGGTCCTGTATGCCTTAACGAGCGCATTCGAACCCGGGCGGATCACCCTTTTCAACAGGACGCTCGACCGTGCAGAACGGCTTGCGTCGGAGTTTACGACAGAGAAGATCCTTATTGCACCTGAATCATTGTTTCAGGAAGATCTGCAGAAACTCTTCGCGGATATTTCTGTTATCGTCAATACAACGTCGGTCGGAATGAAGCCGTACACGGACGCCACTCCGCTGGACGAAGTAAAGTTTGGGAAGGTGCAGGCCGTCATTGATCTGATCTATACGCCTCCCGAAACCGCCCTGCTAAATGCCGCAAGAGAAGCAGGGGCAACGGGTGTGAACGGCCTGGAAATGTTGCTTCATCAGGCCGCGAAGGCATTCAGCCTCTGGACAGGAAGGGAAATGCCGATGGATGTTGTAAGGAGGGCGATCGATACGGGAGAAGGGGGATATGTGACGGTTTAGACTTTTCTTTTTGCCTCTTGTTTCTTAATTTGAACTTTGCATTTTGAGTTTCGACTTCCCACCATGAACGCCGATCTCTCCCAAAAATACGATTCCCTCAAGATCGCACTCACTGACTTAGGCTCAGTCGCGATCGGTTTCTCAGGTGGCATCGACAGCACTCTGCTTATCCGGGTTGCAACCGATGTCTTAGGCGACGCTGCGCTTGCGGTGATCGGCCGATCGGAGACCTATCCGACCCGGGAATTCGAAGAAGCCATTACGCTTGCGAAACATTTCGGATCCCGGTACCGGGTTGTGAATACCGAGGAAACCGACGATCTGAAATTCCGCGAAAACCCTCCCAATCGATGCTATTTCTGCAAGACCGAACTCTTCACCAAGCTCCACAAGATCGCAGATGAAGAAGGAATCCGGTGGGTTGCGGATGGAACGATCGTGGATGATCTCGGAGATTTCCGGCCGGGGATGAAGGCGAAATCTGAGAACGACGTCCGCTCCCCCCTGCTTGATGCGGGCTTCACAAAGAATGATGTGCGGATGCTGGCGAAGGAGCTGGGGATCCCAACCTGGGACAAACCCTCGTTCGCCTGTTTGTCCTCCCGCTTCCCTTATGGATTTGGCATCACGAAGGAGAATCTCATGAAAGTCGATTCAGCAGAAAGCTTCATGCGTGACAACGGATTCCGGTTTTTCCGCGTGCGGCACCATGACGACAGAACGGCGCGCATCGAACTCGGGCCACCGGACTTCCATCGTGTGTTCGACGACGCCTTCCGTGCGACACTCGTTCAGCATTTCAAAAACCTCGGCTATCTCTACGTTACCCTTGACCTTCAGGGATTCCGCAGCGGGAGCATGAATGAGGTGTTGACGGAGGAAGTGAAGGGGAGGTATAAGTGACCGATGATGCCTGCCCGACTGTGATTGCATAATAAGAGGTCAGGCGGGAAAAATGGAAAAAGTGAAGGTGAGAACAACTGACAGGAGGTTACAATGCCGGAAGTAATCAATGTGGGTCATGCTGATGGTGTTGTTAGAATAATTCTCGGTGTGGTGTGTCTCGCACTCGTTGCCTACCATTTTCTTGGTGATTCGTTTCTCTCCATCTACACCCTTATTCCCCTCATTCTCCTGATCCCCTATTTCCTTAAGACAGGAATCACACATGCGTGCCCGATCATGAAGGCGATGGATGTTTCCACAGTAAAGAAGGAAACTCAAGCCTAGTGAGGTTTGTGTTGGGATCTAAGACGCATTTCTTCCTCGCTTTCAGCGTTGTTCTCATTTCTGCCTCGGCTGGAGCTCAGCACGCTTACAGAGTCCTCGTTCTTGATGCTCAATCCGGGGAACCGCTTCCGGGTGCAAATGTTCTCCTGATGAATTCCTCCCGCGGCGGCGCGGCAGACGGCAATGGCCTTTCAGAAATCCGCGACCTCCAAGCCGGGACCTATTTCGCAGCAATCTCATTTGTCGGATACACAACCTTCATCGACACGGTGATCATTCCGACCACGGAAACTCTCAGAACCGTCCGTCTCGAATCAGCTGCCCACGAGATCGATGAAATCGTCGTCACCACGACCAGATCGAGCCGGGTCATCGATGATATTCCAACAAGAGTCGAAGTCGTGGGAGCGGATGAGCTGGATGAAAAATCCAGCATGCGTTCTTCGGATATACGGATGCAGCTGAATGAGAGCACGGGTATCCTGGTCCAGCCCACCTCGGCGGTTTCCGGCAGCGCGACTTTCCGCATCCAGGGCCTCGAAGGCCGATATACTCAATTACTCAAAGACGGATTTCCGCTTTATGCAGGTTTCGCCTCGGGACTCAGCTTACTCCAAATTCCGCCTCTGGACCTCCAGCAGATCGAGATCGTGAAGGGAAGCTCGTCAACCCTTCACGGAGGAGGAGCGATTGCCGGGCTTATCAACCTCGTGACAAAAAAGCCCGGCCCCAATGTCGAACATTCGCTCTTGATCAATGGAACCATTGCCGGCGGACTTGATGTCAGCGGGTACTTCAGCGGCCGGGATGAAAACGTCGGCTGGTCGCTCTTCTCCGCCGCCAATGTTCAGGCACCTTACGACGCGAACAAGGACCGATTCTCCGACCTTCCGAAAATGAAGCGCTTCAGCTTCAATCCGAGGGCATTTTGGTACGGCAATCAATTGACGCTTTCGGTTGGCCTTAACACCGCATTCGAGCAAAGATCGGGCGGTGCAATGGCAGCGCTTGAGGAGGAGAATTCCCCTCCGAACGCCTATGTTGAGGAAAGTTCTTCCGATCGCATTTCGTCTCAAGTGTCGGTTGAATACTCACTGACAGACGCGACCGCTTTGAATGCTCGAAACAGCGTCGGCTATTTCGAGCGGAAGATGGCGGTGACGGGCACAGAATTCGCGGGAAAACAGTGGTCAACGTTTTCAGAAGTAACCGGAAGATCCGGTTTCGGAGGGTCGGAATGGATATTCGGACTCAACCTCTGGACTGATGATTTCCAGGAGACGAGCGGCGGCGGGCGTGATGTGTCGTCAATGACGTTCGGCTCCTTTGTGCAATACTCCGGGCTCCTGACGGAACACGTTTCCTTTGAGGCCGGCATCAGGATTGACCGCGACTATGATTTCGGATCATTTGTCCTTCCGAGGGTCTCTCTCCTCTTAAAGATCAACCCGGCTCTTACCTCCCGTCTTGGTGGTGGTACGGGGTACAAAACACCGACGATCTTTAACGAGGAATCCGAAAGGGTTCTTTTCCGCAATGTTCGTCCCCTCGGATCAAACGTGTCGGCTGAACGTTCTTATGGTATTAACTGGGATCTGAATTATCGTGTGATCCTCTGGGAAGAGCTTACTATGACATTCAATCAGCTCTTCTATTACACCAGGCTCGAAAAGCCGCTGGTACTCGATTCGGATTCTCTTGCCGCTTCAGTCCTGATCTATCGGAACTCGACAGGCTTCGTCGAGGCGAAAGGATTCGAAACCAATGTGAAGGTGGGCCTTGCAGAGTACAAGCTTCTCCTTGGCTACACCTACGGCGACCCCCGGATGCACAGCCACGATGGGACAACCCGCCTCGCCTTAACGCCGTTGCACAGACTCAACGTTATCCTTCTCTATGAGGTTGAGCACAATCTTCGCGTCGGGCTCGAATTCTATTACACGGGTTCACAGGTGCTTCCGGACGGGGGGTCAGGAAGGGATTATTGGATAAGCGGACTCATGATTGAGAAACGTTGGCATCCCTTCAGTTTCTTCCTGAACTTCGAGAATTTCACCGACACCCGGCAATCCCGTTTTGGCCCGTTGTTCACCGGAACGGAAAGCAACCCGGTGTTTGTTGACCTCTATGCTCCGCTTGAGGGATTTGTCGCCAATGCCGGTTTCAAGGTCCGGTTCTGAACCTGTTTGAAGAACGCGGTTTAAAGGGCGCCCCGATGGGGCTACAAAAAAGACGGTCATTTGAATGGCTATAAATAGTACCGCTCCCACGGAGCGGGTCGCGAAATCGCAACAATGGGCAACCACATGACAATGGAGTTACATCGGGAAGCCACGTAGGGGCGAACTGTTTGTAGCTTTATGCAAAGCCAATATCAGAAGCTCCGTAGGCCTATGGCCCCGTAGGGGGAGCGGCCTTTTCTTTTGACGGGCTCGTCCGACAATTCAGCGCAACTTTCCTGTATCTCACATCGTTACAAGCTTATTCCACCCCCGAAGGAGGTTGCCATACGCCGGACCATCCGTCACTTAAATTTCACCATCGCCAGCGTTGTTCACCAAACATTCGCCGTGGCCGGATTTCTTTTGGCGACGGTCGTATCTGCCTGCAGTGATCCTGATCCTGCGCCTGCCGTCGCCGAGAAACCTGTGCTGATTGCCCGCTTGCACAGCACGCTCACTGGCCATTCCGCCGAAGGGAGACAGGTTGCCTTCAGTCCGGATGGACAGATACTTGCCGCCAGCAACGTCGACGGAACGGTGAGGCTCTCACGCGTCTCCGATGGGCAACTTCTCCAGACCCTTACGCATCCGCAGGGTGTCACTTCGATCTCCTTCAGTCCCGACGGCAAATTGATGGCCAGCGCAAGCTACGACGGTATCGTCAGGATCTGGCTCACGAACGATGGCACTCTGCTTCGAACCCTCGCTGGACATGATGGTACGGTGTGGTCAGTCGTCTTTAGTCCGAATGGACGGAGCATAGCGAGCAGTGGCGAGGACAAGACCGTGAAGGTTTGGCGGGCCAACGATGGTGTCCTTCTCCGCAGTTGTTCGGGGCATACCTTGAACGTCTGGTCCACGGATTTTAGTCCAGATGGGCAGTTACTGGCCAGTGGGAGCTTTGACCAGACGGTGAAGCTCTGGAACACCGAGACCGGGACTCTCGTCCGAACCTTTTCAGGGCATGAGCAAGCCATAGTCCACGTCGCTTTCAGTCCCGATGGCCAATTGCTGGCAAGCGGGAGCGACGATTCGTCCATCCGGCTTTGGCGCGTCCGGGACGGCACACTCGTCAATACGCTGACCGGCGGGACAGACCATGTGTACACCGTCGCGTTCAGTTCTGATGGTGAATGGCTTGCGAGCGGTGGCCGAGGCCAGGGTGCTGTTGCCACGTTCTGGAAGCAAATCGCAGGTTACCGGTTCAGCGCGAAAGGCACCACCGTACGGCTTTGGCGAGTGAGTGACGGAGCACTGCTGCAGGTGCTCTCAGAACATTCAGATGATGTGTGGTCTGTAACTTTCAGCCCAGACGGAAAGTGGCTCGCCAGCAGCAGTCTTGATAAAACGGTAACGATGTGGCAGCTGGAAGTCGTTCGCGCCGCGGTGAACAGTGAATAGTAAAGGAATGAAACAACGGCAGGACGAATCAACGAAACAACGAACGGAACGAACCAACGCAACAATGAAGCATTAGCCTGAAACCGACTACCTAATAACCAATACCTAATAACTGCCCCCTTCCTCATGAGGACTCTCTACGCAGCCTCTCTCCTTTTTCTTGTTTCTCTCTCTCAAGCCAACGATAATGATCCGCTCCGGCCTGTAAAGACCGATTCGCCTCCTGTCATCGACGGAATTCTCAACGACTCGGTGTGGCAATCAGCTCCGCGGGTCAGCGGATTTAAGACCTTCATTCCGGATTTCGGCAAGATCATGCCCGAGTCGACTCAGGTCTACATGGCGTATGACCGCGAGAATCTCTACTTCGCGTATTATTGCTATGATTCCGATCCCTCCTCGATCAAGGCCGAGGTCACAAACAGGGACAACATCCGCCGGCACGACTGGATCTGCATCAATCTCGACTCGTTCAACGATCAGCAGGCGCTGTACGGATTTTACGTGAATCCGCTCGGCATTCAGGAAGACAGTAGATTTGCGGCGGGCGGCGAGGATATGGGGATCGATTTTGTGTGGTACAGCGCGGGCAAGATCGTGGAAGACGGCTACATCGTCGAGGTGCAGATTCCGCTCAAGAGCATCCGCTACGCGAGCACCAATCCGGTAGAGATGTCCGTCGTGTTTGAGCGACGCGTGAGCCGCAGGTCGGAGCAGGCTACGTTTCCGCCTCTCGATCCTAAAGCCGGCTACGCGTTCCTGACGCAGATGAAGCCGATCCTGTACGACGATATCGAACATTATACTCTGTTTGAAGCACTTCCGGCGGTCACGTACAGACAGGATTTTCAGGACGAGCAGGGAACTTTGCGGCGCTATGTGAACAAGGGCGAGGGCAGTTTGACGATGAAGTACGGGCTCACCTCGGACCTTATCCTTGATGCGGCCTATAATCCGGATTTCAGTCAGGTGGAATCAGACGCGGGTCAGGTTGACGTTAATCTGAGATCGGGAATTTTCTTTGCGGAGAAACGGCCGTTCTTCCTTGAAGGAAACGA
>JBBEEC010000057.1:3871-5941 GCA_040880975.1 Bacteroidota bacterium | reverse complement strand
TGAGATCGGGAATTTTCTTTGCGGAGAAACGGCCGTTCTTCCTTGAAGGAAACGAGATCTTCAACATTGCCGGTGCCGGCGTCTTTGCGCCCGATCCCGTACTCGCAGGCGTGCATACACGGACTATCGAGAATCCGCTTCTCGGCTTAAAGCTCTCAGGCAAAATTGGAAAACGGAGTACGCTCGCGTCAATTTATGCGCTGGATGAACCGACAGGGGCTTCCGAGCCGAAGTCGCATGTTCCGATCGTCCGCTTCAAGCAGGCACTGAGCGGCGACGACAGTTATCTCGGAGCTCTCTATACGGGGCGTGAAGTTCAGGGTACCTACAACCGCGTACTCGGTACGGACGGTTCTCTCCGCACCTCGCAGTCTGATGTGATCGATTACAACGTTTTCACTTCCGATACGAAATCCACTGATTCCACAGACGCGGTGACAGGTCATTCCGTCGCCCTGGGCTTCAACTCCGGAACACGCGACCTTCAGTACGGCCTCGGTTTCAACAAGGTCTCAACGGATTTCAACACCCAGACCGGATTCCTCCTGCGCACAGGCATCCTTGCCTTCAGCGGATACGTAACACCAAAATTCTATCCGGAATCAGGAGCCATCCGTCGAATCGATGTTACGCTTTACTCATCGCAGATCAGGGACGATTTCAGCAAACTGTGGGAGACATTCAACTTTCTGCGCTTCCAGGCAGTATTGCCGGGCGGACTTTCGTTCAGCGTGCGGGGAAAGTACTCAAGCGAGATCTTCGCCGGTCAGCGATTTCGGACCGACGGGCTGCTTGTTTCGG
The DNA here is from genome assembly GCA_040880975.1 of Bacteroidota bacterium. GTDB lineage: Bacteria > Bacteroidota > Ignavibacteria > UBA10030 > UBA10030 > JBBDYD01. The sequence goes on along the minus strand of JBBEEC010000057.1, from coordinate 5,140 downwards.
GGGGCGGACAATTCACACGCGAGGTGAACCTGTCGCTATCGTACGACTATTCGAAATCGATCTACTATCCGGCCCCTTACCAGGGCGTTCAAAGTCTGCTCTCTGCAACCCTCACCTACCAGCCGTGGAACCAGTTCGAGGCCCGGTTGTCGCTGACGCACGTTTCGTTCACGCGTGATTCAGACGATCTGAAGATCTACGAGTATCCCATCGGCCGGGCACGGCTCACGTATCAGCTTAACAAGTACCTGTTTTTCCGTGGCATTCTGGAATACAACAAACTCCGGCGGACGATGTTGACGGATTTCCTCGCGTCGTTCACCTACATTCCGGGTACGGTTATTCATGCGGGGTACGGATCTCTCTATCAGCGGCAGGAATGGCAAACGAACGCCTACGTGAACGTAGATCCGTTTTCTGAGTTCCGGCGGGGCTTCTTCATGAAGATGTCGTATCTGTGGAGATCCTGAGGAATTGCGGATTGCGCCTGCCTGCCGGCAGGCAGGGAATGTCGATTGCGGACTGTGAAGGATTTGTATCATAATAGATAATGCGGGTTTCGATTGAGGAGTTGTTAAAGGTAACCTTCAGCATCGTACTTCCTCTGTTGAAGGTTACCTTTTACCCACCATTCCGAAATCTAAAATCCTTTCACTGCTTTCCAATGACCAGCCTGTACCCTTTGCCGTGGACACTTTTGATCTCGATGGCGGAATCCGCTGAAAGTGCTTTGCGCAGTTTGGAGACAAAGACATCCAGGCTCCTTCCGTTGAAGTAAGAGTCGTTTCCCCAGATCGCCTTCAGAATTTCCCCGCGCTCGACGGTTTCATTCCGCTTTCCATAGAGAATCCCCAGCACCTGTGCCTCGGTCGCCGTTAATTTCTTCTTCCTCTTATTAAACAAAAGCACCTGCCTGTTGGCATCAAACAGGAACCGGCCTAACGGGACTGTTCCTGTTTCTTTCGATTGTGCGGTTCCGGAACGCCGCAAAACCGCCCTGATGCGCAGCATGAGTTCCTCCATGCTGAAGGGCTTGGTGACGTAGTCGTCCCCGCCTACGGTGAATCCCTCCACCTTATCCTCTTTAAGAGCCTTCGCGGTAAGAAAAATGGCCGGTGTTTCGCGGTCGTCTTTCCGGAATTCCTTCACGAACGAAAATCCGTCCTTTTTTGGCATCATCACATCCACTAAACAAAGATCGAATCGCTGTTTTGCGGCTTCCGACAATCCATCTTCGCCGTTCGTTTTGAGCGTCACGGTGAACCCCTC
>JBBEEC010000057.1:0-3771 GCA_040880975.1 Bacteroidota bacterium | reverse complement strand
CTGAAACCTGAAGTGTCACGGCCTTCACCGCTTTGCGAATGATCCCGTGGATATCGACCGGATCCCGGCGGAAGATATACTCGCCCTCTTCGAGCGCTGCCATATGCAGGATCTTCTCGACCTGCGTCCTCATTCTGGCGTTTTCCTCGGCGATGATCTTGTTATACCGGTCGATCCTTTTGCGTACACGGGCCACCTCCGGCTTGGCGAGCGCTTCGCTTGCAAGAGAGATCGTCGACAGCGGCGTTTTAAACTCGTGCGTCATGTTGTTGATGAAATCTGTCACTCCTTCTGCAAACTCCCTTTGCCTGAGGATCGTGCGGATCGTATACCAGAAACATGCGAGGACAATTGCGACAAAGAAGACATTCAATCCGAGTTCAGGCAAAAACTCGCTCATCAGATGGGAACGGTAATCCGGGAACCAAACGGTAAGCTCGCCCGGTGTTCCGGAAAAATCATGCGTGAAAATAGGGATCTTGAACGATGTTTCCCGTGTTTCGCTTCCCTCCGTGAAGCGGGCAACAATGACGCTGTCCTCGCCCGTCCCGGCGATGCGGACAACAAGGACGCTGTCGCTGATCATGTCGCGCACCTCAAACCCGTAGCCGATCGGAATGCCATTGAGACCGAACGACTGGGCGAGCAGTGAATCCACAATCTCCCGATTGACCCTCTCGGCGAGAGGCCGCGACTTGGAAGCAGTGACGGTCTCCGCAATTCTGCGGATGATATTCTCGTTCCCCGGACGTCCAAAATCGGATTCAAACGACGTTACACCCTCTTGACCCTCCCAACGGTACGTGGATGAAGCGCTGTCCATACGAACCTGGAGGAAAAAAACTCCCCTCGACAACCGTGCCCGCGGCAATTGAAGCTCGTGCCTGCCCTCCCCCCGCATTCCGTCCAGAATCACCGTGTCCAGGCGGCCAAAGGTATCGAACACCTTGATGGAAACCCGTTGCGGCGCACCAAGCATATAGGAAAGACGGTTGCCTTCGACGGTTGTGGATCCGGATCCGAACGATGACACCATGACCGTCATCGTGGTGTCTCGCCGTTTGGCGATCTTGGAATCCTCCCGTTTGATGAATTTCACTGCGTACGGGTGAGAATCCGAATCGGCAAAGAATACGCGGTTGCGCAGATCGGATTCCTCGAGGCGTGCCGCGGTCATATTGAGCGCCGCATTCACGTTCCGGCGAAATGTCTCGTCCCTAAGGTCCAGCGAGCGCATGAGAAACCTGTACTGCAAGGCCAGCAATCCGCTCAAGGCCGCGATCGTAAGGCCGATCAGCACACCAACCGTTTTCCGCGAAAGTTTCATGCTGTGAATATACGAATCGGCAAATTCATGTTCTACCGTCTTTACAATTGTTAACAACTCATCACAAGCTTTAACTAGGTTCGGCGAATCTTTATGCTCAGCTTGAGCGTCAGTTGAATGCGGATTGCGGAAGGTAGATTGCGGACTGTGTGGTGGCATATGATATGAGAGGATTGTCTGGGCCAGAACAACTAACCTGAAACCTTAAACCTGCCCGCCCGACCGAACGAGATTGAATCTCCTGCGGTCGTTCGGGCGGGAAACCTGAACCCCACTCACTAACCAAAACACACCTATGAAAAACACTCTCTTTTTTGTGCTTCTCCTCCTCTTCACCTCCGTCGGATCGGCCCAGCACATGATGCGGCTTGATGCGCGGAATGCGATGGTCATTTCGGAGGTCGGCGCGGTGATCTCGTTTGAAAACGAGAAACTGTCCGTCCGTTTTGTTCTTCCGGCTGATCGCAGACCCGCAGGAATGGACAAGATCGACATCGCCCAAGGCGATGTTATTGGAATGATCAACGGAAAACGGGTTTCGGCAATTGCGGATCTGCGCGAGGCCTACGAAAAGACTCCCGTTGGCGGCGAGGTGAAGATCGGCCTCCGACGTGACGACCAGCCGCACATTATCACCTTCACAAAGAAAGACGCAAAAGACCAACCACAGGGAATGCGAATCGTCAGAGGGGATGACCATGACGAGAACGAGGATGTGCTTCCGGCTCTCGGCATCGCGATCAAGGGCGAGAATGACCGCGTCTCCATTACCGAAACGTTTTCCAATGTGACGGCAGACCTGAAGAAAGGTGATGTGATCGTTTCGGTGAACGGAAAGGCCGTCAAGGTCGTAAGGGATTTCTCCACAGAATTTGATGCGACGGAAATCGGCGCCGATCTCAAGATCGAACTTCTCCGTGCCGGCGAGAAAGTCTCCGTCACCACTCCGCGCCCCAAACCCGCGGGCGTCATGATGCGTAATCGAAACTGAGCAGGCCAATGTCATCTCTTTTCCGGTTTGTTCTTGTCATTGTCCTTGTCGCTACTACGACTGAGGCACAGTACAACAGCTTCAACCAGCGCGACGATAAGTACCGGCTCCTCGGATTAAAGCGCGCAAAAGAGTACTTCGAGGTCACGCGGAAGGAATTTGACCGTCAGCAGGACCTTTTCAACAAGGGCCTGATCTCGCAGGTGGAACTCGACCGTGTAAGGAATTCCTTTGCCGATGCCGAAGTGAACTATCAGCAATCATTGCTGGCCGTGCTGTTCGAGCAGCAGTATGTCACCATCGAGCGCGCCGTGAAATACCAATCGACCGCCGGGTCGAAACGTGTAAAGCTTACCGTCGCAAACGCCTCCGGTGGAAGCGAAGAGTTTCAAAAACTGCTCGGTATCGATGATCCGCTCTTCCGCTCTCTTCAACCCGACATGATCCATAACGTCTATGTTTCGCTCTATAATAATGACGGGGCCGTCATTTCTCAGCCGTACGAAGCAAAGATCGAGCGCCTCCAATCCGGGAAGGCACAGCAGATCGACTTCGCCCTGCTGGAAGATCTGGACGCGGTGACCGTGAACATCATCTACGGAAACGGAACAAGCCGTACGCTGAAGATCCTCCTGCAAAAAGATAACACCGCGAACAGAGTGCTTGTTCAGTCCCAGCAGTTTTCTCAAGAGGCAGAACTCGGCAGTTCGGCGACCTTCGATCTGCGGCTGGAGCTCTTCAGCGGAGTGGATAACACGTTCAGCCTCGAAGTTGTGAATCTGCCCCGGCAGATCAACCGGTTTTTCAAGGACGCGGGCAATCAGGCGAGACTGAGTCAGATCAAGTTCACGGAGAGCGTAAACACGAGGCAGGCGGGCCTGGAGGTTTCGTTGCCCGACCGTCCGACGGATCAGGTCACCATGGACGCAGCGGTCCCGTTTTACGTCGTGATCATTCCCACCGATCGGGTTGACGAACTGCGCAGATCCGCCGACAAGATCTGGACCGAGGCCGAACTCAAGGCGCTGAATGTCGGATTCGTGAAGCTGGAGCTCATTCCGCGCGGCAAGGGCCGCATTCTCGTCCGGGCGCCGCAATTGTATCACACCATCATGCCCGGCGAGCGGATGGAAATGAGCGTTGATCTGGTGAACGAAGGCACCAGGCGGCTGGACAACCTGAAGATCGATGTCGATTTGCCGCTGAACTGGACCAAGACCATTGAGCCGGCCATGGTGTCTTCGCTTGACATCAATGAAGAGCGGCGAATCCTGATCGTGGCGAAACCGCCGGAGGACATCGCGACGGGGCGATATGATCTGCGCCTGCGCACAAGTGCGCTCTCGGACAACCAACCGGTGAACGCAGAGGACAAAACCGTGACGGTGGAAGTGCAAGCCGAGGCGAATGTGATCGGGACCGTATTGCTTGTTCTGCTGATCCTCGGATTGGT
>JBBEEC010000056.1:77392-79150 GCA_040880975.1 Bacteroidota bacterium | reverse complement strand
GCGGGTGTTATGCACACGACAAAGACCAGCCACAGGAATTCTCCGGGACTGCGCGAGGTGAAGATCTCGGCGTTGATGTCCATGATGGCCTGCGGAACGCCAAGTTGACGCACCAGCTCGTCGGCAATGAAATTGGCCGCCGGGATGATCATGAGAGTGGCAATCAGGGCAAGCAGAATCTGCGCAGCGGAGGCACGTGCAAGTCGAACATACCTTCGGATATCCGTTGAATGCCATTGGCGGACGAGCAGGAGAGCGGGCAGAAGCATGAACAGGTATTGGGAAACTACGACCGCCGCGCGCAGGGGATTCGCAAGATGGCGGATGTTCTCCAGAAATCGCTGAAGATATCCTCCCGAAAGGTCGGGTTGATCGAAGGTTAATTGGGCGAAGACAACGGCAATCACCGCAAGGACGGATTGCGCATTAAAATAGAGTACGCCAATGCCCAAAAGGCCGAGGATCGCGGCGGTATTCAGACTGCGGGTTGAGCGTTCCCAGGAACCGTTCAGGAACGAATCTGTTGCCGGTGCGGAAGGCGACGGGATCAATTTTCGCCTTAGCGGATGGGCGCGGGAGCCGGGGTTGCAGGCTGGCCGAATTCGCCGTTGCGGGCGCGAAGGTCGAAATACATCACCACGGTGTAGAGTGGAGCGACCATCACTTGGGCAAGAGAAGAGACGGCGTTGACAAGGCCGAAGGCAAACCCGAACGAAGCAAGCATATCGCGGGCAATCGCAGGATCGGGTTCGCCGTCACCCAGGGAGCCGAGCATTTCAAAGTACGATTGGAAGAACCCCCAAAGGGCGATAAGAGAGAGCGGTGTCATGATGATGGAAATGGCAAAACTGACGACAAGGCTCATAAGAATGAGGATGCCGAGCGTGCGCCACCAGTTTCCGCGAACGAGATCCCAGCTTCTGCTGAATGCCCCGATGGTCGTTTCGCTTTCCCACACCGTCGCCGGCACGAGAAAGGCGAAATTGATGGCAAGATAGATCACGCCGGGGATCAATGCCATCAGAAGGAGGCCGCCGAACAATCCGAGTCCCACCGATTCCGCCGCAATGCCCGCGGCGATCAATCCGTACGGAATGCCGACGAGGATTCCGAAACCGATGCCCATCAGAATGTATTGCGCGACGATGCGGAAGAACGGCACGGCGAAAGCAGACTGCAGGGCCTCCTGCCAGGAGAGCGGTTGGCCGCTCATTTCCGCACAACTCACCTTCGTGATAGCGACCATTGCCCCGATCGTGCCGAGGAAAAACAATACGAGGCCAAGCAAGAGCCACGCGAGGAATTCGAAGAGGGCGGGATAAAAGCCCGACTCAGCATCCGCCGCATCGAAGTCCGCCAATGCGCCCATCTGACTGAATCCGATATCCATACACACGGCAAGGACCAGTGCTGCGGGTCCAAGGGTGATGCCCGAAAGAATAAGGTTTCTCAGCCACGTTTTGCCGATCAGCTTGAACCATCGGTCAAACAGGTCGCCGAGGGACATCGGGGAGATGGTCATGATGGAGTTCGAGTTCGAAGTGAGAGGGTCGTGTCAAATGTCGAATGTCGAGTGTCGAGTGTCGAGTGTCGAATTACTGGAGGGAATGTAACGGAACGAGGGATGGAATTCAATACGAGTGTGAAGCGCAGGGGGTGAACGGTAAACGGTAAATGGTAAACCGTAAAAGCAAACCGTGAACAGCGGCCTAAAACACGCCACCATTCACCGTCTGCGTCTTACAATTCACCCTTCAC
>JBBEEC010000056.1:7572-77292 GCA_040880975.1 Bacteroidota bacterium | reverse complement strand
ATTCACCCTTCACGATTTACCATTCACTGTGCACCGCTGCCGCGGGGTCTTACCTCAGTGTCTATGTGCCAGCGGAGTAATCCGTCATGTACTTGATCTGTTCTTTCGTCAGCTTGTCGATGCTCATGCCCATGGTGCGGAGCTTCACGCCGGCGATCTCCTGGTCCTGCTCGGCCGGAATGTCGTACACCTTGTCCTCCAGTTTTTGACCTTTCTTGTGGGTTTCAGCAAGGCGAAGCTGAGACATGAACTGGTTGGCGAACGACATGTCCATCACTTCCGATGGGTGGCCTTCGGCAGCGGCCAGATTCACCAATCGGCCCTGGGCGAGCAGGTAGATGCGCTTTCCGTTTCCGAACCGATACTCTTCGTTGTCAGAGCGGACGGTGCGGACGGTTTTTGCGAGTTTCTTCAGATGGTTGATGTTGATCTCGCAATCGTAGTGTCCGGTGTTGCAGACGATGGCGCCGTCTTTCATGGACTTGAAGTGCCGGTCGATGATGATGTCCCTCACGCCTGTGGCCGTGACGAAAATATCGCCGATCTTTGCGGCGTCGTCCATGCTCATCACGCGTAAGCCCTCAAGCGTCGCCTTCAGCGCGGCAGTAGGTTTCACTTCGGTGATAATCACGTTGGCACCGAGGCCTTTCGCGCGGAGCGCGACACCCTTTCCGCAGTGGCCAAATCCGGCAACAACAAAGTTCTTGCCTGCGATCAGAACACTGGTGGAGCGGAGAATGCCGTCGAGCGTTGATTGGCCCGTACCGTACACGTTGTCAAAATCCCACTTGGTTTCCGCATCGTTCACAGCGATCACGGGATAACGGAGGGCTCGGTCGTCCGCCATCGCACGGAGACGCTGCACACCGGTCGTCGTCTCTTCCGTTCCGCCGATCACCGATGTCCCCGCCATCTCGGGATGCTTGTTGTGGATGGTGAAGATCAGGTCGGCGCCGTCATCGAGCGTCAGGTTCGGCTGCATCTTGAGCGTTTCTTCGATGCACCAGTAGAATTCCTTGACGTCCATTCCGTGCCATGCAAAAATGGAAACACCGTCGGCCGCGAGCGCCGCCGCGATGTCGTCCTGAGTGGAAAGCGGATTACAGCCGCTCCAGCTTACCTGGGCGCCCGCTTCCACGAAGGTCTTTACGAGCACGGCGGTTTCCTTGGTGACGTGGAGACATCCCGCGATCTTGTAGCCCTTCAGGGGTTTGGTCTTTCGGTATTTTTCACGAAGAGCCATGAGCACGGGCATCCGCGCTTCCGCCCATTCGATGCGAAGTTTACCCTCTTTGGCGAGGGCGAGGTCTTTCACTTTGTAAATGCCGGGTTTTTCGTTCATGGTGCTTGGGAGAATCCTGGTAGTTATGGGATGATGGTTGTCTGGTTTTTTCGGCTATGCGTTGACTCCGAAGGCCTGCCCCAGCCCGCTCCGCGTTCTGGCGGGCGCCTCAGGAGATTCAATGAGGCAGGCGGGGGTCAGATAGATTAGGTCGGGGCAACGCCCCGACATTTATTACATTTGTTTCAAACATTACCCTGAAAGGGTTACGTATCTCTCCCCTTCAGGGAGAAAATGTGCCGTTCCGTTTTCATCCGGGGGCGTTGCCCCCGGCTACGATATTCTTCCCCTTCGGGGAAGTACCTACCTCACAGCTCTCCTCAACGCTCCCACCAGATCCAACTTCTCCCACGTAAACTCTTTTTCATTCCGCCCAAAATGCCCGTACGAAGCCGTATTGCGATAGATCGGGCGGCGAAGGTTGAGGCGCTTGATGATGCCGAGGGGGCGCATGTCCACTTCCTTGCGGATGATCTGTGCGATCTCGTGATCCGGAATGACACCCGTGCCGAAGGTCTGCACGAGAATGGAAACAGGGTCGGCAACGCCGATGGCGTAGGCAACCTGGATCTGACACTCGGAAGCAAGCCCGGCTGCAACGATGTTCTTTGCCACGTGCCGCGCAGCATACGCCGCGCTGCGATCGACCTTCGTGGGATCCTTTCCGGAAAACGCTCCGCCTCCGTGAGGCGCCCGTCCGCCGTAAGTATCCACGATGATCTTTCGCCCGGTCAATCCGCTGTCCCCGTGCGGTCCGCCGACCTCGAACTTGCCCGTGGGGTTCACGAAGTATCTTGTTTTCTTTCCGACGTCGAGTAAATGTGAGGGGATGACCTTCTTTACAACGTTCTCGATCACATCCTCCTTGATCCTGCTTTGCTTAACTCCTGAGGCATGTTGTGTGGAGATGACCACCGTATCAACGCGTACCGGCTTTTTGCCCTCATATTCGATCGTGACCTGTGATTTCGCGTCGGGCCGCAGGTACGGCATGTCTTTCTTGTGCTTCTTGCGGATGTCCGAAAGGCGCTTGACAAGCTTGTGGGCGAGAAGAATTGGCATGGGCATGAGCTCGGGTGTTTCACTGCATGCATAGCCGAACATCATCCCCTGGTCGCCCGCGCCGCCGGTATCCACTCCCTGAGCGATATCCGGTGACTGCGCGTGGATCGCAGACAGCACCGAGCAGGAATCCGCATCGAAGCCGACGCCGGCTTCCGTGTAACCGATGCTTTTGATCACATCGCGCACGATGCGCTGAACATCGACGTAATGGCTGGTGGTGATTTCGCCGCCGACAAGTGCCAGGCCGGTGGTCACAAAGCTCTCGCACGCAACCCGCGCCGTAGGGTCATGAGCGAGGATTTCGTCAAGGACCGAATCGGAGATCTGATCGCAGACCTTGTCCGGATGTCCTTCGGAAACGGATTCTGAAGTGAAAAGATGTTTCATGAGAAAGTTGATTGAATGTGAATAGAAGTTTGGGAAGCACGAAATCCCAATATCGAATCTCAAAACAAAAATCAAATACTAAATGCTAACCGCGTTGTTGGTGCTTAGAGTTTCGGATTTGTCCCGCTTTCTGTCCCGCCTCTCAGGATCCCGCTTCGATGGCGGGATCTAAGAGCGGGAGATTCCGCCTTTGAGCGGGATTTGCCGCTTTTCCCGCCTCAACATCTCATTTCAAATAAGGCGGGATTCCGCAAGACGGGACCAGCATTCCGCTCCGAGCGGCATTCTGGGAAGCGGAACTGGGAGGCGGAATTTTGAATTTTGGAATTGCCCGCCCCGTTATTGCATTGACAGGGCCGGGGAGATTTCGAATTTCACTCTCAGTAAAACTCCAGCTCCGATGAATCTCCAATATTGATCCTCTTATAGCTTCCCTTCACGATGGCGTTGCTTCCCACAATGGAATCTTCCAGCAAGGCATCGGAGACCTTGGCATCCTCACTGATGATGGAATTCCGGATGATCGAATTTTCCACGACGGCGCCTTCGGCGATGGTCGCATTCGGACCAATAACGGCATTGCGAACGGTGGCTTTCGGAGAAATGAAGACCGGGGGTTGAATGACCACGCCGGGGATGGCTTTGGCAGCCGTCATGCTGGCCAGCAACGTCTTATTCGTGGACAACAGGGTTTCCGGTTTCCCGCAGTCGTACCAACCCTTAATGTCGAACGTCTTCATTTTCTCGCCCTTGTCGATCATCATTTGAAGGGCATCGGTGAGCTGAAACTCGCCCTTGGTGCGTACGTTGGCTTTGATGAGTTCCTTGAGACTTTCGATAAGAACCTGGGGCTGCGCTATATAATAGAGGCCGACCACGGCGAGATTGCTCTTGGGATGCTCGGGTTTTTCGACGAGTTTCGTGATGAACCCGTCTGTGGTCTCCGCAACGCCGAAACGCCGTGCATCATCCACGGTGTGGACGCCGAGCACGGAATGTTTGCTCGCCATCATGGCAGTCAGGTCCGCGTCGAAAATCGTGTCGCCCAGGATGATCAGAATGGGGTCGCGGGAGATCGTATGCCGGGAAAGAAAGATCGCGTGCCCGAGTCCCAGCCGTTCTTCCTGCTCGACGAAATCGACCTTGATGGAGTAGTTCTTGAGGATATACTCCCTGACCTTTTCGCCCAAATAGCCGATCACAATCGTCGCTTCGTCCACGCCATGGGCAATGATCTTGTCCATGATGTGCCCGATGATGGGTTTCCCGGCAACGTTCAGCAATACTTTGGGCACTGTATATGTATGGGGACGCAGGCGGCTTCCGACGCCGGCGACCGGAACAATGGCTCTCATGCGTTCATCCGGGTGTTCTTTGTGCGGGGAAGAATCAAAGGCGACCACTAAGATAAAAAAGAATTCTCACTCATTCAAACCGTTTTGAAGTCAACTTTCATGGGCTGCCCGTTCCTTGATTCTCGCACCCTGTTTCGTTATTATGACCCAGTGTGAGCCATGAAATCCCCCACATCATCCCGCAAGCAACAACATGTCGAAATTACCTTGTCCCGCGACGTTTCCTTTCGGGGAAAAACCGCAGGATTTGAGCGGTTTGACTTTGTCCACAACGGTCTTCCTGAGCTGAATCTCGCCGATGTCGATCCTTCCACAACCTTTCTCGGAAAACGCGTCGATCTTCCCCTGATGGTCTCAAGTATGACGGGCGGATACCGCGACGCCGGGCGAATCAACCGCGCCCTTGCCGAGGTGTGTGCCGAGCGAAGGCTGGCAATGGGTGTGGGCAGCCAAAGACAGGCGATCGAAGACAAGACGCATCACCGTTCCTACAGCATCGTCCGGGAGGTCGCGAAGGATATTCCGGTTTTTGGCAACATCGGCGCGGCAGAAGTCGCAAAGCTCAAGACTGCCGCACCCGTCAAGAGGCTTGCCGATCTGATCAAAGCCGACGCCTTCGCCGTACATCTCAATCCGCTCCAGGAGTTCCTTCAGCCCGAAGGCAATCCGGAATTCGCAGGAGTTCTGCGCGGCATCCAAATGCTGGTGCGGGACCTGGGGATCCCGGTGATCGTCAAAGAGATCGGAGCGGGAATCTCTGCCGGTGTGGCGCGGCGGCTGATCGAGGCCGGAGTGACGGTCATCGATGTGGCAGGGGCGGGAGGTACGAGTTGGGCCGGGGTGGAAATTCTGCGGCGGAACAATTTGCGGAATGGAAAACAAGGCCGTGATTTCGCATCGTCATTTTGGGATTGGGGGATTTCCACCGTGGACGCCCTCAGGCAGGTGACCGCGTTGAAGCAGCAGAATCCAAAGCTGACGGTCCTTGCTTCCGGAGGAGTCGCCTCAGGCCTCGATGTCGCAAAATCGATCGCCTTGGGGGCTGATCTTGCCGGCGCCGCGCGTCCGATGCTTAAAGCGCTCGAGAAGGGCGGCAAACGCGGACTTTTACGCGAACTTGATACTTGGACGATGGAGTTGAGGGGCGCGATGTTCTTGACGGGCTCGAGGACCATTGAGGATTTGGGGAAGCAACAGTTGGTTGTGGTCTAGAAAGGGGGAAAGAGAAAATGGAAGTTGGAAGATGGGGGAGGGAGATGCCTGCCCGATTTCCCCGATATCATTGTTTAACAACTTCTCACATTTCATTTTTCGAGTTTCACTATTTTTTGCCCTTTACCCTTTGCCTATCACCCTTCACCATGAGGTTCTACCCGGGTAGCGATGGATTTTAAACAACAGTATCAGAGACACAAGGAGCTCATCGACCGCTATCTGACTGACGCCGTCGTGGAAAGCAAGCCCCGCTCTCTTTATAAGCCGCTTACGTACGTGCTGGCCGGCGGGGGGAAGCGGATTCGCCCCATTCTCGTACTGCTCGCGAGCGAAGCGGTTGGAGGAAAGGCCGAGGGCGCAGTGCATGCGGGCGTGGGGATCGAGATCCTGCACAATTTCACGCTTGTCCATGATGACATCATGGATAACGCGGACTCCCGCAGAGGAAGAGCGACGGTGCACACGAAGTGGGATGATAATGTCGCGATTCTCGTAGGTGACGAGTTGCTCGCGCTCGCCTACAGGATTCTCCTGCGTACGGAATCCCCGCGGATTAAAGAGATCGCGAGCGTTTTTACGGAAGGTGTTGTCGAGGTGTGTGAAGGACAGGCCTACGACAAAGAATTCGAGAACAGGTCGAATGTGAACGTGGATGAGTATCTGCTCATGATCCGGAAGAAGACCGGAAAAATGGTTGCGGTGGCGACGGAGATTGGGGCGATCATCGGAAACGGCTCACCGGCGGAAACAACCGCCCTGAAGAAGTACGGCGAATTGGTCGGCCGCGCGTTCCAGGTTCAGGATGATCTGCTCGATGTTGTGGGGGACGAAAAGCAGTTCGGAAAAATGATCGGGGGAGATCTGCGGGAAGGAAAGAAGACGTTCCTGTTGCTGGAAGCGCTCAAGCGCGCGCGCGGCAAGGATAAACTCCTTCTGAAGGGATTGGTGAAGAACGGCGGGGCTTCGAAAAAAATGATCGGTGAGTTCCGGAGGATCTTTCATGCCAGCGGCGCCATTGGAGCCGCCGAATCGAGGATCCGGTCCGATATCGATGAAGCCAAACACCAGCTCGCACTGCTGAAGTCGTCCCCCGCGAAAGAGATGCTGTTTTGGTTCACGGACATGTTGTTGCATCGGACGTACTGACTTAATCCCCCCCGCCCCTTTCTCTTTTCAAGAGAAGGGGAGGGCTGACAGGAGGCACGTGACAATGATTCTTTTCTCTTGTGAAACACCCCCTTCTCTTCCTAAGAGAAGGGCCAGGCCTGCCCCTGCCTGCGTGCCGACTATCTCGTCCCCGGGCTGCGCACGATTCACTTCGGCAGGCAGGCGCCGAAGGGCAGCGGTTCGGCCCGCAGGCGGGGATGAGTTGAATGATTGATCGCGAAGTGACCATTAAGAACAGAGCCGGGCTGCACACGCGGCCCGCGGCGACGCTGGTGAAGCTCGCTTCGAAATTCAAGTCGGATTTTATCATCAGCAAGGATGGATTTGAGATCAATGGAAAGAGTATCATCGGCGTCATGACCCTCGCGGCCGAACAAGGATCGACCCTGCTGCTCCGGTTCAACGGTCCGGACGAACTGGAGGCCGCGGCAGCCATTCAGGAACTATTCGACAAAGCCTTCGACGAACCCTTATGAGTCCCGGCGAACACGAACGGAAACAGGAAGAGGCCGTTTTTCGCGGTATCGCCGCTTCTCCGGGCATTGCCGTGGGCCCGGCGTACCTGTTTCAAAAGCATGTTCCGGTGATCAACCAGAAAACGGTCGAGCCGGAGGGAGTCGAACCGGAAATCCTGAGGCTTCGCTCGGCCCTCGACCGGTCGCGCCGGGAGCTTTCGAAGATCTACGATTTCGCAAAACAAAAACTGGGAGAACATCAGGCAAAGATCTTCGAGGCGCAGGTGATGATCCTCGACGATTCGGTCCTGTTCGATTCGATCGATGGCAGAATCCGCGCGGAGCGCAAAAATGTCGAATTCATCGTTCACGACGAGATCGAAAAATATCGGAAGGTCATGGTCGATGCTTCCGATGAATACACGCGCGAACGGGCGTTGGACGTGGAAGACGTGCGGAACCGCATTCTGCGGAACCTGCAGGAAGAGAAGCTGATCTCAAAGCTTGAGGGTGCTCCGGTCATCGTGTCGCAAAGCCTCGCCGCGGCAGACGCCCTGATCCTGAGCCGCAACACCATCCTCGCCTATGTCACCGAGATCGGCGGAGTGACGTCGCACAGTGCGCTCCTTGCCCGCGCGCTCAAGATCCCGTCCGTCGTCGGCCTGCGCCATCTGACGGCGAATGTCCGCAATGGCGACAGGATCGCGGTAGACGGATACGGCGGCATTGTCGTGCTCAATCCGTCCCCGGAAACGGTGGACGAGATCCTGCGAAAGCGGGAACGCTATAAGGAGTTCGAAGAAAAACTCGCGGGCTTGCGCGACCTGCCGGCGGAAACGCCCGATGGGCGAAGAGTGGAGCTGACGGCGAATGTCGAGCTGGCGGAAGAGCTGGAGTTCATCAAGATCCAGGGAGCCGACGGCATCGGACTCTACCGGTCGGAATCCTTGCTTCTGGGAGGAGAGGTGTTCCCGAACGAGGAAGAGCAGTATGCGGAATACAAAGTCTTTGCCGATACGATGTATCCCAAGCGCGTGGTCATCCGCACGTTTGATATCGGCGGAGACAAGATCATGGGATCACAGACGACGCGTGAAAGCAATCCGTTCCTCGGATGGCGCGGCATCAGAGTGATGCTTGACCGTCCCGAATTATTTCTCGAACAGGTGCGCGCCATCCTGCGGGCAAGTGAACGGAAGAACATCAGCGTGATGTTTCCCATGATCAGCAATATCAAGGAACTCCGCAAAGCGCGCCAGCTGGTGGAAGATGCGAAGGGGCAATTGCGTGCCCGGGGGCTCGCGTACGATGAAAAGATCCGTATCGGCATCATGATCGAAGTGCCTGCTGCGGCGGTGATCGTGGAGGATCTCGCGAAGGAGGTGGATTTCGTGAGCATCGGCACCAACGATCTTATCCAGTATCTGCTCGCCGTCGACCGCGGTAACGATGTTGTGTCGGATCTGTACCAGGAGTTCCATCCCGCCGTGGTGCGCTTCCTCCGGAGGATCATCGACCGGAGCAAGGAGTGCGACATTCCTGTCGCCATGTGCGGCGAGATGGCCGGCGATCCGCTGGCGACGATTCTCCTGCTGGGGTTAGGCCTCGATGAATTCAGCGTCGTACCCGCCGCGCTTCCCGAGATCAAGAAGATCATCCGGTCCGTCAAATATCGTGATGCGAAAAAGATCGCCAAGAAAGCCCTCTCCCTGGTCACCGAGGACGAATTGAAGAAATATCTGACCGATGTGATGAAGGGGTACGAGTTGGGAGTGGAGTAAGAGAATTTCGAATTGCGAATTGTGCGTTTTGCGTTCCGCTTCTTGAATCTGGCTCAAAGTGGAATCCGAAGAGCGGGATATTCCGCCGCTTCGCGTTTTTTGATCCGCTCTCTGAATTCCGATGCAAGAGTCCGTTGGAATCCACTAAGGGGAGTCTCGGAGTGGATTCCATCGGGCATGAGAACCTTAAACCTTCCGCCAGAGGCGGATCCGCCTTCGGCGGAGAAACCTGCCCGCCCGACCGAACGAGATTGAATCTCCTGCGGTCGTTCGGGCGGGAAACCTTAAACCTTAAACCTGAAACCCCATGACCTCTCTTAAAGCCGATATTACCCGCCTTGATCCTTCCGGTATGTACAACTGGATGTCGGAATTTCCCGAACAGATACGTGATGCAGTTGCCATCGGCGAAAAAGCCGTGATCCGTTTGAATACCAGAGGCGTTGAAAACATTGTGCTGACAGGCCTGGGGGGATCCGCCATCGGCGGTGATCTCCTGCGATCCTACCTATCAGATGAACTTCGAGTTCCTTTTATTGTCAATCGGCACTATTTTCTGCCGGAGTTTGTGTCGAAAAAGAGCCTCGTGATCGTCTCGAGCTACTCTGGAAACACGGAAGAAACCATCGCGGCACACGCGGACGCCACGAAACGCAAGGCAAGGGTGCTTTGTATCAGCACTAACGGAACCGTCGCAAAGTCGGCAAAGAAATACAAACAGCCGATCATCGCCATTCCGCCCGGGCTCTCGCCCCGCGCAGCGCTCGGCTATTCGTTCTTCCCGTTGCTCGTGACACTGGCGAAGCTGAAATTCATCAATCCGAAGAAGAAGGATATTCGTGAGACCATTGATCGGCTTACCGCCAACGCGCGGATCTTCAGCGATCCCGATTCACCGGACAACGCTCCGCTCCGCCTTGCACGCCAGCTCCAGGGCAAGCTTCCCGTGATCTACAGTCCGACCGACCTGGATGCCGTCAACGTCCGCTGGCGCGGACAAATTGCCGAGAATGCGAAGCAGCTGAGTTCGGGTCATGTACTGCCGGAGATGAACCACAATGAGCTCGTCGGATGGAAAGTGCTTACGGACATCATGAAGACCATGGGTGTGGTGTTTCTGCGCGACCGCGGTACCCATCGCCGGGTGCAGATACGGGGCGATATTACCAAGCAGATCACGTCCCGGTATGCGGCAAGTGTGTCCGAGGTTTGGAGCGAGGGAACGTCCCTGTTGACCCGTATGTTCTCATTGATTCAGGTCGGAGATTGGGTGAGCTATTACCTGGCGATCCTCAATAACGAAGACCCGACCCCTGTCCAGGTCATCGATTTTCTGAAGGCGGAACTGTCGAAGGTATGATGGTGAAACGCACACTGCTTATCGTCGCTTTGTCTCTGGGTCTCGCCCAACTCATGTTCGGCCAATTCTATTATTTTGGGCGGAACAAGGTCCAGTATACCCAGTTCGAATGGCAGGTACTGAAGACCGAACATTTCGACATCTATTTCTATCCCGAAATGCGCGAGCTCGCGGAGCGCGGCGCCGCGTTTGCGGAAGCGGCCTATGCCGACCTCGAGCAAAAATTCAACCACAATATCGCCTCGCGTGTCCCGCTCATCTTTTATAGTTCTCACCTCCATTTTCAGCAAACAAACGTGACGCCGGGATTCATTCCGGAGGGCGTCGGAGGATTCTTCGAATTTCTCAAGGGCCGGGTCGTCATTCCCTCCAACGGCTCCACCGAACAGTTTGCGCATGTCATCCGGCACGAACTCGTGCACGTTTTCACCGTCAGCAAGATCAACCGCGTACTCCTCGACCACCGTCAGGCGCAGGACCGCATGCTCCCTCTGTGGCTCACGGAAGGTCTGGCGGAATTTTGGTCCACGAAATGGGATACGCAGGCGGAGATGGTCCTGCGCGATGCCGTCCTCAGCAACTATGTCGTCCCGTTGAGCGACATGGACCGGATTTACGGAACGTTCCTGATGTATAAGCAAGGACAACAGATCTGCGAATTTATCGCCGAGCGGTACGGACCGGAAAAACTCCTTCTCTTGTTCGAAAACTTCTGGAAGGCCCAATCATTTAGCGATGTCATGAAGGTGACGATCGGGAAGACGTACAAAGAGTTCGACGAGGACTGGATGTACTACCTCAAGAAACGGTACTATCCTCTTATGAGCGATACCGATCTCCCCAGCGGCGTAACGAGGAACATTGTGAAGGAGGGATTCAACAGCAAGCCCGTTTACTTTTCCCACGACGGGAGGAAAGAACTCTACTATATAGGGAACTACACGGGGTACACCAGCGTGTATCGTGTGAATCTCGACGAAAAGGACCCCGATCCCGAGGTCGTGATCAAAGGGGAGACGTCGGATGAGTTCGAAGCGTTTCATCCTTTTCAGAGTAAGCTGGCCATTTCGGTGAACGGCATTCTTGCCTTTGTGACCAAAAGCGGCGAGAATGATGTGCTCCATCTGTTCGATATTCCGAAAAACAAGCTCTCCGAGACCATCAGGTTCAAGAGCCTGGTGGTCGTCGGATCCCCGAGCTGGTCGCCCGACGGCAACCGCATAGTCTTTTCCTCCATCGATAAGTCCGGGAATAACGATCTGTTTGTGCTGGATCTGCAAACCCGCGACCTCATCAAACTCACGAATGATTTCTACGATGACCGCGACCCGGCCTGGTCGCCGGACGGAGCGACCATCGCATTCAGTTCCGACCGTACGCCGTTCGGCAGTACGGGATCCTACAATCTGTTCCTGTACCATTTCAACGAGAATCGGATCGAATATCTTACCTACGGCCCGGAATCCTATCTCTCTCCCGCCTGGTCCCGCGACGGAACGACGATCGCGTTCACGTCGGATATCGACGGAGCGCAGAATGTCTGGATGATTCCCTACGGAACAGGGAGTTTTGAGGATGGGCAGGCCATGCGGAAGATCACTTCGTTTTCCACAGCCGCGTTCGATCCTGCTTTTGGGGATGACGGCGAACTCTATTTTGCCTCGTTCGAGGAGTTTAGCTTTCAGCTCAAAAGCATCAAGAACGCACTCGAACGGTTTGATTCATCGGCCGTGATGAAGACGTTTACCTTCGACCATGACGGGAAACGCTGGGTGCCGCCGGCCCTGGAAGGCGAATCCGTCATCGGCAAGTTCGACTATCTTGGCGACTATCAGCTCGATATTGCCCAGAGTCAGATTTCGGTCGATCCTATCTTCGGTACGTCTGGCGGCGCCGCGCTTGCGATGAGCGATGTCCTCGGCAACGACCTCTATTACTTCCTCATTTATAACACGGCCCAGCAAACCTCGGACCTTCTGGAAAGCTTCAATATTGCCATGTCGAGGATCTCGCTGGGCAAACGTACGAACTATGCGTATGGGATCTTCCATTTTTCAGGGAACCGCTACGACTTGGGTGATCCGGATCTCTTTTATCATGAGAAGTCGTTCGGAGGATATTTTGCCTTGAGTTATCCGCTGTCGAAATTCCGCCGCCTGGAGGGCAACGTCACTCTGAGTAATTCCGACAAGGATGTTTATTCGGGCGATCTGCCGAGGCGCGCACTGCTGGTTTCCAACTCGCTTTCGTTTGTCTGGGACAACTCGCTCTGGGGGCCCACCGGCCCTTTGGACGGCAACCGTTTGAAACTCACGCTTGCCTATACAAGCGATGTGCAATACTCCAATGTCAGCTACTTCACCGTCATCGCCGACTATCGGTCGTACCTGCGCCTTGGCAAGCGCGGAGCGTTTGCATCGCGGTTCAATCTGTGGATGAATGAGGGTCAGGAGGCGAGGCGCTTTTTCATGGGGGGAAGCTGGGACCTGCGAGGCTGGCAACGATGGTCCATTCGCGGCCAAAAACTGTGGGTCACCAGTCACGAACTCCGTTTCCCGTTCATCGACCAGCTTGGTGTTCGGTTTCCGTTCGGAGGCATAGCGTTCGGATCGATCCGCGGGGCGGTGTTTGCAGATTTTGGCGGAGCGTGGGATCGGAAGTATCGAGAAACGCTGGGAAGCCTTGGAACGGGGGTGCGAATGAATTTCGGGGGATTCCTTGTGCTTCGGTATGATATTGGAAAGAGAATCGAGAACAACTTTTCAAAATTGCAAAAAGGGATTTTTCATCAGTTCTTTTTTGGATGGGATTTCTAATGCGATCGGGCCTGCGATCTTCTCATGAACGTTTCCTTGCATCCGCCGTCACGTTGACGTTCCTCATTGCGGGCTGCAGCGGATTGCGGATCAAGAATTCGATGTCCCCGGGTTCGGAGGACTGGGTGATGTACGGAGGGGGTCCGATGCGAACCAACGCTTCGCAGACAACGGTAAACCCACCCCTCCGCGCAGTCTGGCAATATAACGCGCAGGGAGGCGTGAGTGGTACGCCGATCGTTCGGGACAGCGTGATGGTCCTTGGTACTCTTCACGGAGAGATTCAGGCAGCGGACGTCGGCAATGGGCGGCGTTTGGGATACAAGGTCGTGGATGGAGCTGTTGTCGGCACGCCGGTGCTGGACGGAACAAGAGTGATCTTTGCAATGTCGGGGCTTCAGGAAAGCGTGGTTGCGATGGACCTGAGAAACGGAGAACGCGTTTGGACGTACGCTGCAGGCCCGGTGGAATCAGCACCCCTGTTGTACGAGAATTCCGTATTCGTGACGTCCCTCCAGGGCTCGCTGATCTGCATCGACAAGTTCAAGGGGGAAGAGGTTTGGAAGTTTACACCGGAGGAAGAAAACGAGTCGATCCGTTCATCCCCCGCGACGGATGGCAGAGTGATCGTTTTCGGAAGCGACAAGGGTTTTGTGTACGGAGTTGACCGCGCATCCGGGGAAGTACTTTGGAAGACCGCTGCCGGTGCGAGTGTGTTTGCATCACCGATCATTCTGGATGACCAGGTGATCGTGGGTACCATTCAAGGGGCTCTCTTGGCACTCGATGCGGCAACAGGTTCTCAACGGTGGTTGTATGCCACGGGGTCGCGGATCTATTCCGCAGCAGCGGGCGCGCACAATGCCGTCTACGCGGGAAGCGCCAATGGCGTGCTTCAGGCGCTTGATGCAAGAACAGGGGCACTTTTGTGGAAGTTTGAAGCCGGAAGCGTCATCGCCTCTGCTCCGCTCGTTGCGTCGGGCCTGATTTACGTCGGCTCTCTTGATAAAAAGCTCTATGCCCTCGATGCGGCAACCGGAAAGGAGCTTTGGCAATTCGAAGCGGAGGGGAGGATCCGGGTTTCTCCCGTGCTTTACGGAAACTACTTGCTCCTGACATCAGAAGACAGATACGTTACGGCGCTGAGGCCGGAGTCTATCCTATGATCCGCCGGTTCGTGATACTCCTGTTGGTCCCTTTCGCTCTGCTCGCACAAACTCCTGATGCCGATTCCCTGTCTTCATACATTTCGTTCATCACCGAGCCGGCAGGAGCCGAGGTGATCCTGGATTCGACGCTGGTCGGCCGGGCGCCGATCAACAACCTCCCGATAACTGCTGGTCTGCACAGGCTTAGCCTGGGGTTTCCTTCATTCCGGGATTGGAACGCGATGATCCGAAATGAGCCGATTCAGGTCGGTCTGGGTGAGTCCGCAACGTTTTCATACGAGTTTGGGGCAACCTTCAATCTTGTCACGGTCCCATCCGGGGTCAACGTCCTGTATGAGGGGAGATCGCTGGGAACCACGCCTCTCTTTTATAAATCATCGGTTCCGCTTTCGAAAGAACTTGTGCTCCAGAGGGACGGTTACAGGACATTGGAATTACAGCCCGGATCGATCCGCGGTTTTGTTGCGATGAAAGCTCTGGATGCATCCGTCACTGCCTCAGAAATGGCGTTTGCGTCATCGATTGAAAAATCTGCCTCGCCCTGGGTGGAGTATGTCACGGGAGCGGGTATCGTCGTGTCCGGAGTTGCCGCAGCCTACTTCAAGCATCAGGCGACGAAGAACTTTGACAACTACAGGGCCACAGGAAATCCCTCGGCGCTTGATAAGACGCGTCGGTACGACGATTATTCTGCCGTTTCCCTTGTCATAACTCAGGCGAGTTTTGCCTTTTTGACTTACCTCCTCCTCTCGAGCGAGTAGGGTTTGGCACAGCAATTGTAACCTTTCAAAGGTTTAACCTTGGAAAGGTTACCGGAGAACGCAAAACGGTAACACTCACACCACCCGAAACCAAGAAACGCCGGCCCTTCCTTCTCAATTCAAGAATCAGTCTCAGTTTTCCTCTGTCTCCGGTTGGTCAATTCATCCCTCAATTCTTGACAGTCACTCCGCGTTTCCGTACGATAATGGAGATCTTTTCACCTCGAAAGGAGGGGGAATCATGAAACGAATCTTGTTTGTCATGATGGCGACACTCACCGCCAGCGCATTCTCTCAACTCATTCCTCTCAAAACTGTGCCTCTTGCAACAGGTCAACAGTTCCTTTTTCATCCTGCAGAGAACGGAACCATTGGAGGGATCACCTTGGCCCTGGACGACTCCTTGGCCGATCCGTACCACAATCCGGCGACCGGTGCAACGCTGAACGGGATCCGCGTGTTCACATCCCCCCTCTATTATGGAATCGGCCTTAATAGAGGCCAATCGGGCGGAAGCAGCGGCCTGACGTTTCCTCTTGGTATGTCTTTTCGGACAGGCAATTTTTTTGGCGGGATGACCTGGGCGAGACAAAACATTTCGCTGGATGAATCACATCCTCCCACCTTTGGCCTTCACAATTTCCTTCCCCCCAACTTTTCTCAACCGACCCG
Source organism: Bacteroidota bacterium (assembly GCA_040880975.1). Classification (GTDB taxonomy): domain Bacteria; phylum Bacteroidota; class Ignavibacteria; order UBA10030; family UBA10030; genus JBBDYD01. Next base: position 61,747 of record JBBEEC010000056.1, on the reverse strand, counting down.
GGACAATGCCAACACGTACACGTTTGGGATGTTCGGTTTTGCGATACCGGGTACGGCCTATTCGGTGGGTGTGAGCGCGCAATGGGCTGATTTGAACGCGATCGATGGTGTGCAGTATCTTTATTCCAACGCGTATGATCTCATCCAAAAAGGGACGATAACCGAGTATCGGCTGGGATTGCACGGCGCATGGGAAGGGGGACGTGTCCTTGACCTCCTCGTTGCCCATCAAAGTACGGACATGGAACACGGTCGTCCCAATGTGATCTTCTACCCATGGGACGGTATGCCATACATGCCAAATCCTCGGTACACCATCGAGCATGATCAATCTCATGGGTTTGCCTTCGAGGCCTCCTATCGGGAACCGGTGACCGCAACCCTCAATGCCGGGGTGATTATGGTGTTGGATCTGAAAACGTATCCAAAGATTCCAAACTATCAGCTCATGAACATACCGCGCGACCCGGGGGATTCTCATGCCTGGAATTTCGGATTCGGACTGGCCAACAATAACGGCAAGTCCATTCTTGGGTTCGATGTGATTTATGAACCGGCATTCAGTGAAACGTGGGCCGAAGCGGACGGTTCCCAAAGGTTCCCCGACGGTCGCATGATCATGCTGGGTGACCGCACGGTCACAAACACCTTCGACTTTTATAATCATGTCGTGCGTGTGGGCTTACGGTCAGTCGTTCGTGACATCGGGATCGGCGTCTCCTTTCATCGCTTCAAATACTATATGAGGCAGGCGAATCACATCCTTGGAACGAGCCGGCGACAAAAAGAACAATGGACCGAGGTAACCTTAAGCCTTGGATTTGGATTCGATGTGTTCGGGGGACATGTGAAGTACCTGGGACTTTTTACCACGGGCGCGGGGAGGCCGGGAGTTACGACACCCTGGAATGGCGGTCCACGCACCACACTTCTCGATACGGCGAGTTTCATGGTCGCACCGTCAGGCCAACTGAGCCTTGATGAAGCGTGGACCGGGGTACATCAAATTTCGTTTGTGATTCAACTTCCATAGGCATTCCTGTCATCTGTCAATCCCCGGTACTGTATGGCGAATTGGCGGGACTTTGGCCATTAATGCCTTGACTTTCGTCACACCTCGGCCTATATTTATCGCCGAGGGAGGGCGACGTTGTGCAGATTTCCCGCCTCATGAACGCACTTCGCATGGTTTTCCGGAATCCCGAATGACTGAAGAATTGATATTCCTGCGGAACGTTCCGATGTTCGCCGACCTGGATGATACGGAACTCGAAAAGGTCGCGAAGCTCGGAAGCCGCAAGAAGTACAAGAAGGGCAACATCATCGTGCTCGAGAAGGAGATGGGCGCCGCGTTGTTTGTCATCGTCACCGGCAAGGTAAAAGTCGTGCGAACGGACGAAGAGGGAAGAGAAGTGATCCTGTCGATCTTTGGCTCCGGAGAGTTTTTCGGCGAGATGTCGCTCCTGGACGGCCTGGCCCGGTCCGCAACAGTCGTGGCGACAAGCAAAGCGGAGTTGTTCATGATCCATCGGCGCGAGTTTCTGGACCTGCTTGCCGAATACCCTGCCGTGGCGATCTCCTTGCTTGCCGAACTGACGATGAGATTGCGGAAGGCCGATGCCCAGATCAAGAGCCTCTCGCTGAAAGATGCCGCCGGACGGGTAGCCAACGTTATCCTGCTTCTGGCTGATGATGTGGGCGTCTTTAAGAAAGGTAAAGTGGTGGTCGAAGACCTGCCGCTGCAACAGGATATGGCCAATATGGCAGGCACGTCGCGTGAGACCGTTTCCCGCATGATCCACCAGTTCATGGAAAAAGGACACATCGGAGTAGAGGGAAACACGCTGACCATCAATAACTATGAAGAATTTCGCAAGGCATTCCTTTGATTGAACCGCTGCCGCTCCCGCGGCACGGAGTATCCTTCCCGGCGGAAACCCGGAGCGGATGACCTAGGAGAATCGGGACGTAGAGCGATATGGCGAGGATTGAGGAGTCAGGGACCAACCAACCGGAGCTGGGATCACCTACCCCCGCGTCGACCGACGAGGGAAAAGCAGACCTACATATGCACACGTCGTATTCCGACGGTGTGTTTTCTCCCCGTGAACTTATTGAAAAAGCAAGCAAAGCAGGCCTCTCCGCCATCGCGATCACTGATCACGACCATGTGGGTGCGATTGACGATGCGACTTCCTGGGGCCAGAAACTGGGCGTAACGGTGGTCTCGGGTGTCGAGCTGAGTATTACTCTTGGCGGTAAAGACCTTCACATTCTCGCCTACTTCTTTGACCACACAAATTCTACGCTGCTGGACTACCTCGAATTCTTTCGTGGCGAACGCCTGAAACGGGCGGAGCGGATGGTCCGCAAACTGAATAGCATCAACATCCCGCTGAAACTCGATAGCGTGCTGGAACAGGCCGGCATCGGTGCTGTTGGACGCCCGCATGTGGCCAGCGCCCTTGTCGAAGAGGGACACGTTGGCTCCTTTCATGAAGCCTTCGATCGGTACATCGGCGTCGGCGGGCCCGCGTACGAAACCAAGTTCCAGCTCAATCCCGAAGAAGCATTCCGGCTCATTTCCCGGTCGGGCGGACTGTCGTTCCTTGCCCATCCCGGCCGATATCTCACGGAAGCAGAACTCATCGAGCTGATCAAACGCGGGCTGGACGGCATTGAGGTTGTCCATCCGTCCCATTCGGAACAGCAACGGGAATACTACCGCAGCATCGTGCATCACTATTTTCTTCTTGAAAGCGGCGGATCGGATTTTCACGGCGGGAAGAAGAACGATGATCAGGTGTTCGGCGCTCATACCGTCCCCCTTCACATTGTGGAAGCCATGCGGAGCAGATTGTTTTCCTGACCTCCTGTGACCACAACCTCTGAACGTTCTCACACATCTCTATCGGCTCACCAAATGCGTGTTGCCATTGTGGTGAGTTCCTTTCATTCGAACATCACAGAAACCCTGTTGAACGGGGCGCAGGAATGTCTCCGTCAGCACAATGCCCGCGGGAGTGACGTTGGAGTGTTCCGGTGTCCGGGTGCGTTTGAGCTTCCTCAAACAGCGAACAAACTTGCAGAACAAAAACGCTGGGATGCGATCATCTGTCTGGGGGCCGTCATCCGCGGAGAAACGCCGCACTTTGAATATGTCGCGTCAGAATCGGCTGCCGGTATTCAGCAGACTGCATTGAAACATGGACTTCCCGTCATCTTCGGCGTGCTGACGACCGACACTGTTCAGCAGGCTGTTGACCGCGCCGGCGGCAAGCACGGCAACAAAGGCTGGGACGCGGCGATCGCTGCGATGGAAATGACCGCGCTCTTCAGAGACCTGAAGGGGAAACCGAAGCGGCCGTCCCGAAGGAAGCAGTGACCGATGCGGATGTTGGCTGCAGTTCTGGTGTGTGGTGTTGCTGTCGCGGCTGCGCAGACGGGCTTCCAGCCTCCGGGTACCTGGAAGACCTTTACCGCGATGGAACAGGTGAAAAGCGGAGTGGAAGACGGATCAATGGTCTGGGCCGCGGGGCCGGGCGGGCTGTTTGCCGCCGATCTTGCTTCCGGAACGATCAGCACATACACCGTGTCTGACGGACTAAGCGGCAATGACCTCTCTGCTCTTCTTCTTTTCAATGGTTCTCTGTGGATTGGCGGAGTGAATGGGGCGGTGGATATTTTGACCCCGGGCGGGTCATGGAGCTCCATTCAGGATATCAGGAATTCCCAGAGGATTCAGAAACGAATCAGGGCCCTGGCCGCAGAAGGCGACACGGTGTTCATCAGCTCTGACTTCGGCATAAGCGTTTACAGGTATTCAAGGACGGAATTTGGGGACACGTACGCTAATCTTGGATTCACGGGTGAGACAGGAGTGAACAGAATTGTTGTGAGGAACAATGACCTTTGGGCGGCAACGGATCAGGGAATGGCGAGGGCGGCGAGGTTCGGGTTAAACCTCTCAGCCCCCACATCCTGGCAGCGGTACCAGACCGCGCAAGGCTTGCCTTCGAATGCCGTAACGGTCGCTCTTTTGGTGCAGGATACGCTCGTGGTTGGCACATCCTCCGGTGCCGCTTTCTTTGACGGCTTCGCGTTCCAGCCGATCCCTTCCCTGGCCGGCAGGCAGATTGTCGACGCAGTCCCGGCGGGCAACCAGTGGTATGTTCTCTGGAATGAATCGGGGACCTACACCGTGCAGGTCGTGAATGGGGCATCCGGAGGAACGCAACCTGTGGCCGTCAACGCGAATGGTACCGGGAATCATCTTATCGCAAGGCAATCCGGCGCGCCGCTCGTCGCGACCTCTTTCAGCGGCGTCGCAGAATGGAACGGGAGTTCATGGGATTATACTCTGCCCAATGGACCCAATGCGAGTCTGTTCAGCAGCCTGACCGTTGACGCAAACGGTGTGCTCTGGTGCGCGTCGGGAATCAGCGGACAAGGGCGTGGATTTTACAGATATGATCCTTCGAAACCCGACGGGCAGCGATGGAAGAACTTCACTGTTTCGATGTATCCAGTCATGGAATTCAACGACTACTACAAGGTCGGCGCAGGGGTCGGCGGGAGCATGTGGATCAGTTCCTGGGGACGAGGCGTTATTGAGATTGTCAGCGACACCATTCGCCGTAAACTTGATGCCGATGCGGCGCCTGCTTTGGCAAGCTCTGTTCCCAGCGGCCCTCCGTATGAGGTCATCGGCTCGGTGGCAGCCGATGGTTCCGGACAAACATGGTTTGTGAACCGCACTGCGGCGAACACCAATTTTTTGGCCCGGCTGGTCAACGACACCACCTTCGGATACCACACGAATGTCATCCATCCTGGTCAAGGCACATTTACGGTGATGGCCATCGATGAGAACGGCACAAAGTGGCTGGGGAACGCAGAGCCCTTCAACAAACCGGCAACCGGCCTTTACTACTTCAACAGCACAGGAGTTGTTTCAGGTACTGTGGGCACGGGCGGATGGGGCTACATGAGCACGGCAGACGGACTGCCGCACAACACGGTGCTTTCGCTCGCCGTGGACAATACAGGCTCCGTGTGTGTCGGAACCGATATCGGGCTGATGATCATTTCCGAACCCCTCTTTCCAAAACAGCGGCGGTTCTCATCGTTTCCCTTAAGGGAACAATCAATTCAAGCCATTGCCGTCGATGCCGTGAACAACAAGTGGGTCGGGACCAAAGAAGGCGTCTTTGTCATGAATCCCGACGCGACACAGATTCTTCAGCAGTTCACGGTCGCAGGCACGGGAGGCCGGCTCATCGATAATGACGTGCGCAGTATCGCCATCGACCACAAGAGGGGCATGACGTATTTCGGAACCGAACGAGGATTATCCAGCCTTTCAATCGCCCCCGTGCGAACGGAGCGCTCCTTCTCGACGATCGATGTGGGCCCCAATCCCTTCGTCATCCCCTCATCGACACCGCTCATGATCCGTAATCTGGTCGAAGAAAGTTCCATCAAGATTCTCAGGGTGGATGGAACCCTGGTAAAAGAATTCGCTGCACAGGGCGGGGGGCGTGCATTTTGGGACGGAATGGATTCGGCCGGCCAAATGGTCGGTAGTGGTATCTATTTTGTGGTGGCCTTTGCCCGCAATGGCGACGAGGTCGGTACGGGCAAGGTTGCCGTGGTCAGAAAGTAGGTTTGCACCAAGGCAGGACACCGCTCCATGATGGGAGGGCGGAGGATTCTGCCGAGAGAGAACAACATTCCCATCGCGACATAATCAGGGAGGAGTGCCTTGGAACCACAATACAAGGACGAAATCTTCACACGGCGTGTCCGTGCCGGAAAACGGACCTACTTCTTCGATGTGAAGTCCACGAAATCGGAAAAGGACTTTTACATCACGATCACCGAAAGTAAAAGGGTGGGCGAAGAGGAGTACGAGAAGCACAAGATCTTTCTGTACAAGGAAGATTTTCAGAAGTTTGCCGATGCGCTCGATGAAACGGTCGAGTATATCCACAAAGAACTTCTGCCGGGCGTGACAGAGCCGGCTGAGGCTGTTTCCGAAACCGGAACAACCCAGATTCCCTGAGAAACTTCGCTACGGAATATCGTCACCTACGGGTTTTCTTCTGAATCCCCGGGTGTCCCTTAAAACAGTTCTTTTTCAGGGATGAAGAGAGCGCGTTCCCACTGGAGGAACTTCTCCGTGGAGCCTCGAATTCCTCAAAATTGAGTTATGTCCTTTTTTGCCTGCCGCGCCGCAAGAAGTCGTTGAAACGACTCCTTCATATTGTACCGGAGGGCCTTACCCACAACTTAAGTTGTGGGTAAGGCCGCCCTCGGCAAGAGAAAAGAAACCGTTTTAACGGTTTCCAGCTACGGTAGAAACCCAAATGAGGACACTACCCAAAATTGGTCCGTCTTGACTCTTCGGTCGATTTTCGGTATATTTTTACCGCTTTTTCCCAAAAAAGCCCCCTTTTTTCACTTCCAAGGGGAGATTTCATTGGGAAGGGGAGAACGCCGTGAGCAGTCTGCGCATCAATATTTCGAAGTTGTCCGAGGGAGAACACCGTTATTCCCTGAGTACCGAGCCCCCGGACATCGGACTGGACGACAGGTTTGACCGAAACGTGGAAGTGGAAGTCCTGGTGGAAAAGGCAAACCGGCAGTTCCTGCTTTATGCCGAAACACGAACCCACGGAAAGTTTGTTTGCGACCGGTGTTTGGAGGAGTTTCCGCAGGAGAGAGAGTCTGAATACTCCGTTGTGTATATGCAGAGCGGGGATCCGCCCGATGATCTCCAGCAAGGCCACGAAATCATCTACCTCCCGCAGGACGTCAATATTATTGATCTGGGGGAAGATGTTCGACAGTATCTGATTCTCTCGCTGCCCCTGAAGATGCTGTGCAAGGACGATTGTGCGGGCCTGTGCCCGGTGTGCGGAACCAACCGTAACACAAAACCATGTTCGTGCACGGTCGATGAAACGGATCCGCGTTGGGCAACGCTCAAGGGATTCCCGGGTAATTGAAATCAAAAGCTATTGTGAACAACAGCCCGAACGCTGTTCGGGTTTTCATGTTTTAGAAAGGGTCCATCATGCCGAATCCGAAACGCCGCCATTCCAAATCGCGGAGCCGCAAACGCCGAACGCACTACAAAGCAACTGCGCCGACAACCGTCGAATGCACCAATTGTCACGAACAAAAACTTTCTCATCGCGCCTGCCCGAACTGCGGATATTATAGCGGCAGGTCAGTGGTCGTCCCCCGGGAAGCCTGATCATTTTCATGGGATCATCGAAGCTCAAGATCGTGGTTGACGCCATGGGAGGGGATTTTGCCCCTGCCAATGAAGTCGAAGGTTCTCTTCAGGCGCTGCGCGAGCATAACGGCATCGAAGTGATCCTTGTTGGCAAAGAAGCTGTCATTCGTGCCGAGCTTGCCAAACACGAGACTGGTTCCCTCCCGATTTCCGTTGTGGATGCTTCTGAGGTCATTACGATGGAAGATTCGCCGACCGCTGCGCTGAAGCAAAAGCGCAACTCATCGCTGGCGATCGGAATGAACCTCCACAAAGACCAGAAAGCGCATGCTTTTGTGAGTGCGGGGAATACGGGAGCCGTTCTCTCGGCCTCCACTCTGATCCTCGGGCGCATTAAAGGCGTCAGTCGGCCCACGATCGGTGCATTCTTGCCATCGGAGAACGGGGTTTGCCTGCTCGTGGATGCAGGGACAAATGTGGATTGCCGCCCCCAGCATTTGTTTGAGTTTGCCATCATGGGCAGTATCTACGCCACAAAGATCTTCAAATACGAGAACCCCGCCGTGGGACTGCTGAACGTGGGCGAAGAGGAATCGAAGGGCAACGAAGTCGTTCGTGAGGCTTACAAATTGCTCAAAACCAGCCCGCTGAATTTTCAGGGAAATGTGGAGGGAAGGGATATTCTGCGCGGGAAAGTCCGCGTCGTGGTGTGTGACGGATTTGTGGGCAACGCGATACTGAAATTCGGAGAAAGTGTGCCTTCGTTCCTGAAGGCAAAATTGCTGGCCTACGCGGACCAGAGTATCCTTCGGAAGGGCGTTCTCGGCCTGGTTCGGGGTGCTTTGAAGTCCGTCTTCAAGGAAATGGATTACGAGGAATACGGCGGCGTTCCTGTCCTGGGTGTCAATGGCGTTTCCATTATCGGTCACGGCAAATCCACGCCCAAAGCCATCAAGAACATGATTTTGAAAGCTGTCGAGGTCTCAACCGCCGATGTCAACCGCCACATTGAGCAAATGCTCTCGGCCGTTTCCTCGGCCCGACAGTCGGCGCCGGATACCATCACACTCCCGGCACACCCATGAGTATGAAAAAACGTCGAGCAACCATCACCGCCGTCGGCCATTACACTCCGGACAAGATTCTCACGAACTTCGATCTGGAGAAAGTGATGGATACCAACGACGAGTGGATCCGGACGAGGACCGGCATCAGCGAGCGGAGGATCCTGGAGAAGGGCGCAACCTCGGACCTTGCCGTCGGGGCGTTTCGGCACCTTCAGACAACCCGGAATATCGATCCGAAAGAGATCGAAGTGATCATTGTTGCAACGGTGACACCCGACATGTTTTTCCCCGCAACGGCGTGTCTTATACAGGACCGTATCGGTGCAAAAAATGCCTGGGGATTCGATGTTTCGGCCGCCTGTTCTGGATTTCTTTATGCCCTTGTTCTCGGATCACAGTTCATCGAAAGCGGAACATATTCGAAGGTTCTCGTTATCGGAGCCGACAAGATGAGCAGTATCGTCGACTACGCAGATCGCAACACCTCCATTCTTTTCGGCGACGCGGGAGCCGCGGTTCTGATCGAGCCGAGCACGGAGGAGGGGTACGGAATTCTTGACCACAGGCTCTATTCTGACGGATCGGGCGGGGAAGCTTTGTGCATGAAAGGCGGAGGAAGCCTGAATCCGCCAACGCACGAATCCGTGGACAAAAAAATGCACTACCTCTACCAGGACGGCAAGGCTGTGTTTAAGGTTGCGGTCATCGGTATGGCGGACGTATCAGTGGAGATCATGAAGAAGAACAACCTGAAGAGCGAAGATATCTCCTGGCTGGTTCCCCATCAGGCCAATCTGCGCATCATCGATGCGACCGCCGACCGGATGGGCCTCGACCGCTCGAAAGTGATGATCAATATCGACAAGTACGGCAACACCACCGCGGCGACCATTCCGATGTGTCTTTCTGAATGGTGGCAATCCGGAAAGCTCAGGAAGGGACAGAATATTGTCTTGTCTAGTTTCGGGGCCGGGTACACGTGGGGTTCCATCCTTGTGAAATGGTCACTCGTCAATCCTGCGAAGCCATGACCGTCACCGCCTACATATTCCCGGGTCAGGGGTCTCAGTATGTCGGAATGGGCAGAGACCTGTACGGGCAAAATGATGAAGCGCGGGCGATGTTTGAAAAAGCAGACCAGGTTCTAGGGTTTTCTCTTTCGAAGATCTGTTTCGAGGGGCCGGAAGAAGAATTGAAGCAAACGAAGAACACCCAGCCGGCTATTTTTCTGCACAGCATGGTGGTTTCGGCGCTGATCGCGAGAGATCCGGCCGCCATGGCGGCGGGGCATTCCCTCGGCGAGTACTCAGCCCTCGTCCACGCGGGAGCCCTTACGTTCGAAGACGGATTGCGGCTTGTGCGGTTGCGGGGAGAACTCATGCAACAGGCAGGGACGGACAAGCCGGGAACGATGGCCGCTGTTGTCGGCCTGGACCCGAAGTTGGTTGAGGAAGTCTGCAACGAAGCTTCAGCCGCTGGAGTCGTTCAGCCGGCAAATCTGAATTCGCCCGGGCAGGTTGTCATATCGGGATCGGTGCAAGGCGTACGCAAAGGGATGGAACTCGCAAAAGCTCGTGGAGCCAAACTGACCAAAGAACTGCAGGTGAGCGGTGCGTTTCATTCCGCCCTCATGGCCTCCGCAGGCGATGGCCTCAAGGCCGCCCTGGAAAAAACCTCGATCCAGGATGCGGCGATCCCGGTCTATGCCAACGTCACGGCGAAGCCGGTCACGAAAGCGGCAGAGATCAGATCCCTCCTCTACGCACAGCTCACCAGTCCGGTTCGTTGGGAGGAAATCATACGAAACATGATCAGCGATGGTGCGGGGTTGTTTGTTGAAGTCGGGCCCGGAAAAGTGCTCCAGGGCCTGGTGAAACGTATTGACGGAAGCGTACAGGTGAAGGGTGTGGAAAAAATAACGGATTTGGTGACAGCCTAGCTGAAGGTTTCCTTCATCGGGTTCAACCCCGGAAGAAGGAAACCTTCGACAAGCTGACGGCGAGCAGAGAAATCATGGGCACACTGGAAAACAAAATAGCGCTCGTAACCGGAGGTTCGCGCGGGATCGGAAAGGCCATTGCCCTGGCGCTGGCGGCCGAGGGTGCCAATGTCGCGTTCACGTACAAAAGTGCGTCAGGTGCGGCGGAAGAAACCTCGAATGCCATCAAAGCCCTGGGGCGCAAAGCTCTCGCGTTTCAATCCGATGCAAAGAATTTCGATGAAGCGGCGAAGGTGGTTGATGGAGTGGTGAAAGAATTTCAGAGGTTGGATATCCTGGTGAATAACGCCGGAATCACCAAGGACACGTTGCTGATGCGCATGACCGAACAGGATTGGGACGACGTGATCGATACCAACTTGAAGGGTGCTTTTAATTTTTCCAAGGCTGTTTGCCGGCAGATGATGGGGCAGAGGGAGGGGACGATCGTGAACATCAGTTCGATCGCGGGCATGATCGGGAATCCCGGGCAGACGAACTATGCGGCGGCCAAAGCCGGAATGATCGGAATGACAAAGACCCTTGCAAAAGAACTTGCTTCACGGAATATCCGCGTGAATGCGGTCGCTCCGGGCTTTGTGGACACCGATATGACTGTCAAGTTGACTCCTCAGCAAAAGGAAGCGTTATTGGGGATGGTGCCGCTGAAGAGGACGGCAAAACCGGAGGAGATTGCAAGCGTGGTCGTGTTTCTTTCGTCACCCGCCTCGGCCTATATGACAGGCCAGGTGTTGTGTGTGGACGGCGGTCTGGTTATGTAATAGAGTTTTCACCCATCACATCTACATTTAAGCAAAGGAGTTTCGTATGGCAGACATCGATTCGAAAGTGAAGGAAATCATCGTTTCCAAACTCGGCGTGGATGAAGGGCAAATCACGCCGGAGGCATCTTTCACCAACGACCTCGGCGCCGATTCATTGGACACGGTCGAACTCGTCATGGAATTTGAAAAGGTGTTCAATGTTCAGATCCCGGACGAAGACGCCGAAAAGATCTCCACGGTCGGCGATGCGATCAAGTATCTGAAAGGCAAAGCCTCCTAACCAGGTTCAAGACGGGGGTGCGACGGTGTACCGTTTTGTCCCCACATTGATCCGGGAGACCTATCACCATGGCTTTTAACGGAGAACGACGAGTTGTCGTCACCGGTATGGGCGCGATCACGCCCGTGGGTTTGACCAAGGATGAATTCTGGGCAAACCTGCTCGCGGGAAAAAGCGGCGCCGGACCCATCACGTCCTTCGACGCGTCGGACTACGATACAAAGTTTGCGTGCGAGGTGAAAGGGTTCGATCCGCATGCGTTCATGGACCGCAAGCTGGCCCAACGGTGCGATCCGTTCACGCAGTACGCTCTCGCTGCGTCAGAGATGGCGATCAAGGATGCCAGGCTGAACCTCGAGAATGAGGACAGGAATCGGATCGGCGTGATCGTCGGTTCGGGCATCGGCGGGATGTGGACCTATCAACGGCAGCACGAGACCGTCTTCGAAACTAAGGGCCCGCATCGTATCAGCCCGTTCTTTATTCCTATGATGATTTCGGACATTGCACCTGGCCGGATCTCGATGAAGCATGGACTAAAGGGTCCCAATTACGCCACCACCTCGGCATGTGCGACCTCATCGCATGCCATTGGTGATGCGTTCATTCTGCTCCAACGCGGCGATGCGGATGTGATGCTCACCGGAGGCGCTGAGGCGGCCATTTGTCCCATGGGAATCGGCGGGTTCAACGCGATGAAGGCGCTGTCCACCAGAAACGATGCTCCCCAAAATGCCAGCCGTCCGTTCGACAAGAACCGCGACGGGTTTGTCATGGGCGAGGGCTCCGGCATTTTGGTGCTCGAGGAACTGAAGCACGCTCTCAAACGCGGCGCGCACATTTATGCGGAGATCAGCGGGATCGGGTTTACCGCCGACGCGCATCACATTACGGAACCGGCGCCGGGCGGCGAAGGAGCCGTCCGCTCCATGCGTGCGGCCCTGGCTGACGCCGGACTGCGTCCGGAAGAAATTGCCTACATCAACACCCATGGTACTTCAACTCCGGTGGGTGACAAAAATGAAACTGCCGCCATCAAAACTGTCTTCGGCCAGCATGCAAAATCGATGGCGGTCAATTCAACAAAATCCATGATCGGCCACCTCCTCGGCGCTGCAGGGGCCGTGGAGGCGGTCGCAACGGTGCTGTCCGTGTACCATGATAAGGTGCACCCCACCATCAACTACGAAACCCCTGATCCCGAATGCGATCTCAACTACATCCCCAACAAGGCACAGGATTGGGATGTCCCTGCGGCACTCTGCAACACCTTCGGGTTTGGCGGTCATAATGCCTCGATCCTCTTCAGGAAGTACCGGCAGTAACAGACCATCCTGAAGAGCCGGAAACGGATGTGCGCAACGTTGTGAAAGCAGTCCTCGGCTTGCTGAGCGGCAGCCGGGAGAAACGAAAGAACGGTCTCGACGCCGGGCAGGAACTTCCCGAATCGATCCTGCAACAGCTTGATGTTGCACGATTCGAGAAAGCGATCGGCTGGCGTCCGAAGAATTGGCGCTTGTTCGCCGAGGCACTCGTCCATCGGTCCTACACCCCCCAGCTCGATCAGACCTGGAGATCCAATGAACGCCTTGAATTCCTCGGGGATGCCGTTCTGAGCTTCGTCATTGCAGAATACCTCCATACGGAACATCCTTCGATGGAAGAGGGGGATCTCACCAAATTACGCTCGCGTCTTGTCAACCGCAGGATTCTCGCCCAGCAGGCGCGCGCATTGCACCTTTCCGACTTTCTTCTTCTGAGTTCCAGCGCGGCCCAATCCATCGACCAGGGTTCCGAATCGATCCTCTCGGATGCTTTCGAGGCGATCATCGGGGCCATGTACCTGGACGCAGGCATCGAAGGGGCGCGGGAATTTGTCCGCAGATCCCTCCTTGGGTCCAAAACCCTTGAGAGCGTTCTGACCGATGACAATTATAAGAGCGCGCTTCTTGAGCACGCCCAGGCCGCCGGCGCGGGAATTCCGCGTTATGTGATCGTCCGGGAAGATGGTCCCGATCACGACCGGCGGTTTACCATCGAGGTGTACATCGGCACGGAAATGTTCGGGGTGGGAAACGGACGCAGCAAAAAAGAAGCCGAACAGGCGGCCGCAGCGCAGGCGCTCGACCGCATTCAAAAGCAGACGAACAGGCCATGAAGAAAAAGAATTTTGACCATAAGGATTTTCCCTCCCGCCATATCGGACCCCAATCCGATGAACTTCGATCCATGCTCGATACTCTCGGCGTGGCATCGCTGGACGAGCTGATCGATCAGGTCGTACCCGCCTCCATCCGGCGGACGGATCCACTCCGGCTCCCCGAGGCAATGAGCGAATATGAATACCTCCAATGGATCAGGTCGGTAGCCGGCAAAAATCGCGTGCTCACGTCCTGCCTCGGACAAGGGTACAGCGGCACCATAACCCCATCGGTCATACGGCGGAATATCTTCGAGAACCCGGGGTGGTACACGCAATACACGCCCTACCAGGCGGAGATATCCCAGGGCCGGCTTGAAGCGCTTCTGAACTACCAGACCATGATCATTGATTTGACCGGCATGGAGGTTGCCAACGCGTCCTTGCTTGATGAGGGAACCGCGGCCGGCGAGGCGATGGCGATGTTCCATGCGCTCGCGGCCCGCGAAACCAACGGTATTCCGAAAAATAAGTTCCTTGTGTCAGAGAAAGTGCTTGCCCAGACGATCGAAGTGGTGAAGAGCCGCGCGCTTCCGTTGAATATCGAAGTTGTTGTTGCTGACCATGAACGCACGAAAGTCGACGGTTCGTTCTTTGGAGCCTTGCTCCAATATCCTGCGCAGGACGGCGCAGTGATTGGCTATTCGGAATTTATCGGGCGTTTTCATGAACTGGGTGGATTCGTTGCCGTTGCGGCGGACCTCCTGAGTCTCGCCCTGCTCAAGCCGCCCGGAGAATTCGGCGCCGATGTAGTGATCGGGAACTCTCAAAGGTTCGGGGTGCCCATGGGGTTCGGCGGCCCGCATGCAGGATTCTTCGCCACGCGTCATGAGCACATCCGCGTCATGCCCGGGCGGATTATCGGTGTCTCGATCGATGCCCACGGGCGGCGGGCTTACCGCATGACTTTGCAGACACGCGAGCAGCACATCCGGCGCGAAAAGGCGACTTCGAATATCTGCACCGCGCAGGCCCTGCTTGCCATCATGGCGGGAATGTACGCCGTGTATCACGGGCCCGCCGGAATCAAACGAATCGCCGCTCATGTACACGGATTGACAAAGGCCCTCGAAGCAGAATTGCAGATACTCGGATACCGGCAGACGAATAACGTCTATTTTGACACCCTGAACATCGAAGTGAAATCGAGCGTTGAAGTAATCCGGCGGGCAGCGGAAGCAGGATACAACCTGCGGCACGTTGACGGCACGCATGTCGGCGTTTCTCTGGACGAGACCACCGGCAGGAGGGACGTTCAGAATATCCTGGGCATCTTCGCTGCGGCGGCAGGAAAGAAGACGAACGAAATCGATTTCCAAAAATATTCCGAGTCCTCCGACGATCTCCCGGCTGCATTCAGCCGCACATCGGAGTGTTTGACACATCCGGTGTTCAACACGCATCACTCCGAAACTGAAATGATGCGTTACATCAAGCGTCTTGAAAACCGCGACCTGTCACTCATGCACGCAATGATCCCGCTCGGGTCATGCACCATGAAGCTGAATGCCGCCAGCGAGCTGTTCCCGGTGAGCTGGCCGGAATTTGGGGGACTTCATCCGTTTGTCCCGGCAGATCAAACAGAAGGATACCGACAGATCTTCAGGGAACTTGAAGAAGCGTTGTGTGAAATTACAGGATTTGCCGCCGCCTCGCTTCAGCCGAATTCGGGCGCCCAGGGTGAATTTACCGGCCTCATGGTCATCCGAGCTTACCACCAGGATCATGGAAGCAGCGATCGGAACGTAGCGCTCATTCCCGCATCGGCGCACGGCACGAACCCCGCCAGCGCTGTCATGGCAGGAATGCGCGTGATCGTGGTCCGATGCGACGAAATGGGAAACATCGACGTCGCCGACCTCGAAAACAAAGCGGCTCAGCATAAAGGCTCCCTTGCAGCATTGATGGTGACGTACCCATCGACGTATGGAATTTTTGAAGAACGCATCCGCGACATTTGTGCCATTGTGCATAAGTATGGCGGGCTGGTGTACATGGACGGCGCGAACCTGAACGCACAGGTCGGACTCACCAGCCCCGCTCTCATTGGAGCGGATGTTTGCCACATTAATCTGCACAAGACCTTTGCGATCCCGCACGGAGGGGGTGGACCCGGCATGGGGCCCATTTGTGTGACCAAGGAACTGGCCCCGTACCTCCCCGGCCACCGTGTCAGCGGCCTTGGGGACGCGAAAGCGATCCCGGCCGTGTCCTCTGCTGCCTGGGGCAGTGCCAGCATCCTGCTTATTTCGTACGCGTATATCAAAATGCTCGGTGCCGAAGGTTTGACCGAAGCGACACGAATGGCAATTCTCAATGCGAACTATCTCAAAGCAAGGCTTGAACAGCATTATCCGGCTTTGTACCAGGGTAAAAACGGACGCGTGGGGCACGAGTTTATTCTGACACTGAAACCCTTCAAAGCCGCCGGGATCGAAGTGGAGGATGTTGCCAAGAGACTGATGGATTACAGCTTCCATGCGCCGACAGTTTCCTTTCCGGTTGCTGGTGCGTTGATGGTTGAGCCGACCGAAAGCGAACCCAAGGGAGAACTCGACAGGTTTGTCGACGCGATGCTGTCGATCCGAAAGGAAATTCAGGAGGTCGTGGAAGGGAAGGCGGATAAGAACGATAATCTGCTGAAGAATGCCCCCCATACCGCGATTGAAGCAATGGCGGATTCATGGAGTCATCCCTATTCCCGAGAACGGGCTCTGTTCCCGGTCGCAGATTTGCGGGAGAACAAATTTTGGGTCCCGGTCGGGCGGATCAACAACACGTATGGCGACAGAAACATCATGTGTTCCTGCCCGCCGGTGGAGATGTATGCAGAGGAGCAGCCGTAACGATGCCGATCGAAGATGACGCGTCTATTCAATTGATTCTCAAAACTTCCAGGACGATCGCCCTCGTGGGTGCGTCCGAGAACCCGAACCGCGACAGCAACCGCATCATGCAGTTTCTGATGGATCGCGGGTACGACGTTCATCCGGTGAATCCGCAGTACGAAAACGTTCTGGGCCGAAAGTGTTTTCCGGATCTTGCCTCCGTGCCGGTGCAGATCGATATTGTGGACGTGTTTCGAAACCCCGAGGCCGTTCCCGCCATTGTTGATGAAGCCATCGCCGTGAAGGCAAAAGCACTCTGGTTGCAATTCGGCGTGGTCCATCCTAAAGCAGCCCGAAAAGCGGAAAAAAACGGCCTTCCGGTGATCATGGATCATTGCATCGCGGTTGACCACAGACGGCTCATCTGAGAAATTCATAATCATGACAAGCACCTCCGTTTTTGGAGGGGTTTTGCATTCAGGAATGTCTTGAAACATTGGATTTCCATAGCGCTCATGCACTCGGCGACTCTTGTCACCGTTTTGGCTCAAGCCAGCGGTGAAGGGCCGCTCATTGTCCGTTCGGTTCGTGTTGAGGGGAACGAAACGACCAAGGAGTTTGTGATTCTGCGGGAAATGAGCAGTGTGCCCGGTGATACACTGAACTTCTCGCGTCTCATGTACGATGAAAACCGTATTTACAGTCTGGGCCTTTTCAACAGAGTTGAAATCGAACATTCTGTTGAGGCCGATCAGGCCGACCTGATTGTGCGGGTCCATGAGCGTTGGTATTTGTACCCGTTTCCCGTTCTTGGAATCAAGTACGGGAAGCTCGCCAACGCGTACTACGGTGTTGGAGTTGTGCATACCAATTTCCGCGGAAGGAATGAGAAGTTGTCGTCTTCGTTTGCCTTGGGATTCGATCGATGGGTTCAACTGATGTACCAAACTCCGCGGTTGACGTCCACTGATGATATTCTCTTCCGGACTTCACTTTCTTTGTCCCGTGTTCAGAATCTCAATCCGGAGAGAGGACTCTACCAACAAACGACGTATGGCAGCCAACTCACTCTTGGAAAGAGATACGGTTTCTATAATTTGATTCAGTTCAGCGGCGGTTATGAGGTTTGGAATGTTTCTGACTCCATTGCCGGGGGTACGCTCACGCCGGGCGGGCGGGATGAGTTCTTCAATGTCGGAGTGAATTACACGTATGACAGCCGCGATGTCCGGGAGTATCCGACAAAAGGGCTCTTCCTGAACCTCGTGGCAACGAAATACGGATTTGGCGGATCCATGGTGGATTTTTTCCGATACGGGGCGGACGCGAATCTGTTCGTCCAGTTAACTTCGGATGTCACAGTGGCAGGCAGGGTGCTCGGCCAGTTTTCATCCGGCGGCCCGGTTCCCTCCTATCGGTATGTGTACTTCGGCTATCGGGATCGGATTCGCGGATATTTCTCCCGTATTCTCGAGGGAGAGAACCTGGTGGGAGGCAGTGTCGAACTTCGGATTCCCCTCCTCCTTCCACGATATTACGAATTTCCCTACTCCCCGATTCCTGAATTCAGCGTGTGGCGCTATGGGATTTACGCCGGTATCTTCGCGGACGCCGGCAAAACATGGTTTCGCAGTGAGGGATACAGTGGAAGGCATTGGTACTCCGGCTTTGGCTTCGGGTTGCACTTCCTGCTTCCGTATAGTTTTGTGGTGAGGACGGAGATCGCCTTGAACCCAGAGGGGAAGGCGGAGATCATTCTGGATACCGGAGTGTCATTTTGAAGAACAAAGGAACCGTCGGTCATGGAGTTCTTTCTTGCAAATCCCGATCAGATCGGCGCTGAAAGCGTTGTTCTTACTGGAGATGAATATAAACATCTCAGTCGTGTGTTGAGAAAACGCATCGGCGACCATGTCTTCGTCACCGATGGCCGCGGAACGATGTATGAAGTGATCATCCGCGCGTTTACACGGACGGAAGCAGAATGTAAGATCGTGGAGACTATGGTGAGGTGGAACGAGCCGAAAGTGGATGTTACCCTCGCCGTTTCGCTTCTTCGCAATCCCGCCCGATTCGACATGGTGATCGAAAAAGGTACGGAACTCGGAATGACAACCCTCATCCCTCTCGCATGCGAGAGAACCATTCCGAAACAGCAAAAACACGAGCGATTGCAGAAAATAGCCGTTTCTGCGCTAAAACAAAGCGGAAGATGCGTGTTGCCTCAAATCTTTGTTCTTACGAAATTTGATACGCTTGTGCGAAACTCCGGCAGGTATGATCTGAAGGTTCTGGCACACGAGAAGACGGAACAGTCCCAGTTTCTGGGCTCGCTCCTGAGGCATCATGCCGACGCAAAGTCGGTTCTCGTGGTTGTAGGGCCTGAAGGAGGCCTTGCGGCTGAAGAATTTTCTCTCGCGGAGGAACAGGGATTTATCCCGGTTTCCCTCGGCCCCCGCCGCCTCCGTTCGGAAACAGCCGCGATATCGGCGTTAAGCTGGGTTGTTGGAGGAATGTAGTAGAATGGAAATACGAAATATCAAATTCTAAATTCCAAACAAATCCTAAAAACGCAAACCACAGGTGTGGACGTTGGAAATTCGAGATTAGAATTTGTTTGATATTTCGTGTTTCGAGTTCCGAATTTTTCCGACTGTTTCGATAATCCTCACGACCAAAGGTAGATGAATTGAAAATTATTATCATGGGAGTTGGTGAGGTCGGACTTCACCTTGCGAAACTTCTTTCCCAGGAGCGCCACGACATCACGGTGATCGACCGCGATGCCGACAGGCTGGCGCGCGTTCGGGAGGGGTTGGACGTCCTCACCCTTCAGGGAAACGGGGCCCGCTCCAAGGTCCTCAGAGAGGCGGGGGCGTCTGAAGCAGATATGCTGATTGCAGTCACGTCGATCGACGAGGTCAATTTCACCGCATGCACTCTTGCACACCGCCTCGGTACCAAAAAAATGATCATCCGGTTGGACGAGCCGGAACTCATGTTCGGAGAAGAATCTGCCATACAGGCCGAGGAACTGGGGTTCGATCTGGTGATTTCTCCCGACGTTCTCGCCGCAAGGGAGATCGTTCGGCTGATCCGCCGCTCGGCGGCTACGGACGTGCTCGAGTTCGCGGACGGGAAGATCCAGATATTAGGCCTCAAGCTCGATCAGGATAGCCCCCTCATCAATAAAAAGCTCAGCGAGATCACAAAGGACTATACAGAACTGCCGTTCCGCGCAGTTGCCATCAGCCGTGGAATTCGTACGATTATTCCGGGAGCGGATGACGTCTTCAAGAAAGGGGACCAGATCTTCGTGGTTTCAAAATCCGAGCACGTCCAGGAGATGCTGAAGCGCTCAGGGAAAGACACCGCACGCTTCGAGAACATCATGATCCTGGGCGGCAGCGGGATCGGCAGGCACGTCGCAGAAGATCTGCAGGACGATATCTCGGTGAAACTCATCGAATCGAGTAAGGAAGAGTCTGTTCAGCTCGCGAACACCCTCGAGAAGACCATGGTGATCCGAGGGGAAGGGAAGGATCTGGATCTTCTTGCCACGGAAGGCATCATGGACATGGATGCCTACATTGCAGTCACGAAAGATGAAGAAGACAACATCATTTCCTGCCTGATGGCGAAGCACCTCGGAGTCAAGAAGACCATCGCACATGTGGAGAAGCTCGATTACATTCCGCTTGCGAACACCATCGGCATCGACGCTCTCGTCAACAAAAAGCTCTCCGCGGCGAACGAAATCTTGAAATTCGTCCGCAAAGGTCAAATCGTTTCTGTTGCGACACTCCACGGAGTGGACGCGGAAGTGATCGAAATGGTCGCCCAAAAAGGTTCGTCGGTGACCAAGAAGGCGCTGCGCGACCTCAAATTCCCCGAAGGCGCGATCATTGGTTGTGTCATCCACAAAGGGAACGTCACAATCCCGGTTGGTTCCACCCGGATCGTTGCGGAGGATCGCATCGTAGTGTTTACGCTCCCTACGGCTCTTCGGGACGTTGAAAAATTCTTCAGCTAACTGTGCATTCCGCATTCCCATACTTGCATCCATTGGCCTGATTCATGCGCATCGTTCCGGTTCTCAGTGTCCTGGGTTTTATCATCTGTGCCGTGGGCATCGCGATGATGGCGGCTGTGTTGTTCTCCTTTTACTCTGACGAGCCGGATGTTCAACCGATCCTCGTTTCTGCGCTGATCTCGATCGCTGTAGGGGTGTTTCTCATGTTGTTTATGAAGCGCCTTGAGGGAGACGAACTCCGGGCCCGTGAAGGATTCGCCATTGTGACATTTGGCTGGATCGTGGCGCCTCTCTTCGGTTCTCTTCCATTTCTCCTGAGCGGAGCCATCCCGAATTTCACAGACGCGTATTTCGAATCCGTCTCCGGGTTCACAACAACAGGTGCGTCCATCCTCTCCGACATTGAGTCCCTCTCGCAGGGCCTTCTGTTCTGGCGTGCGATGACGCAATGGTTGGGCGGAATGGGGATCGTTGTGCTCTCGCTGGCCATTCTTCCTCTCCTCGGTGTGGGCGGAATGCAGCTTTTTAAGGCAGAGTTTGCCGGGCCTACGAAGGATAAGCTTACTCCGCGCATTGCGGAAACCGCCCGCATCCTCTGGTCGGTCTATGTTCTCATGACCGTGGTTCAAACCGGATTGCTGATGGCGGGTGGAATGTCATTCTTTGATGCCATTTGCCATTCGTTTGCGACAATTGCGACCGGCGGATTCTCCACGAAAAACGCGAGCATCGCGCATTTCAATTCGGGATATATCGATGTTGTCGTTACGGCATTTATGTTCATTGCCGCAACGAATTTTCCACTTCACTATGCGGCCTTAAGCGGAAAGTTCCGCTATTTCAAGGATAACGAGTTCCAGTTTTTCTCGATCAGCGCCATCGTGGCAACGATGCTCATCGTTCTCGTCCTGCTTCCGGACCACGACCTGTTGAATTCCCTTCGCCATGCTGCATTCAACGTCGTTTCCATCATGTCGAGCACAGGATTCGCCT
This sequence comes from Bacteroidota bacterium, assembly GCA_040880975.1. Taxonomy (GTDB): domain Bacteria; phylum Bacteroidota; class Ignavibacteria; order UBA10030; family UBA10030; genus JBBDYD01. The sequence continues at coordinate 40,340 of JBBEEC010000056.1, read as the reverse complement.
CGGCGGACTTTACCCTCTGGGCGCCGCTGGCCCAGATCGTCTTGTTCCTCCTGATGTTTCCTGGTGGATGCGCAGGATCCACGGGGGGCGGAATGAAAAACGTTCGCGTTCTCCTGCTCTTGAAGACAGCCGGGAATGAACTCAAACGGCTTGTTCACCCGCAGGCAGTCATTCCTGTCCGCTACAACGGGCGGATGGTCGAACAGGACATTCTCTTCAATATTGCAGGATTCATTATCCTGTACCTCGTGACGTTTGCAACGGCGACGATTTTGATTACTTCGTCCGGATTGGACCTCGTCACATCGTTGAGCGCTGTTGTGGCGGCGATGTCGAATATCGGACCCGGGCTTGGGGCGGTGGGACCGATGGCAAATTATGGCGGGCTTCCGGACATGATAAAATGGATTCTCGCGGCGTGCATGGTCATCGGGCGCCTGGAGATTTTTACAGTGTTCGTGCTGTTTAGCAGGGCATTTTGGAGAAGCTGAGGAGATGGAGATTGACAGAGGTCGGAGGTCAGAAGCTTGCCCTGAGTCCGCCGTTGGCGGACGAAGGGTCAGAAGTCAGAGGTCAGCGGGATTGAAAAACGAAAACATCAAATGACAAACGGAAATGAAACAGAAAAATGAAATTAACATTTTACGTTTTTATTCCGCTTTCCTGCCCCGATGTTTTTTATCGGGGAGCGGAATTGTGCGTCACCAGAGGTGAAATTAGACCCGGGATTTATCCCGGGGCGGCGGTCGGAAGTCAACGGACAGTTCAATGCCGAGTATTCCGCAATTAACTCAACGCCTTCTCCACTTTCTCCCTGATTCCGTCCGCGAGGATTTCAACATTCGTTAGCATCGCGTCTGCAAGGGTTTTCGTCTCCGCCACAAATCGCGTGTCTTTGAGCGTCGCCAGATTGATGCGCACGTTGTACGCGGCCCCTTCGCAGGCCGCTTTGAGGATCAATCCTGCCACTCCTGCATCAGAAATCGAATTCACGTTCCCTTTTTCCGCGACTGCTTTTGCCAGTGTGATGGCTTGTTCGGATAATTTCATAACCTCCAGGGGAACAAGTGTTGCCTGCCGCGTAGCTTCTTGAATCGCCTCGCTTCGCCGGAGCTTCTGTTCCTCGGTTTCCTTTGGCATTCCGAATGCCCGCATCACGGCGTTGAATGCTTCGGTGTCCTGATCGATCAGATCGGTGAGTTTCGCGCGAAGTTCGTCGACCTGCCCCAACGCACGAATCATCTCGTCCTGAACGTCCTCGTATTTCTTCTTCCCGATGGTGAGGTGGCATACCATGGATGTGAGCGCTGCCCCCAGCGCTCCCGCGAGTGCGGACACGCTTCCGCCGCCCGGCGCCGGAGAGGTAGCGGCCACTTCATCGATGAATTCCGAAACACGTTTCGCTGCAAGCATGATGAACCCTTCGTTACAGTTGATACTCGATGACTTTGGTTGACGCAACAAACTGGTCAAGCTGACTCAAGCCCAGGTGCTGAACTGCCGTTTCCACGAGCGCTTGTTCGGAAGTAGCGCTGTTCCCGTTGCGGTCTGTATAAAACCGTCCTGCGGCCAGGAGTGCCTGGAGCGGCGTCAGGCCCACGATCTCACTGCCGGTCACCTCGACACCGAGAGTCGCTGCCTGACGGCGCACCTCTTCAAAGGCGACGTGGGGCGGAGTGACCTCATAATCGACGAGATTGATGGACACCTGAGCGATATTGAACCGCTCCAGATGGACCCCCATGGCCTTTACCGCTTCGAGGGTGCCGGGGATCTTCACCGGTTTTCCCTGACCATCCTTAACGGTATTTCCTTCGGCATCTTTTTTTGGCCGACCCGCTTCTCGGATTCTCAGGGCGATTTCGTGGGCGATGGTTGCGTCCGGAGTGCTGAGATTGACGTTGTAGGCAATAAGGAATTTCCGCGCGCCCGTCACCGTTGCCCCGGATTTCGGCCGGAACACCGCCTCACCAAAGTCGGGCTTCCATGAGGGATCGGCCAGCTTCTGCTGTAATCCCTCATATTCACCCTTCCGAATATCCGACAAATTGCGCCGGAGCGGATTTGTTGCCGCGAACTCGTAGAGATAGATCGGAATTCCGAGCTCACGCGCAGCACGCTCGCCGTACTGGCGGGCAAGGGAAATACATTCGTCCATGCTCACGCCGGAAACCGGAACAAACGGAACGACATCCACTGCACCGAGCCGCGGGTGCTCGCCCTTGTGAGTGCGCATGTCGATCCGCTCAACCGCGGTCTTCGTGCTCTGAAACGCCGCCTCCAGTACTCCGGCCGGGTTGCCCACAAACGTCACGACGCTCCGGTGATAGTCCTTATCCGGTTCCACACCGAGCAGTTTAACATCGCGCACCCGACGAACACTTTCCGCAATCGCATCCAGCGTCGCCTTATCCCTTCCCTCGCTGAAATTCGGTACGCATTCGACGATCTGTTTCATCAGAATTCGAGAATCGTTCCGTGCTTGATGATCATGGAGGCGTGATTGACCCCAAAGTGATAAGAAAGATAACGATAATTCGGAATATCATACAGAATGATGTCGGCCTTTTTCCCGACTTCGATGCTGCCGTACTGGCTCGAACAATCGAGCGCCGCCGCGCCGTTGATAGTGGCTGCAGATATGGCCTCCTCGGGTGTCATCCCCATGTGGGTGCAGGCGATGGTCATCATGAGCGGCATGCTGAAGGACATGCAGGATCCCGGATTGAAGTCACTGGCAATGGCCACGGGCACGCCCGCGTCGATCAGCTTGCGCGCAGGCGCATATCCGTGATTCAAAAAAAACGAAACACCGGGGAGCAGTGTAGCAACGACATCCGACTTCTTTAGGCCGGAAATTCCCGCACCATCAATATGTTCGAGATGGTCTGCCGATACTGCCTTCAGTTCCGCGGCAAGGGCCGATCCGCCGGAGGACGCTAGCTCATCTGCATGAAGCTTGATCTTGAAACCGAGGTCGGCGGCCTTCTTCAGGATGCGCCTCGATTGTTCGACTGTGAAGTATCCCTTTTCGCAAAATACGTCGCAGAACGACGCAAGCGAGCGTTTCGCAACGTATGGCATCATCCGGTCGCAGACCAACGTTACGTAGTCATCGGGTGCTGATTTGAATTCGGGCGGGACTGCATGCGCCCCGAGAAATGTGGCGACGATGGTCGCATAATGCTCGTCGGAGAGCTCCTGGATGGCTTCGAGCATCTTGATCTCGGAATCGGCATCAAGTCCGTACCCTGATTTTATCTCGACGGTCGTTGTTCCATGCCTCAGCAAACCGTCAAGATGCTTTTGTGCGCGTTTCTTGAGGTCGCGTTTCGTGGCTTCACGGGTTGCCTTGACCGTGCTCAGGATTCCTCCGCCTTGTTCGGCGATCTGCTGGTACGTCGCCCCTTCAGCCCGCATGGCGAATTCGTTCTCGCGGCTTCCGGCAAAGACAAGATGCGTATGCGAATCGACGAACCCCGGAAGGGCGACCCGGTCCCTGCCGTCGATGATTGTTGCATCGGCAGTAAGGCGCGGATGAGCAGAACCCTGCGCCCCGATCCACGTAATGACACCGTCCTCCATCAGAACGGATGCGTTGTCCAGGACGCCGATATCCCGCATATCCTTTCCGGCTTTCCACGGCTGGCCGTTCGTTCTGGCGGTGACAAGTTGTTTTAGGTCTTTGAGAAGGAGTTGATGCATTTTCAGGTATTCCGTCCCTCAAACGTGAAATAAGCGCCTCGGACGCCAAGGGTACTGAGCCCGTTGTCCAGTGCCCTGAAGATTCTGCCCACCGCAGGTCGGAGACTCCTGCCGACACGGACTTTTGGTGCGAGGTAAAACCAAAACGGAAGAAACGTGTCGAGGCGGACAGTTTCAAACGTCTCGCCAAGTCTTTGAATCAAGGATAATTGAGAGACTCCTTCAAAAGGGGATTCGGGATGAAGGGTTGAATTGCCTCCGCTTGAGATCGCGTTGCGCTTTGATTCCTCTCCGGCGAGGAAACTTCTGAGATATCTTCGCGATTGCCACTTCATAGAGTACGGCTGGTGGGTTGGAAGAATTGCTGTAAGTCCGGCCGCCAAAATCTTTCGCAGTAGCCCCATTCCGCAATAATCCATGACAACGAATGTCCCGCCCGGTTTCAAAGCCTTCCGGACCTCCGAAAAAAGATGCTCCAGATGAAGAATATGATGCAGAGAATCGTGGGCGACAACGCATGTATACGCCTGCTCGGGGAGCGTTATCTGGTTCAGATCGGCGACAGAGTACGAGGCACGGCCCGACAGCCCGGCGTCTGCCGCGCGGACAACTGCTCGGCCGATCCGCTCGCTGCTCAGATCCAATCCGGTCACCCGGCACCCTTCTTTCGCGATCATGATGGAAAGATCTCCGTCTCCGCAACCCAATTCAAGGACGTCAGGGCCATGTGAGACCGCACAATTGATGAGCCAGCGATACTCTTTGCCGAAAAAAAGGTCAAACAGTTGTTCGTCGTGCCACAGTTGCGGATTTGAAGGATCGGGTCGAACACTGCCCCACGATTGTGCTTCCCGGCTTATGTAGTCGTTATAGTGGGTCGGTTCGGACACGAGGGAGTGTGCGTCTGTGTGTATGGAGTATATGGGTAAAAGATATTGAGTTCCACTCTTGTCACTCAACCACTCTCATACTCAATACTCAGACACTCTTCTCATACCCCCCGCATGAAAGGACTGGGATCCGGGGATACTTTAAGAATTGTCCGTCGGATTTTGAGAGTTTGCAGTAGATAAAAGCGGATTTTCGTGCGGATCGGATTATTCTGGCATGCACGCAATCAAAGCACAGTCCGGCGGATTGCTTCGAAAACGCCGGAAGATTCTCCCTTGCCTCCTTACTCATATACTCGGAATCTTCACCCCCCAGCGTCGTGCATTTTCCTGGGCGCGTTTGTAGCCGGCATCGGCGTGGCGTACGATCCCCATGCCGGGGTCATAGGTGAGGACGCGGTGCAACCGCTCCTCAGCTTCCTTGGTGCCGTCACACACCACCACCATGCCGGCGTGAATGGAAAGCCCGATTCCCACTCCGCCCCCGTGGTGCACGCTTACCCAGCTCGCTCCGCCCGCAGAATTCAGCAGGGCATTCAGAATGGGCCAATCGGCAATGGCGTCGCTTCCGTCCAGCATGCCCTCGGTTTCACGATTGGGCGATGCGACACTCCCGCAATCCAGATGATCCCGCCCGATCACGATGGGTGCGCTGACTTCTCCGTTTGCCACCAGATCATTGAAGATCTTGCCCATCTTCGCGCGTTCGCCGTAGCCAAGCCAACAAATGCGCGCCGGCAAACCCTGAAAAGCAACTTGTGCCTGAGCTTTCTCAATCCAAGTACAGAGCTGCCGATTTTCCGGAAACGTTTCCATGACCGCGCGGTCGGTGCGGTAAATGTCTTCCGGATTGCCGGACAAAGCCACCCAGCGAAAAGGACCCTTGCCATCACAGAACAGCGGACGGATGTACTCGGGAACGAAGCCGGGAATCTGAAATGCGGCTTTGAGACCCGCGGCCTGTGCTTCCCCGCGGATGTTGTTTCCATAATCAAACACCACGGCTCCCTTCTTCTTCAGATGCAGCATCCCTTTGACGTGTTCCACGATCGATGCGCGGACCAATGTCATGTACTTCTTCGGTTGTTTTTTCCGCAGATCCAGGGCCTTCGCATACGACATCCCGGCGGGGACATACCCATTGAGAACGTCATGGGCAGAGGTCTGATCAGTTACAATATCCGGAATGAACTTCCCCGCGGCGATCTTTGGGATCACCTCGGCCGCGTTCGCCAGCAAGCCGATGGAAAGCGGGACCTTTTTCTCTTTGGCCGCGCGGATCTGTGCAAGGGCGTCGTCCAGGTCCTCCGTCATGGTGTCGAGGTAGCTTGTCTCGAGGCGGCGTTGAATCCTGTGCCGGTCCACCTCGACGACGAGACACGCCGCACCGTTCATCGTTGCTGCCAGCGGCTGCGCTCCGCCCATTCCGCCCAACCCTGCCGTCAAAAGGAACTTGCCCGCAAGGCTTCCCTTGAAATGCTTTGCGGCGCACGCGGCAAACGTCTCGTACGTTCCCTGCAGAATGCCCTGTGTGCCGATGTAGATCCAGCTTCCCGCGGTCATCTGGCCGTACATCGTCAGGCCGAGGCCTTCGAGCCTCCGGAATTCATCCCAGGTGGCCCACTTCGGCACCAGCATCGAGTTGCTGATCATCACGCGTGGGGCATTCTTGTGAGTCTGAAAAATTCCGACAGGTTTGCCCGATTGCACCAGGAGCGTCTCGTCGTTCTCGAGGTGTGTCAGCGCGTTCACGATGGAGTCGTAGCACTTCCAGTTGCGTGCGGCCTTTCCGGTGCCCCCATAGACGATGAGTTCGCCCGGTTTCTCGGCGACAGCCGGATCGAGATTGTTCATCAGCATTCTGAGCGCGGCTTCCTGAATCCATCCGCGGCAATGGAGCTGTGTTCCTTTGGGGGCATGAATAAGACGTTGGGGTTTCTTGGGCATATCAGGGGGCCTTATAAGCGATTGCGGCAATTTCCACGATAGCATTGCGGGGCAGATTGGAAACCTCGACGGTCGTTCGGGCGGGGTAGGAGCTTTCGGAAAAATATCCGCCGTACACGAGGTTCATGGCCTGAAAATCATTGATGTCTTTGAGAAAGACGTTGCACTGAATGACGTTGCTGGAATCATATCCGGCCTTGTGAAGAACGGCTTTAAGATTCTCGAGGGCCTGGCGAGTCTGGCTGCTGATGTCTGAACCAGTAAGGGCTTGCGTGTCGGGGTTCATTCCGATCTGCCCGGAGACAAAAAGGAAGTTGCCCACCTGCACGGCAGGGGAGTAGGGCCCGATGGGCTTGCCTTCGGAGATGATGGTTTTTACGGCAGCCGAACGGAGTTCTTCCTGGATCAGCGCTCGGAGTTCCTCATCAGAAGGACCACATGCGGACACGAGGATGACAGGAAGAATAAGGCAAATTGAGAGTTTCATTTTTTGACCGTGTTCGTTTTGATGAGTGGTGTTCATTGGGACCCTGAAAGGGTCAAAGAGATCAGGTCGGGGCAACGCCCCGACTTATATCGGATGCGAGAATTCGAAACCCTGAAGGGGTGAGATAAATTTCAGTCCCATACGTATCTTTCATCATAGTCAATCTCGAATTCCCTTAAAAAAGCTCGATATTCATCTTGAAATGTTTTCGTTTTGTGATGTATTTCCTGATCCCTTATGTACGCCTTTACTCGTTCTACCTCAGATTGTCCGACAGAGAACGCACCGTAACCATTTTGCCATCCAAATTTTGTCAGAACGTGACCCTTGGTCTTTATCCATTTTGAGGATTCTCTTTTTACATTTCCAACGAAATCGGAAATTGATAATGTGCGATGAAGGCGGCACAAAATATGGCAATGATCTGCAACCCCTCCTACTATCAACGCTGGGCAGTCTACGCCTCTGCAGATCCCCCCAAGGTAGGCATGCATTTGTGCCCGGATTTCTCTGTCAATCAAAAATGAGAATCGATTCTTCGTGGAAAAGACAATATGTAGCAAGACTTTGGAAAGTGATTGTGCCATGGTATCCCCCCAGTTGATTATTTAACCCTTTCAGGGTAATGAATGATTTGTTCATTATTGCCGGGGGCGTTGCCCCCGGCTGGTTTATTTTTCCCCTTCGGGGAAATCGACCTGCCTTCCAATTTCTGGCCTCCAACCGTCGGCCCCAAACGTCATAACCGCAATACCCAATCACAATTTATAACCAATCTTCCTCAACAACTCCTTCCGCTCCCTGATATCCTTCTCGTCCTCAATCCCTTTTGTTTTCAATCCATCCACCACTCCCATGATGCCCCTTCCCTGATCCGTTTCGGCGACTATCACTTCAACGGAATTGGCGGTGGCGCAATAAATGTGGCATACCTCCGGAACATTTTTGATCGAATTCAGAACGTTCACGGGAAATCCGTTTTCGATAAAAAGAACAAAACTGTGTCCGCAGGAAAGCTTCATGGCGTTGGATTTTGCCAGTTCGATGAGTTCCAGATTGTTTCCTACCCAGCGTACAAGCGACGGGCCGGATGCCTCACAGAATCCGAGGCCAAACTGCATTTGAGGATTCGCCTGCACGATCGCTTCGTAGATATCCTCGACGGTCTTGATAAAGTGACTCTGACCGATGATGACGTTGGTGGATTCGGGTTTATCGATTTTGACAATGGAAAGGTTCATAAGGCAGTTCCTGAACAGGAGGGAATATCAAAAAATACGCAGGGTTTGGGACAAAAGCATTTAAAATCCTAAATCCCAATGTCAAAATTCGAAACAATACCTAAGTTCAAATCGCAAAACTGCTTTCGATTCATGTGCATTAGTATTTCGGACTTGTTTCGAAATTAGAGATTAGAATTTCGTGTTTTCAACGGATGGACTCCATCTGAGCTGCCGTTAATAGCCACGACAGTACGGCATGGCCTTTCTTCACGGGAAACGGAGTTTCGACGAGGGCGAGGGAAGCTTTCTTCATTTCAAGCCGAAAATGCTCGTCGTCGCCGGTCAGTACGGAGATGGCACTACTGAGCTGCGGTTCATGCCCTACGAGCATCATCGACTTCGCCTGTTGGATGTTGATCGCAGCGAGGAGGTCCCGAAAGTTGCCTCCGGGAGCGAGGGCTTCGGTTGTTAAAAGAGAAGATGTCTGCAGGCCGGCACGAATAATTTCGGCCGTTTCTTTCCCACGCACCAGCGGGCTTGTCAAAATGAGCTCGACGGGTGTCTTTGTGCTCCGCAGAAAATGTAGCACACCCTGGAGTTGCCGCTTTCCGAGGTCGCTCAGCGGCCTCTGCGTATCATGATAATAAGGCGACTCGACTGCGTCTCCGTGCCGGAGGAAATACAGATGCATAGGGGAAAAGGCGTTTATTCCTTTGAAAGATTGTACTGTTGGATTTTCGTATAGAGCGTCTTGAGGCTGATGCCGAGGATCTTCGAGGCGACATTCTTGTTCCACCCTACGCCATCCAGAACCCCCTTGATGTGCACCTTCTCGACGTCGCGGAGTGAAACTGCCGTCCCAAGCAGCGACCCTCCGCCCTTGTGCGTTGGGTCAAGTGTTCCGTACAGCCCGATCGGAAGCGCGAGATCGTCGGGTTGGATCGTGTCTCCCTGCACGAGGATCGCCGCGCGTTCGATGACGTTCTCGAGTTCGCGCACATTCCCCGGCCAATGATATTTCATCAACACGTCCAATGCCCTCACATCGATGTGTTTGGCCTCGCGTGAGCGGGCTTTATTCTTGAGAAAATAGTCAACGAGGAGCGGAATGTCTTCCTTACGGTCTTTGAGGGGCGGTATCTGCAGTGTGATGACATTGATGCGGTAGAGGAGGTCCTCGCGGAACTCTCCCGTTGTAATTTGAGTCCGAAGGTCCTTGTTGGTCGCGGAAATGACGCGTACGTCTGCATTCAAATTTTTATTCCCTCCGACACGGCGGTACTCTCCGGTCTGCAGGAAGCGAAGCAGTTTTGGCTGGACCGTGAGGCTGACTTCACCGATCTCGTCAAGGAACAGCGTACCGCCTCCGGCAATTTCCACCAAGCCTTGTTTGGCCGTGTGTGCGTCGGTAAATGCCCCTTTTTCGTGTCCAAACAACTCACTTTCGATCAGCGATTCCGGGAACGAAGAACAATTCAATGCAATAAACGGCTTTTCCTTGCGCAGGCTGTTTTTGTGAACGAAACTCGCAATCAGTTCTTTTCCGGTTCCGCTCCCGCCCTGGATCAGCACGGCGGAATCCGTAGGCGCAACACGGTGGGCAATGGAGAGCATTTCAAGCCAGTTTGGGCTCGCCCCAACCATCTGGCTCGAGAGCGCGTGCCTCGAGAGCTCGGATTTCAGTGCTTTGTTTTCGAGGACAAGCCTGCGTCGTTCAAGCGCGTTATCGATCACCGTCAAGAGGTCTGCTGTGGAGTACGGCTTGGAGAGATAATTGGTCGCGCCGATCTTCATGCATTCCACCGCGGTCTTGATGTCGTTCAAGCCTGTGAGCATGATGACCGGCATGTCGAGGAAATGATCGCGGATGTACTTCAGGACTTCGATCCCGTCCACGCGGGGCATGCGGACGTCGAGCAGGACAAGATCGAACGAGGTGGATTGAAGGAGGTTGATGGCTTCAACGCCGTCGTTGGCGGTCTGAATCGCATATCCTTCGTCCCCCAGGATGGCGTGGAGGACTTCAAGGTATTGTTCCTCGTCGTCAACGGCGAGGACGGAAATGGGGGGATGAGGCATGGGCAAAGGCGATCGTTACAAAACGCGGAGGCGTCAGCGTACGGGAAGGGCGAAAAAGAAGGTGGCTCCTTTTCCCTGCTCGGATTCCACCCAGATCTTTCCGTTGTGCGCTTCGATGATACGCTGGCAAATGATCAGTCCGAGTCCCGTTGTTCGTTGTTTGTTTTCCTTGTCGGAAACAACGTCACGGTAGCGGTCAAAAATCAGGGAAAGCTCGGCCTTCGGAATTCCGGGACCGCTGTTGAACACGGAAATCATGACAAACTCGGCCGGTTGCTGGCCCTCTTCGAGCACAAGCTGAACTTTGCGGACCTGCACAACGATGGCTCCCTGTCGCGGAGTATACTTGATGGCGTTGCTCAGGAAATTCTGCAGAACTTGCTCGACTTTTTCGGAATCGTACTCCAGGGGTGGAATGTCGGGTTCTGCGACATGATCGAGCGTGATCTTGTTGGATTTGATCGGGATTTGGAACTCCTGAACGACCTTCGAGACGGCGTCGGTCAGGTTTCCGATCCCCTTGTTCAGGCGAACACGTCCACCCTCCAATTTCGTCAGGTCCATCATGTCATTCAGCAAAAGGATGACCTTGTCTATCGAGTTGGTCATATACCCCAGAAGTTCCTTCTGGTGATCACCCAGGGAACCCGCCATGCCTTTTAACAAATATCCGATGCTCTGTTTGAGGCCGGCAATGGGGTTATGGAGATCGTAGAGCAGACGGGCGGTGTGTTCGGACTGGAGGCGCCGGATGCGGTCCTCGGCGTCCCGCTTTTTGAGCAGATTGCGAAGCTGGGGTACCAGCTGGTCCATGTCGAGCGGTTTCGTGAGATATTCGCGGGCGCCGAGTTTCATGGCTTCCACCGCCATGGACACGTCACTCATGCCCGTCATCATCACCACTTCGGTGGGACCAGAATTCTTCTTTATATAGCGCAGAACCTCGAGACCGTTTGCTCCCGGCATTTTAATGTCGAGGAGAGCAATATCGAAATCATTCGACTGGATCTTCTTGATTGCTTCGGTACCGTCGGGAGCTTCCTGAACGATAAATCCTTCATCGGTGAGCCACGCGGCAATGGTCGAACGGAGGCCGTCCTCATCGTCGGCGATCAAAACGCTTATTTTATCTCCGTTCATGATATTGAGTCCCGGTCAAAAAAAGGGAGTCCCTGGAAAGCTCGGCTCGGCGCGAACCGGTCGACAGTGGGAGGGGAAAACACCGACATGATAAACAGATTCGCCAAAAAAGTCAATCGGAAATCCGCGAGAACCTGCCAGGATAAAGAAGATCACGCCCGCCCGAACGACCGTTTGAGCTATCGCATTGTTCGGTCGGGCGGGGGCAGGCGACCGATCAAGATTTTACTGAGTTCGGTCGGGCGGGGGCAGGCGACCGATCAAGATTTTACTGAGTTCGGTCGGGCGGGGAGACGTCCCGCCGAAGGCGCCTGCCCGACTGTGAATGTACAGCAAGGTCAAGCGGGCGGGGCGGACGACCGTTCAAATTTAGCGCAACGTTCGGTCGGGCGGGGAGTTTCGCAGAGTATTGGCCGTGTTTTTGTTAGATACTCCGCGTTCCTCTGCGAACTCTGCGCCTCCGCGGTGTTCTTTTCCAAAAGGACAACCCATTTCAACATCAACAATCCAATTGAATTTCTGAACAGTCCCCACTACATTGAAGAGACAAACTGAACTTCCCATGGCTTCCTACCTTCTCGACGGCAATTCGCTCACCATCCCGATAGTGTACGACATTGCCACGCGATCGGCGCGGGTGAGTTTTTCGCCGAAAGCGAAGCGGAACGTCAAAGCCTCACGGCAACTGGTCGATCAATGGGTTCGGCGTGACGAAACGGTCTATGGAGTGACAACCGGATTTGGCGAGTTCAGCAACATCCGCATAAGTCCCGGCGATCTGGAAGAGCTTCAGGAAAACCTCATTCTCAGTCATGCAGCAGGAGCCGGAGATCCGCTGCCGCCGGAAATTGTCCGCGCCATGATGCTCCTCCGTGTCAACGCTCTCGCCAAGGGATATTCCGGAATTCGTCAGGAGACGCTCGATCTTCTCGTTCAAATGCTGAACCGCAACATCGTGCCGGTCATTCCTTCTCAAGGTTCTGTGGGCTCCAGCGGCGATTTGGTTCAGCTTTCACATCTTGTGCTTGCCATGATCGGCAAAGGTACGGTCTGGCACAACCCGTCCAACAGCGACCGGCAGATCTCATCCCTCGCTGCATTGAAAGCAAACCGCCTCCGCCCGGTTCGGTTGGGCGCCAAGGAGGGGCTTGCTCTGATCAACGGTACGCAAATGATGAGCGCGTATGCGGCCCTTGCCGTGCATGAGGCCCGACGTCTGAGCACCGTTGCGGACATCGCTGCGTCGATCAGCATTGAAGCACTCCGCGGAAGCGACACCCCGTTTGATGAGAGGATCCATCGGCTCAGGCCCCACCCGGGGCAGAGCGCCGTCGCCCGCAATATTCGGAAGCTCATGAGGGGCAGCGGGATCCGTGATTCGCACCGGCATGGTGATCCTCGCGTGCAGGACGCCTATTCCATCCGTTGCATACCCCAGGTTCACGGTGCATCGCGGGATGCCATCACGTACGCCGCCGCCGTCACATCCATCGAAATCAATTCCGCGACCGATAATCCGCTTATTTTTCCGAAGGACGGCATTCATCTTGAGGGCGGAAACTTTCACGGTCAGCCGATAGCGCTTGCCATGGATTTTCTCGCCATCGCACTGGCCGAACTGGGAAGCATTGCCGAACGGCGCATCGAGCGCCTGGTGAACGGCTCGCTCAGCGGTTTGCCGAGATTTCTCACGCCCCACGGCGGGCTCCATTCGGGTCTTATGATCGCGCAGTACACCGCCGCTTCCATTGTCTCAGAAAACAAAGTCCTTTGCCATCCCGGGAGTGTCGATTCGATTCCGACGTCGGCAAATCAGGAAGATCATAATAGTATGGGCTCCGTCAGTGCTCAGAAGGCATGGCGGGTTTTGAAAAATGTACAAACGATCCTTGCGATCGAGCTGCTCTGCGCTTCTCAGGGCCTTGATTTTGCGCGACTCTACAAGGGAGAACCGCCGTTGAAGGCTGGGAAAGGCGTCGAGGCGGCATTCCGCATCGTCCGAAACCTGGTTCCATTCCTCGAGCGGGACCGCATACTTCACAATGACATTCAGAGCCTCTTGAAGTTGACCAGATCAGACGATCTGGTGAGGGGCGTGCAACGTGCAATCGGAAATCTGCTATGAAACTCTCATCTGCTGTGATTCGTTCGCTTCCCAAAGTGCTTCTTCATGATCATCTTGACGGAGGCGTCCGTCCGCAAACCGTTATCGATCTTGCAAGGGAATCCGGATATTCGAAACTTCCCACGACCAATGCGAAAGAACTCGAGGCATGGTTTTATCGCGGCGCAACGCGCGGAAGTCTGCCGTTGTTCCTCGAGGGATTCGAACATACCTGCGGAGTGATGCAGACTGAGGAATCTCTGGAGCGGGTGGCCTACGAAACAATGGAGGACATGAAGAAGGACGGCGTGGTGTATCTGGAAACACGTTTTGCGCCGGTTTTCCATCAGCTTGCTGGTCTCCATCTCGAAACGATCGTGAAGTCAGTCTTGAAGGGACTCGATCGGGGAAGGAAGGATTTCGGAGTGGAGTACGGGCTCATTCTCTGTGCGATGCGCAACATGAAACCGGCGATCTCGATGGAGATCGCGGAACTGGCGGTCGATTTTCGCCAGCAGGGAGTTGTGGGGTTTGACCTCGCGGGCGAAGAAGGCGGATATCCGCCGAAAAAGCACGTCGACGCGTTTCATTTCATTCAACGCGAAAATTTCAACATTACCGTCCATGCCGGCGAGGCGTTCGGCAAGGAATCCATCTGGCAGGCGATCCAGTGGTGCGGGGCGCACCGCATCGGGCATGCAACGCGGCTGATCGAGGACATGAAAGTGAAGGATGGAGTTGTTCAGAGCATGGGAACGCTGGCGCAGTACGTTTTGGATAAAAGAATTCCGCTCGAGATATGTCTCACGAGCAACGTTCACACCGGAGCGGTTAAAAACCTCGAAGAGCATCCGTTCGGCATTTTCCACCGCTATAAATTCCGCGTCACGCTCAACACGGATGACCGGCTGATGAGCAAGATCACTCTGAGCGACGAATACAAAACCGCGGCAGACACGTTCAAATTATCGCTCGAGGACCTCGAAAAACTGACCATCAACGCCATGAAGAGCGCATTCATTCCGTATAAAAAGAGAATCGGACTGATCTACGACATTATCAAGCCGGGGTATGCAAAAGCTCGCAAGGCTCATAGGCCCTAACTCAACCTCTGCGTTCCTCCGCGCCCTCCGCGTCTCTGCGTTATTCTTCAAAAAAGTTAATCGCAGAGACGCAGAGAACGTCCCGCCAAAGGCGGGCGGGATAAACAGAGAATCGCAGAGTGATTCATATGAGAAACCCCACTATCACCATATACCAAAAACCCACAGGGACTTGACGGAAAAGGAACTGATCGATCTTATGGTTCTCCATCCCGATCTGATTCAGCGCCCCATTGTTGAAAAAGGAGCATATGCCGTTCTGGCCCGTCCAGCTATCCGGATCCATAAGCTCCTGTAGTTTGGATAATCCAGTGCAAATGCTTACTTTGTTTTAATTGATAGCTGTACACGGACATGACTGATACCCAACAAGGGTCACCACCCGCGATTTTCCGAGGAACCTATGGCTCGACCGAAGTCTCAGAACTTCCACCCAACCCTCATCAAATCCCGTACCGGTATCAAGGGTCTTGACGAGATCACTCTCGGCGGATTACCGACCGGGCGTCCGACTCTTGTTTGCGGAAGCGCAGGAAGCGGCAAGACGCTCTTTGCGGCGGAGTTTCTCGTACGCGGGGCCCTTGAGTTTAAGGAACCAGGCGTCTTTCTCTCGTTTGAGGAGGATGCACGCGATCTCGAAACAAATCTTTCCTCGCTCGGATTCGATTTAGGCGGTCTCGTTTCACGCAAGAAGATCATCCTCGATCATATTGAGATCAACAAAAGCGAATTCGAAGAGGTGGGAGAATATGATCTCGAGGGATTGTTTGTCCGGCTTGAAAATGAAATCGATTCCATTCATGCAAAGCGGATTGTCCTGGATACGATCGAGGTGCTGTTTGCGGCGCTCCCGAATCCCAACATTCTGCGATCCGAACTTCACCGTCTGTTTCGATGGTTGAAGGACAAGGGGGTCACGGCGGTTGTGACGGCAGAGAGGGGAAATGGAGCCCTAACGAGGAGCGGACTGGAGGAATACATTTCCGATTGTGTCATCTTGCTTGATCATCGGATCAAGGGTCAGTTGTCCACTCGCCGGATACGAATCGTGAAATTCCGCGGGTCGGTTCATGGCGGCGATGAGTACCCGTTTCTCGTCGATAGGGATGGCATTTCCATCTTCCCGATTACCTCGCTGGAGCTCGAACAAAAAACAAGTGTTGAACGAATATCAACCGGCATTGTGGCGCTCGATACGATGTTGGAAGGCAAGGGGTACTTTCGAGGGAGCAGCATCCTCATTTCGGGAACGGCGGGGACTGGGAAAACGAGCATCGTTGCCCATAGTGCGGACGCCGCCTGCCGGCGCGGTGAGTCCTGTTTGTTCCTGGCGTTTGAGGAATCACAGGGCCAGATCATTCGGAACATGCATTCGATCGGCATTGATCTCGCGCCGTGGGTCAAAAAGGGGCTTCTGCGATTCCACGCGGTTCGTCCGACACTCTATGGCCTCGAGATGCATCTTGCAACGATTCACAGAATCATCGCTGACTTTCACCCGTCGCTTGTTGTTTTTGATCCGGTATCAAATTTTACGTCCGTGGGTGATACACCCGAAGTATACTCAATGTTGCTGCGCCTTATCGACTTCCTGAAGGTCCAGGGGATCACAACGATCCTGACAAGTCTTGTGCCCGGCGACAGACTCCTTGAGGGGAGCGAGATCGGTGTTTCCTCTGTCATGGATACGCTGATTGTGTTGCGCGACGTCGAATATTCCAATGACCGTGGCCGAGTTCTCTATATCTTGAAATCCCGCGGGATGCCCCATGGAAGGGAAATCCGCGAAATTCTGTTCACATCCAAGGGCATCGATTTGGGCGCATCGCCGGTCCGTATCATCCCGGAAAAAGAAAAAATCCGGATCGTTGAATGAAATCTTCGGGATTAGGGAAAGGGAAAAGCCATTTGAAAAAGCGTGCCCGGACTCTCGGAAAACCCCAGCCATCTGCTTCTCGTCGGTCGCGAAAGGAATATGTTCTTCGGTTGTACGTTACGGGAACGACGTCCCGATCGATGCGTGCGATTGCCAATATCAAGAACATCTGCGAAAGTTACCTGAAGGGAAGGTATCAGCTTGAGGTGATTGATATCTACGAGAATCCAAGTCTTGGAAGTGGGGAGCAAATTATCGCCACCCCGACGCTCATCAAGAAGCTCCCCCTGCCGCTGCGGAGATTCATCGGGGATCTGTCTAATACAGGGCGGGTTCTTTTGGGACTTGACCTCCAATTTGGACATTATTCTGGGAACGAATCGAAAAAGACTCGGTGAGTTGAGGGAGATTGAATTTCTCCGGTCTCGCCTCATCGAAACCGAGGAAGCCCTGGTTGCCATCCGCACGGGGGAGGTCGACACCCTTCTGGTCTCCGGCAAGAAGGGCGTGCACCTGTATACCCTCAAAGGAGCCGACCATTCCTACCGCATTCTCCTCGAAGGCTTGAACGAGGCAGCGCTGACGCTCACCCCTAAAGGGACGATTCTGTACTGCAACAAGCAGTTTTCGGCGATGACGAAGACTCCGCATAGTCACCTCCTTGGCTCATCCATCCTCCACATTATCAGGCCCGACGAAAGAAAAGAATTTGGTGAGACGGTCCACGAATCGGCGAGAAGCCCGGTCAGGAAAGAGTTCACAATCCAAGGGTCTGATCGTTCTCACCTTCCGGCTCTTTTCTCAATGAAGACCATCCCAATAGGCGGAGCGACCGCCATATGCGCTGTGGTGACGGACATTACTGATCGCAAACTGGCCGAAGGGGCTTTGGAAAAAAGCAAGGGACATTACCAGGAGCTCTTCTTGGAGGGTCAGCGCATGCAGGATGAACTGCATAGGCTCTCACAAGAAATCCTCCGCACCCAGGAAAAGGAACGCGCCAGGATCAGCCGGGAGATTCACGATGAAATCGGTCAGGTTTTGACAGCACTGGGTCTCAACCTGAACGAACTTCAGCGAAATGGAAAACCTTCGGTGGTGAAAGAGAAGATCCGGGCGATGCAGAGTCTCGTGAGGCAAGGGTCGGACTTCGTTCACCACTTTTCGCATCAGATTCACCCTACGATGATGGACCATCTTGGATTGTATCCGACGATCCGATCCTATGTGCGTGAGTTTCAGAAGAATACAGGAATGCGGGTCCGCCTGAATTTAAGCGGCCAAACCGGGGGGGCCACAATCGAGGTACAAGTGGCCATTTTCCGAATTGTCCAGGAGAGCCTCACCAATGTCCTGAAACATTCGGGGGTACGCACGGCCACGGTGACGATCAGAAAATCCAAAGAAGCGATAATAATGCAAATTGCGGACGCCGGGAAGGGGTTTAGGGTGGATCGCAGTTCGCAATCCAACGCGAAGAGGGGGGGATTGGGTCTTCTCGGGATGAGGGAGCGTGTTCGCTCGTTGGGTGGAAAGTTTACAATCCTTTCTCATCCCGGCAGAGGCACGAAAGTACGGGTTCGAATTCAATTCGCGCGGGGGGGGGGGCAAACAATGAAGGGGTCTCAGAATGGAAATGATAAGAATTCTCCTCGCTGACGATCACACGGTGGTGCGTCAGGGGTTTCGATCGCTGCTCGAGGAGGAGAAATCGTTCGAGATTGTCGCGGAGGCTGAAAACGGTCAGGAAGCAGTCCTGATGGTGGAGAAAACTCGTCCGGACGTTGTTGTCCTCGACATCTCCATGCCGGTTCTGAACGGAGTTCAGGCAACTGTGCGAATTCAGAAATTTAACAGCAAGATCAAAATCCTCATTCTCTCCATGTACAAAGACGAAGAATATGTTCGCGAGGTGTTCCATGCGGGGGCTTCGGGATATATTCTCAAGCAGACCACCGGCGCGGAGCTCATCAAAGCAATCAAGGAAGTGAACAAAGGGAATGCCTATCTTTCCCCTTCGATCGCAAAATATCTTGTCACTGATTACCGCGAGATTGTGAAAGAAGGAAAATCGGGGCGAAGGAAAACGGGACTCACGCCCCGTGAACTGGAAATCCTTCAGTTGATTGCCGAAGGAAATTCCAACAAGAAAATCGCAGTACAGCTCTTTATCAGCATCAAAACCGTGGAAACACACCGCCAGAAGATCATGGATGTGTTGAAGATTCATGACGTTGCAGGGCTTACCCGCTACGCAATTTCGAAGCGTATCATCGAAGCAAAGTAGCCGCGACACAGATTTTCTCCCCCCATCGGCCCATTTGAGATAATCATCGTATCAGGTGCGCCCACCGCTATCTTTCAGGTCTATACCCGATTGAGGGTCACGCATTGTATTCGCAGGTTTACCATGCGTTGGAGTCCCCATGTCAAAAATCCGAATCCTCCTCATAGAAGACAACCGCATGCTGCGGGAAGGCATCACTGCGATGATCAACGGGCAGGGAGATGTCACCGTTGCGGCAGCTTCCGATGGCAAAGCCAGTGCCCTTGCCAAGGCGCGCGCCGTGAAACCGCATCTGCTTTTGATGGACCTCGGTCTGGAGAGTCAAAGCAGTCTGGAAGCGGTTCGGTCGGTCAAAAAGGAGTTTCCTGATATCAAGATCATCGGAATGGGGCTTGCCCCGGCTCAGTCGGACATTATGGAATTTGTGCAGGCCGGGGCGGAGGGGTTCATCCTCAAGAATGCGACCGTGGATGAAGTTATTAAGACGATTCGGGCGGTTGCGAGCGGAGAGACCATACTTCCCCCGCCCATGACCGGATCGCTCTTTTCCCAGGTAGCCGAGCATGCTCTTCTGAAAGGGAAAAAGGGCTACCGCGGGGCCATACGCATGACACTTCGGGAAAGGGAAGTCATCGCTCTGATCATGGACGGAAAAAGCAACAAGCAAATAGCCCAGAAGCTGAACATTGCCACATTTACCGTCAAGAGCCATGTCCATAATATCCTTGAGAAACTGGCATTGCACAGCCGCCTTGAGATTGCCATGTACGCGCGCGACGATGTGAAATTTTGACCTTTGTTCACGGCCCCCGCCAACCTGTTCGTTCAACATCCTCCTGCTCTCATCGAATCCTACACCGCATCGAATCACCCTCATCGATCACCCTCCTGCAGCACCCCGCCTCTTGATGTAATTCTTTTCGAGAAAGACCTAGCTCCAAAGGACTAGTCCCCTTTTCATCCCTTCAGGCGATTACGCCTCATTGTTAACATCGGTATACTTTTTCACATGATTGGCAAGGGTTCTCTTCGCATAGCGACCGGAGCGGCTCGCAGGACGGACACTTGAAAAAAGGAAGGACTTACGAAATGAACTGGGATCGCGTTGAAGGGCAGTGGAAGCAAAGACGGGGCAAGGCTGTGCATCATTGGGGAAAACTGATGAACGATGAACTTGCCTCCATCGCTGGAAAGCATGAACAACTCGTGGGGATCCTCCAGGAAAAGTACGGCGTCGCGAAAGAGGAAGCCAACCGCCAAATCAACGAGTTTAAACACATCGTCGGGCAATTGAAAAAAACCAACGCCAGGCTCATGAGGCTGAAAACTACCTCCAACAATGGCCAAGGGGCGAAAGCAGAGAAATCCATAAAAACAAAAGCACCAGCAAAGAAACGAAAACCATCATGAGCAGAGCTCGATCTTCAAAGAATCGTATTCATTCTGTTAACTCCACACACGAGGTGCCTATGAACACATCATCAACAAAACCAACGCCCCGAGCGATTCGGGCATTCTCCGGATTCCGGCTGTCCGTTGGACTTGCCGCAGCATTCCTGCTCGCGGCTTTTGTCGGCGGCTGTAAGGAAGAAACTCCGGGTATTGTCAATTTCTGCATCGCCCCGACCGTCACGAGTACATCTCCTGCCAGCGGTGCAGCAGGCGTTTCACTGAGCAAGACGATCGACGCCAACGAATCGGCTGACGCCGCCGCAGTCAAGGTCATTTCCGCGACATTCAGTACACCGATGGACGTGCAATCGCTCACGGCCGCGACATTTACGCTGCGACAGGGCACCACTCCGATTTCGGGATCGGTATCCTACACCGACACCACTGCGCTCTTTGTTGCGCCGAACGGATTGGTACCAAGTCAAACGTATACCGCGACCATTACAACGGGAGCCAGGGATCTGGCAGGCACGGGCCTTGCGGTCAACTACGCATGGAGTTTTACCACGGTAGCCCCAGGCGTCCCGGCACTTGTCTCTCCGGCTGATCTGGCGGTGAACCAACCGTCGAACCCGACACTGGTTTGGGATCCTGTGGCCGGAGCGGGCACCTATCGTTTGCAGGTCTCGACCAGCAACACCTTTGGAACGACGGTCTATAACGATTCAACACGTACCGCCACTTCGCAGGTTGTTTCCGGTCTGGCACCTGCCACATCATATTACTGGCGCGTGAATGCGAAAGTCTCCGGCGGAACGGGTGCCTACTCGTCCGTCTGGCGCTTCACCACGCTCGGACCACCGGCAGCACCGGTCCTGGTCTCTCCTCTGAACGCAGCTCAGAATCAGCCTTCGAGTCTTACGCTGAGCTGGCTTGCCTCGGTTGGAGCAGTAACGTATCGTCTGCAGATCGACACCAGCGCCGCGTTCACAAGTCCGATTCTGGTGTTCAATGATTCCACCATTAACAGTACTTCGCAACCGATCTCCGGCTTACAGGTCGGGGTAACGTACTACTGGCGCGTGAATGCAAAAAATGCCGCCGGGACAAGCGCGTACTCCACAAGGAACTTCAAGACAGGTCTGGTGCCTCCTCAGCCGCCGTTGCTGGCTGATCCTGCTGACGGCGACACGGTTATTTCAACGAGCCCGACCCTGAGTTGGAATGCCTCGACGGGAGCCGCAACCTATCGGCTGCAGGTCGACACCTCGGCCGCGTTCACCGGTCCGACCTTCGTGTTTGACGACTCGACGATCACCGGGCTGTCACAGCCGATCTCGGGCCTGACGAACGGGGCGACCTACTACTGGCGTGTGAACGCGAAGAACAGCGGTGGCACAAGCGCCTACTCTGAGGTCTGGAGGTTCGTTGTCGCTTCTCTGCCGCCTTCGCCGCCTTCACTTCTTGGGTCGGCAAGCACGTATGGCATCATGGCGACCTCGGCGATCACAAGCACCGGCAACTCCATCATCAACGGAGATGTCTCGCTTGATCCGGGCACTTCCATGACGGGATTCCCGCCGGCGATCGTAAACGGCGCGATCCACATCAACGACACGCAGTCAGCTCAGGCGAGAGCCGACCTGCTGGTGGCGTACAACTACTTTAAGAATCTGCCGCCGGGAGTAACAATCAGTGCTGGTGCGGACCTTGGTGCTCTCTATCCGTCAGGCATTCCGCCTGGCACCTACACGTCCGGCAGCACGATGCTGGTCTCGACTCCGCTGGTTCTCGATGCGGGTGGTAATGCGAATGCCGTCTGGGTCTTCCAGATCGGTTCCTCGCTGACGACAGGAGCAAGCGTTACTCTCCTGAACGGAGCCGACGAAAATAACGTCTACTGGGTTCCGACGCTTGATGCGACTATCGGCGTGGGCACAATCTTCCATGGAACCATCGTGTCCGGAAGAGATGTCACGGCAGTAACCGGTGCCACGATCAACGGCCGAATATTGGCCGGAGCGACAACGGCAGGCACGATTGCTTTGGATGCTACTGTTGTCAATGTGCCGTAAGGAATCATAAAAGAACTGCCTGCCGGACGTTCCGGCAGGCGGATCTTTTCGAGAAATGAGAAATGATGCAGTATTCACAGAAGGATGGATGCTCTTAATAAGAGAGATCCAATTTGTTTGATGGTGATTTTGTGGAGAAGATATTTATGAAAAAGTCAATGTTTGGAAATCTCACGCAGCTTGGAACAAAGGGAGTCCTGGCAGTTTCGATCGCGATGGCCGCCTTGTTCCTTTCCGCTTGCGAAGTCAACAGTCCGCAACAGGGTGATCAGAGTCTCATGACTCAGCCGAACGGCTTCAACGGGACAAGTCTGGGTCTGACCTCAGCAGTTCCTTTGGGATCCGCTTCGACGTTTGCGGTTTTGGGTGGTACAACCGTCACCAATGACGGTCCGTCGCTCATTACCGGAGATGTTGGTGTCAGTCCTGGTACAGCCCTGACGGGTTTTCAACCTGAGCCTATTAACTCGATATCAGGCCCTGGGACAGTAACAGCGGGCTTGGGTGTCGTGCTCGGAACCATCTATGCAGGTGGCCCGGTCGCAGCACAGGCTCACAATGATGCAACCTTCGCATACAACTACCTGGTGGGCCAGGTGCCTGACACCATTTACTCGGGTGTTACGCAGCTGGATGGAATGACCTTCACCCCCGGTGTCTACAGTTTTGCGCCGTCAGCGAACCTGCAGGTCAACGGAACGGTCTATCTTGATTTCCAGGGAAACAGTGATGCCCTCTTTATTTTCCAGCTGGGCAGCACGCTGGTCACCATGGCCGGCTCAAACGTCGTCGCCCTGAACAGCAACACTCAGGATTGCCTCGGCGCCAACGTATTTTGGGCCGTCGGCTCCTCGGCAACAATTGACGGAGCCCAATTCATCGGAACTGTCATTGCTTATACCACCATCACCATGACATCGGGCGCAAACGTGTCCGGCAGAATGCTGGCGTTGGGTGGAGCGGTGACGATGATCTCCGACACGATCGCGGTTTGCGGCAGCTCCGACGGCGGCACGAATCCCCCGTCCCAGCCCTGCAGAGATTTCGTGACGGGCGGCGGATGGATCAAAGGATCCTTCAGCAAGAACAAAGCGACCTTCGGCGTTTCCGGCGGCATCAAGAACGGCGAATTCTGGGGCCAGCTTTCTTACAATGATCACAAGGGCCTCAGGGTGAAGAGCACGAGCGTGACCGGGTATACGTACATCGATCCCGTAACACGGCAGATCGATGGCGTTGCAAAGGTTAACGGAAAGGGCTCGTTCACTTACAAAGTTATCGTTGTTGACAATGGCGAACCAGGCCGCAACGACAGTTTCAGCATTGAACTCTCCAACGGCTACAGTGCGTCGGGCGACCTGAGGGGCGGCAACATCCAGCTCCACAGGAAATGCGACGACGATAAAAACGGTCGAGGCGGCAGGCACGATCGTGACCGTAAAGAGAAGTATGAGGATGACGACGAAAGAGACGGTCATAAGAACTGCGATAGGGACGATGATGACGATGACGATGATGACCGCAAAAAAGGTAAAGGGAAAAGTAAAAGGTAAGAGATAACGTTGAGGCTTATCATCAGGATACGCCTCGGTTCTCAATCCGAGGCGTATTATTTAGCCGCAGAACCACGCTATTCCATAAGGAACAACCGATTGAAGGCGGATACTGGTTCACCAGAGTGCGGGTGATGAGGAATCAAGGACATTAAGGACGTGAGGTCAATCATGAGTGTGCCCGTACAGAATCTTAAATATGAGAAACAAACCTTAATCAAGGAGGTACGTATGTATCGACATCGAACAGTAACCAGAAACCTGCGAGTTCTGAGCCGTTGGTCCGCAAGGATCATCCTCAGTTCGCTGGTCCTGATGGGCCTCTCTGCGACGGGTTTTTCGCAGGACACCCAGCGGGATCGGCCGACCTGGTGGTACGGCGGAGTATTTGGTGGCAATCTGAATTTTTATAGCGGCACGACGCAAATGCTGAACGCGTCGCTGACATCCCCGGCCCCCTTCCATAAAGGATTCGGAGCAGGGTTCTATTTTGCAGGGCTCCTTGAGTATCGCCCGAACCCCGTCTGGGGCGGAATACTGCAAGTAGGTTACGACGACAGGCGCGCTTCATTCAGTGATGTTCCCTGTCCGTGTGGCGAAATCGCGACCCTTTCGACCACAATCAGCTACCTCTCCATCGAACCGAGTATACGGTTCGCCCCGTTTTCCGACAGATTCTACATTTATGCCGGCCCGCGGATCGGCTTCAATTGGGCCCCCAATCTCGGAAGCGGTTCACAGGCTGACGAGAGTGAGTTCCACTACACCCAGGAAGGCGTAACAGCCGCCAGGGGTCAATGGAGCGACATGAACAAAACGGTTTTCTCGGGACAAATTGGCCTGGGGTATGACATTCCGTTCAGGTCTTCGAGTCACAAGACCCAGTTCAACTTTTCACCGTTTATTTCCTACCACCCGTATTTTGGACAAGATCCGCGATCGGCTGGGGGAGTTGAAAACTGGGGAGTCTCGACCCTTCGAATGGGGTTTGCGCTCAAATTCGGAGACGGAGACGAAATCCCGCAGTCAATTCCCATGGCCGAGCGTGACGTATGGTTCTCAGTTCGTGCGCCAAAGGCCGTACCGGTCAAGCGCAGAGTACGAGAAACCTTCCCGCTTCGCAATTACGTGTTCTTTGAAGAAGGATCGACTCAAATACCGGGACGATATGTGTTCCTCTCAAAAGAGCAGGCAGCGAACTTCAAAGAAGAGCAATTACAGGAAGCCCAGCCGACCAGCAATGTCGGCCTATCATTGCGGCAAATGACCGTGTATTACAACATTCTGAATGTCATCGGTGACCGCATGAAACGAAGCTCTGCCACCGTCACGCTCCATGGAGCCTCTGCGAATGGCGCCGAGCATGGCAAGGCAAGAGCGGAATCGGTCAAACGATACCTTGTGGAAACGTTTGGAATTGCAGAATCCAGGATCTCAACGGAAGGCCGGGTGAAACCCCTCGTTCCTTCAGAACTCCCGGGAGCAACCAAAGAGCTGGCGTTTCTCAGAGCCGGTGACAGCCGTGTTGATATCGAGAGTAGTTCGCCGGAATTAACAATGCAGATCGGCGGCGCTCCTCACCATTATGGTCTGAAGCCCGTACAAGTTGTTGACGTAGTCGAAGATCCTCTTGACAGCCATGTGCTCTTCAATGTTGTCGGAGCAAAAGACGTGCTCGCATCATGGACCGTGGAACTGACGGATAACCAGGGCAAGGTTCAGCGTTTCGGACCTTCGACGCGGGAGCAGGAAAACGTCTCCGGCAATGTCATTCTGGGCGACAAAGCGCGGGGCGACTACAAAGTTGTCATGCTGGGACAATCGAAAACCGGAAAACTCATCAGGAAAGAAGCTTCGGTCAGCTTGGTCCGAAGAGCGGACCCTGCAACAGAGGCGATACGGTTCAGAATTCTTTTTGGATTTGACGAATCGGAAAGTGTCGTCCGATACCAAACGTTCCTGATGGAAGTTGTCGCACCCCTCATTCCCAACAACGGTGTCGTGGTGATCCACGGATATACCGACCTCATTGGAGAGGAAGAGTATAACGACAATCTGTCCTATGAACGAGTCCGTGATACCCAGCGTATCCTGGAACGTGTGACCAGCAGCAAACGCGGAATTACTTACGAAACACTGTGGTTCGGCGAGAACCTTCAATATTCCCAGTTCGACAACAATCTTCCGGAAGGCCGGTTCTATAATCGATCTGTTGTGATTGATGTCGTGCCCGACTGAGGCCGTTGACGACGATCATACCTTATCGGTTTGGTCAAACGGGAGTAGTTCACATGTGTATCTCTTCAATTCAGTACCTATGAAAGTGTCAATGAAAAAGAATAGAACTGCTTTAACTCGTTACAATAACAGACATACGCATATCGCTGGGCTGACGGCTTTTCTGGCGCTGTTTCTGGCGCTCAACAGCTGCAGCAAAGATGATACCGTTGTCGATCCGAACGTACAGGTCATTCCGGTTCAATCCACGGTGCAAACGGCAGTCAATCTTCAATCGACTTCCGGTTTTGTCATCCTGGCGGGCTCGCTCATCTCCAACGTTCCGACATCCGCTGTCACTGGGGATGTCGGATTGAGCCCGGCAGCACGATCCAACATCACCGGGTTCGGACTGACCGAGGTGACCGGAACGATCTATGCGGCCGACGATACTTCTCCTGTTCCTGAAATGTTAACCGCAGCGAAGGGAGATCTGACAACAGCGTATAACGATGCCGCGGGTCGCACAGCAACGGACATGGTGCTTCTTGCCGGAAACCTCGGCGGATTGACGCTGACACCCGGGCTCTACAAATCGACCGGTTCGCTGGAGATATCGTCCGGAGATCTCACGTTTGATGCAAAAGGTAATGCGAATGCTGTCTTCATCATCCAGATCGCATCAACGTTGACCACGGGCCCGAGCCGCCAGATCATCCTGAGCGGCGGAGCGAAATCTGCGAACATCTTCTGGCAGGTCGGCACCTCGGCCACGCTCGGAACGGCCTCTGTTTTCAGAGGGAACATCATGGCTGATCAGGCAATCTCGATCAACACCGGTGCGGCCATCGAAGGCAGGTTGTTTGCGCGTATAGCAGGAATAACATTGGCAGGGAATACCGTTGTAAGGCCCTTGCCGTAAAGAAAGCGTCACTGGTATCAATGGTATCAAATGGTATCACTGATATCAATCAGGACACCGATCCCCGCTCTCATTGAGCGGAATTTTTGACGGCGCACTTCATTTCTCACATCACCGAGGTTGCCATGATGGTTTCTACAACGAGTATGACAAGTCTGTTCAGCCGGCGGGCCCGAATCTTCGGAGCGGTGCTGACAGTTGCTATGATGGTGCCTTCGGTTGTCTTGTCTCAGGCTCCGGTGCTGGACTTGCCCGCGAATGCAGCAGGAAATGTCTCAACGAGTCCGACGCTGAGTTGGATCGCAGCGGCGGGAGACAGCGTGTACCACTTACAGGTGGATACGAGCGTTGCGTTTAGCTCTACAGTGTTTGACGACTCAACGATCACCGGTGTCGCACAGGACGTGGTAGGCTTAAGGAATGCGACGAAGTACTACTGGCGTGTGAGCGTCAAAGACAGTGCAAGCGCCGGGGGCGCTACAAGCCCTTATTCAACGGTTCGAGATTTCACTACGTGGACCTCCACTCCGACCACTCCTCTTTTGCCGGTCACCCTTGGTTTGACGGGTGGATTTGCAATTTTATCGTACGCAGGGGTCACCAACACCGGCCCTTCGATTATTACCGGTGATGTCGGAGTCAGTCCCCTCGCCGGGTCCTATATGTCGGGATTCGGAACATCCAATGTCGTGGGAACGATCTATGGTGTTGATGCAACAGGGCCCTCGGGTTCGATACCGTATCCTTCCATGCTCACGCAGGCGATGGGTGATCTCACGATCGCCTATGACGATGCCGCCGGGCGAACGGTCGATCCTATCGGCGTGGCGGGCGATCTTGGCGGTTTGACTCTCTATTCCGGCCTGTATAAATCCAATTCGGCGCTTGAGATTACGTCAGGAGACCTCACCCTCGATGCCCAAGGTGACGTGAATGCCGTTTGGATTTTCCAAATAACATCTGATTTCAATATGACGTCCGGCCGTCAGGTCTTTCTCAGCGGCGGCGCGAAAGCCTCCAATATATTCTGGCAAGTCGGCAGTTCTGCAACGTTTGGAACAACGACGGTCATGAAGGGAACGATCATGGCCTATGCCGGAATCACGTTCGCCACGGGCGCATCGTTGGAAGGCAGGGCACTGGCAAGAACGGAATCGGTGACATTGCAATCCAACACCATCGGCGGAACGGGAGACTCACCCGTTCGTGCGGGGGTATTTCTGGGGACAGCGGCCAATTTCAAGGTTCTGGCCGGATCAAAAATTAAAAGTACAGGTGCGACAGCTGTTACAGGCGACATCGGGGTAAGTCCAAGTACCGAAATAACCGGTTTCCCTCCTGCAACATTAACCGGCGTGCAGCACCCCGGGAACGCGACATCCGCAGCGGCACAGGTCGATCTGAAAGCTGCTTTCGATACGACAGCGGCACGAACAGCTGATTCCACGATAACGGCGCAATTGGGCGGACTTACGTACACGCACGGGATTTACGAATCCAGCTCAGGAGCATTTGGCTTGACAGACACGCTTACGCTCGACGGCGGCGGCGACGCGAGCGCCGTTTGGGTATTCAAAATGAGCGGCGCACTCACCACGGCGGCGGATAGCTATGTGAAACTCATGAACGGCGCCCAGTGGTATAACATCTTTTGGCACGTCGGCAGCTCGGCGACGCTTGGATCGAATTCTTCAATCAGAGGAAATATCATGGCGTCATCCTCCATCACGGCAAATAATGGCGCCGCAATTGGGGGAAGATTGCTCGCTTTGGACGACTCGGTTTCTTTGGACAATAACGCCATCGGAGGAATCCCCGTAGTTACCAGTGTTCCTCAGGTGACCATTCCGGAAGGGTTCACTCTCTCGCAGAATTATCCAAACCCGTTCAACCCGTCCACGATGATTGAATACACGCTTGAAAAGACTGCCCAGGTTTCGCTCAAGGTCTACAATCTTCTTGGCCGTGAAGTTGCAACCTTGGTCAACGGCCGCCAGGAAGCCGGAAGCTACACCGTGGCGTTCAATGCCAACAAGGGACCAATCAGTCTCTCGAGCGGTGTGTACTTCTACCGCTTGGAAGCCGGTTCTTTCATCTCGACGAAGAAGCTGATCCTCATGAAGTAGTTTTTATGAATGCCCCGCTCTGGTGAGCGGGGCGATTTCACATTCATCAACCGTACGAAGGGATTTATGAAGGTTTCTACGACACCCGCGAAGGGCATTTTGGGCCGACGGACGCGCTTCCTCGGAACAATGCTGACGATCGCTCTGATGGTTCCCGCGGCGTTGATGTCTCAATCGCCGGCGCCGGTGGACCTTGGAACGGCCGGTGATTTTGTGATCCTCGCAAAAACCGGAATCACAACGACAGGAACAACCGCGATTACGGGTGATATTGGAATCAGCCCGGAGGTCGCGACATTCATAACCGGATTCGATTTAATCCTGGACGCGTCCGGCGCGTTTTCGACATCGTCGTTGATCACTGGAAGGGTTTATGCCTCAGACTATGCCGTCCCGACTCCGACGAAAATGACGACGGCGATCGGTGACATGGAAACTGCGTATACCGATGCAGCAGGCCGAGTGACGCCTGACTATACCGAACTGTACGAAGGAGATGTTACGGGCCAGACCCTCACCCCCGGTCTTTATAAATGGGGCACTGGAGTGTTGGTTTCTGCCGGCGGGGTCACGATTTCCGGCAATGCCACAGATGTCTGGATCTTCCAGATAGCGCAGGATCTCACCTTGGCCAACGACGCCATTGTATCGCTTAGCGGAGACGCACTTGCTTCCAATATTTTCTGGCAGGTTGCAGGACAGGTCACCATAGGAACGGCAGTCCAAATGAAGGGAATCATCCTCTGCAAAACTCTGATCGCCATGAATGCCGGAGCATCGCTGTCCGGTCGGGCGCTGGCACAGGCTGCTGTTACAACGAACAGCAATGCCATCACTCAGCCCACAACGGTGACCTCGGTCGACGATGCTTCATCACTCGCTCCTGAAGGATTCTCGCTTTCTCAGAACTATCCGAATCCATTTAATCCATCCACGAAGATTGCCTATCGTCTTGAGAAGGCCGGACAGGTTTCCCTGAAGGTTTACAACATGCTTGGCAATGAAGTTGCCACGCTTGTGAACGGCAGGCAGGAAGCGGGCAGTCATACCGTCACATTCAACGCCGGACTGACCACCTTGAACCTCGCAAGCGGTGCATACCTGTACCGTCTCGAAGCGGGATCGTTTGTTTCAGTTCGGAAATTCATCCTTATGAAGTAGGTCTTCATGAGAAACAACGCAACGGGCAGGGATGCACTCAAGAGTATGAACATTCATAAGAAACACGCCAGAGGAAGTTCCGGGTTTCAGGAATCAGAAAGCGGTCCGAATAAATCCGAGACCCTGCCCGATCTTCATCGAAGGACGCCTTCAGAAGCATCACATTCTCAAGAGAACGATTCGGACGAGGAACGATGGCGGGACTGCGGCGGAGAGAGCGGAGAAGTGGTCTGAAGAACAGCCAGTACGATTCACCAAAAACAGTTTCAAGACAGCTTGTTGCATGCAGGAATGGCGACGAGAGTGTTAATCACAGCAGCAAACAAAAAGGTGCACTTATGAGAAAATCAACATTCGTTGTCACGACTGTGGCAATCATTGTTTCGCTTGCCCTGGTAACGGGGTGCGGAGCCAGCAACGCAGTACAGGGAGGAGCCATTGGGGCGGGCGGCGGTGCGGTTGCCGGCGGCCTTATCGGCTACGCGGCAGGAAACACGGCCCTTGGAGCCATTATTGGAGCAGCGGTCGGGGGCACCACAGGCGCTCTCATTGGCCACAGCATGGACAAGCGCGCAGAAGAGATGCGGTCGGATCTGTCAGGTGCGAAAATTGAACGCATCGGCGAAGGCATCAAGATCACCTTCGACTCCGGAATTCTTTTCGCAACGAACTCATCGGAGCTGCAATATGCCGGGAAAACCAATATCACCAATCTCTCGAGGATCCTGAACAAATATCCCGATACCAACATCCTCGTTGAAGGCGACACCGACAGCGAAGGGAGTGAAAGCTACAACCAGGCGTTGTCTGATCGCCGCGCACAGGCGGTGGCGAACCAACTGATGGGCCAAGCGGTTACCGGCTCAAGGATTTCCATGGTGGGCCTTGGCGAATCGAATCCTATCGCTTCAAACGATACCGAATACGGCCGTCAGCAAAACCGGCGTGTGGAAATTGCCATTTTTGCGAACGAACGAATGAAGGACGCCGCCGAAAGCGGTGAACTCAATTAACTGAATTCTCCAATCACTTCTCACGAGAGAACAAATGACAGCATTGGGAAGCAAGAATTCGGGGTTATTCTTTGCAGCAATGACGGCGGGCCTGCTGTTTCTTACTCAGGCCTCCGTTGCGCAAGACCGGCCGTTCGGCCTCGGCATTATCATCGGCGAACCGACAGGCCTTAGTGCGAAACTGTGGACCTCAGGCAGCAATGCGTTCGATTTTGGGCTTGGGTGGTCGGTCGGAGGGGACCGAATCGGCAGATTTGACGGCACGTACAGCGGAGGGAGCCGGGTTCACTTCCATATGGACTACCTCTGGCATGCGTTTCATGCGATCCACTCGAGCGAGCGTTTTCCTTTGTACTACGGAATTGGCGGCAGGATCAATAGCGGCGGCGGATACAACAGCTCGGTGGCGGTCCGGGGAGTCATCGGTATTGCCTGGCTGCCCCGCGAAACACCCATCGACGTGTTTCTCGAGGTTGCACCGTCGCTTCAGCTGACACCCTCTTCGGGCTTTGGCATCGACGCAGGGCTGGGCGCGAGGTATTTCTTTTGATTGCCCTCTTGCCTAAGGGCAGTACGATCAGCTTCATGAGTCCAGAGAATAGAAAGCATTATGAAACGGTTCATGATCAGTATGTTCGCAATGGCGCTCGCGGTTTCATTGGGTGCTTGCTCCAAAGATGAAGCGACACCGGAGTTCCGTGTGGTCAATGAACGAACGGAGAAGGCCAATGTCCAGATTCAGACCTCCGGCGGCAACACCATCAACATCAACGATGTACTGCCCGGCCAGACAACGGCGTATCAATCTGCTTCCGAAGGGGCCATCGTTGCCACAGCGGTTATTCAGAACGAATCCGTGTCGCCCACAGCATCTTTTTACGTATGGAACGACACCCGCTCCACCGTCATCGTTCAGGCGGGTGGGACCCCCACGTTGCGCATAGATCAATAAACATAAAGAACAGGATGCAGCAATGAATACAATCATACACAAGGAGATTCTGACACTGATGCTCGGCGTTCTTTTTATCGGAAGTGCCGCAGTTATTGTTGGAATGAAGCGAACGGCGAACACCATCGAACGGACTCCCGGCTGTGTCATTCACGAACCGGACGGAGAAACGTTTGTGTACGGGGCATATGCGTGAGTACGGTTTATGCAGAGGAGAGAGAAACGGTGAAACTGTACTATTATTCGCGTGAACAAAGTACGATCGTGGAAGCAAAGTGGGTTCCTCTTGCTTTGACGGCAGGAGTCCTCGTGTGCGCAATTCTCGTCATCGGCGCCATGAAACTGAATCAGTCTATGGGCTTTGTCTTTGAATCACCTTCCATCGGTCCTCTGACCGTCGAAAATGCCGTTCTGCAGCGGCAAGTACATCTGTTGTCTCCCAGAGTGTATGCGCTGGAAGCAAGCATGAGAAGGCTCAGCGAAGGATTTGAGAGTTTCGAAGCGGTTCTGCGCAAC
>JBBEEC010000056.1:0-7472 GCA_040880975.1 Bacteroidota bacterium | reverse complement strand
GAAGTCAGAAAACGGAATAGTTACAGGACGTATCACAACCAAGCGGAAAGAGTGAAAGAGAGGTTCTTCATGAAACAATTAATCGTGGGTGCATTGCTGGTCGCAGCGTTCGGTTTTCCGAGCCACGCACAGGCACAATTTATGGATTCTAAACTCGCGTGGGGATTGGCCGCGGGTGGAGTTCACGGAGGCAATTCCAAGGCCGACAGATGGGACTTCCAGTTTCGTGGAACTCTTCAATTCGATATTTCACCAACGTTCGTAGGCGAGGTCGGATTGGGCTATGCCAAACTCAGGGCTACCGACGTGTATTCGGTGCAGTCGGGCTTGGCAGATGTTCGATTGCTCTTCAGTCCGTTTTCCCTGCCGAATTTGAATCCGTACCTCTATGCCGGTTTTGGCGTGTCGAAAGCCCTCAACACTGATGGCTCCGACCTCTTGGCCATGGTGCCGCTTGGTGTCGGCATTCAAACCAGCATCTCGGACGGGATATTCATGACCGTCAACGGGGGATATACCCTGTCATTGTCGGACCAATTAGATGGGCGTGAGCGCATCGATACAGACGTTAATCCTCTTACCAGCGGGAAGCATGATGGATTTTATGGTTTTACCGTAGGGCTGTCCTTCACACTGGGAAGCAGCTATCTGGCGGAAGCTGAAAGAGAGAAGGAGCGCGCAAGGGCTGAAGCCCTCCGCGTTCAGCAGAATGCTGATGCCGCAGCGGAGGCGCGACGCGTAAGGGCGTCGACGGATGCAGAGGCACAGCGGGTCAAGGAACTAAACGATGCAGAGGCGCGACGCATAAAAGAAGGGACCGACGCAGAGGCGAGGCGCGTGAAAGACCTGGCCGATGCCGAAGCGCGTCGTTTGGCGGAACAGAAGGGCGAAACGATCATCATTCTGGAAAAAGGCAAGAAGGTGGTCTTGAGGGGTGTCAATTTTGAGACCAACAAAGCGACCCTCACGGGTGACTCTCGCACGATCCTCACGATGGCCTACAACGCGCTTATCGCGAATCCCGATGTGCGGGTGGAAATCAGCGGGCATACGGACAATGTGGGGAGCCAGGAATATAACCAGGCACTCTCGTTGGAACGGGCGCAGGCCGTAAAGAACTGGCTCGTCCAGAACGGCATTGAATCGAACCGGCTGAAAACGGTTGGCAAGGGTGAAAACGAGCCCATGACTTCCAATGCATCGATCTCAGGCCGGGCAGATAATCGCCGGATTGAATTCTATGTTGAGCAATAAGCTTTGATCGAGGCAGAGGGTTATGTTTCACCCTGTCTTGATTCACGCGAATCAATGCCGAACTTGAAGGCGGGCGTTCTGATCGAAAGGTGGCCGATATGCTTTACGTCATAGCTGTTGTCCTTGTGATCCTGTGGATCCTCGGGTTTGTCACCTCGACGCTTGGAGACTTGATCCATATTCTCCTGGTCATTGCCCTCATAGCGGTAGTGTTGAGGGTCATTCGTGGCCGAAAGGCACTTGGTTGACCTGTGCGCGATCTGATAATTCCGCTTTCTTACTTCAAGAACTCGTAGAGAGGCCCATGGAAGAGAACTCTGGAAACCGGGAACACTCTGAATCCCATCGAACAGACGGCGGTCAAGGAGGCGGTGTTGTGTTCCTTGGCTGGCAGAAAATGCGCTCCGGTGAGGAGATTGCACTGTATAACGTAACGGCCGAAGATCACCCGCTGTACGGCTCCACGGTAACAGATCGAACACTGCGGGAGCATGACTTGTCGGTTCCGAAAGTCCCCGCAGGAAACAACGGAAACAACGGAAAGAACGGAAGTTCGTCCGGCGGCAGAAAGTAAGAGCGCCAGGAGGAGATCAAATGACTTTCCTGATAATTCTCGGAGTATGGTCCTTCATCATTGCATTTTTGATGGGAGTGTTCAGGTACATTCATCGTTGTGATGATGAGATGCACGCGCTGATGTACAGCAAGCGGCTGCAAGCAAATGGACGCGCAGTCACAACGAAGCGAAAGCAAGTTCAGAAACAAGGCCGGGGTGTGAGGGCGGGTTATTTCAAACCCTTCACGGCAGGTTCCCCTGGAGCAATCAACATTTCACATCTATAAAGGAGCAGTAATGAAAGCACGCAGAGGGTTTGGATGTCTCGTCATGATGATTGCCCTGGCGCTTCCCGCAAGCGGGCAGCTCCAAAAGCACTTCAGTGATGTGTCGAACAAAGTGAAGGCGACAGAGAACGCTGCCGAAAAGCGCGTCATCCTGGACGAATCGTTTCAGAGCATGCTGAAAGCCCTGGACATTGTCGAAAGTTCCCCGTCGATCTCCAAGGCCGACCTCGCAGGCATTGACCGTGTGAGGGCCTCCTTGCGCGAGAAACAAGATGAGCTCGCCGGAGTCAACGGATTTAGCGGAATATCGGATGCCCAACTCAATGCATTCTCCCAGTATGTTGTGCAGGATATGGAGCAGGCGGATCAAATGATCACGATCAGTGTTGTCACTCTTCTCCTGATCCTTATCCTGGTTGTGCTTATTCTGTAATCGTTTCTTCACGGGTACGGCATTCGGCCGAC
This sequence comes from Bacteroidota bacterium, assembly GCA_040880975.1. Taxonomy (GTDB): domain Bacteria; phylum Bacteroidota; class Ignavibacteria; order UBA10030; family UBA10030; genus JBBDYD01. The sequence goes on along the minus strand of JBBEEC010000056.1, from coordinate 4,910 downwards.
ATGGATCAACTGAACAGGAAGACGAGGACGGCTGCCCGCCACGCGGTTGCAGGTGTGCGCATTGTGCTGGTGGGCGGGCTCCTGTCCTCTTGTAGTCCTGACATTGTTCGGTATGAAACCGACCCCCGGTCAACGGCGGTCGATACAAAGTTTTCCCTGGTGTTTGTGGTCCACGGGGACGGCAACTATCGTTATCATGACAACGCCGGCGGTGAATTCAAAGCCGACGAGGTTGCGGTGACGGCAGCGAAACGGGTTGCGGAACAGAACCCGAACGCCGAGGTGTTTATTTTTCACCAGCAACCCAGGCGCCTTGTACTGTTCTTGTTTCCCCTCCGCAGCGGAGAGTTCACCTATTACCGGAACGGACGCCTCCTTGCTCAGGGGGCCTACGAGCGGGGCGAGGAACAAAAGCACTTCGACCCGGAGTTGGAACTGTACCGGCAATTCCGCGCTGACGCTCCGCCCGCCGACATCAACATGGTTCTTTATTATGGCCACGAAATTCCCGAGGGAGGGGGAGAGGGCTATGATGCTTCCATTCCTGACCGACCCTTCACCATTCGGGATTTTGCCGAAGGCCTGAGGGGTTTCACGCTTCCGTTCGGAAAGTTTGATCTTATGGTGCTTTCCACATGCTTCGGCGGCACTCCTTATACTATCGGGGAACTCGGCCCGTTTGCCCGAACGATCGTCGCATCTCCGGATAATCTCCACCTGTCGTACCTCGCTACGCAACCCCTGGAACGCCTTGACCTTCAATTGCAAAACAACAACGTGCCTGCATTTGCCCAACGTTTTGCCCGGGCGGCTTTTGACCGGCTGACGAGAAATGTACAAACAGCGGTGAGTGTTGCGGTGTACGACACCGACCTCGTGCGGGCATTCGTCGATTCTGTCCGGAATGTTTACACTCAAACGCTGACAATGCCTCCGGGAGGCTCCCTGGAGCGGTGTGATTGCGCGGAACTGCCCTTCTACCAACGGTCAACTCAGGCCCAGGGCGTTGAGGTGTTCTACAGGCCGGCGCGCTTTGGACGATCGGCACTAAAGGAAAACCATTCCGGATGGGAATGCTGGCGGGAACGACCACTGCAGGCACATACCTTGCAGGTGCCGGTTCCGATTCTTAGATAAAAACAAAATGTCTGTCATGAAAAATAATGGGATAAGGCACGATCGGCTGATCGCAGAGTTAAAATCAATTTCCGAGACGGTCAGTGATCTTGAGTTGTTTCTGAACGCCGAAGAGAACGGGATTGCAAAAGAACCTCACCCGTCCATGAGCGACCTGCGTGCGTCCGAGCTCCGGTACAGGCGGCTCTTCGAATCTGCTCAGGACGGCATCCTGCTTCTCGATGCTGAAACCGGGGTTATTACGGATGCAAACCCTTTCATGATGAAAATGCTGGGATATGATCTGGATGAACTGATCGGAAAACGATTATGGGAGATCGGCGCGTTCCATGATGCTGCGGCAAGTAAAGCCGGATTTAAAGAACTGCAACAAGAGGAATACATCCGCTATGACGATCTGCCTTTGCAAACCAAGGACGGCCAAAGTCGACAAGTAGAGTTTGTGAGCAATGTCTACCTTGTCAAGGGTAAGAAAGTCATTCAGTGCAACATACGGGACATCACTGACCGCAAGCATGCGGAGGGGGCGTTCCTCGAAAGCGAGGAACGGTATCGCCGTCTCTTTGAAACAGCCCAGGACGGAATCCTGCTTCTCAATGCCGAAACCGGGGCTATTACTGATGCAAATCCCTATATCCTGAAAATGCTGGGATATCAGGCGGATGAAATGCTGGGAAAGAAGTTGTGGGAGATCGGTGCATTTCACGATGCTGCAGCCAATAAGGCCGGGTTCAAAGAATTGCAGCAAAAGGAATACATACGCTATGAGGATCTACCCCTGCAGACCAAGGACGGGCGAAGCAGGCAGGTGGAGTTTGTCAGCAACGTCTACCTCGTTAAGAAAAAGAAAGTCATTCAGTGCAACATACGGGACATCACTGCCCGCATTCAGGCGGAAGCAGCGCTCATAAAAAGCGAACGACAATATCGGCAGATCGTTGAGACCGCACAAGAGGGAGTTTGGGTCCTTGATAAGGAAAACCGGACGACATTTGTCAATAAACACCTGGCCGGCATGCTCGGATACACCGTCGAGGAAATAACAGGGAGATTCATCTACGAATTTATGGATGAAGAAGGGAAAGCGATCGCCGCGAAAAGCCTTGAGAACCGGCAAAAAGGAATCAACGAGCAGATCGACTTCAAGTATATCCGAAAGGATGGCACCGCCCTCTGGGCCCTGATCAAAGTGAGTTCCATGTACGACGAGAATCAGGCATACTCGGGTGCACTGGCAATGGTGACCGATATTACGGAGCGAAGGAAGTTGGAAGTGCATCTGCGCGAGAGTGAAGAACGCTACCACCTCCTTTTTGAGAACAGTATCGACGCCATACTGCTCACTTCTCCCGACGGCAGCGTTGTCGCAGCCAATAGGTCTGCCTGTCAGTTGTTTGGTGGAACGGAAGAAGAGATCAAACGTGCGGGGCGAAGCGGCCTTCTGGATTCCTCTGACCCGCGCACAGCCGTCGCCTTGGAAGAAAGGGATCGCACGGGCAAATATGCGGGCGAGCTTGGATTTCTGCGCCTCGACGGCACACCGATCCAAGGTGATATATCCACCGCGCAATACAATGACAAGGAGGGAAATGTCAGATCAAGTATGATCATTCGCGATATCACCGAGCGTATGCGATCGGAGAAAGCGCTCCGCGAAAGCGATGAGAAATTCCACCAGTTGGCAGACAACATCACCGATGCGTTTTGGATTCGTTCGCCCGACATGAACAAAGTGCATTACATCAGTCCTGCGTTTGAGCGGATATGGGGCCGTTCTGTGGAAAGCCTGTATGCAAATCCTGAAAAGTGGCCTGAGTTCATACATCCGGAGGACCATGAACGGGTGACGAATGCCTTTGACCGCCTCACGGAAACCAACTCAAGCCTGGACATGGAGTATCGTATCCTGCGTCCCGGGGGGGAGATACGCTGGGTTCATGTACGCGGTTTTCAGGTCCGGGACGGATCTGAAAGGCTGATCCGCCATATCGGGATCGTTTCGGATATTACGCAGCGGAAACAGGCCGAAAAGCGGATCGTACTTCTTGCGCACACCCTCGAAAGCATCGCCGAGTGTGTGAGTGTTACGGATCTGAATGATATCGTTCTCTTCGTGAACGGCGCATTTCAGAAGACGTATGGATACACCGAACAGGAAATTGTAGGGCAAAACATCAGCATGGTCCGATCGACGGACGCTCCCCCGCCCGATGCCCGTGATATCTTCGAGAGTTCCCTGAAAGGGGGGTGGAGCGGCGAACTCATCAATCGGGCGAAAGATGGACGTGATTTTCCGGTTTCTCTGAGAACATCGGCTATTCACGATGAAAACGGAGAAGTGGTCGCCCTCGTCGGCGTTGCCACAGACATCACTGATCAGAAGATGCTTCAGAGCCAACTCCTTCAATCCCAATGGGCTGAAAGTATCGGCACGCTTGCCGGCGGCATTGCGCATGACTTTAATAATATTCTCGGCATCATTCTCGGATACACATTCCTGATTGAGAAACACAAATCAGATGCTCAACACGTGACTGAAAGCCTTGCAGCTGTTAATCAGGCAGTTCAGCGGGGGGCTTCCCTAGTCAGTCAGATACTGACGTTTGCGCGGAAGGCAGAAGTCTCGTTCGAGCCGGTCAGCTTGGCGGACCTTGCCCAGGAGTTGGTATCCATGCTCCAGCAAACACTTCCCAAAACCATTCTCTTTAAAACAGTCATCCCGAAAGACATCCCCTTCCTTCTTGCCGATCGTGCTCAAATGCATCAAGTGCTGTTAAACCTCTGCCTTAATGCGCGGGATGCCATGCCGAACGGCGGATCCATTACCATTACCCTGGAAAAACAACCAGGCGACCAGGTGAAACAACAATTCCCATCGGCGGATCAGGAGTCGTATGTCTGCATGAGCGTGGCTGATAGTGGAGAGGGCATGAATGAAAGCACACGCAAAAGAATATTCGATCCGTTCTTCACAACGAAGCCCAAGGGAAAAGGAACCGGATTGGGATTGTCTGTCGTTTTTGGAGTTGTGCAATCGCATCAGGGCTTTATCAATGTGGAGAGCAGTGTGGGCCACGGAGCAACGTTCCGGCTGTACTTCCCTCTCCCGAATGTGAATGTGACCGGGGTTGATACTCGATCATCATCACTGTTCGAAACCGGCGGCAATGAAACAATCCTGCTTGTGGAAGATGAAGCATTCCTTCTCGAGACGATGCTCTATGTGCTTGAGTCGAAAGGATATCAGGTGCTGGCAGCACACGATGGTGCTGAAGGGGTTGAAACGTACAAAAAGGAATCGCACAGGATCAATCTGGTGTTCACCGATATGGGCCTCCCGGCCATGACGGGGTTGGAAGTGTTCAAGAGACTCAAAGAGATCAATCCGCACGTCAAGGTGATTTTTGCAAGCGGGTTCTTTGATCCGGACGCCAAATCCCAGCTTCTGGAAGGCGGTGCGAAGAATTTTCTTCAAAAACCTTTCAGTGGGGATCAAGTTCTCCGGATGGTACGCAAAGCATTGGATGAGAATAAAGGCGATTCCCTGCAGGGATCACCTGCCTGATAGCAAAGCGGCTGAACTCTCCCACTGTTGAGATTCACATGTCAGAACAATATGCCAAGAATTCATTTTTTAATTCTCCTGATCCTCTGCATTCTTATGACGCTGAACACGGCCGCGCAGCAGCGGAACACAGCGCTCATCCGGTCGGTCCTCGAGGATCAAGGGATCAGCATTACGCTGGACAGGCCTTACTATTTCCCGGGTGATA
>JBBEEC010000055.1:8948-16779 GCA_040880975.1 Bacteroidota bacterium | reverse complement strand
GCGTGTGCCCATGCGTATTGAGCGTCTTGACGTGAAGAACCGTGCAATTGCAAAGAGCATCGGCGCCAGCAGGGCGAGGGGAGAGATTTTCCTGTTTTGTGATGATGACATTGTAGCCCCGGCGGATTTCGTCGAAACCCATGTGAGAAATCACCGCTCAGCTGGTGTTGGCGGGGTTTCCTGCCGCGTGCTCGAGGAGGGACTCCCTCCACTCAGGAGCACGAACATCTGTAAAGTCACTTTCTACGGAAGGATGCGGTCAGGATTTCAATCCGATGTCGTTTGCCGCGTCCGCTCGCTTGTCGGCGGAAACATGTCGGTAAAGCGTGCGACTTTCTTGGAAGCGGGTTATTTCGATTCAGGGTTTCGCGGAACCGCTATTTTCGAAGAACAGGATTATTCCGAGCGGATCCGGTCTCTGGGCCAATCCATCCTCTTCACCAACGAATGCGCCGTTTGGCATTTTCCTCAGAAGAAGGGGAATCTGGACACGAGAAAGACGTTTCCGGTTGAATACTATCGCGATTTTCATCACAATGAAATGCTGTATTTCTTGAAAAACCGTCCCCGGATCTTCCTGGTTCTGGCTGTTCCGTTTTGCCTTCTGCGTTCCTTCCGGCAAGCCGGAATCGGGGGTGTAGGTCTCCGCGGCGCCTGGACCATGTTCGCCGGCGTCTTTGAGGGAATAGCATCGTACTATCGTTCCTTGCGATGAAACGCTTGCTCGTGATACCGCCACGGTGTGTGCTGGTCATCCTTTTGGCACTTGTCCCGGTCGCGCAGCTTTCCGGACAGGGCAGGGCGTCGATTGTTTCCTCGACGTCCCATGAATTGGTCATCGATTACTTCCCCTCGTCGTACAGACCTTCCGAGATCCTGCTTGAAGGCATGCTGCATTCGTATTTTTCCGAATCAGAGGTTTCGTCGTCTCCTGGAACTCCGGGACTTCCGCAAGAGTCCTTTGTCGTTGGGATTCCGCCGACGGGTTCGGTGACCCTCTCGGTTGTCCGGGACCAGGTTCACGTGATGTCGATATCGCCAGTGGCTCCCGTTGCTTCACAGGAAATTGTGAATGACCCGGTCCCGCGAGTCCGGCGCGCACACGGCAATGCCCAGGTCGCATCATCGAATGCTTTCACTGAGGCTGTCGAACTCGCAGGAACTTACTGGCTTCGGGATCAGCGCGTGGCTGTGATCCGGGTGAATCCCATTCGGTACCGCAACTCCAACAATCTGATCACCTCTACATCCATCCGCATTTCAGTCGCAATAGAAGAACCAGCGCCTTCTGTGCCCCCCCCTGATCCGTTGTTTGAATCGGTTTACTCCGACGTTCTGGTCAACTACGAACAAGCGCGGGCCTGGCGGGTGCGTTCAAGGGGGACGATTTCGTTATCGCAGGATCCCCTTGCCGATTGGTTTACACCCGGGGGCGAATATCTGAAGATCTCTGTTGCCAGGGACGGAATCGTTCATGTGCCCTTCGAGTTGGTTCAGGCGATTGTCCCTGCAGGGCTTGACCCGCGGCTGTTTGATCTTTTCTACAAGGGCGAGTCGGTCCCGTTTCGCGTCATCGGAGAGGATGACGGAATCTTCGCCATGGGTGACACTCTCGAATTGTGGGGGATCCGTCTACTTGACAGTGCGGGCCAACGAGACGAATACAGCGATACGAGCGTGTACTGGCTCTCATTGTCCGGAGTCGGTACCAAGCGCACACAGACGGATACCGTAACTGCCGGTACGCCGGACCTCACGTTGACAAAAACAGCGCAACGGATCCGTTTGGAAAAGGACAGCATCTACTTTTTTGGCGATTTTGGACTTCCCGCCAACAATCAAACGGAAGTCGTTACCGGAGAGGGATGGTATTGGCGGCGCCTGTTTGCCGGTCAAAGCACGACCTTCGCCCTCAACTCCCGCAATTTCTTCCTTTCGGGGTCGCCGAATTTTCTGATTCGCGGAAGATTCCACAGCCCTGTGCTGAATGCGGCCACACCTAATCACAATATCGAGATCAGCCTGAACAATACTGTTCTCGGTACCATTCAATTCCCCGGGAATACGGATACGGTGTTTACCATGATCGCTCCGTCCTCCCTGTTTGTCGAAGGTGCCAATGGTATCAGGATCAGATCGATCGCCACTGCGGCCACTGTCAACGAAATCTATATTGATTGGCTCGAAACCGACCTCCTGAAGAATTTGACGGCGGATGAAGACACTCTGTTCGTTATTCCCGATGAGGGCCTGCCCGGTCAGACGGCGCTCTTCCAGCTTGGAGGATTCAGTCAGTCGGATGTTTCCGCCTATCGGATTGATTCATCGTCGGGAATGGACAAGCAGTTTCTTGGGGCGATTTCCGGAACACCGGGGAACTACTCAATCACGTTTTCGGACACTTTGATGTCCGGAAGGTATTATGTTGCAATGACGGGGGGGAAGAAGCGTAGTCCTGACATTCTTACAGCAAAGACCATCGGTAACCTCCGTTCGCCGGGATTGGGGGCCGATTACCTCGTCATTACAGGCACTTCGTTAAAGCCGGAGGCAGAACGGCTTGCTCAGTATCGGGGTCAACGGAGGGGATGGAGGACACACGTAGCCCTGATTGAAGACATTTACGACGAATTTAATTTCGGTCATGTGAACCCTGCCGCACTTCGCAGCTTCATCCGCGCGACCGATTCATTGTGGATCCCCCCCCAGCCGGCTGTCGTGGTTCTCTTCGGGGATGCAAACTGGGATTTCAAGGACAATCTGCGATCTGGGAAGCCGAATATCGTACCCTCGTACGGCAATCCTGTATCAGACAGCTGGTTTGTTGAGTCGCCGGACGTTCCTTACCTCCCACAAAAACAGATCGGAAGAATTCCGGCAGCAACGTCTTCCGCCGCTAATGATTTTGTCGATATGCTTATGGCCTACGAAGCGGGCGGCCTCTCCCTGTGGAACAAGACCTTCATGTTCATGGCATCGGGGTTTAACGCCACCGAGACGACGCGCTTCCTTGAGTTCTCGGATCAGTTGCTCGATACTCTGATGTCCGATCCCATCGGCGGAAGGGCATCACGGCTCTATAAGACCGTAACGAATGTTGTGGAGTTTGAGCAAACAGAAGAAGTCAAACGCATGTTGGATGATGGAGCGGTGTGGATCAATTTCTACGGTCATGCAGGCACGGAGTTCTGGGGGAACGGCATCAGCAGCGCTGCACAACTTGAGAACGGTGAGGGCAAGCGCCATCTTGTTTCGGACATCAGCTGTAGTACGGTGCGGTTTGCCGAACCCTTGGTCGACTCCTTTGGTGAGCGGCTCCTGAAGGCGCAAGCCGGAGGGGCAGTGGGGTACCTGGGCAGTTCCGGATTCGGTTACGAGTCGCCGCTACGGATTCTCGCGAACCGCCTTTTTCAATCCGTGTCCAGGGATACGGTCCGGGAACCTGGCGTGCTTCATCTTCGGGCAAAAATCACCCTTTGGCAGTCCGGCTCAGGATCCATGGTTTCTCAACAAGCCCTCCGGCAATTTTCGTTCCTGGGAGATCCGTCGATGGAGCTTGCGATCGGTCGAAGGCCCGATGTTGCCCTCGACCATGAGACGATCACCATCGACCCGGAAATTCCAAGCGAGGCAGATGATGCCGTGGTTGTTCGTGTTCCCGTTTCGAATTTCGGGCTTGTGGAACAGGATTCTTTGCTGATCAGGTGGACGCACACTCTCGAGAACGATCTGCCGGAGTTGTACGACATACAGGTTCCATTCCCCCGAACGCGGGACACGGTGACCTTCTCGGCTCCTTCGTTCAGGCGCGGCGGATCACACACGCTTCAGATCCTGGCCGATCCTCTGAACGCCGTGACGGAAGAATCAGAGTCGAACAATGAAGCCCTGAAACTCTTCTTTGTCACATCGGGGCTCCTGCAGCTCATCAACCCCCTTCCCTCGTCGGCTGTTCACCCTGACAGCGTTGTGTTCGTTGTGCAGAACCCGAACATTCCGTTAACATCTGCGCACCGGCTTAATATCGAGATCGACACTTCAGACTCATTCACGAGTCCTTCGAAAGTCTCCGCCTCCGACATTGTGCCCGGATTCCTGACGACCTCCTGGCAGATTCCACCGAATGTTCTGTCAGACTCTTCGCATTATTTCTGGCGTGCACGGATGTACGCTGGAATGGATTCGACCGACTGGGTCCTTTCCTGGTTTGCGACCTCGGTTGGAACGCATCCACAGTGGACACAGGCCCACGATAGGATGTTTCAGCGGAACACTTTGTCGGAGATTCGTGTGCTCGACGGCATCGGGCTTCAAAGGCGGAACGTCCCCGTGGAAGTGCTTTCGACGGGGTTTAATTACGGGAACGACGTGGCCGTTCATGTCGACGGTGAGAACGTTTCGATGGGCTTTACCAACCGCGGGTACAATGTTGCGGTGATGAATCAGTTTTCGGGCGTTGTGGAATCATTTGCTGCGTTCGACATTCTTGAAGGTGTCGATACGGTTGCTCTCGCCGTATATCTGGAAAGCATTCCCGACGGGAGGATCGTCCTTGCAGCAATCTCTGACGAGGGGGCTGACAACAAGACAGAGCGGATCAATCGGGCTTTTGAATCAATCGGGAGTTCAAGGATCAGATCGGTGACCTTTCGTGCATCTTGGGCGATCGTCGGCAGAAAAAGTGCCCCAATCGGATCCGTGCCGGAGGAGTTGCAGGCGTCCGGTATCGCGATCACGATCCGTGATACGATTGATGCCGCCAGTATCTCGGGCTCTGTTCTCACGGAAAGCATCGGCCCTGCAGAACGGTGGAGTGGTCTGAGTTGGGAAATCGATACTTTGGATGGTTTTACCCACGCTTCGGTTCATCTGATCCGCACATTTGTTACGGGTGTCGTCGACACGTTGTCGGATGTCGATCCGACGGTAGGCCCCATTTCGTCGATCCTCCCGGACGACGTGAAGTCGATAAGGCTGCGAGCAACACTCGGTGCAGACTCAGCAGGGTTTACGCCAACGCTGCGACGATGGAGTGCGCGTTTCGATCCGCCCGCAGAGCTTACGCTCAACTCTCAGACGGTCTCCCTTGACTTGGACTCAGTGTTGGAAGGGGAGAGTGTAACTGTGGCAGGGAATATCCACAACATCGGACCATCGCCGGCCGAAAGTGTCGTTGTAGCGTTTTCGATCCTCGGAAGTACAGGGTATTCCGAAATCTCGAGAACGGTGATCCTCTCAATCGCTCCCCGCGGCTCGGCTTCATTCATCCCGAGCGTGGTACCGACCGGGGGCCGGCCTTTAAACAGCGCCGTGCTCGTTTTCATCGACCCGGATAAAAATCAACGGGAGCGGTTCATCACGAACAATGCCATTTCACTTCCGATTACGATTCTTCGAGATACGACCTCACCTCTGTTTGATGTTCACTTCGATGGAGTTCGTATCCTCGATCAGGATTACGTTCGCCCGGAGCCCGAAATCCGGATCGGCATCCGCGACAACAGCCCTCTCCCCATCACCGATCCGAATTCCGTGGTCCTTCGTTTGAACAACCGCCGAATAGCGCTCGGACTTGAACCGGACAGCCTCTTTGAGACACTGAGCGGAAGCGAAAAAGCTCGCGTAACCTTCAGGCCGACTTTGGCAAAAGGGAACCATCTGCTCTCGGTCCAGGTGCTCGACGCCTCCGGCAATCCCGCAGATTCCATGGAGTACGAGATCCGCTTCAAAGTGGAAACGGACCTGCGGTTACTCCAGGTATTCAATTTCCCCAATCCGTTTTCAAGCGAGACTGCCTTTACCTTCCATTTGACAGGGCTTGGAATACCGGATGAAGTTAGTCTTCGAATTTATACCATAGCCGGAAGGATGGTGTATGAACGGAAATTGTTCCCCGGCGAAGTGAATATCGGGTTCAACAGGATTTCCTGGGACGGAAGGGATCAGAATGGAGACGCGGTGGCGAATGGAGTGTATTTCTACAAGCTGAGCGCCGTGCAGAATGGAAAAAAAGTGGAGGTAGTGGAGAAGATGGCTCGAGTGAGATAGGGCAGAGAAAATTCTAATGTCGAATGGATAAATCCGAAACAAATTCAAATTCCAAAATCATAAACGGAATCTATGATCGTTTGGGATTTCGTTTTTGTGTATTGTTTCGTGCTTAGACATTAGAGCTTCGAATTTACGCCAATTCTTCCTATATTCCCCAAATGATACGATTTCATACCTTGCCGACCCGAGTGCTTTTTCGCTTCTTATTGCTGATCATGGCGTCGATTGGATTCCATCGTCCTGCTGTGTCACAATCCGTCTCTCTTTCCACGACCCACGAAGTGTACGGTTTCCTCAAACGCCTTGAGGCCCGCCGAATCCTTACGGATTACAAGGATGCTTACAAGCCGCTCTCCCGTATGGAGATAGTCAAATACCTCGATGCGATCCAGCCGAAGCTCGATCTCCTCACGAATGTCGAACGCGATACGTACGAATATCTTCGTTCGGAATTCAGCTATGAGTTCGGAGCTGTTGCGGGTGATCCAGAACCGACGGAATTGCGCTGGCATCTGATCTCCCTCGGTTTGAACGAGGGAATTCTGAACGCCGATCTGAACTTCGCTTACCAGATGTCCCGATCCGGCAGTGAAAACGTCCGACTGCGCTCCCAGGGCGCGCGATTCTACGGGTATGCCTTCGGGGATGTGGGATTTGCTTTCAATTTTGTCGATCATCGCGAAGTCGGCAACACCATCGATTTTTCAAAGCAAAATACTCCTGATCAGGGATTTGTTCAAACGATCAGGGGGGCCGAGGTTCTCGAATACAACACAACAGAGGCACAGCTTTCCTGGAACATCGGTGAATTCACCTTCGCTTTGGAAAAAATGCACAATGTCTGGGGATACGGCGAACGCGGCAATGTCATCCTCTCACGGAAACCCCCATCCGCTCCGCAATTGAGAATGCGTGTTCCGTTGGCCTCCTGGATGGATTTCGTTTACGTCCTTTCCGATCTCCACTCCAACGTCATTGATTCCTCCAGATCCTACCCGGCGAACTCGTCAAGCATGATAAATTTTTATCGAACGGTCTACCGAAGCAAGTATATGGCCGGACATGGGCTCGAGATCACCATTACCGATGGTCTGGATTTCTCCATCGGCGAGACGGTGATCTACAGCGACAAGGGCATCCAGCTCATGTATCTTCTGCCGGTCATGTTCTTTAAGTCGGGTGAGCACTATAACAGGGACACAGACAATATCCAGTGGTTCGGCTCGCTTGACGTGAACCTGATTCGCAACACGAATGTCTATCTTTCCGTCCTCATCGACGAGATTAGCACGAACGATTTGTTGAACCCGGGACAGGCAAGGAACCAGCTCGGTTATACTGCCGGCGTTCACCTGTATGACCTTCCGCTCAGGAACACGGAGTTCATCCTCGAATATTCACGCATGAATCCCTGGGTTTACACGCACAAGTTTCCGGCAGCAACGTTCACGAATAACGGATACACCATGGGCCACTGGATCGGCCAGAATGCCGATCTGCTTTTTGTCGGACTGGTTGCCACTCCCATGTACGACCTTCGTGTGATGGCGCATTATGAACACTACAGAAAAGGCGGGTTGAAAGACGTTGCTTACCAGTATCTGCTTCCTTCTCAGCCGTTTCTCTACGGTCCGCTTCATGAAGAGCGGGCGTTCGGAATCGATGCCCGCTACCAGTTTGTCCGCGATGGCTTTGTGCATGCACAGTTCCGCAGTATCGATCGCACTGACGAGATGAATCCTTCGCTCAATGCGAAGGGAAGGGTCGAGTTTGAGGTGGG
>JBBEEC010000055.1:4755-8848 GCA_040880975.1 Bacteroidota bacterium | reverse complement strand
CTCCTCTGCTGTGAAGGAGCTCTGCTCCTCTGCTGTGAAGGAGCTCTGCTCCTCTGCTGTGAAGGAGCTCTGCTCCTTCACTTAATGCAACCGCACCAAACCTAGGATGCATTGCAGAAGCGCCGCGCCTTGCCCATGTAACATCCGCACCAAACGATAACCGCAATTCGGGGGAAGAATGAGTCCTTGGAAAATCATCAAAGGCATTGATCTCTATTTCATAACAACGACCATTGTCGAATGGGAGTATGTGTTTACTTCGATTCCGTATTTTGAGATCATTTTGGGGAGTATGGGGTATTGTGTTGAGAAGAAGGGCTTGAAGGTCCATGCCTACGTCATAATGCCCAATCACGCGCATTACATATTTTCAGCGCCAGGCGGATTGCTATCCGATGTCGTGAGGGACTTTAACACCCATACTTCTAGGGTGATTACTGCAGAACTTATGAGAGAAGGCAAGATTGGTACGATTAATGTTTTTAGGAATGCAGCCAAATTAGATGGACGTGATAATCAGTTCAAAGTCTGGCAAGAAGGCTACCATCCTGTGGCCCTTGACTCGGACTATATTTGCCAGCAGCGCTTGAACTACCTTCATCAAAATCCTGTGAAGAAAGGATTCGTCGAAGAGCCCGAGTATTGGAAATACAGCAGTGCGCGGAATTATCGGCTGAATGATCATTCACTCTTCAAGGTCGAGTGTTTGTACTAAACACGGATGCGGGCTTTTTGGGACGTTGTTTTCGGGAGCAGAGCTCCCGAACAGGTGGGTAGATCACATGCTCTTACAGTCCGCAATCGTCAATCCGAATTCTGCAATACACGAGTTAACTCAAGTGTTTCTAAGGTTTTGCATAGAACCTGAATAACTCGTATACTCCCTCCGCCCATGTCCGCCAAAGCCCGAAAAAGCATTAAGACCGATACCAGTTCGTACGTCCATCGTCTCGAGTCACTGATTGAGGCTTCGAAGATCCTCAATAAGACTCTCGACCTTGACGAACTGCTCAAGGTCATTCTCGACCTGACAACGAAGAATCTTGAGGCGGATCGCGGAACGATCTACCTGATCGACAAGGACCGGAAGGAACTGTGGTCCCGGGTTCTGAAGGGAAAAGAACTGGTGGAAATCCGTTTGCCTCTCGGGACGGGGATCGCCGGAACTGTCGCGGAGACCGGGGAAACGGTGAATCTTGAGGATGCGTGGAAGGATAAGCGCTTTTTCTCCGGTTTTGATGTCCGAACGGGTTACGTCACGAAAACGATGCTCTGTATGCCCATGCGGAACAGGGAAGAGAAGATCATCGGCGTGTTTCAGGTGATCAATAAGAAAACAGGAGTCTTCGACAAGGAAGACGAGCAATTTCTCTCGGCGTTCTCCGATCACGTTTCTCTTGCCATCGAAAATGCCTTTCTCCTTCAGGCAAGGGTGGAGCAGGAGCGCATGGAGCGGGAAATCCAGATTGCAGGGGAAATTCAGAGCATGCTCCTGCCGGCAACGCTCCCCGCGATCAACGGCTATCAGATCGACGCAAGCGCAATTCCCTGCAAAACGATCGGCGGCGATTACTATGATGTCATTCCGATCGATGACGACAGCTACGTCCTCGTGGTGGCCGACGTTTCCGGCAAGGGAATCCCGGCATCGCTCCTGGTCTCCACGCTGAATGCCGCACTCTATGCATACATTCAAACCAGCCTTTCGCTCTCCGATCTCGTCCAGAAGTTGAACACCATCATCTACAAGAATACTCCATCCGAGCGATATATTACGTTCTTCATCTCAATTTTGAACACCCGCCGCCATCAGCTGATGTACGTGAACGCAGGTCATAACTTTCCGTATCGTTTGAAGAAGGGACAAAAGGAATTCGAACCGCTCAAGGCAGGCGGATTGCCTCTCGGGATGTTCGATCATGCCGAGTATACCTCGGAGATCATCAGTCTCGATCCGGACGATATCCTCGTCATGTACAGCGATGGAGTCACAGAAGCGATGGACAAGAAATATGAGGAATATGGGGAGGATCGGTTCCAGAACTGCATTCTTAAAAACGCAGGCCTGGATGCCGGCAAGCTTAAATCGCAGATTATTGAGGACATCCAGGGGTTCGTCGGCGCAGAGCCCCAGTCTGACGATCTGACGTTGTTGGTGGCGAGGAGGATGCCAGGGTGAATCCAGGTGAGAGCGCGTGATGGAATAGAGGAAGATGGAATGTTGGAAAATGTATTCTATATATTCCATTATTCCAGCATTCCCCTTTATTCCAGCATTCCCCTTTATTCCAGCATTCCCCTTTATTCCAGCAGGGTCGTCTCCATTTCCCCATCCGCATTCCCATTAAGCCATTCCCGCTCTCCCGTGTCTAACAAATGGCATGCTCCCTACTGAATGACTGACCTTGAACTCGTCGACCGATTTCGCAATGGCGAGGAATCCGCATTTAACGAAATCGCCAACCGGTATAAAGAAAAACTCTACTGGACCGCACGACGGTTCGTGAATGATCATCAGGATGCGGACGATGTTGTTCAGCAGGTTCTTTGGAAGGCGTATGAGGGGTTGAAGAATTTCAGAAGCGACTCGAGCGTGTTCACCTGGCTCTACCGCATCGCAGTAAACACCTCGTTGAATGCCGTTCGAAAGAAGAAAGTGCGGGAGTTTCTGCAATTCGACGAACTGTTTGAGAGCGAAAATCCGGAGTCGGAACGGCCCGATGAGGTTGTGGAGCGGGAGGAAGAAAAGGCGCTGATTGAGCAGGCAGTGCAAAAGCTTCCGGAAAAACAGAAGGCCGTCTTTGTGCTCAGATACCACGAACAGCTTTCCTATGATGAAATTGCCGCGATCCTGAAAACGTCGGTTGGCGGATTGAAGGCTAATTATTTTCACGCAGTAAAGAAGATCGAAGAATATGTCAAACACGCCCATGGAACATAAAGACCTCGAACAGTTGCTTCCCGACTATGCGGCGGGGACTCTGGATCAAGCCGACTCTGAGCTCCTCTCTGCCCACCTCAGTCAATGTGATGAGTGCGGAGAGCGCTTGCAGGCATTCCGACAAGTTATGCAGGAGCTTCAATCAGCGAAGGGTGCCGACGATGTGCCCGCGGGCTATTTCGCGAACCTTCTACCCAGATTCCGGGCCCGGCTGGAAAAACGCAACAGCTCCTTGTTTAGCGCCGGGTGGTTTCGGCTTGTTTCTCCGGTCGCGGCGGCAATCGTGGTTGTGGGATTGCTCGCCACCCTGCGCCTCTCGCCGGATGCCGGCGAACCGAACGGATTGAGGGCCCTGGCCGCGGAACTTGAAACAACAGAGTTCACGGATGCGTTTCTCTCGGAAATCGATCAGCAAATGCTTTCCTCGATGACAGCGACCGATGCCTTTGCCGGTACCCTTGCAAGAGAAGCAGTTTCTCGTGAATTATTGGAGCGGATGGCGGAATCGCCTGATCTCGCGCCCTTGCAGTCATTTGACGATCTTGAAAACGACGAACTGGATGTCCTTCTCCAACGACTTCAATCGAGGAAATACCTATGAATCGTCTCTCGTTTATCATTGCAGCAGTTGTCCTTATTCCGCTCTCCCTTTTTGCACAAGGCCAGTTGCCCATGCGCGGGCCGGGGGCCGAACGCGTCGAACAATTCAAGAAAATGCGGCTGATGGAAGAACTCAAGCTCGATGAGACCACTTCGATCAGGTTTTTTGCCCGATATAACAGCCATCAGGAGGAACTCCGCAAATTGAATCAGAGGCGGAATGAGATCATTGATGAACTCCAGGGCCTTCGGGGGCGCAACGCATCTGATGCTGAATACGAAAAGACCCTCCGCGAACTCAAAGCGCTCGCCGACCCTGCCGTGGAACTCCGTGTGAAATTCTTTAACGAGATCTCCGATGTTCTTAGCCCGAAGCAGGTTGCCGAATATGTGATCTTCGAGCGCAATTTTGTTCAGAATCTTCGCGAGATCATGAGGGAGATGCAGCAGCAGAGGAGGAGGGGCGGGAGGTAGGGGGACTGGGTTAGGCGGGGGCGAAAAGGAAAAAGGCAAAAGTCAAAGATAAATCAAACGGCAAAATGAAAACTGAAA
>JBBEEC010000055.1:0-4655 GCA_040880975.1 Bacteroidota bacterium | reverse complement strand
GCTTCCTCGGTTCATGAAACCGGCCGGAAGGCAAGAATGGTTCTCGAAGAGAGCAGGGAGGCTCTGGCCCGGTTCATCGGTACGTCGCACGATACGCTCTATTTCACAAGCGGGGGAACCGAAGCGGACAATTTTGCCGTCGTGGGCATTGCCAACGCTTTTAAGCCGAAGGGCCGCGACCACATTGTGGTCAGCGCCATCGAGCATCATGCAGTTTTGCACCCCTCACTCGGTCTCCGCAAACAAGGCTGGAAAGTTGATATCGTTCGCGTGAACCCGAACGGTGTCGTCGATTTGGATCATCTGAAGTCCCTCGTTTCTGATCGGACAGCGCTGGTGTCCATTATGCACGCCAACAATGAAACGGGGGTTATTCAGCCCGTTCGGGAAGCAGCCGACATTGTGCACGCCAGGGGGGCACTGTTGCATACCGACGCCGTGCAATCCTTTGGCAAGATCCGCGTTTCGGTGAACGAACTTTCGGCTGATATGATCTCCATTTCGGCCCACAAGATCTACGGGCCGAAGGGGATTGGAACGTTGTTCGTCCGAAAGGGAGTGGCGATCGAATCGTTATTGGTCGGTGGCGGACAGGAGCAGAATCGCAGGGCCGGAACCGAAAACGTTCCGCTTGCGGCCGGATTTGCCGCCGCAGCGAGCTTTGCCCAGGAAAGCATGGAGACAGAACTAAAACGAACTCAGATGCTCAATGCTGAGCTTCGGTCACAATTGACGAAGAAATGTCCGGGGATCATGTTCAACAGCGCAGAATTCGGATCCCTTCCAACCATTGTGAGCGTGTCGTTTGATCCTTCGGGCGGGGTGGACGGAGAGGCGCTGATCATGGGCATGGACCTGCGGGGGGTCTCGGTCACGAGCGGATCGGCATGCACCTCAGGTACTCTCGAGCCGTCTCATGTGCTCATGGCGATGGGCCGAAATGAGGCAACCGCAAGGTCCACGATTCGCTTCTCGCTGGGAAAGCCAACAACGTTGGCTGATATTGAAACAGCGGTGGATGCGCTGTCTGATGTGCTTGCGACAATGCGCACTCGTTGAAGTCCGACCTTATCCTTGAGTCATCAAAGAGAAAGCCGGACTTCTCAGTGTTGCTTCGCTTCCCTTAACGCAAACCCGTATCGCAATCCGCGGTCACTGACCGTGACTTCATCCCTTCCCATCTCTTTCATCAACTCTAAAAGAATAATGATCCCGGCCAGGATGATGTCGGCTCTTCCGCCGTGGATCTGAGGGACCGCTTTCAACTCGTCCAGCGATTTGATGCTCAATTGATCAAAGAACCGTTGAATGACGGCCAATGAGAGAACATGTCCGCTGACGCGCAGGGGGTCGTAGTGGGGCAGACGGAGATCCATGGCTGCAAGTGTTGTGACCGTACCGGCGACTCCGATAAGTTTTGTGGATGGTTTTATGCCCGGCAAAGATCCAATGAGTTCGCGTATCCTGGCCAAACATTGTTGAAGCGACTTTGGGTCGGGCGGAGCAGCCTTCAAGAATCGTTCCGTAAGCCGAACGCACCCGATGTTGAGGCTGACCGCCGCGCTGACAACGGATCTTGTTCCGGTGATGATTTCTGTACTCCCTCCTCCGATGTCAAGGACGGCGTATTCTCCAACTTGGTCATCGGGAAACTCGGATAAGGCCCCGCTATAGGTTAGCTCGGCTTCCTCTCTCCCCGTAAGGATCTTCACGTTGATTCCAAACCGTGTACGGACGAATCGCAGAAAATCGTCCCTGTTATCGGCATCGCGCAAAGCGCTTGTTCCGCAAACGACGATCTGCTCCGCACTGTGCGCTTTCGAGATGGCCACATACTCCTCTAAGACCTTGCCGACGCGGTCCATCGCCTCCGGTGTGATCGTGCGACGTTTGTCAACTTCTTGTCCCAGGCGCGCAATGGAATGCCCGTGTTCAATGGGTCGTAAGGTTTTGCCGCGCACATCCGCCACAAGAAGCAGAACGGTATTCGTGCCGATATCGATGGAACTAACGCGCATGGATTTTCCCGAGTGCGACGGCGATCCACTCATTCTCTTCAATGCATTCGGTGGGCACAAGTTTGCGGCCGCGCAAGGCATCCAGAAGACGCGGAAGGTCGGAGGAGAGCATTCCGGAAAGGATCAGGCTTCCGCCGGCTGCGGTCTTCCTGATGAGCGCCGGCAGGAATTTCAAATTGCTCGGTAGGTCGATGTTGCTGAGAATGAGGTCGAAGGGGCGGCGCGGGACGTTACGGAGGGTCCCTTGAATGATCCGCACGCCCTTGACGCGATTGCGCTTCACATTCTCTCTGGCATTTCGGCAAGCCCATTCGTCATTGTCCACAGCGACAACAGACCTTGCTCCAAGCTTCACTGCAGCAATGGAAAGGACTCCGGTTCCGCATCCCAGGTCGAGAACTGCGGCTCCTTTTGGGAGTCGTTCTTCAAGGAGAGTCAGCGATAAACGTGTCGTTTCATGATGGCCCGTACCGAAGGACATCTTGGGATCGATGTGCAGAACGACCTTTCCACGGTCACGCGCCCGCAGTTTTTTCCAGCTCGGTTTGATGATGATTCGCTTCGTTGCTTCGACAATTCCCGCCGATCGCTCCCACCGCGCATTCCAGTTTTCCTCTTTCACAGATTGAATCGTATACGCGATATCGAAACCGGGGAATTGCCCGCGAAACCGGCCGAGCATGCCTCCAACGCTTTCCTTGAGCGCCGGTGTCCAATCAGCAGACGGGACATAGGCCGCGAGCAGATCATCTTCCTGTAAAAAACCCGTGAACCCAAGGTCCGCAAGGAGGCCGACCAGCAAATCCTGGTGTGGCTGTTGTGAAGAGGAAAAATGGAAGTTGATTTGTGTCCACCGGCGTGGGCGCATGGCACTTTCGTAAGAAAATCGTGCTGTGGAGGTATGGTGGCGGATCAGGGGAGAAACGGGGGAGCGAACTGACGCCGTCGGAGAACCTCTTCCACGAGGTCATTGTTCATTTGCAGCCAAAGGATCTGATCCTGATAATTCTCCTGCATCTTCCGATCCGCCTTGTTGTGCCGAATGTTGAGCACATAGAGAAGCCAGACGACGATGGTGAAGATCAGGAGTCCCTGCTGATCGGGAAGCCCGAGACCCGTCGAGACCTGGTAGAGAGCGGCAAGGGTTCCTGTGATCGCGAACCAGAACGTCGTCCGCCTGATCTGCACCATAATATGATAGACAGTTCCAAAGAGAAAGATCTTTTCGTAGAACGCCGGAGGAACGTGAATATTCAGGATATAGAAGTAGAGCCGCTGTGCCTCTGCATCGTCCAACAGATTCATCCCTTTCATCGTCCGGGCCTTGGCGCTCAGATACTGGCTCGGTTGATTTTCCTGAAACGCTTTGCGCCGTTTGGGTGTTTCGCGGGCGTACATCGTCAAGCCGGAGGCCAGTGTTGAACCGGCAAAAAGGAGCAGGGTGAGAAAAAGATCCGGCTGGACGGGAATGTACCGTGTGAGAAAGGCCTCAAAGAACAACGAGATCAGAAGAGTGAAGAAAAACCCCGGGATGAGGATCCGGATCCATTCGTGTTGTCCGAACAACACGGCGTTTCCCGTCTGGACGATATTAGAAGTCTGTTCCCTGGCCATAAAGGATGTGGAGGATGACCGTTCCGACAGCTTCGAGGCTTTCCGGACTGCATTTGTCCGGCGTATCGTCCATCGTGTGCCAGTACCGGTTCGTGTGATCGGGATAGTTGAAGTCGATAAGGTCGATTGCGGGAATGTTGGCCTCGTTCAGAGGAATATGGTCATCATAGATTCCCGCGATCTTCTCATCGATAAATTGGGGGTAACCGAGGAGTCGGGCACGATTAAACACCGCGTCCATCAGTGCCGGCGCATAGGTATCCGAATTCGATTCGCGGCGAATTTCGAGATTCTTGTCGCCAACCATGTCAAAATTGATGGCGTAGCGGTATTGCGTGTTGGCCGGGAGGTTTTTGGCGAAGTATTGAGATCCCAGGGCGAAACTTTCGCTGTTGCCGGATTCTCCGGTATCTTCCGCATCGAACAAGACAATATCGATGCCTGTGGGGAGCGGATTTGCTGAGAAGGCCCGTGCAAACTCGAGGAGCACCGCAACGCCGCTTGCCCCGTCGTTGGCCCCAAGGATCGGCTTATTGTAGTTGCCGGGATTCACGTCCTGATCGGCCCATGGGCGCGTATCCCAGTGTGCCGAAAGCAATATGCGGTTTCCGGTACTACGGCCGAATCGGGCAATGACGTTGGTTCCCTGATACGTCTCCCCGCGTGAAGTCCGGTAGGAAAACCTCTGAAGAAACACGGAATCGGCAAAGGTCGAAAGTTCCGATTGGAGGAAAGCAAGGCATTGCTGGTAACCTGTCGATCCGGGGTTTCGCGGACCGAAATCCGTTTGCTGTTTCAGATATTGAAAGGCACGCTGGCTGTCGAAGATCGGTACTTCCATAGCTTGAGTGGATGATGTTTCGCTTTTCCCGGGGGAATCACGCTTAGCATCGTTGCAGGAAATCAGCATCAGACCGGCCGAAAGACAAACAAAAAGGAGTTTCATGTGGGAAGTCAACTTAGAAAAAACTCGAAGGAAAAGCAATTATGAAAGGAGTAAGAAGTGAGATGCGGGAAGTTGTA
>JBBEEC010000054.1:0-17426 GCA_040880975.1 Bacteroidota bacterium | reverse complement strand
TTATAGCAGCTTCCCGACCTGATCATGATGCTTCCGCACTCGTGGCACGGAGGGGCATCCGACTGCGACTGGAAAACCACTTTTTCGTTGCTCTCGATGCTCGAATTCCGTGTCGGCTTCGGGTCGGATTTCGCTTTCGATCCGCCTACGGAATCCACAGGGGCCGGGGCTTCTTCGCCGTCTTTCGGAATGAACTTTGACCCTAACCATCTGAAAATATAATCGCTTATGGACTTTGCGATGGGTATTTCCGGGTTGTTGGTGAAGCCGGATGGCTCATAACGCGCATGGCTGAACTTATCCACCATGACGCGGAGGGGCACTCCGTATTGCAGGGAGATCGAGATGGCTGTTGCCAGGGAGTCCATGAGGCCTGAGATCGTGGAGCCCTCTTTGGACATGGTGATGAACACCTCGCCCGGCGACCGGTCCTCAAACATGCCGACGGTGACGTATCCTTCATGCCCGGCAATGCTGAATTTGTGCGTGATCGACTCCCGCTCGTCCGACAAACGCCGGCGGGCCGGGACCGCAACTCTGCCGACTTCCTTCTTTCCGGCAAGATTGAGCGATGTGCTCAACGGCTGGGTGCGCTTGCATCCGTCGCGGTACACCGCAATGGCCTTGAGGCCGAGCCGCCAGCCTTCAATGTAGGCCTGCATGATCTCGTCGGACGTGACCTCGGAGGGCAGATTGACCGTCTTGGAAATGGCGCCCGACAGGAACGGCTGTGTCGCTGACATCATTTTGATGTGGCCCATGTAATGGATCGTGCGGGTGCCGTTTTGCGGCTTGAACGCGCAATCAAACACCGGCAGGTGCTCTTCTTTTAAATGCGGAGCGCCCTCGATGGTATCGTTCTTGTCGATGAACGCAATAATGTGCTCGACCTGCTCGTCATCGTAGCCGAGTTTCTCCAGCGCTTCCGGTACGGTCTGATTGACGATCTTCATCAGTCCGCCGCCCACGAGCTTCTTGTATTTCACGAGTGCGATATCGGGCTCGACGCCGGTGGTATCACAATCCATCATGAACCCGATGGTGCCGGTTGGTGCCAGCACGGTCGCCTGTGAATTGCGGATGCCGTACTGCTTGCCGAACTTCACCACGTCTTTCCATACATCCACCGATGCCTGCCACAGGTCATCCTGCACGAGTTCTTTGTCAACGCGCTCTGCATGGATCCCGTGCTTTTGCATGACGTTGAGCATCGGCTCTTTGTTGATGGCGAATCCCTTGAAGGGTCCGATCTCTTTTGATATTAACGCCGACTGGCGGTACGCTTCGCCGCACATGAGCGACGTAATGGATCCGGCCATGCCGCGGCCCTCGTCGCTGTCGTAGGGCAGACCGCGCGACATGAGCAGTGCGCCCAGGTTCGCGTAGCCGAGTCCGAGTGGGCGGTAATCATAGCTGTTCTGTCCGATGACCGGCGTTGGATAGCTGGCGTTGTCGACTTCGATCTCCATCGCGGTGATGGTGACTTGCACCGCTTTGCGGAACGCTTCCACGTCGAACGTACCATGCTCGTCGCGGAACTTCATCAGATTGAGCGAAGCGAGGTTGCACGCCGTGTCGTCCAGGAACATGTACTCGCTGCACGGGTTCGAGGAATTGATCGGATTCGTGTTCGAGCAAGTGTGCCAGTTGTTGATGGTGGAGTGGTACTGCATGCCCGGGTCGCCGCAGACCCACGCCGCGTCGGAAATTTGTTTCATGAGGTCGCGGGCTTTGAATTTCTCCATCGTTCGTCCGTCCATCACCGCTTTGGTCACCCATTCCTTGTCCTCGAGAACGGCTTTCATGAATTCGTCGGTGACGCGGATGGAGTGGTTGGCGTTCTGGTAGGCGATGGAATCATAGGCGCCGTTCGGCACGTTGAATCCGCCGTCATAGCCGGCTTCGATGAGCGCCCACGCTTTTTTCTCTTCATCGGCTTTGCAGTTGATGAAGTCCGTGATATCCGGATGGTCGGCATTGAGAATGACCATCTTGGCCGCGCGGCGCGTCTTGCCGCCGGATTTGATGACGCCCGCGAACGCGTCGAACCCTTTCATGAAGGACACCGGGCCTGAAGCTGTGCCGCCGCCGGACAGCTTCTCCCGTGAAGAGCGCAGTGTCGAAAGGTTGGAGCCGGTACCGGATCCGTATTTGAAGAGCATGCCTTCGGTCTTGGCGAGGTCGAGGATCGAAGACATGGAGTCGCGGACAGAGTTGATGAAGCAGGCGGAACACTGCGGATGTTCCTCGATGCCCACATTGAACCAGACGGGGCTGTTGAACGACATGTACTGGTTCACGAGGAGGAAGCAGAGTTCGTGATAGAACGTCTCTGCGTCTTCATCGGTGGCAAAGTAGCCGCCTTGAACGCCCCACTTGTAGATGGTGCGGGCGACGCGCTCGATGAGTTGACGCACGCTGGTCTCGCGCTCGGGCGTGTTGAGCGCGCCATGGAAGTATTTCGAAACGACGACGTTCGTTGCCGTCATCGACCAGGACTTCGGGATCTCGACGTCCTTCTGCTCAAAGATCTTCTCGCCCTTCTCATTCGAGATCACGGCCGTGCGCAGTTCCCATTCGACCGCGTCGAACGGGTGCACGCCGGGCTTGGTGAAATATCGATTGAACGTCAATCCGCGCTTGCCTGCGGATCGTTCGATCTGGTCAACGACAGCAGCCGCTTTCGTTTCTTTGTCGACCATGGGGGGTGTCTCCTCGCCTTTAAAAAGTTGGTGGGTGATTACAAAATTTTCAATTTCCAATTGGCAATTGCCAATTCTCAGTGCCCCAAGGGGCACCACAAACCCTTGATATTACTGTTTAAGAAAAAAGGACCTTCGTGCGGAAAGGTTTCCGCTTTGAAGGAATTCGAGATTCATCGTTGAAGTTTTTAAGAAGAGCAGAACAAGCGTCGGGATCATCTGTTGCTCTCAGTCCAAGCGTTTTGAGGGAGGGTTGAGAGCCATTCTACACATCCCCTGAAGCTGTGATCAGATGACGTGTTTCAGTGACGAACAGCGAGAAACGATCCTTCTGACGTGATACCGACGAACGCTAACCGGGCATCAATATAAGTGCTTAGCGAAGCTTTGTCAAGTTAATTTTCAGAAGAGCAAAACTTCACGTATAATATTGCTTGACATAACCCCTGAGAATGAATCTCCGATTGTGATGAACGTGGCATACGATTTGTAGGACAAAATGATGTAAGTTGCTGAGAAGACGTTACTTGACGGTTTTGGGGAGTTAAGTCCGGGGTTGAGAAGTTGTGGGTAAGATGTTGATGGAGTTGAGGTGGGAGAAGGGGTTTAAGGTGGGCGAGAAAATCCTAAATCCAAATGTCTAAATCCGAAACAAATTCTAAATGCCAAGCACTAAAGCGCCGATTTGGATTTGAGGGTTTTCTTAGGATTTAGTGCTTGTTTCGAATTTCGATATTGGAATTTCGGATTTATGCCTCACTTTTGCTTGATACTGGGGTTTCGGGGGGTTATTTTTGGCGTGCTCCCATAAGAACTGGCAAGAAGTGAGAAGGGAGAAGCGAGACGATGTGAGCGTCATTCCTTAACTTCTTGCGTCTCACTTCTCACGTCTCGCCCCAAGCTCCGAACAGGTAAGCAAAGGATCTCAAATGGCCACTGTTGTCAACTTCAGCACCATCGGTGAATTGTTCGATGCCGTTACGCGCAAGTACGCGCCATCGGGCCGGACAATGCTTCAGCAAAAAGTCGACGGCAAGTATCAGCCGATCACGTATGCCGAGTACAGGCGAAATGTCGAGCTGTTCGCGCTCGGGCTGGCATCACTCGGATTGAAACGCGGGGACAGAATTTCCATCGTATCTGAAAACCGTCCCGAATGGATCGTTGCTGATATGGCGCTTGTGGCATTGGGCATCGTCAATGTGCCGATCTATCCCACATTGACTCCAAAGCAGATCGAATTCATTTATAACGATGCCGGCGTCCGGATGGCCATCGTGTCGAACCAGTTTCAGCTCAACAAGATCCTCCGTATCCGTCAGGACGTCAAGGGCTACGGCAAGACCGTGGTAATGTCTGAGAAGGGAATCGCACCCACCGACGGAGTTCTTTCATTTGGCAAGGTGTACGAACTTGGGGAGGAGTACGAAAAATCCCATCCCAACCTCTTCCTGCAGTCCCTCACGCAATCGAAACCGGACGATCTGCTGACGTTCATCTATACGTCCGGTACCACGGGAAACCCCAAAGGCGTCATGCTGACGCATAATAACCTGGTTTCCAACATCAAAGCGTCCGCAGATGTCATTCCGTTCGGAGAAACAGATGTTTTACTCTCTTTTTTGCCTTTATGCCATTCTTTCGAACGCATGGCGGGATATTACACGGCGATGGCCTGTGGAGCAACGGTCGCTTATGCGGAAAGCGTCGAAACCGTGCGCGACAATCTGCTGGAGGTCCATCCGACCATAGTGACCACCGTCCCGCGTCTCTTCGAGCGTATCTATAATAGAATGATGAAGCAGATCGACAGTGCGCCGCCCGCTCGCCAGAAGATCTTCCATTGGGCCGTGAAGATCGGCAAGGAGATGGCGGCGGCAAAAAGAAAAGGATCAGTTCCGGCCGGATTGAAGATTCAGCACGCGCTGGCTTCGAAGCTTGTCTATTCAAAGCTTAAGCAGAGGACCGGAGGGAAGATCCGGTTCTTCGTTTCCGGCGGCGCAGCTCTGCCGAAAATGCTGGGCGAGTTCTTTGAAGCAGTGGGAATTCAGATCATCGAAGGATACGGACTCACGGAAACTTCGCCCGTTCTTACGGTTAACAGGGTGGACGACTACAAATTCGGTACCGTCGGGAGGCCTATTCCGGGCATCGAGATCAAGATCGCCGAGGATGGGGAAATCCTGGCCCGCGGTCCGAATATTATGAAGGGATACTACAACAGTCCGAAAGCCACGGAAGAGGTGATTGACAAAGGCGGATGGTTCCATACGGGCGATATCGGTCAGTTCGATGAGAAGGGGCACCTGATGATCACGGACCGGAAGAAGCATTTGTTCGTGAGCTCCGGCGGAAAGAACATCGCCCCTCAGCCCATCGAGAACCTGTTCCTTGCCAGCAAGTACATCGATCAGTTTGTGCTCATCGGGGACGGCAGAATGTTCCTCACGGCGCTGATCGTGCCCGAGTTCGAGGTTCTCAAAGAATACGCCCTTAAGAACAATATAACATTTCAGTCCGACCCCGACCTCGCCATCCACGACTCAGTAAAAGAGATGTACCGGAAGGAGATCGATCAGATTCAAAAGGACCTGCCTGCGTTCGAACGAGTCCGGCGCTTTGAATTGCTGAAACAGCCTTTAACCGTTGAAAACGGAGAAATCACTCCGACAATGAAAGTGAAGCGGAAGGTAGTGGAGGAGAAGTACTCGGGGGTGATTGAAAAGATGTATGAGGATGTAGTGTGAAGCTGTTGGATTTTCGCGGATTGACGTAGATTGGACACAGATAGCGGATTGCACAGATTTGCTTTTGCTGTTCATCCCGATTTAGCGGGATTGTGCCTCACACTTGCAGCAACTAGACCGGGGATTTATCCCCGGGCGTGCCCGGTGATTCAACATGAAGGGCACGTGGGCTATCGCTCTCACAGTCCGCGGCCCTGAAAGACTGTTGCTCGTGCGGCATGTGTTGAGCAATGATATTCAGATCCTTCGCCGACTTTCTTGGTTGGGCCGATACAAAAACGTCGGCTCAGGATGACATGAGCGTTTCCCGTCCGCAATTCGCGTTCAAATCTGTGTAAATCTTTGAAAAATCACCCCTACTGCTCTTCCCTCGCTATTCTCGTGACTCTTCGCAAATAGATCTTGTCTGCCACGACCCAGGCGTCATCGTATCCCATATGCACGGCCCTGGTAAGGCGTTGGTTGGCTTCGAGGCGTGAGGCGAAGTCGCCGATGCGGACCTTATACACGGGGGGATCGTAGACGACGTACACGGAATCGCCGATCTGGTTTCTTGCCACACGTTGAGCCGCCGTGGCTTCATCGATGCTGGCGGATGCGAAGATCTGAACACGGAATCCCTGGGTTTCAACGATTTCAATCACTGTGCTGTCGTTAGGGAGTTCAATCGGGGTTACGTTACCACTCTGCGCGTGGGCCTTTTGGACAGCGTCAACTTCCTCGTCGAATTCCGATGGCCGCAGGGTGGACTCGTAGTATCCGAGGGGGGCTTTGCGTTTCCCTTCCAGCTCGTCTTGGAGCAGTCCCCGTTCGCCTCCGCAACCGGCAAGAAGGAGCAATGCAAAACCTGATGCGATATGGATGGATGGTGATGATCTCATTGTTGGAATTATATCTCCCTTTCAGGGAGAATTTCCGCTTGGTTAATCTATCCGGGTTTCACCCCCGGCTGATTTATCGCTTTCCCTTCGGGGAATTCGAAGTGAATTGACCCCGAAGGGGTCCTATAAACAAGGTCGGGGCAACGCCCCGACACACATTCGTCTCAAACATCTCCATTACCCTGAAAGGGTTATATAGACTCAGTCCCACAAGTATCTCTCATCATATTCAATTTCAAACTCCTTCAGAAGCGAACGGTATTCTTCCTGAAATGTCCTCTTTCTGTGATGCTCTTCCTGGCGACTTATGTATTCTTTCAAGACACCAACTTCACGTTGTCCAATTGAAAATGCGCCATAACCACTTTGCCACGCAAACTTCATTAACAGCAACCCACCTTTCGACTTGATCCACTTGGATGATTCTCGTTTCAGTTCTGCAAGGAGGTCGGCCATGGCAATTGTTCTACTGAGACGGGAAAGAATATGGATATGATCCGCCACACCGCCCA
This sequence comes from Bacteroidota bacterium, assembly GCA_040880975.1. GTDB lineage: Bacteria > Bacteroidota > Ignavibacteria > UBA10030 > UBA10030 > JBBDYD01. Next base: position 10,584 of record JBBEEC010000054.1, on the reverse strand, counting down.
CAATCAATGACGGGCATTCCAAGTTTCTGCAGATCCCTCCGAGATACGCGTGCATCTCCGATCGGATAGTACTGTCAGTCAAGAACGGGAATCGGTTCTTTGTTGAAAAAACGATATGGATCAGAATTTTGGCAAGTGATTGTGCCATGACGCCCCCCCAGTTTATTTGACCCTTTCAGGGTGAATTGTGTTAGTTGGCTATGGTGTCCGGGGGTTTCACCCCCGGCTGATTCATCCATCCCCTTCGGGGAAGTATTTGCTCGTCAATACCCCGTTGTTGCCGGCTGCTCGCCCGTCACGATAATAACACTCGCGCTCGCACCGATTCGGTCCGCTCCGCTTTCAATGAGCGTCTTTGCATCTTCGTGTGTTCTCACTCCGCCCGACCCCCGGCTGATTTATCCATCCCCTTCGGGGAAGTAATGGCTCGTCAATAACCCGTGCTCGCAGCCTGCTCCCCTGTCACAATAATCACGCTGGCACTCGCACCAATCCGGTCAGCTCCGCTGTCGATCAGCGTCTTGGCATCTTCATGCGTTCGCACGCCACCCGATGCCTTGACCCCGAGGGAGGGTCCGACCACTCTTCGCATCAGCGCAATGTCGCCTGCCGTCGCGCCGCCTTTGGCAAATCCGGTGGAGGTCTTTACGAAGTTCGCCCCCGCGTTTTTCGCGATCAAACATGCCTTCACTTTTTCTTCGTCTGTCAGTAATCCCGTCTCGATGATCACCTTGAGCAGTGCTCCGTGTCGTTTCACCACCCGAACGACGGAGGCGATATCATTCTCGACGTATTTGTACTCTGCGGATTTCAGCATGCCAACATTGATGACCATGTCGATCTCGCGGGCGCCATCCTGAATGGCCCTCTCGGCCTCGAAGGCCTTGGCCTCGGTCGATGTGGCGCCGAGGGGGAATCCGATCACCGTGCATACCTTCACAGCAGTATCACGCAAGAGTTTTGCGCAGAGTTTCACGTACGAAGGATTGATGCACACGCTGGCGAATCCGTACTGTTTTGCTTCGGCGCACAGTTGCTCGATCTGCTTCACTGTCGCTTCAGGCTTCAAGAGTGTATGGTCGATCATTCCGGCGATGGCTTTGTCGAACTGCTGTCCGCCAACCCCGACGCCCGCGGAGATTCTATCCGCACCGCTGCGCACAACATTCTGCACACCTTCTTTGTTGTGCACGACGCAGAGGTTGTCCGAGCACACGCCGTCTTTGCAGCAGGTGTGTGCATTGGTTTCCTTGAGGACTTCCTCGATTAGCCGGATGATGGTTTGTTTATCCAATGGTTAAAGGTACATAAAAAGATGTGGAAACGAAAACGGGAGTTAAGCACGAAATATAAAATCCAAAATTCAAAACAGAATCTAAATCCAAATATCGAAGAGGTGACCCTTTAGAATTTGCTGTTGTGATATTGTTTTATGCTGAGATATTCGAATGTTCTACTCTCTCAATATCCATTTTTCCGGATCCACAACCGGAGTAACATTCCGCGGAACGCGGACCCTTCCCTCGCCATTCTTCATCGCTACCCGCACTTTCTTGTTTCCCAACAGCACATCGACGGGCATGGGGAAGGGAAGATTCTCAGGGACATTCCATTTCAGGACGAGATCATCGCCTTTCATTTCGGTGATGAGTTTCGGAAGGAATGGCTGATGGAGATAGACGTCAAAGAACCAATCGAAGTCCAATCCTGATACACGCTCAGCGGTTCGAAGGGCATCCTCTGTCGTGACGTAGCGGCAATGAGAACCGTCGGTAACGGTTTCGAGCGAGGGATCGGGATAGGCCATCAAGCGCAGGAACCTGTTCATTGCTTGCGCACCGATGAGGTATCGCATGGAGTGAAGGACCCAGGCGCCCTTGAAATACACGTCGGTATCACTGCGCGTGAAATCCGGAGGGAAGAAGTAAATCTCCGTTGATGTGCTGGGAGTCCGCGGTGCCACAGATTTTTGGTTTGCGATACGGGTCTGAATTCCGGCCATGAAATTGTGGTATGCCGTGTCCCCGGCCAGAGATTCCCGGAAGAGCGCCTCCATGTAGGTCGCAAATCCCTCGTGGATCCAAAAGTCCTTCCAGTCCGCATTACTGACAAGATTCGCCCACCATTCGTGCGCCAGTTCATGGAAATGCAGCCAGTCGTAGCCGTATTCGTTGATGCGGAATTCATTGCCGTAGGCGATGAGCGTTTGATGTTCCATGCCGAGGTAGGGAGTGTGCACTACGCCGTATTTGTCGGCCCGGAAAGGATAGGGGCCGAGGCGCTCCTCGAAGAATCGCATGTCTTTCATGAACAGGGGCATGTGCTTCACGCCGCGCTCGTAGTCTTCCGGAATCACCCAGAAGGAAAACGGAAATTGCTCGCCGGTGATACTCGTGTAGAGCGTATCGACCGTTCGAAATGGGGCGATGGTGATGTTGACGCAATAGTTGTTGATCGGAGTCGAAACCAGCCAGTTATAGGTGCTCGTACCGTTCGGATTGCTTCGCACGTCGAGGAGTTTTCCGTTCGAAGCGCAAACCAGGGAGGCAGGCACGGTGATGTGCAATGCTACGGAATCGGCGCGATCGCCCGGGTGATCCTTGCATGGCCACCAGATATCCGCCCCGTCATTCTGGCACGACAGGCTGATCCAGGGCTGGCCCGACGGCGTGCGGGCCCATGTAAATCCGCCGACCCAGGGAGGCCGCGCTGCGATTCTCGGTCTGCCGCTGTATCTCACCTGAACCCGGACGCGCTCGCCCGGCTGATAGGTCTGCCCAAGCGAGACCCAGAGTTTCCAGCCCCGTCGTTCAAACGGGAGTACGCGCGCCTCGCCGGCAACCGTTCCGCCCAAAGTCGCCGCAACGGTAAACACCGTATCCAGATCAAGTACGAGCCATTCTGTGGGGTGGACGATGGTGGCATAGACGGCCACCGCTCCGCCAATACTGGAATCCGAGGGATTCACCGTCAGGTCGAGGTCGTAAAAGGTGACGTCATACATCGCCTGTTCGGGCATGAGCGGCCCGCCGGATTCCGTTGCGCGAACGCCGAAGCTTCGCTGTGCCTGCAGAAAATGGGGAACGAAAAAAAGAAGAAGGATGAGGAGTTTTTTCATTGGGCTAGGATGGTGGTTATTGGTTTGCTGTTCAAATACGTAGGGTCTATGGAAAAAGATCAACGCAGAGACGCAGAGCTCGCAGAGGGACGCAGAGTGTAGAGCAATAGTGTTGGGTTTTTGGCTCCGCGATTCTCCGCGTCCTCTGCGCCTCCCCGCCTGACCGTAATGAGTGCAAATACAGTCGGGCCCGCCCGACCATGTCGTACGGGCGGGCAGGTGCGATTTTCTTCTCTTTGATACAACAGCTAAGTCCTTTTTCCCCGAAAAGTGGGCATAACAACTGCCAAAGCCACTCCCGAAATGATCGTGATCGCCGCGATAGCGAGCCGGGTTGTGAACGGCTCATCGAGAAACACGATTCCCGCCAATGTAGCAAGAATCGGAACAAGAAGCTGAAGGATGCCGGCTTGCGTGGATGTGATCCGGGGAAGGATCGCATACCAGGTGACATACCCGATCCCTGAGGCCAGTCCGCCCGACGCGGTCGCCAGCAAGAGCCCGTCGGCCGTCCAGTGGGTAGCGGAGGGAGCAAAGCCAACAAGCGGAATGGCGAAGAGGGAGGCAAACGCAAAATTGCTCGTGGTGTTTGCAACTGCGTTCCTGCTCCCGCGGCCAATGATCGAATAAGCGCCCCAGGAGACTCCCGCGATTGCCATGAGCAAAGCACCAAGCGGATCCGGAGCTGCTGCGCCGGGAAGCGTCAGGATCGCAAGTCCGCCTAACGCCAGCCCAAGCCCGGCCCATTCCTTGGCATGCAGTTTCTTGCCGTGGAGGAGGTCCCATCCGATCATTGTCAGCTGAACGGCCGGAAAGAGGATGATCGCTCCAATGCCGACGGGGATCCGAACGTAGGCGAAGGAAAACGGAGCTGCGTAGGCAAAGAGGGCGAGTGCGGCGAGCCAGTGCGGACTGCGCCAGGTTCCGCTGTTTCGAATGTTTACCAGCGCGACGAGGACGGCCGCTCCGCTCAGGAGCCGGACGAGCGTGAACGAGCCGGGATCGATGAGATTCGGCTGAAGCGCGAGCCGGCACAAAACGGAGTTGGAAGCAAATGCGATTATTGTGAAGCAGGCGAGGAGCCCTGTTGATCGGATGTGCTCATCCGCGCGTGGAGTCATTTCGTCAGGCGGTCAAGGGGTGTGCTTGGACATGGAATGTCCATAGGAGAGTACGCCCTCGCGGTTAAAAAACTCCGCCGCAATGCCAGCATGCGTCGCCGTCAAGCGCGTGAACCCGAGTTTTGTCGCGGCGAATATGGTATTGTCTTTCCAATCCACGCTCCGGTCCTTTCCACCCGCCCCGCTGACAATGTAATGAACGCCTTGCACCGGCTCAAGGAGCTGAAGGTCGTGATCATGGCCGGCAAGGTAGACGTCAACGCCATAGCGAATAAACAGAGGTTCCAGCAGGGATCCAAGCCGGGGGTTGTTGCCGTGTTCTCCGTTTGAGTAAATCGTGTTATGGCCTGCGACGATTGTCCAGCGAGCCTTATTCCGCGATAATTCAGATTCCAGCCACCGAAGTTGCGGCCGGTAGGTTGCGGAGTCCCTGCCCTCGTCAATGTCCTTGTAGCTCAAATCCGCCATCGGATTCGTATCAAGAAGAAATAATGCGACGTCTGTCGAATCATCCACCGTGAACAATTTGGAGAAGAATCTGGAAGGCATCACCCATCGATCACTGATTGCCGTGTAATCCACTTGTGCCTGCGGATTCCCGTCATAGTCATGGTTGCCGAGAACGGCGAGGAACGGGATTTGGAGAGAAGCGTGGTCATAAACGGATTCGAATTTTTCCACCCATTGCGGGTCGGTAACGGATCTCACTCCGCGTTCATAGAAATTGTCGCCAAGGAGAATGACAAAAGAAGTCGAGTCGGATCCGGCCACCTGCGCCATGGCATCGGCCACATGCCGCTGTCCTCGTCCGCCCGTACCGACATCACCGACGACGATGAATCGCAACGCCGGGCCGGTGATCGGGAGAGGAGAGAAAGGAGGGGAGGGTTCTGCGTTACGAACATGGCTGGGGAGGAATGTCTCTGTGGCCCATTCGCGAATGTCGTAGCTCGTGATGAGCGGAAGGGCAACAGCGAGAATTGCGAGGATGGGAAAGAGGAGGGCTTTGAGTGGTTTATTCATCAAGCGAGAAGGTACGGAAGGAAGGAATAAGATGGAAGTTGGATGATGGAGAGGGCGCGTGCCCGATGGAATCCACTACGTGGATACTCCGAGTGGATTCCATCGGACGTTGTCCCCTCTAAAACACAAAACCCCGGCAAACAGCGGCCGGGGCTTCATGTGAAGGAGGCAGCTTGTATCAAACTGTTGTGATGCGGAGGGCAGTGCGGATCTTTCGCTCGATGCGTTCTTCGAGTTTCGGATGGAGATTCCGGATCTTCCGTTCGAGACTCTTCAATTGAGGAGCAACCTCTGTATCGAAATCGAATTCAAAATCTGTACTAGGGTGACGGGGGAAGACATGGATATTCGGAACGGGAGGTACCATGGGAATCGCGCCCCATGGGCCGTCTTCCATTTCCTCCACTTCGACTTTCACCGTTTTCTTTGCACCTTTCCGGAGGATTTCCACATCGACCTTGTCTCCCTCGTCATACTTTTCGAGGGCTTTCCACATGTCACCCATATCTTCGATGGTGCGGGTTCCGATCTTCAGAATGACGTCTCCGGCCATAATTCCCGCCTTCTCAGCAGGACTTCCTTTCTTGACCATCTCCACCAACACTCCTTCATCATTCGGGGCGCCGAAGTACTTCGCAAGCTGTTCGCTTAAGGAAATCGTGCCCATGCCCAGCATGCCGGTTCCCCCGTGAAACATCCGGAATCGCTTTCCGTCACCCATGGACCACGCGAAACTTGATCGGCGCGGGAGTTTTCCCACGGCCAGGGTGAACGTCTTTCTTTCTCCATTTCGGAGTATAACGACGGTCGACCGCGTTCCGGGTTCGGTCCTTCCCACCGATTTCGCCAGATCATCGGCATCATAGATCTTCCGTCCGCCAAACTCGATGATCACATCGCCTTTTTTCAATCCCACTGAATCGGCAGGGCTTTCATCCTGCACATCCGAAATATAGGCCCCATCTTCCGTCTTGAGATCATACTCCTCGGCAAGACTCTTTGATACGTCCTGGATCGAGACACCAAGCCAGCCGCGTTTCGATCGGGTTTTATCCTGGGGCGGTTCTTCTGTAAATCCCGCGTAAACGGGCAACATCGTTATCGCCATCATTCCAACCAGTAGCGTTTGCTTCATAGATCCTCCAAGAGTAATGATTTTGCTTTTTGGATTAGACGCACGGGTTTGTGCCAGGTTCCCGTCCGTGGGGCAAAAAAAATCCCGGCCGGAGCCGGGATGGGGGACTGTTTTGGTAAGACTTGAAGACCTGATGATTAACGCACGATCTTGAAGCCAAAATAGCCGTTTTGAATGGCGCCCCAGGTCCTTACCCAGAGTATGACGAGCATTTCCATTCCGCGAGCAGCCGTCATATCGCCGAGATCCACAATATCGGACCATCCAAATTGGTTAAGGATCTCTTTGACGTGGTCCTTTGCCTTCGCATCATTTCCGGCGACGAACATCGTCGGATCCCCGCCTGTTTTTTTCGCATTCACCATCACTTCACAATTCACGATGTTGAGGGTCTTGACGACATGAGCACCGGGGAGGGCCTTCTGGACATCTTCTCCCAACGAATTCGTATTGGCAAACCGGGGAAGGAGCGTGGGTGGCATTCCTTTAGAAAAATCCAGGGGGTTGGAGATGTCCGCAACGGTTTTTCCGTTGAAGTTCTCGGGTCCGGCCAGTTTGATTGCGTCGAGAGTTCCGGCGCCGTTTGTACAGAGGAACACCCTTTCGCCAAACTTTGCCGCCTCGGCAAATGTTCCCAGTTTAATGTTTTGATGGCCTTTGTGCCATTCGCCGAACGCAGGGCCCATGGGAGTTCGTTCCGTGGTTGCCTTGGTTTTCGCAACGTCCCGTGTGCCGATCGTTACTTCATATCCAAGATCCGCAAGTTTCGCGGCGATGGTTTGACCGACAACGCCGGTTCCGAGAATTCCAATTTTCACTCTGACATTCTCCTTTCACGTCTTACATTTCACTCTTCACCCTTCACCCTTTACCCTTCACTATTTAAGCCGCTCAAGCGCCTTCAATTTCTCATCGGCCCGCTTGCGGTATTCCACGGTGCCCTGGTGGTTCGGATCAATCAGGAGGCCTTTGTCCCATTCTTCAATTGCGCCTTTATAGTCTTCTTTTGTATACAATTGCAGTCCCAAGCGGAAGAAGGTCTCGACCTCGGGTTTGAGAATCTGCCGGGTCTGGTCGATGAGCTCACTCGCTTCACGGTGTTGGGGAATGTTTTCTGCTACCTGAAGAAAAATTCGCAAAGCTTCCAGGTGATTATTGCTGGTGGACAGATTCTTGCCCCTATCCAGCAATTCGTCTGTTCGCTTGGTCTTGATGGCGGCGATCCCCAGCCGGGCCCGCGTATTTCGCGGCTCGGCTGCCAACACCCGCTCGTATTCACGTTCCGCCTCACCAAGCTGATTGCGGTCGAAGTACGCCGTTGCGCGGTTCAGCATTAACCGGATGTTTTCCTGGGCAAGATCCCTGAGTCCGACAATCCTCGCCGTGATCGAATCGTTACCCGGGTCGAGATCAAGAGCCTGCTGGTAGTTTCGCCGGGCGCGGTCGATTTCCCGTCGGGCCCGGAGACTATCTCCGGTCACAATGAGCTGATCAAAATACGACTTCAACTGGAGCTGCATTTCCCTGAATTTTTCCCTCGCAACTTCATTTTCGGGATCGATTTGAAGGATTCGGGCATACAAACGGCTGGCTTCGATGTAGTCTTTGTCTCCATAATGGATTTCTGCCTTGGCTTCCAGGAGTTCGCGTTCAGAGACCAACGCCGTTCCTGCAGAATCCGCCGCAGCCTTTGCGGAGGCAAACAATGGATCAAACTGATGGGCGAGTGCAAAGTACCGCTGGGCGTCGGAGTAGCGGCTTTCATTGAGCGCCTGAAGCCCGAGTCCATTATTGCGGTCACGCGCCTCAGCGGCCGGTTCCGAGAGCGAGGTATTGATCGAAACAACCAGCCCTGATTTTCCGGCCGACAGTTCCAGCGACCCGTAGGTCTCCTGATACCGAAATCCCCCAACGATTTCCTTGAACGCCCGTGTGCCGACTTGTAATCCGAACCCCTGGGCAGCAAGCACTTCAATTCCCGCAAGTCCTTCGCTGATCACTCCGGTGCGGCGAAATGCGGTCTGGACGCGCAGGAGATCCTGAGAAACCCAATACCCTGCACCAACATTGACCGAAAAGAAAGGAGAAGCGGTCTTGTCCGAAACATTGATCACGCTGAACCCGATATGCGATCCGGAATTCGTCACCTGTCCGGTCATATGCCATGATCCGCCCAATGAAAACCCGAAACTCTCTTCCGCATTTCGAAATCCGCTGAACCCCGTTCCGAACATGATATCACCCCAGGCGATTCCGTAGCCGAAACTGTATTGATTGATCGGGCCGTAAGCGGCAAATCCGGCGGCAAAAGTTCCAACGAAGGGGACAAAATAAGCGCCGCTGAAGGACGAGAGCGTGGAAAGTCTGCGGGCGTTGAAAGCGAAGGAGCCCTGGCGGATCTGACCGAGTTCTGCGGGATTGAGGAAAAGGGCGCCCGTGCGTGGCAGCCACATAACAGAAGAGCCGCCGAGGGCATGATCGAAAGCGCCTGAGGTTTGGGCGGAAGCGAAAGATCCCGCCGCGACGAAGAGAAGTGCGAGAAAGAGCGGGCGAATCATGCCTTTTCGATGTTAAACGGAATCTGAAACACGGCGACCCGCTCCGCTTTTCCTTTGATGGGAATTTTCCCCGTGGAAACCGCTTTGATCTTTCCGTTCATCCGTGTGACAACAGTTTCCGATACGAGAATTTCGTTCGGCCCTGCCACGCCGCAGAGCCGGGCCGCAAGATTCACCGTATCCCCGATGGCGGTGTAATCCATCCGGTCGGCAGAACCGATGCTTCCCATGACCGCCACACCCGTCGCGATGCCGATGCCGATCTCCAAAACAATCTCGTTGTTTTTCTTGCGCCGTTTGTTCATCGCATCCACTTCCTGCTGAATCCTGGTGGCGGCCTTTAGCGAATTCGCCACCATGTCATTGCCGGTGAAAAAAGCCATGATCCCGTCGCCGAGGAACTTGTCAACGACGCCGCCGCTCTCATGAATGAGCTTCGTCTGAATATCAAGGTACGTGTTCAGCGTGACGACAACCTCTTCCGGCCACTGGGTTTCGGAAACAGATGTGAAATTCCGGATATCCGTGAACATAGCGGTGATAACGCGCCGCGTTCCGCCCAGCGTCGCTTCTTTGTGTTCTGAGAGCATCTGTACCGCGGCGCGGGAGACGAACTTCTGCATTTGAGTTTTCTCGCGAATCTGGACGACCATCATGTTGAATTCTTTCGCGAGAAGCCCAAGTTCGTCCTTCACCCGCGTGACCACTGCGACTTTGAGGTCCCCTTCGCCGACACGCCGTGCTGCCTCCGAAAGAATGACAATCACGCCCACGATTTTTGTTGAGAAAAGGTACACGATGGAGATGGCGATGAGTGAAACAAGAAGGCCGGTAACCAAAATACGTTCACGCATTTCGGCAATGCGTGCGTACATGGCACCCTTGGTAAAAGACGCCGATGTACCGCCGAGGATATATCGCACTCCGCCCCGTTGCACGCGCACGGATTGAACAAATCGAAGCTCGGTGTCGGATTCGAGAACGATCGCAGAGTCCGTACTGGTGATGAGATCGAATTCCTCCGGAGGAAGGAGGAGGTTGATTTGATTTGCCCGGGAATGGGCCACCATGCGGCCGTTCCGGTCCATCACAAAAAAGTACTCGAGCCCGGGGAACGAATGCGTCGAAAGGTTATTGACGTAATCCTGGATAGGGGGAAAGGACTCGAGGAGGAGATTGTCTTTTGCAACGTTTCCGAGACTCTGGACAAGGTTCATGCCAAGGATGGCCGTCATCGACCGAAGCTCCTCTTCCTGACGGTTCACAGCGACCGTGCTGACGATGAACGTGACCGCAACGATCGAAATTCCGACAATCAGAATAAGCTTCCAGCGGATCTTCAGGCCAAGGGTTAGATCAACGCCAAAACCCCATGTGTGCATGAGGCGGTCACGCACGGAGCAATACAACTTCTTCAAACGAACTTTCAGCGCCGGAGCGGAGACGGATTCCGGCAGTCGGGTTTTTCGCAATCGTTGAACGATCGATCGGCTCAGGGTTGCAAGACGGCTTCTGGATGTCTTCAGGACCCGAAGAACGCGGTCTTTTATGCGAGCGATCTGGTCCGGATTTAAGGGAGTTTTATGAGCCACTGGGGTTGACAACTAATGAATTGAAGAGGAAATCTAC